>JAYSFV010000001.1:0-1188399 GCA_041913105.1 Kaistella sp. | reverse complement strand
GCCAGTTTTTTTAAATCCTCATTCATTAATATGAATGAGGATTTTTTGCTTTTACGATAAATATAATTTACTTATTGGCTTAAAACAATGCTCATAATCCTTTGTCCATTCATTTATTTTTTTGCTCTAAGTTTTGTTTTCTACGATTGAATGACGTTAATCCAACTGTTGGTAAAGCGGCGCGCCTACTACATAGTTCTATATAATCGTTCTTTAATCTATTTCTAATGACTTCTATAAAGCCTAGGGGATTGAACTTCCTTACATTCAAATTATATAGTACTGAAATTAAATTTACACTAATCTTAATAGAGATGGAAGTGATGGAAATGTTGCCTATCTAGGCTAAGAAATGGGTTCTCCATGATAAGGTAAATGTGACTTTTACAATTTGATATTTAGAACGACCGAACACACCAATTGGTAATTACTTTGCCTGGAAAAGTTGGAATGGAACGATAACAAAGCGCTGAAAAAATTTTCCAGCACCATTGAATTATTTTGATATCATAAGTTCATCTAGGTTTTTGTATAGCCTGAGGGCTGTATTTTTATGTTAAATCTTCTCCATTTCAGGCGTCTTATCAGCATCATTATGCTTTTCTTCAAGAACTTTATGATAACGTTTCTCTAAGCTCCATTTGGCGTGTTTTGAAGGAATAATTTTATACCCTTTCTTATTCGAATATACTTTAGTAAACTCTGCGCCAAAAAATATGAGCATGCAAGAGTAATTAATCCACATCATTATTAATATAATTGTCCCTGCCTGTCCAAATGCAGATTCCGGCTTAAATTCGCTGAAATAGAAGCTTAGTAAAAATTTTCCTATGGTGAATAATACGGCTGTTAAAAAAGCTCCAATCCAAACTGACTTCCAAGAAATTTCAACATCAGGTAATACTTTAAACATAAAAGCAAAGACCAGTGTTACAATTAGAAAACTAATCGAAAAATTAACAACTTCCATTAAATAATAAGTTTCTAAACCGAAATGCATCGCAATAATATTATTAAAGAAACTTATCAGAGATGAGAGCACTGTAGTAATCATTAATAGGAAACCTATTACCAAGATCATCCCCAATGAGTTGGCACGGTCTAGTAAAAATTTAACGATGGCTTTTCTCGGTGCAGGCTCTACGTCCCACATATAATTAAGCGATTTCTGTAATTGGAAAAATATTGTGGTGGCACCAAACACCAATGAAAAGATACCAACGATTTTCATAAAAATATTTTCTTTATCGATGAGGGCGCCTGCAATCATTTCTTCAATACTTTTGGAGACATTTTCTCCCATCAAACCGCCAATTTCGTCGCTAATCTGTCCTTGTATTGCATCTTGACCGAAGAAATATCCAGCGATCCATATAATGATTATCAATAACCCGGGAATTGAAAATATCGCGTAGTACGCAAGACTGGCAGAATCTTTTCCGGCAGGGGAGTTATTCCATTCAGTAAATGTTTCCTTTAAGGTTTCCCAGAAAAAGCGAAGTTTCTTCATATTGTCTTATTGTTAGAAAGGATATCCAATTGCGATATTCAATATTAGATTATCTTTCCGCCATTGGCTGTCTCCGAAATCGATTTTGTCAAACGTCCAGCGATTGCCTTCTTCATAATATGGTATTCTCAAAGGCATTGCTAAATCTAATCTTAAAACTAATATGGAAAAATCGAGCCGAAGACCTACCCCTGCTCCAACTGCAATTTCTTTAAGGAAGTCGCCAGAGAACTTTCCGCCTGGTCTGTCAGGATCTTCATTTACTAACCAAACATTGCCAGCGTCCGCAAATACTGCTGCATTTAAGAATTTATAAAGATTTGCACGATATTCCGCATTCAGTTCTAGTTTAATATCCCCAGATTGGTCGAAGAAGAAAGTAGTATTCTGCAAGGTCGGATTATAGCTTCCGGGACCCAATGTTCTTGCTCGGAAAGCACGTATACTGTTGCTTCCACCAACATAAAACTGTTTTACATACGGAATGGTTGTGGAATTTCCGTAGGGATACCCAACACCTGCAATAGCTCGCGTTGCAATCATACTTTTGTCTCCAACCTTTCTGTAAAATCGAAAATCGTGTTCCATCTTGGCATATTGGCTGAATGGTACACCAAAAAGTTCCTTTTGTTCACCACCTTTCGCATCAGCGCCACTCACCAAACCGGAGATAGTACCTGCCAGGTCTACCGTACCTTTATAGTAAATCGTATTTTTTTTAGGTAGCATCGTATTGGTATACGTATAACTGTAGGTTGGTCCGAAAATTAACTGCTTTTCTATAACACGGGCGAGGAAAGGATTAGGCGCAATTCCTAAAGCGGGATTTCCATTAATCTGCTCATAATATTTATCGGTAACATTCTGAGGCGCAACTAATGTCGCATCGAAAATTTTCAAATCGTGCTCTTTCCTTTCATTCTCTTTCCACAAATAACCAAATGAAGCATTGAAATTGTGTAAAGTATAGAGTTCAGTTCGGCTCAAGTATTCATAGCCAAGCTTAATGTTGGTTCGAGGCACGTACGCACTTGAGGATCGGAATCGGAAAGGTGCTACAATTCTGGGTATCGATAATTCTGCATTTCCACCGACACGTAAGATGTTGTTAGCATCTTTTGGTCCCCCGATCTGTACATCAAACGCTCCATAAGCTGCAACTTTAAGCTGTTCTGCTCCCCGGAAAAGGTTACGGTGAGTCCAGTTTAAGTTCAGTTCACCTCCGGTGGTATTTGCAGAACTCGTTTTTCCTAAAGTTTCCAATCTTAATGATTGAAACGGGCGTGGCGTCAGCAAATAATAAGCGTCGAATTTATTGTTCAATGAATCGGAGATCACGAATTCATTTTTGACGAATTTGAAAGTTCCTAAACTAATTAAGCGGTTGAGCGAAAGGTTATGATCGGTCCTGTTGTATAAATCGCCTCTGTCAAAATATAGCGCTCGATTGAATATCTTTGGGTTGAATTTCTTCTCAGGATCAATAATATATAGATCGTCAATGACTTCTACTGAATCTGTATTGTACGGGATACCATATTTACCCAGCTTGGCATCGTCGATATTATAATCAGGAAACACGATGGTCTTATCAATAGTGAATTGATTTTTGGCCAATTGAGGAGTATTATCTTTTACTTTGACAATCAATTCTACCTTCGGTTCTTTAGAAACAGTACTGTCTGCCTGAACAATAATATTATCGGAGCTGAAGTAATAAAAACCACGATTTTTAACGTGTTTATCAATACGTTCTCTTTCTGCTTTAATGACATCCAAATCGAAAGGATCGCCCGGTTTAAGAAAGGTTTCACCTTTAATGGATTGTATTTCGGAATTCAATTCCGTTGAATCTGTTGGAAAATTAACATTACTAATTAAATATCTTGCTCCCGGAGTAAGATCGTAGATCACTTTTGCTTTGCGGTTTTTTGAGATGGTATCGCTGGTCGCTTTCGCATTGAAAAAGCCTTTATTTTCTGAGTAGTTAACAATTATTTTTTTATTAAACTCTCGATCGACATCACTCAATAATACCGGCTCTTCACCTATTCGGTATTTAAGCCAGTGTCGTAAACCCTTATCTCTTTTGGGTTCCTTGGTGATATTATAAATGTAAAGCTGAGGACGTAAGCCTAAAAACGAAGAATTTGGTTTTGGACGTAATTGATCCTCGAGGGCAGACTTCAGATTAGACTGTTCTCTTTTCGTCAGCGTATCATTTTTGATGTTGATTTCAGCACCGGTATAAAGATATTGACCTTCCGCCAAGAACTTGGTATTACTACAAGAATGTAAGGCAAAAACAATACAAGAGGCCGCTAAATATTTTACTATCGGAAATTGTTTCTTAATCATTGTTTTGAAGGCGTTTTTGTTTTCTGTATTCTTTATTTTTCTTCGCACGTTCGAAGATTTCGCGGAATTTATCATATTCTAGAGTGATGATAAATCCAACTCCAGTTTCAATGACTTGACCTTGAAGTGCTACTTGATAATCATTTCGTCGGTAAGCTCTAAGCGTATAGCGTCCGTCTCGGGATAATTTATAGTCTAATGTAATGTCCCCTGCAATATTGGTCATCTGCTCGTTTTTACGAGCGCTTCCTTCAAGTCCGAAATTGTTTCCCACAGTTACGGTAAGACGGTCGTCGAGTAATGTTTTGCTTAATCCTACATTAAGATCCGTACGTTCATTACGCTCACCGGAAGAATAATCTTCGGTAGCTTCTAAGTCGAAATTCAGTTCAACACCTTCAATAAGATCAGAGGCAAGATTGTTGAGTTGTTCGGATAAAATTCTGCTAACACTTTGTTTAGCAACCGTGCTTGCGGATAACCCGGTCTCTGATTGGAAAGGATTTTCACCGATAAATCGATTCAAAAGTAATAATGCGAAGACCTGTTTATTCATTTCATTTTCATCTCTTCGCAACTGGTCGAGTTTGGCTCTGGTATTATCCAAAACCGTAGCAGATACGGCATTATTTTGCTCATCTGTGGTAATATCAAACGTAATCACCGGTTTCAATAATTCGCCTTTCATGATAAGTAAGGTATTGAAAGGGATTCTCTGTTTGTACTGGTTAAGTTCGCCTGCAGAAGCACCGCTTAACTGTTGTTGAAGAAGATCGAGTGGTGCAGCATCGGTCCTATAAACTGCTGTGATATCAAGATTTGCTGTAGTAGGTTCGCCTGTCCAGGTTATGGTACTACCTTGCTGAATTTCAAATTTTCTTCGAAGTAAACTCACGGACATTTCGTAAGCTCCCTGATCTACTTGGTAAACCCCAACTAATGTCGTTTTACCGGAAGGATCAATACCGCCAGTTAACTGAGCATCACCTTGAAGTTTTACAAAGTCTCCGTTTGCTTGATCTATTAAGAGAGAAATTTTCGCCTCCTTGGTAATGTCAATATTAACGTTAACATCTAAACCTTTAATATCGCTTTGGTTGGTCAGAGAATCTGCTTTTACAGTTTCCTGAAGTGCAATTTGATCCTGATCAATAAATTCTACAATACCTTCTCGCTCTTTTAACCCAGGGGAAGACTGAGGAAGCACAAAAGTAAAATCAGTGACGTCGGTGACACTTAGATTTCCGTCAACTCTCGGCAAATCAAGATCGCTACGCACAGTAAGGTCAGCATCAATTGCCAGAACTCCGTACATCATCTGGTCATTGTCTTTTTCAGAATCCACTACTTTAAAATCGTCTGCGAAAATATCTAGATTGAAGGCGAAATCTCGGTAAGTATCGGTAAGAATGTTACCGTCAATTGTAATGGCGTTTCCACTTTCATCTTTTATGGCGAAACTGTCGAAATTGATACCGCTATTTGTAAACCGGATTTCATCATTTATATTTCTGAAATTACTTCCGAGTTGTACCACCTCAAGTCCGGCATCATTAAATCTAATTCCGCCCAAAATATTAGGATCATCGATATTTCCGGTTATTTTTAGATCGCCCGATAAGTAACCTTCAGCATTTTCTATTGCTCCCATCGTAAACCCTTGAACGGTTTCCATCTGAAGTTGGTTCAGGTCCAGGTTCATGTTAAATGTTGAAGCGTTGGTATTGTAAGTTCCGAAAAGTTTTACATCATTATTATACCCAGAAACCGCAACATCAGCATTAATGATATTTCCGGGCTGGCTGTTGGCTACCACATCAACTCGTCCGACAGGACTTCCATAAACATAGAGTTCAGTGACATCGATATCTGCATCAAAAGTCATATTACTCTGTAAATTTCTGATCTGGGCAGTACCGTTGATATTACCTTTGGCAAGAAGAGAATCTTTCTTTACCAATTCGGTAATTGTTTCAATCTGAAAATCTTTGATGTTCACATTTAATGGACTAGAAGGGGTATTCCGCTCGGACTGTAAAAGAATAGAACTTCCGCCGTTTGAAAGACCAAAATTATTGGCCACAAATCCGCCACCACCGATTTGTAAATAATTATCTGGAGTAACCTGCCAATTGGTATAATTGAGCATCACGCCATCCGGATTAAGTGATATACGAGTGAAATATCCAATCTGTTCGGCATTTCCGGCAATCAAAAACTTCGTAGCATCTTTTTCATCTCTGGTTGAGGCATTGTAAGTAATTCTATTATCCTTAACATCACCGTTGAGATTTACCTTCATCAGCGCAAGGCTTTCATTTTTGAATTCTGCCAAGTCCACATTATATACTAAAGCGTCGTTTGCATTATTGATATTGAGAGTCCCGCCTCGGATGATATTACTGCCATACGTAACCTGTGGTATTTCACCGTTGACCTGAAGTTGTCGACTATCAGCATCATAGTTTCCTGTAAGGGTAATTGGTTCAAATTCTGTCAAATCAGGAACAAATTGCCGAAGCAAATTATCGTCCTTAACTTTTGCATTGAAGGTAAAATATTGGTTAGGATCTACTCTTTCTTGCGGAGTGCCGGGTTTTTGAATTTGATAATATTGATTGATGGTCTGCTGAAGCGATCCAAATATTTGCGTCAGTTTAAATTTTCCGGAAAGGTCGATATCTGCAACCTGTGAAAGGAGTTGAATTCGATTACTGTCTGCCGTAGAAGTCGCAGTTAACGAGACTTCTCTTAATGGATAAACATCTTGGGTATTAGAGATGGCAAAATCCTGCAAATGCAGATAACCATTCAATGCGTCGGGGTTTAGGCTCGAAAAATCACCATCGATATTTCCGGCTAAAATTAAAGGTTCATTATAAAATCCCAGTTTATTAAGATCAAGTTTTCTAATGGAGCCATTTACTTTGATGGTGGGATTATCTTCCTGATAAACACCTGAAGCAAGTAAACTTAAATTGGCGTTTGGATCTTTTGAGTTTAGATTAATCCTGTAAGCACCACGATTAATTTTTCCGGTGAGCGCCATGTTTTGATAGGTATAACCATTGTAGTGAACGGAATTTACGTTACCCTTTAAATCTGCTGACATTGTTTGGGGATCGAAACCTGTGCCTTTTGCAGCAATCTGTCCTGTGATAGATCCTAAATCCGGATTTTGAATAATCTTACCTATTTGTAGATTTTGCAAGTTTGCCAGTACATCAAAACGTTCCTGGTTTTTTCTGCGCATGTCGAGTGATGCTCTAATACCAGCATTCCCTAAAGTTGAATTAAGTCTTAAATTCGCATTTAATAACTCTGTAGTACCTTTCGCAGTACCTGTAATTTTAAAATACGAGGGCAAAGAGATATTGGAAGGGATCGTGTTTTTCGGAACTAAGTTAAAAATGGTTCGTGCGTCAGACGAAATTTCCCGGACATTTACATCATAATATAAGTTTTCGGGATTCATTGCATTTTTTATATTTCCTGATGCATTAACTTTTAAGCGATCCAAACCGGAAAGTTGTAAAGTTCTTATATCAAGATCATTAATCGTTCCTCGTAGCGAGGTGTTGATATTCAAAATACCATTGGGATATTTGTTGAAGGGTGCAGTATTACGTAAATCTGGCGCAAACATCAGTACATCTGCTAGGCCTACTTTGGAGTTTTCTATATTCGCAGAAATTCTTACAGATCCGGGATTGGTAGTAAGTTGCTGCATAGAATTATAATCCAAAACCACTTCATCACGTAGTAACGTTCTTGAAGTTTGGAGATATAAGTCTTTTAGATAAGCCTGTTTGTCATTATAAACAAAATCGGTATTAAATTTTTGGATGTCAAGACCTCTGCTTTCCTTAATTTCAGCTGAATTTACGGTGCCTGCAAACGTGCCATTTTCCATTTTAAAGTTTCGAACTTCCATATTCATTTTGGTAAAGTTCAAATGATTAAAGTCAATCCCGCTTCGAGTTGGTGCAACAGCAGCGTTGTTGTAAACTACTTTACTGTCTTCAATTTGCAACTTACCCAAATCTAAAGCAAGCGATTGATCTTCTTCAGCATTGTCAGAGGATTTTTTATCATCAGCATTGTCAGCTAAAAATAAATTTGCGTTGATATTTGCACCTTTTAAAATAACATTATCAATCCCGAAACGATTATTCTCTAAATCAAGCTGGTTGATTTTTGTGCTAAGCTCTTTGAATATAATTTTGGCAAACGTCTTGGAATTATCATCACCATAATCCACATTAAAATTGGTGAGTTTAATCCTGTTCAAGCCTATCTTCATAGGTTTTCTAGCGCTTAAAGAATCTACTTTTTCATCAACCTCTTCCGTAACTTCTTCTAGCAAATCCTGCTTTAGCTTTAACCTAAGTCCATCCATAGTAATGTCATTTGCCGCGTAGACATTGTTTTGAAGATCGAAATCTTGTATCCGGGTGTCAAAGGATTTAAAATAAAGAGCAATATCATTTCTTGCTTGTAAATCGATAAAAGAAACTCTAATATCTCGAAGTTTAATTTTGTCAAGGGAGATTATAAAAGGTTTTGATTCGCTCTCCTCCGAATCTTTGGTTGCAAATGCATCAAGAATATAATCGAAATTAAAGCTACCGTCCTGGTTTCTTACTACATTGGCATTTACTCCTTGGAGGTCTATCGATGTGAGATCGGCAGTATTACTTAGTAATTTGGGGATATTGAGTCCGACATCAAGCTTTTTTGCGTACAGAAGGGTATCAACTTTTTGACCTTGTAAATAAAGATTTTCCATGACAAGACTATTGGGAAAACCGATATACACGCGATCCAGACTAACTTTGGTGTGTATTTTCTCTTCAAGATAATTTACGAGTTTGCCTTTGGCGAAGTTTTGAACTGCAGGAAGCTGAAGACTCAAAATTAGTAGTATAATGAGAACGAGGAGTGAGCCTAGGAAAATTGCAGTATACTTAAAAAATTTTTTCATAGTATCAGTATAAGAGGCGGTCCGGTATCAAACAAATTTACATTTTTTATCAAAATAGACCCTTTTGTTGCTAAGTTTACTGCAGTAATAAGAATATAAAGCTATACACATAGTGATAATTTAAATTTGATAGCAACCTTACTCTGTGAGTAAAGATTTATCTTTGTAAAAATTGTAACATGAAAATTTTAATCGTTAACGGGCCAAATCTTAACCTGCTGGGCACAAGAGAACCAGAAATATACGGGACTGTTTCCATGGAGAGTTTTTTAAATGACTTAATAAGTGCATTTCCCGAACACCAAATTTTGTACCATCAATCTAATGTTGAAGGGGAAATCATCAACAGAATACAAGAAGATGATTTTGATGCTTTAGTAATAAATCCCGGAGCTTTCACCCATTATTCTTATGCCATCGCTGATTGCCTCCAAAATATCTCGAAACCAAAAATTGAAGTACATATCAGTAATATTTATAAGAGAGAAGAATTCCGGCAGAAATCAGTTACTGCAGCAAAGACTGATGGGGTGCTTTCAGGTTTTGGAATGGCAGGATATAAACTTGCAATTTTAAGTTTAGAGGATTTAAACTCTTAAATCTCTTCGCTGTCCTTCCATTGAGCTTCATTAAAGGAATGGCTGTCTTCCGCAAGAAGTTGCGCCTCACGTTCTAAAGTTTCCTGTATGGTAAATGTTACTTCTCCTTCTCGCTCTGCTTTCGCAAGTTTTCGGAGCATAGCTTTATCAATCAGCATAAATCTTTTGCCAAGTCTGCGGGCGGCATACGACCTCATGCCTGTTTCTTTTAGAACGTCAACTGCCATATCTACCGCGGTGCCTAAAGTTTCGCGGTAAATATTTTCAACCCCGTCGTTGTAAAAATCATACGCATCAAGACGGTTTTTAGCTCGTACAAACACTTTTAAGTGAGGAAAATTTTTCCTTACATAACTTAAAATAAGCTTATTTCTTTCGGGGTCATCCAGGCATAAAACCAACAAATCCGCAGTTTCAGCGCCTGCAGATCTTAAAATCGCAGGTTTGGTGGCGTCACCATAATATACTTTGAAGCCATAGGTTTTTAAAAGGTTTACCCGTTCCATATCGCTGTCCAGAATCGTTGCTTTAATGCCATTAACCCGCAATAATCTACCCACTGTACTTCCGAAATGTCCAAAACCTACGATAATTATGTTTCTTTGCTTAATAGTAGACAGATTCTCACTTTCTTCTACGTTCTTGGTAGCAAGTTTTGGTTCGATAAATTTGTCATTCAGCATGAGCAGTAGAGGAGTAATCACCATGGAAAGTGCGGTAATTGCCATCAATTGGTCATTCAATTGAGTGTCCAGCAAAAACAGACTTTGGGAATAATTTAAAAGCACAAAAGAAAATTCCCCAATTTGGGCGAGGGCGAATGACATTAAAAAATTTTGACCGAGTTTAAGACCAAAAGATTTCCCTACAAAAAGTAAAACCGAAAATTTAACGATGAGTACTATAGCTGTGACCGAGAAGATAAACATAGGATCGGCTAATATTACATCAAAGTTGATGGTCGCCCCAACGCTGACGAAAAAGACCGCTAATAATAATCCTTTGAAAGGCTCTATTTGGCTCTCCATTTCATGACGAAATTCACTCGTTGCAAGCATAACTCCGGCAAGGAAAGCTCCAAGAGCTGGGCTTAAGCCTGCCGATGACATTAATTCAGAAACTCCAATAACCAAGAAAAGAGCAGAGGCGGTCAGTAATTCATTCATTCCTGAGCGTGATACGTATCTCAAGAACGGGACAAAAATATATTTGCCGAGGAAGATCAACATTAAAACACCAATGATGATAGAAAAAGGCTGAAGCCAATCGGGCAGATATTGTAATAATATTTGATCTTCATGGTTTTCCGGTCTTTCGGCAAGAATTGGCAAAAGGGCAAGAATTGGTATCACGGATAAATCCTGAAATAATAAAACTGAAAAGGAGGCTTCACCTGCTTCTGTTCGAAAAATATTTTTCTCCTTCAAAGTTTGTAATACAATTGCGGTCGATGATAAGGCGAAACACACAGCCGCTACCACCGCTTTTTTACTTTGCCAACCGCTCCAATAAAAAATGGCAAACAACACAACTGTGGTAAGACCTACCTGCAATGCTCCCATGCCCAGGATCTTCTTTCGGATCCTCCAGAATTTTTTAGGTTCAATCTCTAGCCCGACAAGAAAAAGAAGCATAATCACTCCAAATTCTGCGGCGTGCATAATTTGTTCTGAATCTGACCCCGCCAACTGCAAAACAAAAGGACCGATAATAATACCTCCAAGGATATATCCGATAAGCGAACTTAAACCCAGTTTTCTAACAAGCGGAACCATAATGATGGCCGCTCCCAGAAAAATTAGGGCAATATAAGCAAAGGATATTTCTGTCATGGCATTTCTAATAATTCCTTCAGGGATTCTCCAATATTATGTTTTTGGTCTTTATTTAATTCGTCGGCATTATAAATAATCTTAGTCTGCTTTACCTCGACTCCTATCACTTTCAAAGAAATGTTGAGTGCATTAAGCAAATTTGAAACACTACAGCCATAGATCCCTTCAGGTTCATAAGATTCTTCTTTTCCACCCACGGTTGTAATGATGATAGCGTCTTTATTTTTTAGCGGATGATCTTCATCTGTAATCCAATTCATGTCGAAAACCTCGTCAATCCATAATTTAAGAAGTGGCGGAAGACCAAACCAAATAAGCGGAAAGTGAAAAATGAGCCGTTCGTAATCTTTAATCCTTTTACGCTCCCTAAATGTTGCAATATGAAAATCGGGATATTCTTCATACAAATCTTTAAAAGTAATATGCTCGAACTTATCATAAACTTTGATGAGTTCAGTGTTTAAAGAAGAATATTCTAAATAAGGGTGAGCGAAAATTACGAGGGTCTTTTTCAACTATTTTGTTTTAATAAAATTAAAAAATAAACCCAACGCTACAAAAAAATGCTATTTTTGAGACATGAAGGCAGTAAAAGTAGTGACTGAAGCACAGATTAGAGAGTTTTTAGATTTCCCCCCAAAGCTCCTTAAAGATGATGAAAATTACATTCGGCCATTGGATCAAGATATTGAAAGTGTTTTCGATCCAAAGAAAAATAAATTTTATCGTTCCGGAACTTGCGAACGTTTTCTATTCACCAATGCTGAAGGCATTACAGTGGGAAAGATTGCGGTTTTCATCAACAAAAAATACCGACAAAAACAACCCACCGGTGGCATTGGCTTCTTTGATTGTATTAATGATCAACCTACCGCTGACTTTATTTTCGATTTTGCTAAAGATTATCTTCTTCAAAATGGTATGGAGGCGATGGATGGACCTATCAATTTTGGAGAAAGAGATAAATTTTGGGGTCTGCTGATCGATGGTTATCGAGAGCCTCTTTATGGAATGAACTATAACCCGCCATATTACAAAACTCTTTTTGAAAATTATGGATTCCAAATCTACTTCAATCAATTATGTTTTGGGAGAAAAGTTCATGACCCTGTAGCCCAGAATTTTATGGATATGCATGCCAGAATATCCCGGAATAGAAATATCACCGCTAAACGGATGAAGGTAAGTCAACTTGAAAAATTTGCGGCAGATTTCACCGAAGTCTATAACCGGGCATGGGCTGCTCACGGTGAAGGCAAACAACTTTCTGTTTTGCAAACCTTAAAACTTTTCAAAACCTTAAAACCGGTTATTAACGAGCATATATCTTGGGTTGTCTATGAGAATGAAAAGCCCATAGCGATGTGGATGAACATCCCAGATCTCAACCAATGGTTCCGCTACCTGAACGGTAAGTTCAGCCTTTGGCAAAAAATCAAATTCCTGTTCATTAAGCAATTTGTCAAGAATAAAAAAATGGTTGGTTTGGTGTTTGGCGTGGTACCCGAATGGCAGAAGAAGGGGATTGACGGCTATATGATTTGGGAAGGCACCAAACATTTCCGCAAAACCACCGCTTTTGAAGATTATGAAATGCAGTGGATTGGCGATTTCAACCCGAAAATGATTAAAATCGCTGAAAATCTTGAGACTACTGTAACGCGGAAACTAGCAACTTATCGCTATTTGTTTGATAGAGATCAGCCGTTTGAAAGACACAAAATCCTATAGTGAATTTGGATTTTCATGGAACTTTACATCGCGTATATTCAGGTAATAAGTTACGTTTCCTTTCCAATGATTTTCTTCTGCAGTGAAGGCTATATCGAATGATTTATGTCGGAAATCGTCGGCGTATTTTCCCAACTTGAAGCCTACACACTCTATGTTTCGTCCTGTAGATTCTTGACGGAGATAAAATTTCAGGTGGCTATTTTCTTTGCCCATCGTCTTAACATAACCCGTTGCTTTTTGATTTCGCATTACCAAAATCGGCTTCATATTATGAGGACCAAAAGGCGCAAGTTTTCTGTGAAAATTGAAGAAGTCTTTGTCTAGTTCCTCAATTTCAACATCCGAATCGATGGTTAAGCATGGTTCTTTCTGATGGTCTTGTATTTTTTCTGCTACCACCTGTTCGAATTTCTTTCTGAAAAGGTCGAATTTATCTTTTTCCATCGACAAACCTGCTGCAGCGGGATGGCCTCCAAACTTTAAAAAATATTCTGAACAGCTTTCCAAAGCTTCATGCACATCGAAGTCTGCAACCGATCGGGCAGAAGCTACCATCTCTCCATTGTTACCGTCGGTGAATACCAATGTTGGTTTAAAATAAGTTTCTGTGAGGCGAGAAGCTACAATACCAATTACCCCTTTATTCCAATCTGCGCCGTAAACAATCGTGGTATAATTTTGCACTTGCTGAGTTTCTTCCACTTGTTTTAGTGCCTCGACTGTACTGCTCATATCCATTTCACGCCGTGAGTCATTCAGCGTGATGATATCGTTTACAATTTGATGTGCCTGTTTAAGATTATCAGAAACCATCAATTCTACCGCAGCTTTACCGTGGGAAATTCTTCCTGCAGCATTAATTTTAGGAGCAATTTCAAAAACAATATTAGAGATTTCAAAGGTCGCTAATTTTTCTTCCGGGATTAGCATCCTTAAACCTAAGTTTCTGCTTTTTCGGAGAACTTTTAATCCCTGTTTCGCAAGAACGCGGTTTTCACCGGTCATGGAAACAATATCCGCCGCAATCGAAATAGCCAGCAAATCGGTTAATTCAAAAAGTTCTGCTTCCGGAATTTTGTAAATGGTATTTAATCCCTGGCAAAGTTTGAAGCCAACACCACAGCCCGAAAGTTCTTTGTAGGGATAACGGCAATCTTTTCTTTTCGGGTCAAGTACAGCTACGGCATCTGGCAACACTTCGCCCGGAAGGTGATGGTCACAAATGATAAAATCGATACCGAGTTCTTTCGCATAATCAATTTTATCGGTGGCTTTAATTCCACAGTCTAACGCAATGATAAGGGAGAAGCCGTTGGATTTAGCATAATCAATCCCTTCTACCGAAATCCCGTATCCTTCAGAATTACGGTCGGGAATATAATATTGGAGATATTTTTTGTCAACAATCTTGCTGAGGTAAAGATACATTAAGGCGACAGCGGTGGTGCCATCCACGTCATAATCGCCGTACACCAGAATCTTTTCCCCATTTTCAATCGCCGTTGCAATGCGATCTACTGCAATTTGCATATCCTTCATCAGGAAAGGATTATGGATGTCGTTGAGGTTAGGTTTAAAGAATTCGCGTGCTTTCTGATAATTGTCTATCCCACGGAGAACCAGTATTTTGGATTCAAAAGTTCCAAATCCCAGTGACGAACTTATGGCGTCTACCGTGTCTTCATCTGGCTCCGGTTTGTAAATCCATTTTTGATTCATAATCTTACAAAAGTACAAAAAAGGGGTTAAGGAAAAGAAGTATTCCTTATTTAGTTTCTACATCACTCAAGTATAATTCAATAAAAAAACCGCTCTAAAAAGAGCGGTCCATTCTTTTTTATGAATCTATTGTTAAGAATACATTTGTTGTTGTAATTCTTTAACTTTCTTATCCGCTAAATATTCATCGTAAGTCATTTCTCTATCGATAATTCCTTTCGGCGTTAACTCGATGATACGGTTACAGACTGTTTGTAGCATTTCGTGGTCATGGGATGCCAAAAGAACAGTTCCTTTGAAGTTCGTAAGGGAGTTGTTCAAGGTGGTGATACTTTCCAAGTCTAAATGGTTGGTTGGTTCATCTAATAACAGTACGTTGGCTTTTTGTAACATCATTCGAGAGAACATACAACGCATTTTTTCACCACCGGAGAGAACTTTACAAGATTTTAAAGCTTCATCTCCCGAGAATAACATTTTTCCTAAGAAACCACGGATAAATTCCTCGTGTCTTTCTTCATCATTTTTAGTAAACTGTCTCAACCAATCTACTAAATTAATGTCTTGCTGGAAGAAGTCGGTGTTATCAAGAGGCATGTAAGATTGAGTCGTAGTAATTCCCCAATTGTAAGTCCCTTTATCAGCTTCAGCGTTGCCACTTAAGATTTCGAAAAACTCGGTGATTGCCAAACTGTTTTTTGAAAGGATTGCTACTTTATCATTCTTTTTCAGGTTCAGGTCGATATTCGAGAACAATAATTCGCCATCTTTCGTTTTTTCCAACCCTTTTACTTCTAATATTTGATCTCCGGCTTCACGCTCTGTGTCAAAAATAATTGCGGGATAACGTCTTGAGGTAGGTTTGATGTCTTCAATGTTAAGTTTATCGATCATCTTTTTACGTGCTGTAGCTTGTTTTGCCTTTGCAACGTTAGAAGAGAATCTTGCGATGAAGTCTTGAAGCTCCTTTTTCTTTTCTTCTGCCTTTTTGTTAGCCTGCTGACGCTGACGAGTCGCTAGCTGAGACGCCTGATACCAGAATGAATAGTTACCTGTATAAAGGTTGAGTTTAGAATAATCTAAATCGGCAATATGGGTACAAACAGAATCTAAGAAGTGACGGTCGTGAGATACAACAATTACGGTGTTCTCATAATCAGCTAAGAAATCTTCGAGCCAAGCGATGGTTTCAATATCCAGGTCGTTGGTAGGCTCATCCAGAATCAAGACATCAGGATTTCCGAAAAGTGCTTGAGCCAAAAGAACTTTTACCTTGTTTTGATTTTCAAGTTCGCCCATCAGTTGATAGTGCATGTCATCTTTAATTCCGACATTAGATAACATCGTCATCGCATCCGATTCTGAATTCCATCCGCCCATTTCGTCATAAATTACTCCTAACTCACCGGCTTTAATACCATCTTCGTCAGAGAAATCTTCTTTTGCGTATAGTGAATCCATCTCTTCTTTAATTTTGAAGAGTTTTTTATTTCCTCGTAGTACAGTCTCTAAAACCGTATAATTATCGTAAGCAAAGTGATCTTGCTCTAAAACCGACATTCTTTTACCAGGTTCTAATGAAACTGCACCTGTAGTAGGATCTTGTTGACCGGTTAATATTTTGAGAAAGGTAGATTTTCCTGCGCCATTGGCTCCGATAATGCCATAGCAGTTACCTTTGGTAAATAAGATATTTACATCATCGAAGAGTACTCTTTTTCCGAATTGTAGGGAAAGATTAGATACTGTTAACATATAGTTTTGTAAATTTGGTGCAAAAATACGAAAAGAAATTGTCTTTAATCGGCACAATTTTTATTTAACAACAACCTCGTGTTAACGTTAGAAAATTTTTTGTTAAGGTTTTTAAATATTAACAGTACTTAAATTTAAATAAAACTTATGAAGGTGAAGATTGAAAAGTCTGTTACGATCTTAAATAAAAGAGCCCGATTTGAATATGAAATTCTGGAAGAAATTGAAGCGGGTATCGTATTAACGGGGACTGAGATAAAATCTCTTCGATCTTCAAAAGCCAGCATCACTGAAGCTTTTTGTCAATTTATAGAAGGTGAATTGTATATCATTAATATGATGATTGATGAATATAAGTTGGGAACTTTTTACAATCACAGAACTAAAAGGGAACGGAAGTTGCTGTTGCACAAAACTGAATTGAGAAAGTTCGAAAAAAGGCTCAAGGATGTTGGTAATACCATAATACCGTTGAAGTTGTACATCAACAATTCCGGGAAAGCTAAGCTGCTAATTGCTTTAGGAAGAGGTAAAAAACTCTTTGATAAACGAGAAACTATAAAAGATCGTGAAAACAAGCGAAATCTTGACCGTATCCTTAAGAAAGGTTAAAAATATCCGCTGTTTTGCTTTGACAATAAAGAAAAATTATATTTATTTGCATTATCAATTATTTAATCATTTAATTCTATGAAAAATCTAAAATTAGGAATTTCAGCATTGGCACTTACTGTTGCTACTACTGTATTCGCTCAGACTACCACTAATCCGTGGCTTATCGGTGTTGGTGCCCATGGGGTAAACCACGCTGCAGCTGGTGGAGATGCTGGAGATGTATTCGGTACTGCTTTTGGCGGTGGCGATGGTCCAGAATTGTATAGCTTAGACAATTTCACTATTACACCACCACTTTCTAAGTTAACTGTTGCAAGAAACTTAAACAAATACTTAGTACTTGACTGGCAGACTTCCGTAGGGAATGTTGATAACAAGAGACTAGGTATGGGTAAAGAATTCTTCCTAATGACAGGTCTTGGTCTTCAATTCAAATTCAACGGTCTTTGGGATGAAGAGTCTTGGTTCGATCCATATTTAAGAGCTGGTGCTAATTATTTAAGACATGATTATTCTGGTCAGTCTAATGCAATTAACGAAGATGGTGAAAACGTTGGTGCTGATCACTTTGCAGTAGCAACTGGTATCGGGTCTAATTTCTGGATCACTAAACACTTCGGTCTTGGTGTTCAGGGAGATTATGTATTTACTCCAGGAGATAACTCATCTGCTCCACACTTCTGGCAAGCTTCTGCTTCCTTATTATTCAGATTTGGTAACACCGATAGAGATAAAGACGGAATCCTTGACAAAGATGATTTATGTCCAGATACTCCAGGTTTAGCACAGTTCCAAGGATGTCCTGATACTGATGGTGACGGAGTTCCAGATAAAGATGATCAGTGTCCAGATGTTGCTGGTCCAGTAGAAAATAATGGTTGTCCTTGGCCAGATACTGACGGTGACGGTGTTGTAGATAAAGATGATGCTTGTCCTGAAGTTGCAGGTCCTGCAGAAAACAACGGATGTCCTTGGCCAGATACTGACGGTGACGGAATCGTTGACAAAGATGATGCTTGTCCTACAGTTCCTGGATTAGCTGAGTACAATGGTTGTCCAAAACCACAACAAGTTTGGGCTGATGAAGCTACTAAGTCTTTAGAGAACATCTTGTTCGATTTCGACAAAGCAACTATCAGAACAGAGTCTAAAGCTAAATTAGATGCTGCAGCTCAAATCATCAAAGATTCTCAAGGTAGATTCTTAATCGTTGGTCATACTGATAAAAAAGGTAACGATAACTATAACTTAAGATTGTCTCAAAGAAGAGCAGCAGCAGTTGTTGATGCACTTGAAGCGAGAGGAGTTAGCGCTACTTCACTTAAGTCCATGGGTGTTGGTGAGAAAGAAGCTACTGTAGCTGAGTCTGCATCTAACGCTGAAAGATTAAAAGATAGAAAAGTAGTTGTTCAGCCAGCTGACGACGCTACTTGGGAAACTCTTAAGAAAAGAGATTACTAAGAAGTAAACTTTCAAAATAAAGATAACACCTCTGTCTAGCAGAGGTGTTTTTTTATGTTTTTTTATTATTTTTGTCGATAACTTTAAATATAATTATGGGACGCGCATTCGAATATAGAAAAGCTTCTAAAATGGCTCGTTGGGATAAAATGGCCAAGACATTTTCCAAGATTGGTAAAGATATCGCATTGGCAGTGAAAGCTGGTGGCCCAGATCCCGAATCAAATCCTGCCCTTCGCCGCTGCATCCAGAATGCTAAAGGCGCGAACATGCCAAAAGATAATGTTGAGCGTGCGATTAAGAAAGCAAGTGGTGCTGATGCAGAAAACTATGAGGAAGTTACTTATGAAGGATATGGGCAAGGAGGTGTTGCCTTCTTTGTAGAATGTACAACCAATAACACAACTAGAACTGTTGCTAATGTTCGGGCAATCTTTAATAAGTTTTCAGGAAACTTAGGAAAGAATGGTGAACTTGCATTTATTTTTGATAGAAAAGGTATTTTCACGATCGATCGCTCAGTTATCACTATGGATTGGGAAGAGTTTGAAATGGAGATGATTGATGGTGGAGCTGAAGATATTGATAGCGATGATGAGGAAGTGATGATTACTTCTGCATACGAAGATTTTGGGGCTCTATCTCACAAATTGGATGAGCTTAAAATCGAAGTAAAAAGTGCTGAATTGCAAAGAATTGCCAATATGACGAAGGCTGTAAACGAAGAACAGCTTAAAGCCAACATGAAAATGCTAGAAAGATTCGAGGAAGACGATGATGTCCAAAACGTGTATCACAATATGGAAATCACCGAAGAACTTATGGAAACGTTATAGTGAAATTAAGATTCTATCTTTGAAGAAGAATATCGTCTATGTCATTCATACGGTTCATAACACTTCTGGCATATGAGCAGTGAGGATAAACTTTCCAATCACTTTGACGAGCAAACTTAATAGCTTCCTCTACAAGATATTTTCCCATGCCACGTCCTTCGAATTGTGGATGCACTAATACATAGGAAATAATCATTTTTTGGTTTTCTGGGAACAGTGTATACGTAAGTCTTCCTATTTCATCGGAGTCGTTACTTAAAGTAATCACTCCTCCATTCCCACTATGATTGTTTTCGTATTTCATGATGCGATATTTTGCTAATAAGTTATGTTCTGAATAGAAAATACCGTGCCTTTCCTCTGTTAGACATCATCTAATTATAATTTATATGAAAATCACTCTTAATCGGATAAACGACGAATATTTATTTGAGTGCTCAAATGCGAGCGGCAACAAGATTCTTCTTGACAATACTTCGCAACCAAATGCTAAGGGCGTTTCTCCCATGGAAACGGTGTTAATGGCCGTGGCTTCTTGTAGTGGAATTGACATGATTTCAATTCTTAAAAAGCAAAGACAGAATTTAACTTCGTTTTCTGCGGAAGTGGAGGGTGAAAGAATTCAGGTTGATGAAGCAAAACCTTTTAAAACCATTAAAGTAAAATATTTTCTGGAAGGTGATGTTGATGCTGTTAAAGCTTTAAAATCAGCAGCGCTTTCTTTTGAAAAATATTGTTCGGTTTCAAAAACATTTGAACCGAATGTAGAAGTTCTTTATGAAGTCTACGTTAATGGAGAAAAAGCATAAAAAAAACTGCCAACTGAGGCAGTTTTTTATTCTTTAGTTGCTTCGATTGGCTTTTCGCAATAATAATTTAGCAACCGTGGCCGTCCACCCGGTTTGGTGAGAAGCTCCTATGCCTTTTCCTGTATCGCCATTGAAGTATTCGTTAAACATGATGTAATCTTTAAAATGTTCATCATGATTTAAAAGGTCATCACCCCCATTGAAAGGGCGCTCTCCTTTTTCATTTTTTAAGAAAATAGAGCACAGGCGCTGAATAATTTCATCCGAGACATATTCAAGATTTCGTAATTCACCACTGTTTGTTGGAAATTCTATCTGAAGGCTTTCCCCATAATAATAATGATAACGCTGCAAACTTTCTACAATTAAGAAGTTAATAGGAAACCATATCGGCCCCCGCCAGTTGCTATTGCCCCCGAACATTCTACTGTCACTTTCCGCGGGAGTATACTGGACAACGAAATCCTTACCTTCAGCATTGAATACATAAGGATTTTCCTGATAGACTTTCGACATCGATCGAATCCCATAGTCCGACAAAAACTCCATTTCATCGACCATTCTTGCGAGTACTCTTTTAAGACGGGTTTTCCGTAGAATACTCATGAGATGCTTTCCGCCCTGACCTTCAACTTCCCAGTGAGAAACTAAATTTGCCAATTCGGGTTTGTTTTTGAGAATCCAACTCATCCTTTTGGTGAAGTTGGGAAGTTTTTCCAACGTATCATGATCTACAATCTCTACTGCAAACATTGGGATGAGTCCTACAATACTTCTTAATTTTAAGGAAATGGAATCACCATCGTTTAATTGGAGAACGTCATAGAAGAATCCGTCTTCATCATTCCACAAGCCACTTTTCGCATTTCCGATATTTTCCATTGCCTTTGCGATATAAAGATAGTGCTCGAAGAACTTAATCGCCATATCTTCATATACAGGGTTATAGAGTGCCAATTCCATAGACATTCGCATCATGTTGAGGGCGAACATCGCCATCCAGCTTGTCCCATCAGCTTGTTCCAGATGTTCGCCGTTTTTAAACTGCATGTTTCGGTCGAATGCTCCAATGTTATCAAGTCCCAGGAAGCCACCGCCGAATACATTATTTCCGTTTTTATCTTTTCGGTTTACCCACCAAGTGAAATTAAGCAGAAGTTTCTGGAACACGCTTTCTAAAAAGGCGATATCACCTTTGCCATTATACTTTTCATCTATTTTATAGACCCGGAAAGTGGACCATGCGTGGACCGGCGGATTAACATCACTAAAATCCCATTCGTAAGCAGGGAGTTGGCCATTAGGATGCATATACCATTCCTTAGTAAGCAGTTTTAGCTGTTGCTTTGCGAAGGATGCATCCAGCATTGCAAATGGTACGCAATGGAAAGCCAAATCCCAGGTGGCAAACCATGGATATTCCCATTTATCAGGCATGGAAATAATGTCCTTGTTTTCCATGTGCTCCCAATTTGTATTCCTTACAAACTGCTGGAAATTTCGTGGAGCCGGAAATTTAGGATCGCCCTTAAGCCACTTCGATACGTTGTAATTATAAAATTGCTTGTTCCAAAGAAGACCCGCAAAGGCTTGCCTTTGGATGTTTTGATCTTCTTTTTCCGTTACTTCTTTCTGAAGATCGGTATAGAACTCGTCAGCCTCTTGCTTTCTTAAATTAAAAATTTCGTCGAAGGTAGAGAATGGATTATCCAGATTTTCGGAAGATAGTCGGAAATCAAACGTTTTACTTTCTCCGGAAGCCAGTTCTGTCTGAATTAAAAATGCTGCTTTTGTACCGATTTGGTTAGGATTAATTTTATCCTGTTTTCCGCTAACGAGATAGTCATTTATTCCGTCTTTATAGAATTTTCCCTCCGTAGAAGCGTCGTGAACTTTTTCGGGATTTGATTCATTATTACAAAATATAACCTCAGCATTCTCATTTCTTGCATAGCATTTCTTTACGGAAAGTGATTCATGCGATACGTCAATGGTTTTACTGTCCGAACTTTTTAGTTCAGGTATGTAATCTCCATATCCCCATGCCCAGTTGTTCCTAAACCATAGAGTTGGAATTACGGAAATCGGAGCTTTTTCCTTGCTTCTGTTAATAACAGTAACTCGGATACAAATATCATCTAAATCTGCTTTTGCATACTCGATAAAGATGTCAAAATAACGTTGTTGTTTAAAGATGTTGGTGTCTGTAATTTCAAATTCGGGTTCTTTTTTTGATCGGCATCTGTTTTCGTAAACAAGTTGTTCGTAAGGGAATTTATCAATCGGATACTTGTACAACATCTTCATGTAAGAATGCGTGGGCGTATTGTCGAGATAGTAAAAAACCTCTTTAATGTCCTCACCATGATTACCTTCATGATTGCTTAATCCAAAGAATCGTTCTTTAATGATTTCATCTTTGCCATTCCAAAAAGAAAGGGCGAAACAAAGCAGTTGTTTCTCGTCAGAAATTCCCGCAATTCCGTCTTCATTCCAACGGTAAGCACGGCTAACAGCATTATGATAAGTAGTGAAGCCCCAGGCGTTACCGTTTTCACTATAATCCTCTCGCACAGTTCCCCATTGGCGGTTACTCACATAGGGTCCCCATTTTTTCCATTCTTCGTCCTGCATTCTCACTTTTTCTGCCGTCATATTAAACAATTTTCAAGGTGCGAAATTATGAAATAATATTTTTTTGATGATTTACTTGCGCTTTTAGGAAATTCATCTATTTTTGCAGAAGATTTGTTCATTTACATATTGAAAATGTTATCCAGAAAGGTGGAGGGACTAGACCCTTTGAAGCCTTGGCAACCCTTGCAATTCGGCAAGAAGGTGCTAAATTCTACTCATAGATTTTGAGACAGATAACACGATTTCCCAAACTTCTTTTTGGTGGCATTTTCAGTTTTTAGCTTTTTTAAAAATTGAAAAATACACTTCATACCATAACTTTACCTTCATTCGAAACAGCATCAGGTTTTACCCTTGATATTCTTTTGAGTTATGAAACATTTGGACCAGAACTTCATACTGCGCCGATTGTCCTAATTAACCATGCACTTACTGGAAATTCATCAGTTTCAGGAAGAGACGGTTGGTGGAAAACTTTGGTGGGGGAGAATAAGGTTATTGACACCAATCGGTTTACGGTGCTTTGTTTTAATATTCCAGGAAACGGTTACGACAAATTTTTCATACAAAACTATCAAGAGTTAAAAACTGTTGACATCGCCGAATTATTCGTTATTGGATTAATAAAACTCAAGATTCATAAACTCCATTCTATTATCGGGGGTTCTATAGGCGGTTCAATTGGTTGGGAGATGCTGGTGACAAATCCCTTCATTACCAAGCAATTTATTCCTATTGCTTGTGATTATAAAACTACTGACTGGCTTAACGCTCAGTGTATCGTTCAGGAGTTTCTACTGGAATCTCATTACAAACCCCTTCAAAAAGCGAGAATTCACGCAATGCTTTGCTACCGAACACCCAATTCAATCAATCAGCGCTTTAACTTAGCAACTAAAGAAGGTTCCGAAACATTACAGTCGTACGCCTGGCTTAACTTCCATGGTAAAACTTTAAACGATCGATTTAGTTTAACTTCTTACCGTCTGATGAACCAACTGCTGAAGACGATTAATGGGGATCCACAAGAGGTGAAGAATAGTGATTGCGATATCCATTTCGTAGCAATAGATTCCGATTTGTTCTTTCCGGCCTTCGAGATGCGAAAATATTATGAGGAGATTTATGCTGGAAGGAAAAACGTCTACTTTCACGAGATAAAATCCATTCATGGCCACGATGCTTTCCTGATGGAATATGAGCAGCTAACAAACATCTTACAACCATTATTTGCATGAAAAAAAATAACGAAATAAAAGTTTTTAAGAACAGATCAATCATACGTTTTCAGGGAGTGGATTTCCTTGGAGAAGTAGGCGTGGACGGACGTATTTTTAAAGCGCTTACCTATGCTAGAATTAGTGTTGGGGTTATTTCTCAGCAGGCGATTGAAAACGGAATTTCTGTGTTAGTTCACGAAAAAGATTCTCAGAAGGCTGTTGATTGTCTTATCGAAGAGTTTTCTGAGGAAAGAAAAACAGGAAAAGTCAATCAGATATTTAGCATTAACAACGTTACTGTCCTTGGATTTATTAGCGATGACTATTCAAAAATTGCCTCAGAATTAGCCAGAAATAATATCTTTCCTTTACTGCTTAATCAACTCTCGGCAGAAAATCGAGTAAATATTGTAGTGACAGCAGGGCAGGATGAAAAAGCAAGAAATATTATTGAAGCAGAAATTTTCGGACGTCCTAAAACGGTACATCTGGCGGTAATAGGTCACGGAAAAGTGGGTAAAACTTTAATTAACCAGGTTTTAGAAAGTTCCGAAGAGATTAAAAGAAGAAAGAAGATCAATCTGAAGGTTGTTGCTATCGCTAACTCTAAAAAATTAGCGTTCAACAAAAATGGTTTTGAGCAAACTTGGGAAGACGAAATTGCTGTAGCTGACGTACCATCTAAGATAACTGAACTTATCCATTTTTCTAAATCTCATCAACTTGAAAACTTAATTGCGGTAGATAATACAGGAAGCGAAGATTTTGTAAAAAATTACGCAGTGCTGGCGGAAAATGGTTTTGATCTGGTTTCTTCTAACAAAATATTTAATACGCTGCCCATTCAAGAATACCGAAGTTTTAGAAATATACTCAATAAGAATAATAAGAAGTATCTGTATGAAACTAATGTAGGAGCGGGTTTACCGTTGATTGATACCATAAAACTGCTTCATCTTTCTGGAGAGAACATCACTAGAATTAAGGGTGTATTCTCGGGCTCGCTGAGCTATATTTTCAACAATTTCTCGGTGCGAGATGAACGTTTTTCTACCATCGTAAAAGAAGCCATGGAAATGGGTTTTACCGAACCAGATCCACGGGAAGATTTGTCCGGAAATGATGTTGCCCGAAAACTGCTGATTTTAGCCCGAGAACTCGATCTAACGAATGAGTTTTCTGATGTCAAAATCCAAAATCTGATTACCGGTGAACTTCTCAGCACTTCTAAAGAGAAATTTATAGATAATCTTGGCGATTTGGATGAAGAGTTTCAAGCCATAAAAGAGAATCAAGCGACCAATCACGTATTGCGATATGTAGGCGATCTTCATGGAGATTTGCAGCAGGAAAAGGGAAATCTTGATGTGAAACTAATATCCGTACCGGAAAATTCAGCGCTGGGGCAGTTAAAAGGTTCAGATTCGATTTTTGAAATCTATACCGAAAGTTACGGAGAAAATCCTATTGTGATTATGGGTGCAGGAGCTGGCGCAAAAGTTACTGCCAGAGGTGTTTTTGGAGATATTTTAAGGATTAGCGAGAATAAGCAATAGAGCATGGAAAATTTTGAAACATCAGCGATCAGGACTCAGACCGAAAGGACTCATTTCGACGAACATTCAACTCCGTTATATCTAACTTCGAGTTTTGTCTTCGAAGATGCCGAGGATATGCGAGCATGTTTCGCGGAGGAAAAAGACAAAAATTTATACAGCCGATTTAGCAATCCTAATGTCAGCGAGTTCACTGATAAAATAGTAAAGTTGGAAGGTGCTGAAAGTGGTTATGCTTTCGCTACGGGAATGGCCGCAATTTACTCCACTTTTGCAGCGTTGCTTAGTTCAGGCGATCATATTGTGAGTTGCCAATCGGTTTTCGGTTCTACTCACACTTTGTTCACGAAATACTTTCCGAAATGGAATATTGACACCTCTTATTTCAAAGCTGAAGATGTCGAAAATGTAGAAAAACTTATCCAGCCAAATACAAAGATTCTTTACCTCGAAACTCCAACCAATCCCGCAATTGAAGTTTTGGATTTAGAGTTTTTTGGGAGACTTGCAAAAAAACACAATCTACTTTTTATTGTGGACAATTGTTTTGCCACGCCTTATTTGCAGAAACCTATTGAATATGGAGCTGACATTGTAGTGCATTCTGCTACAAAATTAATGGATGGCCAAGGCAGAATTCTTGGAGGAGTAGCGGTGGGAAAAGCAGATTTAATTCGGGAAATTTATCTGTTCGCCAGAAACACCGGACCGGCAATGTCACCTTTTAATGCGTGGGTTTTAAGTAAAAGTCTAGAAACATTAGCCGTTCGCGTAGAAAAACATTGTGAGAACGCATCTAAAGTGGCAGAATTTTTAGAAAATCATCCGAAAGTAGAATTTGTAAAATATCCCTTCCTGAAATCGCACCCCAACTATCAAACCGCTAAGAAGCAAATGAAATTAGGCGGAAGTATAGTTGCTTTTGAAATAAAAGGAGGAATTGAAGCCGGAAGAACTTTCCTGGATAGAATAAAAATGTGTTCGCTTTCTGCTAATTTGGGAGATACACGAACAATTGTTACGCATCCAGCATCTACAACCCATTCAAAACTCACCCAAGATGAACGGAATGAAGTAGGAATTTCTGCAGGCCTTGTTCGGTGTTCTGTGGGCTTAGAGCATATTGATGACATTATTGAAGACTTAAAACAAGCACTGGATTAATATGAAAAATATAGATTCGCTTTATAAAGCTTTATCAGAAAGAATATTGGTTTTGGATGGCGCGATGGGCACCATGATTCAACGTTATAAACTTGAAGAAGAAGATTATCGCGGTGAAAGATTTAAAAATTGGGAGCATCCGCTGAAGGGTAATAATGATTTACTCTCGCTAACACGCCCCGATATCATCGACGCAATTCACCGGGAATATCTGGAGGCCGGTGCAGATATTATTGAAACCAATACCTTTTCTGCCACCACCATTGCGATGGCCGATTATCATATGGAATCATTTGCCTACGAATTAAATTACGAATCGGCTAAAATTGCAAGAAAAGCCTGCGACGATTTTACTCAAAAAAATCCTGATAAAGCAAGATTCGTGGCCGGTTCTATAGGTCCTACCAACAGAGCAGCTTCACTTTCTCCCGATGTTAACGATCCAGGTTACCGCGCGATAACTTTTGATGAACTCAGGATTGCTTACAAGCAACAATGCGAAGCTTTACTGAGCGGGGGTGTTGATATTCTTTTGGTAGAAACTATTTTCGATACTTTGAATGCTAAAGCAGCGCTTTTCGCAATTGATGAAATTCAGGAAGAGCAAAATATACACATTCCTATCATGGTTTCCGGAACCATAACTGACGCTTCTGGTAGAACGCTTAGTGGACAAACTGCCGAAGCTTTTCTCATATCAATTTCACATCTTAACTTATTAAGTGTGGGCTTTAACTGTGCTTTGGGCGCGAAGCAACTCACCCCTTACTTAGAAGTACTTGCTGCGAATTCAGAATTTTTTATTTCTGCTTATCCTAATGCCGGTTTACCCAACGCTTTTGGTCAGTACGATGAAAGCCCTGAAATGATGACTGAACAAATAAAAGAATACGGCGACAAAAAATTAATCAATATCGTGGGAGGTTGTTGCGGTACCACTCCGGCTCATATAAAACATATTGCAGAATTAGTAAAGGCTTATAAACCGCGTAATGTCAATGCTTTAACAAATTATTAAGACTCTTTTGATTCTACATTTTTTATTTTAGCTATTAAAATTTATAAAAATGCAGAAACCACAGTATAACAAGATTCAAGAAGACAACAAATTATTCAGTGAATTGAGAAAACGTGTTACGCAACGAGTGCAGGAAATCCCCGAAAACCGTGATTTGTATATACAGATCAAAGCGGTGCTTTTGCCTTTGATGTACTTTGGGCTCTATGTTCTGGCGATGGTCAATCGTGAGAATTCTGCACTTTATATCACTTCATATGTTTTCATGGGAATTTTGCTGGTACTTATTTATTTGAACCTTATTCACGAAGCGGCTCATAATAACATATTTAAAAATAAAAATCTTAATAATACTGTTCTTAAAGTTTTTGACCTAATAGGTGCCAACAGTTATATCTGGAAAAAAAGACACTTGGTAAGTCATCATGCATACCCCAACGTTGATGGCTGGGATACGGATATGGAACAAAGTGGTGTGCTGAAAATTTATCCTCATATTGAGGCCAAGGGAATTCATAAAATTCAGCATCGAATCTTCTTTTTAATCTATCCATTATATCTTTTTAACTGGATGTTTGTGAGGGATTTCCGTGATTTTTTTGATAAAAAAAGAGTTATTTATAAAACTTTGGGCGAAATCCCGACAAGCGAGAAAATAAAGATGCTGCTTTTCAAAACTTTCTATTTTTTCTATCAAATCATTTTGCCTGTTGCCATATTAGATGTTTCCTGGCAACTGGCCGTGGGGGCATGGTTTTTACAAATTATAGTTGCCAGTGTTTTTGCACTATTTGTCCTCTTGCCACTTCACGCGATACCAGAAAACGACTTTCCCCTTTTGGATGAAAATAATGCACTACCACACAGTTGGCTGCGTCATCAGTTTGCTGTAACCAATGATCTTAAGGAGAACAATTGGTTCGTTAGACATATTCTGGGAAACTTCAACTTCCATGTTGCTCATCATCTTTTTCCGAATTACAGTTACGCTTATTACAATGAAATCACAGATGAAATTAAGCATTTTGCGAACGAACAACAGTTCACCTATAAACAGTTTCCACTGGCAGTAGCACTAAGGAAACATTATGAATTATTAGAATCTAACGCAACTTCCATCGGAGAGGTGATGGAAGAATCCATGTAAAAAATGAAATATTTAAAACTTTCCGGACTAGAGCCACTTATTATTACCCCCGAGTCAAATTTCATCAATGTCGGTGAACGTACCAATGTTGCAGGTTCAAGAAAATTTCTTCGTCTCGTTAAAGAAGAAAATTTCACAGAAGCTCTTGAAATTGCCAGAGATCAAGTTGAAGGAGGTGCGCAGATTTTAGATGTGAATTTTGATGATGGCTTGCTGGACGGAAAGTATTGCATGGTGAAGTTTCTCAACTTAATTGCTTCAGAACCTGATATTGCGAGAGTTCCCATTATGATAGACTCTTCCAAATGGGAAATTCTGGAGGCCGGTCTTCAGGTTGTTCAAGGAAAGAGTGTGGTAAATTCCATCAGTCTTAAGGAAGGAGAAGAGGAGTTTATTAATCAGGCAAAAAGGATAAAGCGCTACGGTGCGGCGGTTATTGTGATGGCATTTGATGAGGTGGGGCAGGCTGATAATTATGAGAGGAGAATTCAAATTGCAGAACGAAGCTATAAAATCCTAACCCAAATTGTAAAGTTGCCGCCTGAGGATATTATTTTCGATCTTAATATTTTTCCTGTAGCTACCGGCATGCAGGAACATCGTAGAAACGCTCTGGATTTTATCGAAGCAACAAAATGGGTTCGGGAAAATCTTCCGCATGTCTCGGTGAGTGGTGGAGTATCTAATATTTCGTTTTCCTTTCGCGGTAATGACCGGGTGAGAGAAGCGATGCACTCTGTATTTCTGTATCACGCTATAAAGGCAGGAATGAACATAGGCATTGTAAACCCAGCAATGTTGGAAGTGTATGAAGAAATTCCGAAGGATCTTCTCGATTTGGTGGAGGATGTTATGCTTGATCGCAGGGAAGATGCAACAGAGCGACTTTTAGAATATTCAGAAAGAGTTAAATCGGTAAAAAAAGCGTTGGTTGTCGATGACGAATGGCGTAAAATGCCTTTGCAGGAAAAAATTACCCATGCATTGATAAAGGGTATTGATCAATACATCATTGAAGATGTGGAGGAGGCCAGACTACTTGCATTCAAACCAATTGAAGTGATTGAGGTCAACCTGATGAAAGGGATGAGTGTTGTCGGAGATCTTTTCGGGAGCGGTAAAATGTTCCTGCCCCAAGTGGTAAAGTCAGCGCGGGTGATGAAGAAGGCTGTAGCTTATTTACAACCTTTTATTGAGGCAGAGAAAGATTCTACCCAGAAGTCCAACGGAAAGATCTTAATGGCAACGGTGAAAGGGGATGTTCATGACATTGGTAAGAACATTGTGAGTGTCGTGCTAGGTTGTAATAATTATGAGATTATTGATCTTGGAGTGATGGTTCCGGCCGAAAAAATTATCAGGGCGGCCATTGAAAACGAAGTCGATATTATTGGACTAAGTGGATTAATAACCCCAAGTCTGGACGAAATGGTGCATGTGGCAAAAGAACTTCAGCGTCAAAACCTTCAGTTTCCTTTAATGATTGGTGGTGCTACGACTTCTAAAGCCCACACCGCTGTCAAAATTTTCCCCAATTATCAACAACCTGTGGTGCATGTGAATGACGCTTCCCGGGCTGTCGGCGTAGTCTCTCAACTTCTCGACTCAAAAAATGTAGAGTTTAAAAATGAGCTCAAAGAAGATTATACCTCTTTCCGACAGAAGTTTTTGGATAGGCAAATTGAAAAAGATTATGTCCCACTTGAGTCTGCCCGAGATCAAAAATTTAAAATTGACTGGACTAAAGAAGATATTGCCAAACCCAATTTTATCGGAGTTCAAACCATCGAAAATCAGAATCTTGAAGATTTAGTTCCATTTATAGACTGGACGCCTTTTTTCCGAAGTTGGCAATTGTATGGAAAGTTTCCTGATATTTTAGAAGATAAAATTGTCGGTCAACAAGCGGTTGAACTTTTTCATGATTCTCAAAAACTGCTGAACGAAATTGTCTCGCAAAATTTGTTTACAGCTAAAGCGGTATTTGGTATTTTTCCGGCGAATTCTAACGACCAAGATGAAATTAAAACTCGCCATCAGAATCAAGAATTTACGTTCCAAACGTTGAGACAACAGCATAAAAAATCAGATGGGAAAGAATATTTGGCGTTAAGTGATTTTGTAGCTCCAGAAAATTCACAGAAAGAAGATTATGTTGGTGCTTTCTGTGTCACAGCCGGATTTGGCACTGAGGAACTTGCCCAACAATATTATCAGGTGAATGACGACTATACTGCGATTATGGTGAAAGCCTTGGCAGATCGTTTGGCAGAAGCCTTTGCTGAATTTCTGCATTTTAAGGTAAGAACAGTTTACTGGGGATATGCTAAATCCGAAAGTTTAGAAAATGAAGACCTTATTAAAGAAAAGTATGTCGGGATTCGGCCTGCACCCGGATATCCTGCTTGCCCAGATCATCTAGAGAAGCTAACCATTTGGGAAATTCTTCAAGTAAAGGAAAAAATAGGTGTCGAACTCACCGAGAGTTTAGCCATGTTTCCAACAGCATCAGTGTCGGGTTACTTTTTTGCTAGTCCACACTCCAAATATTTTGGGGTTGGCAAGATCGCTGAAGATCAATTGGTAGACTATGCACGGCGCAAAAACCTTAGTCTTGAAAAAGCAAAAAAATGGTTAAGTCCGACCTTAGCTAATACCATCGATTAAATTTAAATAGATATAGAGTACGCATTCCTAGAGGAAATACATCAGCATGAAAATTACAGAACACTTAAGAAAAGCAGAAGGCAAAACCTTATTTTCACTTGAAGTTGTGCCACCGACAAAAGGTATAGGCATTGAAGATTTATACAAAAACATAGATCCCTTAATGGAGTTTAAACCGCCCTTCATTGATGTAACAACCTCTCGGGAAGAATACATTTATCTGGATAAAGGAAACGGTTTAATGGAGAGGAAAATCACCCGAATGCGTCCCGGAACTTTGGGGATTTGCGCTGCAATTCAGCACAAATATAATGTGGATACTGTTCCTCATGTGTTATGTGGAGGTTATTCCATGGAAGAAACCGAGTATCTTTTAGTAGACTGTATGTATCTAGGGATTGAGAATGTGATGGCACTGCGTGGTGATGCCATGAAAGGTCAGCAACATTTCGAGCCTACGCCTGGCGGTCACCGAAATGCTTTGAGTTTGGTAAAACAAATCAATGATTTAGGGAGAGGGAAATATTTACATGATGATTCAGTCGGTGGCGAAAATACTAAGTTTTGTATCGGAGTAGCAGGATATCCCGAAAAACATATCGAAGCTCCTTCTATCAACTATGATCTAAAATGGTTGAAAAAAAAAGTTGATGCCGGTGCAGATTATGTCGTGACACAAATGTTTTTCGATAACCACAAATTTATTGATTTTGTGAACAAAGCGCACCAGGCAGGAATAAACATACCTATTATCCCAGGTCTGAAGCCCATCTCCTCTAAAACACATTTGCAGATGCTCCCTAAAACATTTAAAATCGATTTGCCGGAAGATCTTATTTCGGAAGTCGAAAAAGCCAAGGATAATGCCGCTGTAAAACAAATAGGAATTGAATGGACCATTAAGCAGTGTCGCGAGTTAATGGATTTCGGAGTTCCAGTTCTTCACTTCTATTCCATGGGGAAAAGTGATAATATCAAGAAAATTGCCGGCGAATTGTTTTAATTAATCAATACTGTTGTATTTTTTCATCAAGTTTTCGTAGAAATTTTGAGGCAAAATCCATTTAAGAGGAACCCCAATTTTCTGCCCGAATTTGCCAAAATAATAATGTGCTTTCCACTTTTTCTTTTGGAGAAGATGTTCAATGTAAACCGCCACATCGAGAGGCTCAGTACCATCATCCACGTGAGCATTCATTAAACCATACACCTTTTCAAAAACAGATTTATAAGGTTCTGAAACTTTTGTTTGAACGCGATTTTCAGCGATTTTGGTTTTAATGTCTCCTAAATGCAGAGTACATACGTCAATATTCCAGGGAGAAACTTCATACCGGATTGCTTCCGTCACTTTATCCAAAGCAGATTTTGAAGCTGAATAAAATCCACGGAATGGCAATCCCATCTCCGATCCAATGCTGGATATATTAACGATTTTACCGATTTTTTGCGCACGCATTGTCGGCAAAACTGCGCTCATCATTTGTACTGCTCCCACCAAATTAAGGTTGAATAGTTTCACAATATCTTCTTTGGTAGAATCTTCAACCGCGCCAACCATGCCCATGCCGGCATTATTTATGAGGACGTCAATCCTGGATTCTTCCGACAATATTTGGCTGATCGCATTTTCAACTTGTTGAAGATCTGTAATGTCAGTCGGAATGGTGGTGAAAAAATCTGAAACGACATTTTTTCGGCTTAAACCATAAACCTTGTGGCCAATTTGCCCGAAATATTCCGCCATTGCGAAACCTATTCCGGTTGAACTTCCAGTGATAATGACAATCATTTTTTTAAATTTTTTCGGTGATTTTGTTGAAGTCTGCCCAAAATTTCGGATACGATTTTTCGACGACTTCAGGGTTTTCGATGGTTAATTCATGAATAAGTGCAAAAGGTGCAAAACTCATTGCCATTCGGTGATCGTTATAAGTTGCAATACTTACATCGGTATATGGTTCCGTGAATTCTGTAGAGCGAATAGAGTCGTCAGTAATTTCCGTTAGACACCCAATTTTTATAAGTTCCTGATGTAAAGCTAATAGACGGTCGGTTTCTTTAATTTTTAAAGTCGATAATCCGGAAATTTCAAAATGAATTTGCTTTGCCACAGCCGTTACACATAAAGTTTGCGCAATATCGGGGCAATCATTCATATTCAGAACGATTTTTTCAGGTAGATTCTGGATTTTTTCAGGATAAAGAGAAATTTTAGCTTCAGCCGCATCAGATACGGTATTCACTCCAAAATATTCCCAATAAATTTCGCGTAATGCTGAATCTCCTTGTAGAGAATGAGGCTTAAAGCTTTTCAAATTAATACTCATTCCTGAAATGGCTGCTAAAGAATAAAAATACGAAGCGGAGCTCCAGTCGCTTTCTACGATAAAAGGCGCAGATCTTACGCCTCGGCTTTCTTCATGATCTGGGAAAATTCTGATTGTATTGCCTTCGAATTTGTACTCAATTTCCAATGTGCGAAGGATTTTCAGTGTCATTTCCAAATAGGGTCTCGACGTAATCTCACCTTCAAGATTTAAGGTCAGACCGTTATCGAGTTTTGCACCGATAAGAAGCAAGGCTGTAATATATTGACTGGAAATATGTGCCGGAATAGTGACATTGCTCTTTCTCAGCTTTTTACCAATAATTTTTAATGGCGGAAAACCTTCTTCGTTGAGGTATTGAATGTCGGCTCCCAAATGGGTAAGTGCGTCCACAAGGTATTTTATGGGGCGCTGCTGCATTCGTTGAGAACCAGTAATTGTTACCGCTTTACCCTCTTGAATTGCAAAGTAAGCGGTTAAAAAGCGCATTGCGGTCCCGGCGTGATGAATATCTACTAACTCGTTAGGAACTTCCAACGCTTGTTTTAACACGGAAGTGTCTTGAGAATCCGAAAGATTTTCAATTTTAATATTGGCAAAAAGATGTTTTAAAATTAACAAACGATTCGAAATACTTTTCGAACCGCCAATTTCAATGGTTTGATTTGCAATAAGTTTGCGTTTTTCCAGAAACATGCAGAAAATTACTGTTTGAGTTTTTCGTTATTTTGATGTCGGTCGTGATCTCGCTCCGTTTTTAATTTCATTTTCTTATCGAATGCAGCCTGAAGATCCGTATTGGTTTGGTTAGCGAGACATAAGGTAACGAACAGAACGTCTGCCAATTCTTCCCCCAAATCTTTAAATTTATCCGATTCTTTTTCGCTTTGCTCTCCATATCTTCTGGCAATAATCCTGGCAACTTCACCAACCTCTTCTGTGAGCATCGCCATATTGGTAAGTTCATTAAAATAACGAACACCGACCGTTTTTATCCAGTCGTCAACTTCCTGCTGTAGATTCCTAATCTCCATAATTTATTGGTAGGCCCCGATTGTTGGGGACGATAGACGCGAAATTTTTACAATATCGAATGGTGTTGTTTGTGCAACCTGAAGGTTTGCTTTATTTTTAGCTGGTGAATCTTCCTTCACTCTAAGATTAAGTTTTTGTGTGAAATAATTCTCAAACTTCGGATCTTCATTTTTGACCGAGTTCACAATATTACTGTTCCCATCAAATATAAAACCTGAGTCAGCGCCGTATTTAATTAATGAGTTTTGGATGAGGTAATTGAAGGACTGTCCGTTTGTTGGTTTAAAAACAATTCCGTTTTCTACACCAGTATAAATAATTGAGTTTCGAATGTTGAGCGTTAAAGAACCCTGCTCGGTAGTTTCTCCGTTTTGAAACTCATTTGAGGCCAAAATTCCGTGACCCGGAAGTACCGAATTAAAAGCCCAATAATTAGCGATGGTAGAGTGCGTAAGATTGTAATTTCCACCCTTAAATATTCCTATAGCTGCTTCTCCACAATTAGCGATAACGGTGTTTACAGTGTTTAGATTCGATTTTACCGCCATGATGCCATATTCTTGGTGGGTATGGATAATGGTATTTTTAATATCTGCGGTTGCCTCTCGAAGTTCTATTCCGCGCGTTCCACCCATAATTTTAGCATAATTAAGATTGATCTTTGCTCCTTCTTCGGCAAAAATACCGTTCCAATTTTTCGGTACAGTATCATAGCGCGTATCATTGCGGTCTCCACGGAAGATGATCTCTTTCTGTAGGTCGCCAGCGGCATTTAAAGTTGCATTCTTGGAGATTTTCAGACTGCTGTTACGGTGAAAATAAACTTTCGTTCCCTGCGAAATATTAAGCGTTTTACCCTCCGCCAAGGTAAGGTCACCTAATATTATTTTTGCTTTGTCATTTTGCCATGTAGCGTCACTGCTTATTATGTTAGGATTGGTTTCAGTTTGTATAAAAAACTCAGCATCCTGAACAACAGATAGTAAAGTAATATGTTGCTGACCTGCCGAAGTTTGGATATTGATTTTTTCCTCAGCAATAGCTTCTGGAGCGTTGGCAACAGGTGCTATTTCAACAAAAATATAAAGACTATCTTTTTTTCGGAGCGGCACGTTGTTGAATTCAACTCCGGCACGTCCGTCAAGATTAATACGATACAAGGAGCTCGCGCCAGATCCGAGTGATATTTGTGGGATCGAAATATCTTTGTCTTCATCATTGTAGATCTTTACAGCATAAGTTTCAGATCTTACTTGGTTATAAACCGTATCTAAGAATAAAGTATCCGAAGAAAATCGAAGGAGTTGAGTAGGATTTTCGAAGGTAATTTCATCCCGGTGGCAGGCACTTATCGCCAACAGAAGCCAGAAGGATAGGGCGAAGATCACTTTGTATTTTTTCATCGGAAGTAGAGATAAGTTTCAAATTTAGCTAAATTTGTCAAACAGGGAAAAATATTAAAATTATTTGCTTAAGTATTTGCGAATAAAAAAATTAGTTGTACTTTTGCGGTCTAAAATTTAGCAGAGGAATATCCATTACTACTTCCTGAAGCAAAACTTTAATTTATCTTAAAATTATTTAATTATGAAAAGCGGAATCCACCCGGAAAATTATAGACTTGTTGTTTTCAAAGATATGAGTAATGACGAGATGTTTCTTTGTAAGTCTACAGCAGACACAAAGGACACTATCGAGTATGAAGGACAAGAGTATCCTTTGATCAAGATGGAAATTTCTTCAACTTCTCACCCATTCTACACAGGAAAAGTTAAACTTGTTGACACTGCTGGTAGAGTTGATAAATTCATGAACAAATACAAGAAATTCTCAAAATAATATTTGGGGTTAGCAAACATAAAAAGTCTTTCAGTTTTTCTGAAGGACTTTTTTTATTGTATTTTTGGTCGATACTTTATATAATTCATAAGCTATGCAACTTGTTTTTTCTGATGCCCAATATTGGGAAGATTTTTTACCATTAACATTTACCCGTCCTGTTGCAGAAATGCGGTGTGGTATCCTGACATTCGCTGAAAGATGGCAAAAGATTTTGGGAACTTCCGAAGTGTCTTTCCTTACGGAGGATTACTTACAAGAAAAGTTCAGGAAACCGGCTTTAGTAGAAAGTCTTTTCATAACGCCTAATTTTCTTCCATCTGACTCGTTAATAGATCAAATTAAGTCTTTGAAGAAAGGTGAAGCATTGGTCTATGAAAACGAATTGCTGGCTGCTCGAATTAATATGGAGAATTTTTCTCTGAATCAAATCGAGAAAATGACGGATATTGAAGAGCAAATAGTATTCTTTAAACAGCCTACAGACTTATTTACCTACAACGAACAGGCGATTAATTTTGATTTTGAGCTTCTAACAAAGGGTAGGGTTTCTCAAAAGCTATCCTCAACGAACGGTTTACTAGGTAAGGAAGAGGATCTTTTTATTGAAGAAGGGGCAACGGTGGAATTTTCTACGTTAAATACTAAAACAGGAAAAATTTATATCGGAAAAAATGCTGAAGTGATGGAAGGTTGCAATCTTCGGGGTCCCATTGCACTATGCGAAGAGTCTAAGTTTAATTTAGGATCTAAAGTATATGGCGCCACAACAGTGGGGCCATACTCAAAAGTGGGTGGAGAAGTCAACAATATTGTGATTTTTGGATACAGTAATAAAGGACATGACGGTTTTTTAGGCAATTCGGTGATTGGAGAATGGTGTAATCTGGGTGCGGATACCAATTCTTCGAATCTAAAAAATAATTATGCGATAGTTAAACTTTGGAATTATCGCACCAACAGATTCGTTGATACCGGGTTACAATTTGCAGGACTTGTTATGGGGGATCACTCGAAGTCTGCTATTAATACACAATTTAATACAGGAACGGTCGTTGGAGTTGCGGCTAACATTTTTAAAAGCGGATTTCCTCCAAACTTAGTTGAAGGATTTTCTTGGGGCGGAATGAAAGGCGACGAAAAATTTAAGCTGGAAAAAGCTTATGAGGTTGCCGAACGTGCAATGGCTCGAAGAAAAGTTGAATTTACCGACGCAGATCGTAATATTCTTAAACACATCTACGCTGAATATTAGCAATTTGGGCCTGTCTTCTATCCGCGATAAATGCTTATCTTTGCAGTTAATTTCAGATTAAATAATGACAAAAAGCGGAAAAATAGAATTAATGGCGCCGGCTGGTGATTTCACCGCCATGCAAGCGGCATTAGATAATGGTGCTGATTCCATATATTTCGGTGTTGAGCAACTCAACATGCGAGCTAGAGCTTCAATGAATTTTACCATTGATGACTTACCGGAAATTTCAAGAAGATGTTCAGAGAAAGGGGTTAGAACCTACCTCACCTTGAATACAATTATCTATGATCATGATTTATCGATCATTAAAACCCTTTTAGACAAAGCGAAAGCAGCTAATCTTACCGCGGTTATTGCGATGGATCAAGCGGTAATCGCTTACGCTCGCCAAATTGGGATGGAGGTTCATATTTCTACCCAAATCAATATCACCAATATTGAAACAGTAAAGTTTTATGCACTTTTCGCTGATACCATGGTGATGAGCCGCGAACTGAGCATCACTCAAATTAAAAAGATTTGTGACCAAATCGTTAAAGATCAAGTTAAAGGTCCATCAGGAAATTTGGTAGAAGTTGAAATATTTGGGCATGGCGCTTTATGTATGGCGGTTTCAGGTAAATGTTATTTGAGCTTGCACTCCGCAAATTCATCTGCAAACCGTGGTGCTTGCAAACAAAATTGCCGAAAAAAATATACCGTAATCGATCAGGAAACTGGCTTCGAAATCGAACTGGATAACGAGTACATGATGTCTCCAAAAGATTTATGTACCATTAATTTCCTCGATCAAGTGATTGATGCGGGCGTAAAAGTTCTGAAAATTGAAGGACGCGGCCGCGCGCCGGAATATGTCGCAACCGTAACTAAGTGCTATCGTGAAGCTATTGATGCAGTTGCCGACGGAACCTTCAATGAAGAGAAAGTGCAAGAATGGATGCAGCAACTGGAAACTGTTTATAACAGAGGTTTCTGGGCCGGATATTATCTTGGTCAGGAATTGGGTGAGTGGTCAGCTAACTCGGGAAGTAGTGCGACACAGAAGAAGGTCTATATAGGAAAAGGTCGTCATTTCTATCCAAAAACTAACATTGCTGAATTTTTAATAGAGGCTTATGATGTTAATGTAGGAGACAAAGTATTGATACAAGGACCTACAACCGGTTCACAAGAGATGGTTTTGGAGTCTATGATGGTCGATGCAAAACCAGATTCTTCTAAAGCATCTAAGTCTGATGTGATTACCTTCAAGACAGATTTCCGAGTAAGACCTTCTGACAAACTTTATAAAATTGTTGAAAATAATTAATGGTAGTAGTTACGCTGCAGCGGGAGAAATGTATAGGCTGTAATTATTGTGCGGAGTTTGCACCCGAGTATTTCAGGATGTCTAAGAAAGACGGTAAGTCTGTACTCTTGAAAACCGTTGATAAAAAAGGTTTCTATACTATGAAAACACCTAATCATGAGGCTTTTGAACCCTGTGAAAAAGCAGCCAAAGCTTGTCCTGTTAAAATTATTTCAGTTAAGGAAATTTAGATAAAAATTTAAGCCACAGCAGCATCTTTTACATTGCTGCTGTGCTTTTTAGAATTAAGATGACAAAGAAAAAATTGCGATTGCTATACCGAAGCCTACGAGAAAAATTAACTGAGAAGGAAATCAATGAAATGTCTCAGCAAATTTTTTCGCGGTTTATCGAAACCTTCAAGTTTGAAAAAGGTATGACTGCTCATTTATTTCTCAGCATTGAACATCTTAAGGAAGTCAATACTGAACCGTTTATTCAATATTTCTTTGAAAATGAGATTAATATCGTAGTTCCTAAAGTGATAGATGATCAACTTATCTCAGTTCTATTAGAAAGAAATACACCACTTGAAAAGAGTTTTTGGGGCGTTCCAGAGCCAACAGGAACAGAGGATTTTGGTACTGAAAAAATTGATTTTGTATTGGTGCCGGTTATGTATGCAGATTCGCAAGGTAATCGGGTTGGCTATGGCAAAGGCTTTTATGATACCTTTTTTCGTACCACGGATCAAAAGATTGTCAAAATCGGGCTAAACTTCTTCTCTCCAGATGAACCGGTAGATGACGCATGGGAATTCGACGTTCCGCTAGATTATTTGGTTACTCCGACTGAAGTTGTGTCTTTCGCAACCGGATCTTCGAAACTTACGAAGTAAAATTTAAACTCTTTCTTAAACTTAACTGGAGACGGCTTTAGAACGTATTTTGCATTTCGTTCAAATATTCCCACTGACTTGTTCTGGTCGTCGAAATATTCTACCGCAAATTTAGCGAAATCAATCGTATCATTTCCTACAACCGTTTTGGAAACTTCGATATTTCCAACCTTCGCCATTTTTACGTTAAAACTATCCAATTCGGTTAAAATTGGAGCCAGTTTTGCCGAATCATCTTCAATAAAATAACTTTTCATTTGAGAGTATATCACCGAATCTATCTCTGTATCTCGATTTCCAGAGGTATATAAAGTTGAAAGGTCCAGAAGTTCTTGTATTTTCTGTTTGGTAATTTGTGCAATAGCCTGGGCACTATCCATTTTTGTAACAGGATAAGAAACAGCATTATTGTTTTTTCTGACTTTATCTAAGTCCGATATTTCGGGTGTTTCCTTTTTACAACTCACAATCGCTACCATCATAGTAAGCATTACGAATAATATATTAGTTGGTTTTTTCATCGGTGTCGATTTTAAATTTAATCATCACAATTTTTCCTGATTTATCCGTTTGGGTATCAATTACTTCTAGGTTTTCCAGCGATGTAGAAGGTAGAGTTACAAGGTTAATATAACGTTGTTTGTCCATTGTTTCCACGCCGTAAAATTCATTGTCAAAAACCTGATAGATAAGAGCGTTGTTGCTGATAAGATAATTTAAGCGTTCTCTCTTCTTCTTTAAATCGGTAATGGATTTTGAGTAATAAAAGAGCATAATCGCATAATCGTTAGGTTTTAACTCTATGTTTTCTGCTTCTGGTGCTGTTTCCAAATTACGCTGAATGGTATCGGTGCGATAATACGGAGAAGAAACAACCATCGTTAAATCTTTGGATTTTGTAGTATATACAAATGGTTCATTGGGTTTCGCAACATAAAGAATCGGAGATTCATTCTCTTTTAAAATCTGAACCTGGAGTTCTGCATTGATTTTGGAGTTTCGGTCCGCATCAATAAAACTGTAGTAATACTTTTTGCTGAAAAGATCATCTTTGAAGATTAGCAACGCAACTAAAACTGCTAAAATCGCTGAAATACTCAACCAAAGATATTTCTTCAGCATGTTAGACGTAGATTTTGTTTCCGAAGTTTGATCAGTTTTATTGTCGTCTATTTCTTTGCTAAATTCTTGATAATCAGTAGTGGTTTTTTGTAAATCGATATTCGACAGATTGTTTTGGACAGGCTCTGTTATGGATTTTATCGGATTTTTTTGCTCTACTGCATTTTGAGGAATATCAATCAAGATATCTTCCTCCAGGGATTCATCATCTTCATCTTCTTTAAGAATTTCATCGGTAAAAAGATGATTCTTCTTGAAGTCATACCAAGACTGGTAACCTGCATAAATAGACAGGATATTGAGCATGTCAATTCTTGGCAATTTAATGACCGGAGAAGTTTTAAAGTAGGTATAGAAAGATTTTTCGCTAATATTTCCTTTGGCTTTTTTGCGTAAATCTTCTTGAAAATATATAATGTCAATCCCTTTCCATTTGGAAATATCGTCAAATGAAGGGGTATGATCCTCTAAATATTGCTTCTGAACTTCTTTTTTAAGCTGTTCGAAGTGTAATAAATCTAAATCGCTCAATTGCTGATTTTTATTAAAATGCTGATAACCAGCTATATTTATTTGTAAAACAGTTTTACAAAGATATTACAATTAATTTTCTAATACAAACTTTGTAGTCCGCTATACCTTTGTCTTGTTCGAATGGTAATATTCGAGCACTAGAAATTTAAGAAAAACAAAACAATTAATTTTAATTATTATGAAAAAGTCATTATTCGTAGCTGGTATCGCTGCTTTAGCTCTTGTAGCTTGTAACAAATCTGAAACTGTTGAAACTGCTAACGCTGCTGATTCTACTACTGCTGCTTTAGCTGATTCTGCTGCTGTTGTAGCTGATTCTGCTGCTGCTGTCGTTGATTCTGCTGCTGCTGTAACTGTTGATGCTGCTAAAGATGCTGCTTCTGCTACTACTGCTGCCGGTGCTGACGCTGCTAAAGATGCTGCTGCTGCTGCTGGTGATGCTGCTAAAGGAGCTGCTGATGCTGCTGCTGGTGCTGCTAACGATGTAAAAGATGCTACTAAGTAATTAGTAACAACTTAATAAAAATAACCGCTTCTCTCCGAGAAGCGGTTTTTTTATTTTATGCTATTTTGTCTTAAGATTTCGTAACAGCTGATGGCTACAGCGTTACTAAGATTTAGAGAGTCGATTGTCCCGCTCATCGGAATTAATGTATTCTTTCCTTTTCCTAACCAAAAATCACTGATGCCGGAATGCTCAGTTCCAAAAACCAACGCTGTTTTTTTTGTAAAATCACACTCGTAAATATTTGATGCATTCTCAGACATTTTAGTAGTGTAAATAGTGAAATTTTGCTGTTGAAGAAAATCGAGCAGGTCGTCATTGTTCGATTGATAGATATTCATCCCAAAAAGGCATCCGACACTGGAGCGAATGACATTTGGATTGTAGAAGTCAATTTTTGGATCAGTAATAATCAACCCATCAATTCCGAAAGCTTCACAACTGCGTAAAATGGCACCGAGATTTCCAGGTTTCTCAACACTTTCTACAATGATAATAGAGGCGTCATCTTTAAAATCTTTATTCTGCAGATGATTTCCTTTTGAATGGTAGATGCCAATAATTCCTTCTGAAGTTCCGCGATAAGCCACTTTTTCATAAACCCTTTTGGAAACGAAGTTTACTTTACCCTGTGGAAGTTCGCCTACAAATATTTCTTCACAGATGTAAAACTCTGCAGGCTGATAGTCAAATTGCAGTGCGCGAGTATTTTCCTGGATCCCTTCTACGGCAAAAGTTCCTGTCTTTTTACGGAATCGGTTGTCTGTTAGTAGGCGGGTTACATGTTTAATTTTATCGTTTTGTAAGCTTTCAATCATGATCTATAGTTGTATCTAGATTCTCTAATTCGAAGTTGGTGTTTTCGAGGACTTGACTCGGTAGATTTTTCTTAGGTTTAACCCCTAATTTTTTTAGTTTTTCCGCCGATTTTACAAGATTTCCATTTCCGGTTTTTAGCTTTTTCATCGCATTGTTGTAGTCCCCTTTTGCGCTGTCGATTTTTTTACCAATATTTAGAAGATCACTTACAAATCCTTCGAATTTATCATAAAGTGCGGCTGCTTGTCTCGCAATTTCTTCGGCGTTCTGGTTTTGATCTGCTCTTTTCCAAACATCTGAAATAAGTTTTAAATAGGCAATTAAATTAGTTGGACTCAAAATAATGACATGCTTGTGGTACGCGTAATTCCAGAGTTGCTGATCGTTTTGTACTGCAGTTAGAAAAGCAGGCTCCACCGGAATAAACATAATAGTGAAATCCAGCGCTTCCTTCAAGTTATCGTAACGTTTTAAAGCAAGTGTATCGATGTGTTTTTTGATGGAAGCAATATGAAGACCTAGGTTGTGCTTTCGGTCCTCTTCTGTTTCTGCCGAACACATCCGTTCGTAAGCATTTAGCGATACTTTAGAATCTATAATAACAATTTGGTTTCCGGGTAATTTAAGAACAAAATCCGGCCGCTGGTTTTCGCCGTTCTCCGATTTGATGTTGTATTGTGAAAAATATTCACGGTCTTTGCACAATCCGGAGTCTTCAAGTATTCTTTCCAAGATCATTTCGCCCCAGTTTCCTTGGGTTTTGGTCTGTCCTTTAAGTGCGGTCGCGAGATTATTGGCTTCTTGGCTAACTTTTGTTGTTTGCTCCATCATCAATTTGATGGTGTTATTTAGGGAAAATCGTTCTCGAGCTTCGTGGTCGTACACCTCATTCACCCTTTTTTTAAAAGTTTCGAGGTTTTCGCCAAGAGGTTTTAATAAAACATCAAGATTCTGCCGATTGGCTTCAGTAAATTTTTTCGATTTCTCTTCGAGAATTTCATTCGCTAAGTTTTTGAATTCATTTTTAGCGTGTTCCTGAATTTTCTCAATCTCTTCTTTTTGATTTTGAAGGGATTCCTGAAGTCTGAGATTGGTTGCATTTAATTCGGCATTTTTACCAAAGAGTTCCTGCTTTTCCTGAGTGAGATGAGTAATGGTGGAAGACAGTTCGGCGTTAATCAACTTCAATTCATCAACTCTCACTGAAAGTAAATTTAATTCCGCTGCAATATGAGCGTTGTCGTTTCTTAAATGGTTTGTCTCTTCAATTATTTGCTTATTGAAAGTTTTTTCCTGTTTTAAAAGACCATCTAAATCGATCGATTTTTGGATGTAGTTTTCTAATTCAGTGCTTTTTCTGATAAAGCTATTGTTCAACTCATCATACAATTTTCGGGATACATTGTTAGACTTGAGCACGAAATAAATGACAATGGCGCCGATAAACGTGCCAGTAAATAACCCAATCACTAAAGAAGAAATTTCCATTCCTCAAAAATAGCTCAAAAAAACGTTTTATTGAAATGATGCCTTTACAGGGTAAATCTAAGGATTCTGTTTCGCTACTTTTTTATGATAAGGAAGGTGCATTGGCAGCGCTGCAGAACCATACCACGGGAGGATTATAACCTCGAATATGCCATTTTTTATGGTGGGATCCTTGTTGAGAAGTGTTTTTGCTTCCTCTTCAGAGGCGACATCAAGAATGAAGATGCCACGATAAGATAACGAATTGTTGGTAGCAAAAGGACCTGCCATTTTCAACTTGCCAAGTTTCTCCATTTCATTCATATTTGAAAAGTGACCTTCAAATAATTTTTGTCGTTGTACTTTGTCGGTAATGATTTGATCCTGGGGACCCGTTTTTAGAATAACCAACATGTAATTTTTCATACCGTAGGCATCTGCACCTAAAGAATCTGCAAGTTTCTGGTTGAAATCAAATTTTGATTCTTTAACTGCATTTTTAGTCTGCGCAGAAACATTTGAAATCGCAAATGCGAAGAAGAAGATTATTAATTTTTTCATCACAATTTTTAACGTCCGAATCGGAACCAATGTGCAAGTTCGTTATTTTTTCCTTTAAGTAAATCAGAAATTATTTTCATACCAATCACGGAGAAGGTAATACCGTTTCCACCAAATCCTAAAACGAAAAATGCTCCGGGAAATTTTTTATGCTCTCCAATATAAGGTAACCCGTCTTTTGTTTCTCCAAAGGTACCCGCCCAAGTGAAATCGGTCCGGTAATCTTTGATGTTGAGATATTTTGCTACCGCTTTCTCGAGTTTTAGGGATTTTTGATGTAAGAGCGAATCCCGTTTTTCAGCATTTACAAAATCTTCATCTTCACCACCTACCAAAAGACGTCCATCATCAGTAGTTCTCATATATAAATAGGGATCAGCGGTATTCCACAACAGTACATCCTCGATGTTTTTATAGTTGTTTTTATCTCTTTCGCTTACAGAAGCGTAGGTGGAAAGTAGTTTAACAAAGTCTTCTTTAATGATTTCCGTACTTTCAAAACCGTTACAATAAATAATCTTTTTGGCTTTGATGGTATTTCCGTGCTCGGTAGTAGCCACGATGCCAGCCCTTCCGTACTTAACCTTAGTTATATTGGTTTTGTCAAATATTTTAAGGCCTTTTTTGGTGTTGAATTCAAGCAAATCATGTGCGAAGGTAAATGCATCAATGCTTGCGCCAGCCTTAGACAAAATTCCGCCGTGGGTATTCAGGACTTTATATTTATTCTCGATTTCTTCCGCCTCAACCCATGTGACAGGAAAGCCTGCTTCCTTACGGGCGTTGAATTCTTTTTTCAGCCACGAAACATCCTTCTTCAGATTAGCAAAAAACAATGAATCTTTTTTGTTAAATTCACAATCAGACTTAATTTCTTTACAAAGATCGCCTAGCATCTCGATAGAATCCAAACATGCCTGATAACATTGAATAGCTGCCTTCTTACCTACCATTTCTGAAAGTTCGTAAAGAGGGACATCAATTTCATACTGTAACATTGAAGTAGTGGCAGAGGTTGAACCATTTGCAATTTCTCTTCGGTCTGCTATCACAACCTCGAAACCCTCCTTTATACATTGGTGCGCGATTAGAGAGCCGGTAATTCCGCCACCGATAATTAGGATTTCTGTGGTAAGGTCTTCTTTTAAAGATGGATATGAATTGAGGATTCCGTTTTTTACCAACCAAAAAGCTTCTGGAGTTCTTAATTTCATTTGGAATGATTTAATCTTTAATTCTTAAGAATTCCTTCGCCAATTCTATTACTTTAGGATCTCCCGTATATTTCCCTTTTTCGTCGGAAAGTTTCACCGTAGGAATCCAATCGCCCGTTATGGATCTGGCTGCAATTAATTTCATAACGATATTCATTGGTTTAAGGCCAACATCATTGGTAAGGTTGGTCCCTATCCCAAAAGACAGCCCAATTTTACCTTTACACGCAGCTGTAATTTCGGAAACCTTTTCCATATTCAGTCCGTCGGAAAAAATGATATATTTAAATAAGGGGTTGATTCCGTTTTTATGATAATGAGCGATGGTTTTTTCAGCAAATTCGATCGGGTCACCGCTGTCGTGACGAACTCCATCAAAAAGCTTTGCAAATTTTTTATCGAATTGCTGAAAGAAGACATCAGTGGTGTAAGTATCTGAAAGGGCAACTCCCAAATCTCCCCGATAGACATCCACCCAATGTTCCAAAGAAAGGGCATTCGCCATTTTGAAACCATACTCCGCTGCATGAAACATAAACCATTCGTGAGCGTGCGTCCCGATAGGTTTTACGCCATACTTCATCGCAAAGTGAATGTTTGATGACCCAATAAATTTCGGACTTTTACTTTTAATTAATGCATCGACAACAAGATCATGAACTTGATAGGAGTGTCTTCGGCGGGTTCCAAATTCTGCGAAATTTACCCCTAAGCGATTCAGTTCTTCAGTTTTTTCAAGTGTTTTTGCGACAATTACTTCGTTAGATTCTCGCTGGAGACCGGTCATTTCATAAAATAACTCAGATATTAGTGCTAACAAAGGTACTTCCCAAAGAATTGTACGGTACCATTCGCCTTCAACCCTAACCTTTAAATCTGTTCCATGTTGCACGATTTTTACTTCTGCGGGGTTGTAATGGTACCCTGCAAGAAAATCCAGATAAGGTAAATCTAAATAAGGACACGTTATTCGGAGAAATTCCTTTTCAACTCTGGTGAGTTTAAGCTCAGCCATAGCATCTACCGCACTTCTTAATGCTTCTCCAAAGCCTTGCGGGAACTCGTGTTTGCCTCTGTTAATGAATTCGTATTTAACCTGTTCGTTAGGAAATAGTTTAACCACTGCATTTTGCATGGTTATTTTGTAAAAATCATTGTCTAGAACAGAGTTCAGTCGCACTTCAGCCATATAGAGTCCTTATATAAAACAAAAGTAAAGATTTAGGAATTAAAAAATCGCCTCTATTGAAGAGACGATTTAATATTTTAAAGTATATTTTATTATTTACCGAGGTAAGAATTGTACATCCATACTTCTTTTTCCTGTTCGGTGATATAATCACTCATTTGTGAGTTTGTACCTTCGTCACCAGCTTTCTCTGTAATGTCGAGGATTTCACGTTGAAGATCGATTACTATTTTGAAAGATGCCAGAATGTTTTCCACACATTTATTTCCGTCGGAGACCTCACGGCTTTCTTTAATTGTAGAAATAGATAGATAGTCTGAATAATTGTGATTTGGCACCGCTCCCAAAGTCAGAATTCTTTCTGCGATTTCATCAATCTTAAGCACGAGGTTATCATAAAGTTCTTCAAATTTTGGATGAAGGGTAAAAAAATCGTTCCCTTTAATGTTCCAATGCGCCCCACGGGTATTTTGATAAAATACGGAGTAATTGGCAAGAAGTTCATTTAGTTTTGTTGCGATTGAATTGCAGTCACTTTCCTGTAGACCGATAATGTTAGCGTTCTTCATAATGTTTACTTTTCCACAAAGATAGCAAACACCGTGCAGTTTTTGGCTTTGTACTTATTGAGTTTGGCTATCCAGGTAATAGTATATAAAGAGTTACTCTATTTTAAATTTTGGTTTCCAGTAAAGATCACTCTTTTTTACTATTTATGAAATTTAGTGCTATGTTGATGATTCACAGTGAAAAAAAACTTGTTATTTAGAAATTCTGTTTGCAGATATAAAATTATTCCCTACTTTTGCACCCTAAAATAAAAAGCAATTAAATGCCTACTATTCAACAATTAGTTAGAAAAGGAAGAGTCGCACTTACCAAGAAGAGTAAATCGGCTGCACTTGATTCCTGTCCACAAAGACGAGGGGTATGTACAAGAGTATATACTACCACTCCGAAGAAACCTAACTCTGCACTAAGAAAAGTTGCAAGGGTAAGACTTTCTAACGGAAAAGAAGTCAACGCTTATATCCCGGGCGAAGGACACAATCTTCAAGAGCACTCGATAGTATTGGTACGCGGAGGAAGGGTGAAAGACCTACCGGGAGTACGTTATCACATTGTTCGTGGAGCTTTGGATACTGCAGGAGTAAACGGAAGAACACAAAGAAGATCCAAGTATGGAGCTAAGAGACCTAAGCCAGGTCAAGCAGCTGCAGCACCTGCTAAAGGAAAGAAAAAGTAATCATTAAATTTTAAAGAAACGAAACAATGAGAAAAACGAAAGCGAAAAAAAGACCGTTGTTACCGGATCCTAAATTTAATGATCAGTTGGTAACTAGATTCGTGAATAATTTGATGCTTGACGGTAAGAAGTCGATCGCATTCAAAATATTCTATGATGCATTAGACATCGTAGAAAGCAAAAAAGGAGAGAACGAAAAAACTTCTCTTGAAATCTGGAAAGATGCATTAACTAACGTTATGCCGCACGTAGAAGTACGTTCCAGAAGAATTGGAGGTGCAAACTTCCAAATCCCAATGCCAATTCGTGCAGATAGAAAAATCTCTATGGCAATGAAGTGGTTAATTAAATATTCAAAAGCAAGAAACGATAAGTCAATGGCTCAAAAATTAGCTGCTGAAGTTATCGCTGCTGCAAAAGAAGAAGGTGCTGCTTACAAAAAGAAAACAGACACTCACAGAATGGCTGAAGCAAACAAAGCATTTTCACACTTTAAATTCTAATCTGAAATGGGAAGAGATCTTAAATTTACAAGAAATATTGGTATCGCTGCTCACATCGATGCAGGGAAGACCACCACGACAGAAAGAATTTTATTTTACACAGGAAAAACCCACAAAATTGGTGAGGTACACGAAGGTGCATCTACCATGGACTGGATGGAGCAAGAAGCAGAAAGAGGTATTACCATTACTTCTGCAGCAACTACATGTAAGTGGAATTTCCCTACAGAACAAGGTAAAACTTTACCTGAGTCTAAAGAATATCACTTCAACATCATCGATACACCGGGACACGTTGACTTTACCGTTGAGGTAAACCGTTCTCTTAGAGTATTAGATGGTCTTGTATTCCTTTTCTCTGCAGTAGACGGCGTAGAGCCTCAGTCTGAAACCAACTGGAGACTTGCGGACAACTATAAAGTTGCTCGTATGGGATTCGTGAACAAAATGGACCGTCAAGGTGCTGACTTCCTTAACGTGGTTAACCAGGTTAAAGAAATGTTAGGATCTAACGCAGTGCCTATCGTTCTTCCAATTGGTGCAGAAGAAGACTTCAAAGGTGTGGTAGACTTAATCAAGAACAGAGCGATCGTTTGGGACGAAGCAGGACAAGGAGCTACTTTCGAGGTAGTGCCAATTCCTGAAGATATGAAGGATGAAGTTCTTGAATACAGAGAAAAATTAGTTGAAGCAGTATCTGAATATGATGAAACTTTGATGGAGAAATTCTTCGAAGATCCAGATTCAATTACTGAAGAAGAAATCAACGCTGCGCTTAGAGCTGCAACAATCGATCTTTCTATTATCCCAATGACTTGTGGTTCTTCATTCAAGAACAAAGGTGTACAGTTTATGCTTGACGCGGTATGTAAATACCTTCCTTCTCCACTAGATAAGGACAACATCAAAGGTACTGACCCAAGAACTGACGAAGAAATCGAAAGAAAACCATCAGTAACAGAGCCGTTTGCAGCTTTAGCATTTAAAATTGCAACCGATCCTTTCGTTGGTAGATTGGCATTCTTTAGAGCTTACTCTGGTAAGTTAGATGCTGGTTCTTATGTATTAAACACAAGATCTGGTAACAAAGAAAGAATCTCAAGAATCTATCAGATGCACGCTAACAAGCAAAATCCTGTTGAAATGATTGAAGCAGGAGATATCGGTGCAGCTGTAGGATTTAAAGATATTAAAACAGGTGATACATTATCTGACGAAAAGAGCCCAATCGTTCTTGAGTCTATGATCTTCCCAGATCCGGTAATCGGTATTGCTGTTGAGCCTAAAACAAAAGCTGACCAGGATAAAATGGGTAACGCTTTAGCAAAACTTGCTGAAGAAGATCCAACTTTCCAGGTTAAGACTGATGAGGCTTCAGGACAAACGATCATCTCTGGTATGGGTGAGCTTCACTTGGATATCATCGTAGACCGTATGAGAAGAGAGTTTAAAGTAGAAGTTAATCAAGGACAACCTCAGGTAGAGTACAAAGAAAACCTTACTACTACAACTAACCACAGAGAAGTTTACAAAAAGCAGTCTGGTGGTCGTGGTAAATTTGCGGATATTGTATTCGAATTGGGCCCAACAGAAGACGGTAAATCAGGTCTTGAATTCGTAAACGAAATTAAAGGTGGTAACATTCCGAAAGAATTTATCCCTTCAGTTGAAAAAGGATTCAAAGAAGCGATGAAAAACGGTCCTTTAGCAGGATTTGAGATTGACGGAATTAAAGTTGTACTTAAAGACGGATCTTTCCACGCGGTAGACTCTGACCAACTTTCCTTCGAACTTGCTGCTAAGATGGGCTTCAAAGAAGCTGGTAAAAAAGCGAAGCCTGTTATCATGGAGCCTATTATGAAGCTGGAGGTTGTAACTCCGGAAGAATATATGGGTGACATCGTAGGTGACCTTAACCGTAGAAGAGGTACTGTTAACGGTATGGACGACAGAAACAACGCGAAAGTTATCAAAGCCTTCGTTCCACTTTCTGAAATGTTCGGATACGTAACTTCCTTAAGAACTTTATCTTCTGGTAGAGCTACATCTTCAATGGAATTCGAAAAATATGAAGCAGCTCCAACTAACGTTGCTGAATCTGTAATCGAAAAAGCAAGAGGTTAATTATTTAAATTTAGATTAAAATGTCACAAAGAATCAGAATAAAATTAAAATCTTACGATTACAATTTGGTAGACAAGTCTGCTGAGAAAATCGTGAGAACGGTAAAAGCGACAGGTGCTGTTGTTAACGGACCAATTCCTTTACCAACGAATAAGAGAATCTTCACGGTGTTGAGATCTCCGCACGTAAACAAAAAAGCAAGAGAACAGTTCCAGCTTTCTGCTCACAAGAGATTGATGGATATCTATTCTTCTTCTTCTAAAACTGTTGATGCCCTAATGAAATTAGAGCTTCCATCAGGAGTTGATGTAGAAATTAAAGTGTGATAAATTTGCCTTGGGCAACTATAAAAGCACTTTGCTATGATAGAAATTCCCTTTTCGCAAGAAGAGGGACTTTTTTATTTATATATTTTACTCGAAGTCATAATTTACTTCTAAAATATTTAATCCTTTTTCTAACTACTAGTTCATTTAGTACGAACATTAGTTATTGTATTTTTTCCGTAATTATTTTGCGAACCTTCTAATAATCGCCGTCTTTGTTTTGCACCTTCATTCATTTCTGTTTTGTGAAATTTTAGTTGGTGATTTTTCTAGATTGTCATTAAATTCACTACAACCTACTCATTTTCAAAATATTTTCGACGTAATACTTGCTAGTTCAGAAATTATTCATAAATTTGCACACTCAATTTAGGGAAGAAGTATGCCTATATCGCACATAGAAATCACTTAAATCCCGAATTGAAATAGTGTCAACACATATAATATATTTAAATAATGTCAGGTATTATTGGTAAAAAAATCGGGATGACTTCCCTGTTCGACGAGAACGGCAAAAATATGCCGTGTACCGTTATTCAGGCTGGTCCTTGCTCGGTTTTACAGGTCAGAACCGTAGAAAAAGATGGGTACAAATCTGCTCAGCTTGGTTTCGATGACAAGAGTGAAAAGAACGTTGGTAAAGCGTTAGCCGGCCACTTCAAAAAGGCAGGTTCTACTCCTAAAGCTAAATTGGTTGAATTCTATCATGAATTCGTAGACAAATTAAACGTAGGAGACGAAGTAAAAGTTGACTTGTTCGCAGAAGGTGAATTTGTTGACGTAACAGGTACTTCAAAAGGTAAAGGTTTCCAAGGGGTTGTTAAAAGACACAACTTCGGTGGGGTAATGCAGGCAACTCACGGTCAGCACAACAGATTGAGAGCTCCAGGTTCCATCGGTGCAGGATCAGATCCGTCTAGAGTATTCAAAGGAATGCGTATGGCTGGTAGAATGGGTGGTAAGCAAGTTACCGTACAAAACCTACAAGTGTTAAAAGTAGATGAAGAGCAAAATCTTTTAATCGTAAAAGGTGCTGTTCCCGGAGCTAAAAATTCTTATGTAATTATCAGAAAATGGAACTAGTAGTATTCAATACATCAGGAAAAGAAACCGGAAGAACAGTTGAGTTAGACGAAGCAATCTTCGGAATTGAGCCTAACCAGCACGCGGTTTACTTAGAAGTGAAACAATACCTTGCTGCACAAAGACAAGGAACTCATAAATCAAAAGAAAGAAGCGAAATTACTGCTTCTACAAGAAAACTTAAAAAGCAAAAAGGATCAGGATCTGCGAGATATGGTGATATTAAGTCGCCAACTTTCAAAGGTGGGGGGAGAGTTTTTGGACCTAAGCCAAGAGACTACCGTTTCAAACTGAACAAAGCTTTGAAGAGATTGGCTAAAAAATCTGTGCTTTCTCAAAAAATGAGAGATAATTCTATTAAAGTTCTTGAAGCATTCAACTTCGATGCTCCAAAAACTAAAGAATTTATCAACTTGAACAACGCACTAGGTTTCGAAGGTAAAAAATCATTGTATATCTTGCCTGAAGCTAACAAGAATGTATACTTATCTTCAAGAAACTTACCAAAAACTAAAGTTTTGACTTATAACGAGATCAGCTCTTACGATTTGGTACATGCAGGTGAGATTGTATTTTTAGAAGGTGCTATCGAGAAATTTCAGGAAAACTTAAGAAAATAAATCATGTCAGTTATCATTAAACCAATCATTTCAGAAAAAGCAAATTACCTTACAGATTTGAGAGGTGCTTATTCTTTCTTCGTTAACACGAAGGCGAATAAAATCCAAATCAAAAATGCGGTAGAGCAAGCTTACGGTGTGAAAGTGGCGGACGTAAGAACCATGATTTACGCTCCTAAAGTTTCTTCTAAATACACTAAAAAAGGATTGCAGGTTGGGAAAACCAACAAATTGAAGAAAGCAGTTGTTTCTCTTGCAGAAGGAGAAGTTATTGACATCTTCGCGGTATAAACGGCAAAATGCAGTTGTTAGCGCAATTGCTTAGCATAATAAATAATCATTATAAACAATAGTAATGTCTGTTAGAAAATTAAAACCTATCACCCCGGGACAGAGATTCAGAGTTGTAAACAACTTTGAGGAAATTACTACCAACAAACCAGAGAAATCTCTAACAGTTGGTATTAAAAAGTCAGGTGGTCGTAACAATACTGGTAAAATGACCATGCGTTACACCGGAGGTGGACACAAACAAAAATACAGAATTATCGACTTCAAGAGAAACAAATTCGATGTTGAAGCAACGGTAAAAACTGTAGAGTACGATCCAAACAGAACTGCATTTATCGCTCTTTTAGAGTATGCAGACGGAGAGAAGAGATATATCATCGCTCCAAACGGGATCAAAGTAGATCAAAAAGTAATCTCTGCTGAAACTGCTGAGCCTAACGTAGGTAACGCAATGAAGTTGAAGAACATCCCATTGGGTACTGTAGTTTCTTGTATCGAACTAAGACCAGGTCAAGGTGCGGTAATGGCAAGAAGTGCAGGTTCTTCAGCACAGTTAACTTCAAGAGACGGTAAATACGCAATCGTTAAATTACCTTCAGGAGAATCAAGAATGGTTCTTACAGAATGTATGGCAATGATTGGTTCTGTATCCAACGGAGATCACCAACTTACCGTATCTGGTAAAGCTGGTAGAAGCAGATGGTTGGGTAGAAGACCTAGAACAAGAGCAGTAGTAATGAACCCAGTTGATCACCCAATGGGAGGTGGTGAAGGACGTTCTTCTGGTGGTCACCCAAGATCTAGAAACGGCAAACCGGCTAAAGGTTATAAAACAAGAAAGAAAAACAAAGCGTCGAACCGATTTATCGTATCTAAAAGAAAATAATTATGGCAAGATCACTTAAGAAAGGACCTTTCATTCATCATACTTTAGATAAGAAGGTTCAGGCTAATATAGAAGCTAACAAAAAGACAGTAATTAAAACTTGGTCCAGAGCATCAATGATCTCCCCGGACTTCGTAGGGCAAACTATCGCAGTACACAACGGGAAATCTTTTATCCCAGTTTACGTAACTGAAAACATGGTGGGTCACAAGTTAGGCGAATTTTCTCCGACAAGATCTTTCAGAGGTCACGGTGGTAACAAAAATAAAGGAGGTAGATAATCATGGGATCAAGAAAAAGAGAAAGTGCATTAGCACGTAAAATAGCAAACCAGGATGTGGCAAAATCGTTACATAATGACTGCCCGTCTTCTCCTAGAAAAATGAGATTAGTTGCTGATATCATCAGAGGAGTAGAAGTTGAGAAAGCTTTATCAATCCTGAAATATTCGAAAAAAGATGCTTCTAATAAATTAGAAAAAGTACTTCTTTCTGCCATGGCTAACTGGCAAACTAAGAACGAAGGTGCTGATATCGAAGAAGCAAACTTAATCGTGAAAGAAATCTTTGTGGATAGTGCAAGACAATTGAAGAGATTGAGACCAGCTCCGCAAGGACGTGGACACAGAATCAGAAAAAGATCTAACCACATCACTTTAATTTTAGGTACTAAAGACAACAAATAATCAAGGTATGGGACAGAAGACAAATCCAATTGGTAACAGATTAGGTATCATCAGAGGATGGGATTCGAACTGGTTTGGTGGTAAAAACTACGGTGATAGAATCGCTGAAGACTACAAAATCAGAAGATACCTTGAAGCTAGATTATCTAAAGGTGGTATTTCAAAAATCTATATTGAAAGAACACTAAAATTAGTAACAGTAACAATTACTACCGCTAGACCGGGATTAATCATCGGTAAAGGAGGTCAAGAAGTTGATAAGTTAAAAGAGGAGTTGAAGAAGATCACCGATAAGGATATCCAAATCAACATTTTCGAAATCAAAAGACCAGAGCTAGATGCAGTATTAGTTGCAGACAGCATTGCAAAGCAAATCGAAAACCGTATCTCTTATAGAAGAGCTGTTAAAATGGCGATCCAAAGCACTATGAGAATGGGAGCTGAAGGGATCAAAGTACAGATCTCTGGACGTTTGAACGGAGCTGAGATGGCAAGAAGCGAGTCTTTCAAAGAAGGAAGAATCCCATTGTCAACTTTCCGTGCAGATATCGATTACCACATTGGGGAAGCACTTACTCAGTATGGTAAATTAGGAGTAAAGGTTTGGATCATGAAAGGTGAAGTTTACGGTAAAAGAGAACTTTCCCCACTAGTTGGTCAACAGAAAAAAGCACCTGCAGGAAGAGGAGATAGAAACGACAGAGGAGACAGAGGCGATAGAAGACCAAGAAGAAACAATAACAATAATTAACAGACGTTAGAAACGAGAAATTAGAAATTAGAACTTCCGTTACAAGAACTGATTTAAAATTATCTAACATCTAACATCTAACATCTAACATCTAATAAATTATGTTACAACCAAGAAGAACCAAATTCCGTAAAGTTCATAAAATGAAGATGAAGGGAGTGGCCCAAAGAGGGAACCAACTCGCTTACGGAACTTTTGGGATCAAAGCTACTGAAGGTGCTTGGATCACTGCAAGACAAATTGAAGCTGCGCGTATCGCTGCTACAAGATATATGAAAAGAGAAGGTCAACTGTGGATTAAAATTTTCCCGGATAAGCCAATTACCAAAAAACCAGCCGAAGTACGTATGGGTAAAGGTAAAGGTGCTGTGGAATATTGGGTATCTGTAGTTAAACCTGGTAAAATTATGTTCGAAGTTGGAGGTGTACCTTATGATGTTGCTAAAGAAGCTCTTCGTTTAGCAGCACAAAAGCTACCAGTAGTTACCAAGTTTGTAGTCGCTAACGATTTTGTTCAACCTCAATAATCTCTAATTTTATGAAAAAAGCTGACATCAAAAATCTTAGCGCAGGAGACATTCAAAATAAACTGACTGAAGTAAAGGCAGATTACAACAAGTTGAAATTAGCCCACGCCATCAGCCCAATTGAAAATCCTATCCAGATCAGAGACCTGAGAAAGACCATCGCAAGACTAGAAACGGAACTAACACTAAAACAACAATAAGAATTTCATTTTATCATGGATAGAAATCTAAGAAAAGAGAGAATCGGAATTGTTTCCAGCAATAAAATGGAAAAAACCATTGTTGTTAGTGAAACAACCAGAGTAAAGCACCCAATGTACGGTAAATTCGTTCTTAAGACGAAAAAATATACCGCTCACGACGAGAACAACGAGTGTACTGAAGGCGATACAGTATTAATTACTGAAACAAGACCTTTAAGTAAGAGTAAAAGATGGAGATTAGTAAGAATCATTGAAAAAGCTAAGTAATGTTACAAACCGAATCAAGATTAAAAGTTGCTGATAACACAGGTGCGAAAGAAGTACTAGTTATCAGAGTTCTGGGAGGGACCAGAAGAAGATATGCTTCAGTTGGTGATAAGATCGTAGTTACTATCAAGGATTCTTCACCACAAGGTAACGCAAAAAAAGGAACAGTATCTAAAGCTGTTGTAGTAAGAACGAAGAAAGCAGTTCGTAGAAAAGATGGTTCATACATCAAGTTCGATGATAATGCTTGCGTGCTTCTTAACGCAAACGGTGAAATGAGAGGTACCCGTGTATTCGGTCCTGTTGCCCGTGAACTGAGAGATAAAGAATATATGAAAGTCATTTCATTAGCTCCTGAAGTACTTTAATTTTAAAATTTACAGAAAATGACAAAGTTAAAAATCAAAAGAGGAGATAACGTCATCATCACTACCGGAAGAAAAGAAATCAAAGGGAAGACTGGTGAAGTAATTGAAGTGATTAAGAAAGAAGGTAAAGACGCCAGAGTTATCATTGCAGGTTTGAATATTGTTAAAAAACACACCAAACCATCTGCAGGAAATCCACAAGGCGGTATTGTAGAGAAGGAAGCTTCTATCCACATCTCCAACGTAGCACTTATCGACAAAAACGGTAAAGCTACCAAAGCAGGTACAAAAGTGGAGAACGGCAAGAAAGTGAGAATTGCAAAGTCAACCGGCGAAACTTTATAAATAAATAACGATGGAATATATAGTAAGACCAAAGAAAATATATAAAGAGAAGATTGTTCCGGCAATGATGGAAGAATTTGGGTACAAATCAATCATGCAAGTACCTAAATTAGAAAAAATCGTACTTTCGCAAGGTTTAGGTGCAGCGACAGCTGACAAGAAAATTGTTGACTATGCTGTAGAAGAACTTACCGCTATCACCGGTCAAAAAGCAGTTGGTACCCTTTCTAAGAAAGATGAGGCTGCTTTCAAACTAAGAAAAGGGATGCCAGTAGGAGCAAGAGTAACCTTAAGAGCTGATAAAATGTATGAGTTCTTAGACAGACTTACTTCATCTGCATTACCACGAATCAGAGATTTCAACGGTATCAAAGCTGATGGATTCGACGGTAGAGGTAACTATAACTTAGGGATCACCGAACAAATCATTTTCCCAGAAATCGTAATCGATAAAGTAAAGAAAATCCAAGGGATGGATATTACTTTCGTTACAACTGCGAAAACAGATAAAGAGGCAAAAGCATTATTAACCCACTTCGGTTTACCTTTCAAAAAGAACTAAAAGATGGCTAAAGAATCAATGAAAGCGCGTGAGCGCAAAAGAGAAGCTACTGTAGCTAAATATGCTGAGAAAAGAAAAGCTTTGAAAGAAGCCGGAGATTACGAAGCATTACAGAAACTACCAAAAGACGCTTCACCAGTAAGACTACATAACAGATGTAAACTTACAGGAAGACCAAGAGGTTACATGAGAACTTTTGGTATCTCCAGAGTAACTTTCCGTGAGATGGCAAACGCAGGTTTGATCCCGGGAGTTAAAAAAGCCAGTTGGTAATAATTTAGAACAATCAAGGTAAATAAGTTGCTTCCTGCTTTTGGTGTCCGCCACAAGCTTAAATCCAAAGCCGGGAGCAATACTGTTTATCACTAACCAATAACAACAAAGAAAAATGGTAACAGATCCAATTTCAGATTTCCTAACCAGAGTAAGGAACGCACAAAGCGCAGGCCACAAAGTGGTGGATATTCCTGCATCGAAAATCAAAAAGGAGATTACAAAGATTTTATTTGACCAAGGTTATATCCTTAACTATAAGTTTGAGGATAACGCGGTTCAAGGAAACATCAAAATCGCTTTAAAGTACGACAAACAAACCAACAAGCCTGCAATCAAAAGCATCCAAAGAGCTTCAAGACCAGGTTTAAGACAGTACAAAGGTTCTGAGGAACTTCCAAGAGTACTAAACGGTTTGGGCGTAGCTATTATCTCAACTTCTAAAGGAGTAATGACTGATAAAAAAGCTAGACAAGAAAAAGTTGGTGGAGAAGTAATCTGCTATGTTTATTAATTTTTAATCAAAGGAAAATGTCAAGAATTGGTAAAGCAATTATAGAAATTCCCGCTAATGTTACCATAACCGAGAAAGAAGGTTTAGTAACCGTGAAAGGCCCAAAAGGTGAACTTACACAGCAAATTAGCGAAGGAATCACCTTAAAGCAAGAAGATGGTATTCTAACTATAGAAAGACCTTCAGATTCTAAACAACACAAAGCATTACACGGTCTTTACAGAGCGTTAATCAATAACATGGTCCAGGGAACTTCAGAAGGTTTCACTAAAAAACTGGAACTTGTAGGGGTAGGCTACAGAGCATCCAATCAAGGTAACAGACTAGATCTGGCATTAGGATTCTCTCACGGTATCGTTTTGGACCTTCCAAAAGAGATTTCCGTAGAAACGCTATCCGAAAAAGGTAAAAACCCAATCATCACTTTGTCATCACACGACAAGCAACTTCTAGGGATGGTAGCTGCAAAGATCAGATCTTTCAGAAAGCCTGAGCCATACAAAGGAAAAGGAGTTCGTTTCGTTGGAGAAATTGTTAGACGTAAAGCTGGTAAATCTGCTTAATTTTAAAACTTAAGAAAATGGCACTTAGCAAAGTAGAAAAGAGAAATAGAATTAAAAGAAGAGTAAGAGGGAAAGTTTCCGGCTCTTCAGAATTACCACGTTTATCTGTTTACAAGAGTAATAAAGAAATTTACGCGCAATTAATCGACGATAAAGAAGGTAAAACTTTAGCTTCAGCTTCTTCAAGAAGTCTTAACGCTACTGGTACAAAAGTAGAAATCTCTGCAGAAGTAGGTAAAGCAATCGCTGAAAAAGCTAAAGCTGCAGGTATTGAAAATATAGTGTTCGACAGAAACGGTTTCGTATACCACGGAAGAGTAAAAGCTCTTGCGGACGGGGCTAGAGAAGGCGGATTAAAATTCTAATCAATTAATTTCGGAAATATGTTAGGACTAGATAATATAGAAAAAGTAAAACCGGGAGGATTAGAACTTAAAGATCGTCTCGTAGCTGTTAACAGAGTAACTAAAGTAACCAAAGGTGGTCGTGCTTTCGGATTTTCTGCAATCGTTGTTGTAGGAGACGAAGCTGGGACACTTGGTTTCGGTTTAGGAAAATCTAAGGAAGTTGCTTCAGCTATTGCAAAAGCAGTAGAAGATGCAAAGAAAAACTTAGTTAAAGTTCCTGTAATCAACCACACCATTCCTCACCAATCTTCAGCAAGATACGGTGGTGCAGATATCTTCTTAAGACCAGCTTCTCACGGTACCGGGCTTATCGCTGGTGGTGCAGTAAGAGCGGTATTAGAGTCTGCAGGTGTACACGATATCTTATCAAAATCTAAAGGTTCTTCTAACCCACACAACGTAGTGAAAGCAACTTTCAAAGCGTTGTTAGATATCAGAAGACCAGAAGAGATTGCTAAACTTAGAGGTGTTTCATTAAGTAAAGTGTTTAACGGTTAATACAAAAACAATGGCAAAAATTCAGGTAAAACAAGTAAAAAGCGCTATTGGTAGAACAAAAACCCAAAAAAGAACGCTTGAAGCATTAGGATTAAAAAAACTTCACCAAGTAGTAGAGCATGATGACAGTCCTGCAATCCTTGGGATGGTAGCTGCAGTAAGCCACTTAGTTGAAGTTCAAAAATAATTTTAAGAACAGACGTTGAAAGTCAGAGTTTTTCAACATAGATTAAACTCTGATTTTCTTCAATCATTCTCTAATAGCAAAAAAAATAAAATAATGAATTTAAATAATATCAGACCAGCTTCAGGTTCAACTCACAATTCAAAAAGATTGGGTAGAGGACAAGGAAGCGGTAAAGGCGGCACTTCCACTAAAGGTCACAAAGGTCAGAAATCAAGAGCAGGTTATTCTCAGAAGATCGGTTTTGAAGGTGGCCAGATGCCTTTGCAGAGAAGACTTCCTAAATTCGGTTTCAACAACGTAAACAGAAAGGAGTATAGAGCAATTAACATCGATACTATTCAACTTCTTGCAGATACCAAAGGTATCACCGAGATCACTAAGGATATCTTAGTAGAAAACGGATTAGCTAAGAAAAGCGAAATCGTGAAGATTATGGGTAGAGGCGAATTGAAAACTGGAGTTTCAGTTTCTGCTCACAAATTCACTAAATCTGCTGAAGAAGCGATCGCAAAAGCAGGAGGTAAAGCAATTACTCTATAATTATACGAATGAAAGAATTTATACAAACACTGAAAAACATTTGGAGTCTTAAGGAACTTAGAGACAAAATACTCTTCACTTTAGGTTTAGTCCTTGTGTATAGATTCGCATCTTATATTTCCCTACCCGCCATCAACATGGCCGAGGTGGGGAATCTTTTGGAACATTACCAGAACCAGGGAGGTAACAGACAGGGAGCAGGTCTTCTTGGGCTACTTTCTTCGTTTACAGGTGGTGCATTTAGCCGGGCGTCAATTATGGCACTCGGTATTATGCCTTATATCTCTGCTTCCATTATTGTGCAATTAATGGGGATGGCAATTCCTTACCTTCAGAAATTACAAAAAGATGGGGAAAGTGGTAGAAATACCCTGAATCAAATCACACGATGGTTAACCATTGCAGTATGTTTGGTACAGGCACCATCTTATTTAACATCAATTACCCAGATGTTCTTGCCACATTCACAGTTTGCCTCTGCATATTATGTGCATCCGGAGTCGATTATGTTTTGGCTTCCGAGCATCGTAATTTTGGTGGCGGGTTCTGTATTTGCAATGTGGTTAGGAGAAAAGATTACTGATAAAGGTATTGGTAATGGTATTTCAATCCTTATTATGGTTGGTATTCTTGCAGATCTTCCGGGTGCATTTATCCAGGAAGTAGCAACACAAACCGGTAAAGGAGGATTAGGTACAATTATGATCTTAATTGAAGTACTTTTCTGGATGTTGGTAGTATTACTTGCGATTATTCTATCTGTAGCAGTAAGAAAAATTCCTATTCAGTATGTTAGTCGTGCACAGGCAAGAGGAGGATCTAACCGTAATCTTATGCAAGGTGCAAGACAGTGGATTCCATTAAAAGTTAATGCATCGGGAGTAATGCCAATCATTTTTGCGCAGGCATTAATGTTTGTTCCTGGACTGTTAACAAAGGTGGATGAATCTAATACATTCTTAGCAGGGTTCAAAAATGTCTTCAGCTGGCAGTACAATGTATTGTTTGCATTATTAATCATTATCTTCTCATTCTTCTATACAGCGATTACCATTCCGGTTAATCAAATGGCTGATGATTTAAAGAGAAATGGTGGTTTAATTCCGAAGGTAAGACCAGGAAAAGAAACAGCTGATTATCTGGATGATATTCTGTCAAAAATAACATTGCCAGGTTCAATATTTTTGGCTATCTTTGCAGTCCTTCCGGCAATTGTATACGGAACGTTTGTTCAGACAGACAGATTTGCCCTGTTTTTCGGGGGTACATCGCTTTTAATTATGGTTGGGGTGATCCTCGATACGGTGCAACAAATCAATACGTATTTGCTGAACCACCATTATGATGGGTTGATGCAATCTAAATTGTCTAGAACAACAAACTTGTAATTAAGAATGGCAAAACAGAAACATATAGAACAAGACGGCGTTATTACGGAAGCACTTTCCAATGCGCAGTTCCGTGTTGAACTTGAAAATGGGCATATCCTTATTGCCCATATTTCTGGTAAGATGCGTATGCATTATATTAAACTTTTACCTGGCGACAAGGTAAAGCTTGAACTTTCTCCTTATGACTTGTCTAAGGGGCGAATTACGTTCAGGTACTAATTTGCAGAGTAATCTGTAAATTATTATAGAGAAAACGAAGTAAAACCAGTGCGGTTTTATTTGATCATTTAAAATATTTAAACAAAAGGGGGTGAAACATTTGGAGTTCATCTAACCGTTGGAAAATTAACCCAAAACAAATGAAAGTTAGAGCATCTATCAAAAAAAGAAGTGCTGATTGCAAAATTGTTCGTCGTAAAGGCGTTCTGTTTGTAATCAACAAGAAGAACCCAAAATTTAAACAAAGACAAGGCTAAAATTAAATTATGGCGAGAATTTCAGGTATTGATTTACCAAAAAACAAAAGAGGCGTTATCGGTTTAACTTACATTTACGGAATTGGAAGAAGCACAGCTTCTGAAATCCTTAAAAATGCCGGTATCAGCGAAGACAAGAAAGTCAACGAATGGAATGACGATGAATTGGCTGCAATCAGAAATTACATCACTGAAAACATTAAAGTAGAAGGTGAATTACGTTCTGAAGTGCAATTGAACATCAAGAGATTGATGGACATAGGTTGCCAACGAGGAATACGTCACAGACTGGGATTACCTTTAAGAGGCCAAAGAACTAAAAACAATTCTAGAACCCGTAAAGGAAAGAGAAAAACTGTTGCTAACAAGAAAAAAGCAAGTAAATAATCTTTAGAATTATTAAATAATGGCAAAACAAACTAAAGTTGTTAAAAAAAGAAAAGTAAAAGTTGAAGCGATTGGTGAAGCTCATATCCAAGCGTCTTTCAACAACATTATTATTTCTTTAACGAATAAAAACGGAGAGGTAATCTCTTGGGCATCTGCCGGAAAAATGGGTTTCAGAGGATCTAAAAAGAATACTCCGTTCGCTGCACAGATGGCTGCTGAAAACTGTTCTCAAGTTGCACACGATGCAGGTTTGAGAAGAGTAAAAGTTTTTGTGAAAGGACCTGGTGCAGGTAGAGAATCTGCAATCAGAACCATTCACAACTCTGGGATTGAAGTAAGCGAAATCATCGATGTAACTCCAATGCCACACAACGGATGTAGACCACCAAAAAGAAGAAGAGTATAATAAATTAGAAATTTGAATTTTAAGTTTTACGATTTATTAATCTAAAATTTGGAATCTAAAATCTATAATCCTTAGAAAATTATGGCAAGATATATTGGACCAAAAACTAAGATTGCTAGAAAGTTTGGTGCTGCAATCTACGGAGATGATAAAAACTTCGAGAAAAGAAAAAACCAACCGCCAGGACAACACGGTCCTAACAAAAGAAGAGGCGCAAAGAAATCTGAATATGCTGTACAATTAGCTGAAAAACAAAAAGCTAAATATACTTATGGTATCCTTGAAAGACAATTTGCTAACCTATACGAAAAAGCGCAAAGAGCAAAAGGCGTAACAGGTGAAGTTCTTTTACAGTTATGTGAATCTAGATTAGACAACGTTGTTTACCGTTTAGGTTTCTCTAAAACCAGAGCAGGTGCACGTCAGTTAGTATCTCACAGACACATTACTGTAAATGGAGAATTAGTAAACATTCCATCTTATTTGGTTAAAGCAGGAGACGTTATTGCAGTAAGAGAAAAATCCAAATCTCTAGGTGTAATCGCTGATTCTTTGGCTTCAAAAGCAAGCTATGAGTGGTTACAGTTCAATGACGAGAAGAAAGAAGGTACTTTCGTATCTGCTCCGGAAAGAATCCAAATCCCGGAAGATATTAAAGAACAGCTCATCGTCGAACTTTACTCTAAATAATAATTTTTCAAATTTTTGCTCAACCCCAAATTATATGGCAATTTTAACATTTATTAAACCCGATAAAGTGATCCTGCTTAACTCTGATGATTTCAAAGGTCAATTTGAATTCAGACCATTAGAGCCAGGTTTTGGATTAACCATCGGTAATGCTTTGAGAAGAGTATTACTTTCTTCTCTAGAAGGATATGCTATCTCATCTATTAAAATAGAAGGCGTAGAGCACGAATTTTCAACTATTCCGGGTATTATTGAGGACGTTACAGAGATTATTCTTAACCTTAAGCAATTAAGACTTAAAGCAAAATCTGAAAATGCATCTGCAGAAACAGTTACTGCTAAAGTTACCGGACAAACTACTGTTACCGCAGGAGATTTAGGAAAATCAATTCAAGGATTCGAAGTTCTGAATCCAGACTTGGTAATCTGTAATCTTAATAAAGAGGTGAAGTTCGAAATGACCTTCAACATTGAAAAAGGTAGAGGTTATGTTCCTTCAGAGCAAAACAAGTCCAGCAATGCACCAATTGGTACCATTGCTATCGACTCCATCTTTACCCCAATCAAAAAGGTACAGTACAGTATTGAAAATTACCGTGTAGAGCAAAAAACAGACTACGAAAAACTTGTATTGGATATCGAGACTGATGGCTCCATCAGCCCTCAAAATGCTTTAACAGAAGCTTCTAAGATCTTGATCTATCACTTCATGTTATTCTCTGATGAGAGAATCACTTTGGAGACTGAAGCAGTAAAAGCATCAATCCAGTATGACGAAGAAACTTTACATACACGTCAGCTCCTTAAGTCTAAACTTACAGATATGGATCTTTCGGTAAGAGCATTAAACTGCCTGAAAGCTGCTGAAGTGGAAACTCTTGGCGAGCTGGTTTCTTATACTAAGTCTGATTTGATGAAATTTAGAAATTTCGGTAAAAAATCTTTAACAGAATTAGAAGAATTAGTGCATGCAAAAGGTCTGAACTTCGGTTTCGACGTTGCTAAATATAAATTAGACGCTGATAAATAAAAAACAATGAGACACGGTAAAAAATTCAATCACTTAGGAAGAACCTCCTCTCACAGAAGCGCAATGCTTTCTAACATGGCGTGTTCCCTAATTGAGCATAAAAGAATCAACACTACGGTTGCTAAAGCCAAAGCGTTGAGAGTTTTTGTTGAGCCTATCTTAACCAAATCAAAAGAAGATACTACGCACAACAGAAGAACAGTTTTTTCTTACCTGCAAAGTAAGGAAGCAGTTACTGAACTTTTCAGAACTGTAGCTCCTAAAATCGCAGAAAGAAACGGTGGTTATACAAGAATCATCAAAACTGGTTTCCGTCCTGGTGACGCTGCTGATACTGCAATGATCGAGTTAGTAGATTTTAACGATATCTACAATCCGAATGCAGAAGAAAAGAAGACCACCAGAAGAAGCAGACGTTCTACTGCTGCTAAAACTGCACCAGTTGCTGCTGAAGCTCCGGTAAAAGAAGAAGCAAAAGCTGAAGAAGCTGCAGATAATGCAGATTCTGCAGAGAAAAGTGCTGAATAATTTCAGTGATAATTCCCAAAAAAAAACCGCTCAATTTGAGCGGTTTTTTTATTTAATGCTTAGGATTTATTGGCCACGTGCTTTTTTCAAGCCGATTACATTATCACCTTGTGTAATAATAACACTGTCATTTCTTTTTACAATTTCAAAATCGTAGTTGCTGTATAACCCTTCAGACTTTTTGGGAGCAGAAATAGTCTTGTTATTACTTCGGATACTAATAGAGTTTTCTTCTCCTTCTTTTGTCGTCACCAAAGCCGAAGAACCATCTTCCGCAACGTAGCGTTCAGTTATTTCTGTAATGTTCTTATTAGCGGTAAGGTTCTCGTCTTTTACTACTCCTTTATTGCCCTCGTTTTTGCAACTTACCGCAATAGTAAGCATCGCAATGGACATTGGTAACATTATTTTTTTCATAGCAGAATTTGTTTTGAGAGTTAAAAGTACGATTTGTTACCGAATGTAAGAAATCAATCCGTATTAACGAAAATTTAACGGCAAAGCGCCTTAAAATCATGTAAGAAAATCCGAAATTTTGGTCTATTTTAATTAAATTTGTAAATATAATTTTAAAGTTTAAAAAACCATAAAAATGAGTTACATTTCTTACATTGAAGCGAGACAGATTTTAGATTCGCGCGGTAATCCTACTATCGAAGTAGATGTATTTACCGAAAGTGGAGCAATGGGTCGCGCGGCAGTTCCTTCCGGTGCTTCCACAGGCGAACATGAGGCAGTTGAATTACGCGATGGCGGTTCTGATTACTTAGGTAAAGGAGTCACGAAAGCTGTAGAAAATGTAAGAGAAGTAATTGCTCCAGAATTGGTTGGTCTTCCCGTATATGATCAAAATTTTATTGATCAGATTATGATTGATCTTGATGGGACCAAAAACAAAGGTAATCTTGGTGCAAATGCTATCTTAGGGGTATCATTAGCGGCAGCAAAAGCTGCAGCTACGGAACTAAGAATGCCTTTATACAAATATGTTGGTGGTGTTAACGCGAACACCCTTCCAGTACCTATGATGAATGTGATCAATGGTGGCTCTCACTCGGATGCTCCTATCGCTTTTCAAGAATTTATGGTGATGCCCGTTAAGGCAGATTCATTTTCTCATGCTTTGAGAAAAGGTACAGAGATTTTCCACAATTTGAAATCCATCCTACATTCCAGAGGACTTTCAACAGCAGTTGGTGACGAAGGTGGATTTGCTCCAACTTTCACGGGTACTGAGGACGCTTTGGATACCTTGCTTCAGGCGATTGAAAAAGCGGGTTATAAGCCAGGTGACGATATTATGATTGCTTTGGATTGTGCTGCATCAGAATTTTATAAAGACGGACAATACGATTATAGAAAATTCCAAACTCCTGAGTCTGCTGTATTCAGCAGCAGCGAGCAAGTTTCTTATTTAGCAGAATTGACAGCAAAATATCCAATTATTTCCATTGAAGATGGTATGCACGAGGATGACTGGTCTGGCTGGAAAGAACTTACTGAGAAAATAGGAGATAGAGTTCAGTTGGTGGGTGACGATTTATTTGTGACCAATGTAGAGCGACTTTCGCGTGGCGTTAATGAGGGAATCGCTAATTCAATCTTGGTTAAAGTTAATCAAATTGGTTCACTTTCAGAAACCATGGCAGCCGTTCAAATGGCTCAGCATAACCGTTATACTTCAGTGATGTCTCACCGTTCTGGAGAAACAGAAGATTCTACCATTGCAGATCTTGCAGTTGCTATGAATTGTGGTCAAATTAAAACTGGTTCAGCATCTCGTTCAGATCGTATGGCGAAATACAACCAGTTGCTAAGAATTGAAGAAGCTTTAGGCGAAACTGCTTACTTCCCAGGAATCGATGCTTTTAAGGTAAAACGATAATAGAAAATATGTATGAGGATAGGCCTGCACGGGCTTGTCCTTTTCTTTTAATAATTATAATTTAGTAAAAAATATATAAAATGTCAGATAATAAAGTAGTACTGAACTATGACGGTAAATCTTTTGAGTATCCGATTGTAGAAAGCACCATTGGTGACAGAGGGATTGATATTTCCAAACTAAGAGACCAAACTGGTCTTATCACACTCGATTTAGGGTATAAAAATACAGGCGCGACCTTAAGCGATATCACTTACCTTGATGGTGACAACGGAGAACTTTACTACCGTGGATATCCAATTGAGCAGATTGCTGAAAAATCAAACTTTACAGAAGTAATGTACCTTCTTCTTCACGGAGAATTGCCGACTCAAGATCAGTTTCAAAACTTCCAGAAGGGCATCAACAAATACAATTTCGTTGCAGACGAAATGAAGAAGATTTTAGATGTATTCCCAAGATCTGCACACCCTATGGGTGTACTTTCTTCCCTAACTTCTGCCTTAACAGCGTTTAATCCAAAGGCAGTAGACGTATCTTCAAAAGAAGATTTAGATCACGCTGCTGAGATGATGATTGCCAAGTTCTCTCACCTTTGCGCTTGGACTTATCGCAAGAAATTAGGTTTACCAATTAACCACGGAGACAATAGCTTAAACTATGTAGAAAACTTCTACAAAATGTGTTTCAGAAGACCAAATGAGGAGTTCGAAATGGACCCAATTGTGGTTGATGCATTAGATAAACTATTAATTCTTCATGCGGATCATGAGCAGAACTGTTCTACATCGACTGTAAGAATGGTAGGTTCTGCACATACCGGTCTATTCGCATCTGTTTCAGCAGGTATTTCTGCACTTTGGGGTCCACTACATGGTGGTGCTAACCAAGCTGTAATCGAAATGTTGGAGATGATTGAAAAAGATGGTGGTGATGTTGCTAAATACGTTGAAAAAGCTAAAAACAAAGAAGATAATTTCCGTTTGATGGGCTTCGGACACCGTGTTTACAAAAACTTCGACCCACGTGCAAGAATCATTAAGAAAGCAGCAGACGATATCCTTAACTCTTTAGGTATTGAAGATAAGGCTCTAGATATCGCTATGCAGTTAGAAAGAGTAGCATTAGAAGATGATTACTTCGTAAGCAAAAAGCTTTATCCAAACGTAGATTTCTATTCAGGTATCATTTACCGTGCTTTAGGAATCCCAACTGAGATGTTTACAGTAATGTTTGCTTTAGGTAGACTTCCGGGATGGATTTCTCAGTGGAAAGAAATGCGTTTGCATAACGATCCAATCGGAAGACCAAGACAGGTTTACCAAGGCTCACAAAAACGCGATTATGTTGATTTAAGTGCTAGATAAGCAATAAGAATAAATATTTAAAAACCTTTCAGTTTTTCTGAAGGGTTTTTTTGTGCTCGTACAATATCATTCTGAGTTTTAAAAAATCTGTATCTTAACACCATAAAACCTTAATCGGAATAATGAAACTTAAAAATTATTTATACGGCCAGTGGATTGAAGGATCTGGTGAAGAAATAAAATTACATAATGCCGTAAATGGCGATTTAGTAGCTATTGCTGATACCGGCGGCTTGAACTTCGAACAGGCTTTAGATTATGGACGAACCGTAGGTTACAAGAATTTGTCCTCCATGACCTTTTATGATCGAGGTGAAATGCTTAAAAAGGTCGCACTTTACCTTTTAGAAAGAAAGAAAAAATACTATGAACTCTCTTATAAAACGGGTGCAACCCACGCAGACTCATGGGTAGATATTGAAGGAGGATTCGGTACCTTTTTCACCTATTCTGGCTTAGCAAAAAGAATGTTACCCAATACCCCTTTTTGGGTAGATGGCGACACTCAGAAGATTTCAGCCAACGGAACTTTTCTGGGCACTCATATTTTAACTCCTAGTGAAGGGGTTTCAGTTCAAATTAATGCATACAATTTCCCGGTTTGGGGGATGATGGAAAAACTTTCAACTTCATTGTTGGCTGGCGTTCCAAGTATTGTGAAGCCGGCGACCCCCGGTTCATATCTAACAAATGCGGTATTTTCAGACATTATAGAAAGTGGGATTTTACCAGAAGGAGCGATTCAGTTAGTCTGTGGAGAACCAGGGAATCTGTTGGATTATATTCAGGATGGGGATTCTGTTTTGTTTACAGGTTCAGCAACAACAGGTCGTAAATTGAAGTCCTTGCCCTCAATAGCTCAGAATGCAGTGCGTTTTAACATGGAAGCAGACTCCTTAAACTGCTCTATTCTAGGTTTGGATGCTAAACCCGGTACACCCGAATTCGATTTGTTTATTAAAGAAGTTCGTAATGAAATTACAACAAAAGCAGGTCAAAAGTGTACTGCAATCCGCCGAATTATAGTTCCTGAAAATCTTATTGGTGATGTTCAGCAAGCTTTGTCAAAGGCTTTAGATCAAACAAAAATCGGGAATCCGCTTAATCGTGAAACAAGAATGGGTTCTTTGGTTGGGAAGCAACAATATCAGGAAGTTATGGATAAGGTAAATCTTTTGAAAGCGGAGACAGAACTTATTTACGATGGAAATCATGAGCTGCTTGATGCCGACTATGAGTCGGGCGCGTTTATGAGTCCAAAACTCTTTTACAATGACAAACCATTCGATAAAGTGGTTTCTCACAATGTGGAAGCTTTCGGTCCCGTTTCAACGCTGATGCCTTATAAAGATGCCGAAGAAGCTGCTGCTCTTGCAAAAATGGGTAAAGGCAGTTTAGTGGGCTCCATCATTTCACACGATGAAAAATTTGTCGCAGATACTTCGTGGCGAATGGCAGCGTCTCATGGAAGAATTTTCGTCTTAAATCGCGATAACGCTAAAGAAAGCACGGGGCACGGTTCTCCATTACCAACATTAATGCATGGGGGTCCAGGGCGTGCAGGTGGTGGAGAAGAAATGGGAGGTCTCAAAGGGCTGCATTTTTTTCTGCAAAAAACTGCAATTCAGGGATCGCCAGATATGTTAACTGCCATCACAAAAGTTTATCAGCAGGGGGCGACTCAGATGTTTTCCGATCGTCATCCTTTTAGAAAATATTTTGAAGAGGTTGAAATTGGAGATTCTTTGGAAACAGCAGGAAGAACAGTGACCGAAGCAGATATTGTCAATTTCTCAAATGTGTCTTGGGACCATTTCTACGCACATACCGACGCAACAAGTCTGAACGGAACCATATTCGATAAACCCGTGGCACACGGATATTTTATTCTTTCTGCCGCTGCAGGACTTTTCGTTTCTGGTAAAAAAGGTCCGGTCATCGCTAATTACGGATTAGAAAATGCTGCTTTCTTTAAGCCGGTATATGCTGGCGATACCATTACGGTTTATCTTACGGCTAAGGAAAAAATTAACAAAGGCGTCAAGGGAAGAAATATACCAAGTGGTGTTGTGAAGTGGTTGGTTGAAGTTGTGAATCAAAGAGATGAAATTGTTTGTGTAGCGACAATCCTCACTTTGGTTGCCAAAAAATCTCCGTTTATAGAGTTAAGTCAAAAAGAAATAAAACGAGTTTTAAATAATCTTACTGATTCCTCAGAGAGAGTTTTTGGGGAGATGTCACCCCAACTAATGGTGGAACATCTTGAAGAGGTTATGGAGAACAGTATGGGAAAACTCGATTCGAAAGATTTTCCCGAGATTCCAGAGCAGAAAGCTATTTTATTACAGGATTGGATTTATACTTCAGAAAAAATAAGACCGGGAGCAAAATATCCTCTTCTGAAAGAGGGTGAAGCTCCAACTTTAAAATATAAAAACCTTGAAGAAGCAAAGGAAAAATTATTAGAAGCACTCAAGGCATACCATATCTACTATCGTGAAAATCCTACGGCAGAACATTTTCATCCGCGATTTGGTGTTTTAAATAAAGAAATGATGGAGTTATTTCATCGCAAGCACTTCACGCATCACTTTGAGCAGTTCGGATTGCTTTAATCTTCAAAAATTTAATTTATAAATGGAAAACGGATTTGTACGACATATCATCAATAACAATATTTCAGAAATAACATTTGGACATCCAAAAAGTAACTCTTTACCCGGAGAAATTTTGGAAAAACTTGCCAAAACTATTTTGGAGGAAGGTGCGAAGCCTGAGGTAAAGGCCATCCTTTTGAAATCAGACGGGGAAAAAGCTTTCTGTGCGGGTGCAAGTTTTGATGAATTGCTCTCTATCGAAGAACTGGAAACTTCAAAGAAATTTTTTGGAGGTTTCGCTAAAGTTCTTAACGCAATGCGAAATTGTGGGAAAATAGTTGTCGTTCGTGTACAGGGGAAAACTACCGGTGGCGGAGTAGGGATTGCCTGTGCAGCAGATTATTGTTTCGCGACAGAAAATGCGGCAATGGCTTTAACAGAAATCAATTTAGGAATTGGTCCATTCGTTATAGGCCCTTATGTGGAGAGAAAAATCGGGAAATCTGCTTACGCTGCGATGTCCATAGATGCTGATTTTAGAAGTGCTCAATGGTGTGAAAGCCACGATGTTTATCACTCGGTATCGAAAAGCATTGAGGAAATGGATGAAAAATTGCGGGAGTTTTTAACTAAGCTCTCAGAAAGAAGTTCGGACGCCTTATCGCTCATCAAGAAAGTTACTTGGGAAGGAACGGAGCATTTTGATGAGTTGATGCCGGAAAGAATTCACATGAGTGCCAGTTTAATCCTTGAAGACTCTGCCAAGAAAAATATCGAATCCATAAAAGAAAGACTTAGATTTAAATAAAAAGAACGGAAATTTTTTCCGCTCTTCGTTTATTCTTTAGTTTCGACTTTAAGGAAAAGTTCATCAAGTTGTTCGTTAGCAATTTTTGCCGGTGCATCGATCATCACGTCACGACCTGAATTGTTTTTCGGGAATGCAATATAATCACGGATCACCTCATTTCCATCTAAAATAGCTACCAAACGATCGAAACCGAAAGCTAATCCAGCATGAGGTGGCGCACCATATTTAAAGGCATTCATCAAGAATCCAAACTGTGCTTCAGCTTCTTCTTTGGTGAAGCCCAAGAGATCAAACATGGTTGACTGTAACTCTTTGTCGAATATTCTTACTGATCCTCCACCGATTTCGTTTCCGTTGAGGACAAGATCATAAGCGTTGGCTCGGGCTTTTCCAGGCGCTGTTTTCAAAAGTTCAACGTCTTCTGGCTTTGGGGAAGTAAATGGGTGGTGCATTGCGTGATATCTTCCGCTCTCTTCATCCCACTCTAATAAAGGGAAATCGATTACCCAAAGTGGTGCAAATTCTTTAGGGTTTCTTAAGCCCAATCTGTTACCCAATTCCATTCTTAAAGCAGATAATTGTGTACGAACTTTGTGTGCATTTCCGGACATTAGCAACATTAAATCTCCTTCTTTTGCTCCAAACTTTGCTGCAATCTCCTTTAAATCTTCTTCGTTGTAAAACTTGTTTACTGAAGATGTTACCACACCATCATTCTGATATTTAATCCAAATCATTCCGGTAGCCCCAATTTGTGGACGCTTAACCCAATCAATCAGTTCGTCGATTTGTTTTCTGGTATAGTCTGCACAAGCTTCAACATTAATTCCGACAACCAGTTCAGCTTCGTCGAATATTTTAAAATCTTTTCCTTGTACGAGCTCGTTCAATTCCACAAATTCCATCCCGAAGCGAATGTCCGGTTTGTCATTTCCGTAGGTTTTCATGGCGTGCTCGAAGGTCATTCTCGGAAATTTCCCGAAGTCTTTACCCGTGATGTCTTTTAAAAGCGTTGCCGTCATTCCTTCGAAGATCTCCAAAACATCTTCTTGTTCTACAAATGCCATTTCACAGTCTATTTGGGTAAATTCGGGCTGGCGGTCTGCTCTTAAATCTTCATCGCGGAAACATTTTACAATCTGAAAATATCGGTCCATCCCACCAATCATCAACAATTGCTTGAAAGTTTGAGGCGATTGAGGTAAGGCATAAAACTGTCCCGGATTCATTCGGCTTGGCACTACAAAGTCGCGCGCACCTTCCGGTGTTGATTTGATTAGTACAGGCGTCTCTACCTCTATAAAATTTTTGTCGGAAAGGTAATTTCTAACTTTCTGAGCCATTTTATGACGGAAAATTAACTTCTCTTTTACCGGATTTCTTCGGATATCCAAATAGCGATATTTCATCCTTAATTCTTCACCACCGTCGGTTTCATCTTCAATGGTAAATGGGGGAAGTTGAGATTCGTTCAGGACGTTTAGTTTTTCAACCAGAATCTCGATCTCGCCCGTTGGAATGTTTGGGTTTTTAGAAACTCTTTCGATGACAGTTCCATTAACTTGAATAACAAACTCCCGTCCTAGTTTCTTTGCTTCTTCTAAAAGTGCCGCAGTGGAACGATCCTGGTCAAATACCAGCTGCGTAATTCCGTAACGGTCCCGAAGATCAATCCAAATCATAAATCCTTTATCACGGATGGTTTGCACCCAGCCAGACAGTGTTACGTTTTCGTTGATGTTTTTAAGGGAAAGTTCTCCATTGGTATGTGTACGGAACATATTATGCGTTTTTATAAGAAAATTTATTGGTTGCAAAGATATGTTTTTACACTGAAAAATGTCTGTTTTATAACGCTCCTAATAGCGTTGTTCCAACAGAAGGTTTCAAAATTTATAATTTCTTTAAGAGGAATTTTCCCGTGTATTTCTTAATTTTACTTTAATCATTAATCAAAATATTACATTTATGGGAAAAGGAGATCAAAAATCCAGACGTGGGAAAGTAACCGCGGGCAGCTACGGAAAGAGAAGACCTAGGAAGTCGAAATCTGTAAAAAAAATTCCGGTGACTGTAATGGATGAAGATGAAACTAAAGAATCTAAAGTTGCCGTTCGTAAAGAAGTAGGTTATCCTGCAGGAAAATCAGAAAATGCAGAACCACCAACTGATGCGAAACCAAAAGCTACCAGAAAGAAAAAAACCGAAGAATAGTCTTCGGTTTTCTTTTATCGTCCTCCAAGGATATTTCCCAGTATGCCACCGAGTCCGCCTTGCTGTTTTTGATCATTGCCTCCACCAAGAACACTTCCGATAATATCGTTTAAAGGATTCCCTGAGCCTTGATTCTGAGAGCCACCGCCCAACACACTACCCAAGATATCATTTAAAGGATTGGAAGGTTCCGCCTGAGCTTGGTTTTGTGCGCCTCCAAGAATTCCACCAAATAAATCCCCTAGCCCACCACCGGAATTGACACCGTTTGACTGTTTTTCTTTGCCGATATATCCCATGATTACAGGCGCGAGCATGGCAAGGATAGGCCCAATTTTGTCCATTGAAATCCCAGTGTTTTGAGATAACTGATTTTCGACTTGCGTTTTTTGAGTCCCGAAAATATGCGTTAAGATAGAATTACCTTCTTGTTGACGGTCTTCTACTTGATCCGGATTTTCAAGAATACTACCGTCGTGATCTTTGTCAAGCGCATTGTTAATCGCTTCTGCTTCGTTAGGATCTTCTTGAGATTTTTTCTTTAGATAAGAAATCACCAACGGCGCAGCAACTGCCATTAGGGCAATAATCTGTTTTTTGTCGATACCGAATTTATTTTCGGCTTTTGTGGCAACTTGGCTTCCGGCACTTCCGGTGATCAATTCAATTAAATTCATAATAATATTTTTTAATGTGAGGTTCAAGCACCATAAACTATACCGAGAATTTCGAATGCCGTTAAAAATTCAAAAATTAATTCTTGAATATAGGAACATTAGAACAAGCTTCCCCGAACATAAGAGATTTAACAACAGGCTTCAACTTTTCTACCAACTCTATGTAGGCGTTTTCAGGAATATTTTCATCGGAACAGCCTTTTACCAAAACTCTTTTGTCTGAAAGTTCTGAAAAATTATAATCGTTTACCGCTTGGTGAAGTAAAATTGTGTCCAAGTCTTTTCGGTTTCCGTAAATAACTTTTTTAGCAACCGACGTAATCTTCGAAGTGATAAGAAAATAGGCCCATAATGGCACAATCGCATCTGCAGAGTTATAAATATGAACATAAGCATCTGCATAATCTTCGGGATTCATCGCTGCAATTTTATCACGGAAATCTTTTTCCTTTAAAATGAGTCCTTCCCAAAGGAAATCTTTTAGATCAATCCCCATTCTTCTGCCCTTCGGAACAAGGGTTGAAAGGTCGAAATTTACCAATCCGCTTTCGGCTATTTTATTTTTTATTTCGAATTCTGACATTTTATTTATTTTATCTTTGAGCAAAATTACAACTTAAATACCAAGTGAAATACTATATCATTGCAGGGGAAGCATCCGGAGATTTACACGCCTCGAATCTTATGAAATCATTACTAAAACAAGATCCAAATGCGGAGTTTCGCTTCTGGGGTGGTGATTTAATGGAAAAAGTAGCGGGTTCTCAGCCTGTGAAACACTATAAAGATTTAGCATTCATGGGTTTTCTGGAGGTTGCAATGAATTTGAAAACAATCCTTCGCAATATCAGTTTCTGTAAAGAAGATCTTCGCCGATATATGCCGGATACCCTTATTTTGGTCGACTATCCCGGATTCAATTTAAGAATTGCACAGTTTGCTAAAGAACTGGGGATTCGTGTAGTGTATTACATTTCGCCTCAACTCTGGGCCTGGAAAGAAGGTCGGGTAGAGAAGATACGTCGTTACGTTGATGAGATGCTGGTAATATTACCTTTTGAAAAATATTTTTATAAGAAACATCAGGTGGATGCCCATTTTGTAGGTCACCCTTTACTGGACGCTATCTCCGATTTACCGCCTATTAATAAGGATGCGTTCAAGGCAGAAAAAGGTCTTAATTCTAAAGAAATTATTGCGTTACTTCCAGGGTCACGCCAACAAGAGGTAACTAAAATGTTGGAAGTAATGTTGTCGGTGCGTCCGTTTTTTCCTAATTATCAATTCGTGATAGCAGGTGCTCCTAGTTTACCGAAAGAGTTTTATAGAAGGTATGTAGATGAAAACGTGCATTTTGTCTCTAACAAAACTTACGATTTATTACGATGTTCTACTGCAGCTCTGGTAACATCGGGTACTGCTACTTTAGAGACGGCTCTATTAAATATACCGGAAGTTGTATGTTATCGTAGTAGCAGAATTTCTTATGAAATTGCCAAAATGGTTGTCAGGAATCTTAAATATATTTCTTTGGTGAATCTTATCATGGATCGTAAAATTGTTACAGAACTTATTCAGCAAGAATTAAATACAAAAAATATTGTAAAAGAGCTTCAGGATATATTAATTGGTGAGGGTCGCGAAAAGATGTTGGCAGAATATGCAGAACTTCGCGAAAAATTAGGTGGTAAGGGCGCCAGTGATACTGCTGCTAAAATCATTTTTAAAGGGTGATTTCACGCTGATTTCGGTAAAAAATACTCTATACTTTTACCGAAAACCTTTGCAAAAACAACCGCTCGTTATCCTCTGTCTTTGCTTTATTTCCGGAATCTTAATTCAGGATTATTTTGCTTTTGCCAGATTTTTTGTCTTTGGATTTTTAATCCTGAGTTTTTTAGGGTTATTTCTGTATTATGTCAGAAATTTCTACTTCAGACGATTTCGGTATCTATTTTTATTTCTATTCTTTTCCACATTAGGATTGTTTGCGCATCTTGTGCATTCTAAAAAAGCAGAATTACCAAGTTTATCCGACTCTGAGTTATTAGAATTTAAACTTTCGAAAAAGCTTAATTCCAATGAAAATAATAGGCGATATGAAATTATTAGCTGGAAGGACTATAAAGAAGTACATATTGTAATTTCAGTTCCGCGCAATCAGCCATCGCTAGACTTTAATCATTATTATAAAAGTAAAATTTTATTGACAGAGGTTAGAAAACCCTACCATGATTTTCAGTTTAATTATGCGAAATATCTTGAACGTCAGGGCATTTTCTATCAGGGATATATACCGGGAGATATTAAGAAAGCGACTCGTTCTGATCTTTCATTTGCCGAAAAAATTAAACAGAAACGGTTAGAAGTATTGGGCGAACTCGACCAAACGAAGTGGGATAAGCGTACAAAAGAATTCACGAAAGGAATTATTCTGGCTGATCGAACCGAAATGGATTCCGTTACAGTAGAAGATTTTAGCAAATCCGGCCTCATGCATATCTTAGCAATTTCGGGATCTCATATGGCTGTCTTTTTCTGGATTGTCCTTTTCCTTCTAAAGCCATTTTGCAAAAGAAATGTACAATATGTTGTTGCGTTAATAATCATTTGGTTTTTTGCTGTCTTTATTGATTATGGAAGTTCTGTGGTAAGAAGTTGCATCATGCTTGGCGCATATTACATCTTTGTTATTCTTCAAAGAAAACCAGATCTTTTGCATTCCATGGCATTAGCAGCTTTCATTATTCTAATAGTGGATACAAATGAATTTTTCGATGTTGGATTTCAGCTCAGTTTTGCTGCGGTATTAGGAATATACTGGTTTAACCGTCCTATTCTTAAGTATTTTCCGACAACACATCATCCACTAATTAAAACCTTGCAAAACGTGGTTTCAATTAGTATTGCTGCACAGTTAGCTACGCTTCCGTTGGTATTATATTATTTCCATCAGTATTCGTGGATCTCTCTCATCGCTAATCTGGTATTAATTCCATTTTCACAGATAATTATCGTTTGGTCATTAATCATGGTGTTTTTGGTTGCCTTTGGAATCAATATTTCAAGTTTGAATACGCTTTATGATGAAACAGTGAACCATGTTTTGCAGCTCATTCATGTTTTTGCTGAGATCGATTTACTTTTTGTAAAAATGATTCCTTTTACAGTACCCGAATTAGTACTCGCAGCGGTCGTCATTTATTGGATCGGGAAATTAATTAAAGCAATGAATTTAAAAAATTGTTTGAGACTTTCTTACTTTTTACTTTTGTTGATGGTGGTTAGATTTTCTTTTAGTTATAAGGCAAACTCCACTGATGAGGTATTGGTGCATTATTATTACCAAAAGAAGATGATCTCTATCAAACAAAATAGCAAGGTTACTTTTATTTTGCCCTCGGATTTGAAAGTTGAGAAAGTTTCTAAATATATCATAGAACCTTATTTAACTTCGAGAAGGACAAAGGATTTTATCATAACATATTTACCTGAAGGTACAGAAAGTATCAAAATTGGTAAAAAATCAATCACAATAAATGATCAATAGAAGGCATTCTTATTTAGAAAGATTACAAACTATATGATTCTGACATTTCTCACCTTTGATTAGATTAACAATTTTTTAACTTTGTGAAAATTCAAATTATATACATATTATGGCAGGATTAACGAGTTCTACTATTGGTAGAAAGTATGCAATGGCATTATCCGCAATGTTTTTGCTTATATTCCTTATCATGCACCTCACGGTGAATTTTCTCTCGGTTTTCGGACCAGATGCTTTCAATGCTGCTTCGGATTTTATGGGGTATAACCCACTAGTTCAGTTTATTATGCAACCAATTTTAGGATTTGCAGTAATATTTCACTTCGTTCTTGGATTTATCCTTGAAATCAGAAATCGTAAAGCAAGACCAGTTAAATATGCGGTGAACAACGGATCGGCAAACTCCAGCTGGATGTCTCGAAACATGATTATTTCAGGTTTGGTGGTATTAGCATTTTTATTCCTTCATATGTACGATTTCTGGTGGCATGAGATTAACTTCAAGTATATTGAGAGAAACGAAGTCGATAATCTTAGATATTGGGGAGAATTACATGAGAAATTTGCAGATCCTTTAAGAGTTGGTTTCTATGTTATTGCTTTTGTATTGTTAGGTCTTCACTTAGCACACGGATTCCAGTCTTCATTCCAGTCTATTGGGGCGCGTCATCCTAAGTATACGCCAACAATTAAGGCTTTAGGAAAATGGTATTCCATCTTAATTCCTGCAGGTTTTATTTTCATCGCAGCATTTCATTTCATAACTCAATAAAAAATTAAGTTTTAAAGGTTAATTTAAAATTTAAGATTTAAAATTTAATATTCTTAAGATGAGCAAATTAGATTCAAAAATTCCACACGGTCCGGTAGCGGAAAAGTGGACTAACCATAAAAATCATATGAACCTTGTAGCGCCTAACAACCGCGACAAGATTGATATTATCGTTGTAGGAACCGGTTTAGCCGGAGGTTCTGCAGCAGCAACTTTAGCAGAGCAAGGATATAATGTAAAAGCTTTCTGTTATCAAGATTCGCCTCGTAGAGCGCACTCCATTGCAGCTCAGGGAGGTATTAATGCAGCTAAAAATTATCAGGGAGACGGAGATTCAACCTACCGTTTATTCTATGACACCATTAAAGGTGGAGATTATCGTGCAAGAGAAGCAAATGTTTACCGTTTAGCAGAAGTTTCTGCTAATATTATTGACCAGTGTGTAGCACAAGGAGTTCCTTTCGGAAGAGAATACGGCGGTCAGTTAGATAACCGTTCATTTGGAGGGGTTCAGGTTAAAAGAACCTTTTACGCGAAAGGACAAACAGGACAGCAATTATTATTAGGGGCTTATTCAGCAATGAGCCGCCAAATTGGTAAAGGTCGTATCAAAATGTATAACCGTCACGAAATGCTAGAATTGGTATTGGTTGATGGCAAAGCGAGAGGTATTATCGCAAGAAATCTTGTGACTGGCGAAATTGAAAGACATTCTGCTCACGCCGTTGTAATTGCTTCAGGTGGTTACGGTAATGTGTACTTCCTTTCAACCAACGCTATGGGATCTAACGTTTCTGCAGCGTGGAAAATCCACAAGAAAGGAGCTTATTTCGCAAACCCATGTTATGTTCAGATTCACCCAACATGTATTCCGGTACATGGCACTCAGCAGTCCAAGTTGACTTTGATGTCTGAGTCTTTAAGAAACTCTGGAAGAATTTGGGTTCCGAAAAACATTGAAGATGCAGTAGCAATCCGTGAAGGCAGACTAAGACCTGAAAATATTAAAGAAGAAGATAGAGATTACTATCTTGAAAGAAGATATCCTGCATTCGGTAACCTGGTTCCACGTGATGTTGCCTCAAGAGCAGCTAAAGAAAGATGTGATGCCGGATATGGAATTGAAAATAATGACACTAAAGAGGGAGTTTACCTGGATTTCTCAACAGAAATTATTAAAAAAGGTAAAGAAGCTGCTTTAGAGATGAATATTCACAATCCTTCGGACCAAGTGATTTACGATTTAGGTAAAGCTTGGGTTGAGGAGAAATATGGTAACCTTTTCGTAATGTATGAGAAGATTACTGCAGATAACCCGTATGTAACACCAATGAAGATTTATCCTGCTGTTCATTACACGATGGGTGGTGTTTGGGTAGATTATAATCTTCAATCAACAATCCCGGGATGCTTTGTGTTAGGTGAAGCAAACTTCTCCGACCACGGTGCTAACAGGTTAGGTGCTTCCGCATTAATGCAAGGTCTTGCAGACGGTTACTTTGTATTGCCTTATACAATTGCACACTACCTTTCTGCTGATATTCGTACTGGAGCTATCCCAACGACAACACCGGAATTCGACGAGGCTGAGAAAAATGTTAAAGATCAAATCAACTTCTTCTTAAATAACAAAGGAACTCACTCCGTTGACTATTTCCACAAAAAATTGGGTCACATTATGTGGAACAAAGTGGGTATGGGCCGTACGCCAGAAGGTCTTCAGGAGGCCATTAAAGAAATTGAAGAAGTTCGCGCAGAATTCTGGAAAGATGTTAAAGTTCCGGGATCTAATGATGAGATGAACATGGAGCTTGAGAAAGCACTGAGAGTTGCAGACTTCTTAGAGCTTGGTCAGTTAATGGCAATCGATGCTCTAAACCGAGAAGAATCTTGTGGAGGTCATTTCCGTTGGGATCACGCAACTCCGGAAGGTGAGGCTGAACGTGATGATGAAAACTTCAAATATGTTGCAGCTTGGGAATATAAAGGAGCAGATATTAAACAGGAGGTTCTTCATAAAGAAGAGTTGGTGTACGAAAACATCGAAGTTAAAACAAGAAGTTATAAATAATCTCCAATAAGAAACTGTATAAAATGAGTGCAAAAAAAGGATTAAACCTGACTCTAAAAATTTGGAGACAGAAAAATAATAAATCAAAAGGGCAGTTTGAAACTTACAAGATTTCTGATGTTTCTACCGACTCATCATTCTTGGAGATGCTCGATATGCTTAACGAAAACCTTATCAACGAAGGTATTGAGCCAATCGCGTTCGATCATGACTGTCGCGAAGGAATTTGTGGGATGTGTTCTCTTTACATCAATGGTAGAGCACACGGTCCGGATACCGGGATCACCACTTGCCAGCTTCACATGAGGATGTTTAAAGATGGTGAAACCATTCATATCGAACCTTGGAGAAGTGCTGCTTTCCCTGTTATTAAAGACTTAGTAGTAGATAGAAGTGCTTTCGACCGAATTATGGCTGCCGGAGGTTTCGTTTCTGTGAATACTAGCGGAAATACTTTGGATGCAAACGCTATCCCAATTCCTAAGGAAGATGCTGACAAAGCAATGGATGCAGCAGCGTGTATCGCTTGTGGCGCTTGTGTAGCAACCTGTAAGAATGGATCTGCGATGCTGTTCGTAGGGGCAAAAGTTTCTCAGTATGCCTTATTACCGCAAGGACGTGTGGAGGCAAAACGTAGAGTTTTGAACATGGTTAAAGCTATGGATGAAGAAGGATTCGGTAACTGTTCTAACATCGGTGCTTGTGAGGTAGAATGTCCAAAAGGCATTTCCCTTGAAAATATTGCACGTATGAACCGCGAGTTCATGTCTGCAAACCTCGACAGAGGATAGTAATTATTTTAATTGAAGAGTAAAAAACCGCTTTATCAACTAAGGCGGTTTTTTCTTTGTTAAATTTTCACAAAAAGTAAATTTTCTTCAGCAGATACACTTTTAAATACCTTATTTTTGCTCAAATTAAAATTACAGAATGAGTAAATATTTTTTAATGCTTCTTGTGGCAATCACTGCCATGTCGTGTTCAAAAAAAGTAGAAGTTAAAGGTAACTTTGCAGGCGGATCGCCTTTAGAAAGAATTGAGTTTATTGAAGCTTCAGGGGTTGCAACATTACCTTTGGTTAATCTGGGAGTAGACAGTAAAGGAAGTTTCTCCGGAAGTTTTGAGGCACCAAAAGACGGGATGTACTTGATGACTTACGCAGGTAAAACCGCAATGTTGTACCTTAAAGGGGGTCAAGAACTGAATATTTCCGGTCAGGCGGCAAACTTTCCTAATCAATTCACCATTACCGGAGACGCAAAAAATAACAATGACTTTTTAATTGAAGTTCAGAAATTTATTCAAGGATACGCTCCAAAAATCAATGTTGGAGATCTCGTGACCAAAAAAGAGCCTGAATTTCTAAAGCAAGCAGATAAAATCCGTGCAGATATCGAGGCCGGAATTGATGCTGCAGCTAAGAAAACTTCTGCCGACAGTGAGGTTGTAAATTTTAAGAAAGACGAATTAAAGGCTAGTATATTAGGATTGATGAGTCAGTATGAAGCAAATCACGCGATGGCAACTCAAAACCCTTCATATAAAGTATCAAAAAACTTTAAGGATACCGAAACAAAATTAGTTGGTAACGAAGAAAAAATGTTGAAGACCCAACCAATTTATCGTAATTACCTGTTGGGAAAATTGGGTCAGGATTTCCAAACTTATGCAATGGCTCAAACTCCAGACGCAAACCCTGTACAAGGGGAGATTTTTTCAAAGTTTTTGGATACCAAAAAAGAGGTGAAGCAACTTACAAAAGACTATTTATTAGCTTTTGTGCTAACAAGTGGTGATATTGCGCCAGGCATGACTCAAGAAACGAAAACAAAAATTGCTAAACTAATCAACGAGAAAATAAAAGATGCTCAAATCAAGAAAGATTTAGAAAATATTCTTTTTGTTATTACTGGTCCAAAAACTGGTGATGATTTTCCTAAAGCTAAATTGCTCAAACAAGACGGCAACACGCATAACCTAACAGAAGCCAAAGCTAAACCTACCTTGGTGACTTTCTATGCTTCTTGGAATCCTTATATTGCTGAAGGTACAGTGCCGGTGTTGAGAGAAGTTGTGAATTTCTACAAATCAAAGGTCGATTTTGCCTTCGTTAATTTAGATGATACTAAAGAGCAGTTTGTGAAGACTAGCAATGCGATGATGAAGGGAATTCCTGGAATTAATTTATATGGCGAGGGCGGTCTTAATTCGCAAATCGCAAAAGATCTCGGAATTTATGGTTTCAAGCTTCCTTCATTTGTGTTAATCGACAAGAATGGGAAGGTAGCTAGCCGCGTATTTTATAACTTAGGAGATCCGGAAATCGTTACGGCATTGGATAAAATTTCGGGCCTTAAAGCTCCGACGGTTCAGCCGGAAGTTCAACTTCAAAATGATCTTTTAGCACCTCAAGCTGAAGCTCCAAAGAAATAATAACAAAATTCAATCTATAAAAAAACCTGCCCTCATTAGGCGGGTTTTTGTTTTGTACCTATTCAACCTTTAGTCCTAACCATTTTTATTTTTTAAAACCTTACTTTTGTGGTCATTAAATATTCTGATGCGCAAGAAACATAAAAACGTAATTCTCGAAAATATAAAATTGCTGTCTGCGGGAGCAAAAGGAGTGGCAGTAGGTCGTACGGAAGAAGGTAAAACCGTGTTGGTTTCCGGGGCAGTGCCTGGTGATCTGGTTAATGCAAGAGTAAAAAAATCAAAATCAAAGTATTTTGAAGCGGAAGCCATAGAGATTTTGGAGCCATCGCCGGAGCGCGTGGAACCAAAATGTATACATTTCGGAGTGTGTGGAGGTTGTAAATGGCAAAATCTTTCCTACGAAAAACAACTTGAATTCAAGCAGGAAGAAGTTTATAATCACATTAAGAGAATCGGGGGTATAGAGGATTTCGAAACCTTGCCAATTTTAGGAAGTCCGGAAGCTTACTTCTACCGTAATAAAATGGAATTTTCTTTTTCTAATGCGCGTTGGCTGACTCAAACTGAAATATCTTCCGAAGAAAACTTTGGAAATCGTGATGCCTTAGGTTTTCATATCCCGGGAATGTGGAGTAAAATCCTGGATTTAAAAGAATGTTGGCTGCAGGAAGATCCTTCCAACTACATCCGTTTGGCCGTGAAGCAATACGCTGTGGCTAATGGATTAGACTTTTTCGATGTTAAAGAACAAACCGGTTTCTTACGGACATTAATGCTTCGCCAGAACTCTAAAGGCGAATGGATGGTGTTGTTTCAGCTATTCAAAGAAGAGCAAGAAAACCGCATCAAATTATTCGATTTCCTACTGCAAGAATTTCCGCAAATTAAAACATTGGTTTATTGCATTAATTCTAAACCAAATGATTCCATCTATGATCAGCATGTAGTAACTTATTATGGCGATGGATTTTTGATGGAAGAAATGGATGGGTTGCAGTTTAAAATCGGTCCGAAATCATTCTTTCAAACTAATTATAAACAGGCGCTGGAACTTTATCGTAAAACGCTCGAATTTGCTGATTTGAAGGGTGATGAAGTTGTTTACGATCTTTATACCGGTACCGGAACAATCGCCCAGTACGTAGCTAGAAATGCAAAACAGGTTATTGGGATTGAGTCTGTCCAGGAAGCCATTAATGCTGCAAAAGAGCACGCCAAACTAAATGGTTTGGAGAATTGTACATTCTATTGCGGTGATATGAAAGATATTTTTAATGATGAATTTCTGCTCACCCATCCGAAGGCTGATGTTTTAATTACCGATCCACCACGCGACGGAATGCATCAAAAAGTAGTAGAACAAATTCTGAAGTTAGCTCCTGAAAAGATTGTGTATGTAAGCTGTAATTCAGCAACGCAAGCAAGAGATTTAGCTTTGATGAAAGAGCATTATAAATTGATTAAGATTTTACCGGTAGATATGTTTCCACAGACCCATCACGTAGAAAATATTGCTTTACTTGTTAAGATTTAAATATTCGAACATGAAACGACGTTCCATTTTTCTGGTCTTGTTTTTTTCGATGATGTTGTTGTCGTGCGGTAGCGATGATGATATCTGTTTAAGTGGCGAGGCAACTCCGAGAATGAAACTTAAGTTTAAAACACAATCTACCGGAAAACTTCGAACATTAGATTCTGTTTTTGTGAATGTAGATTACGGAAGTGGAGCGGTGCCGGTGATTACGTCCAGGATCAAAACGGATTCTGTTTTAATTCCGCTTCGAGTTGATGATGCGGTGGTGACAGATGTTTATATAGGGTTATCTTCCGCAGCCGTTAATTCAAAGCTTAAAGTAAATTACACGACAAAATCCGAATATGTTTCTCCGGCGTGCGGTATCAAGAGAGTTTACGAAAATCTTAACGGACAATTAGAAACTCCTGGAAATGTACAGGCGATTGAACAAAATCAAACCCAAATTACAGATGAAGCTAAAACTCATTTTTTCCTTCTTTTTTAGCGTGCTTTCGTTCTTGTCTTCAGCTCAGGAAACAGATTCGGTCTCAAAGAAATGGGATTATAAACCTAATTTTATGGTCGGTGTCGATCTTCTGAATGCAGGAATTGCGGTGTTTGATGAAAGACAACTGTTTCAGGGATTTGTTTCCTCAAGAGTGTCGAAACATATCCATGCCTTAGCAGAAGCGGGTTACGAGAAAAATATTTATCAGAAGAACGGTTATGATGCCATAGCTAATGGTCCTTTTTTAAAATTAGGTGCATTTTACATGTTGGCCAACGATCGTGAAAATGAATTAAATGGATTCTACGCAGGAGCAAAAGCCGCAGGTAGTTTTTATCAGCAAGAATATTACAAGGTGCCGGTAAGAGGATATGCCGGAAGTGATACCACAGCATCTTTCCCTTCATCTTCGCAAAGTTCTTATTGGTTAGAAGGGGTTATTGGGGGGCGAGTTCAACTTTTTGAATCCTCATTCTATATCGATGTTAATTTGCAACCCAGATACTTATTATTTTCAACCACGCAAGAAGATTTAGAGCCCATGATTGTGCCTGGTTTTGGTAAAAGTTCTTCCAGTTTTAATATGGGGTTCTCGTGGAATATCGCCTATTATTTCTAAGAAATTTTAAGTCGAAGATCTTTCATTTTTCTTATTCACCTAAATCCGATCTTTTTAAATATAAACGGTTAATTGATTAATAAGTAATAATTAATTGTTTTCCTTGATAATTTATAAGTTAAATAACTGATTAAATATAAATTATAACCCGAATTATTTAAATTCTTTGTAATTTCTTTTGGGGAAGTGTAAAAATAATCTACATTTGACTAACTAAAATATTAATCTTATGAAGAGAATTTTTACTTCTTTACTTTGTGGATTGATGACAACTTCTGCTCTTGCTCAGTGGAGTCCAACATCAATGCAAGGCGAAAAAATTCGTCCCACAAACAGTGCTAAGAGTTTCTACACTTTAGATCTTAAAACTTTAAGATCCACTTTGGCCAATGCTCAGGAAACTGGCAAGAATGCTACTCCAGTTGAAATTAAACTACCGACTTTAAACGGAAAAATTGAGCGTTTTGCAGTGTACAGTGCGCCTGTTGTAGTAAAATCGCTTGCTGATCGCTATCAACTTGGCTCCTATGTAGGGGTGGGTATCGATGATCCTACCGCTTACGTTCGATTCAGTGTTGCTCCTAACGATTTCCAGTCTATGATTGTTAAGAATGGAGTGTATGAGTTCATTGAACCTCAGAATACCCAAAAAACGGTATATGCTGTCATTCCGAAAAGTACAAAAACTGAAGCTGATCAGGCATTTGTCTGTTCTACCAATGAGCCTGCGCTGAATAAACAGCAAATGGATAAACTTTATTCTGATACGAAGTCTTTCGCTAATAACCCTTTAGATTTTAGTAGAAATTCTGATCAAAAGTTCCGCACGATGCGTTTAGCAATGTCCGTAACTGCAGAGTATACCGCCTATTTTGGTGGGGTTGCCGGTGCGCTTACAGCCATTAATGCAACAATGACGAGATCTAACGGTGTTTTCGAAAAAGATTTTGCACTACGCCTAATTCTTCAGGACTTCCCGGAATTAATCTATACAGATCCAGCAACTGATCCTTATTCTCCGGCAAGTTCAGGAGCAAGCGGTGCGTGGAATCTTGAACTTCAGCAGACTTTGACGACTGTTATCGGTAATGATGCCTACGATATCGGTCACCTCTTTGGTGCATCTGGTGGTGGAGGTAATGCCGGTTGTATCGGTTGTGTATGCGTGAATCCTGCTACTTCAAGCTCGAAAGCAAAAGGATCAGCATTTACTTCTCCTGCGGACGGTGTTCCACAAGGAGACAAGTTTGATATTGATTATGTGGCTCATGAAATTGGTCACCAGTTAGGTGCTAACCACACTTTCTCTCACTCGCTTGAAGGCACCGGGCAAAATGTAGAGCCGGGTTCTGGATCTACCATTATGGGATATGCCGGAATTACAAATCAGAATGTTCAGATGAATTCTGATGCGTATTTCCATATCAATTCAATTATTCAGGTTCAAAATAATCTTAACAGTAAAACTTGTGATACGGAGACCAGTATTTCCAATAACCCACCGGTAATCACTGCTATGGCTGATCTTACCATTCCTAAAAGCACACCATTCGTATTGACCGCTCAAGCAACGGATGCAGACGGTGATCCGTTAACGTACACATGGGAACAGGTGGATAATGCAACTTCGTCTACAACTATTACTAACTTAGGAACCTTAACGAATGGGCCTACTTACCGCTCTTGGACTCCGACGAGTAGCCCTACAAGGTATTTCCCAAAACTTGCTACCGTTCTTAGTGGCAATCTAAAAAGTACTACTGACTGGGAAGCTGTTTCTACAGTAGCGAGAGTACAGAATTTCCGTGTAACTGTAAGAGATAATAATAGTGATGTAACACAACAACAGACGCAAAGCGCTTTGCAAAAGGTGACGATCTCAGATAATGGTCCATTTAAGGTAATTTCCACAAAAGTTTATAACAATGCGGCAGGTCCTTTGACATGGGATGTTGCAGGAACCAATGCAGCGCCATTCAATGTGGCAAATGTTAAAATTTCCTATACTCTTGATAACGGTACAACTTGGATTACATTGGCCGAATCAACTCCAAATGATGGCTCAGAAGATTTCTCATTCGGATCTTTGGCAACTAATTCAGCGTTAAAAATTAGAATTGAAGCTATAGGAAGTGTGTTCTACACGATCGGAAGTGTTACAGTTTCTACAATTGTTGCATGTGATGGTTCAGCTCCAGTTTTATTGACAGTGGGTACAACAACAACTTCCACCGCTAATTTGACGTGGGATCCTATTTCTGGAGCAACTTATATTGTGCGTTATAAAAAAGCTACAGATGCTACGTGGACAGAAGTTACTAGTGCTACTAATTCTATAACGCTTACAGATCTTGAGGAAGGTGTCGGTTATAATGTACAAGTTGCAGCTGTTTGCTCTGGTGTTACAGGTACCTATACAGCAGTGGTGAATTTCAACACCGCAATGTTATCATACTGTGCTCTTACTTCTACCAATTTCTCTGATGAATACATTTCTAACGTGACTATTACAGCGGAAGGTGCATCAGGATTGGTTAGCAACTCCAGTGGATCTACGTATACCAACTATTCGACAGATCAAACCCGAATTGTTAATCTGGGAAGAGGTACAAATAACAATACCATCTCGGTTACAAAATTCTGGACAGGTACTCAGTATAATGAAGCAGTGACTGCATGGATTGATTTTGATAGAAGTGGTACCTTCGATAATGATGAGATTATCCTATCCACTTCACCTGATAAATTAACTCCAGTTACAGATACATTCTCAGTTCCGGCAGATGCATACACAGGGGATAAGACTGTAGGTATGAGAGTAGCGTTAAGATACAATCAGGCTCAATTAAATCCTTGTGGAAGCTATACTTATGGTGAAGTTGAAGATTACGCCGTTAAAATTGTAACTCCACTTGCCGTAGGCGACAATGTAAAGGCTAATAATGTACAAGTATATCCTAATCCTGCGATTGATGTACTTAATGTAACCAAGGTATCAGACAAAGCTACTTACACCATTTACAATGTAGCTGGACAGGCAATTTCTAAAGGTAAGGTAACGAATAACAAGGTTCAGGTTTCCCAACTTACGAAAGGTGTTTATATGATTTCTGTTGATAATGAAGGTCAAGTGACTCAACTGAAATTCATCAAAAAATAAAGATTAATTACTTCAAATATTTTTATCCCCGAATTGTTTTCGGGGATTTTTTTGTTTATGAGAATTGAATTTCACTATAATTAACAATTCCAAAATTAATTTAACCAAAATTAACCAAGATGTTAAGTTTGGAACGATCACGAATAGGTAAAATAAGTTTATTTTTACGCTCTCTATGAAGAAGCCTTTCCTGCTCGTTGCGTTATTCCTCATGATTGGTTTACGAGCTCAATTTTTCTCTGGTGAAATTGTTATTCGCGATAATTCTGTTTATTATCTCAATCAGGTCTACGTTACCAATTTAACTTCTCAAAGTACAGTTTACACTGATTATTTTGGAGCATTCAAAATTCCCGCAAAACCTGGAGACATAATCAGGTTCACTTCTATTGTCACCGACAGAAAGGATGTTAAAGTGACTGCTGAAGACTTAGCCAATACCTCTAACTTTGTGGAATTAAAAATTGCTTATTACGATATACAGGAAGTGGTTATCAGTAAGTTCAAGCCCACAGGAAATCTGCGTAAAGATGTCAGTTCACTCAAAAACGGTGAAAAAGTGTTAGCCCTACAACAAATGATTGGTTTGCCAACACCAAAAGGCGATGGTACCCCGCCACAATTGCCGATAGCCGGATTTTCTGGAGGAGGTTTAACCTTTAGCTTAGAAAGTATATTTGATGTACTATCTGGTGAAAGGAAAAAGAAAGAACGAGCAAACCAGTATGAACAAATGAATGTTGCTGTAAAAGCCATTAAAGAATATTACGGAACGCAATATTTCACCAACCTAAAGATTCCGGAAAGTATGATTGAGAACTTTCTGCAGTTCGTTTATACTTCAGAAAATTTGTCCAGATACACAACCAACGGAAATTACGAAGTTGTAGCAGTATATGTCGATAAGTATTTGCCTATTTATCAACGTCGTTTAAGAAACTCTACCTTAATGCAGGTGGTCGATTAGTTCTTCTAAAAGACCTGTATCCCACTGATTAAATTTTGATTATTTTTGCACGTTTGAATGTAAAAGAATGGGTAAAAATAAACTGGCAAGATTTGCCGAAAATAAAATTCTTCCAAATGTCTTTCAACCGACACGAGAAGAGGCATTGGACAACTATCCTTTGAAAGGGCAATGGAGAAAAGAAGTTTTTAAAAATGATAATCCCATTGTTTTAGAACTGGGATGTGGTAAAGGAGAATATTCCGTGGGGCTTGCAAAAGCTTTTCCTGACAAGAATTTTATCGGAATTGACATCAAGGGTGCACGTTTTTGGTTTGGGGCTAAGGAAGCGGTCGAAACAAGGCTAGATAACGTCGCGTTTTTAAGAGCCCAGATTGAATTGGTTGATTGTTTCTTTGATGCTGATGAGGTGGATGAAATTTGGATTACTTTTCCTGATCCACAAATCAAATATCGGAGAACCAAGCATAGAATGACGCATCCGGACTTTCTAGATCGATATAAAAAGATTTTGAAGAAAGACGGTATTATGCACCTAAAAACCGATTCGGAGTTTCTTCACGGTTACACCTTAGGACTTTTGCAAGGGATGGGGCATGAAATTATTTCTGCACATCATGATATTTACGGTGCACCGGAATACGATCCGGAAACACCACTACTACGGGAAATTAAAACCTATTATGAAGGTTTGTTTTCTGCGAAAGGGAAAACGATTACTTACATCAAGTTCCGAATTAAATAAGAAACTATTAAATAAAAAAAGGCTCAGAAATTAATCTGAGCCTTTTCTTTATAAGAGTAAATCTTATTCTGCAGCATTGTCGAAGTCTGCATCTGCATCAGCAGATACTTTTTCTCCTTCTTCTTTAGATTTTTCTTTATCAGCTTTTCTCTGAGATAAACCTTCTTTGATGGAATCTGAAACTACGCTCAAGATCATATCAATAGATTTAGACGCATCATCGTTACCAGGAATTACGAAGTCTACTTTTCTTGGGTCAGAGTTTGTATCAACGATACCAAATACTGGGATACCCAATTTTTTAGCTTCAGTTACTGCGATGTGTTCTCTCATAATATCAACAACGAAGATTGCTGATGGAAGACGTACCATGTCAGAGATAGAACCTAAGTTTTTCTCCAAGTTAGCTCTTTGACGATCTACTTGTAGTCTTTCTTTTTTAGATAAAGTTTCGAAAGTACCATCTTTCTTCATTTTATCAATTTGGTTCATTTTCTTAACAGCTTTACGGATTGTTACAAAGTTTGTAAGCATACCGCCTGGCCATCTTTCAGTAATATATGGCATGTTAAGTTCAGTTGCGTGCTTTGCAACAACTTCTTTAGCTTGCTTTTTAGTAGCTACGAAAAGAACTTTTTTGCCTGCAGAAGTAATTTTTTCTAAAGCTGCACAAGCCTCATCTAATTTTACTGCTGTTTTATGTAAGTCAACGATGTGAATACCGTTTTTCTCCATGAAGATGTATGGAGCCATATTTGGGTTCCACTTACGGGTCATGTGACCAAAGTGTACGCCTGCCTCTAAAAGGTCTTTAACATTTGCTTTTGCCATGTCACTTTTTTGTTTTTAGTTTACGTTCCGCTTTTCTGCAAACAACAATTTCTTTAGATGGGAGAAATGTTTGGGTGCTAAACTAAACGGGGCATTTTTTGATTAAATAATGGAGCCAAGAGAATAATTTTAACAAGAATTTTAACCAAAGGAGAGAATCTCGTAACAGCGCTCTTGAATCTTTTTGATTAACGTTTAGAGAATTGGAATCTCTTTCTTGCTTTCTTCTGACCTGGTTTCTTTCTTTCAACCATTCTTGCATCTCTGGTAAGAAGACCGTGAGGCTTAAGCAATAATCTGTACTCTGCATTAATTTCGCAAAGAGCTCTTGAAATCCCTAGTCTGATAGCTTCTGCTTGACCAGTAATACCGCCACCGAATACGTTTACGGTAACATCATATTGACCTGCAGTCTCAGTAAGGATGAAAGGTTGGTTTAGTTTGTATACCAATACATCAGTTCCGAAATATTCTTTGGAATCTTTTTTATTGATAGTAATAACGCCAGACCCTGGTTTCACATAAACTCTAGCAACAGAAGTTTTTCTTCTTCCGATTTTGTGAACTGTAGACATATTAATTATTTGATTTCGTTAACATTGATAACTTTTGGCTGCTGAGCTTCATGTTTGTGTTCAGTACCTTCATAAAGATAAAGGTTACCTAATAACTGAGATCCTAATCTGTTCTTTGGAAGCATACCTTTTACAGATTTTTCCAATACTTTTAAAGAATCTTTTTTCTGAAGTTCTAATGCAGTCATCGACTTTTGACCACCTGGGTAACCAGTATGCCAAATGTACGTTTTATCTGCCCACTTGTTTCCGGAAAGGGTTACTTTCCCAGCATTAAGAACGATTACGTTATCTCCGCAGTCTGCGTGAGGCGTAAAATTCGTCTTGTGCTTACCTCGCAAAATCTTTGCAACCTTGGAAGCGAGTCTTCCTAACGGCTGTCCTTCAGCGTCTACCACAACCCATTCTTTATTAGCGGTAGCTTTGTTAGCTGAAACTGTTTTGTAACTTAATGTATTCACACTTTTTCGTTTAACGATTAAACATAATTTTCCCTAAATAGGGTGTGCAAAGGTAGGTATTTTATTTGAAACAGAAAATGTTTCTGGAAATATTGTGCTAAGGATTTGAAAATCTTACGATTAATTAAAAGAATTGATTATATATTTCAAATCGTGTAGTATTCTTCAATCTATTTGCTTCTTAAAGATTTGGTTGCCTTGAAGCTGGCAATTATATAGTAGACGACAAAACTGTTAAGAATTGTCAATGAAACCGCGACTTTATGCAAAGTGATATTTTTTTTGGCAGATGATAATTCATATATTTGGATACCTTTACTTAAAGTAATGAACTATTTCATCTGTTTTTTCTTATTCTGCTGTATATTTTCGTGTTCCGAAAGGGAAGAAATTCCAACTGCCAAAGTGGAAATTAATGAGCCCCCGTCAAAAGTGAATTTTAAAATAGACAGTATTTCGCATAATTCCGCATATATATCATGGGAATCAGCCACTGATCCTGAGAATGATGAGGTGAAATATTCTATTGAAATAGATGGGCAGATTGTTCTTCAAAATTCTGATATTAAAAAATACAAGTTTCAGAATTTAAATGAGATGAAAAATTACACCGGGAAGATTATAGTAAGTGATTCACATAAGAATACAACTACTACTTCATTTGCTTTTCAAACCAAAAAATATTACTTGACTTTTCTAAAGTACTATAATTTTCCAGTATCGGATCAGACGTATGGTGCTGCAGTTAACATTTTAAAATTATCAGATGGAAATTATCTTATAGGTGGTTATGAAGGGACTTTTGGAGGTTACTCGGTATATTTAACAAAAATCGATTACAATGGAGATCTAATTTGGAGGAAGGGTTATGACATCCAATGCGAAAGTTCGCCACCAACTTTTAAGATGAAAGAGATTAATGGTGAAATAATCCTCACTGCCAGCTATTACGTGGCAAAATTAAATCTTGACGGTGTGTTAAGATGGAAAAAAAGAATTACTACCTATGATAATGGTTATGGAGATTCTACGATCAATTCTTTTGCTGCTGATTCTGAGGGTAACATTTATGTAATAGGAACATTGGCCGATATTAGCGATGAAACCAACGAAAAAGGTATGATTACGAAATTTGATAAGGACGGTGCATATATTTGGGAAAAGCAATACGGATCAAATTTTACTGAAACTGGTAGCAAATCAATGTTTTTAAGATTTATAGATGTTGATGTACAGGATAATCAGCTTCTAGTATATGGTGATCTTGATGTTTCAGGTCTACCTACTAGCGCGAATATGCCAAGACAGGCTTTCTATGTTCGAAAGACCGATACAGATGGTATTACGATTTTTGAAAAAACATTTCATAATAGTGAAACGAACCTTGGTCATCAACTGATTAAACGAAAGAACGGGAATTATCTACTGAGCAGTTCTCAGAAAATTATCGAAATTGATAAACACGGACAGGAGTTATGGGCAAAAACAATATATAGTCCGGCACAAATGTATAATATGTTTTATTCCGTAGTCGAAACTACTTCGGGTAATTTATTCTTTATAGGGAAAGAAGATAGATCTGCAACGTACTTCATGACTGATGCGACAGGAAATACAATCTGGAAAGAATATTATAACGATTTTCCCCATATTATTGCTGGTTCAGACGTTGTTGAAGAGGCTGATAAAGGTTTTCGGCTTGCGTTTACTTTCGCACGTAATTATGGTAATTATTCGCTTTATGATGAGATAATGGTCATAAAAACTGATCCAGAAGGAAATTTCTAAAAAAAATTAGGATAGGACTGAATATTTTATTTTCTTAAAGATTTCGAACTTTTGAAACTCGCAAAAACATAATAAGCGACAAAAACCATGGAGAATTTAATAACCGATGGTACAGCTAATTCGAGGTTAAAGAGAACAGTTCCTAATGCAACAAGTAAAATCATTGAAATAAATGAAAAACCTAACTTCTGCATCAGGGTGAATTTTACATCATCAAGAAAATAAGCCATTCCCCACGCCGCACCGAATGCCAATGCATAATAAAGGTCGAGTTGCCAGCCTTGACTACCTAATATAAAGTGATTAAGTAAAAAGCTTAGAATTGTACCGAGAAGAAAATATAGAAATGAACGTTGCATTTTAATTTTTTATGCAAAAATAATTATTTAAACCTGGCTAATGGTTACATTTGGTAAAAATGCGGCATGAGGCTTTTTCACCAACTCTTAATTCTGTTTACACTATTTACGCTCTGCTCTTGTCAGCAGATCATAGATAATTATTGGGAAAGGAAAGAAGAAGAGAACTACACTTCTCCTTTTAAAGGTAAATATATCGGAAGCTATAATGGAGATGAAATAGGAACCCTTGTTTTGGAGGTTGATAAAAAAGGGTACGTAACGGTTACCAGAAACACCGTAATAGGAGTTAATGAAACTTTTGTATCTGGTGTCATACAAGATATTGGTGCTCTTCAGGCAGTAAAATCTCAGTCTGGCTTCACTTTATTAGGCAACATCAATGCGAAAACGGGCACTTGGAAATTAGAACATTGGCAGGGAAGCTGGACTGTCGTCAAACAATAATTCTGAATTGTATTTTAGAGAAAAACTTCTAAAACTTCATCTTTAGTTACTTTTCCGAAATACTGCGTAAGATCTATCGAAGATAATACCTCTTCGATATGTGAAATTTCATGTTTCACTCCAATTAATTGATCTTCAATATCTTCAATGGGTTGTGAGGCGAAGAAATCTCCAAAAATTTTAGCTTTTTCGATGGTGCCTTTTACCACATCAAGATGAACTTCGATAAATCCGGCCGGTATTTTTATGGCTTTTTTAAAGTTGTAATTTGGTGAGAAGCCATAATTCCAGTCCCAGGTTTCATATTTTTCAGCCACTAGTTTATTAATACCTTCAATATCTTCAGAAGTAAGTTCGTAGCGTTCGGCTTCGGGATCATTTTTGATAATTTCCTGAGTTAAAAGCTTCTTAAGTTCTTCGGTGTCAATATTTTCCGGCAAATATTCGTTTAAGTTGGTTACTCGAGAGCGGGTTGATTTTGTTGCTTTGTCAACAAATTTTAGCGGATTAACTTTCAAAGCCTGACTCAAAACTTCCATTTCAGAGTTCAGCAAAATTGTTCCATGCTGAATCATTTTTCCTTGCCGGGCAAGTTTTGCATTTCCGCTGAATTTTTTTCCGTCCACCAATAAATCGTTTCTCCCTTGAAGCACAGCGGGGACGCCTAAACTGTTCAAAAGGTCTAAAACAGGTTTCGTGAAAATGGAAAAGTCCATGAAATCGTGTTGCCCAAGTAGCGTATGAAACGAGAAATTGAGATTTCCCAAATCATGGTAAACGGTCCCTCCACCGGACATTCTTCTCACCACTTTAATATCTTTTGCCTTGACAAACTCAAGATTAATTTCGGCAAGTGTATTTTGAAATTTGCCCACAATAATTGACGGTGCATTAATGTATAATAAGAATATATCTTCCTTTCGGAAGCGGTTTAAAAGATATTCTTCAGTGGCAATATTAAAATAAGCATTGTTAGAATGAGAGTCAATTAGCAGCATTTGAGTCTTTAATTTGATGCAAAAATAATAGAAAATTTAAACTGAATTTTTTTTACCACGATCTTTTTGATAACACACCTAAAATAATATCACAAAACTTTTGTAGAACCTTAATAAAAGGTGATTAGATCTTTTAAACTACCATATTTCATTGAGTAAATTTCCTCAGTAGGATAATAAATTTGTTGTAACACTACTGTAATGAAAAAATCTTTATTCGTTTTTATTAAGACAATTGTATTTCTCCTGGTTTTGCTTAGCCATGTGGCGAATGGCCAACAGGTAGAGACGTTTACAACACAAACGGTTTTAGGTAATGACTATACCTCGGGAAGTTTTGCTAGTGAAGTTGCCGGTGTTACTGTAAATTTCACTCATTGTAGAAATCAGGGTTCCGGGAATGAGGATTACTCGATTTCCGGAAAAGGAATCCTGCTAAGGCGCGCAGACGAACCGAGTTCAGTAGAATTTGTCATTCCTAATGGGGTGGGCACGTTTTCTTTTAAATTCAGAAAGGCATTTACAGGAGCTACACCGCGGAATTTAGCAATATTCGTTGATGGTGAACAGGCTGATGTAACTCAAACAATTTCATCGACCGGCGCTGATGCCACGATTTATAATTTCAGTAAGGTCATTAATAAATCGGGAATCGTAAAAATGAAAATCAGTTACCCTATCGGTACTGCAGTTGGCAATCGTCAAGTGACCGTTGATGATGTAAGCTGGACGTCCTACAATGGTTCCACCGTTCCTGATATTGCTGTTTTAGGAAATAATAATTTAATTGCATCAGGAGATGCGTTGCCTTCCACTAATGATGGGACGGATTTTGGAATTCTTCTGGGCGGAAGTGTTACCGAGAAAAGTTTTGTTATTAAAAATGATGGTTCTTCAGTTCTTAACTTGGTGAATCCGGCGGTTACACTCCAAGAAGGAAATGTTGGTTTTTCGGTTATTACACAGCCAGCTTCCTTGTCCATGCCGGGTTTTTCTAGTCAGAACTTTACGATTCGCTTTAGTAACATTACTCCAGGCACCTACGCAGAGACGGTTAAAATCCAAAGTAATGATCCTGATACTCCGATGTACTCTTTTGCTTTAAAAGCTGTAGTCTCTAAACCAGAAATCACTCTTGATAAAACAACAATCAATGGATTAAATTATGCTTTTGGTCAAGGTCCATCTGCACTTGCTAATTTTACTGTTAATGCAAGCAATTTATCCTCTAATGTAAGCATTTCAACTTCTAGCAATTGGGAGATTTCAACTAATCAAACCTATGACGGAACTAATTCTCCGCCCTGGTCTAATATAATTCTCGTCAAAAATAATTCGGGAGGCATAACTAACCGTCAAATTTATGTGAGACTAAAACAAGATCTGCCCGTGGGAGATTATGCCGGCACAATAACTATATCCAGTCCATTTGCCGATTCCAGATCGATTACACTATCGGGAAGTATAACTCCAGGAATACCTCAAATAAAAGTTTCGGGAGGAGGTTCATCAATCACCAACGGGAGTACACTGCCAAGCGGATTAAATAACACCTTGTTTGCGTCACAATCATTAGGAAATTCTCAAGCGAAAGAGTATGAAATAAAAAACCTGGGTGGAGCTAATTTAGTTGTGGGAGAGGTCTCCATTTCAGGAACGCATGCCTCGGATTTTACCATTGTCTCTGCGCCAGTTTCAGGAACGGTTTTGGAACAAAACCAAACGACGGTTCTGCATGTTCAATTTTCGCCAACAAGTATAGGTACTAAAAATGCACTGATAACCATTAAAAGTAATGATCCAGATGATGCGGTCTTTACTTTCGCAATTAAAGGTTCTTCTACGTACTGTTCCGCCGAAAACAATATTATTATAGCTCATCAAGATTTTGAAGTTATACCATCGGAGCAAGAGTTAATGTATACTATTCAGAATGTTGGCTCCATATCGCCAGGGATCAGCACAGGATTTTCAACTTCACAAAGCGGGAATAATGACTTCCCGAAATCCAATAACCTATATTCAAGTGGAGCTAGAGGATATAGAATTCAAGGAGCGGATAAAGAGGGGGAAATTGACTCAGGCCAACAGCTGATATTTGGACCTGTTGATACTTCGTTACACTCTAAAGTGACACTGTCCTTTAAAATAGCGGGATTTTCATTAGGGAGCAACAGTAATGGGATGGATCATAAGAATAAAGATTCAGATCCTGAGAATCTACCTGATTCTTCTAAGATCGATCATGTTTTCGTTGAGATTAGCCCGGATAATGGAACAACCTGGTACGCCCAAACTAAAATTGTATCTAACGAGATGAATGTGGCTTGGGGATTTGCGAGCACTGGAACCGTTATAGATTCCTTAAATTATCACAACACGCAGCAGATTGTTTATTTCAGATCTACTAAAACCGGAAGAAAAACCAGCGGACTTCTAATTAAGGATTTGCCTCAAGTGAAAAAAATGATGGTGAGAATCACTGCTCAGAATAATGCCTCAAATGAATCCTGGATATTGGATGATGTTAAGATTACAAGCCAGGGATTGTTGCCAAAAGTTTGGGATGGGAATTCATGGTCTGGTCCTGTGCAGAACTCAGATAAAGCGATTATTCAGAAAAATTATAATACTAAAACTAATGGCGGTTTCACCGCTTGCCAATGTGAGATTTCTAATGGGGTAATCTTAAATATATTAAAGGATAATGATGTCAAAATTCTGGATAATATTATAAATCACGGTACAGTTACAGTTGAATCAGATGCTAATTTTGTTCAGGTTAATGAGTTGGGAGCTAATCAAGGTGCCGGTCTATTTAAGGTGACTCGAAAACTAAATTTGTCTGTTGGTCGGCAACAGTATAATTACATCATTTCACCCCTTATAGATTATAATTTAAAAAACATTTATCGTGATGAAGAAGGAAATGCGGTGACGGTGCCGTTCGTTCTATATCACAATGAAGCCACTAATGCTTTTCAGAATTCTTCCGGAGCTTACATTAAAGGAAGAGGCTTGGCGGTGAAAGAGCCGTTGCCTACATTCACATCTTCAGAAATGAAAACTTATTTTGAAGGTCAACCTGTTAATGGATCTTTTAATTATACCTTGGTTAATTCCGACTTTTGGGATCACATCGCCAATTCCGAAACTATGCAACAAGGAGATGGCTATTCAGGTCAGGCATACGCTATATTTAATGCTGCAACTCCTCCAGGGGTAGGTACTGGCGTTAGAGCTCAAGGTGATGCCAATCTAAAACTTCCTTCCCGGTTTGTTAGTGTTGCGCAAGGCTTTATGGTGAAAGTAATAGGAACAGCTCAATATGATTTAAAATTTAGCAACAGTATAAGAGTAAACACCCAAGCGCAAGCTTTTTTAGGAAAGACCGATTCCCAGGTAGATCGTTATTGGTTGAAATTGAAAAGCCCGACGGGAGTTGAATCCCAGATGGCTGTGGTATATCATGACGAAGGAAATAATAACTATACCTTACACGATACCAAAAGGATGGGAGGTTCTGATGGAGTATTTAGTATTGTTGATCAAGAAAAAATTGTAATCGACGGAAGAGCTGCTTTTTCAAAAAATGACAAAGTTTTATTAGGAACTCAGCACTATTCTTCAGGAAACTATACCCTTTCATTGGGAGATTTAGAAGGAATATTTGCGGATGGACAATCAATTTTTCTTGAAGATAAACTAACAGGGAGCCGAACTGATTTGTTGAAAAGTACTTATTCATTTTCAGTAGAATCGGGTGAAACACAAGGCCGGTTTGTTATTTCATATAATCCCTCAAGCACCTTGCATGCAAGTGATCACGTTCAAAATATCTTGGTTTTTCGAGATGTTCATCAGATGAAAATTCACTCGACAAACGAAACCATTACAAAGGTTGAATTATATGATATGAGTGGAAAGTTACTTCTCAAAATTTGGCCAAAAAGTAAGAGTGCCACACTAGACGTCAGTGCTTACCCAACCGGTATTTACTTGTTAAAAATATCTGCAGGAAGTAGTGATATCATTAAAAGATTTCAAAAATAGCTGATGCTGTTGATGGTCATTTTTCAAATTATATTGCTAAATAAAATGTTCTTCTTTTTTGGTTAGCTGTATAAGCAGGGCAGTGCGAAAATTCTTCAATTTTTATATTTCTGGTCAGTTTTTAAACAATTCGGGTTCGTCAATAATTTTTACAGAATACAAGTTTTGTAATTGTTTGAGGTTAAAAATCTGATTCTCAATTGAAATAATTTGGTTTTAGTCGAAATTTCTGAAATTTTTATTTATTGCCGCATTTTGAGAGATTAAGCAATAAATGTAGAAATTGCTGAATATCGTAATAATATAATCCTGATTGCGATATTATTGTTAAAAATATACATTATGGGTGATAAATTGTGTTATTTATGCTGTTATGCTGAAAATAATAAAAAATATTTGTTAAATATTAATAAAAATCTATCTTTGCGTTCCAAGAAAACAACACAACACAAATGAAAACTTTAAAAAAAATGTTTTTTGGATGTAAATCCGAAAATTCCTACAGTCATTTTTATCCTGCTTCAACCCGGAAAGTTCTCTTTCGGTAAAAAATGACCAATTAAACATTACAATTGTTCAGTTTTAGATGTAGCCCTTCGGTTGCATTACATTTCTGTGCGGCCAATTGTTCCCTAAACACAAAACACAAAACACAAAACACAACACAAACTTTATGAAAAAAAAATCTACTCTTTTAAAATCTTGTGCACATCTGTGCAAAGTTTTGTTTGTTTTCCTCTTAATGCCAATGGCATTGTTCTCTCAAAACACGCTTGTAAAGTGGTATAATGCAGATATGTCACCAACAATTTTGGATGAAAAGATTCAATCAGCCTCATTAAAAAGTAATGGTATTGGCTTTATCGATCAGAAATGGGGGGATGAAAATGTTTTTTATCAATCGTCTTCTTGGCCTCAACCAGTATGGAATCTTTCTCCTGAACAAACTTGGGATCCTAACAAATATATACAGTTTTCTATAAATTCTTCATCTGGATATAAGATTAATCTAAAGAATTTTAATTTTTCAGGGAGAGCTCAAGGAGGAAATACGCAACGAATTAAAATTTCTTACTCTACTAATGAGAATTTTACTGCTGAAAAAGTTTTATTGAAGGAGCAAACAACCTCTACAGATTATATTCAGTATAATTTACCTTTTCCTGCTGGGACATTCGTACAAAATGGTGAGGCAATGTATATCCGAATATATATATATAACTCTAATGATAATTTCCATATACAACATAATCTAAGTGGCACTATAGCGCCACATATTACTGGTGAAGTGGTTGCTTCTGCAGTTGTTAAACCTATTGCTTTTAATGATAAAGCAGGAATGTTAAAAAATACCTCATCATTAATTGATGTTATGGCTAATGATTCGTTTAGTCCAGGTGTGCCAATGACAACTCATATTTCTACAGTGGCCAAAAATGGTGTTGTAGAAGTTCAAAATAATGGAAAAATTCTTTATACACCCAACTCAAACTTTACGGGGTATGATGAATTCTATTATACGATTAAAAATTCCGCAGGTGAATCAAATGCAGCAAAGGTTGAAGTTCAGGTTGTTGAACATAAAAATGAAAAAGTTCTAGTTAGATGGAATAAAGAGAATTTCACATCCACTTTATATGATAATTATGTGAATGGATCTGATTTAGCCGCGCATAACATAATAAGAGACAAAAATATGTATGGTTCTCTTCGCTTTTTTACGTTCAATGGGTTACCAACACCACAGCAATTTAATGGAACCTTAGACCCTAATAAATTTATTGAGTTTTCTGTAAACTCTATAGCCGAGAACCTTTTATATATAAATAAATTACAATTAAATTATCGTTTTGGTGATAAAAAAGCGGGTTCTGTAACGATAAAATATTCTAAAACAAAGGACTTTACTTCTAATGTTATTACCCTGTTGGATAATAAATATTACAATTCAGACTGGACATTAGAGAACCTCGGGATAGCATCACCAGTTGTGGTGTTTCCTGGAGAAACACTTTATTTTAGGCTGTATCCTCATAATACAGTTGAGCAGTTTCAGATTAAATATGTGTTGAACGGGGATGAAGGGCCAGCATTGTCGGGTTTTTCAGTGCCTTACCTCACTTCAGAACAACCCTGCACCAAAACAGTTACTTGGAACGGCTCTAGTTGGGATGCTCAGCCAAACATTAATCGAATTGCAAAAATTGCGGGTAATTATGATACAGCTATTAAAGGCTCTTTTGAAGCTTGTAGATTAGACGTGGCTAGTGGGATGCTTACCATATCTAAGGATACCAATGTTAAAGTGACTAACCAAATAACGGTCAACACCGCAGCAAATATTATTGTAAAAAGTGGCGGTAATCTTATCCAAATTAATGATGCTGCAGTGAACATCGGTGCCATACAAGTAGAGAGGGATATTAATATCTCGAAAACAAGATTTCAATATAACTATTTGGGATCACCGGTAACATTTAGCGCAGGGGAAAGTTTTAAAACGATTTACAGTGGTATTCCTATGGTTACTTACTATAATGAAGCTAATAATTATTTCTACTCCTCGAGCGGGGCAAACGTTCCGGGACGTGGTTTAGCTGTTAAAGAACCTAACCTAAGTTCAGTCCCTGAAACAATATCAACGGTAACCGCAAAATATAAAGGAGTTCCTCAAAATGGGGTTATAAATTTTCCTTTAGCTAATAGTAATACAAGTACTGTTACCAATTTAGGCTATAACCTTTTGGGAAATCCATATCCGTCCAATATCGATCTCGTTGAATTATATAAAATCAATAGTTCTGGAGGCGAAGCCACATTTAATTCGACATTTTATTTTTGGGATAATACAGTAAACGATCTCTATACACAACAAGGTTCTGGATATAAAGGGCAATCGTATGCCGTATTTAATTCTATGGCAGGAAGTTCAGGAACTGGCTTATCGGCTCCAGCTAGTGCAGATAAAATAGGAACTAAAAAAGTGCCTACTCACGTTCTTCCTGTGGGACAAGGATTTATAGTAAAAGCTACTCAAAAAAATAAGAATTTCATGTTTAATAATTCCGTTCGAAGCGCCGCGCAGTCGCCAGTACACTTTATGGGTAAAACATCATCTGAAGTTGACGACCGTTACTACATATCGATGAAAACTCCAACCAACTTGGTGACATCACATGCGATTGTGTACTTTAATAATGGTACGGCAGGGGTCGGTGCAGAAGACACCAAATCTACAGGTGCAGACGATGAGGTTTTCAGTATTGTTGATGGCTCTCGTCTTATGATTAACGGAAAACAATCTTTCAATAATACAGATGTAGTCAAAATAGGGACGCGCCATTTTTCATCGGGTCAGTATACGTTGAGTTTGGATAGAAAAGAGGGTGTGTTTATTCAGGGACAACAGGTCTATCTGAAAGATAAATTAACTAATACAGTAACTAATCTGAGCGAAGGCAGTTATACCTTTGCTGCGAATGCCGGCGAAACCAGCGACCGATTTGAAATCATGTATGTTCCACAAACAGTTTTAGCAACAGATGCTAATGTACGGGAAGTTGTTCGTGTATATCGTGCAGGAGAAGAATTTATTGTAGAATCGAAGGGCGAGAAGATTGAGGATATTGAAGTGTTTGATATAGCGGGGAGATTAATATTAAAAGCAAATGTAAATGCTGCACAGTATAGATTTAGCTTAAGTGAGAGTAGTAAAGGTTTATACTTAATTAAGGTTAATCAAAAATCTGGTAAGACTATAAAGAAAATACTTAATTAAAATAGAGATCCCCTGGCTATTACAGGGGAATCTTTAATTTTTTAGTGTTTAAACTGCCAATTGCAATTTTTCAATGAAATCTAGTATTCTTTTCTTCTTTATTTTCTTCTCTGTTCTCTCGCCATCCCAAGTGGGAAACAACAGCTTTAGTGCTGATGATTTCGAAACTAATTCAGCTTTTGGTAGATCTTCAAATTCATCCATTCAGCAGGAATATGTTTTTGATGGTCCGGGTAATGTAGGTGATCCTGTGGAAATGCCAGGAAATCCTGGCGAGCCGATTGAAGGAGGGAATGATCCAGGTAATCCTGGAGATCCTGTCCCAATAGATGAACATTTACCAGTTTTAATGGTAATAGGTATTTTGCTGCTTATTTTCTTTTCCTTTAGATTTAGAGAGACTAAATGATTTTATTTATAAGAATGAAGACGGTTAAGTGAATTAAGTAAAGTCGGCTTGCTTTTTTTTCTGTAAATTTTGGACATAAAAGTTTTATTCTTGGTAAACAGTTTCTTAGAAGCCTTGAGCTTTTTTTAGTAGATTTGCTTAATAAAAAAAACGTATTTTAACCTTTTATATAATAAATAAAACTTAATATGAGTATGCGCAGAGGTTTTAAGGAGAAATTGTACGGTGGAGACAATTTAATGAGCCTTTCAGATATACGTTATCTACCGCGCTGGGTTATTTTTACGATTGACGTACTATTAATTTCTACAGCTATTGTTTTTTCATGCTATCTTATTGAAAAGCTTAGTTTTCAGTCGAGGCCTGTTTTTTTTAGTAGATTCCCTATGTATTTACTAATTATAGGGGTTAGTATGTTCTTCATGTTTGTCTTTCGTACCTATTCCGGTATCATTAGGCATTCCACATTCATTGATTTATTTAAACTTTTTCTAGCTACTTTTTTCTCTACGGTAACTGTCGGCATAATCAGTGCTACATACTATTTTTTCTATGGTACTAGGCTAATTTATATGTCAGTCCCTTTCCTTGCAATATTTTTTGCTACATCGTTTATGTTGATGTTTATGCTGCGATTATTTGTAAAGGAATTTTTTCATCTGGCAAGAGAGTTTCGCCGTAGTTCGCTCAGAAAAAGAATTTTGGTTTTAGGTATCGATGAACAGTCGGTAGCTGTTGCAAGAGCGATACAGGATAATCCTACACTACCTTACTATGTGAGTGGGTTTATCACACAGAGACCCGATTATCGTATGGCTAATTTACTAGGTAAGCCAATTATTAACCGAGAGAAGTTGGAGAAAAGCACAAAAAGTGATCTAGGGATTGATGGAGTACTCTTAGTCAAAGAAAAAATGACCAAAGAGGAAATGAATTCTTGGGTTAATCTTTTTCTCGAGAAGGATTTAAAGGTTTTGAAAGCTCCTTCTGTCCAGAAATTAAGAGATTCCGATTTAAGCGGTGGTTCTATCAGTTCTGTACAAATTGAGGACTTATTGAACAGAAAGCCAATACAGATTGAAAATGAGGAAGTTCGCATACGTCACCAAGGGAAAGCAGTCCTAATTACGGGTGGCGCAGGGTCAATTGGAAGTGAGATTGTACGTCAGGTTGCACAATTAGATCCCGGGATTATCGTGGTTTTAGATCAAGCGGAGACTCCTTTGTATGATATCGAACTCGAGATGCGGAATAAGTATCCGATGATGAGGTTTAAATTTATTTTAGCCGATATCTCTAACAAAAGCCGACTGGAACCTATTTTTACCAAGTACAACTTTTCAATGGTGTACCATGCTGCGGCATATAAGCATGTTCCTTTAATTGAAGAAAATCCGCACGAGGGTGTTTTGGTGAATATTTTAGGAAGTAAAAACGTCGCAACATTAGCTTCAAAATATAAAGTTAACCGTTTTGTGATGGTGTCTACCGACAAAGCTGTTAATCCAACGAATGTTATGGGGGCGTCGAAGCGTGCAGCGGAATTATTTGTACAATCATTACAAGACCGTCCCGACAATACAACTAAATTTATTACGACGAGATTCGGTAATGTTTTGGGATCCAACGGGTCTGTTATTCCATTTTTCAAGAAACAGATCGAAGCTGGTGGTCCGGTAACCATTACACATCCTGATATTGTACGCTACTTTATGACCATCCCGGAAGCTTGCGATCTGGTATTGCAGGCCGGTACAATGGGTAAGGGAGGTGAAATTTTCGTGTTCGACATGGGAGAACCTGTTAAAATTCTCGATTTAGCAACTCGTATGATAAAACTATCAGGTTTAGAACCTCACTCAGATATCAAAATTGTTTACACAGGCCTAAGACCTGGTGAAAAACTCTATGAAGAGTTGCTTAGTGATGACGCTAAAACCTTACAAACTCACCACGAAAAAATTATGATCTCGAAAGATGCTACCATGGCTTTCGAGGAAATAGATGCTTACGTTGAAACAATTGTGGAGGCATGTGTTCGCAAAGAAAAGATAGAAGTGGTGCAGATTCTTAAAAAAATCGTTCAAGAATTTAAGAGTAATAATTCGGTTTACGAAGTTTTGGATAAGTGATCGAGAATTGTATATTTGCAAAACTCGATGACTTATAACTTTGTATGAAGAACAATTCCATTCTGCTATTAATTAGCATGTTAGTGCTTTTTACAGCATGTAAAACTCAAGATCCAGCTAGTAATCTTAATTATATGCAGAATGCTGAACAGGTAGCTTCCGAAGCTGCTGTTCAAAATGCAGCAACAACCATTCAGAAAAATGACCACCTGGTAATTTTTGTGTCAGCTAAAAATATGGAAGTTGTTCGGCCATTCAATCAAAATTACTATAACAATCAAGCGCCAGGAATGAGCAATAATGCAAATTCCGAAAAACTATATGTAGTAGATAGTGAGGGAAATATCGACTTTCCTGTCGTTGGCAAAGTAAGCGCGGAGGGAAAAACTCTCGAACAGCTTAAGAACGATTTAACGGTGCGTGTGACCGAGTTCGTCAAAGAACCTACTGTTGTTATCCGTTTGGCAAATTTTAAAGTCACAGTGTTGGGAGAAGTTAACCGCCCGGGTCAGTATACCGTACCGGAGGGGCAAACGACTATACTTAACGCTCTTGGTTTAGCGGGTGACCTTACCATTTATGGACAAAGAACCAATATTCTTTTAGTTAGAAATAACAGCGGAGAATTTACCAAGCAACGTATAAATTTGTTGGATTCTAATTTTATAAACTCTCCTTATTTTCAGTTGAAGCAAGGTGATGTTATTTATGTTTCTGCGAATGAAACGAAGCAGAAAATTTCACGTCAAGATCCCAATACCAATCTTTACCTCGCAATTGCCGGAACCGTTATCGGTTTGGCCGGTATCTTCATTACAATTTTCAAGAACTAACTATTAACCGACCGCTCAATGACTCAAAATGTAAAAACGGAAGTTTCAACTTCTGGCGAAGTAGATATTAATGAATTGATAAAACCGTACCAGCGAAAATGGTATTGGTTCGTCATTTCCGTAATTCTCTTTTTAATACTTGCCATCTTTTACATTAAAATAGCAACGCCAGTTTATGGGGTATCGTCTTCTGTTCTTATTAAGGATACAAAAAAAACTCCCTCGAGTGATATGGGGATGTTATCGGAATTGGGAGGTTTCGGAAGTATGGGGACAAATAGTATCGAGAACGAGATTGAGATTTTCAAGTCGAAAAAACTGATGCATGATGTGGTCATGGATATGGGACTACAAACATGGGTTATAGGTAAATTCGGATTAAAAGAGAGGGAATTATATGGCAAAGAATCTCCGATCTTTGTAAAACTAATCAATGAAAAGCCTTATGAAGAACCTATTAAAGAACCTTTAGAGATAAAGCTTAAAGGAGACAAAGTCGAGATTTCTTCGGAAGAGTTACCCCAAACAATTTCTACGACCTATAAAAAAACAATCAGTTTGCCATACGCAAACATCATGATTTTACGGAATCCTGACTATATACCATCGGAAAAAGCAAGCATTGATAAACTGGAGATCCACTATGCGCCGACTGAACTCGCAGTTAATGCTTTTCAAGAGGCAACTAATGTTGATTTGGTAAACGAAGACGCTACCGTTTTGGAGCTTTCGATGAAATACGGCAATAAAGAGAAAGGAAAGAAAATTATCAACAAGTTGGTAGAATCTTATAACAGTGACGCCATTAGTGATAAAAGTTCTGAGTCGAAAAAAACCAAAGACTTTATCGATGAACGTATTGCTATCATTGCTGATGAACTAGGCGAAGTAGAAAGTCGTAAAGAACAGTTTAAAATTGCTAATAAAATTACAGATATCCCCTCGGAGGCAGGTTTAGCTTTAGAAGGTTCGGTAACAGGAAGAGCAAGGTTACTGGAGATTGAGACACAGCTACAGCTTACTAATGATTTAATCTCTTATATGTCGAGATTAGCAAGTAATCAAACTCTACCATCAAGCGTTGGTCTTAGTAATCCTACTGCTTCAGCTAACATCAATATGTACAATCAGTTGGTGCTCGAAAGAAACAGGTTGCTGGAAAGTGCAACTCCTCAAAACCCTCTTATCGCTGATCTTAACAAGCAGATAGGAGTTTTAAGGTCTTCCGTTCTTGATGGTTTGGTAAAAAGCAGAATTGCATTAGAAACCTCAAGAAATCAAGTAGCCTCCGAGCAAAATGTTCTGACGTCAAAAATTTCTAAAATTCCGGCACAGGAAAAATTATTCCGCGGCATCGAGCGTCAACAATCGATCAAAGAAAACCTCTACCTTTTACTTTTAGAAAAGCGTGAAGAAGCCGCAATCTCATTAGCGATCACCGCCCCAAAAGCCCGGATTATCGATCAGGCCTATACCTCTGTGAAGCCGGTGTCTCCAAAGAAGATGTTGGTCTTAGGCGGCGCACTACTTTTTGGTCTGCTACTTCCTTATGGATTAATTTACCTGTTAGAGATTCTTAATAATAAAATTAGGTCTAAGCACGATCTTGAAAAGCTGTCTCATGCACCAATTTTAGGTGAACTGCCAAGTGTTCAGAAAGGGGAAAGTGAACTTGTAGGGATTAACGACCTTTCGCCAATGGCAGAAGCGTTTAGAATTATCATTACCAACCTTAACTTTATGTTGCCAAAACAGAGCAAAGGAAAAGTGGTATTTGTTTCTTCTTCTGTAAAAGGTGAGGGGAAAACTTTTGTGTCTGTTAATTTAGCCCTTACGCTTGCATCTACAAAACATCGTGTACTAATCATCGGTTCAGACATTCGAAATCCACAACTTCAACGCTATAATACTTCCCGAAAGGGTCTTAGTGGACTTACAGAATATCTTCATGACGAGAACACGACGGTAGAGTCTATTATTCATACTTCAAGTTTTAATCCTCATTGCGATGTTATTTACTCAGGCAGTATTCCTCCAAATCCTACGGAATTGCTTTCAAGTGGAAGATATGAGCAGTTGATTGACGAGGTGAAACCACTTTACGAATATATTATTCTTGATACTGCACCATTAATGCTGGTGACGGATACTTTCTTATTCGCAGAAATGGCGGATGCAACGGTCTACGTAACCCGTTCTGGTTATACAGAGAATAGCATTATTGCATTTGCCAACAAACAGATTGATGCGAAGAAGATTAAAAATGTAGCCTTCGTATTAAATGATGTTAAACCCCAATACTTCAGCTATGGTAACAAATATGGTTACGGCTATAATGCAGATATCAATACGACTTGGCTGCAGAGGCTTTTTGGGAAATAATATGAACACTTAAAGGATACATTTGAAACCAGGCACCCTCATATCCGGGCTAAAATGGAGTTTTCTGGAGAGAGCCTCCGTCATTATACTTCAACTGGTTTTGGAGGTTATCCTTGCGAGACTTTTGGTTCCGGAGGATTATGGTATTCTTGGGATGATCATGGTGGTTGTTGCATTTGCCAATGTTTTTATAGATGGCGGATTCAGTAATGCTTTAATTCATTATCAGGACAGAAAAGAAGCGGATTATGCTGCGGTATTTTATCTAAGTCTGTTAATCGGCATTGTTTGCTATGCAATCTTATACTTTACAGCTCCGGCAATCAGCAATTTTTACGGGAAAGATTTGTCCCTCATGATTAGGGTTATTGGGTTGAGTATTGTATTTAACTCGTTCGGAGTTTTATATAAGGCAAGGCTTTCAATCGACATAAACTTCAAAAAACAAACGATTTTTTCCGGCATTGCAATGCTTTTCAGTGGTATTGTGGGTGTCTTTATGGCATATACCGGTTATGGAGTGTGGTCGTTAATTGCTCAGCTACTAATTTTTAGTTTTTTGTCCAATTTCTTCCTTTTTTTTCATTTTAAAATGGTTCCAAAGGTTCATTTTGAGCGTGTAGCAATGAATAGAATTTTAGGATTTGGAAGTAAGATTTTTGTATCGTCAGTCTTACAAGCTGTATACTTTAATGCTTATCCCATAGTTTTGGGTAAAATGTATTCTTCAAGTATTGTAGGTTTATATACGAAAGCAAACCAATTGTCTATTTATCCTGCCAGTATTTTTTCAGGCGTTTTGCACCGTGTATTTTATCCCTACTTAGCCAAGATTCAAAGTGATAAAATTCAGATTTACGCCCATCATCTCAAATTTACAAGAATTTATGCATTAATAGCCTTTCCGATAGCAGCTACAGTAATATACTTCGCAAAGCCGATTGTTCTTACTTTGCTTTCCTCCTCATGGTTAGATATCATTCTACCTTTACAAATTTTACTCGCAGCGAGTGCATTTTTTCCTCTTATCATTTTGAATATGAATATCTTTCAGGTTATGGGCAAAAGTGGCCTGTTTCTAAAGACTGAAATATTTACAAAAATTTTAGGGATAGGGATTTTGTTCACCACTTTTAAGATGGGGTTCGTCGCGATCTGTATTGGGATTTTTATTCAGATTGTCCTTCAGTTTTTAGTGACGTCCATTATATCTTCCAAACTTCTTAACAGTAGTATTCTGTCTCCAATATCGGCTTCATTAAAACTTGCAGCAGTATGTGCAATACTTTACGTTTTGACATTTTATCTGGGTTTGTCGGTAGAAGCGGGATTTTTTCACGCAGTGGCAGCTCTGGTTTTATTTGCAATTTTGTATGCTGGTATTAATTTTTACATTAGTAATTCAGTGTATAAAGAAGTATTCGGGATTATTAAAAACAAACTGAGATGATTATTATAAATACGATTCTGAATATATTTAGAGCAATTTATCAAGTCATTAAACTTGCATATTTCAAGTCGAAGTGGCGCTCTGTCAATCAGCACAATCATACGGTGGTCGAAAATATATTTGATCTTAAAAATATTACTGTAGGTAACGCGACTTACGGATTACTAACTGTGTACCGCTGGGGTTCTGAAGGAGAAGGTCTAAAGATTGGGAATTATTGCTCCATTGCTAGTGGGGTGAAATTTATTCTTGGGGGTAATCACGCAACAAATATGATTTCTACTTATCCATTCGCTCATTATTATGATGGAGGCCAGATTGTAGCAGAAACCAAGGGGCCTATCGTGATTGAGGATGACGTGTGGATCGGTACAGATGTTACCATTTTATCTGGAATAACAGTAGGAAAAGGTGCTGTAATCGCAGCGGGATCCATGATTATAAAGGATGTCCCTCCATATGCTATTATGGGTGGTAATCCTGCTAAGGTTATCAGATATCGTCTCTACGAAAACGAAATTGATCTTGTTAGACAGTTAGATTTATCTGCGCTAAAGGACCCAGTAATTAACGACAGTTTAGCTCTGTTAAAAAAGCCGGTTAGTGAAATAACTCCAACAGAATTTGCACAACTGACTAAAACCTTACAGAGGAAAAATTAACAATGGTATTATTAATAGTCATATTTCTTTTGCACTTCGTTATAGGGCAACTAATAGAAGTTCTAAAGCTCAAGCCTTTGGCTTGGCTTATGTCTTTTCTATTGGTTGGTGTAGTATATTTCTGTACGTTAGGGTTATACTATACGGCAGACTATGAGATGTATAGGGTATTCTACAAATATGATTTGCCTACGGATGTTTTAATGATGGGCTTAACATCGATATTTAAAAGTTACAGGCTTCCATTTCATGATTTATTTGTTTTTCATCTAGTTATTTCGGTTATACTTTGCTTCGTCTTTATAAAGAAATATACCTACAATTTTTTCTATGTTTTTCTAGCCTATATTCTGATTGATTATGTACACTTTGCCAACCAGATAAGGTTTTACCTTGGTGTACCGCTGATTATGTTGGCTTTCTACTATCTCTACCAAAAAAAGTATGGCAAGGTTGTGTTGTTTGCGATTTTAGGTTGCCTATCTCATATCGGCCTTATTGTAACTTTATTATTTATTCCCGCCTATTTTTTTATCAAAAGAGAAAAGTATTTCAAATCAATTCTCTTACTTTCTATACTATGTTTTCTTTTCATCTTTACAGGATTGCAAATCGGTATAGGCTCTAGTATTGGTCATTTCGGACTTTATTTTGAGAAAGATTTAATCAGTTCTATTGTTGGGGGAGTTTATAATGCTATCCCTTATGTACTATTTTTGGGAATGTTGTACTGGGAAAGCAATCAATACCTAAAGAAAAATCCTGACGCATGGGAAGATGATAAGTTTGTTTTCCTTTTTAAACTGTGTTTTTTCACGTTGGTATTTATTCCGTCATCACTTTATTTACAGATTATTGGTCATCGTTATGTAATGCCATTTGTGATGATTTTCACGATATTTTATCTGTATCTTATTCGGGATGATTCTCCACGCTTAAGAACTTGGAAACTCGCACGTTACTCTTTATTATGTCTTTTAGTTTGTACGATCATCTATATAATTCCGTCATTTATTCTGAAAGAAAATCATTTCCTGGAAGAATTTGAACTCATGATGAAGTCTATTAAATACTTAAATTACAGACAATGGTAAAGGTTTCATTTGTTATTGTAACCTATTTTTCTCACGATCTTATTGAAGCCTGTGTAGAGTCAATTTATGCCTTTACAAATGGAAAAAATGATTTTGAAATTATCATTGTGGACCAAAGTTCCCAACAAGGGTATGAACAGTTAAGGAATACGGTTAATAAATATAATGACAGTCGGTTTACGATCATTCACAATTCGGCAAATGGCGGTTATGGGCAAGGAAATAATATCGGAATTAGAGCGGCAAAAGGATCTCACATCGTTATTGTTAATCCCGATGTTATATTTCCCAGTTCCGGTTATGAAAAAATTATAGCCGAATTTCAAGGCGATTCTAACCTAGCAATTCTTGGCGGAAAACAATTTGGTGGCATCAATCTTTCCTTTTGGGTGAGACCGGAGTATAATTTTCCTCTATTTACAACACCACTGTCGAAAATCTGTAACAAACTTAATCTCTACGTTGAAAAATATATGTTTCTTTCCGGCGCTTTGTTGATTATTGATAAGAAGAAGTTTCACGAAATTGGGATGTTTGATGAAAACATATTTCTATATTTTGAGGAGTCAGATGTCATGCAGCGCTTCTTAAAAAGAGGCTATAAAACAAAATTCATCAAAGACTTTCATTACCAACATTTAATCGACGATGACAAAGAGTTCACCGACCGACATTTCACAACTGAATTTAAGTCCGCACAATATTACTTCAAAAAATATCATAAAAATTTCAAAAGTTTTTTAGAAAGGAAAATAATCTCCTATCAAATTCAATTGATTTTCTTACGTTTACTTGGTCGAACAAAATCATATCAAAATACTAAAGCGAATCTGAATCGTGTCCTAAACTTAAAAATTAATGATTCTCATTGATGCCGTTTTTATCCATGATGGGGGCGGAAGGGTGCTCCTCGATTACTTAATCAGTCATTTGGTTAAGGAAAAAGAGGTTGAAATAGTTTATCTACTTGATAAGCGCATGGAGGATAACCACACCATCAATAGCCAGTGTGAAATTCATTTTGCACAAGGGTTTCTTGGACGATGTTCTTTTTATAATAAAAATAAAGAGCGCTTTACAAAAGTTTTTTGTTTTGGTAATATTCCACCGCATCTAAAACTACAGGCTGAAGTATTGTTGTATATGCACGGTAGCTTATACCTCACCGATATTGTAAGGGGAAAGTGGAGCCAGATGATTTTGAGTTGGATTAAAAAGCAGATTTTTTATGCTTTAAAGAATAACGCTGATCATTGGATTGTTCAAACTGATGAAATGAAAAAACTTCTTCGCAGCAAAATTAAATTAAGCGATGAAGAGGTGGAAGTTATTCCTTTTTACAATACAATTAAGTGTGATCATAATTTACACAATTCAATTATTAGGGAATCCAATAGTTTTCTTTACGTAAGTTTACCAACAGCGCATAAAAATCACAAACGTCTAATCGAAGCGTTCTGCTTGTTTTATGACCGTCATCAAAAAGGTAAATTAACATTAACCGTTGATGATAGCAATGCGGAAATTTATAATTTGATTGAGGAAAAAATAAGATTGGGTTATCCCATTAAGAACATCGGAATAATCCCTCGGGAAAATTTACCAGAGACTTATCTAAAATCCGAATTTTTGTATTATCCATCATTGAGAGAAAGTTTTGGTTTACCATTAATTGAGGCGAGCGAGTTTGGCTGCAAAATTGTTGCAGCGGATCTAGATTATGTTAAAAATGTATGCGTACCTTCGCTTCTCTTTAATCCCGAAGAGGTCGAAAGCATGGCTGTCGCATTTGAAAAGTCTGTAAATCAAAATATTTCGTCCGGAATGTGTGTAGTTCCAGATGAAATTCAGAAATTAGTGTTGAGAATTATTAGTTAAATCCAAGAGTTGTATGAAAAACATCTTTATTCTTTTCTTTACGATTACCACGCACTTGGTGTTCTCACAAAACGTTTTTGTTGATTCGTATCCTAAAGCAGGTAATACCTATATTCAAACTTCTACTTGGGCTGATGGCTCTGCCATGAACGATCAAAAAACCGATCAGTTTATCTATGTCAAAAACAACTGTAAATTTTATGTGCTGAAAGATTATACAGAAGGACAGCCGATCAGCGCTAAACTTTTTGGCGTCCTGGCAGATGGTAAAACCGATGATACTTCTGCTTTACAGAAAGCCTTTGATATTGGAGGAAGATTGGGCGCAACAATTCTCTTGCCTGCAGGGGTGATGATTACCTCAAGGGACCTAAATGTAAATACCGCTAATAAATTATCAAGAAAGATTAAAATTCAAGGCTCCGGAATTGGAAACTGTATTATCAGAAATACGGGTAATAACACCAAGTACGCACTTAAAATTGTAGGCGATTACTTTGATATGCTTGAACTTAGGGATTTCAGAATGGAGAGGCCAGATCAGGGTTTTCCCGATGGAGGTACGGCACTTCGATTAGAGAGACAATATCTTGCGAATATAGAAAATATTGACATTTTCAGGTTTACAACAGGCGTGGAGTTCAGTGATGTGAATTCAACTTATATGAAAAGTATAAATGTGCGTTGGTGTGGGACGGGCATGAAATTCAAACTAGATCAGGGTCGCAGTAATCCCAATTTAATTGAGCTGAACAATTGTGTATTTAATTCGAATTCGAAATGGGGGATAGAGTTGGTGCATCCACATAATGTAAATTTCATAAGTTGCCAGTTTGAGGGTAATCTTCTAGGAGGTATTAACGCCATCTATAATAATTCCAACGGCTCCAATTCTATCAATGTTATAGGTTCTTACTTTGAGTATAATAGTGGAGTTGATGTTTATATTAAATCCCACCGTGAAGGAACCCACAATTTTATCGGAAATACATTTAACAGAGTAAGCAAAAAGCAGTACACCCAAAATCATATATTTTTGGAGGTACCGGAAAACAAAAACTATGTGAATTTGCTTAATATGATAGGCAACGGTATTCTCCACGCGAACGATTATATTCCTGCACAAAGCAGGCCGGCGGTAAAAATTTTATCATCAAATTCGCAGGTCCAGGTGATGGATACCAACTCTTATAAAAACGAAGTTGAAAGACCCAACTATACCTCGAAAAACATACAACTGATTTCAAGATAAATTAATGAAAATTCTTCAGACTATAAAATATTACGATCCTTGTAAAGGTGGTATGGAGGCTGTGGCTAAAAATTTGGTAGACGGTACTATAAAAGATAATAAAGAAATAAAATTTACAGTATACTGTAACAATCATAAAAGTAGGTTTGGTAGCGTAAAAGAGAAGTTTTCCAAGCAATTGGATGTTGTTCGGGAGTCCACTCCGATTTTTCTAAAAAGTCAGCCCTTAACATTATTCTATAAAAATTTACGAACGCTAATCAAAAAAAATGATGTGATACATCACCATTATCCTTTTCCAACAATGGAGTTAGCGTTAATGCAGAATCTAAATCATTTTAAGGATAAGAAGTTTGTTATTACGTGGCATGCGAACATCCAGAACTCCAGATGGTCTTGGATTGAGAAATTGTATAACCCTCTCATTACAAAACTTCTTGATCGTGCGGATCATATTGTGGTGACATCTCCACAACTTTTTGAAGAGTCTGTGATATTGAAGAAATATGCCGATAAGGTTAAAACAATACCGTTAACCTTCAATCCTAAATTTATTGCACAAAAGGCTAAAACATTACCTTCATCAAATAAAAAAATTTTGTTTGTTGGAAAATTTCGGGAGTATAAAGGTTTACCCTATTTGATAGAAGCAATGCACAAAATAGATGCTCATTTAGATGTTGTAGGAAGTGGTGAAAAAGAAAAGGAACTAAAAGAGCAAGTAGCTTTTCTCGGATTAGAGAATAAAATAACTTTTTGGACAAATGCTTCAGATGATGATCTAATGCAATTTTATAAAGAAGCACACTTGTTTATTTTGCCTTCTATTAACGAGGCGGAGGCTTTTGGGGTGGTGCAGTTAGAAGCGTTAGGGGCAGGTGTGCCAGTTATAAATACAAGATTAAAATCGGGGGTGCCCTATGTTTCACTTGATGGCATAACTGGTCTTACCGTAACTCCAGGTAATTCAGATGAACTGGCTGAAGCCGCGAATAAAATCCTTAGTAATCCATCATTTTATGAAGAGCTATCAGCTAACGCTCTGGATCGATCAAGGGATTTCGTTGTGGAAAAGATGGTTTCCAAGTATCTTCAGTTATATCAATTTCAGCATGCTACTGCAGACGAACCCAATTTTGTATAGCCTGAATTATCAACGGCGGCAGTCACGAAGCAATAGGGCTAAGATTCATTGCATTAAAACTTCTTAGTTATTAAATTCATAGAAGTGAATAAACTAAAATATACCGGTAAAAATTTTCAATGTTTTTATATTTTCTAATCGTCTTTATTTTTTTTGTTTTAATGTTACTGTACTTTCAAGTCGCGAAAAAGTACAACATTATGGATTTTCCAAACCACCGCAGCGCACATACACAAAGTACTATACGTGGCGGGGGAATAATTATACCTCTTGCATTTATTTTATTTATTACAGCTTTACTTTGTAGAGTTTTTGTTAGTCCACAAAGCGAAGATACCAGTTTGATCAAATTTTTGCCATTCGCAATTGGTCTGATATTAATTTCAACGGTCAGTTTTGTAGACGATTTAATAAGTCTTTCCAGCAAACTTCGTATAGTGATTCATGTTATTTCAACAACTTTCCTGTTGCTTTTTATCAATGCTTTTGCAATCATTCCTATTTGGGCTATTCCGTTATTATATATATTGGTTATTGGGATTCTTAATGCCTTCAATTTTATGGATGGTATTAATGGGATGACAGGGCTTTACAGTATCATTCTGCTTGTAACTTTGCTGTATGTAAATAGTTATATCTATTCTTTTTGTTTAGAAGAATTTATTGTTTTTCCTTTATTAGCTTCTCTTGTATTTCTATTTTTTAATTTTAGAAAGAAGGCTAGATGCTTTATGGGAGATGTAGGCAGTTTTGGAATAGCTTTTTGGGTGGTTGCCTTGTTGGGACTTCTCATTACTAAAACTCAAGATGTTAGATGGCTGTTACTCTTAACAATGTACGGAGTCGAAGTTGTCATAACCATTATAGAGCGAATTAGGCTTAGAGAGAATATTACCGAGGCTCACCGCCGTCATTTATATCAGTTACTTGTCAATGAGATAAGGGTTCCACACCTATGGGTAAGTACTCTTTATGTGGCTGTTCAAATTAGCATTAACCTTTTTGTATTGACTTCGGAAGAATCAACGTGGCTAATTTTTATATTAACCCTTACGCCAGTTATTTTGGGGTATAGCTTATTAAAATTTTATATACAGAAAAAGATTACTTCTGTATATGCTAATTAGTAGATGTATAAATTTGCTATAGTAATACTCAACCCCTGTTCTCGCTAATTTTGTTTAAACCATTTTAATCTGCATCTCCCGTCTGATTCCAATCTAACCGACTCAGATCTCAAGCGTATCGAAAATGTTTTTGTAAGCATAGGCAAGGTTAAGGCTTAAAAAATTAAACTCCCCCCAACGCTAATACCTGATTTCGTAAAAGCAGGCGGGTTACAATTCCCTACTCTTCATAAAGTTTACATATATTTGGTTCTTATAAATTCTCTATTTGCAAACGATGAAAATAAAGGAGACTCCGCTTAAAGACTGTTACATTATTGAGCCAACCATCTTTCAGGATGAACGTGGCTATTTCTACGAAAAATTCAATCAGCAGAAGTTTGAAGAATTAACAGGATTAAACGGTCATTTCGTTCAGGATAATATTTCCAAATCTTCTTATGGTGTAGTGCGGGGAATTCATTTGCAAAAAAATGATGCTGCTCAGGCAAAACTTGTTTCTTGTCTCGAGGGCAAAGTTTTCGATGTCGCAGTAGACCTGCGGGAAGATTCTCCAACTTTCGGCCAATGGTTCGGTTTAGAACTTACCGAGGAGAACAAATTGCAACTTTATGTCCCACGAGGTTTTGGGCACGGCTTTTCTGTGTTAAGTGAAACTGCGGTTTTCGCTTACAAATGCGACAATTTTTATTCTAAAGAATCGGAAGGCGGCGTTTTATGGAATGATACTGATTTAAATATTGATTGGAAACTGCCATTGGAAGACGTCATCCTTTCAGAGAAAGATGCTGTTCAACCTACGTTTACAGAAAGAAACTTCTAACATAACAAAAGACTTAGCATGCAATCAATTATTATAACCGGTGGGGCAGGATTTATCGGATCTCATGTAGTTCGAGAATTTGTTAATAACCACCCAGAAATTAAGATCATCAATCTGGACGCTTTAACCTATGCCGGGAATTTAGAAAATTTAAAGGATATCGAATCGGAACCCAACTATTTTTTTGAAAAAGCCGATATCACAAAGCCCGACGAACTTCGAAAGGTTTTCGAAAAATATAAGCCTGATGCAGTTATTCATCTGGCGGCAGAAAGCCACGTTGATCGTAGTATTACCGATCCAAACGCTTTCATTAACACCAATGTAAATGGTACTGCAAATCTTCTTAATCTTTGTAGAGAATACTGGAAGTTAAATCCAGATCATCAACACGGAAACTTTCCGAACGAAACCAGAAGAAATCTTTTCTATCACGTTTCGACGGATGAGGTGTATGGAAGTTTGGGAGAAACCGGATTCTTTTTAGAGACTACACCTTATGATCCTCAGTCGCCATATTCTGCCAGCAAGGCAGCCTCAGATCATTTGGTAAGAGCTTATGGAAATACTTATGGGATGCCATTTATCGTATCTAACTGTTCTAACAATTATGGACCAAATCATTTTCCGGAAAAATTGATTCCTTTATGTATCTCGAATATCATCAATGAAAAACCACTGCCAATCTATGGTGACGGAAAGTATACCCGCGATTGGCTTTTTGTGATCGATCATGCTAAAGCAATCAGACAGATTTTCTTTGAAGCTAAAACCGGCGAAACTTATAACATTGGAGGTTTTAACGAATGGCAAAATATCGATTTGGTAAAAGAACTTATACGTCAGATGGATGAGAAGTTGGGTCGTCCAGAAGGCTATTCCAAAAAGTTGATAACCTATGTTAAAGACCGTCCGGGTCACGATAAGCGATACGCTATCGATGCAACCAAGCTTAACAAAGAATTAGGTTGGTATCCTTCAGTCACTTTTGAAGAAGGTCTGTCTAAGACTATAGATTGGTTTTTAGAAAATCAGGACTGGTTGGCGAATGTCACAAGTGGTGATTACCAAAAATATTACGAAAAACAATATAACTAATGAAAGGGATTATACTTGCAGGGGGGTCCGGGACTCGGCTTTACCCTCTAACGATTGCAGTAAGTAAACAGTTGATGCCGGTTTACGATAAACCCATGATTTATTATCCGCTTTCGACATTACTTTTGGCGGGGATTACAGAAATTTTAATTATTACCACGCCTCATGATCAAGCAGGTTTTATTAAACTTTTAGGAGATGGTTCTTCAATAGGATGTAGAATAGAATATAAAGTTCAGCCAAGTCCTGATGGATTAGCGCAAGCTTTCATTTTAGGAGAAGAATTTATTGGAGATGATTCCGTTGCGTTAGTTTTGGGAGATAATATATTTTATGGTGCTGGTCTGCCAGCTTTACTAGAAAGTAAGACCGATATTTCAGGAGGCTGTGTTTTTGCTTATCAGGTTTCAGATCCGGAAAGATATGGTGTGGTGGAGTTTGATCAGGACTTTAAAGCCATTTCTATTGAAGAAAAACCCGAAATTCCCAAATCGAGTTATGCAGTTCCTGGTCTATATTTTTACGATAATTCGGTGGTAAGCATTGCTAAGAGTCTTAAACCTTCATCACGTGGCGAACTGGAAATTACCGATGTCAACAAAATTTACTTAGAAAAAGGGCAATTAGAAGTTGGCGTTATGTCGCGTGGCACCGCGTGGCTAGATACCGGTACTTTTGACTCTTTACATGAAGCTTCGGAATTTGTGAAGGTTTTGGAGAAAAGACAAGGCTTCAAAATATCATGCATTGAAGAAATTGCCTTTAAAAAGGGATTTATAAACAAAGAGCAGTTATTAGAGTCTGCCAAAAAATATGGAAAGAGCGGTTATGGAGATTATTTGAAAGCACTCGTCTAAATAATTTAGAATGAAATATTTACAAAGACTTTATAGGTTTCCTTAAAGTCTTTTTTTATTCCTAAATTTGCACCCACAAAAAAGGATATTCACCGTGAGTGGATTAAAAAGCAAGTATGAGGACAAAATCTGTAGGGAAGAAGAAAATAAATATTGTAACACTTGGGTGCTCCAAGAATGTTTACGATTCCGAAGTTTTAATGGGCCAGCTCGAAGCCAATGGCAAAGAAGTGGTTCATGAAGAGCGCGGCGATATCGTGGTCATCAACACCTGCGGTTTTATCGATAATGCTAAAGAAGAATCAATTAATACGATTCTAGACTTTGTTGAAGCAAAAAGCAGAGGCGAAGTAGAGAAAGTTTTTGTTACCGGATGTCTTTCAGAACGCTATAAACCAGACTTAATTAAAGAAATACCCGATGTTGATCAATATTTTGGGACACGGGATTTGCCCATTTTGTTAAAGCATTTAGGAGCAGATTATAAACATGAATTGGTTGGCGAAAGATTAACCACAACTCCCAAACATTACGCCTATTTAAAAATCGCAGAAGGTTGCGATCGTCCGTGTTCTTTCTGTGCAATACCCTTAATGCGAGGTAAAAATGTTTCGACTCCTATTGAAAATTTGGTAATCGAGACAGAGAAACTCGCTAAAAAGGGAGTGAAAGAGTTAATTCTTATCGCGCAGGATCTTACCTATTATGGTCTAGATCTTTACAAGAAACGCGCACTGGGAGATCTGTTGCTTCGGTTGGTGAAGGTTGAAGGGATTGAGTGGATTCGGTTACATTATGCATTTCCAACAGGATTTCCGGAAGATGTTTTGGAGATTATCAAGAATGAACCAAAGGTTTGCAACTATATAGATATTCCTCTACAACACATCAATTCGGATGTCCTTAAAGCGATGAAAAGGGGTACAAGTCACGAAAAAACGAACGCATTATTGGCTAAGTTTCGTGAAAAAGTTCCGAATATGGCGATTAGAACTACACTAATCATAGGATTTCCCGGAGAAACGGAAGAGCGTTTTCAGGAGATGAAAGAATGGGTTAGGACTCAAAGGTTCGATCGTCTTGGATGTTTCACTTATTCACATGAAGAAAACACAGCCGCCTTTGAATTGGTAGACGATGTCCCTCAAGAAGTTAAAGAAGCGCGGGTTGAAGAAATTATGGAATTGCAATCTCAAATTTCGTGGGAAAAAAATCAGGAAAAAGTGGGGATGACCTTCCGCTGTATATTTGACCGTAAAGAAGGTAACTATTTTGTGGGAAGAACAGAATTTGATTCGCCGGATGTTGATAATACTGTTTTGGTTTCGGCTGAAAATACGTATCTATCAATCGGTGAATTTGCAGAGGTGAGAATAACTTCTGCAGAAGAATTTGACTTATACGGCGAAATTGTTTAATTCGGAATCATAATTCACAAAAAAGCACCTAAATATTAAATTTATGTGCTTTTTTGTGTTAAAACTGGATATAAAGGTAAGTATTCGTGAAAATTATCCAGTTAAAATTAATTCGTCCGTTAATTTTGTTAACTTTTTAAGTGTCTTTTTAACACTTTTTAACAAATCTCCTGAATCGTGATGAATAGGGAGTTGAAGAGTTTCCTTAAGATAAGTTTAACAAACTATTAAGAAATATTAACATTTTCGTTATGTTGGAATTTTTAGGCCGTCTAAATTTGCAGCGTCAAAACCCATAAAAATATTCAACATGATGAAAAGAGGTATTCTCGTAATCATAATGATGATTTCAACACTTGGCTTATATTCTTTCAAGTATAATGCCAATGATGCCAAAACAAGTTTTGCATCGTTCTACCACGATAAATTTAATGGTAGAAAAACCGCAAGCGGTGAAATTTTCAGTAACAAAAAATTAACTGCTGCACACAGAACGCTTCCTTTCGGTACAATAGTAGAGGTTACCAATCTTAGAACCGGAAAGAGTATTGAAGTTAGAATTAACGACCGTGGTCCTTTTCATTCTTCAAGAGCTTTAGATCTTTCTAAAGCAGCGTTCGATTCAATTGGTAATACTGCGCGAGGTACAATGCCGGTTGAATATGAGATTGTCGATTAAGATCCAATAAGGAAAACAAAAAAGCCGCTCCAAATCTGGGACGGCTTTTTTTAATTTTTAGATTTTTTATTTCGCATCTAAATTAATTTCTGATACTGCGAGGTCTGTTAGATCTAAATCGCAGTTTTTTTCTTCGTTAAGCGTAGCCACAAGTAATTCCAATGCTTCAGGCTCATCAAGAAGTTTAGCGTATGTAGCTAAAGTTCCGTAAGACGCAATTTCGTAATGTTCTACCTTCTGCGCTGCAGCAATGATTGCGGCATCCCTAACTGCTCCGGGTTCTGTTTCTTTTAAAATACCTTCAGCTTCTTTTAGTAAACCGTCCATGGCATCACATTTTTCAGCTTTTGCTTTCTCGCCAAGAGCTTTAAACACGTCCTCAAGCCTTGTAACTTGATTCTGGGTTTCTTCCAAATGTTTGTTGATTGCCTGAGTAAGTTTTTCTGAAGTAGTGTTTTTAGCCATCTTTGGAAGGTTTTTTACCAATGCTTTTTCAGCCCAATAAATATCCTTTAAACCATCCATTAAGAATTCTCTTAAGCTTTCAGCAGCATCACTTGCAGGCTTTATCTGGGTGGTTGCTTTGGTAGAAGTTTTTGCGGGAGTAGCTTTGGAAGTGGTGCTTTTTTTCGTACTTGCAGCTGTTTTAGTAGAAGATGCTTTTGTTGAAGCAGTTTTTGCAGTAGTGGATTTTGCAGCGGAACTTTTAGCAGCCGTTGATTTGGAGGTGCCGGCTTTTGTCGCAGTCTTTGCCATAACTTTAATTTTTTAATATTAATATTTTGTGATTTGGTTTTCTGGTTTTATCAAAATCAATACCAGTAAGATTTAATCAGTTCTAGCTGATTTTTTCAAGTTTGGGAGCTTTCTGTCCGTTTAATTTAAGTTGCTCTCTTTGGTAAACTTCTTTTCTTAGATTGGTACTAGAAAATCGATGGTTTCTTTCATTGTAATGAAGGCGAATATTTTTCTGCTCACAGTATTCTCTTCCCGTGAAATTTTTGTCTTTATATTCGTCTCCAATTATTCTGACATCGATATTGTAGAGTTTCAAAATATCTTCTAAGTCTTTTTCTGTAGTGTAAGGGATTATTTCATCCACATATTGGCAACCCTTTAACTGAATGTAACGTTCGACAACAGTTTGTGTAGGTTTATTTTTCTCTGGACGATCAATAGTGGGGTCGGTTTGAAGACCCACAATTAGATAATCGCATTGCTCTTTAGCTTCTGCGAGCATTTGGACATGTCCTGCATGTAGTAAATCGAAGCAACTGAATGTAATTCCTACTATTTTTTTTGGCGTTTCCATAACGTAATATTTTTAATGTTTAATAAACAGATATAGCTACTGGTTTTTCTTGATGCTGACGTATTTCTTTAATATAATCCGTGACCGGAATTCGGTTGCCTATATCATCGAGATCAAAGATTCCGGAATGGTGATAGTGTTCTATATTATCCCAATCGGGACGGTCTGTTACTGGATATAAGCAAATACCGTGAAAATCTATCCCACTTCGTAAAACTTCTTTACATTCTTCAGCTATTTCTTTTAACCAAGCAGCTCTTCCTTCGCCAAAATGCCCGGTTTCAGAAAGGAATATAGGTTTTTGATAGCGCTGATAAGCATCAGAGAGAAGTTGTCGTAACGGAACTCTCTTTCTTTCAGCATCGGGCCAGCACAAACTTTCGTCCTCGCCTTTCCATTGACAATTCCAATAATAATTGAATCCCAAGATTTCCAGATAATCTTCTTTGCCTCCGAGTTCAGGACATAATCTGCCAGCGATGATGTCCATAGCTTCAAACTGATATTCATTTCGACGAGCTAAATATTCAGGATCTTCGCCGTTACCGTGAATTTTCACCAATGGTTCTACCATCACTATTTTGCAGGTCGGGATTTCTCTTTTTAGAACCTCGATGCCTTTAATGGCTGCTTTGCACAGGTGGTATTTAATATCCCAACCGTTGTGAACAGTGTAAGGAACAGTTCCACGTGCCTCGCCGGAAAACCATGAGAGAAAGCTTATTTCATTTATCGGAACGACCATTAAATGCTCGTCGGAATTTTGTTTATAGAAAGCTGCAAACGCTTCACAGAGAGAGATAAATCGCTGGGTAAAATGCGGGTGCGTTGGAAATAGACCGTCCGGGTAGCCAAAGTGGATGAGGTCCCAAATTACTTGCATATTATATTCTTCTGCAATTTTCATTCGGTTTAAAACTTCAGAAAAATCGTATTGAAAAGGAACTTTTTCCACCTCACTCCAGCAGATGCCTTCACGTACGGTTTTGATTCCCAGTTCGGATAGTAATTGGTAATCTTCGGCAGCGCGGATGTCATGCTGTGTCTCTTTGAGCAGATTAGTACGATTTCCCGAGCGGTTAAGATGATCCGCACACTCAAAGCCGCCCATAAAATAGCTTTTAAACAGTGGTCTTGTCTTCATGATGTTTTCGATTTGGAGTTTCTAGCGATGAAAATAAATCTAAAGCATTTTTAAAAGCCTGATCCATATTAAAGTATTTGTAATTCGCTAATCTGCCAACAAAATAGACGTCGGTGAGTTTATCGGCTTCTACTTTATACTTCTCGTAGATAAGCTGGTTCTTTTCATTAGGAACAGGGTAGTAGGGTTCTCCGTGATCAACCGTATATTCTTTTACAATAGTGGTTTTAGAAGATTTTTGATTGCCAAAGTGTTTATACTCGACAATACGTGTAAAATCTACTTCATTCCCCGGATAATTCACCACACTGTTTTCCTGAAAATATTCTTGATCTAGATGTTCTGTCACGAAATTTATGGAGCGATATTCCAGTTTTTCCAAGTTCGTTTTGAACTCAAAAAAACGATCTACCGGCCCGGTGTAGAATAATTTTTCATAACCTTGAAACTGTTCTTTTACATCAAAATAATCTGTATTTAATAAGATTGTAATATTTGGATGATCAAGCATCTTCTCGAAAATCTTGGTATATCCCTCTTTAGGAAGTGCTTGGTAATCATCGGAGAAATATCGATCATCATAGTTGTTTCTCACCGGTATTCTTTCCAAGACAGAAGCATGAAGTTCTGCTGGATATTTATCCCATTGCTTCTTGGTATAATGTTTAAACATTTTTTCATACAAAACAGGTCCCACGCGGTTAAGCACTGCTTCTTCGCCATTGGCTGGCTTGTCAAAATGTATACGGTTAGCGTTTAACCAACTGGTCATTTCTTCTTCCGTTTTAATTTTAGTCCCAAAAAGAGTATTCACCGTTGTGATGTTTACAGGTATTGGGACCGTTTTATCATCAACTCTTGCTACCACACGGTGTTCCCAAGGATACCATTCGCCAAATTGATTAACGTATTCCCACACTTCTTTATCGTTGGTATGAAATAAATGAGCTCCGTACTTGGACGTTAAAATTCCGTTTTCATCATAAAAATCAAAACAGTTACCGGCAATGTGATCCCTCTTTTCGATAATCGCCACTTTTTTACCAATGCTGGCATAACGTTCCGCTAAGGTTGCACCCGAAATGCCTGCTCCTACAATTAGAATGTCCACGTTCTTCATGCGGTCACTTTTTCGATAATGTTCTTCATACTTTCGGCAGTATTGTCCCACGAAGTTTTCTCCAAAATTTCTTGATACTCGCTCAAATCCTGACTGGAAGCTTTTTCAATCGCTTCACAGAAATCGTTCTCATCATTAATGAGTAGAATGCATTTGCTGTAGTCGCGTTCCACGTCTTTAATTCTAGTGGAAATGATAGGCTTATTAGCCGACATATACTCCAAAGTTTTGGTAGGACTGATGAATTTTGTTGCGTCGTTGAGAGCAAAAGGCATCATGGCAATTTTAAAATGATGAAGATATTGAGGAAGCTCATCATAGGATTTCATCCCTAGATAATATATGTTTTCAGCCTGAGGTAAATCACTCTCGCTAATCTTACATAAAGGGCCAATCATTACAAAAGAGGTTTCAGGAGATTTATCAGCGGTTTTACGCAGAAGATCTAAATCTATTCGTTCATCAATTACGCCATAATATCCCACAACCGGCTGAGGAATTTCTTGCAAGTCATCAGGAATTCTGTCGCCAGTTACATTAGAAAAGTGGTTAATGTCAACAGAACTGGGAAAACAGAAGACATTATGGTGTTTAAGTTTTTTTGATTCATACAGTGATTTGCCGCCAGTGTATACGACATCCGCAGCTGCTAGAAGTTGATTTTCCTGATCAATAAGTTGCATTGGTGCACCTCGGAATAATGAGAGTTCGTCCATACAGTCATAAACAACGCTGTCAAACTCTAGAGTTTCCAATACGCTGATGAAAGCGGGAGAGTAGAACCATCCAATAGGAAATACTCGGTTTTTCAAATGTTTTTTCAAGAAAGGTCCAATTGATTCAATGCTTTGTACAGGTGGACGAAAGACATGGATATTTGGTGCTACTTCCCGAACTTCCAGTGGAGAATGACCGTTGAGTCTAGTGGGTTGCGGTTCCTCGACGACTAAAATCTTGTAGTCTTTGGCTAGCCGGGTTATTAAATGTTGAGGTCTTTGATACACAAAATCCCATCTAAGATGGCAGAATACAATCATGTCATAATCTAAATGATTGCTTTTTGGGTTGGTTTCCATTAGTATATTTTTTTTGATTTGGATTCACATACAAACACAGAATCTTTTGTTGATAAATCAACATGAACAATTCCGAAGTTTTCTAGCTTGAATGAAAAAGTAAAAGCTCAAAACTATCCATCGAAGAATAAATTATTGAGCTATTTTAAGATTATCAAAGATTATACCAATGGTATGTAATGCGTAATATTAATGAAAAGTTTATGTATTAAAAGTATTATTAGTATGAATTTATTTGTTTTAAGTGCGTAGGATTTTAAAATTCTAATTCTACCAAAACAGGGCAGTGGTCTGAATGGAAGACTTCTTTTAGAATTACCGCGCGACTTAATTTTTCTTTGAGCGAGTACGACACAAAATTATAATCTAATCTCCAGCCTTTATTTCGCTCTCGAGAATTTTGGCGGTAACTCCACCAAGAATAATGATCAGGTTGATCATTAAAATGTCGGAAACTGTCAATTAACTCACATTCATCTATAAATTGACTTAGCCACTCACGCTCCATCGGTAAAAAGCCCGAAACATTCTTCAAGCCGACAGGGTTATGAATGTCAATCTCCTTATGGCAGATGTTGAAATCTCCACAAATGATGAGGTTTGGGATGGTTTTCTTCAGTTCTTTAATATAGGTGAGAAAGTCGTAACAAAACTGCATTTTAAATTCCAGCCGGTCGATGTTCGAAGCGGAAGGGACATACACAGAAATCACTGAAAAATCTTCGAAATCAGCACGTATAACTCTCCCCTCTGAGTCGTAACTTTCAATACCACAACCATATTCAACATGTAAAGGTTGTTTTTTCGTCGCAATGCCTACACCGCTGTATCCTTTTCTTTGCGCAGAATGCCAAAAACTTTGATAACCAATATTTTCAAGACTTTCTATGTCTATTTGGTCATTGCCCGCTTTACTTTCTTGAATACAGATAATATCTGGATTGGCCACTTTCAGCCAGCCTAAAAAATCTTTGGTAAATGCCGCACGGATGCCGTTAACGTTGTAAGAGATAATTTTCATGTGGTACAAAATTAAGGAAACTTCAAGCCTTGCCCAAAAACGGAATGTGAAGTTTTGCATTATAAATTATCAAAACTGCATGGCTGAAAATATTATATTTGCGAACTCTATTAGATGCTTATGCAATTAAAATTATTCATTTTCACGATAATTATAGCAGCGCCGGGTTTAATCTATTGGTATTTTGCAAAAAATAAGTTTGATATCGATAAACGAAAACTTCTCAGCTATTTTCTTTTTGGGTCGTGGTTTGGGATGTGTGGTGAGGTTTTTATTGATACTGCAATAAATAAAATTCTGCAGATACCAATTCCTTTATGGGAATACCGAATATTGCCTATTCATGATAAAATCACTTCTTCTTACGGGCCAATAATGTGGGGATTTGCAGCAATGTTCATTTGTCTATATGAAAATTATAGTGTGAAAGCGAAGGCAAACCTGAAACCTCTTGCCGCTTTTTTTGCAGAGTCTCTTTTTTTAATTTTCGCCGAACTCTATTTCTGTATAATCGGTTACTTTCTCTTTGATGAATATTTCTTCTATTACTTTTCACCGGAATTTATGCATTTCTCTGCGCTGGTAAACATTCCTTTATGGTGGTGTGGCTACAAACTGGTTGTTAAAGCTTCTGAAGTTTTGTATAAACAAGAAAAATTGAATGCTACGCTCGCATTTGTGATGATCGTTATCGTAATCTGGGGATTTGGAGCCTAGACTTTTCATGATAACGCCAAATCGTTGGTGAAGAAAAATAGAAGGCGGAAAAAATCGAAGATTTTTTCCGCCTCAATGCCCAAATTAAATAAACTATGAAAAACTATTTGGGCTCTAAAATGCTGATTGGTATAATTACTTCTTCAAGAGAAATGCCACCATGTTGATAGGTCTCTTTGTAATAATTCACGAAGTGATTATAATTTTTTGGGTACGCTAAAAAAGTGTTGTTTTTCGCGAAAATATACTTCGAACTCAAATTTCCTTTGGGTAAAAATAATTTTTCCGGATTAGAAATGGCCCATACATCACTATCTTCATATGTAAGACTGCGACCCGTTTTATAGCGGATGTTGGTTGAAGTTTCGCGGTCTCCTACCACTTTACTTGGTTTTTTCACATAAATGGTTCCGTGATCGGTCGTGATGACGAGTTTAAAGCCATTTTCAGCCGCTTGTTTAATAATTTTAATCAAAGAAGAATTTTCAAACCAGTTATATGTTAGGGAACGGAAGGTTTTGTCGTCGCGAATCAACTGGTTCACAATAACATTATCCGTCTTCGCGTGCGAAAGGATATCAATGAAATTGTAAACAATTACCAAAAGGTCATTGTTTTTATGTTGGTTGAAATCATCTAAAATTTTTCTCTCAAAATCCGCATTCAAAATTTTGAGGTATTTCATGGATTTACTAGAAAGCCCTAAACGCTTCATCTGATCTTCCAGGAACTCTCTTTCATGCTCATTTTTGTTTCCTTCTTCGTTATCGTTGAACCAATATTCCGGAAATCTCTTTTCAATCTCTGAAGGCAAAAGTCCTGCAAAAAAGGAGTTACGGGCGTATTGTGTCGCAGTAGGTAAAATACTGAAGTAATAGTCTTCTGAAGTTTTATTGTAAAATTTCGTGAACAGAGGTTCGATAACTTTCCATTGATCATAACGCAAATTGTCAATCATCAAAAGAAGAACCTTTTCTTTTTCAACTTCCGCTTTAATTTTGTCTTTAAAGAGCGTGTGACTCATCATCGGCTTTTCTCCGCCGTGCAGCCATTCTTCGTAATTATTTTCAATAAATTTGGAGAATTGGATATTGGCTTCCTCTTTTTGTGATTGAAGCAAATCTGCAAATTCATTGTCAAAAACTTTATCAAACTTAACTTCCCAGTTGAGGATTTTCTTATAATATTCTGCCCAATCCTGATACGTTTTCATGTAAGAAAGTTCCATGGAAAGGTTTCGGAATTCTTGCTGATACTCTAAGATCGTTTTCTGTTCAACTAAAGTTTCTTCCTGAAGATTTTTCTTGAGAGAAAGCAGTACCTGATTGGGGTTAACGGGTTTTAAAATATAATCTGCGATCTGCGAACCTATGGCTTGCTCCATAATATGCTCCTCTTCATTCTTCGTCACCATCACGATTTTAATGGCAGAATCTATGTTTTTAATCATTGGGATCGCTTCCAAGCCACTAATACCCGGCATGTTTTCGTCGAGTAGGGCTAACTGAAAATTTTCTTTCTCAATTAACTCCAGCGCTTCATTAACATTATTTACCGGAACTACGTTATATCCTTTATTTTCCAAAAATACGATGTGCGGCTTCAGTAAATCTACTTCATCATCAATCCAAATTAGTTTCGACATAATAAAATCAAAATTTCAGTTTCAGAGTTCAAACATTTTCAACTCTATGAGGGCCAAAAATACAAACAAAGATTCCCAAGTTTTTTTTAAAGCTCGTTAAAGTTGAGTTAAAATAAAATCATGATAATAAGCTTGGAAATATAATAATGTAAAGGGATTGTGTACTTTTGCCTTGTATTATTTGCATCTAAAGATATCGCATGACTAATAAGTTTAAAATTATCAACGATCCGGTTTATGGATTTATCAATATCCCTTACGAGATTTTATTTGATGTAATTGAGCACCCTTATTTTCAACGTTTGAGGAGAATCTCTCAGACAGGTTTGCTCAATCTTATTTATCCGGGAGCTACGCATACCCGTTTTCATCACGCTTTAGGAGCGATGCATCTGATGTTTACCGCCTTGGAAACTCTAAAATTGAAAGGCGTTGAAATCTCTAAAGAAGAAGGAAAATCTGCGATGTTGGCTATTTTGCTGCATGATGTAGGACACGGTCCATTTTCGCATGCGTTAGAAAATATGTTGATGCACGATTGGCATCACGAAAAACTTTCGCTCCTGCTGATGAACCGTTTGAACCAGGAATTTGAGGGTCAACTTTCGATGGCCATAGAAATGTTTCAAGGCAAATATCATCGTAAATTCTTTAATCAGCTGATATCTTCTCAGTTGGATGTTGATAGACTGGATTACTTGAAACGCGACAGTTTTTACACTGGCGTCACCGAAGGAAATGTGAATACGCAACGTATTATTTCGATGATGAATGTTGCCGATGAAGAACTCGTGATTGATGCCAAAGGTATTTACTCCATCGAAAATTTCCTCACTGCAAGAATGTTTATGTATTGGCAAGTGTACTATCATAAAACTTCAGCGCTAGCAGAAAATTTACTGGTTAAAATTTTATCAAGAGCAAAAGAATTGGTCTTGTCGGGGCATATTTTACCTGCTTCAGAAAATCTAAATTATTTTCTTTCTAGACAAAGTACTGGGGGTTCCGTGGAAGATATTCAAAGATTTACCCAACTAGATGATAATGACATTATTCAGGCCATGAAGGCATGGGCAAATTGTGAGGATTTTCTGTTGTCTTATTTATGCAAAACCATTGTTAAACGCCAGTTCCCTAAAACCATCATTTCATCAAAACCCTTTGATGTGGATTTTATTAGAGAAAAAACGAATCTCACCAATCAAATTTTCGGGATTTCTGATGGTCATAAATTGGTGGATCAGATAACATTGACACTACTTCCGTATAGCGCGGAGCAGCAACCCATTTATTTGTTGCTTAAAGACGGAACAAAACTGGCTTTGGATAAGTCTGAAAATCAAATTCTTTCGTCTTCAATTAGTCAGGCAAATACAAAACATATCCTAGCGTTTCCACGCGAAACTGAAGCAATAAAATAGAGTCAAAATAATTGCAATATTTGGGAAATTCTTATCTTTGCAGGATATGGAGTTTACCGCATCTCAGATTGCAGCACTGATCAACGGAAAAATTATTGGCAACCCCGATACTCTTATCACTGGTGTTTCGCCTATTGAAAGCAGCGAAGAAGGACATTTATCCTTCGTAGCACAGGAACGATTTGCAGAATTTATAGATACTACTAAATGTGCAGTCCTTATTGTTTCTGAGAAACTTCTTACCAAAGATTCTTATCCCAATGTTACCATTATCTCTGTGGAAGACGCTTACTTGTCTTTTCAGGTTTTGATGAATCTCTACAACGATATGCAGGGTAGAAAATCCGGTATCGAACAGGGAGCCGTATTTCATGAGACTTCAAGCGTGGGCGAAAATGTATATGTGGGCGCCTTCACCTGTGTTTCGGAGAAGGTTAGGATCGGTGATGGTAGTCAAATTTACCCTCATGTGTATATTGGTAAAAACGTGAAAATCGGCAAAAACTGTATCATATACAGTGGAGTGCGTATTTACGATTACTGCGTCATCGGTGATAACTGCGTTATCCATTCTAATTCCGTCATAGGTGCTGATGGTTTTGGTTTCCAAGTAACTAAAGATGGTTATCAAAAAATTCCACAACTTGGTAATGTTGTCGTTGGAGATAACGTAGAAATTGGTTCGAACTGCAGTATTGATCGAGGGACAATTGGCTCAACGGTGATAGGTAAAGGTACTAAGATCGATAACTTAATCCAGATTGCTCACAATGTTAAAATTGGAGAGAATAATGTAATTGCAGCCCAAGCAGGTATTGCTGGATCTACCACTATTGGTGATTGGAATCAGATTGGCGGGCAAGTAGGAATTGTCGGTCATATCCAAATCGGAAATCAAGTCCGCGTTCAGGCTCAAAGTGGAGTGAATTCAAGTGCGAAGGACGGCGAAATACTATATGGTTCACCCGCAATTAATGCAGGTGAATACCGAAGAAATTATGTGCATTTCCGAAACTTCACGGAAATAGTCAAGAGAATTAACAATTTAGAAAAAAGCTCAAAAGATAATACCAGTGAGTGATAAACAAAAAACCCTGAAAGAGGAAGTTTCCCTTAGCGGAATCGGCCTGCATACCGGAAAAGAGGTTGCCCTCACCATTAAACCAGCGAAAGAAAACGTAGGTTTTGTTTTCGTAAGAACAGATCTTGAAGGTCGTCCACATGTGGAAGCCGATGTTAATTATGTTACAACAACAGAGCGCGGTACTACCTTAGAAAAATTAGGAGTTCGCATTCATACTTGCGAACATCTTTTAGCAGCTCTTGTGGGTTGCGATATTGACAATGCCTACCTGGAAATCAACAGTGCAGAACCTCCAATTATGGACGGTTCTTCAAAGTTTTTTGTTGATGCTATTGAGAAAGCTGGGATTGTCGAGCAAAATGCTGATAGAGAATATCTAATCGTAAAAGAAGTCCTTAACTATGTTGACAGCTCAACAGGTTCGGAAATCACGATTATCCCTTCTGATACTTATGAAATTACCACAATGGTAGACTTTGGGACCAAAGTATTAGGCACTCAAAATGCGACCATGAAGGACATTTCAGAATTTAAAGAAGAAATTTCTTCAGCGCGTACTTTCAGTTTTTTACATGAACTTGAAATGTTGTTGGATGCGGGGTTGATTAAAGGAGGTGACATCTCTAACGCAATTGTTTACGTTGACAAAGAACTCACCGCTGATACTTCAGAAAAACTTAAAAAAGCCTTCGGAAAAGATAATGTATCAATTCGTCCGAACGGAATTTTAGATAATTTAACCTTAAATTATCCGAACGAGGCCGCACGTCACAAATTATTAGATGTTGTTGGTGATTTAGCTTTGGTTGGAGTTAAAATTAAAGGTAAAGTAATAGCAAATAAACCGGGACATTTTGTGAACACTCAGTTCGCGAAAAAACTGAACCGCCAGTGGAAATTGCAGAAAAAGAAAAACGTTCCGGACATTGATATTCACAAAGAACCCGTTTTTGATATCAACGGAATCATGAGGTTAATGCCTCACCGTCCACCTTTTTTGTTAATCGATAAAGTTCTCGAGCTTTCCGACTCTCACGTTGTAGGTTTGAAGAATGTAACGATGAACGAGCCGTTCTTTGTTGGGCATTTTCCAAAAGAACCGGTGATGCCGGGGGTTCTTCAAGTAGAGGCTTTAGCACAGACTGGTGGTATTTTAGTGTTGGCAAGTGTTCCTGATCCTGAAAACTATTCAACCTACTTTATCAAGATTGATAATGTTAAATTCAAGAAAAAAGTAGTGCCGGGAGATACTTTGGTATTCAAGATAGAACTAATCTCTCCAATTAGAAGAGGGATTGTCCACATGCAAGGGTATGGATATGTTGGTGACAGTATTGTAGTAGAGGCAGAATTGATGGCTCAGGTGGCTAAAAATAAAGTGGATTAAATGGTACACCAGCTAGCAGCCGTTGACAAACGAGCAAAAATCAAAAAAAACGTTATCGTTGAGCCTTTTACTACCATCGCAGGGGATGTGGAAATTGGTGAAGGAACTTGGATAGGGCCAAATGTAACCATCATGGATGGGGCAAGAATTGGTAAAAACTGTCGAATTTTCCCGGGATCAGTAATTTCTGCGATTCCTCAGGATTTAAAATTTGATGGAGAAGATACTCAGGTTATTATTGGTGACGGAACTACAATCCGTGAAAGTGTTACCATCAACCGGGGTACAAAAGCGTTAGGTTACACAAAGATTGGTGAAGACTGTTTGATTATGGCAACTTCCCACATCGCACACGACTGTGTTTTAGGAAACGGGGTGATTATCGTTAACGGTTGCGGAATTGCAGGTCACGTGGAAATTGGTGACTATACCGTGATGGGCGGTCTATCAGCGGTACACCAGTTCGGCAAAATCGGGAAACATGTGATGATTTCTGGGGGAACGTTGGTTCGTAAAGATATTCCACCTTACGTAAAAGTCGCTCGGGAACCAATGACCTATGCAGGGATCAACTCTATTGGTCTTCGTCGTCGTGGTTTCAGCAATGATAAAATATTCGAAATCCAGACGATTTACCGTACGATTTTTCAAATGAAAATGAATGTTTCACAAGCAGCTGCATACATCGAAAAAGAAATGTTGCCTACTGTAGAACGTGATGAAATTCTTGAATTCATTAAAAACTCTCCTCGTGGTATCGTGAAAGGATACGGCACAGGAAAAGAATAAACTCAAATAAATAAACTTAAAGATACTAATGGCAACAAGCAACGATATTAAAAAAGGAATGTGCATTGAATACAGCAATGACATTTTTAAAATTATAGAATTTCTTCACGTTAAACCGGGCAAAGGTCCGGCTTTCGTACGTACAAAAATGAAATCTGTAACCAACGGAAAAGTTTTGGATAATACTTTTTCTGCAGGTCATAAAATTGATGAGGTAAAAGTAATCACCAGAAAATTTCAATACCTCTATGAAGATGATAATGGCTACCACTTCATGAATAACGAAGATTTCTCTCAAATTTATCTTAACAAAGAAATGATTGAGAATGCGCAGTTTATGAAAGCTGGCGAAGAAGTTACCATCATTTTGAAGGAAGCAGATGAGTCTCCACTTTCAGCTGACCTTCCTCCAACAGTATATTTGGACGTTATTGAAGCTGATCCGGGAGTTAAAGGAAATACCGCAACAAACGCACTTAAAAATGCGATTGTTGAAACAGGTGCTCGTGTAATGGTTCCACTTTTTATTGAAGCTGGAGATAAAATTAAAGTGAATACCGAAGACGGTACTTACTTAGAGCGCGTAAAATAATTTCAATCCTATCGGAATCAGGTTAAAATGACCTTTAACAAGCCACAAACTTTAAAAACAATTTCGGAAATCATCGGGGCTAAAATGATCGGCGCTGAGGATTTTCCGGTTTTAGGGACTAACGAAATACATCGCGTAAAAGCCGGCGAAATTGTTTTCGTTAACCATCCCAAATACTACGATAAAGCACTGAACTCGGCAGCAACGATTATTTTAATTGATAAGGAGGTTGATTGTCCTGAGGGAAAAGCATTGCTTATTTCGGATGATCCTTTTCGGGATTTTAATAAGATTAACACGCATTTTACCCGAATTATCAACTTTTTAGAGGAAAATCATACGCTGGAAGTTGGTGAAGGTACCCATATTCACTCCTCCGTTGTTATAGGCAACGAGGTGAGTATCGGAAAAAATTGTTTGATTTATCCGAATGTTGTGATTGGCGATCGTACAGTAATTGGTGATAACGTAATAGTCCAAAGTGGTACTGTCATCGGTGGTGATGCATTTTATTACCGCAAACATGAAGGAAACTTCGACCGACTTATTTCGGTAGGAAATGTAGTTGTCGAAAATAATGTAGAGATTGGAAATCTGTGTACAATTGACCGAGGCGTAACAGACTCTACGGTGATTGGGGAGGGTTCGGTCTTAGACAATCAAATCCAGATTGGTCATGATACCATTATCGGAAAGAAGGTTTTAATAGCTTCTCAGACGGGTATTGCCGGTTGCTGTATCATTGAAGACGAGGTTACAATTTGGGGACAAGTTGGGATGGCATCGGGAGTCCATATCGAAAGTGGTACGGTGTTATTGGCACAGTGCGGCGTTAACCGAAGCTTGAAGAAAGGGACCTACTTCGGACCAATTGCTGAAGAATTCAAACAATATCTCCGAAAGGAAATTAAACTTAAAAATCTGTAAATACAGAGAGCCCTGAGTCAATTTTATTAAGTAATTTTGTAATCAGGACTTTAAATAAATTATAAAAATTATAAAATGTCAGTATTAGTAAACAAAGATTCTAAAGTAGTCGTACAGGGATTTACAGGGAATGAAGGAACTTTCCACGCCCAACAGATGATTGAATACGGAACCAACGTTGTTGGTGGTGTTACCCCAGGAAAAGGTGGAACCGAGCATTTAGGAAAGCCAGTATTCAACACCGTTGCAGATGCCGTAGAGCAGGCTGGAGCTAACGTTTCAATTATCTTCGTACCGCCGGCATTCGCAGCAGATGCAATTATGGAAGCTGCAGATTCTGGGATTAAAGTAATCGTTTGTATTACTGAAGGAATTCCTGTAGAAGATATGGTGAAGGTGAAGGCTTACATCGCTGACAGAGAAACAAGATTAATCGGTCCGAACTGTCCAGGTATCATTACTTCTGACGAGGCAAAAATCGGTATCATGCCAGGTTTCGTTTTCAAAAAAGGTAGAGTAGGTATCGTATCCAAATCGGGAACTTTAACTTATGAAGCTGCTGATCAGGTCGTAAGAGCTGGTTACGGAGTTTCTACTGCTATCGGTATTGGTGGTGACCCAATTATCGGTACTACTACAAAAGAAGCTTTAGAACTTTTCATCAACGATCCAGAAACTGATGCAGTAGTGATGATCGGAGAAATTGGTGGTAGCCTAGAGGCTGAAGCTGCTAGATGGTATAAGGAAAGCGGTTCTACTAAACCAGTGGTAGGTTTCATCGCCGGACAAACTGCACCAAAAGGTCGTACTATGGGACACGCAGGAGCAATCGTTGGCGGTGCTGAAGATACTGCACAAGCAAAAATGGCGATTATGCGTGAGAACGGAATTAACGTAGTTGATTCTCCTGCAGAAATCGGTGCTACTGTTGCTAAGGTTTTAGGATAATCTTATTCGATATAAAATTAATGCGGTTTCTGAAAAGTAGCCGCATTTTTTATGGTGTTTAATGACATAAATATTTAATTTCTTATCCACTTCCAGATTTCTTTAGCGGAAGCTTTATTTCCATACATCAATATTCCCACACGATAAATTTTTGCAGCCAGATAAATCATTAACAAAGTAAAGAGCACCAACAATGCGATAGAAAGGGCAATTTGCCAAGCGGGAACCCCAAACGGAATTCTGGCAACCATTGCTACCGGTGAAGTAAACGGAATTATAGAAAGCCAAAATCCCAAAGGGCCTTCCGGGTTGTTGATGATTGTAAAGCTTCCATACATACCCATCATGAGTGGTATTACGGCAAATAAAGTAAACTGCTGCGTCTCAGTTTCATTATCCACTGCGGATCCAATTGCTGCGTACATTGAGCTGTAAAAGATATATCCCAGCAGGAAAAAGGTTATAAAGACAAAAATAATCAATACGATATTCATCTCCAGAAGAATGTGTGAGATCTCTCCAGCTGCTGTACGAAGATCAAATTGTTGTACGACTTCGGTCGCCTGTTCATTTCCTGGAAGTTGCTGCTGCAAATCCATAAATCCTATATTCAGAAATACAGCGCCTAAAACCGACATGGTAATCCAAACACTGAATTGTGTTAGCGCAACTAGGGTAACCCCTAAAATTTTCCCTAACATCAAATCAAAAGGTTTTACAGAAGAGATGATAATCTCTACCACACGGTTGTTTTTCTCTTCAAGAACACTTCTCATCACCCGTACGCCGTAAATGATAATAAACATAAAAACGGCATACATCAAGGCTAAACTCAGCCCAGACTTTACACCAAAATCGAGGTTTGAGTCTGCTTTTTTATTATCAATGTTTTGCGTATTCAGTTCAAAACTTTTGTCGAGGTTAACGATTTGATCTTCTGCTAAGCCTATCGTTTTAATTTTTTCCTGTCTGATGATTCGTGATAAATCGGCGCTGACCGCAAGTTTGGTATCTAAACCTATTTTCTTGTTTAGTATTAGCTTCGTGTTGTCCTCAAGAAGATCAAAGTTTCCATTTTGTAGCGGTGAAATAATTAGGAGCCCTTCGATCCCTTCCATATCCTTAAGAGTATTCACCATTATTTTTTCCTGTACTGCGGGAACGTATACATAATTGATGTTTCCTTCTTGTGGCAGTTTATGCTCAAACAATCCGCTTTTATCAATGACATGAAATGTGCTGGTGCTCTCATTAGCTTTAAACATCATAGAGATCATCACTCCGAAACCTATCAGTAGCAGTGGAGCCAGCAAAGTAAGGAGGATAAAAGATTTTTTCTTCACCTGCGTTAAATATTCGCGCCGGGTAATCAGAAATATATTTTTCATGCGTTTTTTAAAGTTAGATGCCGCCGAATTACCGGTTTCCTACTGCGTTAATAAACACTTCATTCATGCTCGGTATTTTTTCATCAAAGGAGCGTATTTTTCCGATCTTCATCAGTTCCTGTAGAAGTGTATTTTGGTCTGTATTATCTCTCATCTCAAATGAAACAAGACCATTTTCTACTACCAAACTGCTAATTTCATGGATTTGATTAAAATGTTCAAGTTGCGTGGTATCGGCCTCCGAAAGAGTAACGGAAAACATATTTTTTTTATGTTGCTCCCGAACGTCAAATACTTTTCCGTCCAGGATTTTCTTTGATTGACTAATTAATGCCACATAATCGCACATTTCTTCAACGCTTTCCATGCGGTGCGTTGAGAGGATGATGGTTGTCCCGTTTTTCTTCAGCTGAAGGATTTGATCTTTAATGAGGTTGGCATTCACCGGATCGAAACCAGAAAAAGGCTCATCGAGAATTAATAGATGTGGACGATGTAGAACGGTTACCACGAACTGAATTTTCTGCGCCATTCCTTTAGAAAGTTCACTGAGTTTTTTCTTCCACCACTGGTCAATTTGTAACTGATCGAACCAATATTTGGCTTGCGAAAGCGCATCGTGACGACTCATTCCTTTTAATTCTCCGAAATAAAGAATTTGATCGCCTACACTCATGTTTTTATATAGTCCACGCTCTTCCGGCATGTAGCCAATGTTGCGAATATGATGGGGACTAAGTTTTTCTCCGTTGATAAAAACCTGTCCCGAATCTGCTTGCGTAATCTGATTAACGATACGGATAAAGGTGGTTTTTCCCGCACCATTAGGTCCTAAAAGACCATAAATACTACCTTGAGGTACTGAAATTGAAAAGTCACTCAGTGCCAGTTTTTTGCCTGAATTGTACGTTTTCGTAACATGTTCTGCTTTAAGCATCAAATCTTTTATAATGAGTATTGAGTGATTGTAGTCCGTTACAGCTTAATTCCAAGATCTAGTTGGGCTGAAATTCGTTATAGAAATCTGCAGCTTCTGCAATAACCGCATCCATTTCTTCTAAGGTGAAAACCTCCAAAAACTTTCTTCTGAAATCTTTGAAATGTGGAATTCCACGGAAATAGTTGCTGTAATGTTGACGCATTTCGATAAGGCCAAGTCTTTCTCCTTTCCATTCAGCGCTCCATTCGGCATGCTGACGAACTGCTTCCAACCGCTGATTTACGGTAGGAGCATCGAGTATTTCGCCTGTTTTAAAGAAGTGTTTAATTTCGTTAAAAATCCAAGGATAACCTATCGCTCCACGGCCAATCATAATGCCATCACAGTCATACTTTTGTCTGTATTCTAGAGCTTTTTGAGGGGAGTCTACATCGCCGTTTCCAAAAATCGGAATTTCAATATTTGGATTATTTTTCACTTTCGAAATATAGTCCCAGTCGGCCTCACCCTTATACATTTGGGCGCGGGTACGAGCGTGAATAGTTAAGGCTTTAATTCCGGTATCTTGCAGTCGTTCCGCTACTTCCATAATGTTGATGGTGTCTGTATCCCAGCCCAAACGAGTTTTCACAGTAACGGGAAGATGGGTAGACTGTACAACTGCCTTGGTAAGACGAATCATTAAATCAATATCTTTAAGGACGCCAGCTCCGGCACCTTTACAGACCACTTTTTTTACGGGACACCCAAAATTGATGTCCACCAAATCGGGGTTTACCGTTTCTACGATTTTGGCAGAAAGAGCCATCGCTTCTTCATCACCACCGAAAATTTGGATACCAACGGGCCTCTCGTAATCGAAAATATCTAATTTCTTACGGCTTTTCATCGCATCACGAATCAAACCTTCCGAAGAAATAAACTCTGAATACATCATATCGGCGCCATGCAATTTGCACAAACGACGAAAGGGTGGGTCGGAGACATCCTCCATTGGTGCGAGCAGAAGCGGAAAATCCGGCAGCTCTATATTCCCGATTTTAATCATGGTGCAAAGATACCAAAATCAGAAATAATTAATTAGAGAGCATTCTTGCCGGAATTTAGTCGAAGTCGTGGTGCGTATCGTCTTTTGAATTTTTGTAGACAAACCACATCCCGATGATGAGACCTACAACTCCGGCACCAGCTGTCATTAAAGCACGCTCTAGTTTATCAGGCATGTCGTTACCTACATAATTGAATAAAAATAAGATGATAAAAGTGATTATAGCAACCACTAAGAATTTTTTGCTTTTTATACTCATGCTATTAAAGTCTATAAGAAATCATTACTCCGCCTCGATAAGGCAACCATTCGCCACTACGGTCAAAATCTCGGTTGGGTTTTTCATCATAGCGCTCGCCAGTAACCTTGTGTAGACCTTTATAAAAACTTTGAACTGATCCTGCACTCAGATAAAAATCTAAGTTAAAACGATCATTAATTTTATACTGATATCCTGCCGTGGCTCCAAAAAATAATCCGTAGCCATCCTGATAAAGGTCTGTGTTCTGATAGATAGGCCCGTTTTCAACGTATTGTGCAGTACCATCAAACCAGTAATTAAATTTCTGCATGATAAACCGTGCGCCAGATAAATTAAATCCTACATACCAGTTTTTAAAAGCTTGACCAAAATAATATCGGGTATCGACCCCAACCATGTATACTTGCGCATATCGTCCTACAAAAGATTTCCAGGGTGAAATCAATAAATCTGCCTGTATTGTCATTTTGTTGGAAAGTTGATATTCTACCCCAGTATTAATAATTCCAACTGGTAGAAACACAGCATTGGCTTTTACAAAAATCTGCTCTTTTAATTGAAGTGAATCGGTTTGTGCTTGAAGCCCCGACAGAGAACCTATGGCAAGTGTAAACAGAATTTTTTTCAAGATATTATTTAAGGTTTTCAAGTAATTTTATGGCTAGAGAAGCATCTTTGCCTTGACTTTCAGCTAACTTTTTTGAGGTCTCTGCATATATTTTTGCGTTATCCTTCTTTCCTGTTTTCGAATAAAGCTTCGCTAGGATATAGGTGTTTTCTGCAGTTTCGGCTTTCATTACCGATTTTTCTGCCCACATTTCGGCCTTTTTCAGTGAAGATGGGGTGTCAACATTCTCACTGAAAATCCAGGCTGCCCGAAGTAATTCATCTTGATCGAAATTTTCGGGGTTCTGATAGTATTGTAGGGCGGCTTTTTCATATTCCTTAAACTGTCCCGAGTTGGAATAAACAATCACTTTTGTTCGGTTCAGTGCAGTTTCGGCTTCTGCTTGGCCAACGATTGGGATCGCATTTTTATAGAAATAGTCATCGTTAATTAATCCTGTTTTTTCTTCGAAGGATTTTTCAATAATGCTGGAGAGTTTTATGTTAAGATCGAATTGATTAAAAATGTCTTCTGACATTAATTTCGAAATATCTGCTTTTCTTGATAAAAAGGTGCTGTAATTTTTGTCGGAAGTCGATTTGGTAAAATAGAGGAGCATCCCAATCTCTTCTTTAGTAAGTTCTTGATTTTTTTTAGTCTCAAAATATCTTTCGGAAGCCTTTTGTGCTAAAGGAAAATCACTTTGAGAATATAATTGCATCATGTTTAAGAGAAACTCTGGAGAGGATTCGCCTTGCTGAAAAAGTTCTTTGTTAGAAAGGGTCGCCAACTTTGGATCACTCACTTCTTTTCCTAAAGCAAGGAAATTTTCTTCTGGCATATAGCCGAAACTTCGTTTCACAACTTCGCCATCACCATTTAAAAATAAAAAAGAAGGGTAAGAGCGAACTCCATACTTGGATGCAATCCCTATACCTTCGCCCTTTTCCATATCGATGCGGGCGTTGATAAAGTTTTTGTTGTAAAATGAGCTTACCGCTGGTAAAGTGAATACATTTTTCTCCATCAATTTGCAGGGTCCGCACCAAACTGCAAAGGCATCTAAGAAGACTAATTTTTTTTCGGCTTTGGCTTTGGCTAAAATTTCTTCGAAAGTACCTTTTTCGAAAGTGATGCCTTCTTGAGAATAGGTTGATATAGAAACTGAAAGTAAGAAAATGATGAGAATCCTAACCATGGAAAATTATTTATGCGAAGATACTTATTAAAATAACGGTAAAAAAGTGGAAAAATTTGATAGTTTTAAAAAAGGAAGGAGGATAGTGGCGTAAAATTTGATATGCTCGCAGAAACATGCTAAAGTAAAACTACTATTATGAAAAGAGGTATTCGTTATTTCAAGGCTTCCTGCTGGAGATTGAAAAGAAAGGTAAAGGCGCAGATTTTCATAAATGGCGTGGTATAGAAAAACCCTTTCGGCGATGGCTGAAAGGGTTTTTTAATTATTCAGGTTTATAACTGTCTTTAAGAGTAACCGTTCTGTTAAAAACGATATTCTCATCGGTAGAATCCGGATCTTTAGTGAAGTATCCAATCCTTTGGAACTGATAGTTTTCTCCAGTTTTTGCATGTTTCAAGCTCGGTTCTGCAAAACCTTTCACAATTTTTAGTGACTCTGGATTAACAAACTCCAAGAAATCCTTCTCTTTTTCTGCATCAGGCTGCGGGATTGTGAACAGTCGATCGTAAATTCTAACTTCAATTGGGAGTGCGTGTTTCGCAGAAACCCAATGTAAAGTACCTTTTACTTTTCTTAAGCTTTCTTCTGTGCCACTTCCGGATTTACTTTTAGGATCATACGAGGCATAGATGGTCGTGATTTCGCCATTTTCATCCTTATCTACACGTTCCGCTTTTACGATATAAGCAGATTTTAAGCGTACTTCTCCGCCCAATTTCAGACGGAAGAATTTATTATTCGCTTCTTCTTTAAAATCTTCTCTCTCGATATAAAGTTCTCTAGAGAATGGGATTTGGCGATTCCCTGCATTTTCATCTTCAGGATTGTTCTCGGTTACCAACCACTCTTCTTCGTTTTGGGAATAATTCTCAATAATGAGTTTCACTGGGTCAACAACTGCCATTACCCGTGTTGCATTCTTATTCAAATCCTCACGAACAAAAAACTCTAAAAGCTGAATGTCGATGAGATTCTCTCTTTTGGCAACACCCACTCTCTCGATAAAATTTTTAATCGCAGTAGGTGTGTAACCCAGCCTGCGCATACCTGAAATAGTAGGCATACGAGGATCATTCCATCCTGTTGTAATTTTTTCAGCGACGAGACGTTGAAGTTTTCTTTTTGAAGTAATCATATATGAAACATTCATTCTCGCGAATTCTCGTTGCTTATTTCTGACTTTATTTGCGTCATAAACCTGGTCTAAATACCAATCATAAAGCGGTCTATGGTTTTCAAATTCTAAAGAGCAAAGGGAGTGGGAGATTTGTTCGATATAATCGGACTCACCGTGGGCCCAGTCGTACATCGGATAGATTTTCCACTGTTCTCCAGTACGGTGGTGCGGTCTTTTCAAAATACGATACATTACAGGGTCGCGCATGTTCATATTAGGAGACGTCATGTCGATTTTTGCCCGTAGAGACATTGTGCCCTCTTCAAATTCGCCATTCTTCATTCGTTCAAAAAGATCTAAGCTTTCTTCTATAGGACGATTTCGGTAAGGAGACTCAATACCGTCTTCAAATGGTGTTTTACGCTGAGAGGTAATATCTTCGGACGACTGCTCATCAACGTAAGCTTTTCCGGCTTTTATCATCTCTACTGCCCAGTCGTACAATTGTTGAAAGTAATCTGAAGCATACACTTCTTTATCATAGGTAAATCCTAACCAATCGATATCGGCTTTTATTGAATCAACAAATTCCTGCTCTTCTTTTTCAGGGTTGGTATCGTCGAAACGAAGATTTACCGGCGCATTATATTTTTCGCCTAAGCCAAAGTTAATACAGATTGCTTTGGTATGACCTATGTGCAAATAGCCGTTAGGTTCTGGCGGAAAACGAAAACGCAACTTTTCTTTTGGAAAGCCGTTCGCGATGTCATCTTCAATAATTTGTTCTATAAAATTCAGGGATTTTTTTTCTTCTTCCATGAGTTATTCTTGTAGTCAGCAAATTTAGGGAATCTTTAACGATTTATAATGCGTGTTTTTCTCTGCTTTAGTCGTTAAAAACTATTGAAAAATTTGGTTGTTAGAATCTGTTTTAGCGAATAGATAATTTTAATGCAGAATATTTGAGTTTAATTTAATGAGATTTGTTTTTTAATGTATATTTGGTAGTGTAAAAAATAAACTAAAACCATTATCTATGAAAACTTTATTAATTACATTATTGACGCCTTTGGCACTTTGGTCACAAACTGGCGAGGGACTTAATATTGTGAAAACAAATGTGACAGCGTATGCATTCCGTAATATCAATTTAACGTATGAAAGGGTGATTAATCAACGATTTTCGCTTGCTATTGGTTATGGAAGTATGCTGAAAGGGGGAATTCCTTTTCGTGACTCATTCCTCGACGACACAGAACTTTCTAATGAAGAGGTATCGCAATCTCATTTTACTATTGAACCTCGAATTTATCTCGGAAGTGGTTACGGCAGAGGATTTTATTTGGCACCTTATTATCGCCATACGAAGGTTAAAGTGGAAGAAGCTACTTATCTGGTAGAATATGCAACGGAATCGTTGCCAACAAGAATTACCGGAAATGCCAGTGGTAATAGTGGCGGTTTAATGGTCGGTATTCAATGGTTTTTGGGTGCCTCAGACAATTGGGCTCTTGATTTGTGGATTGTCGGCGCACACTATGGAGCTGGAAAGGGTGAGTTACGGGCAACTTCACCTCGACCTTTAAATCCTGTAGAGCAGCAAGTTCTTCAAGATGAAATTGAAAATCTTGACATCCCGTTTGTAGAATATACGGTTACCACAGATGCTAATGGAGCAAATATCAACTTAGACGGTCCTTGGGCAGGAATTCGGTCTGGACTTTCTATTGGATATCGCTTTTAATCTTCATCCACAGTCGATCAATTTCTAAATTCAACGAAGTTTCAAAATTATTTGTGAATAAGCCTCCGGTTCCTAATCCTTGTGGAATCGTGGTTTTTTTACTGTAGGTATATTGTGCAATTGCATTTAAACCGATATTACTTTCCAGCGCTGAGGTAATCCACCAGCCAATGTTGTTCCTTTCTGCAATCTCTATCCATTCGTCTGTGCCTGAAAAGCCTCCGACAAGAGATGGTTTAAGGATAATATATTGAGGAAGTATTTCTTTAAGAAGAGTTTCTTTTTCTACCGGATTTACAATGCCAATCAATTCTTCATCCAAAGCAATGGGAGTTGGCGTGTTAGCGCAAAGATTTTTCATGTCTTTTACGTTTCCGGCTTTAATGGGCTGCTCAATAGAGTGGATCTTCAGATTTGAAAGTTCTTCTAAAACTTTTATGGCAGTTTCCGGATCAAAGGCACCATTAGCATCAACACGAAGTTCTAATTGGTTTTGAGGAAATTCATTTCTCAACTCTTCTAAAATTCTTTTTTCCGAAGGCCAATCGGTTCCGATTTTTAATTTGAGACAGTCGAATCCAAGGTGAAGTTTTTCCTGAATTTGTTCACGCATAAATTCTACGGAACCCATCCAGATTAATCCATTAATCTTTATGAAATCTTGACCCTTCGTAAATTCGTTGGGAAAATAAAGTTCGTTTCCGAACTTCAGGTTTCTGATGGCCTGTTCGTATCCGAACCAAATCGATGGATAATTTCTCAATTCATTTTTCAGAACTTCAAAGTCTTCACTGATATTAGCGCATAGCCAAAACAACTTTTCTTCGTAATCTGGGACATCATCGAAACTCAGCCCTCGAAAAAGTCCGCATTCACCAATTCCTTTTTTTTCACCATCAAAAACTTCCAGAATAAAAGTTTCTTTGGTTTCTAAAATTCCTCGGGAAGTTCCGCCCGGTCGTTTAAATTCTAAAAGATAAGGATAGAATTTGGCAATCATTAGTTCTGTGCCTTTTGCATAAATTCTTCGGCTTTTTCTACCATTTTTCGGCTTCCACAGAAAAACGGAACACGTTGGTGTAACTCTGTAGGTTCAATCTCGAGAATTCTTTGGAAACCATCAGTACACTTTCCGCCGGCTTGTTCAGCCAGAAACGCCATCGGGTTGCATTCGTAAAGTAGTCTTAATTTGCCATTTGGCGATTGTGCCGTGGAAGGGTAAATGTAAATGCCGCCTTTTATCATATTTCGGTGAAAGTCAGATACCAAACTTCCGATGTAGCGGGAAGTGTATGGCCGATCTTCTTCCTCCATTTGGCAATATTTAATGTAATTTTTTACGCCTTGTGGAAACTTGCTGTAATTGCCTTCGTTGATGGAGTATATTTTTCCGTTCTCCGGGAATTTCATATTAGGGTGAGAAAGGTAGTAAGTCCCGATACTAGGATCTAAGGTAAAACCGTTCACTCCGTTCCCAGTGGTGTACACAATCATCGTTGAAGAGCCATACACTACATAACCGGCCGCAATTTGATTAACTCCTTTTTGTAAGAAATCTTCGATTGCCACGGGAGTTCCTGGCTCGGTAACACGACGGTAAATCGAAAATATCGTTCCTACGGAGACATTAACGTCAATGTTGGATGAGCCGTCCAGAGGGTCAATCAGCACTACATACTTGCTTAAATGTGCATTCGCGCAGGCTGAAATTTCTATGAAGTCATCATTTTCCTCAGAAGCAATTCCGCAGACCACTTCACGTTGCGAAAGCGATTCAATAAAGATTTCGTTTGCCATAACGTCGAGCTTCTGCTGCTCTTCCCCTTGGATGTTTTCATTTCCTGCTTTTCCGATAATATTTGCAATTCCGGCCTTGTTCACTTCACGGTTTACGACTTTCGAAGCCAAACGGATTGCACTGAGCAATCGAGATAATTCACCTGTTGAATATTGAAAATCTTCCTGTTTGTCGATGATGAATTCACCTAAGGTTCGAAAATTTTGTTCCGCCATTTTTTTGAGTTTATGTTTTCCCAAATTTCGTAAAAAAGTTTGAATCCTACTAGGATTGAAGGGTGTTTGTTATGTTTGAAGTAGTTCTTTCAATCATTTTAGATAAGAGTTGGAGTAGTTAAATTAAGTTTTGCCTGCATTTTTCTCATCTCGTATATAATTAATAATTTTGAAAGTTGGCTTGCGCACGGCAGGCTGCTCATTAACAAAAAAATATCGTTAAAGATTAGATGAAAGTTTTCAAATTTGGAGGCGCATCCGTAAAAGATGCTGAAGGTGTTAAAAACGTGGTAAGCGTGCTGGAATCTCAGGGGTTCGAGAGATGTTTGCTTGTGGTTTCTGCAATGGGTAAAACAACTAACGCTTTGGAAAAGGTGGTGGAAGATTACTTTAAAAAAGCTGATTATCAGGCTGAGATTGCAAAAGTCAAACAGTATCACTTAGAAATCTCCAATGGTTTATTTGATAAAGATCATCAGGTTTTTGAGGATGTTTCGTTGTTTTTTGATGATATCGAAGCTTTTTTGAGAAGAAACCGTTCACCTAATTACAATTTCGTATACGACCAAGTGGTGAGTAGTGGAGAACTTATATCATCTAAAATCCTTAGCGAATATCTTAATTTACGCAACTTTACAAATACTTGGCTGGATGCGCGGGATTATTTGAAAACAGATTCTACCTACCGTGAAGGTGCCGTAGATTGGGAACAGACAAAACAAAATATTGCAACACTTGATGCTACAAGGTCTTTTGTTACCCAGGGTTTTATAGGTTCGGAAGCTGATAATTTCACCGTAACTCTAGGTCGCGAAGGATCAGATTATTCCGCGGCAATATTCGCATATTGTATGGATGCTGAAGCAATGACTATTTGGAAGGATGTACCTGGTGTAATGACCGGTGATCCAAGAAAATTTGAGAATGTGACTTTGCTGTCGAATATTTCTTACGAAGAAGCGATTGAGATGGCGTATTACGGAGCATCTGTAATCCATCCAAAAACACTGCAGCCACTTCAGCAAAAAAATATTCCGTTTTATGTAAAGTCATTTTTAGAGCCGGAAAAACCGGGTACCAAGGTAGGGAACACGGACGAAAACCGATTTGAAGAATCTTACATTTTAAAGGAAAATCAGCATCTAGTCCGAATTGCAACCCGCGACTTTTCGTTTATTGCAGAAGATCATATGAGTCAGATATTCGCCTTTCTTGCAAAGCTTAAGATTAAAATTTCTTTGATGCAGAATTCTGCGATCTCCCTAGCTTTATGTCTCGAAGATAAATATGGAAATATTGACAAAATGCTTCAAGAATTGCAAGAGATTTTTAGCACAGAAATTATAAAAGATGTTTCCTTATTTACGGTACGAAATGCCAATATCAATGACTTAGACCGTTTCTACGAAAACAAAAATATATTACTTGAACAAATTGCCGAGCGAACTGTGCAGGTAGTTACCAACTAATTGTCATGAGTCTCATTACAAAAGAAGATCTAATCAAAGTTTCAGGTTTAAGTAAACTTGGACTTTTGAAAACACCTGCAGCCGCAGCCATTATGCGGCTTACCAAAATTACTGAGGTCAATAAACTTTATAATATCCTTAGAGATAAAAAAGGAAAAGATTTTTTCGATAGTTTCGTCCGCGAACGTGGGTTGAAATATATTGTATTTGAGGAAGATTTAGCCAAAATTCCGAAAACCGGACCTTTCATCGTAGTCTCTAATCATCCATTGGGTGCTATTGACGGGATTTTGATGACAAAAATATTGAGTGAAATTCGACCAGATTTCAAGGTAATGGGTAATTTTCTTTTGGAAAAAATTAAACCAATGGAACCTTATGTAATCTCGGTGAACCCTTTCGAGAATCGAAAAGAGGTGCGAAACAGTACCACCGGAATGCGCGAAACGCTTAAGCATCTGCAAAACGGGGGTTGTGTGGGGATTTTTCCGGCAGGAGAAGTTTCTAACAAAAACAATCCTTTAGGAGAAGTCCGTGATCGCGCCTGGGAAATTCCGGCACTGAAATTAATTAAGCGCGCGAAAGTACCGGTAGTTCCAATGTACTTTCATGCAAAAAACAGTCGACTCTTTTATCAGGCGGCCAAGCTTCATCCGGAACTTCAGACCTTGTTGTTGCCGGCTGAAATGATGCATAAACGGGAGAAACCGATACGGATAAGAATTGGCAAACCTGTTTCGGTAAAAATGTTAGAAGATCATGATTCGGTTGAGGAAATGGGCGAATTTCTGCAGAAGAAAATCTATATGCTGAAATCGTATTACGAAAAACGGAAATCGATCGCAGAACATCTGAAACTACCCAATCTAAAGTTGAATTTTCCGCTACTGAAAGCTGAAAACGTGGTTCAAAACATCATTGATGAAACTCCGCATGAAGATTTGGTTGCAGAGATTATACAGTTGCGAAAGAAAGAAAAGATGCTCTTCCGGAACGGCAACTATGAAGTTTTTTTCTGTACTTACCAGGAAATTCCGTCAATCATGCGTGAGATTGGCCGTCAACGGGAACTCACCTTCAGGAAAATAGGAGAGGGTAGCAATCTTCCGTTTGATCTTGATAATTATGACGAACATTATCATCATCTGTTTCTATGGGACAGTCAGGCAGAATGTCTAGTAGGAGCCTATCGAATGGCATTGGGCCACGAGGTGATGAAAAAACATGGGCTCAGCGGGTTTTACACCAGTTCTTTATTTGAATTTGATCCTGAATTGCGTCCGTTTTTCAGGAAAGTTATTGAGATGGGAAGAGCTTATATTTCAACTGATTATCAACAGAAGCCACTTCCGCTGTTTTTGTTGTGGCGTGGGATTGTGCATGTGTGTCTCCGCAATCCTGAACATAAGTTTTTAATGGGAGGTGTTAGTATTTCTGATAAATTTTCAGAATTCTCGAAATCATTGATGATAGAGTTTATGCGTTCTAATTACTATGATTCTGCCGTAGCGCAGTACATTCACCCTAAAAAAGAGTTTAAAGTTAAACTTAAAGACCGCGATAAACACTTGTTTTTTGAAGAAGTAGAATCTGATCTTAATAAGCTTGATAAAATTATTGATGATTTGGAACCCGAAATGAGGCTTCCGGTTTTAATTAAAAAATACATTAAGCAGAACGCAAAAGTGGTTTCATTTAACGTAGATCCGAGCTTTAATGACGCTATTGATGGGTTAATGTATATCAGAATTAGCGACCTTCCGGAGAGTACCATTAAGCCCGTACTGGAAGAAATGAGTGAGCAGATAAGAAAAGAAGAAAATAATCACCCTGAAAATCAACGAGTTTTTCCTAAATGATAAAATTTCTTTGCGATAAACTTGCGCGATATGGTTTAAAAGTATACTTTTGCACCACTTTACTACGGTAACGAAGGCGGTTTCTTAGCTCAGTTGGTAGAGCAATGGATTGAAAATCCATGTGTCCCTGGTTCGATTCCTGGAGAAACCACAAAAAAGTCACTTACAATCTGTAGGTGACTTTTTTTATGGCTCTAAAAAAACCTGGTGAATGATCAGGTTTATTGTTATAAAATCATACTCAGCTGAATTCTTTTTCGTGCTTCATCTACTTCGGTCACTTTTACTTTGACGTGTTGATGAAGTTTGACCACCTCATTAACATTTGAGACGTAACCTTCTTTTAACTGGGAAATATGGACTAAACCACTTTCCTTAATTCCGATATCCACAAAGCAACCAAAGGCGGTAATGTTGTTTACAATTCCGGGCAAGATCATTCCGGGTTTTACATCTTTAATACTTTTAACGGAAGAATCGAATTCGAATATTTTTGCAGATTTTCGAGGATCTAATCCAGGTTTTAATAGTTCTTCAAGAAGATCCGTAATGGTAAGGATTCCAAAATTTTCGCTTACGTAATTCTTTGGATTGATCTTCTTGATTTCTTCTTCGTTACCTATTAAATCCTTCGTTTTGATACCTAGATCTTTAGTCATTTTTTCAACCAAATGGTAAACTTCAGGGTGTACGGCAGAATTATCTAGCGGATTTTCAGCGTTACTAATTCTTACAAAGGCTGCAGCCTGCTGAAAGGCTTTTTCTCCTAACCGAGGTACTTTTTTTAGTTGCTGTCTGTTTTTGAACGCACCATTCTCAGTCCGGTAATTCACAATATTATCAGCAAGTTTCTCACCAATTCCAGAAACATAACTTAATAATGATTTGCTGGCGGTATTTAGGTTTACTCCAACCGAGTTTACACACTTCATTACCGTAGAATCCAGTTCATTTTTAAGAAGTGTTTGGTCAACATCATGCTGGTATTGTCCAACTCCAATCGATTTAGCCTCAATTTTCACCAATTCTGCTAATGGATCGGCGAGCCTTCTTCCAATAGAAATCGCACCCCGAACTGTAACATCGTACTCAGGAAATTCATCGCGAGCAATTTTACTGGCAGAGTAAACCGACGCTCCGGCTTCAGAGACTACGAATACTTGTGGCGGATTGTCGAAAGCAATCTTCTTGATAAAAAACTCCGTTTCCCGACTTGCAGTACCGTTTCCGATGGAAATTGCTTCAATATTATAAGCATTAACCATGGATCGGATTTTCTTCATTGCCATGCTTGATTCATTTTGAGGAGCATGTGGGTAAATTGTTTCGTTGTGAAGTAAATCGCCTTTTTCGTCCAGACATACTACTTTGCAGCCGCTTCGATACCCTGGGTCTATTGCTAGAATTCTTTTCTCTCCTAAGGGTGGTGCCAGCAAAAGCTGACGAAGATTTTCTGAGAATATTTCGATTGCTTTTTGATCAGCTTTTAATTTGGCTTCCTGAAGGGTTTCATTGGAAATGGTAGGTTCTAAAAGACGTTTATAACTGTCCTTTATAGCGAGAGAAATTTGCTCTGCCGAATCATTATTTGATTTAATTAATGCATTCTCGATTAGAGGTATCGCTTCATTTTTATCAATATTGACTGATGTTTTAACAAATCCTTCCTTTTCAGCGCGGAGCATTGCCAGAAGCCGATGAGATGGTATACGGTTTAAAGGTTCTTCCCAATCAAAATATTGAGAGAACTTCTGAGCATTCTCTTGCTCTTTTTTACTTTTCACCACTTTTGATGAAATAACTGCCTTTCTGTGAAATATTCGTCTTAGATTTTTTCTGATATAGAGATTTTCATTAATCCATTCAGCTATAATATCTCGAGCGCCCTGTAAAGCATCATCAATATTCTGCACTTCGGTGTGGAGGTGTTTTTGAGCGACAATATCAAGATTAACAGCATTTTGACTCATGATGATTTTAGCCAAAGGTTCTAAACCTTTTTCTCGAGCGATGACTGCTTTTGTTTTTTTACGCTTCTTAAACGGTAGATACAGATCTTCAATTTCCTGAAGATTATAACTCATTTCAATTTTTTGCTGGAGTTCAGCAGAAAGAGAGTTCTGCTCTGAAATCGATTTTAAAACTGCTTCCTTACGTTTAAGAATATCTTGAAATTGGGTATTCACCTTGGCAATATTTTCAATCTGAACTTCATCAAGATTGCCAGTTGAATCTTTTCGGTAACGGGAGATGAAGGGGATGGTACAGTCTTCTGCTAATAGCTTTAAAGTGTTATCGATACTTTTTTGAGGGACTTCAATAAATTTCTGAATATAAGCAGTGGCGTTCATAGTTGAATTTGTTGCTAAAATAAGGAGATTATCTGCACGAAAAAACCTCTGCAAGAGACTTACAGAGGTTTTTAGTTGTTGAGCGATTCGAATTTAATTTTTATCAGCGTATTTTTCTTTATAACGCTTATAAAGCTCCTTTTGTTGATTGTTGAGGTTAATTTCTCGTCCGTCAATGAAAGCGTGGGTGACGTTATTGGTCAATTGATCAAGCGCATCACCATCGGAGATGAACAAAGTTGCACTTTTACCGACTTCTAAACTACCGTATTTTTGGTCAATTCCGAGCATTTTAGCCAAATTAAGAGTAATGCTTTGTAAAGCTTTTTCTTTGTCTAAGCCGTATGCTGCAGTGGTTCCTGCAAGGAAAGGCAGATTTCGCGAGTCCGAAAAGTCCTTACGCGCACTGTAATCAAGTCCGTGTAAAATACCTTTATCAGAAACTTTTTTAGGAAATTCATAAGGCAAACGAGGGGACATTGATTCATTTGTTGGCAATGAATGCGGATTGGTAATGATCAGCGGTAGATTACTGCGTTTAATTTCGTCCAATGCACTTTCCAGACTTGCATCTCCAAGCAAAACTGCTTTTTCTACTCCGTAATCCTTTACAAATTTAATAACTTCAAGTGCATCGTTCGCATTATAAACCTGTACAAATAGCGTCTTTTTTCCAGCGAGTGCCGGTGCAATTGCCTCTAGTTTGTAATCTTTGACCCCACTTTGCGGAACGTAAGCCTTTGCTCTTGCAAAGAATGTTTTTAACTCTGTAAGATTTGCTTCTCTTCGTTCTTTAAATTCTTTATTCCTTTTTTCGTCTGAAGATTTGCGGAGTTCCGGCCAGTTTAGATGAAGTACATTGTCAGTGGCCACGGCTGCATCTTCCCAATTCCAGCCATCCAAATGTAGAATTGATGAGGTGCCTTTGAGGATTCCGTTGGAAAGAACCGGTTGCGCCAATAATACTCCGTTTGTTCGGACAGTCGGAATAACGTGACTATCGGTATTGAAAGCAATCAGCGTTCGGATTTCCGGTACAAAATCATTTGACTCCACTAAGTCGACGGTGGCTTTTGTAGCAGGAACTTCCACTAGGCCTAATGAGTTATTGACAAGGATAAAACCAGGGTAAACATGTTTGCCTGAAGCGTCAATAACTCTCGCATTAGCAGGAGTCGGGGAGTTGATACCGGTGATAACGCCGTTCTCAAAAATTACAGATGCATTGTTTAATACATTTCCTGTAGCAGTATGCAGTGTAGCGCCGGTAATGGCAATAATTCCATTTTGTTTTGGTGCAGGAGCGGGTCTCTGGGCGTTTAAAAAACCAGAGGTTAAAAGCAGGGCTGCACAAATTTTATAGATTGATTTTCTCATGTTCGTAATTTAGTGTGCGTGTTGGTGTTCTTCTCCTTCAATTGTATCGCAATGGTAAAGTGCGTTTCTTTTCTTCTCAGCACTTTGAGTGTTACCTTTTCCGGTATCTTCAGAGAAGAGCATTTTACGGATAATTCTGTTCTTTTCATCTTTCACCATTTTATCTTTGGCTTCCTGTTGTGCAGCGTCAAAATATAAAACCCCGTCCACAAAAGTTTTGTCGACTTTAGCATAAACACTTAATGGATTGTCTGTCCAAAGCACTAAATCCGCGTCTTTACCAGGCTCAATACTTCCTACTTTATGGTCAATCTGAAGCATTTTCGCAGGATTTAATGTCACCATTTTCCAAGCTTCTTCTTGAGGTACGTTTCCGTATTTTACGGCTTTCCCAGCTTCCTGATTGAGTCTTCTCGCCATCTCTGCATCATCAGAATTAATCGCGACATTTACTCCGGCCTGTAACAATAAAGCTGCATTGTACGGAATAGCTTCACGAACTTCTTCTTTATAAGCCCACCAATCTGAGAAAGTGGAGGCATTTGCGCCGTGCTCTTTCATCTTATCGGCTACCTTATAACCTTCTAAAATATGGGTGAAAGTCTGAACACGGAAATCGAAACGGTCTGCCACATCCATTAACATATTGATTTCACTCTGAACGTAAGAGTGACAAGTAATGAAACGCTGACTCTTTAAAATTTCGAGCATCGTTTCTAGTCTTAAATCTTTACGGTAATTTTTGTTGGAAGCTTTTTCTTTTTCATATTCTAATGCGCGGGTAAACCAAAAATCGAAGGCCTGTTCAACGCCACCTCGAGATTGCGGGAAACGGTTTGGGTTATTACCCCAGTTACTCTGCTTCACATTTTCGCCAAGTGCAAATTTAATATATGGTTTTGCTTCGGGGAATTGTAGATTATTCGCATTTTCTCCCCATTTAAATTTCACCATTGAAGACTGTCCGCCGATAGGATTTGCGGAGCCGTGTAATTGTTGAGCGGAAGTAACTCCGCCTGCCAGCTGACGATAGAAATTAACATCATCCGGGTTAATCGCATCACTCATTCTTACTTCTCCTGAGTTATTGCTTCCCGCCTCATTTACGCCGCGTGCGATCCCGACATGGGTGTGTTCATCAATAATTCCGTTGGTTAAATGGAGATTGGTTCCGTCGATTACCCGTGCGTTACCGGCTGATAATCCATTTCCGATTTGTGTGATCTTCCCCTTTGAAACCTTTACATCGGTGTTTTTTGAAATTCCTTTAGAAGTATTGGTCCAAACTGTCGCATTTTTGATAATAAAATCCTGTTGCGTCGGTAAAGTTTCACTTCCAAAAGCTGAAAACGGGAACCAAATTTTTCCAGGTTCATCCATTTTGAAAGTTTCGTCCTCTTTTTTCTCTGGTGTAAATGCTTCTACGAATGTTAAGGTTGCAGGCAGATTGTTTCCATCCTTATCTGTTGCGATGACCGTACGGTTTTTGTAGTCATTCAGAGGAAGGATAATTCTGTAACTCTGAAGTGAATCTCCCGGCAAAGTCAGGTCCATCGCCATTTTATAATCTGCAACAGCTAATTTTGCTTTCCCTTTTTTATCTCCCTGGGTAATTTCTGCATCAGGTTTGGTGATTTTACCTTTAACCTTGAGGTCGTAATTTTGGTTCTTAAGCTGGATGCGATAGTTTCCTCTGACATCATTTTCCGGAGCTTTGTTAATAATGTGTTGTTTACCGGCTACCCAATTTTCGTAGATTACCGCTTCTTTAGTGAAGAGGTCATTCGAAACCATGATGAAGTTCGCCATGGAACCTTTATTCAGATTTCCGATATTAGGGATTTGTAGTATTTGCGCAGGTTTTTCGGTCAGTGATTGTAAAATTTCTTCTTTGGAAAGTCCTTTTTTATTCAGATCCCGAATTCGATCTAGGAAAACATTTTTGTCTTTGAGTTTATGCATTGTTAATGCGAACGGAACTTTTTCTTTGGCTAAATAAACTGCGTTATAAGGAGCCAATTCCCAATGTTTTAAATCTGCAACGTCGAGATCGTCAACGCTCATTAAATCCTGACTTTGGAAAGGTTTCGGATAATCCAGTGGAAGGATGAATGTGCCATTGGTGGCTTTCATCTCTTTCGCGCGCTGATATTCATTCCCGGAACCAACAAATACAAACTGGGTAGAGGCTTCGTCACCAATTGCATCGGCACGCAAGACATCCCATTTCTCAGTGGTCTCAATAATATTCGGTAATTTCTTGAAACGGTTGAACGATTCAAGATTGATGTTCTTATTTTCAATATTGGTGTTCTTAGCGTACCACTCAGCATCCAGATAAAGTTGACGAAGTAGCGCCACGGAACCAACTAAAGAAGATGGGTAAGCCTGCTTAGAACTTCCTTTGCTAAAAGACAGCATTAACCCAGTGTCTTCTTTGATGATTTTTTCTGTTGCTAACCCTTCCCCCAAATTGATTAAAACTGCGGAACCGCGAACAATACCATCCTCATTAAAACTTAAAACCGAACCAAAGCCTTGTTTTAGATAATCTTCGTAATCTTTAGTCTGGTTGGTGAAATGATTTACTGCCCGGGTATTGGCTTTTACGGCATCGTTATAGGCTGCAGAGGTAGCGTCGGTCGGCAAATAAGTACTTCCTGAATCATAGGTGTTTCTCTGTGCTTTTTCCACTCCTACACTGGCGTAAGGATCTATGAAAGACGGATACACATAGGCACCCTTACCATCTATAACTACTGCATTTTTGGGAATAATAACCTTGCCGGAAGCTATGATTTTTCCATTTTGGAAAACCAGCACCGCATTATCCACCGCAGTTTTATAATCCTGATATAAAGTGATGTTTTTTACGGCATACAGACTGTGGTCTTTGCCTTTGGTGTCGTTGGGCCAATAGCCAACCTGCGCCGAAGCCGAGACAACCAAACTGATTGTCAGCACCGAGAGAAATTGTTTCAACATAGAAGCTTTCAGATTATTTTTATTAAAGATGTAAATCTATGAATAATCTACGCAATATGTTAATAATTCTTAAAAAACATTGGGTTTAATGAGGTCTTTGGAACTAAAACTTAATTATTTGACATTAAGTAAAGTGTTGCTTCCGCTACCAAGTACAGTAGTTGGCATCACACCGTCCCACTTCAAAACACGCTGATATTCAACATACGTTGAGGTGATTTCTTGCTGTTTTAGACTGATTGCTTTGGCATCTGCCTGCGCTCTAATGACGATGGAAGCAGAATCTCCTTTTGCTAACTGAATTTTTCTTTGCGCATCAGCCTGTGCAACGCGAGCCTGTGCTTCTGCCTTAATCGCATCAGCATCCGCCGTAGCTTTGTCTTCGATCGATTGACGGATTGCTTTTGGCGGCTGAATATTGGTTTTTAACTGCGAAACCATAAACCATTTACCAATTCTTTTATTTACTTCGGATAAAATCTCTGCTTCGTAAGTTTCCCGATTATTGAATAAATAATCGATGGAATGTCGGTTCGCTACATCATTAATGGCACCAATAATTGCATTATTAAGCCAACCTTCCTGTATAGCTTCAAGACCACCTTTTTTATAGGTGGATCTTAGGTTGGTAAACATATCAGCAGCTGTTGATTCTTTAACTGAATAGTTGAATGAGGGCTTAATAGGACAAGGGAAACCACCTTTTGCAACGATGATGGATTCCGGATATTCAATATGACGTTGATCTAAAGGGATTTCCTGAATTTCCTGCGTGTATTTGTTATAAAATACCACACCCGATACTTCTTCAGTATCCGAAACGCCTCGTTTATTTCCTAACAGATTAATCAATAAACCCTTATGACCTACGCTGATCACTTCGTAATTCATGGGCTGCACTAAAGCGATAATACATGCTACAAAAATGAATGTCGCCGGTTTCCATTTAATTCCGTTCGGTAATCTTTTTCCATTTTTATCTGGAGCAGAATAGGTGAGGATATCGAGTTTCTTGGTGATAATTCCAAGGATTACAAAGAGAGCAATCGCCAGCAGGAGTAAAACTGTTAAAGACATATATAAGTATTTGCGGAAAAAATAGTCAAATTAACCTAATCCCGCAATAAAAATATTACAGTTAAATTCACTACGAATTTATTACTCTATCTCAATGGTTGACGCCGATGAAGGAATTTTTGTTTCAGAATGACGCAGATAATTCCGACCACAATAATTGTGATTACATCAAGTAAAAATCGTTGGCTAAAATTCCATAAAAATTCCCAATGGTGGATATACAATGAGATTCCCATTGCCGAAGCCGCCGGGATAATAATCAGTACAATCAAAGGTCCAGCGATTACATTTGTACGGTAGGATAAATACATGATGATGCTGGCTGTTGCTGCTGCGATGGAGAGCAGTATGTCTTTTAATCGAATGTGAAGCATCCCTGCAGTTACCTGATTATGGGTGAAATCACTTTCTTCTGCCAGTCCAAAATTCACCAAAACAGCAAAAGTGATGAGGGATGCGATAATAAGAGCAAGATACCCCCAGAAAAATGCTTTGGTTCCGGACCAAAGTACGTCCCACTTTTTCAAAGCTATCCCCAGTGGAATTTTGCCTAACGGTTCCATCCCGGGAGCGATAATCGAAGCTGCGATAAACGCAATTACTAAATCTGGGATCTCAGAAATAAAACCAACAGAGGCAATAACGCCACCAATAAACATTAAAATCAGATAATTGACGGTTACGCGTCCATTGTGTCGGAGCCCTGTTTCCATTTCTTCCCAAATGGCTTCGTCCACATCATGATTAATAGCGTGCTGCTTAGAACTGTGGGTAAGACTTGCTACCTCAGAGGTTATCACAGTGTATTCTTCATTCTTTGTTTCATTCTCGATAAGCCGAAATACATCATCGGTTCCCCTATTCAAAACATGAATTACCAAATTGTCGCCAACAGGCTTAAAGGACGCATTCTCATAAACACTTAAATGAATAACATTGTCATTTTTTAAAAGACCTTCAGTAATTTTCGGAGTACAGTGTGGCGGTACGGTAACTTCAATCGATCGATGCATGGAAAAAGTTTCGATATGAGCTACAAATAATATTCCGAAAAATGATTGTTAGAATCTATATGCGCTCTAGTTCATCCGCTGAAATCTGAGTTTTGAAATTGCCGTAGTTAACCGTAACTTTTTGATTCTTGTCAATTTTTTCAATGGTACCAACACTGGTGCTGCCGGAAATCCTAACCCGTTGACCAATTTTTAACCAAGTTGCCCGTTCCTTTATGCGGCGTTCTTCTAGTTTTTCGTTGGTTTCCGCAATCTTTTCCTGTACATTTTCCTTTTTGAGTTGTTGGGTGATTTTGCGCTTAACAATTTGCAGTTTTTTTGTTTCGTCCTTATCAGAACCTAGTTTGCGAAATTTCTCTTGCTCCAAAATTTTCACGAAGTCTTTTACCACTTCTTTTCGAGCTTTGCCTTTTACATAAGAATCGATAAACCCTTCAATTTTATTCCCGAATTGAAGTTTTCGATGCTCCTCCTCGTACAGTTTTTGAAAATTGAAAAGCTTTTGCTGAAGTTGTTCATTCAGCTTTTCGAGGTTTTCTTTCTTATTTTGAGTCGATTCTTTCTGTTCGGTAAGGTTAGATTTTAGTTTTTCAACCTCAAATTTTTCCTGCTGAAGTTTAACAATCGTTTTGTCCAGGTTGACGATATCGTGTTCCACCTTTTTTCGTGCTGAATCAATAATGAAACGTGGAATCTTATTTTTTTGAGCCACTTCAAAAGTGAAGGAACTTCCGGCTTGTCCGACTTCCAGTTTATAAAGAGGCTCTAAGGTTTTTTCATCGAAAAGCATAGCGGCATTTTGTGCAGCAGGCAACTGTTCGATAACAAGTTTAATATTGGTGTAGTGGGTGGTAATAATAGCAAAACTTTTCTTTTTGTAGAAAAATTCGAGGAAACTCTCGGCCAAAGCTCCGCCTAGTTCAGGATCGGAACCAGTCCCGAATTCGTCGATGAGAAGTAAAGTGTTTTCATCAGCTTCTCGAATAATACCCGACATTTTCTTCAAACGAGAAGAGTAGGTGGAAAGATGGTTTTCAATGGATTGGTTGTCTCCAATATCGGTCATAATTCTGTCAAAAAAGAACATTTCTGATTTCGGATGAACGGGCACTAAAATTCCACTCTGTAACATGAGTTGAAGTAAACCGGCCGTCTTCAAGGTAATGGATTTGCCCCCTGCATTGGGACCCGAAATACAAAGAATTCGGTTATGTTGTGTAAGGGTAAAAGTCTGTGGATAAATCTCTTTGTTTTCTGCGCGATTACGTAAAAGCAGGAGTGGGTGAAAAGCATTAACCAGCCTCAGCGTTTGGTGTCGGTTTATTTTCGGCAGAATTCCGCCAATCTTTTCAGCAAATTTTGCTTTGGCTCTTGTTAAATCGAGATCGAAAATACACTGTTGGTAATCATAAAGTTGAGGTTGAAACTCAGCAATTTCTGCAGTGAGTTTTCTCAAGATTTTGTCGAGTTCCTTTTTTTCTTCTTCAAGGTTTTCCCGAAGTTTAAACTGATATTTTACCACGGAATCCGGCTGAATGTAGGTAATTGAGCCTGTTTTCGAAACACCTAATGTTCGACCTGCTACTCTTTTTTTATACCCAGATTTCACTGCTAGAACTCTTTGATCATCAATAATACTTTCACGAATGTCATCGAGAAAATCGGTGGATGATAAGGCAGTTAAGGCGCGGTTAAAATTTTCCTGAATGGCCTTACGCGCATGAGAAATTTCAGTTCTTAATATTTTAAGTTCGGGAGAGGCTTCACTTTTAACTTCACCAAAACGATTGAAAACCTTATCAATTTTATCGATAATTTCTTTTCGGTATTCGGCGTCCTTAATTCCTGAATACAAAGTCTGGAAAATGTCGCCGTATTGGGGCAGAAATTTTTGCAGTTTGCCAATTTGCTCTGTTAAAGATTTAATCCTTAAAAAAGAACTGTTGTCCAAGCGATAGTTTTCAATTAACATCACTTTCAGCTCCTCCTCGATGTCTTCATATTCATGAAAAGGAATCGCATTGGAGCTTTCGAAACTCGTGAGGTACTCGGCTACTTTTTTAAGTGAAATTTCAGCCGAATCGATATCGACTGGACGAAGATTTTCAATTTTCTCGGCAATTTTTGGGGAATATGCGTGAGGAGCAATTTCCGCGAGCAGGTCGGGAAACTCCAGTTCGTCTAATTGATCTTTGGTTATATGCACGGAACAAATTTAATGAGATTTTTAAAACTGCTATTGTGGGGCATTTTAATTAATTTTGGCATTAAATTAATTGTATGACTTGGACCGAAGTGCTTGCACCGATTAAGAATACGCCCTATTTTGAAACTCTGTGGGACAAGGTGAAACACCATTATTCCACATCAAAATGCTTTCCACCGAAGAGTCAGATTTTTCGTGCATTGGAACTTACTCCGTTCGAAAAGGTAAAAGTGGTTATCATCGGCCAGGATCCTTATCACAACGACGGACAAGCCAACGGACTTTGTTTTTCCGTATCAGAAAATGTCACTGCTCCGCCCTCGTTAAAAAACATTTTTACGGAGTTAAAGGATGATTTGGGGATTATTCGATCCAAAAAAGAGCTTGATGATTGGGCGCAGCAAGGCGTTTTACTTTTGAATGCAACTTTAACGGTTAAGGCTCATTCGCCAAATTCTCATAAAGATTTGGGCTGGGAACTTTTCACAGATTTTATTATCAAAGAAATTTCGTCAAAAAAAGAGAACGTGGTTTTCGTTTTATGGGGAGCCTACGCTCAAAAAAAAGAGCAGCTAATTGATGCTTCTAAACATTATATCATAAAATCTGCACATCCGTCGCCTTTCTCTGTGTATAGAGGTTTTTATGGAAGTAAACCTTTTTCTAAAATAAACAATTATTTACAATCTAAAGGTTTACGAGCTATTTCGTGGTAGTTCCCGTGTAATTTTTCGCAGTCGATTTCTGTATTTTAAGTCCGATTTTATAATTCCCTTTTAGAGTTTTAAATGTCTTCTCAGAGGTGGGTTGAGGGCTAAGTTCTACTAATGAAATTTCATATCCATTAAAAACTTGGGATTTTAAATATCCTTTGCTAGTATCGGATAAGTTATTGAGTGTAATAATACGTGGACGCGTATATAGCCCCATTAATTCTACCTGAGCTGTAGCAACACCTTGCCAAACGCAATTAACATCTTTTGGACAACGACTGTCCTCTGTAATGGTTTTAAAAGTGACCGTCAGCTCCTGATCTTTAAGAAATTTACTTTCTCCTTCCTTCAGATAAATAATTTCCTGTTGAGCTGCTTTGCTTTCTTTCTTGGCTATTTCTACCGCCTCTTTATCCGGAGGTAGACCCACCGACATTTCGGGAGGTGAAGTTTTTTGCTGATTCTGGGTGGAAGTCAATTCGCTCGGCGGTGCCTGGGTTTGGCAATTGGCTAAAGCAAAAATGCTGAGATAAAATAAGTTTCTGATAATCATGGTGATGGAGTTTAAATCATATCGAAAACAACCACCAAAAACATTGCCAATCCTACGATGAAATTAAATCCGGTGCCATAGAGAAATCCGATAAAAGCTCCTTTAGTAGAGTTCCAAGCTTTTTTCCGATCGCTCGCGTCATGGAATAATTCGCCTATAAAAACCCCGGCGAACATTCCAATTAAAAACCCGAATGGAACAGGAATAAAAAACATACCCGCTAAAGTCCCAATAACTGAACCTACGCTTCCCCAACGCGTACCGCCATATTTTCGGTTAGTACGTGCGGGAATAACATAATTCAGAATAATTGAAAGCAAGGTAAGAGCAGAAAAGATCCATACATAAACCATTGATAGTGGAGCATCGGTGCCAAATTTGTAAATCAAAAGTCCACAAAGACTTAGCAACAATCCGGGAAGAACTGGCAGAAAGGTTCCTAGAATTCCGAGAATCAATAGTATGATGCTCACAAGTTGAATTAGTCCGTAATCCATATAGTAAATTTTGTTAAATGTAGCTATAAATCGGATAAACACAAACGAATTTCTTATTTTTGCAGGAATGAACGAAATAAAAGATACCAAAGATTTTTTACAGAACATCAGTGATATAATCCATTACACAATCCGAGATTATGTGCCTGATGGTGGTGTTCTACTCCTGCAAATTATCTTAAAGTTTGCCTTTTTGGTTGCGATAATTTATTTCGCTGACTTGCTCTTTAAAATGCTGTTAAATGCTATTTTCAGATTTCGCTTCAACAACGATAAATATCCGGTACTAAAATCGATTTATCTGGCAAGGTTAACCAATTCGCTCTCTCATATCTTCGCACTTATGTTAGGGAATTTTGCCTTATTGTCCATATTCTACCGACATCCCAAAAGTTTTACTTTCTTAGAAAGAATGGTAGGTTTGGCAATTGTGTTTGTGGTGGCGAACATGCTTTACCGGGGGCTTAGTGCTTTTAGAAACTATTTTGTCATTAAGCAGGATTTCTATAAAATAATTGCGCTGAATGCGGTTTCCCAGACGGTGAAAATTTTTGGAATCTTTGTAGCTTCTGTGATTGCGATTTGTGTAGTGTTCGGGATCAGTGGTTCTGCCATTGTCGGGAGCTTAGGAGCAATTACAGCGGTGTTGGTGTTGGTTTTCCGAGATACTATTTTAGGATTTGTTACGGGGATTCATGTGGCAACTTCCAAAAATCTTAAAGTCGGCGATTGGATCGGAATCCCAAAATATAATCTTGAAGGTAATATTATGGATATTAATCTTCTGACGACAAAAATTCAGAATTTTGATAAAACCATTTCTACCATTCCAACTTATGATTTTCTTACAACGGAGATTAAAAATCTTCAGGTAATGTCTGAAACCAATACCCGAAGAATCAAGCGTTCTATCATTTTCAATATCAATTCCTTCAAGTTTTTAGACGAGGAGATGGTTTCGAAACTCGCAAAAATAAATCTCATTTCTGATTATCTTTCGGAAAAGCAACAGGAAATGCGCGAGGAACGTCGTACACTACCGAATTCCGAACTGGTTATCAACGGACGACAGTTGACCAATATTGGGGTGTTTAGAGAGTATGTGTTTAACTATCTTAAAACCAATCCTCATATCGAAAAAGAAGGCACCTTACTAGTACGTCAACTAGAAAATACGCCTCAGGGAATGCCTTTAGAGATATACTGTTTTACAAACGACGCGGTATGGTCTAACTATGAAGAAATACAGGCTGATATTTTCGATCATCTTCTTGTCGCTTCTAAAGAGTTTGATTTACAAGTTGTTCAGGTGACCAAAATTTAAAATTAAAATGACAAAACTTAGCGTTAATATTAATAAAATTGCCACTTTACGGAATGCTAGAGGAGGCGAATTGCCCAGCGTAACAGAAGCAGCCAAGAAACTTCAGGATTTTGGAGCTCAAGGAATTACCATACACCCTCGACCGGATGAGAGACATATTACTCGTAAAGATGTCTATGATTTAAAACCAATCGTTTACACTGAATATAATATTGAAGGTAACCCATACCGTCCATTCATTGATATGGTTCTGGACGTGAAGCCAGAACAGGTAACTTTGGTGCCTGATGCTGACGACGCTATCACGTCGAATGCGGGTTGGGATTGTGAAACAAATCTTGATTTTCTCAAACAAGTTATTAAGGAGTTTAAAGACGCTAGGATTAGAACTTCAATTTTCCTCGATCCAAATCCCGAGATGGTAAAATTTGCAGCCGAAACTGGTACAGATCGTATTGAACTTTATACTGAAGCCTACGCCAAAGGATATAATACCGACAAAGAGAAAGCCATTTCTTCCTATATCAGAACTGCCGAAGAAGCGACGAAATATGGTCTAGGGGTCAATGCCGGACACGATTTAAGCTTGGAGAATCTAAAATATTTTGCCGACCACATCCCGAATTTGCTTGAAGTGTCTATCGGTCATGCATTAATTTCGGAAGCATTGTATATTGGATTGGAAAATACCGTCCAAGCCTATTTGAAGCGGCTGGCAAAGTGGTAAGATAATAGTACGGAGATTAGACCGTTTTGTGCGACGAAGTAGGATGAAAATTTATACTAACTTTGAACGATAAGCTTTAATTAATGGATATTTTACACTCAAAGATTTACGGAGCAGACCTACCAGGAACGCCTTTATTAGTATTTCACGGCCTTTTTGGGATGTTGGATAATTGGGGGAGTTTTGGTAAAGAAACGGGCGAACTGTTTCCGGTTCATCTAATCGATCTCCGAAATCACGGTAAAAGTTTTCATTCGGAAGAGATGTCTCACGATGACTTAGCCCATGATATCTCTCATTACATGGATTTTCATGGTATTGAAAAGGCGAATCTTCTCGGTCATTCTTTAGGCGGGAAAGCGGCGATGCAATTCGCAGTTAAATATCCTGTTAAAGTAGAGAAATTAATAGTGGTCGACATATCACCTAAAGCTTATCCTCCGCATCATCAAGGTATTTTAAAAGCGCTACAAAGTGTAGATTTTCAGCAAGCGGAAACCAGACAAGCGGTGGAAGAAACACTTCAGCAATATATTCCGGAGAAGTCGGTCATTCAGTTTTTAACTAAAAATCTGTATTGGACAGATGATAAAAAACTTGCCTGGAGGTTTAACCTCAATACTTTGGCAGGCAAATATGACGAGTTTGTGGCTAATGCGATAAAATTTGGAGTTTTCAGTGGTGAAACTTTATTTATTGCAGGAGCTAAATCAAAATATATTTTACCCGAGGACGAATTTTTAATTAAACAGCAATTTCCGAACGCTAACATTGTTCAGATTCCTGATGCGGGACATTGGGTTCAGGCGGAAAATCCTAAGGATTTCAGCGTTGCAGTGTTAGAATTTCTTCACGAAAAACCGAATTAATCCCAATGGTTTTAGTCACTGGCGCAACAGGAATCCTCGGCAGAGTGATCGTTTTAGAATTACTGAAACGGGGTTTTGAGGTGCGTGCAGCAAAAAGACCGACGAGTGATTTGCAGGAAGTTGCCCGTTCTTGGATGTTTTATGACGATAATTCTGCTTCGCTATTTAAAAAAGTAGAGTGGGTTGATGTTGATTTTGCATATTTGTTTTCAATTCAGAAAGCATTAGAGAATGTTACAGAAGTTTATCATTGTGCTGGTACAGTAAGTTTTCATCCATCTTTTCGAAAGGAAATGTTCCGCACCAATATTGAAGGAACCGTTAATTTACTCAACGCGTGTGAAAATTCCTTGGTAAAGAAGTTTTGCCATGTAAGTTCAACTTCCGTACTTGATGGTGTTAATGAAAGTGGTGAAATTGATGAAGACTCTTCCTATAATCCAAAGGTTAACCATTCTAATTATGCCATTTCAAAGCATGTTTCGGAAATGGAAGTCTGGCGGGCTTCGGCAGAAGGCTTAGATACAGTTATCATTAATCCCGGAGTAATTATCGGTACAGGAAACTGGGAAAAAAGTAGTGGATTGTTATTCGAAAATCTTTCAAAATCTTATACTTTTTCGGGAGGTACAGCCTACGTGGATGTTCGGGATGTTGCAAACGTAGCGATCGAGTTGATGACTAAAGAAATCTTTAACGATCGGTTTATACTCGTCTCAGAAAACAAAACGTTTAAAGAAATGGGAACGTTGGTCAGAAAGCAATTGGGACAAGCAAAGCCAAAACTCATCTCACCGTTCTTGCTTAATATAGCATCGGTATTCAGCTTTTTATTAGGATGGCTTTTTCCAATTCTGAAAATGGCCAACAAAGTTAATACCCAAACTGTGTCAACCTTCACACCGGTATCAAATAAAAAAATTCGGGAATCTTTAGATTATAAATTTATCCCTGTAGCTGAAAGTCTGGACTTTCACTTTAAAAATTATCTCCAGGATCAATCAAAATAATTATCAAGAAAATGAATTTTGCGTCATTTATCAACACCAATTCTGAAAAATATCCTCGTAAACCCGCCATTGGGTTTAAGAAGAAGGATAAATGGAAGGAAATCCACTGGCAGGATTTCAGAAGGTTGATTTTTAAAACGGCAAACGCATTGCAGGAAAAGGGTATTAAATCCAACGATAAAGTAGCCATTTACAGTGACAATTCTGCGGAGTGGATGGTTTTCGACCTTGCCTTGATGTCTCTTGGTGCTATTACAGTTCCAATTTATTCTACCAACAACGGAGAACAGGCGGAGTATATCATTAACGACTCTGAAGCCAAAATGATTTTAGTTGGCAATCAGGAGCAGTACGATGCAGCCTATGAAATTCTGCAAAAAAATAATACACTAGATCTTATTTTAGTCTCTAAAAAAGCGGTTTGGATTAAGAAAGACCGAAGCGTTTATTTTGAAGACTTTATTAAAGATGGCGCTGAAGAATTCGACATAGTACCAAAAGAGTCGGATGATTTAGCAACAATTATTTATACTTCTGGGACTACGGGTGTACCAAAAGGGGTGATGCTTACGCATGGAAACTTCCAACAATGTATTACGGCGCATTTTGATTTTTTTAAATTTAAAAACTTTGAAAACGAAACTTCGCTCGCGTTTCTTCCATTAACACACGTTTTCGAAAGAAGTTGGACGCTATTGTCACTTTATGGAGGGGCAAAAGTTTATTTTCTTGAAAATACGAAGTTAATTGCCCACGCTTTAACAGAAGTGAAGCCTACGATGATGTGCGCAGTGCCGCGTTTCTATCAAAAAATTTATGCGGGAGTGAATGAAATGGTCGCAAACAGCTCACCGACTAAAAAGAAAATCTTCGCTTGGGCATTGGAAACGGGAAGTCAGGTGGCAGAACTTAAACGAACTGAACAAAACGTACCTTTCGGTTTGAAGTTGAAATATAAATTAGCAAATACACTGGTCTTCAATAAAATCCGTAAAAAAATGGGCGGCCGACTTTGGTTTATGCCCTGTGGTGGTGCCTCGGTTTCTCCGGAAGTAACGCGGTTTTTTGATGCCATGGGAGCCCACATGACCGTAGGTTATGGCTTAACAGAAACAACGGCTACCCTAACAGCATTCCCATTCACAAAATATCAACATGGCAGTGCGGGTATTCCGTTAGGAGATACGCAATTGAAAATTGGTGAAAACGGAGAAATCTTAGCCAAGGGAAGCGGGATTATGAAAGGTTACTATAAACTTCCTGAAGAAACAGCTGCAGTATTCACAGAAGATGGCTGGTTCCGAACCGGCGATGCAGGAAAATTCGACGAAAGCGGAAATCTGTTTATTACCGATCGAATCAAAGATTTAATGAAAACTTCGAACGGTAAATATGTAACGCCTCAACCTATTGAGAATCTACTTTCCAACAACAATTACATTACACAAGCCATGGTTGTTGCCGAAGGAAAACCATTTGTTACCGCTTTAATTATTCCAAACTTCGAAGCGTTAAAAGAACTGTTACCTAAATTGAACTTAACATTTACAAGTTGGCCAGAAATTGTAGATTCTGAAAAAATTAAAGAGTTCTACCGCGAGAAACTCGAAGAAATGCAAAAGAGTTTAGCAGGTTTCGAAAAAGTAAAGAAATTCGTACTTATGCCCTCGGAATTTGAGGTGAATACGGGTGAAATTACACCAACTTTAAAAATTAAAAGAAATGTAGTGATGCAGAAATATGCAGAACTTATCGATAAAATGTACGAACACTAAATATTTGTTGCTCTTAACTCACGAAATATTATAATATGGATGAATTTTTCGGTTCCGAAAATTATCAGATTAAAAACACGGAAGTTTCTGCTTCCTGTCCTTCCAATATTGCTTTGATAAAGTATTGGGGGAAATATGCAAACCAAATTCCTGCAAACCCAAGTATCAGCTATACACTAAGTAATTGTAAGACAAATACTTCGGTGGAATTCACTGCTGATGAGCCGTTTTCAGTTCAAACATATTTATCAGATGTGGAAGAAGTGAAATTCGCTTCAAAAATCGAAAAGTACTTTCGTAGTATTGAGCAATATCTTCCATGGATTCTTAAGGGTAAATTTGTTATCCGTACGGAAAATACCTTCCCGCACAGTTCCGGAATAGCGAGTTCAGCCTCCGGTTTTGGCGCGATTGCCCAATGTTTGGTTGCTTTAGAGGAAGAGTTTTCCGGAGCATTGGATTGTGCTTTTAAAACCCAAAAAGCGAGTTTTTTGGCCCGATTAGGTAGCGGTAGTGCCTGCAGAAGTCTATATGATGGTTTGGTAGTTTGGGGTGAAACAAAGGAAGTAGCAGGAAGTTCTGATCTTTTTGCCGTTCCATACCCGAATGATGAAATTCATCCTGTATTTAAAAATTTTAATGATTGGGTGCTGCTGATACATGAAGGGCAAAAGTCGGTAAGCTCTACCGTAGGACATGGATTGATGAATACTAATCCGTATGCAGAACGAAGATTTCAGGAAGCGCACGAAAATTTTGCGTCTTTGAAAGGAATTCTTAAAAATGGAAACCTTGATGAATTTATCAAATTAGTGGAGCATGAGGCCTTAACGCTGCACGCCATGATGATGATGAGTGAACCGGCGTTTATTCTAATGAAAACCGGAACACTGGAGGTAATTAATAAAATTTGGGATTTCCGCAAGGAAACAGGATTACCACTCTTCTTTACGCTTGATGCAGGAGCCAATGTTCACCTACTTTTTCCGGCTAATGAAGCTGAAGATCAAATAAAAGAGTTTATCGTTAAAGAACTTTTGCAGCATACCCAAAATGGGGGTGTTGTAAAAGATATGATGAGATTTTAATAAAAAAATGCCCTTTTAAAAGGGCATTTTAATTTATTTTCTTGCTGCCAAACGGCTTAACGTATGCATCACGAAGACCACGAGTATTCCTATAAAAGCTGCCGACATCGACAGGATAAATTTAGAGTTTTCCTCGTGCCAGAAACCGAGTTGCCACTCCATCGCATAAAGGTTGAATCCGATGAAAAGCACAAAAAGAGCTAAGAATATTTTGTAAAAAAGTTTCATTTTTATCTTTAAAATTTAACGTAAGTACTAAACAACTGTGCGAAGTTGGCGGTAAATAATTTGATGGAAATCGCTAACAGAATAATACCGAAAACTTTCTGTAAAACCTGCAAAGTCCCGTCTCCTAATTTTTTCTCAATCCAGTTCGCTGATTTAAGCACCAAATATACGAAAATTGTGTTGAGTATAATACCACAAATGATGTTGATATCATGATATTCCGCACGTAAAGACAAGGTTGTAGTAAGGGTTCCAGCGCCTGCGATTAATGGAAAAGCAATGGGTACGATAGAGGCAGATTTCGCTTCCTGGTTCTTATGTATTTCAATTCCAAGGATCATTTCAACCGCTATAATGAAGATGACGAAAGCACCGGCAATGGCAAAGGAATTGACATCTACCCCAATAAATTTTAGCAACTTATTTCCGATAAAAAGGAAACAGATCATTAAAACCATCGCTACTACTGAGGCTTTTTCGGCTTCAATATGGCCAAATTTCTGTTTTAGACTTACAATAATTGGGATCGATCCTACGATGTCGATTACTGCAAAAAGTACCATGGTTGCAGTAAGAGTTTCTTTAAGAGAAAAAAGTTCAAACATATCCTGGAATTAATGATTATCCAAAAATATACTTTTAAACTGTTAATTCCTAATTTCGGTATACAATGCAGAAATGGTCTCTGAAAACTCTAAAAATTGCTCACGGTTATGATATGGAGCGTATTTTTCAAACTTAAGTTGTTCGCTTAGTTTTCGATAATTGTCCAGCGTTTGAAGACCTTTGTTTTCGGCAATAAAATCTTTGAACTGACTTTCGGAATCGGTCCCCACCACTTTTCTGGTATCGAGATGGAGTTCTTCGTAAACCTCAAAAAACTTTGAAAAATCCTCCTCTTGCGCAAGCTTTTTCAAATAAACCAATTGCGCTTCTAATGGCATCGAAAATTCTTCCCGAAGCATTTTTTCAGTATCAGCAATGGTTGTGATTGGTTTCACGATCTTCGTTTCTTTCGGTTTTTTCTCGGTGAATTTTCTTCTCATATAGATGAAAAGTCCGGTTATTCCGACCAATAAGAGTAAGTTCGCGAGCACAATTTGCCAATCGATTTTATCTTTTTCTTTTACTTTGAGTGCTTCCGTTTTGAGCACCGGGGTATCCACGGTCTCCAACATGGTATTGGTGTAATCATTCACCTTTTCCAATGTAGATTTCGCATCGACAACTTGCTCATGCGTTTTTACGTTGAGTTTTAAGCTTTTTGAGCCTAAATCAACGTATTTTTTATCATCAGGATTGAAGAAGGCAAATTCTTCAAATTGAATATCTAGAACCCCGGCAATTTTAGGAATTACCACATAATCCGCTACGATATTTCCCGTTAAGCCATCTTTAGAAGCCACGGTATTTGAGGAAATTTTAGGTGGGAAGAATGTATACTGCTCTGAATCTACCATTTTTGGTAGTGCTAAATTTCCTAAGTTTCCTTTTCCGGAAACTTTGAGACTGACATTAACCGGTTTGTCGATTTCAACCGGCTCTGTCGTCTTGTTTGTTACTTCAACCTCGAATTTCCCAACAGCATTCTTAAAATGTTCCGGTTTTCCTTCGGGCAGTTTTTTTACATTTAAACGAACTCGGTTGGAGTTAATCTTTTCTTCAGCACCAGGAACGGTTATCGCAGCTGAAACTGGACTTAGATCTACGGAGCCACTTTCCGAAGGGAAAATCATAAACACTCCCAAAATCTGCGAAGCGATACCTGCATTCGTTTCAATTTCATCCTTAGCAAAACTCACCGGTTTTATCTGAACGTTCTTCTGCTGAGGATATTGAATTTTACCAAGCTTTCTAAAGTTACCATAGTCCCGGCTGTATGCTCGCAAAACGGCGATGGTAGGCTGATTGGGATATACTGATTTTTCTTTGACTTCGACATTTAGGTATAAATCACTGAACGCATTGTTATCCGCCATTGAAGACCTTTCGCTTTCGCGAACGTTAATCTCAAAAGGTTCTGTTTTGTAAATTTTTCCGTTTACGGTAACGAGTACTGAACCTATCTTAAATTTTCCTGCTTGCTTGGGCGTCAGAACCCACTGAGAAATGATTTGGTTAATCACATCACCACGTCGGGCGTCTACCACCACAGTATTTTGCTCGGACGCGAAACCCAGAATTTCAAATTTTGAGAGATCAGGCATCCTGAGAGGAGTTTCCTGAATCATATTTTCTCCGCTGATTTCCAATAGGACCGTAAGGTTGAACCGCTGATTAACCTTCGGATCTTTAACTTCTGAAACCAACAGTGTAACCTGCCCATAAGCCAGGAAGGCAGAGAAAAATAGGAATATGTAAGATAATTTCTTTTTCATCACCAATCCTTCTCGTTGCTTTGCGGCATCGAATAGGAATCTTTGTTGAGAATACGTTTTGCCGTTTCTCTTTCTTTATTTTCTACGCGGTTTAAAATAGAATTTTGAAGGTCATTAGGGAGTTTCCCAGAATTATTGTTGCTTTTTTGGTTTTGGTCATTTCCTTCGCCTTCACCTTTATTTTGCTGTCCGCTACCAGCTTGATTCTGAGGAGTGTTGCCTTTGTCTTGCCCCTGTTTTTGATCTTCATTTTCTCCATCGCCACCTCCACCGGACTGATTTTGGTTTTGCTGCTTTTCTTTCTCTTTCAACATCGCGATTTCATAATTCTTACGAATATTTTCGTTGTAAGGATCTTGCTTTAATGCCTGTTTATAAAGATCTGCTGCTTTTTTACTATCACCGTTCTGCATATGCGCATTTCCTAAATTGTACAATGCTGCTGCTTTATCTGGAATTGTCGTTGCCAACTGATTGGCTTTCTCATATTCTGCCTGAGCTTCAGCGTATTGTTTTCTCTTGTACAAGCTGTTGCCTAAATTGTAATGTGCAGCAAAATCATTTTCTTTTTGTTTGATCGCTTCTGTAAATTTAGAAGACGCACTCTCGAAATCTTGTTCTGCGAAATCCCTATTTCCTTCATGAATAAGCGTATTGTAACTTTTCTGTCCCCATAGAAGAGTGCAGAAAAAGATCATCACGAGAGAAAATTTGGGATTCCAATTCATTAGCGCAAAATTATTTCTTTAATTGTTAATATCTAGGGGGATTTCTGTTAAATTTGGGTTAAAAGCGCCTTTATTCTTAAGGATTTCAACTTTCAAAATTTCCTTTTGGGTTCAACAGAAAAATGAGGATAAAGAAAAATAAAGAAACGGCTAAAAAATATTGGTAATAATGTACTGCATTTTGGGATTTTACGGTCGTAAGACCATTACCGACTTTCCTCGATAGACCATCGTTAATCTGTTGTACAGCAGATTCTAAATTATTGCCATCTACATAAACACCACCTGTCTCATTGCCAATATCTTGAAGTGCATCGGTTTGCCTTTTAGAGATTACAGTCTGCCCAAGCAAATCCGTTTTGTAACCCATTAACTGTCCGAAAACATATTCCGGGATCGGTGCGCCTTCTTCGGTACCGACCCCGACCGTCGTAACCATAATGCCTTCCCGCTTTGCAAGTCTAATGGCTGCCTTCTCATTTCCTTCGTTATCTTCGCCGTCGCTCAGAAGAACTACTTTTCTTGCGCCTTTTGGAACGTTTTTAAATTTATCTACTGCTGTTTCCATGGCTTTTAGGAAATCAGTACCCTGTACTTTTACAACACTTGTTTCGATACCACCTACATATGTCTCTGCGGCTGTAAAATCGGTGGTTAATGGCATAATAGAAGAAGCTTCTCCAGCAAAAACAACAATCCCGACTTTATCGTTCGTCATTTCTTCCATTGTGTTGATGATGAGGTTTTTAGCTTGAGTCAGTCGGTTTTGTTCAATATCTTGTGCATTCATGGAGTTGGAAACATCCAAAAGGAAAATCACGTTGTTCATTTTCTGCTGGGTTTCTATTTCTTCCGATCCTCGAAGTAGATCAACAATTGAAAAGATTAAGAAAAGTAAACCGAAAAGGTAAAGGGCAGGCATAATTTTTCCGAAACGGTTTCTCTTTCCGAACAATTGTTCTTGAAAACGTTCTTCCGCGAAATGTTTACGTTTCTTTTTTCTCCATCTTGCATAATGTAGCATCAGCCAGCCACAAGAAGGCAGCAGAAGCAGAAGTAAGAGATACCAGTTATTTCCTAAATACCAATCCATTTTATTTAATCAGGCTTCCTGTTAATTCAAGAATTTAAAAATCACCCATCTGAAGATGGCATCGAGTAAAAGAATTCCTAAAGCGAACCAAAGAAAAATCCTGAAATATTCTTTGTAATTATAGAGTTTTGAAGTCTGAAGTTCAGACTTTTCCAATTGATTAATTTCTTCATAAATCTCCTCCAAACTTTGGTTAGAGGTGGCACGGAAATATTTTCCGCCTGTGGTCATCGCAATTTCGCGAAGCACAGGTTCATCAATTTTAACTTCGGTTTCCGTAAACACCAGATCTCCAAAAATATCGGTTTGAGTAGGCATTAAGGCGTAACCGTTTGTCCCAATCCCGATTGAGTACACCCGTATATCATTGCTTTTTGCAAGTTGTGCCCCCACTTGGGCAGGCATTGCATTTTCAATAGTGTTCACCCCGTCCGTCATTAAAATAATGATTTTGGATTTAGCTTTGCTATGTCTTAAATGACTTACTGCGACGGATAGACCTTCACCGATTGCCGTTCCGGGTTGCAATTCAAGAGGATTTAGTGCATCCAATTCATCCAGCAAAACCGCATGATCGGAGGTTACAGGAACTTTAGTGAAAGCTTCGCCGGAATAAGTTACCAGACCAATGCGGTCGCCGGGTCTTTTATTCACGAATTTTTTAGCAATTTCCTGAAGTGCTGTTAATCGATCGGGTTCCAGATCCTTAGCCAGCATACTTAAAGAAACATCCACAGACAGTATAATGTCGATCCCCTTACTGTCGTCATTGTTTTCTGAAATGGTGAAGGTTCGGGGTCTCGCTAAAGCAATAATCATTGCCGACAGGATTAAATATTTTGAGACGTTGAGGAAGAAAAGCACTAAACCAATGCCTTTACAAGCCTTCATGTTATTAATCGTAGGAACTGTAACTGCACCACGACTTTTTTTGCCCGCATCCTTAATGAAAAGCGGGATAAAGACCAGGAAAAGCAACAAAAACCATGGACTATGAAATTCGAACTGTTGAAAATCCATTATCATTATACACCGGTTCTTAACTGCTCAACTTCTAAATCTTTGGCGGAGCGTTTCACAAAATTTTTAATATCGTTGAAATCTTTCTGCATGGCTTCCTGAGTGGGGAAGGTTTTGGCGAATTTCACCAAATCTCCACGAAGAAATATATCTTCTACAATTTTTTCATTTTCAGGTGAGATGGCATTATTTAATTTCATTACATCAATTAAATCGTCGGTCAGCAAGACATCAGCCGGGATTTTATATTGCTTGGTGATGAAGGCCCGAGAAATTTCTATAAGTTCCACATAAAATGAACGATAATCTCCCTGCTCAATGAATTTCTTTTTCCGAAGGTTTTCAAGTTCGCGAAGAGTTTGATTCGTCATTACTTTCGGAGAATCTTTCCTTCTTCTCGCGTAACGAACAATTTGGTAGATGATAAAAGCAAGCGCTAGAAGAACCAAAACTGCCAAAATATACCATTTATATAGTTCCCAGTAGTCCTGTATTTCTAGTTTTACTTCTTTGTTTTTCATGATATCGTTAATCACATCTCCTTTTTGGGCGGTGTTAACAACTTCTACAGTGTAAGGAATTGTTTGGAAAACTTCACCGCCAATTTTAAAATCAAGTTTTGGAATGGTAAATGTTCCCTCTTCGAACACCGCAAATTCAATAGTTCTCTCATACACTTCCGGGGTAAGATTAATGCTGTCCTTTATTTCTTCAAAATGAAAGGGTAATAGTTCATTTTTGGGAGCAGAAGAAACCTGTTGGCCTTTTAAATCTGAAACATTAATTCTTAAAGTGCCCACTTCCCCCAAAGCTAAAGTTTCCTTATCGAGCTTTGAGCCTAAGGTTTGCGCAGAAATGGCAAATACAAAAAATAAATAAAAAAGTAAATATATTTTTTTCAAAACGGTCTTAAATGTTAGCTTATACTAGCGCTTCCTAAAGTATTGGTAGAGAAATTTCGCGTAATCTTCCCCCGTATTCATATTGATAAAACCTGCGGAAGCGTTTTTGAAATCTTCTTCAACGCTACGAACTTTTTGCTTCTGTTTTTCGGCAAATTCATAACGCCATCTACGGTTTGAAGTATTTGCCCAGATTTGTCTTCCAGTCTCAGCATCCCGGAAAAGCGCGTACCCAACATCCGGAATCTCACTGTCTTTATGGTCGTAAATCCTCATCCCAAGCATTTGGTGTTTTCGGGAGGCGACTCCTAAAATCTTCTGATCGTAAGAATCTTCAAAATCGGAAAACATGAAAACAAATGATTTCTTTTTGAAAACACTCATCATATATTCTAATACCACATCGATTTTTGACTCCGCCGGAACATAATCTGCAGTGAGAATATTACTCAAAATGGCTAGAATATGTTTTCTTCCCTTTTGTGGGGGAATAACCCTATACACTTTGTCTGCGAATAATATTAATCCTACTTTATCATTGTTTCCAGCAGCTGAAAACCCTAAACTGGCAGCAATTTCGGCTACAAATTCTCGTTTTAACTGGACGTTTGTACCATAATCCATGGAAGCCGAAATATCAACCAATAACATCATGGTGAGTTCGCGTTCTTCTTCCATCACTTTGACGAATGGTTCCCGAAAACGAGCCGTTTTATTCCAGTCAATTCTACGGATTTCGTCACCAAACTGGTAAGGACGGACTTCAGAAAAAGTCATCCCTTGACCTTTAAATGCACTGTGATATTGGCCCATAAGCGTAGCTTCCGTTTTTTTCTTTGTGCGGATTTCTATCTGCTTAACTTTTTTGATGATATCACGAATCTCCATGAAATAACTATGGGGCCTGTACTTTTGCGAGAATCCTTTCCACAATTTCGTCTGCATTAATTTCTTCGGCTTCAGCTTCAAAACTTAATCCAATACGGTGTCTTAAAACGTCTTTAGCAATCTCTTTAACATCTTCCGGAAGTACAAATGCACGATTTCTCAAGAAAGCAACTGCTCTCGAAGCAATGGATAAATTAATAGAAGCTCTTGGAGACGCACCAAAACTGATATAGTTTTTTAAATCTGCTAATCCATATTTTTCTGGAAAACGCGTGGCAAAAACCATATCCAAGATATACTTTTCAATTTTCTCGTCGAGATAAATTTTATTGATTAAGCTCTTGGCTTCATTGATATTCTGAAGAGTAATGACTGGTCTAATTTCTGGCTGGTGGGAAGTTGCGACCATTTGCATGATCTTTCTTTCATCTTCGAAGTCCGGATAAGAGATTGTACATTTCAGCATAAAACGGTCGCTTTGAGCCTCCGGTAAAAGATAAGTTCCTTCCTGATCGATAGGATTTTGTGTCGCCAAAACAAGGAAAGGTTTGGGAAGTGCCATGGTTTCATCCCCAATGGTAACTTGCTTTTCCTGCATTGCCTCCAATAAAGCCGATTGTACTTTTGAAGGAGCACGGTTGATCTCATCCGCAAGCACAAAATTTGCGAAAATAGGCCCTCTTTTTATGGTAAAATCGTTGTCTTTAATGTTGTACATCATTGTACCCACGACATCGGCAGGAAGCAAATCGGGAGTAAACTGTATCCTAGAAAAATCCCCCTGTACCGCATCTGAAAGGGTCTTAATGGCAAGCGTCTTCGCGAGTCCGGGCACCCCTTCCAGTAAAATATGTCCGTTTCCTAAAAGACCAATTAATAAGCGGTCAATCATATATTCCTGACCGATAATTGCTTTGTTGATTTCCTGCTTTAAGAGGGTGAAAAAATAGTTCTGCTCTCTTACTTTATCGTTTAATTGCCTAATATCCTCTGCCTGATGAAGTTCTGACATGTGTTCTTTTTAGATTAAGAGTGTAAATTTCTTATAAATACCGCGATCAGTCAACACAATTAGTGCCAAGTTTTTGTTAAAGTTTTGTTAAAGATTGCTGATGGGTAAGGTGATGAAAGAGATTTGAGGTATTTATATTTCAAGAAGTTTACATTTCTACCTTTTTGTGGTTTCCACATAATTAGACTATTTTTGAAGATTAAAATGTTGTACCGATGAACTATCATTTTCAGGCGCACCGACAAGTACGAAGAAATCTCCTTGAAATTCTTCAGAATACCCCAACCAAAGAATTGCTCATCATTCCTGATGGTTTCAATAATAATATTTACTGGAACATTGCACACACTGTAGCAACACAGCAACTTTTGTGTTACTACCTCAGCGGTAATCCGTTCCGTATTGATAAGTATTGGATTGAAACGTACAAAAAAGGAACGTTACCAAATCTTCAGGTGGAACAGTCTGAAATTGATGACCTGGCTTTTTTATTAAATGAAACATCGAAGATTTTGATGAAAGATTATGATGCGGATTTTTTCTCGGACTATACGCCATATACGACCAGCTTCGGACTGGATTTGAAAAATATTCAGGATGCTATCATCTTCAATAATATGCATGAATCACTTCATTATGGCTATGTGATGGCTCAAAAACGAGCTATTTTAGGAGAGGAGTTTTAGGCTACAACATTCAACTTATTAAATTATTTACATTGAAAGATTTTTCTCATAAAAACTCCGAATCTTATTCTCAAAAAGATAAAAAAGATGACTTTATATTTGGGTTAAGACCGGTTATTGAAGCGATAGAGGCAGGCAAAACGATCGATAAAATTTTCATGCAGAACGCTTTGCAGGGAGAGATTTATTTTGAACTTAAAAATTTACTTTCTAAACATAAAATTCGCCCGAATTATGTTCCTGTTGAAAAACTGAATCGTTTTACAAGGAAGAATCACCAAGGTGTTGTCGCTTTTATTTCTGACGTTCCTTTTGAGAAGATAGAAGACGTACTCCCACAATTATTCGAAGAAGGGAAAACGCCATTTCTTTTAATTCTTGATCGTCTAACGGATGTTCGTAATTTTGGTGCGATCTGTAGAACCGCTGAGTGCGTGGGGGTTCACGCTATAATTTTGCCTGAAAAAGGAGCTGCTCCCATTAATTCTGATGCCATCAAAACTTCAGCTGGAGCAATTTACAACCTGAAAATCTGTAAACAGAATAATCTTGCCCACACGGTGGACTTCTTACAACAATCTGGAGTTCAGGTTTTTGCAGCTAGTGAGAAAGCGCAAAAACTGATTTACGATGTGGATTTTACCGAGCCTTGTGCTATAGTAATGGGTAACGAAGAAACAGGTATTTCAAAGGAAGTTCTTCATCATTCTGATGAGAAAATTAAATTACCAATTGAAGGTAAAACACAGTCATTAAATGTATCTGTGGCGTGTGGTGCCATTTTATATGAAGCCGTAAGGCAGAAGATGGCAGTGAATCATCTATAAAACGATAATTACCGGGATTAGCACTTTATTTGTTTTGGTTTAAATTTACTTTACCAAAAAAAACAGGATTTATGCAGAACCGGACCGTGCTAAAGACCGACCTCAGAAATTATGTGCTTGAAATTATTTCTGGGAAAATAAAAAAACTCGAACATTTTATAGAGTTTACGCAAGATGCCAGTCGGGATATCAAGAAAACGCCAAAATATGATTCTATCCGCGAAGAGATTCAGGAAGAAATTTATCAGATGCAACGTCAATTAGGCTCTCTGAATGATTTACAGAGAAACATGGTTAGGGTTTTAAACAAACCTACCAATACGGTGCAACTTGGTTCAATGGTTTTTACGAATAAGGCTCGATTTTATATTTCAGTTTCCTTAGGCGAATTTTTTTACGAAGGCGACCGCTTTTATGCGATTTCAGAACAAAGTCCAATGGCTCAAGTCATGTTTGGCAAAAAAGCAGGAGATTCTTTTATACTCAACAACATCAGTCAGACGATTGAAAACGTTATTTAAAATATGGATAAAGCAGAAGTTTTAAAACAAATTATAGAAACACGCAGAAGCACTTTTCCCAAGGATTATTCTGAAAAGGAAATTGATGAAGAAATTCTTAACCAGATTTTACATTCTGCCACTTTTGCACCTAATCATAAACGAACTAGACCTTGGAGATTTAAAGTTTTTCGAAATGCCGAAAAGGTAGCATTGGGAGATCATTTGGCGAAAATTTATAAAGAGAGTACTCCGGCCCAGGTTTTTCTCGAAAAGAAGTATCAAAGCATCTTAGATAAATCGGCGAAAGCGGATACAATTATCTCCATCTCTGTCAACTTCAGTGGTCTGTTACCCGAATGGGAAGAAATTGCTGCCACTGCAATGGCCGTACAAAATATGTATTTAACCGCGACTGCTCACAATGTCGGATGTTATTGGAGTACACCAAATATTATTTCACATCTCGGTGAATTTCTGCAACTAGAGGAAAACCAAAGATGTTATGGTCTTTTTTATCTCGGAAATATTATTGTTAAATAAAAAATCTTTCAGAAAAACTGAAAGATTTTTTTGGTTGTTAATGTTGTTAGGGCGCGAGCGAAGCGAGCGCCAAAAGATCAATATTGAAGGAAAGTATTTATCCATTTAACAATTGTGCAGCTTCTTTTGCCGCATAAGTGAAAATCATATCTGCGCCGGCACGTTTTATACATGTTAAACTTTCAATAATCGCTTTGTCATTATCTAACCATCCATTTTGCGCAGCGGCTTTTAACATCGCATATTCTCCGCTGACATTATATACTGCAATAGGCAAGTCAATGCTTTCACGAACTTTTGAAACGATATCCAAATAAGGCATCCCTGGTTTTATCATAATAATGTCTGCACCCTCAGCGACATCTTTATAAACCTCATCTAAAGCTTCTCGGGAGTTATGAAAATCCATTTGATAAGTTTTCTTATCCTTCGGAATGTCGATATTTTCTTTCGGCGCAGAATCTAGAGCACTTCTGAATGGCCCATAGAAAGAACTTGCATATTTGGCAGCATAACTAAGGATTCCAACATCCGTGAATCCGTTCTCTTCCAGTCCTGTGCGTATTGCAGCCACGCGACCATCCATCATGTCGCTTGGTGCCATTACATCAGCACCCGCTTCCGCAAGTGAAACAGACATTTTTACCAACGCTTCGTTGGTTACATCATTATCAACTTTTCCATTGGTGATAATTCCATCATGCCCATAAATAGAGTAAGGATCTAAAGCAACGTCCGGCATTACAATCATCTCTGGCACAGCATCCTTAATAGCTTTAATGGTATTCTGCATTAATCCATTTTTATTCCATGCTTCGGTTCCCCTATTATCCTTTAAATCCTCCGAAACTTTCATATATAGATTAACCGCTTTTATACCCAAGGCGTAAAGTTCCTTACATTCTTTAACCGTCAGATCAATACTTCTTCTGTAAATACCGGGCATTGAGGGAATAGCTTCCTCTTTATTCTCTCCCTCCATTACGAAAATTGGCATTACAAAATCATTGGTGGTAAGCACTGTTTCTTGAACTAATGCTCTAATGGCTGCAGAAGTTCGAAGTCTACGGTTCCGGGAATAGATAATCATTTTCTTTTGGAATAAAATTTGAAATTATTATGCAAATTTACTTATTGTTTTGAGAAAAAACGATGGTAAATAAATTGTGTTTTATTACATTTGTATGTGTTTTTATAAATATAACGTTATTATAAGGTGAAAAAATTATTATTTTCTGTCTTACTTTTTGGTTTGATGGCATTCTTTACTCCACAACTTTCTGCACAATCTTTTAGCAGAGAGTCTATGACGGTAAGTCAAAAATCAGATGACGGGATCATCGTAGCCTATCCAAATCCGGCTCGAGACTATATCATTGTAAAATCGAAAGATCCGTTTTTAAAAATAAAATCAGTGACCTTTTATTCCATTTTAGGGATGCAAGTTGCTGAGTTTTCCATAAATATGACTTCTGGGGAAATTCGTCTCGATAAATTAAGACCCGGAAAGTATCTGATGAGGTATATAATGAGTGACAACACACAAAAAGTTACTCAAATTGTAAAGCATTAAAATTTATCCCTGATTCCAGGGATTTTTTTTGTTCTACATGGCAACAATTTTGAAGCATTATTTCAAATCTAAATTTAATGTATGGAAAGCAGGGAAAAAATTGTAATTATTGGGGGTGGATTTGCTGGTCTTCATTTGGCTAAAAAACTGAACAATAAAAACAAAAAGGTTTTTGTACTCGACAAGGTTAATCATCATATGTTTCAGCCGCTATTTTATCAAGTAGCCTGCGGACGTATTGAGCCCAGTAATATCTCATTTCCTTTCCGTAAAATTTTCCAGCGTTCCAGAAATATTCAGTACAGAATGATCGAGGTAGAAAAAATTCTGCCTGAACAAAATAAAGTTATTACAAGCGACGCCGAAATTACGTATGATAAATTGGTAATTGCCACAGGATGTAAGACCAATTTTTTCGGAAATGAAAAGATGGAGCAACTTACCTTCGGGATGAAGAATACACAGGAAGCTATCGCCATTCGTAATCATGTGCTTTCTACCTTCGAAAAATTAATTATTCAAAAACGCCGAAGCGATGACGGAAACTGGAATATCGTCATTGTAGGAAGTGGGCCGACAGGGGTAGAACTTGCAGGTGCATTCGCTGAAATGAAATCAGACATTCTACCTCGAGATTATCCTCACATGAATTTTGATGATCTCAAAATCATCCTTATATCTTCCACGCCTACTTCTCTCAGTATGATGAGTAAAGAGTCTCAAGAAATGTCAGAGAAGTATCTGAAAGAGCTGGGGGTGATTTTTATGAAAGATGAAATCGTAACCGATTACGACGGAGATCGTGTTCATACCCAAAGTGGCAAAACCATCGCATCCAACAATGTGATTTGGGCTGCAGGGGTTACAGGAAATATTATTGAAGGATTAAATCCTGAAGTGATGATCCGAAACCGTTATAAAACAGACCGTTATAATAGAGTATTAGGTTACGACAACATTTTTGCAATAGGGGATATTGCCTATATGGAAACACCAAAGTATCCTATGGCGCATCCACAAGTGGCCAACGTCGCCATCAATCAGGGAAAAAACTTAGGAAAAAACTTTCTTAAAAAAAATATTTCCGAGTGGAAGGAGTATGAGTATGTAGATCAGGGAAGTATGGCAACTATTGGAAAGCACAGGGCAGTTGTAGATTTGCCAAATTTCAAATTTCAAGGATTTTTAGCCTGGTATTTTTGGATGTTCTTGCATTTAATGCTAATCTTGTCGGTTAGAAATAAAGTCGCTATCTTCTTTAACTGGATGTGGAGTTACATCAACAAAGATTCTTCACTGCGACTGATTATTCTGCCCAATAAAAAGAACCGAACCGAACAATGAGAATAGACATCATCAGTGTACTTCCGGAGCTTATGGAGAGCCCGTTCCGAACTTCAATTTTAAAAAGAGCAGCCGATAAAGGACTTGCAGAAGTCCATTTTCACTCTCTAAGAGAATATGGAATCGGAAAATACCGACAGATTGATGATGCACCGTACGGAGGTTCTGCAGGAATGGTGATGATGGTTGAACCTTTAGACCGTTGTATTTCAGATCTTAAGGCACAGCGAGATTATGATGAGGTTATTTATTTAACTCCCGATGGTGAAACACTGAATCAAAAAATCGCCAATACTTTATCTACGAAGAAGAATTTAATCTTCCTTTGCGGACATTACAAAGGGATTGATCAGCGTGTTCGTGATTTACATATTACCAAGGAAATATCAATTGGCGATTATGTGCTGACTGGTGGCGAGCTTGCCGCATGTGTTCTTGCAGATTCCGTAATCCGATTATTGCCTGGTGTCCTTAATGATGAACAAAGTGCTTTAACAGACAGCTTTCAAGATGGGCTTTTATCTCCACCAGTGTATACGCGACCTGCCGAATACAAAGGTCTAAAAGTGCCTGAAGTTTTATTGAGTGGTAATTTCGGTAAAATTGAAGATTGGCTTCACGAGGAAGCGGTGAAAATCACTCAGGCTAAAAGGCCAGATTTACTTCCATAATTTTATTTAAATCTAAAATTTGATACAGCGTTTTTTAACGTTGCAGATTAATGTTGGCTCAATACTCCAAAGAAATAATTGCATTTTATAATGTGGAAAATCTTTTTCCACCAGATCCGCAGTCTGTTCACTTTCTCGATCCTACGCCATCTGGACTAAAAAATTGGGATGAGAGAAAATATCAGATTAAAATTCGAAAGATAGCAGAAGTATTTGAGCTTATACAGGAAGAAAATGGCGAAATGCCAATGATCATCGGTCTTGCCGAGATAAAAGGTAATAAACCTGTACAGGATTTATTGTCCAAAGAAGTTTTAAAGGGTTATTGTACTGTTCAGTTTGACGGTACGGATGCCCGTGGAATGGGGGTCGTGATTCTTTATAATCCGATTAAACTAAAATTGTTGGAGGCTCAGTCGCTAAATTTTGCGGAAGATTTCGTACATGAAGGAGAGTTAAAACGTTCTAGAAGTATTTTGAAATGTAGGTTTCAAATGGAAGATTTCATTTTCACCGTTTACTTGTTGCATTTGCCTTCACAACGAAAAAAAAATATCAAGATCAATCTGCGTAAACAGATTGTACAAGAACTTAAGGAAGAAATTCTACAACATTCTAAACACGAGCCGGTCATAATCATGGGAGATTTCAACGAAAATCCTGATGAAGAGATTATAAGCAGTTTGTATCAGTTAAGTGAAACCAGAAAATTTAATAATCCATTTCTTCGCTTATTTCAGAATGGTGTTTTTTCCGCATATCATAACCAAAACGGACTGTTATTTGATCAGATTTTACTTTCAGAAGATTTTTTTCAAGACAGTTCTAGGTTGAAATTTTGTGAAGAATACGTGTTTAAACCCTTGCGTTTACACAGTTCAGGCAAGAAATTTGCAGGAAGGCCGGCAAGAACCTTTGCCGGAACACGGTATTTGGGCGGTTATAGTGACCATTTTCCCGTACTCGTTTCATTAATTAAAAATTAAAAGCTTTAGTAACATATGAAAAGTGCAACCAATTCAAGCTACCACTTGGATTCTGTGGATAAAGAAATCATCTATATGCTGATGGATAATGCAAAAACATCGTTAGCTCACATCTCAAAAAGCGTGGGGATTTCTACGACGGCGGTCCATCAACGAATTAAAAAACTGGAGCAGGCAGGGGTCATCGAGAATTCTATCTCTTTCCTCAATCCCCGGAAAATTGGTTACAAAGTCGTGTCTTATATCGGTGTATTTCTAGAACAGCCAAGTCATTATCATGATGCAGTAAAAGCATTGAAAGAAGTGAATGAAGTGGTGGAAGCGCATTACACTACGGGTAATTATACCATTTTCCTCAAGGTGCTTTGCCGCGATAACGACCATTTAATGGAAATTCTTAATAAACTTCAGAAACTAAAAGGCGTCACAAGAACGGAAACCTTCATATCTTTGGAGCAAAGTATTAACAGACAACTGAAAGTATAATTAACCATGGATATTAGATCATTTTTAGATTCCACTTATCTTAAAACTCCGGCACAAGCCAACATTTCTGAAGAAGAAACTTCGAAGAAAGTTTACGAACTTACCAATGAAGCAATTGAAAATGATTTTTTCGAAGTGATGATTCGTCCCAATTATGTGAAAGAAATTAAGCAATATTTACTCTCTAAAAATTCAGAGGTTAAAGTAGGGACCGTTATTGGGTTTCATGAGGGTACGGCAAGTACGGAAGCTAAGCTAGCTGAAGCACAGCAGGCTATTAATGATGGAGTGGATGAATTGGATTATGTCATCAATTATGAAGCTTTCAAATCCGGCAATCTTGACTTAGTTAAGAATGAATTTATTAAAGGGACGAGAATTGCTCTTAATAGTAATAAAGTGGTTAAGTGGATTATCGAAATAGCAGCTTTAACTGATGAGCAAATTGCTTCGATAACTCAAAATATCCGCAACTGGGCAGAAGAAAACTTCGATCCAGAATCACTTAAGAATATTTTTGTAAAATCTTCAACTGGTTTTTATCTCACAGAAAACGGGAAACCAAATGGAGCCACTTTTGAAGGTATCCGATTAATGATTGACAACGCCGGAAGTCTTCCTGTGAAAGCTGCGGGCGGAGTGAAATCTCCAGAAGATGCTCAAAAAATGATTGAAATGGGCGTTCAAAGAATCGGGACATCCTCTGCATTATCATTAGTTTCAAACAAAGAAATTACTGGGGGATATTAGTAACCCATATGGACAAATAAACTATTAAAATCGTGTATGAATGCACGATTTTTTGTTTCCCAAAGACTATTTTTGCAGGCCATGGCAAAGCGACCCATTAAGAAAAAAACGACCCGAAAAATTCACCGAAAACGAAGAAAAAGCTTCTGGCGTCGCCGTTGGATTCTGCTCGCTATCCTCGGGTTGGTTTTGTTGGGAAGTGGTTTATACCTCAAACAGAAAGTAGAGTTTTACTATGCGATGTATTTTAAAAACTTCGAGCATAAAAACCTTACTAATTCTGAGTTTGAGGCAGAGCGTATAAACAGAATTATTACGGAATACTCTGACCAAACGTTTGGGATTGATCTCTCGCATTACCAAAGAAAAGAGGATATTAAATGGGACAGTCTCAGTGTTGCAAACGGCGCGCTGCCTATTGAATTTGTGGTGCTGAGAGCTACGATGGGCAACCGTAGTTCCGACAAGCATTTTGAAGAATTCTGGCAAGAGGCGAAAAAAAATAATCTCATTCGTGGCGCTTATCATTTTTATCGAGCGGATGAAGATCCTGTTCGGCAAGCCAACAATTTTCTGGAAACGGTTAAATTAGAAGCTGGAGATTTGACTCCGGTTCTTGATATTGAGAAAATTCCACGCCGAAAATCCAATGAAAAACTGATTGAAGATCTCAAAATATGGTGTGAAATTGTAGAGGAAGCTTATGGTGAAAAACCAATTATTTATACCTACTATCATTATTACAAGGACTTTTTAAAAGGTGAATTTGATGATTATCCGCTTTGGCTTGCCAATTACAATGACGTTTTAACGCCATCGCCAGACAACGCTTGGCAGTTTTGGCAGTTTACCGAAAAAGGTATTGTCTACGGAATTAACACCAAGGTTGATGTCAACGTCTATAACGGAAGTCTCTGGTCATTGAAAAGACTCACCCTCGACTAATCTTTGCCTGCAATTGTTGTACTTTTGCGCTCATCTTAAATATTTTACGAAGTGAATTACGTTGCTGCTGAAAATCTTACCAAATCCTATGGTCTCAAAGTGTTGTTTAAAAACATTTCCTTTAATGTAAACGAAGGCGATAAAATTGCCATTGTTGCCAAAAACGGAAGCGGTAAATCGACCTTGCTGAAGATTTTGATGGGAAAAGAAATTGCAGACAGCGGCGAGGTTGTTATCAATAAAGATATTCAAGTGGTGCTGTTTGATCAGGAAATTGAGTTCGATTCTAGCCTTTCCGTGGAAGAATTTATGATGACGCTGGATTCGCCGCCCATTATGGCAGTAAAAAATTATCACCATGCGCTTCATACCGAAAACCCGGATGATATGGAGAAAGCACTGGCTGAAATGGAAATACACAAAGCCTGGGACTTGGAGAATGAAATGAAGCAAATTCTTTCTCAGCTCAAGATTACCGACTTAGAAGCTAAAATGGGCAAACTTTCCGGCGGACAGATTAAGAGAGTAGCATTGGCTAAGCTTCTGACAGAAACCCGTGCTGAACATCGTCACATTCTATTGATTATGGATGAGCCTACCAACCACCTTGACGTGGAAATGGTTGAGTGGCTCGAAAATTATCTTTCAAAGTCGAAGATAACATTACTTTTGGTAACTCACGACCGTTATTTCCTTGATGCCGTTTGTGACATTATATGGGAAATGGAGGATCAAAACTTATATGTTCACAACGGAAGTTATGCTACATATCTTGAAAATAAAATGATTCGTGAGGACAATTTGAACTCCACTATTGATAAAGCGAACAATCTTTACAGAAAGGAACTGGAGTGGATGCGCCGACAGCCAAAAGCACGAACCACAAAATCTAAATCTCGGATCGATGCGTTTTATGAAACCGAAAAAGTGGCAAAACAGGATACCCATAAGCAAAGTCTCGAACTAGATTTTGAGATGAAAAGACTCGGCAAGAAAATTCTTGAACTTAGAAATATCGATAAAAGCTTCGGTGAAAAAGTTCTGTTGAAAGACTTCAGTTATCAGTTTCAGCGTGGCGAAAAAGTAGGGATTGTCGGAAAAAACGGGGCGGGTAAATCTACTCTTTTAAATATTATTCAAGCTTTAGAACCCTACGATAAAGGTGAAATTGAAACTGGGGAAACCATTAAATTCGGTTATTTTTCGCAGAAGGGCTTAACGTACAAAGAAGACGAGCGCGTAATCGATTTTATAAAAGAGATTGGGGAGAATTTTCCACTCGCTAATGGACGGACAATTTCGGCGTCCCAGTTTTTGAGACTGTTTTTGTTTGATGACCAAACGCAGTATTCCCCGATTTCTAAGCTATCAGGAGGAGAAAAACGGCGCTTGCATTTGATGTATGTGCTTTATCAAAACCCTAACTTTTTGATTTTTGATGAACCGACTAACGATCTGGATTTGCCAACATTAACGGTGCTTGAGAACTTCTTACTTCAGTTTCAGGGGTGTTTAATTATCGTTTCTCACGACCGTTATTTTATGGATCGAATTGTAGATCATGTGTTGGCCTTTGAAGGGGATGGGAAAATCAAAGATTTTGTCGGTAATTTTTCTGAATATCGCGAAGCGAAAAGTCAGGAGGAAAAAGCGGTTAAGGAAGTTACGCCTGTAAAAAAAGTTGAAGAGGCAGCTCCCTCTACTGCAAACAAACCTTCTAGTTCTGCAAAAAAACTTTCTTATAAAGAGCAGCGAGAACTCGAAATGATTGAAAAGGAAATGCCAAAACTTGAGGCGGAACGTGCCGAGATTCTGGAAAAACTGAATAACGAAACCGATTACGGTAAAATTTCAAATCTGTCAACAGAACTTGAAAGGATAGGAAATCAATTAGAAGAATTCGAAATGCGCTGGTTAGAACTGCAAGATTAATATGGAAAACCCTCAAAAACTTGAAGCCAAGTATGGCCTTTTTACCGCGATTTCAATGGTTGTAGGACAAGTCATTGGATCGGGAATTTTTTTTAAAGTAGATGATGTTTTACTTTCAACACAGGGAAATATTTTTGCCGGACTTGTTGGCTTCATCATCGTAGGAGTAAGTGTAGTTTTTGGAGCCATTTCGATGGCGAATTATGCCGAACTTCTTCCGAAAGATGGCGGGATCTTAAACTATGCGAATTACCGCTTTGGCGAAAATGCGGGGTATTTTGTAGGGTGGATGTATTTAACGCTGTTTTATCCGATTCTTACCGCAGTCCTTTTTACCGTATCGGGGATTTACATTGCGCATCTCTGCGCGGAATTCATGAATTTTGAACCGACCAATCTGCATTTCCTACTCATTGGCTTTGTTAATCTGGTTATTTTCTTTGTTTTCAATATTTTCAGACCAAAAAGTAGCGGAATTTTTCAGCAGTTTACGACTGTTCTAAAAGTTTTACCACTCATATTTATTGCTTCGATGGGGATTTTGAGTCTAGTGAAAGGTGACGTAGCAGAACAAAATACTTTTACTTACGCGACTCAGAATGTTAATGGAAATCAGACTTTGTTGATGTTGATTGCTGCGAGTTTTATTCCAATTTCTTTTGCCTTTGATGGTTGGTATATTGCCACGCAGATTTCCGGGGAAATAAAAAATTCTAGAAAAAATCTGCCTAAAGCTTTAATCATTGGGACATTGGCCGTAATGGTTATTTACATTTCTTATTATATGGGAATCGTTTTCGGAATGAGCAGTGAAGAAATTATCCGCTTGAAAGATACTTACATTACGGAGTTTTCGCGAAGTGTAGCAGCAGATACCGGAGCACTGATTATGCAGTTATTTATTATCGTGTCGGTATTAGGTACTTCAAACGGTTTGTTACTGGCCACGATTCGTGTGCCTTACCAATTTTCGCAGCTGCCAAAATCGAAAAAGTTCCTGAATCTTGATGTCATCGAGCCTAAAACAAAAATGCCGGTAAACAGTGCATTTTTAGGATTAGGAATTGTAATTTTTTATTTGCTAATTTATTATTTTACCAACACTTCATCATTCTTCACGGAGAATAATTTTGATCTTTCTGCAGTTCCCATAGTATTTATTTATGTGGTGAACGGCGCACTTTTCTTAGGACTTTTCAGTCTTTTAAAGAAGAAAGTCTTCTCGGGCAATCCTCTTATCAAAAGTATCATGGCGGTAATTGCAATCTTAGGCATTGCCGTTGTTCTGTTAGGAACAATGCTTTCACCGAACGGATTGTCATATTTGGTGATCAGTATTGGATTTTTAGGAATCGGATTCTTATTTAAAAAATAGTGATTACTTCGAAACTCGGTGCCACCAAATTATGAATCCTGTGACAGGAAGCATACAACCTATTAGAGTAACAATAAAGTAAAGAATGATACTTGGTAAACCCATGATTTCCCCCGTATGAAGCGGTTTTGCGAGAGATGTGAATTGTTTGTCTAAAGGTTTGTCCAGAAATATTTCTTTGGTTTTAAATGTCCCCGCTTTATCGAAGGTGATTTCATCCGGAAGTTGCAAACTGTACCAATGTTGGGCATTCACTTTGCGAACGGTGTATCGTGGATTTTCCTCGTTGGGTAATTCAATGATGGTATTTCCTTCATAATTCAGATGCTGGTTTGCTGTTTTTAGAATGTCATTGAGTGAAATTGTTTTTACTGTTTCTTCTTTTTTCTCCTGTTGACGATCCATCATATCGCCCATTAAATTAGCAAAAGTGTCGTCGTTTTCGTTAGCTAAAGTATTCTGAATCGATTGGCCTCCCAAAGAAATAATGACCGCATTTTTCACCCAAGGATACGTCACATAAATTCCTGTAACGGCGATGAAGAATAGGAGCGGGATTGCATAAAAGCCCAAAACATTATGCAAATCATGATTCAAGCGGAAAAATTTAGATTTCAGTTTAATCGTTAGACCCTGCTTTAGATATTTCAATTTTTTTGGAAGCCATAAGACAAAACCTGAAGTTAAAAGCACTAAAAACATCAATACTGAAATTCCACCAATTTGCCTACCAACATTGCCGAGCATTAAATTCCGGTGTAAATCGAGGATCACTTCAAAAAAAGAATTTAGTCCCGCATCAGCAGAACCTAACTTTTGGCCGGTATAGGGATTGATAAATGTGCTTGAATTTGCTAAACCCTCATTGTAAGAAACCATCCAGCTTCTGTTTCCGACTGGCATTGCCAATGCGGTTACCTGTTTTCCTTCTTTGTTAAAAATCGTTACCACTTCATCTGGCTTCATCTTGGTTTGAGCTGATGCAGAAACGAAGATTTTATCATAGTTATAGAGATCAATAATTTGATTTTTAAAAGCATAGATACTTCCCGATAAACACAATACAAAAATGACAATAGAAGAGAGTAAACCCAACCAAAGGTGGAGTAGACCCATGAGGTATTTGAAGGCGGATTCGTTTTTCTTCCTTTTACGAAGCAGGATCTTCGAAAGCGGTTTTTTCTTGGACATGAAGGTTGAATGTAATTTTAAAAAAGCACCGGAAAATTCGCTTCCGATGCTCTAAAAATGTGTTATTTCTATAAGACAGCTTATTCTCTGCCTTTAAACTGCTGATCTTTTACAATCTCTAAAAACTTAGTGTTTTGTTCAGGGGTCAAAACAGTCTTCACAGCGGTCTTTCTTTGGTTATCAAATTTCACCCAGTATTCTTTTGCCAATTCGGTATTACCATGGTAAATGTCATGAGCGTCTGAAAATGCTTTTTCGAAAGCATTGTTAGCAGCGTTCAGCATATCGAATTGTTTTTCGTCTAGGGAAGCTTCAGTTTTAATTTTAGCCAATAGTTCGTCATTGTAACGAGGTCTTTTTCTAGAGTTTTTATCAACAAAAGTGTTGAATGTTTGCAATTGTTCCTTGCTTAAAATTTTTGCCATCTCTTCGCTCTGGCTTTTTCTCAGTTCCTCGTTTTTAATTCCTAATGCTACACGATCCATATTGCCTTGCGCTTTGGCACTTTCATAATTGTCCTGCTGCATTTTTTTATACTTGGCAGTAATTTCATCGAATTGCTTTTCTTTCGCCGGATCCAATTGGAGTTCGGTCTTAACTTCAGTATAATCGATAGAACCTCTTTTTTGTTCTTTTTTACAGGCAACCAAAGTCGTCAATGAAAATGCTGCTGCAAGGAAAAAATGATTTAGTTTCATAGTTGTTTAATTTGATAACAAATATATTTATTTTTAATGATTCTAAATTAAATTAGAACGAATAATTTAACTGAACTGCAAAATTTCTTGGGTCTGTTCTGTTAAGGAAACCTCCACGGTAATATGCACTATAGCCGATTGAGTTCGTAAGATTGTTTGCAAAAACCTTCACTTTAACATTTTTATATTGGTAACCCACTTGTGCATTAAGTGTAGTGTACGCATCTAACAAAAATGGTTTAATACCTGGTTGCGTGTTGTGAACGATAACTTTCTGAGTGTACTCATTTACCGGTCTTTCACCAACATAATAAACTCCACCACCGAAGTGTAAACCTGTTAAAGGACCTTGTTTTACCGTGTAATTCAACCATGCATTTGCAGTGTGATCAGGAGCCATCATAGGTCTTGAGTCATTTACGTAAGCCGGGCTGTTTTCGTAAAACGCATCGAGGTAAGCATAACCGGCCATAACTTCAAGTTCCGGAAGTAATTTACCGATAAGGTCAACTTCAACTCCGCGTCTTCTAAGATCTCCTGCGAGTCCGTAGAGTCCGGTAGCATTTCCTGCCGTATCTAGAATAGAGTAGGAAAGGTTGTTCACATCCATATCATATAGGTTGATGTTGAATCGAAGTTTTTCATCAAACCAATCAGATTTTACACCAGCTTCCCACTGACGAGTTACTGAAGCACCAACGGTACCCCCACCTTCAAGTGGGTTTGCATTTCCACGTAAGCTGGTTGTTGTCGTGTATGAACCGTAAATATTAACATTAGGAAGTGGCGAAACCATAATACCGAGCTGTGGATCCCAGGCATCTTTTTGTCCATCCTGAACGTCTCCGTTAAATTTGCTGTAACGTACCCCCATAATGGCTTTCACATATTGACCAATCGTCATAACTTCTTGAGCCATAAGTCCAATAGTTGAGCTTTTTGCTTCAGCGTTAGGTCCAAGGTTAACAATTCTGTTAAGGTCAACCGTTGTTGAAAGAATGTTGTTTACTTCTTGGGTTACATCAATTTGGTCAACGACGATACTGTTAGCCGCCGGGTTCAGAACACCATTGGTCATTAAACCGTACGCATCGGTAATGGTTGCAGATTCTTTCCAGTCAAATCCAAGTTGGAAAGTATGCTTTAAAATTCCGGTTTGCACATCTTGTCCTACAAAATCGAACTGGAATACTTTGCTGTTGTCTTCACCGCTGCTTTTTGAAACGCTTCTTCTTCTTAAACCGTAGTTGGTAATGTTTGGTGCTCTCTGAACCAAAGCAAGTGAAGCTGTGGTAGCAGTTTCTTGTTCATTATTCGCGGCCATATAAGCTGCACGAACTTTGAAGTGATCAGTAAGTTTTCTTTCAATAGTGGTTGAGAAACTTAAATTTTTATTCTTAGCAATATCGGTGTTGAATCCTAAGAACTTCTCTTCAGGCATATCATAGATTGCATTGGTGTCATCCGATGCTAAGTTTACCGTACCTCTGTTTGGCGTACGCTCATCGTTGAGATAATCCATCTCTGCGATGATTTCTGTTTTAGAATCCGGTCGGTAAGCGATGGAAGGATTAAGGTAAATTCTTTCTCCCTCAACAAAATCTGCAAAAGATTCATTATTCTGGTATGCCGCATTGAAACGCACCGCAACTTTGCCCTGGCTGTCCAAAACTCTTTGTACATCTAGAGTTGGTCGGTACATATTCCAGTTACCATAACGGAAACCGACTTCTCCGGCGTTATAGAAACGTGGTCTTTTAGTCACTAGGTTGATGACCCCACCGGCAGCACCGAGCGCGGAACCAATACCTTGTGTAATTGCAGCAGAACCTCGGATAACCTGCATACTTTCTACGCCTTGCATATCGGTCATTAATGAACTGGTACGGAAATCCGAATCCATTAAAACACCATTTTTCAGTGTTGGCGTACCACGATAACCACGGATGGACATACTTTCTGCTCCGCCACCATAGCTGCTGAAAAGAACAACTCCGGGAATGTTTTTCGCTGCATCAGTTATGGTTAATGCACCCATTTCGGCGATCGCTTTGGATGAGATAATTGAGATGCTTTGGATTTGGTCTCTCGGCTTAAGAGGAAGACGGGTGATAATTTCTAAACCTTTTGGTTGTTTTTTAGAATCACCGAATAATTCTATCTGTTGAATGTCTGAACTTTTTATAGAATCCTGAACGCTTTGAGCTTCCACAGTGCCCACCATTAGGAGGAAAATAGTACCAATGCTTAGTTTCTTCATGTTTATTTTTTTGCAAATGTAGTATTTTTAATTATTCTAAATAAGGATTAGCGATGATAAAAATCATGTTATATTTTTTTTTGTGACTTCGCTTCATGAAAATATTTTGCTCTAAAGAACAGGTAGCGTGTCAGATCTGAAAATAATTGTTATCTTTGCACCCAATTATAAACAGGGACGAGTTCCCACAAAACCAAACAATTATGTCAGTAAAAATTAGATTACAAAGACACGGTAAAAAAGGAAAGCCTTTTTTCCACATCGTAGTTGCAGATGCCAGAGCTAGAAGAGATGGTAAATTCATCGAGAAGTTAGGTACTTACAACCCGGTAACCAATCCTGCGATCATTGAATTGAACGTGGATTCTGCAGTAAAGTGGCTTAATAACGGTGCTCAGCCTACCGATACTGCAAGAGCTATTCTTTCTTACAAAGGAGTACTTTACAAAAAACACCTTCTTGGTGGGGTAGCTAAAGGCGCTTTTGATGAGGCTGAAGCTGAAAAGAGATTCAACACTTGGTTGGAAGGAAAAGAGCAACAAGTTCTTGGTAAAAAAGATGGTTTGAAGAAAGCAAAAGAAGATGCTAAAAAAGCAGCTTTAGAAGCTGAAGCAAAGGTAAACCAAGCAAGAATTGACGCAGCAGCAAAACTTGAAGCTGATGCAAAAGCGGAAGAAGAAGCAAAATTAGCTGAAGAAAAAGCAGCTGAAGAAGCAGCTAACGCTGAGGTAGCAGAAAAGTCTGCAGTAGAAAATGTAGCTGAAACAATTGGTAACGTAGCAGCTGCGGTTAGCGGAGCTGTGGATGCAGTTAAAGAAACTGTTTCTGAAGTTACAGAGAAAATTGCGGATGCAGTTGCACCTAAAACAGATGCTGAAGGAGACGAAGCTAAAGCTTAATCTCTAGAAATAAATCTTATAAAGGCGCTCTTAGAGCGCCTTTGTTATTTTAAGTATATTTGTCGATCATAATATCACGTATTTTCAAAATGAAAAAGGAAGACTGCTATTTCTTAGGAAAAATTACCCGTCGCCACGGTTTACAGGGAAATGTTTTTTTGAAACTCGATACCGATCAGCCGGAAATGTATAATAAATTAGATTCGGTTTTTCTGGATATTAATGGTTTACTAACCCCTTTCTTCATCGCAAAACAAGCGTGGAGTAAAGGCGATACGCTGATCATTTCTTTTAAGAATGCCACTGATGCCTTAATTGATCAGTCACTGGGAAAAGATGTCTATCTTCCATTATCTACTTTACCTAAACTTACCGGTAACAAGTTTTATTACCATGAAGTCGTGGGCTACGAAATTAGAGAAGCTGATGGTAAAAGTTGTGGGACAATTGTTTCAGTAAACGATCAAACTGCGCAGCATTATTTTATTCTCGATTTTGCTGGTCACGAAATTATAATTCCGATAATCAAAGATTGGATTATTGAACTAAACAGGGATGAGAAATATCTACAAATGAATCTTCCGGATGGCTTAATGGATGTGTTCCTGGTACCTTCAAAAAAAGACGAATAATTTTTTATTCGTCTTTTTTAATATTTCCAAACTACTGACTTATAAACATTTATAAAATAAAATTAGCTCCTCTCAGAAATTAAAAAACTGGGGAGCATAATTAGGAAATCAAGATAAAAACGCACTTTTATGCGTTAAAATTTTTCATTCTGCATCAAAAATTACGCCAGTTTTTATTACATTTGTCAAACACCAGCAGTTTATTTTTGTTAAAACTGCTCAAGATGTTTAAAAACTAGTGAAAGCAAATGAGAACTACTATTAACGAATTACTCTCCGATTACAAAAAATTACTTCATCACGATATTACCGTTCAGGGTTGGGTGCGAGCCTTTCGCAGCAACCGTTTCATTGCGTTAAATGATGGCTCTACCATCAACAACTTACAAGTTGTAGTAGACTTCGAGAAGTTTGACGAAACGCTATTAAGAAATATAAGCACCGCAGCTTCATTGAAGATTGTAGGCGAGGTAGTTGAAAGCCAGGGTGCCGGTCAGTCGATCGAAATTATTGCCAAAAAAATACAGGTGTTAGGTGATAACCTTACGGAAGAGCGTGATAAAACGATTCTTCAACCGAAAAAACATTCTTTGGAGGTGTTAAGAGAGCAGGCACATTTACGATTCAGAACCAATCTTTTTGGGGCTGTTTTCCGTGTAAGAAGTTCAATTAGCTTTGCGATTCACCAGTTTTTCAATAAAAATCAGTTCTTCTACATGAATACGCCTATCATTACGGGAGCCGATGCAGAAGGAGCTGGAGAAATGTTCAGTGTAACAAATTTCGATCTTAATGAACTTCCGAGAGATGAAAATGGAGCGATAGATTATTCGCAAGATTTCTTTGGAAAGAAAACCAATTTAACCGTTTCTGGGCAGTTAAATGTTGAGACTGCGATGATGGGATTGGGTAGAGTGTATACCTTTGGACCGACTTTCCGTGCTGAAAATTCCAATACTACGCGCCACCTTGCAGAATTCTGGATGGTAGAGCCCGAAGTTGCTTTCAATAATTTAGAAGATAATATTGATCTTGCCGAAGATTTTCTTAAGTATGTCATCGGTTATGTTTTAGAGAATTGTAAAGATGATCTTGAGTTTCTCGATAAAAGATTTGCGGAAGAACAGAAACAAAAACCTGAGAAAGACCGCGCATCTGAGGGCTTAATAGAAAAACTTCAAAACGTTATTCAGAAGAGATTTAAAAGAGTTTCCTATACCGAAGCCATCGATATTCTGAAAAATTCAAAAGAAAATAAGAAAGGCAAATTCCAGTTCCCGATTGAAGAGTGGGGTGCAGATTTACAAAGTGAGCACGAGAGATATTTAGTGGAAAAACACTTTGAAAGTCCTGTGGTACTTTTCGATTATCCGAAAGAAATTAAGGCTTTCTATATGAAGCTTAACGACGACGGAAAAACGGTTGCCGCTATGGATGTCCTTTTTCCGGGAATTGGCGAAATAATAGGTGGCTCTCAAAGAGAAGAAAAACTTGATGTTCTAAAGGAAAAAATGCAGGCAATGAATGTTGACGAACACGAATTATGGTGGTATCTTGATACCCGTAAGTTCGGTTCGGTTCCGCATGCTGGCTTCGGTTTAGGGCTTGAGAGACTTGTTCTTTTCGTAACGGGGATGACTAATATTAGGGATGTAATTCCGTTCCCTAGAACTCCTCACAACGCGGAATTTTAACCAGACCACACCAAATCACAAATATATAACCAAATATTATTGAATTTTTTTTCAATAGTCACAAAGAGAGATAAAATTCATGCTAAAACAAAACTTACAACTTCGTCTAGGCCAAAAACTTGCTCCACAGCAGATTCAGCTGATGAAATTAATTCAGCTTCACACTCTCGAATTTGAGGAAGAATTGGAACGAGAACTTGAAGAAAACCCAGCACTGGAAAAAGTTCAGGAAGAAGCTCCCGAAGAAGATTATGGTTCCCTCGACGAAAATTTCGAGACTGAAGGAACCGAAAGCATTGATACCGATTTTGATGTAAACGATTATCTTTTTGACGATGAGCCGTCTTATAAAACAACCTCTAGTAATTATTCTGCGGATGATGAGGAGTTCGACAGTGGGTCATTATTAACAGAAGGACAATCCTTGTACGATTATCTTTTGGAGCAGATTCGTCTTGCCAACATCGACGGAGACGATCTTAAGATTGCAGAATACATCATCGGGAACCTTGATAATGACGGCTATCTACGCCGTGAAATTAAACAGATTGTTGATGATCTGGCCTTCACTCAAGGAGTTTATACAACGAAAGAAAATGTAGAGGATATTCTCGAGAATTATGTACAAAAACTCGATCCTCACGGAGTTGGTGCGAGAAATCTACAAGAGTGTTTATTGCTGCAAATCGAGAAAAAAGTTAGTGCAGACAAAGCGGTTAGCTTGGCGGCAAGCATTTTGAGAAATCAGTTTGATGCGCTAACCAATAAACACTATAATAAGATTATCCAAAAGTACGATATTGAAGAGGAAGATCTTAAAGATGCTTTAGAAGTAATTTCAAGATTATCTCCAAAAGTGGGTGGAAATTTCGATACCCAAACCATTACCATCAACCAAGAAATTATTCCGGATTTTGTCATTCAAATAAAAGAAGGTAAAAATGGTCAGATGGATGTTATCCCTCTTTTGAATAGCAAGAACGCTCCAACACTTAGGGTTTCTGATGAATATAAAGAGATTTTAACGACCTATTCTCATGATAAGAAGTCTGCGGAACATAAACAGGCTGCATTATTCATCAAACAAAAGCTCGATGCTGCAAAATGGTATATTGACGCTATCAACCAACGACAGAATACGCTTTTGCAGACCATCACTGCTATCGTTAAACTTCAAAAAAATTACTTTATCACGGGAGATGAGAAATCTCTGAAGCCGATGATTTTGAAAGATGTTGCGGATATTACCGGTTTCGATATTTCTACCATTTCCAGAGTAGTGAAAAGCAAATATGCAGATACGCCGAATGGAATTGTTTATTTAAAAAGCTTGTTCTCCGATTCTTTAACCAATGACGATGGCGAAGAAGTTTCAACTAAAGAAATTAAAAATCATCTTCAGGAAGTTATTAATAACGAAAACAAGCGTAAACCTTTAACGGATGATGCGCTTGTAGGCCTTCTGAAAGAAAAAGGATATAACATTGCAAGACGTACAATCGCAAAATATCGAGAACAGTTGAATATCCCGGTAGCGCGTTTAAGAAAAGAATTATAAACAAAAAACCAGCATTTGCTGGTTTTTTTTTATGCTTGTTCGCTTTCTATTTTCTGAAGTTCTGAAAGGTTTTTTCCCAGTCGTTTGAGTAAGATTCCATAAACAATTCGGTAATAAACCCACATTAGCAAAACACTTACAGCAGTCATTAAAATAAGTCCCACAACAAAACCGATGAGGGTTGGATGACTCATTTCTATATGTTGAGTGGCAAGCGTCGAAAAGGTGAAGTAAGTAAGAACAATGGTAAATAATACCAGTAAAGAAATATTAGCTAAGATAAACTGATTAACCGTTTTCTTAAAACTGATGATTTGAAGAATCAATTTTTTGAGATTTGATTCAATATTAATTCTTCGGTAATTCTTATAAAAACGGACTACGAAATACGCTGTAATTACCAAACTAATGATCTTGAGAATAAAATATAGATGACTGAAATCTGCCTGCAACTCATTGGTATTATGAATACCTAAGCGTGTAAGCACCGTCAAAAAACTGGCGGAATCATCCCCAAGAAATGTGTAATATATATTCATTGCTAAAATTACAACGAATTCAAGGACGCTGATCCAAAGAATGTATTTCACATAATTCCTCGAAGATTTATTCAGCATCGCTTCAATTTCGCTGCTGTCATATTTTGGCGGAACTTCCTGCTCTTGCCAAGTTTTTTTAAAATTATCTAAATCAAATTCAGGCATGTTTTTCCATTAGTTGTTTTAAGGTTTTTTTCAGCCGGTTCATCTTTACACGGGCATTAACCTCTGTAATTCCCAGGTTTTCAGCAATATCGCGATAGGGTAAATCATCCAGATACATCATTACGATAGCTCTTTCGACGTGCGGTAACATTTTCACCACTTTATAAAGCAGCGTGATCTGTTGTTGTTTTTCATCATCATCTTCCAAAACTCCGTGGTGATGGTAATCCATTAACTCATCAGTTTGGGGGGACCTGGTTTTTTTTCTAAAAAGTGTAATCGCTGTATTAAGGGCAACACGGTACATCCACGTTGAAATTTTACTTTGCCCTTTAAATGTGTCGTAAGAACGCCAGAGTTGTAACACAATTTCCTGGAAGAGATCCTGCTCATCTTCAAGAGAATTGGTATAGAGCCGAGAAACCTTTATAATCAGCCCCTGATTATCTTTGATCAGTTTCGAAAATTCCTGCTCTTTAGCACTCAAAACGCTGAGATTTTAAGAAGCGAATATAAGTTTTTTTAAGCTCTGATAGGAACTGTTGTTTAAAGTTTATTAAATCCTCTCAAATATGAGGCTCTAAAATGGCTGCCGAAGAGGCGCTTGACTCAATTTTATTATATTTGCTCTATGATTCTACGTGGTGAAAATTTAATTAAAGAATACGGTCCGAAAAAAGTAGTGAAGGGAGTTTCAGTAGAAGTTTCCCAAGGTGAAATAGTGGGACTTTTGGGGCCCAACGGTGCTGGAAAGACGACCAGTTTCTATATGATTGTAGGTCTTGTAAAGCCCACTTCCGGTAACATCTACCTTGATAGTAAAGAGATTACCAATGACGCGATGTACCGACGTGCTCAACAGGGCATTGGTTATCTGGCTCAGGAAGCATCCGTTTTCCGTAAGTTGTCCGTAGAAGATAATATTTTGGGTGTTTTGCAACTTACGAAACTTTCCAAAAGAGAACAGCAAATAAAGTGTGACGAACTAATCGAAGAATTTTCACTTCAACACGTGCGCAAAAACCGTGGAGATCTGCTTTCTGGAGGAGAGCGTCGCCGAACGGAAATTGCCCGTTGTTTGGCAACAAGTCCGAATTTCATTCTGTTAGACGAACCTTTTGCAGGAGTTGACCCTATTGCGGTTGAAGATATTCAGAAAATTGTTAGAAGTTTGGTCGATAAAAATATCGGAATTCTTATTACCGATCACAACGTACAACAAACATTAGCCATCACGCATAAAACGTATATTATGTTCGAAGGGAAGATTCTGAAAGAAGGCTTGCCTCACGATTTAGCGAATGATCCTCAGGTGCGGGAGGCTTACTTAGGTGAAAACTTTGTTTATCAGGATATTCTCAACAAACCGAAAAAGAAAAATTCTGTTTATAATATTTGGGCCGGTAATTTCGACTCGAAGCAACAGTTTCAGGAGTTTGTAGACGATCATTATGAAGGTGTCGATAATCTGCGCTTAATGTATGGTTTTGAAGACATCAGTTTTGCCTCTTTATCCAATTCGGAGATTGAATATATCTTTAACGAAGTAGTGGATAAAAATGCGAATAATTCCTTCTTGTTTCAAAAGAAAAATATTGGTGAAACCTACTCCCAGTCACAGGCTGAAAGCGATGCGCAAGCTTTAAGCAGACCCGAACTCCATTATCTTACCACATTCTTATCGGGAGGTTAAGATGTAAAAAAACCTCTCTATGGCAAAACCGTTTAACAGAACCATCAATCTTTACCACATCTATCGGCAACTTCAGCCGTTCATTGTGCCGTATCGGTGGATGATTTATGGAACGCTGTTTCTCACTTTTATCGGTGCCTTACTTGCGCAGGTTAATCCTTTAGTGCTGAAATTTACCATTGATGAGGTTACGGAGCTTACCGAACTCTCCAACCCCATGGAGGAGGGATTGCCCATTTTGATGATGATTTCTGCCATTTTGCTGGGGAAAGAATTGCTTAATATTTTTATTCAGTTCGGACAGAAATTCTATGGTGAAAAGATTCGCATCAACACCAGTTCCGTTTTAGCGCAGACCGTTATCGACAAGATTTTGCTATATCGGGTTTCTTACTTCAACGATGAAAACCACGAATCCGGGAAACTTCAAATCCGTATCGACCGCGGAATTGAAAGTCTTACCAAACTTGTTCAGAATTTCTTTATCGACATTTTACCGCTGTTCTCCAATGCCATCATTGCGTTGGTGATCATGTACATGCAGAATGTCTACGTCGGGATTGTCTCCACAATTGTAGTCCCGATTTACTTTTATGTGAGTGCCCTACAAGCCAAAAAACTTTCCGGTGTGCGACGAACTCTAAGGAATCAGCGCGAACAGAAAACCTCGGGACTTCTGAATCTCATCAATTCTATCATGGTGATTAAAAGTTTTGTACGGGAAAAATTTGAAGGTAAAAAACAGTATGATCTTCAGATGAAGTTGATGGATAGTCAGTTATATACCCGCCGAACCAATTTTATCTATGATGGTCTCAAAACTTTCATTGAGCAATTCGGCGTCGTACTGATTATTTTGCTGACCGTATTTTTGGTACTCGATCAGCAAATGACCATCGGGGCGATAATGTTGCATATTTTGCTGTTCAACAATGTTTCTGCACCTATTCGCCAGCTTCACCGCATTTACGATGATATGAATGACGCGATGATCTATGCTGAAGGATTTTTTGACATCTTGAATGCGGATGAAGAAAATGAACCATCCGGTAAACTTACTAAAGACATTGAAGGCGAATTTGAACTTCAGAATGTCAGTTTTTCGTATCCAAATGGAGCGCAGGCATTGAAGGAAGTGTCGATGATCATCAAGAAAGGGCAAACAACCGCTTTAGTAGGATTAAGTGGCGCCGGAAAGTCAACAGTAATCAATCTTTTGTGCAAATTCTATCTGCCAGACTCAGGTCAAATTCTTTTAGATCAAGTCAATCTTAATGATTTTGAAAATTATTCCTTAAGACACGATATTGGTTTGGTTTTACAGAAAAATCACATCTTTCAAGGCAGTATCGAAGATAATATTCGCTATGGAAACATGAACGCTACTTTCGCTGAAATCGAAGAAGCTGCTAAAAAAGCATATCTCCACGATCAGATTATGGATTTACCGGAGAAATATCAGCACGATGCCACCCAGCTGTCCGGAGGTCAGCAGCAAAGAATTGCCATTGCCAGGTTGTTTCTAAAAAATCCTCCGATTATTTTCTTAGACGAGCCCACTGCCAGTTTGGATGCGATTGCAACCGAGCAAATTAAAAATTCTCTTGATGCGATAAAAGAAGGCAGAACAGTAATTATTATTTCGCATTCGCTTTCCCAAATTTTAGATGCCGATCAAATTTATGTGATGAAAAAAGGCCAAGTGGTCGAACACGGCACCCATGATGAATTGATATCACTGCACGGTACCTATCGTGAAATTTTTGACGCCTCTGCACGAAGTTTGAATCTCGATAAACTCGTGAGTTCTTATCGCGAAAACTAAAATTCTTAAATTTAAAAATGAAAAAATTAATTTATACACTGATCACCATTTCGGCTTTGGCCTCTTGTTCGAAGATTGAAGAAACCGTGACCGAAACCGTAAATACCACCAGAGAAAAAGCAGAACAGCAGGCAAGCGACCTCCTTAAAGAGACGGTCAGCGAACAGCTAGACAAACTCATCAGTGCAGACACAGCAAGTTTTAAAGCTGTTTTTCCATCGGAAACACCTTTACTCTTGGAGGCTGAAAGTGGCAGAAAAGTAACTCTTCCAAACGGGACGCCTTTTTATGTTTTCAAATATAAAACCGCCGATAAAGATTTACTTCTTAAAACTTTGGTCGCGCAACCTACGACCGACGAAACCCAATCCAGCGAGACCTTCGAAAAAGTTGATGGATCGTCTTTATGGGAAAAACTTTCTTTCTTTGAGAAATTTATCCCTGAAAATACCATTGATATGAGCTTTCTAGATGAGATGAAAAATGATAAAAGTGTGGAATATTATAAAATAAAAAGATTTCCCAATAACAGTACATTGGTTTACAATCCTAAGAATAACACCGCTTATCATTTTGTTGAAGTAAAAAAATAATGGAGGAGAAAAACCATTTAATTCAGTGTACCGTTGAATTCGTGAAGGAGAAACTAGAAGGGGCAGAAGCCGGCCACGATTGGTATCACATCGAAAGAGTTTGGAAGTTATCCAAATTAATTGCTAAGACTGAGAATTGTGATGTTGAAGTGGTTGAACTGGGTGCATTGTTACATGATATCGCAGATCCAAAATTTCATGATGGAGATGAAACACTGGCTTTGCAGATTTCTACAGAGTTTCTTGAAAGTCATGATGTCGCACCTCTAACCATTGAAAAAGTTTTATTTATTATCAAAAACATCTCATTCAAAAATAGAAATGGATTAAAACCTGAAAATTCAATAGAACTGGATATTGTTCAGGATGCAGATCGCTTGGATGCTATTGGTGCTATTGGGATTGCGAGAACTTTTAATTTCGGAGGATTTAAGAATAACGTAATGTATGATCCTCATCGTCCCCCACAACTTAATATGACGAAAGAAGAGTACAAAAAAAGTAACGGAACTACCATCAATCATTTTTACGAAAAATTACTTTTGCTAAAAGATTTAATGAATACCCAAAAAGGTAAGGAACTCGCGGAAGAAAGGCATACATTTATGCTCGGTTTTCTCGATCAGTTCTACAAAGAGTGGTCGGTTAGTGAGCATTAATTAAAACCAACACAAAATGTTTTATTTATTTTTTCTGCTTTTTATTCTACTTTCTCTTGCTTTGGTAGCAACGATTTTCCGTACCGGAAGTTTGAGAATGTGGGCAAAGATTTTCAGAATATGTATCGTAATACTTTCCATCGGGATTTTTGCATACTATTTTGTGACTCGGAGTCTTTCGCGATACGAAGACAATGCTTTAACCATACAGCTTATCAATAAACTGCCTTTTCCCTTAGATTTTTATATGGTGAAAGTTAGCGGTAGTGACGAGGCTAAGGTCTATGAAACGATCCACACAGGAAGTATCAGAAGTGCTTTTTTTCGGATTGAATATATGGATATGACCAATTCTGATGAGTTTTGGATAGCCGGCTTTATGGGCAGAAAAAACATGGTTTATTTTTCTCAGCATTATGTGCCGAACAAAAATGAAGACCAAATTATTGAGGTTCAGAATTACATCAATCAAAGCCAGAAACTTTCTGAAATTGCCGACGAACAAATTGAAAAACTGCGTTTTGCAAACATGAAAACTGCCATTTGGCTCACTTTAGATTTACTTTTACTATTCCTAAATTTCGTCCTATTATTCAGAAGAAAATAAAAAATCCCGGATCATCATCCGGGATTTTTGTTAGTTGCGCTGTTCTCTTAGCGCTTCTTTATCTTTATCCGAAGGGTTCCAAACCTTCACTTCGGAGTTTTTATTAAGACCGGAAAGGATTTGGACATTAATACCATCGCTTGCTCCAAGTTTTACTTTTACTTTCTTAAAACTTCCGTCGGCTTGTTTCACTTCAACAAACGGACTGTCTTTACCGTTAATTTTTTCATACTGAATGAGAGATTCATCCAACAGTAAAGCATTCTTCTGAGAGCTTAAAATAATTTCGCCGTTAGCAGAAAATCCTGCACGGATATATTCGTTGGTTTTATTGAAAACATCACCTTCAATCGGGAATTTAATTGTTCCGTTTTCATCTTTTCCTTTGGGAGCAATCATGGTTACGCGCCCCGGAAACTTCTTATTCTGTAAGGCACCAATTACCACATTCATTTCCATTCCTTCTTTAAGTTTTCCGGCTTGTGCTTCATCAATAGTTCCTTGGAAAATGAGAGAGTTAAGATCTGCAATCGATGCAATGGTGGTTCCGGCGTTAAAGGAATTCGATTCAATTACCTGAGTTCCCACTTTTACCGGAACTTCTAATACGGTCCCATTGGCTTTTGATCGTATTTGCGTCGTTGCCAGACCAGCCAATTCTGGGGTAGCGCCAGTTCTCGCAATCTGTAGGTTTTTCTGAGCGGTTTGAAGTTGCTGCTGCGCGTTTCTAAGTTGTTGCTGAACAGACTGAAGTTGTTGTTGGGCAGAAATATACTCTTGTTTGGAAATTACTCCTTGTTTGTAGAGCCTTTCTTGCATAGCAAATTGCTGTTGTTGATTGGCAACGTTAGTCCTTGCATTGCTTATTTGAAGGTTTGCATTATTGATTTCTTGCTGAGCTGCGTTTACGTTTTGTACACTTGGGACAATTCTTAAAGTCGCAATGAGTTGTCCTGCGGTTACTTGGTCTCCCTCATCTACCAAAATTCGGTCGATAATTCCGGACATGTTGGGTTTAATTTCAATCTCCTCACGCGGAACGATGTCACCCGTTGCCATCACTTTGTCTTCCATGTCTTGGACGACCGGCTTCTTTGTTAAAAATGTCTCACTTTCTTTGGAGTTTGAGCTGATGAGATAAGCAATTCCTGAAATCAACGCTCCGGCTAAGATCAGTCCTAAAAAGATATAAATTCCTTTTTTTAAAGTGAATTTCTTTTTCATATTTATAGTTTATTTTTTCAAGTTTATTATTCTGAACGAAGAGCTTCAATTGGTCGGATTCTTACGGCTCGCTGTGCCGGGATCATCCCGATTACCAGTCCTAAAAATACCATGACGGCCATAGCAGCGAAGACTTCTCCATAATTTACCGTTGGGTTATAAAAAGGAAAGGTGTCTTGATCTTTGGTTAAAATATTTAGAATCATCAAAAGGAAAATCCCCATGATAAAACCTAGAATTCCGCTGACCAAGGTAATTACGACACTCTCTAAAAGGATCTGATTTCGCACTTCAATAGGTTTTGCTCCTAAGGCACGACGAATACCAATTTCTTTGGTTCTTTCTTTTACGGTAATAAGAAGAATATTAGAGATCGCGATAACTCCGGCTAAAATGGTGAGGGTCCCTACAACGATAGTTAAAAGTTGCATTCCGGTTAAAAATCCTGTGAGTTTGCCAAACATTTTACCGAGGTTAAAACTTCCAAAAGCGTTTGTGTCATCAGGGGAAACCCTGTATTTTTCTTTCAAAGCACCTTTCACACTTTCTTCAACTTTGGTAAGATCTGCATCTGGCTTGCTCACGATGGCAAAGAAGCCGACTTTATCACCGTCGTTGTACATCTTGGTGAAGGTAGAAAGTGGTATAAAGGCAGATTGGTCATTTTCCGGACCGCCACCTTGTTGAGCTCGGAAGACTCCAATAACTGTAAAAAATATACCCTTTACGTTCACAGATTTTCCGATAGGATTTTCATTCTTCTTCGCATCAAAGAAGTTTTTATAAATTTCTTCTCCAATTACGATGACATTTTTGCTGCTAGTTACATCGGCATCATTAATATAACGCCCGAAGATTAATTTTTTTTGAGAAATTTTATTTCCGATAGGGTAGTCACCAGTTAAAGTGTAAACAGCGGTCTTGCCATTCCGTGAAAAGCTTTCGCCAGGACTCCCAAAATTACCTCTGGAGTTCTGTGGAGAAATATAATCGATTTCCTGTACTTTCTTCGGAAGCATATCTAAATCGCTAAGGTGAAGATCCATCTTTCGGCCTTTAGGAAAACCTTCATAAGGTATTGTTGTATTTTGTGCCCAGAGGAAAATAGAGTTGGTTGCAAAACCAGCAAATATTTTATCGAAGCCATTCTCCATCCCTTTTGCAGCACCTAGTAACGCTACGAATAAAAACATTCCCCAACCTACACCAATCATCGTTAAAAAGGTGCGAAGTTTATTGTTTCGGAGAGAATGGTAGATTTCCTGCCAAGTATCTAATTTGAATATAATTTTCATAGGATGATCAAATTATTCGGTTCTTAAGGCTTCGATTGGCTTAATCTTGCTGGCGCGGTATGCAGGGACAAAACCGGCAATTAAACCCGAAATAACTAAACTTACGAAAGCTACGAAAATTAATCCCCAGCCTACAGAAGGGTCCATAATGAAATATTTTTCAAGATTATCCCCAATCAATTCTAAAGTCAATACCCCAACAGCTACCCCAACAATTCCGGAAATTACGGTAATGACCATACTTTCCTGAATGATTAAACTTACAATACTTCTTGGTTTTGCGCCGATGGCTTTTCTTACTCCAATTTCTTGGGTTCTTTCCTTTACAATGTACACCATGATGTTGCTGATGCCAATGATGCCTGCTAGTAAAGTTCCCATCCCGATAAAGCCTACAATCAACGTAATGATAAATAGAAACTGAATGGTCTCGCCCATGTTTTTCGCATTATTACGAACAATAATTCCGTTTTCGTCATCGGGAGACACTTTATTTTTGGCCTTGAGCTCTTTCTCTAATTCCTCGCCATATTTAATAGCGTCCGCCGGAGCAAGTTTGCTGTCATAAGTCACAAAAATAGTACTGATGGTATCAGACCCTTTTTTCAATTGCTGTAGGGTGGAAATAGGCACGGTAATCATCCTTTCATCCCAGTCGCCACCATCATCAGAAAATACGCCTACGACTTTAAAAAATGTTCCGTTGATGCTGAGATCCTTGCCTACCGGATTACCATTCTTAATAAGGTCTCTTTGGACCATCCGTCCGATAACGGCTACATTTTGCTTTTGTTCAATATCTCTGTTGTTCAGATATCTGCCATCGGTTAACTTTCGATTTTCGATAATCTGTTCATCCGGGATAGCGCCACTAATTTGATAACTGCCACTTTCTTTACCATATTTCACAGTCATGTTAGTAGAATATCGAGGGGTGGCATTTTCTCTTTTCGTAGGATCAGTATCCAAAACCTGCTCAAAATCTTCATTTTTGAGAACAATCTGCCGATCCGACTGTAATCCGCCATAGGCGATAGAGGTTTTCCCTGAAAATATGCTGATGAGGTTGGCTGCATCTCTGGTAAAACCTTCTGTAAAAGCATTTTTAAGACCGGTGCCAATCCCAAAAAGGACAATAAAAATATAAAGCCCCAATGCTACGGTGAAGCCGGAAAGTACCGTACGCAGTATATTGCTGCGGATGGATTCAAAAATTTCTCTCCAACGGTCGATATCAAACATCAGTTTAAGACTTTTTGGTTGATGAACTCGTCACTTTCTATGATCCCGTCCTTTAGCGTCACATTTCTTTTGGTTTGTGCAGCAACATCCGGCTCATGGGTTACGACGATTATGGTTTTACCTTCTCGATTAATTTCCTGAAGGAGCTTCATAATATCATACGTTGTTTTGGAATCTAATGCTCCGGTAGGCTCATCCGCTAAAATGACCTTTGGATCCGTAATCAAAGCTCGGGCAATAGCTACACGCTGCTTCTGTCCACCCGAAAGTTCATTCGGCAAGTGATCTGCCCAAGGTGCAAGTCCAACCTTTTCTAGATATTCTAGCGCTTTTTTATTTCGTTCTTTTCGAGAAACATTTTGATAGTATAAAGGTAGAGCAACATTTTCCAATGCAGTTTTATAGCCGATAAGATTAAAAGACTGGAAAATAAATCCTAAAAACCGACTGCGGTATTCAGCCGCTTTTACTTCAGATAAATCCTCAATAGGAATGCCGTCCAGCTCATAAATTCCCGAATCTTTCTCGTCAAGAATCCCGATAATATTAAGCAGTGTAGATTTTCCAGAGCCCGAACTTCCCATGATGGACACAAATTCACCTTCAGCAATACTCAGGTTAATGCCTTTTAAGACGTGTAGTTTGCTCTTTCCGGTATCGTAAGATTTATGTAAATCCTGAATCAGTAACATGGGCGTGGAAATTAATTTGAATATAGGTAGAGTAAACTAAAGCTTTGTTACAAAACACTTTTATGTAAGAAAAGATAACCCTGTTTAACCGTAATGGTTTTCATTTAAAGGAAATCAGTGTTTTTGTTTAGATTTTTTTCACGATTTTAGGACGTTTTCGAAGATTAAAATTTACAAACGCTGTATTAATCGTGCTTTACGTTATTGTGGAAAACTTTTAGCGAAACTTAAGGTCAATTTACGTTGTGGGGCTTTGGATGACCACGTCATTTTTCTATTTTTGTGAACCCACCGTGTGTCGGTTTTACAGGTGCTGTCAAAATGAAAGTTTGTTTTGAAATGCTTAACTGACAATGGGTTACTGTTTATAAAAGCGATTTCACAATATTTTTATCTGTTTTATGGGAATTTTTGACAAGAGAGTAAATTACAAACCTTTCGAGTATGCAGAGGTGCTTCAGTTTATTGATGCGATCAACAAATCTTTTTGGGTACACTCCGAAGTGGATTTTACGGCGGATGTACAGGATTTTCAGTCTCAACTAGAACCGCATGAGAAGAATGCAGTAAAAAATGCACTCCTTGCAATCGCTCAAATTGAAGTTTCCGTGAAAACTTTCTGGGGAAATTTATATCATCACTTGCCAAAACCTGAATTGAATGGTTTAGGATCTACCTTTGCAGAATGCGAGTTCCGTCATTCAGAAGCCTATTCAAGATTGCTAGAAGTTTTAGGATATAATGACTCGTTTAACGAAGTTGTTCAAATCCCGGCGATAAAGAAAAGAATAGATTTCTTATCAAACGTGTTGAGACATGCCAACTCTACCACCCCAAAAGAGTATGTCTCGTCTCTTTTACTATTCAGTATTTTGATTGAGAATGTGTCATTATTCTCACAGTTTGCGATCATATTATCCTTTACCCGATTTAAAGGCTATATGAAAAACGTTTCCAACATTATTGCTTGGACGTCAGTCGATGAGCAAATTCATGCGAATGCGGGGATTTACTTAATTAATAAAATCCGTGAAGAACAGCCGGAGTTGTTAACAGATTCTGATATTGAAGATATTTATACTTTGGTAGATCATTCTATTGAAGTGGAAGCTGAAATATTAGACTGGATTTTCGAAATGGGTGAAATCGACAATGTGTCGAAAGAAAATTTACTAAACTTTATGAAATATCGGGTAGATGACAGTTTAAAAAAGATTGGTATTCAGACCCGTTACAACGTTTCCGCGGAGCAGTACAAGCCGATGGTCTGGTTCGAAGAAGAGGTTTTTGCCAATTCTATGGACGACTTTTTTGCGAAAAGACCGGTAGATTATACCAAACACGATAAGAGTATTACAGAGAACGACTTGTTCTAATATTTTTTGGGCGCCTTTTTCCGCCTTCCGCTCCCAATCTTTTTGTTACGCTTTGCTTCACAAAAAGGATTTCCGCTCAAGTCGGGGCGCGAGCGAAGCGAGCGCCAAAAAAGTGTTTTAGTAAATCATCGAAAGGAGAACAGAAAGTAATTTTTAGTCCCGATTGCAGCGGCATCCTTTTTTGTAGATTGAGCGAAACGAAAATCAGCAAAAAAGATACAGCGGAAACCTAACGAAGTGGTTCGGCGTAGCCAAAGCGGGAGGAACATGTGTAATATAGCAGATTTTTCTGCTTCAGAGTAAAATTAATCAACGCAGAAAGCAAACGCCGACTGCCCAAAAAGCATAAATATGGAAGAAAATAATGATATATGGTGGCTTAATGAAGAGTCCGAACAAATGCTTAACCGCGGTTATCTGTTAAAAGGAGAAACCGTAAAAGGCGCTATCGAAAGAATTACCACCGCTGCAGCGAAAAGATTATATAAGCCTGAACTTCAACCGGCTTTTGAGGAAATGATTACCAAAGGATGGATCAGTTTTTCTTCACCAGTATGGGCAAATATGGGGACGCAGCGCGGTTTGCCGATTTCTTGCTTTAACGTTCATGTTCCGGATAATATTGAGGGAATTACGCACAAACTGGGAGAGGTCATCATGCAGACCAAAATCGGTGGCGGGACTTCCGGTTATTTCGGAGAACTCAGAAACCGAGGTACTGCGGTAACCGACAACGGAAAATCTTCTGGCGCAGTATCGTTCATGAAGTTGTATGATACGGCTATGGATGTAGTGTCTCAAGGTGGTGTTCGCCGCGGGGCTTTTGCAGCATATTTGGATATTGATCACGGGGATATTGAAGAGTTTTTGTCGATTAAAGACATCGGTAGTCCTATCCAAAATCTATTTACAGGAATTTGCGTTCCGGATTACTGGATGCAGGATATGATTGATGGTGACATCGAAAAACGTAAAATCTGGGCACGTGTATTAGAAAGCCGTCAACAAAAAGGTCTCCCTTACATTCTATTCTCTGACAATGTAAACAGAAACAAACCTCAAGTTTACAAAGACTTGGGAATGACAATCAACGCAAGTAATTTGTGTTCAGAAATCATGCTTCCTTCAAGCGCAGAAGAATCTTTCATTTGCTGCTTATCGTCAATGAATCTTGAATTGTATGACGAATGGAAGGATACTAACGCGGTGAAACTGGCGATTTATTTCTTAGATGCTGTACTTTCTGAATTTATCGAGAAAACGGAAGGTAACTACTATCTAACCGGCGCCCGTAACTTTGCATTACGTCACCGTGCTCTTGGTTTAGGAGTTTTGGGATATCATTCTTACTTGCAGAAGAATATGATCCCGTTTGAAAGCTTTGAGGCAACGCAGTTTAACGCGAGAGCATTCAGACAAATTAAAGAGCAATCTTTACAGGCTTCACAGGAACTGGCACACATCTACGGAGAACCGGAACTTTTAAAAGGGTACGGTCTTCGGAATACGACGACGATGGCGATTGCTCCAACCACTTCAAGTTCTGCGATTTTAGGTCAGACTTCGCCAGGTATTGAGCCTTTTGCCTCAAATTATTATAAAGCTGGTTTGGCAAAAGGTAACTTCATGCGTAAGAATAAATATCTCGCTAAATTACTTCAAGAAAAGGGTATCGATAACGAAGAAACCTGGAGAACCATCATGCTGAACCATGGGTCTGTACAACATCTTGCAGAATTAACCGCTGAGGAAAAAGCGGTATTCAAAACCTTCAGAGAGATTTCTCCTATGGAAATCATTTCACAAGCTGCACAAAGACAACAATACATCGACCAGGCTCAGTCATTGAATCTTCAAATTCCATCGACAATGCCGGTTAAAGATGTTAACTATCTTTATATTGAGGCGTGGAAAAAAGGAGTGAAAACATTGTATTACCAAAGAAGTTCTTCCGTTTCTAAAGAAATGATGGTGAATTTTGTAACGTGTTCAAGTTGCGAAGCTTAATGTGAAAATCAAATCGAAAGCTAAATAAAAGGAGCCGCAGAAATTTCTGCGGCTCTTTCTTTAAAATTTATTTTTAATCTCGGCCATTTCCGGTATTTTGATTTCAGTTCCGAAATCCTTATTTATTTTCTCAATAAAATAGGCCGATAAAAGAGGCGAAGCTTTTTCAATATTTTGGTGAACAAAAAAGTAGAGCTTTTCCAATCCTTCTTCTTTCCATATTTTTATCCTGTCGATCCAATCATCAAGTCTTGTGTAATCACTTTCTGCATTCGCTCCCACGTAACGTACAAATGCTGCTGGCGTCGTAAGTCTCATGTGCAGCATATCGCGCCTTCCCGCCGTATCAACAATAATATTGGTGATATCATAATTTTCAAAAAGTTCGCAAGTAGTATTGAAGATTTCTTCGTCGGCAAACCATTCATTATTGCGTAATTCTATCGCTAAGGGGATTTCCCGTGGCCAATCCTGTACAAACTTCTCAAGCCTGTCATAATCTTTAGGCTTGAAGTTGTCGTGTAACTGAAGGAAAACCATCCCTAACTTTTCTTCAAAACTCATGACTGCGGTCGCAAATTGGGTAACTGCATCTGTGATATTATTCAGACGTCGAAAATGCGATACGGTATTAGTAATTTTCGGAAAAAATCTAAAATCTGCCGGAGTTTTTTCCCGCCAAGTTTGCACTTGCTCGGCGCTTGGCATTCCATAAAAAGTTGCGTTAAGCTCGATAGAGTTAAATTGGGTAGCGTAGTAAGTCAGCTCGTCTTTCGTTCCTTTCGGATAAAAACCTTTCAAATCCGTCTTGTTCCATTTTGCGCAACCAATCGAAATATCCAGATCATTTTTTGACGATTGCTTGAGGACTTTTGCAGTGTTGGGATGATCTTTTGGTAGGCTAAAATCGATGATTGACGGGTCTTCAACTTGTCCGAATTTCATAAAGAATATTTAGGTTAGAGATAATTTTTTAAAGTTAATAATTTTTATTTCAGAATGATTAGATTTGTGTTGATGTTAAAAATTTATTCTCTTTCCTTATTGATGTTTATTGCGATAATTGTTCCTGCACAGAACAATTTTTCTGCTTTGAAAAGAAATATTGAACAAAAAATTTTATATTCTCAACATCGGGAAGCACTTGAGTTAATCAATAATCAGCGTCAAAATTACACTACTTCTTACCGCAATGAACTGGATGTTCTGAAGCTTGAATGTATCAACGAACTTGGTTTAACCGATGAAGCTTTTGCACTATCCCAGATCGTCTTAGAAGAGCCTACGCTTTCACCTCAACTCAAATTAAGAACCCATTTGCAACGTGCGCTTATTTATGAGGTCGGACTCAATGCTAAAAACTGTAAACGAGAGTTGCATGTTGCAGATAATATTTTCCGCGAACATCCCTCATTAAAACCACACTGTTATACGTACTTTTTAATTCGGAAAGGGTCTTATCACAGGATGTTTGGTAAAAAAGAAGAGGCAATAAAACTAGCTCGAGAGGCAGAAGCAAATGCGGCTTTAATGGATGACAAGAAACATGGTGCCGTAATGAACATGTTTCTGGGCTTAACCCTCGACGATCAGCCGAAATATGTGGAAAAACATTTTCAGAAAGCGCTTCAACTTTATAAAGAGTACGGCAATATCAGTGGTATTGCAGCGATGTACAACAATTTGACGAAATTTTATTTGGAACACAAAAATCCACAACTTGCCGAGCAATATGTAGATTCTGCAATAGCAATTGTTCCAAAAGTTGAAATTTATAGTTTAAATGCTAATGCCTATCAGCTAAAAAGCCAAATTGCCGAAAATCAAAATCGTTATGCAGAAGCACTTAAGAACTATAAGTTAGCGAATGAATGGATACAAAAAAACACCGAAGAATTTCGGGAAATTAAGGTGAAAGAGCTTGAGTTGATGTATAATACGGAATCTCAAAAAATGCGTCAGGCGGAGTTGCAAACTAACATGACAACTACCAAAAGGTGGAATAATATGTTAATTTTGTGTACGGTAACCCTTATACTATTTGCTGCAATTTTGATCTATTTTCTTAGAATGATTTCGAAGAATAAACAGCGTATAGAAATTCAGAAGCAGAGTATATTCGAAAAGAATGAAGTTCTGAAAAAAAATGTGGAGGAAAAGCAGTTTTTGGTGCGGGAACTTAACCATCGCGTAAAAAATAACCTCTCCGTAATCTTAAGTCTTGTGCGATTTCAACGGGACGAAACCGGTGATGAAAAATACCGAAACAAGTTCGAGCAACTTTACTCGCGTATTAAAACAATCTCTTTAGCGCATCATCTGTTCTCATACAGTATGAATAACTTTGAAAATTCTTTGATTAACACGACAACCTTTACTCAAAATATTATTAAATCTCAGGAGGCAGGTTATCCACACGAGATATCCGTCGAAACAAAGATTGAAGAATTTTCGTTACCTGTAGATCAAGGACTGCCTTATGGTCTTATTTTAAATGAATTATTTACAAATTCTCTTAAGCACGCCGTTCCTCCAAGCACAGAACCACTGAAGATAACGGTTAATCTCTTACAGAAAGAGGATCATGTGTTAATGGAATATTGTGATAACGGCACGTCATTTTTTCAAAAAGAGAACCATAAATCGCTGGGCCGATTCTTAATTGACACGATGGTAGAGCAACTCAATGGCGAATGTTCCCGTGAGCAATCACTCTACCGTGTTGTTTTTCCGCTAGTAAAATAAATTTTAAGCTAAAAATTCAATCTCTTTATCTTTAAATTGTCCTCGGTCAACTACTTTTTGCATCGTTTTCAACATTTTTTTGCGAAGTTTTGCGAGGTTTCGGATATTTTTATCTTCACTGTAATCGAAAATATTGTCTTCGAATGAAAACGTGTCACCTTCTTTAAAGTTGATGTTTTGCTTTTTCATTTCTTTCAATAACATCAAATTGGTCATTGTTTCAAGAATGGAATATTCAGTAGTTGCGAGTTGTTTTAAAGATTTTAAAACTTGCTTTTTATATTTTTTCTTCGCTTTCATAAATAATGGTTTATCCTGCAAAGTACAAAAAATTAGCCGTTAAATAGTCGTAGAATTGCAACAATCAATGACCTGTTACCTTTATAATATATATCTTTGTTTAACAATGGACAACACAGAGCTTAACAATCTAATAAAGCTTGCCCGGCAGAAAAATCAGAAATCACAAACCCGGCTGATTAATATTTTTTGGGTAGATGTTTTCAGTTTCGTGATGAAAAAAGTTCAGGATGAAAACGTGGCGGACGAATTAACCGTTTCCGTCTTCTCCAAGGTGCTTGCGAAATTAGATTTGTACGATCCCAATTTTCAATTCAAAACCTGGATTCTTACGATTGCACAAAATACGGTGATTGATTATTGGCGTAAGCGCAGCCGAGAAAATGAAGATTCTACCGATAATTTTGATGAATACAAAAATCAGTTTGCACGCTCACCGGAAGAGCTTTTGATTTCCTCAGAAGACCAGCAACAAATTTTGACAACTATAGAAAGTCTAGATTCTAATTACCAAGACATCATCAGGCTTCGTTTCTTTGAGGAGAAGAGTATTAAAGAGATTGCAGAAGAACTTAAGCTAACTGTAGCTAATACGAAAGTCCGAATTATGCGTGCGAAAAAAGTACTTGCTGAACTTTTGAAATCCAATGAATTTGAAGATTGAGTCTACAATTACAAATTGACTAAATTTGCTTTTTATTTAAGAAATGAACCAACCAACTTTAGATACCTCAATACAAAAACCAAAATGGATTCGTGTGAAATTGCCGACCGGCAAAAACTATCGCGAACTTCGAAGTTTGGTAGATAAATATAAACTGAATACCATTTGCCAAAGCGGCAGTTGCCCAAATATGGGCGAATGTTGGGGAGAAGGAACAGCAACCTTCATGATTTTGGGTAATATTTGTACCCGAAGCTGCGGATTTTGTGGTGTAAAAACCGGAAAACCTTTGGATGTCAATTGGGATGAGCCAGAAAAAGTAGCACGTTCCATAAAATTAATGAAAATTAAACATGCGGTCTTGACCTCAGTGGATCGTGATGATTTGAAAGATATGGGCTCCATTCTTTGGGCTGAAACAGTGAATGCCGTTCGAAGAATTTCACCAGGAACCACCATGGAAACGCTAATACCGGATTTTCAGGGAATTACAAAACATATTGATCGTTTGGTTGAAGTTGCGCCGGAAGTTATTTCTCACAACATGGAAACTGTGAAAAGATTGACCCGCGAGGTTCGTATTCAAGCTAAATACGAACGCAGCTTAGAAGTTCTATCTTACTTAAAAGAAGCTGGACAGCGGCGTACAAAAACTGGTTTAATGCTCGGGCTTGGTGAAACGAAGGATGAGGTTCTACAAACGATTGAAGATATTAGAAATGCTAATGTTGATGTAATTACCATTGGTCAGTATTTACAGCCTACCAAAAAACATTTGCCGGTACAACGTTTTGTAGAATTAGAGGAGTTCGAGGAGTATAAAGAGTTCGCCACTCAATTAGGCTTCCGCCATATTGAAAGTTCACCTCTGGTAAGAAGTTCGTATCATGCAGAAAAACATATCCACTAACAATAAATACGAAATAAAAAAGTCCGGCAACTAACCGGACTTATTTTATTTCTAAATATTAAGGTCGCCTTCAACGCCATCACTGTTATCGGTTTTGCTACCACTAATTGCGGCTGCTGCAAATGTTAAAAGTGAAACGAGTTTTCCGGCTTTAGTATCCCAATAATATGTTTTTTCAGGAGTTACGCGGATGATGCTTACTTTCGGATCATCTTTACCTTCCTCAAACCAAGCACTTGCAAAGTTGGTCCATTTATCTTCAATGGTAGATTTGTCTTTGTAGATATAGGCTTTACCAAATACAGACAAGTATTCTGAATCACTGTTATTCATAAATAACAACTGAACTCGGTTATCTTCTGAAATTTCGAAGTTCTTATTGCTGTCCGAACTGCTGATGAACCATAAATTACCTTCCATGTCGGTTTCTCTAAGGCTCATCGGTCGCGTATTCAACGGGATTTGCGTAAGTTCCGTGCAGAACATACATACACTCGCTTTTTCAGAGATTTCTTTTAGTTTTTTAATTGCTTCTGTTTGGTTTAAATTTTCTGTTGACATATTGTGATTTGTTTTAGTTAGTTTTCGTCTCCGTTTGCGCACCATGCAATAGCGCTGGCAAGTTCATCTTTTCCATAACCCCGAAACTCTCCAGGCATTACCGTACTAAATCCATCGGTAAATTTCTTCACCGCCTCTTTATCGGTTACAATCGCAGTGCGATTCCATTTTGTAAGATTTTTTAGCCCTAAAAAGGCGTCCTGCATCCAAGCTCCGAAAGTAAATTTGTCAAGATCGGTATCTAAAAGCAGAAGATAATTAAGCTCGTCAAAAGAGTTTACTTTCGCAGACACATGGGGCATTACTAAAGTGTCAAAATCTTCTTTGGTGATTTCTCCGGTTGCATGAAATGCAGCAACATTTTCCGGAACATCAGGGATTAACGTAATCATATTAATATTTTTTTTGGTTAATTTTAGAAGCAACAAAGGCGAAAACCTCTTCAGTTGTCGTCCGGCTTTCCACTGTATCCCCGCTCGCTCCGCTGCGCGGGGGATGCCGTTTCAATCCGGGCTATTTTCGTCAAGATCGAATCTTTAACACTTTCACCTTTAACAAGAATTGAACCACATCAAGCTCAAATTATATTTTATTCTTGATTAATAAATAGAGGGATTAGGCGTAATATTTGTTAATTTCTCCCACACCAAACATCACTTTTCTTGAAACTGATTGAATTTACCAACAAAGGCATTTATTGTATACCAGGCAAGTTTTATCTTGATCCTTGGCGACCGGTTGATCTTGCCGTGATCTCTCATGGACATGGTGACCATGCCAAGTGGGGAATGAAGAAATATCTTTGCCATCATTTTACAAAACCCATTCTGCAGCATCGTATTGGTCCGGAAATCGAGGTACAATCCATTGGCTATAATGAACCTTTGGTAATTAACGGCGTTAAGCTCTCATTTCATCCTGCCGGACACATTGTGGGCTCTTGTCAAATTCGTCTGGAGTACAAAGGGTACGTAAGCGTATTTTCCGGAGATTATAAAGTGCAGGATGATGGACTTTCAACTCCTTTCGAATTAGTAAAATGCAATGAGTTTGTGACAGAAAGTACATTTGGGCTCCCTATTTACAATTGGCTTCAACCTGAAGATTACGCTACCCAAATGAAAAATTGGTATTTGCAGAATAAAGAAGCAGGTAAAACTTCAGTATTCATTGGTTATTCATTAGGAAAAGCCCAGCGAATAATGAAAGCCCTTGAAGGTTGCGGAAAACTTTACGTTCATTCCTCAGTAGCTAAAATTAACGAAGCCATCGAGTCATCCGGAATTGACTTACCAGAGTATGAAACCATTTATTTTAACGAAGATCTCAAGAAGATCAATAATGAAATTGTCATTGTGCCGCCCGCTCTTTTAGACTCTAACATGATTAGAAAAATCCCTAATCGCGCTACCGGACTTTGTTCTGGTTGGATGCAGGTGCGCGGTTCCCGAAGATGGCGTTCGGCAGATGCAGGCTTTGCAATTTCCGATCATGCAGATTGGGGCGGCTTGTTAGCTGCTGTAAAGGCAACAGAAGCTGAAAAAGTTCACGTTACGCATGGTCAAACCGCTGTCTTTTCAAAATATCTTAATGAACTCGGGATTGAATCCCATGAAGTAAAAACGCATTATGGTGATGTAGAGGAAGATGCAGACGAATTGAAATCTACTTCCGATCAATCTCAAAAAGCCGAGGAAGTATGAAGCATTTTGCTACCCTAATTTCCGCTTTGGAAAGCACCAATAAAACCAATGCTAAAGTTGATGCAATGGTGCACTATCTCCGTACAGCACCCGAAAATGACAAACTTTGGTTTTTAGCGTTGTTTACAGGGAAACGGCCAAAACGTCCGGTTAATACCAATTACTTGAAGCAGTGGGCACTCGAAATTATCCAACTTCCTGAGTGGCTGTTTTTGGAGAGTTACTCATCGGTCGGAGATCTCGGAGAAACCATTTCTCTTATCTTACCGCCACCAGAGAATGATATCCAAAAGTCACTTTCTCAATGGATGGATGAATTAGCAGAATTGGCTTCGAAATCTGAGGAAGAGAAGAAAACTTATGTCACCGAATCTTGGAATGGTCTTGATTATACCGAACGCTTCATCTTTAATAAATTGATTGGCGGAAGTTTTCGGATTGGAGTTTCGAAAAAATTATTGATCAGTGCACTTTCAAAATATTCGGAGATCGATTCCAGCCAGTTGATGCACAGTATCATGGGAACTTGGTCGATGAAGGAGGTGAACTTCGAAGACTTAATTAGCGGCACCAATATAAACCCGGACAACTCAAAACCATATCCTTTCTGTCTCGCTTATCCGCTTGAAAAAGAAGTACAGGAATTAGGCGAAATAAATGATTGGCAGGCCGAATATAAGTGGGACGGAATCCGAGGACAATTAATTCGCCGTAATGAGGAAGTCTTTATATGGTCGCGCGGTGAAGAGCTGGTCACTCCTCAATTTCCGGAAATAGAGGCATTTCTTCTTAATATGGAAGGAAATTTTGTAATCGACGGAGAAATTTTGGCCGTTGTTGACAATCAAGTTCTTAATTTTAATGAGCTACAGAAAAGACTCAACCGGAAAACCATTACTGCAAAAATGCTCAAAGAAATTCCGGTGAAAGTTTTTGCATATGATATTATAGAACTGAATGAAGATGATTTACGTGAAAAACCACTCTCGGAAAGAAGAAAAGTTCTAGAAAATTTACTTAATTCGTCTTCACAACAAGAGATTTTACTTTCAGAAATTGTTGAGTTTAGCAGCTGGGAAGAACTCTCTGCAGTTCGGGAAAATTCTAGAGAAAATAACAGCGAAGGTTTAATGCTAAAGCATAAAGATTCACACTATCATTCTGGAAGAAAAAAAGGAGACTGGTGGAAGTGGAAGGTAGATCCTCTAACCATTGATGCGGTTCTAATCTATGCCCAAAAAGGCAGTGGCCGAAGAAGCAGTTACTATACAGATTATACCTTTGCTGTGAAAAAAGAAAATCAATTGGTAACAATTGCAAAAGCATATTCCGGCTTAACAGACAAAGAAATTATGGAAGTTAGTCGATTCGTAACCAAAAATTCTTTAGAGAAATTCGGACCTGTAAGAACGGTAAAACCCGAACTGGTGTTCGAAATTGCCTTCGAAGGTATTGGTCTCAGTAATCGTCATAAAAGCGGTGTGGCACTGCGGTTTCCTAGAATTTTAAGATGGCGTCGAGACAAGAAGGTCGACGAGATTGATGATATTGAGGAAGTAAAAAAACTGATTCAGTGATGGGTAACAAGTTTTTAGAATCTCCAGGTTATCAAATTATCCATAACTGGTTAGGAGAAAAAGGATTTTCACCCTTTGGCTTTCAACGCGAAACTTGGGAGCGCTATGCAAAAGGTTACAGCGGTATGGTCGTTGCCCCCACGGGTTTTGGTAAAACGTATTCGGTATTTTTAGCAGTAGTTACTGAATTTTTAAATCATCCTGAAAAAAAGTCTGACGGTCTTCAACTTCTTTGGATAACACCGCTTCGTGCTTTGGCGAAAGATATTGCGAAGGCGATGAATGAAGCAATTGATGAAATTGGACTCGATTGGAAGGTGTCGGTAAGAAACGGTGATACACCGGTAGCTGAACGAACTTCACAAACGAAGAAAATGCCGGAAATCTTAATTATCACCCCGGAAAGTTTACAGCTTCTTTTAGCTCAGAAAAATAATCAGCGGTTTTTTAAAAATTTGAAGTGTATCGCTATTGACGAGTGGCACGAATTATTAGGTTCGAAACGCGGCGTGCTCGTTGAGTTGGCAATTTCACAAATCATAAATGATCAGAAAAAAGCTAAGATTTGGGGAATTACCGCAACCATCGGAAATCTTGACGAAGCGATGGAAGTTCTTATTCCTTACCCATTGAAAAAGACAAAAGTTGTCGCTAAGGAAAAAAAGAAAATTGATATCATACCTATTTTTCCTGATGAGGTAGAAGTTCTACCGTGGGCGGGACATTTGGGGGCAAAGCTTACCGACAAAGTAATTCCGGTTATTTTACAGAGTAAAACCACCTTAGTTTTTACCAATACCCGCAGCCAAGCGGAAATGTGGTATCAACTCTTGCTGAAAGAATATCCCGATTTTGCCGGCCAAATTGCCATACATCACAGTTCGATCGATCGCGAACTGCGCATTTGGATTGAAGAAAATTTAAGCTCTGGATATCTAAAAGCAGTAATTTCAACCTCATCATTGGATTTGGGAGTCGATTTTAAGCCGGTCGATACCGTGATTCAAATTGGCTCGAGTAAAGGAGTCGCTCGATTTCTTCAGCGGGCCGGACGAAGTGGGCATTCGCCCTTCGAAACTTCAAAAATTTATTTTGTGCCGACCCATTCATTAGAGCTTATCGAGGTTTCAGCGTTGAAAGAAGCGGTTAAGCAGAAAGTCATTGAACCCAGAACTCCGGTGGTTATGGCTTTCGATGTGCTGGTGCAATTCCTCATAACACTTGCGGTTGGCGATGGTTTTCGGGAAGAAGAAGTTTACCCAAGAGTAAAAGCCACTTTTGCATTTCAAGAACTTACTCCGGAAGAATGGAAAAGTCTACTGCAATTTATCACCGTTGGAGGTGGCGCATTAAAAAATTATGAAGAATACCATAAAGTAACGCTGGAAAATGGTTTATATAAAGTAACGAGTCGCAGAATTGCCATGCTTCACCGGATGAATATCGGGGTGATCGTAAGTGATGCGATGCTTAAAGTGAAATTTCTCGGCGGGGGATATATCGGGATGATCGAGGAATATTTTATTACCAGATTAAAAAAAGAAGACAAATTCATCCTTGCGGGACGGGTTCTTGAAATTTCTCACATCAAAGAAATGACGGTTTATGTCCGTAATGCCAAAGGAAAGGCGGTCATCCCAAGTTATCTAGGTGGTAGGCTACCGCTAACCTCTCATCTAAGCCACTTTTTAAGATTGAAACTGTCCGATTCTCTTCAGGCAAAATCCTCTGAAAAGGAGTTAAAATTTCTTCATCCGCTGCTAGCAAGTCAGGAAAGAAATTCGCACATCCCCAAAGACGACGAATTTTTAGTGGAAATGATTGAAACGCGTGATGGTCATCATTTGTTCATGTATCCTTTTGAGGGACGGTTAATTCACGAAGTGATGGCTGCACTAATTGCTTTTCGGATTTCTAAAATCACTCCTATTTCATTTTCTATGGCGATGAATGATTATGGTTTCGAACTTCTGAGTTCTCAGGAAATTCCCATTGATGAATCAGTTTTGCAAAAGATTTTGTCAAAAGATCATTTAATTCAGGATGTTATGAGCAGTGTGAATGCTACTGAAATGGCTAGAAGAAAATTCCGTGATATTGCTGTTATTTCTGGTATGGTGGTTCAAAATTATCCAGGAATTCAAAAGAATAATAAAAGTTTGCAGGCAAGTTCAGGATTAATTTTTAATGTTTTGGAAGACTACAGTCCAGAAAACTTGTTACTGAAACAGGCTTATGCGGAGGTTTTTAATCAACAAATTGATGAATATCGTTTGATGAATGCTTTTAAAAGGATTGAAAATTCCAAAATTATCCTGAAATTTGCAAAAGCTTTTACGCCATTAAGTTTCCCGATTAAAGTGGACAGTCTGCGACAGTCACTTACCAGCGAAGATTTGGATACGAGAATCGAGCGTTTACAGAAAGAAGCCATGAAACGGAATTTGCAGTAAATGAGCTGCTACACGAATGATTAAAACTTTAGAAAAGACCATCCAAGGCGAGAGTCTAATTTTTACCAACCGTCGAGCTGTGTTCTGGCCGCGAGAAAAATCTATCATCATCAGCGACTTGCATGTTGGGAAATCTGCGCACTTCCGAAAGAGCGGTATCGCAGTAACTTCTCAAATTTTATTAGATGATCTTGCGATTCTTGCCGATCTAATTCAGTATTTTGAAGCTGCTAAAGTTATTATCGTGGGCGATTTATTCCATGCGGGGCATAATTCGGATTTAGAGATTTTTTGCGAATGGCGAAAAACTTTTGCTGATTTAGACATCATACTGGTGAAGGGCAATCACGACCGGATACCTAAAAAGTTTTATGAAGAAAACTGTATCAGCGCGATAGAGCCTACGCTTGATGAAGCACCTTACACTTTTGTTCATGAACCTGTAGGAGATAAAAATAAGTTCGCAATTTCAGGGCATGTCCACCCGGGAATTGTTCTGCAGGGTCGTGGTCGTCAAGCAATAAAATTGCCTTGTTATGCCGTTTCCGATTATCAATTGGTACTGCCGGCATTCAGTCGTTTTACAGGTTTAGATACCAAATCATTACGTTCGGGGTTTCGACATATCGCATTTTCTGAAGGCACCATATTTGATTATTAAGGTCAAAAATCGACCTTATGACAAAATTTACTAAAACAATTCTCCCAATTTCAGTGGGACTTTTAGGAGCAATATTATTAAATTCTTGTGCTGCGGGAATTCCGAAAGGTGCAACTGCCGTTCAGGATTTCGATTCCAAAAAATATTTAGGCAAATGGTATGAAATCGCTCGTATGGATTTCCGTTTCGAGAAAAATCTCAACAATGTCACTGCAGAATATTCCACCAAAGAAAACGGTCATATAAAAGTAGATAACAAAGGGTATGATTACGTAAAGGACAAACAGAAACAAAGTATTGGAGAAGCGCGGTTTAGAGGTGCTGAAAATGTAGGGGAGTTAAAAGTTTCTTTTTTTAAACCTATTTGGTCTGGTTACAACGTAATTGACATCGACGAAAATTATCAGTACGCTCTTGTTGCTGGTGATAGTTTAAAATACTTATGGATTCTTTCCCGTGAAAAGACAGTTCCTGAAGATGTGAAACAGAGGTTTTTGCAGAAAGCGAGAAGTATCGGTTACAATGTCGACGAACTCGTTTGGGTAAAACACGATTAACTTAAAGATATGCAGCGGATTTTAATTCCGCTTTTTTTATGCCTTCCAGCCACGTTTTAAAAGTTTAATTCCGTAATTTTAAACTTTCAAAATACCATGAAAGCAGTAATCATCACCATCGGCGACGAAATTCTTTCGGGGAATACCGTCGATACCAATTCTAACTTTATCGCCAATCAACTGAAAAGTATTGGCCTTCAGGTGGTGAAGATTTACACTATTTCCGATGAGGTTGATACCATTGTGGAAGCTCTGGGAAGTGGTTTCAAGGAAGCTGATCTTATTATCACAACCGGTGGTTTGGGTCCTACGAGAGATGATAAAACAAAGACGGCTTATTGCAAATATTTCGGCGATGCACTAAAAATGGATACGGCAACTTATAATCATCTTAAAAATTTGATGATTAAAAGAAAGCGCGAACATTTATTAGAAATTAATAAAAGCCAAGCTGAGATCCTGTCGACTGCGTTTGTTTTTCAAAATGAAAACGGCACCGCTCCATGTCAAATGGTGGAGAAAAATGGTAAAATCGCTATTTGCTTGCCGGGTGTTCCTCTAGAAGTCAAACCTTTGATGCGGGATAAAATTATTCCTTATCTCAAGGATCGATTTAAGCAGAATTATATTGCAACTCGAATAGTATCGGTAGTCAATTTCCCTGAAAGTCTTTTGGCGAAAACGATTGAAGAATGGGAGCTTGCGCTTCCGGAATTCATTTCTCTTTCTTATCTGCCGGTTGGCAGCCGGGTGAAACTACGTCTAACAGGTATGGGACAGGATTTACACTTTTTGGAAAATCAATTAGAAATTGAAATTCAAAAGTTGAAACCACTTATTGGTGATAAAGTAATCGCTTGGGAAAGTAACGAAATACAGGAAATTTTAAAAGAAGTGCTTCTGGAAAAGACTTTGACGATTTCGACTGCAGAAAGCTGTACTGGTGGAGAAATTTCTAGATTGATTACCTCAGTCTCGGGAAGTTCTAACTATTTTGTGGGCGGAATAATTCCTTACGATTATCGTAAAAAGACTGAAATCTTAGGGGTTTCTGCACAAACAATTCAAGACTATACGGTAGTTTCGGCTGAAGTCGCTGCGGAGATGAGTCTCGGTTGTCAAAAACTCTTCGGTACCGATATTTCGGTGTCTACAACCGGTGTTTCGGGACCCAACAGCGACGATTTTAATAATTCGGTGGGAACAGTTTTTTATTCGATTCGTATTAAGGAGATTGAAGTGACCAATCGCTTGTTTTTGCCTCATTTAGAACGAAATGATTTCTCTGCCTTCGTCTCACAAAAGGTTTTACAGGACCTCATAACGCTGTTGGTAAAAGATAATTAAAAAATAAAATCCTTCTGCAGACGTTCTACAGAAGTAAAATTTAACTATAATGAAGAAAATATTAGGAAGTTTTTTGGTGGTAACTGCACAATTAGTATTTGCGCAAGCAGCAAGAAATGTTGGCGAATTTTCGTCTCTGAAAGTTTATGATAAACTGAATGTTACCTTAATTAAATCCAATGAGAATCGCGTAGAATTGCCTCAGGATAATCCTGATGTGGAAACGGTAAATAAAAATGGCGAACTTAAAATCCGCATGACACCGATTAAAACACTGCAGGGTGGAGACATCAACGTGAAAGTGTATTATGAAAACTTAAATGATATTCAGGCAAGTCAAGGCTCCAAAATTGTTTCGCAAGAGGCTTTAGATTCCAGAATGTTAACTTTGGTTTCTAATGAAGGTTCCCTCATTGATGTGGAAGTGAATACCTCGAATTTGAGTGTTAAAACAAATTCTGGTGCCGAAATTAAACTGAGTGGTAACGCAGATAATCAGGATGTTGTGGTGACCTCCGGCGGAAAATATTTTGGTTCAGAAGTAGAATCCGAAAATACTAAAGTTGCGGCAAATGCCGGAGGGATAGCAGAAGTGAATGTTTCCGGATCTGTTAATGCCACAACGCGGGCGGGCGGAATTATTGATGTCTATGGTGACCCGGAAGATCGTAAAGTTAAAAATGTAATCGGGGGCAAAATCAATTTCAAGTAAGTATTTCCCATTTTAAAATATAAGACTCCAGCAATTTTTCGCTGGAGTTTTTTTGATAGTTTAATTAAAATTTGTACTTCCGGAAAACTGCTACAACATATTAATTAACACTTTTTAACAACCGGAAATTATTTCTTATTTTTAACACAATTAAATCTAAGAAATGAATTTGTCTAAATTTCCTTTGATGCTTTTAGGGCTCGGTACATTGCTGTCTGCTCAAAATCAAAAATATACAATGGCCGAAGCGGTCAACGGCTTGAGGAGTAATCTTGCCGTAAAATCAATTTCACAGTTTTCGTGGAGTGATGATGCAAAATCATACATTCAAGCTACTAAAAACGGATATTTAGTGACAGAAATGCAGAGTATGAAAGCAGATACTTTGGTTTCGTTGTATCGACTGAATAAAAATTTATCTCAGGAACAAAAAATAAAGAATTTCCCGCCAATAAAATTCACCGCCGCTGGAAAAGGATATTTCAGCCAGAATGGAAAATATTTCCGAGTTGAAAAATCAGGAAATGACTGGAAGGTTACGGAGTGGACTAGTTTGGAAGACGGTGCAGAAAACGTTAAGATTCTAGATGATCAAAAAACAATCGCATTCACCGTAAAAAACAATTTGTATCTGAATAAAAATGGTAAAAATATAGCCATTACCAGTGATACGGATGAGAATATAGTTAATGGTCAGTCCGTTCACCGTAACGAGTTCGGGATCAGCGGAGGTATTTTCGCAGCACCAAATTCTTCCAAAATTGCTTTTTACCGCATGGATCAAACGATGGTGAGCGATTACCCGGTAATCGATTGGTCGGTAACGCCCGCAAAAAACACGAATATTAAGTATCCGATGGCAGGTGGGGCTTCTCATCACGTAACTCTGGGCGTTTATGATATTGCAATTCAAAAGAAAATATTCCTGAACATCGATGGAGACTCAGAACAGTATTTAACCGCAGTTACCTGGAGTCCGGATTCTAAGTACATTTTTGTCGGAGTTCTTAACCGCGATCAGAATCATTTAAAAATGAATCAGTACGACGCAGTTACCGGCAACCTAATAAAGACTTTATTCGAAGAAAAATCTGATAAGTATGTTGAACCACAGCATCAGTTGTTATTCTTCCCAAATTCTAACACCGATTTTATTTGGCAGAGTCAAAGAACGGGTTATAATCATCTGTTCCATTATAACTTAGATAAAGGTCTTGTCGCTCAGATTACTAAAGGAGACTGGCTTGTAACTGATGTTCTAGGATTTAACGAGAAAAAGAAGGAAATTTATTACGCTTCAACTCAACATAGTCCGCTTGAAAGACATATCTACAAAATCAACTGGAACAGTTTCCGATCCCAGAAATTAACTTCTGCGCCGGGGATGCATTCCGGAATTTTGAGTAAAGATGGTACTCAACTTTATGATATTTATAGCAATGCTAAAACCCCACGAAACGTCAACCTAATCAATACTGCTAATCTTCAGCAAAAGAATATTCTTAGTGCTGAAAATCCGCTTAAAAATTATAAGCGTCCGGAGATTAAAAATATCAATTTAAAAACTGATGATGGTACGCCACTTTATGGAAAACTGATATTACCAACAGATTTTGATCCAGCTAAAAAATATCCTGTAATAGTGTATTTGTATAATGGTCCACATCTACAATTGGTGACGAACAGCTTCCCGGAATCTGGAAATCTTTGGTATGAATATATGGCTCAGAATGGATACATTATCTATACCATGGACGGGCGCGGTTCTTCCAACCGAGGTTTGAAATTTGAACAAGCGGTCTTCAGAAACATGGGTGAAACCGAAATGAGTGACCAAATGAAAGGAATTGATTATTTGAAGTCTCTACCTTACGTGAATGCGTCTCGAATGGGAATTCATGGGTGGAGTTATGGTGGGTTCATGACGACAAGTTTCATGTTAAAGTATCCGGAAATCTTCAAGGCTGGAGTTGCTGGTGGACCGGTTATCGATTGGAATATGTATGAAATTATGTATACCGAACGCTATATGGATTCTCCACAAAACAATCCTGAAGGTTATAAAAAAGCAAATCTTCTGGATAAAGTACAGAATCTAAAGGGCAAACTTTTGATGATTCACGGGGCTCAGGATGATGTGGTGGTATGGCAACATTCCATTAAATTTTTGAAGGCTGCCGTTGATCAGGGTGTTCAAGTAGATTATTTTGTCTATCCGGGTCATGCCCATAATGTGATTGGCAAAGACCGCGTGCATCTAATGCAACAGGTTACTGATTATTTTGATCAGCATCTTAAATAAGATAAATTAGAAATCCGGAATAATTTCCGGATTTTTTTAGGTCTATTTGCTAACTTAGTGAAAACTTTAAGCCATGGCTGAAATTAAAACGGTTACTCAATACTTAGAAAATATTCCAGAAGACCGTAAAGATGCTTTTAAAAAACTCTACCTCACTATTTCGAAAAATCTTCCAGAAGGTTTTGAAGAAACTATGAATTACAACATGATTGGCTGGGTAATTCCATTAGAAACTTATCCTCCAGGATATCATTGTACGCCCAATTCGCCGCTACCTTTTTTAAATTTAGCCTCCCAAAAAAATTTTATAGCGCTATATCACATGGGCATTTACGCGAAGCCTGAACTTTTGGATTGGTTTGTAGCGGAATATCCAAAACACACGACCCGAAAGTTAGATATGGGCAAATCTTGTATTCGATTTAAGAAAATGGATGACATTCCGTTTGAATTGATCGCCGAATTAGTAGGCAAAATGTCTCCCGAAGAGTGGATTAATATTTATGAAAAGCTCTATAAAAAATAGTTATTCGCGTAAAACTTTTACTCTGCCGTCGGTCCACATTCTGATAACTGAAGAACCTGAGTATTCGGAAACTTTATCATGATTTTCTTCCGCAACCGCATCAACCGAATTGATTATCTCCGAAGAAATATCAGAAAATTTCATGGGTGACTTTTCTCCACTGAGGTTCGCGGAGGTAGAAACTAAAGGTTGGTTCAATTTCCCGATCAGCTTCTTTAGGTAAGGATCTTTCACAAGTCGAATGCCGATGCTTCCATCCGCCGCCAATAATTCTTTCGGTAAACCTTTCGGGCTGTCATACACAATGGTTACCGGCTTTTCGGATAGATCCATAATGTCCCAAGCCATTTCCGGCACTTCCACCAAATCCTGCAATCTTTTCTCAGATTCAACAAGAATAATTACTGATTTGGTTTTCTCCCTTTTTTTAATTTCGAAGATTTTTTCGATCGCTTCTACATTCGTTGCATCGCAGCCAATTCCCCAAATGGTGTCTGTGGGATAAAGAATGGTTCCGCCGGCTTTAAGGGTATCAATAAGGTTTTGCATTGGTTTATTTTGAGAAACAAATGTAAGGAAAGGTTTGATAAATGAATTGTTACAATGAGTATTCTTATCCTTAAATCACCTCAATCAAACTGCCTTTTTCCTCATCTTTAGTAATTTGTAAGGCTACTGGGATTTTCTCTTTGAGTTCTTCCACGTGCGATATAATGCCAACAATTCGGTTTTCTTTCTGAAGATTGCTTAACGTTTCAAAAACAATATTCACCGATTCCGCATCCTGGGTACCGAAACCTTCATCAATAAAAAAGAAATTTTTATCTGCTCTGGCATTGGTCTGCACACTTTCCGCAAGCGCCAGTGCCAAACTCAGCGAAACCTGAAATACCTGACCGCCGGACAGCGTTTTTACACTTCGGCTCCGACCTTCATTCAGATAATCAATGATTTCAAAATCATGATTTTCATTCAGTTGCAGACTCAATTGGTTGCGCGTCATGCGGTGAAAACGCATATTAGCATGATCACAAAGCTGTCGCAGATAAATGGAGGAAACAAAACGCACAAAACCGGCACCATTAAAGAGATTTCGCATGGTAACAAGATTTTCCTGTCGTTTTTTAACCTTCGATAGCTCCTGTAAAATAGATTCTTTTTTCTTGAACTCCTCCTGCAAACGTGCAATTTCCGCGGCAATCTTTACCACCGAATAATTTTTGATCTTTAAATCTTCTTCTTATGGGCAGTAAAATAAAATGTCAAAAATAAAAGTGAAAAAAAAGGCGGAAACGCCGATTAATAAAGGGTTTGCTCAAAAATACACATTCTGTATAAATGAAATGAAATGTCCAGAAAGTGGAATTTAATTACTGGTTAAAGAAGCATTAAATACCATTTAAAGGATCTCTCCTTCCGGGAACTGCCTGTTAACTGAATTAATTACCATATACACACCGGAACGCTCTATCAGGGCGTTTTTTTTATGCTTTATTATGCCAGCTTTTCGTCAAAAATTGGAGGTCTCCGACATGGATGTCGGGGTACATTGGAAAAGGTAAAAAGCAGGTAAAACATACCTTTAGACATACCTTTAGGCATACCTTTTAGGGCTATAAAAAAACGAAGTAGAAGTATTGTTTTGTAAAAAAATAAAGGTTTTTGTCCTTAATTTAGCAAACTCACTACACTATTTTTTAAACTAAAAGCATAAAAAAAGCCCTATTAATGGGCATTGATGTTGGTATGCGTGAATTTATGGGAGTAGTTTCGCTTTTTTAACGGTCTCCTTGAGACTAATTACTTCACCCTCCAGATCATTCACACGGTCATAGATGTCCGCAGGATCCGGAATGCTAAAATTTAGGTGGAGCTTAACCTCCCAAACTTCCATGATGTCATCCGGGTGTACGCTTTGTGTTGGATACTGTCGTCTATTATCTGATTTGCATATAAGATTGTTATATTTCTCAATTTTATTGATACACCGCTTTACTAATCCGTCCTCTATCTTGTTGGAAACAATAACATAAAGCCGATTATCTTTAATATCCGTCGTCCAATTTTCAACGAAGGATCCTACAACGTAGCTGCGGTCCGGCAAAGTTGGGAACATGGAGTTACCGGAAACCTCAAACATGCGAAAAACCCCGTTATTAAGTCCCGGCATTCGAAAGGTGGGAAGTTTTTTTATAAAGTCCGGTTTACTCCAGCCTTTTATATATCCTGCCTGCGCCTTCATTGGAACGAGTACAATATTATCTTCATTATGCGAATCAACCGTAACTACAGCAGGCGCAGTATGATAACTAACTGCTTTTTCTCCAACCATAGCGTTGCCCCCTTGGCCACTTACCAACACGTTATCCACAAGTTTTGAGCCTTTGCCTGTCAAAATCCACGTTGGATTGTATTTAGGAAACGCATTTAGAATACTGTTTAAGGTCTCGTCTTTAAGATTAGATTTTCTTTTTATAGCAGTTTGGATTGAGTTGTTAGACAAGCCGCATGCCTTCTCGAAAGCGCTTATAGAAAGGCGCTCATCTAAAATAATCTCTTGGATTCGCTCAATTGGCTTAATGTCCATACCAGGGAAAAAATTTTATCATTGAAAATCAATTACTTAAACACTATTCTAATTATTATTTTAGAATATTGTTTGTGATTTAGAATACTGTTTATATATTTGTACCGTAATCAATACAAAAGTAATACAAAAAAGGTAAAGATGATGACAGTAACCGATCGAAAAACAGAAAGTTATCCACCATTAACGGAAGAAGAAAAAAAACACCAAGAGCGGTTAAAAAATCTGCTCAGTAAGAAAAGACGTGGAGACTGGGTATTGGTTGGGGAGCTCTTAGGATGCGAAGCGCAAGCGGCCGAAAAAAGTTTTAAAAGAATTCATAGTAAAAATCACCTCACCGCAGTTGATGCGCTTGAAAAAATAATCAGTAACAGAATTAATCTTTTAAAGTCATGAGAAAATTTATTCAACAGCTATTTAGCTACAAAAGCATCCCGGTAACGGATGCCGACACCGGGAGAAAGGAAATTGCAACATACTCCCACTTTTTAGGATTTCCACTTAAACCCACTTACAAACCCTTAATTAAATAGTCATGAAAGCATTTTTAAACAACCTAGGATTCGCAATTCTAAGCACCTTTTGTACTCTTCTTTTTATCTGTGCAGTAGTTGGAGTTGCAGCTGCAATCTATCACTTCATTTTTACAGGTTGCTAAAACCAAAATATTCTGATGTCTTACGAATTTTACCAAAATACGCTTACAGTTCCTGCCTCTCTCTTATATGAAGACGGCGAGATCCTGACAAAACCCAACTATGATAAGTTGTGCAGAGTCGGCAAGATCCGCCGTGCAAGAGAGGGCAAAGGTCTTGGTAATTATGCACTGGTAGAATTCGATACAATTCCGGAGCGTTTTCGGGTTAAGATTATTAAGAAATTAGGTTATCCTCCCAAGAAGCAAGTACAACACCAGATCCTCAAATATAGAAAAACTGATTATGAGGCTGTAGACTTCTTTGCTACCTACTTGATTGACGAGCACCGCACATTATCTCCCGAGCATCAAGAGCAATACGTAGCGGACGCTGAGATGCTGCAGGCGCTGGATGCTTACATTAAAGAAATGAAGATGTTCCGCAAAAGCCGTGGTGGATCCATCACCAAGGTTTGGGCAGATGCGGCTAAAGCTGTAGCAGAAGTTAAAGAACAAACCGGGCATAAATTACCAGGAACTGACCGCAGACTGCGTGACAAGCTGGAAGCCTTCCAGAAAGACGGATACAAGTCGCTGATCAGTGATAAGTTCCTCGGCAAGAATGCGGCAAAGGTGAAAGATGTACAGCAGGAAGCTTTCCTAAGATCACTCCTCCGCGACCACCGTAATCTTGACAATGAACAGATCGCGAGACTGTATGAACACACCGCAGCGGTTACAGGCTGGAAGACACTCACAGCATCCAGCATCGGGAATTACCGAAAATTATGGAAGCTATACACCTACGGAGGCAACCATGGCGAGAAATCCTTTGACAACAGCATCGGGATGCAAGTACGCAGAACCGCACCGAGCTCACCGCTGTTATATTGGACTCTTGATGGTTGGGATAGTGAACTTTACTATCAAAAAACCGACGGTAAAGGCACTACTTACCACAACCGCCTTACGATGGTGGTGGTTTTGGATCCCTCGCTGAAATACCCAATTGGTTATGCCATTGGGCAAGTAGAAAACGCCGCACTTATTCAGGCAGCCGTGCGGAACGCCATCCTTCATACCGAGGAGTTATTTGGGGCCAAACACAAAGTGCTACAGCTACAGTCTGATAACTATGCAAAAGCTAAAATGTTACCAATTTATGAGGCCTTTTCACAGCATTACACGCCGGCAAAAGTGGGGAATGCAAAGGCAAAAATCATCGAGCCCTGGTTTAACTATTTCAATAAAAAATATTGTCAACTGATGCCGAACTGGAGCGGCCATGGTGTGAAAGCCTCCAAGCAGCCTAACCCAGAATATTTACAGAAGATAAAGGCCAGTTTCCCGGATGAATTCGGATGCACAGCACAGCTTACTGCCTTTATAGAAAGAGAACGCGAGGAGCTGAGAGAGAAATTCCTTCAAGCGTATGCAGAAATGCCGGAAGATGCCAAGAAGCTGGTTACAGAGAAGGAGTTTCTACTGCACTTCGGATCCGAAACCGGATATCTCAACAGCAGATCGCACAGAGGCATCGCTCCAACAATTGAAGGTATCCGCTACTATTACGACTCTTTCGATAGCAACTTCCGCAAGTACGATCATCTGAACTGGAAAATCAAATACAATCCAGAAGATCTTACACAAGTATTGGCTTACAACGAAGAAAATCAGCTCAGCTTCTTGCTTCAGCAAAAACACGAACAGCCAATGGCAATTTATGACCAACGTGAAGGCGACGGCGCGAAGCTTCAGCAGGTGCGGAACTTCAACAAAGAAATTAAAGCTGAAATACTTGATCTGCAGGCCGAAGACGCCAGAAATGTTAACAGCCTTTTTACAGATTACAAGGAATTGGACGGCTCGCTGGTTAAATCACTACTAACCGATTCAAGAGGTCAACATAAAGACCGCAAAAACGCCAGGAGAATTGAAGGTGCTCAGAGGCTCCTCTCTCGAATAGAAGCAAAGGAGGAAAAAGCCGCCGAGCGCGACTGGCAGAAAGAACAAGACGAATATATCAATAGTAAAATAGACATCAATAAATATCTGAACAATGACTGAGATTAAGAAAAAAGAGATTGTTAATGCAATGGAGGCTTGGCTGAAGGATTACGGATTCTCTGCTAACGAATTTTCCGAAAAGACGGGGGTGCCGGCCAATTATCTTTCGCTGATGAGGAACGGCAGGTTTGAAGTTCCCACAGGAAACGGTAAAACCCCAATTGCAGATCGATATTTCAACGTCATCGCAGCGGAAATAGGACTGGCACCAGATGGCGTAAAGTGGACCGTGAGACAAACCCCGCAACTCATGCAGATGCTATCATATTTAGAAGAAGCAAAGAAGTTTGGATATACCACAATTATAATCGGCGAAACCGGATCCGGAAAGACTTTCGCAACTGATCTATTTGTCAAGGAAAGCCCAAGAGACTGCTTTAAAATCACGGTAGGATCACTTGATACCATTGGAGATTTACTTGATAAGATTTGCGCCGCCATGCGTATCAATGCTACAGGGAGCAAGTCCAAAAGAATTGGGCACATCATACGCGAACTCATTAGGATGAAAATGGAGGGGCGCAACCCGGCGCTTATCTGGGACGAGTCCGAATTTATGAAGCAAACTACACTATGTAATATTAAAGAGATGCACGACCACCTCTACGGTAAATGTGCACTGATAATGATCGGTACTAATCAGCTGATTGAAAAAATAGAAAGACTGAAAAATAAAAACCGCCCAGGTATGCCCCAATTCTATCGCCGCGTAAAATACGGAATCCGCGAACTGCGTACTATTGATACTCGATTTAAGGAGTTTTTAACCACAATTCCAGACCTAGGCTTAGTAAAATTTTTACAAAACAACTGCGACAACTACGGAAACCTTCACGATGTACTTCTTCCGGCAATGCGCGAGGCAGAGCGCTTAGGAGAACCACTAAGTGAGGACCTAGTGAGAAAAGTGTTGAACCTGCCGAAACTGTAGATAATGAATAAAGCACTCAGCAGCAGCGACCTTTTAGCCAAAAAATACAAGCTCTTTGACTTTTCCGATGAATTTTACGACGCCTTCGATAAGCCTGAGAAAACAGGGACCTGGTTCGTCTACGGAAACTCCGGAAACGGAAAGACCAACTTTCTCCTCCAGCTGATAAAAGAACTCGCCAAAACTGAAAGAGTGCTTTATAATTCTTTGGAAGAGGGTGACGCACACACCATGCAGAAAGCATGGATAGATAACCAAATGCAGGATTGCGGCCGACGCGTGCAATTGATCTGCGAGACCATAGAAGAACTTCGGGAGCGGCTAAAGAAGCGACAAAGCCCTAATGTAATAGTGGTTGACAGCTTTCAGTACACATGGATGAATTTCAAAGAGTATATGGCTCTGAAAAATGAGTTTAAAAACAAGCTCTTCATCTACAACAGCCAGTGCGAAGGCAAGAATCCGATGGGAAAAACAGCGATGAAAGTGATGTACGATGCCAGTCTTAAAATCTGGGTTGAAGGTTTTAAGGCTTTCTCTAAAGGCCGTTACATCGGAAAAAATGGAGGTGAGTATGTGATCTGGGACGAGGGGGCGGATAAGTACTGGGGAGCAAAAGAAAATTAATAACAAACTATGAAGAGATACATCGACGAACCCAGAACTACTGAACAAGAGCTGCTAGCGTTGGACAGTATTTACAGAGTATTAACGGCAGACGAAAGAGTTATGCTCCACCGCGCGCAACACCGTCTAGAGTCAGAAATCACTGAGAATATTTGGAAGTTCCTGAACTGGATCGACCAAACCGGATGGAAAAGCCCATTTATGAAATATCCAGAGTGGCATCATGACGTGCTACACTTTGAAGACAAAAAGGGTAAGCTCCAGCCCTTAGATAATTACAAGATGGAGTATCCCGAAATCACTCAACAGGTTAAAACACTAAACCAATGACAGAACTATTCGCACCCAACGAGGAAGAACTTGACCAGATGATCCTCGACATTCAGGAACAAATGAACGAGGCTGAAAGCCAGCTGGAATATGACCAGCTTCACGATACGCTGAAAGACCTCAGAGAACAGAAACGAAAATTACTTATACAAAATAGCGCACTATGAAATTCAAGCAATTACCTAAAGACAAAACATGGATCGATGAAAGCGGAACCGAAATTCCCTATAACAGAACCACTACCAGCGAAAGGCTTAAAGAAAAGTACGCGTTTGCCCTCCTCAGCGATGCGGAAGCGATTAACAAGAAGGCAACAGATTTCAAGGCCAAAATTACCGAATTGGTGCAGGAGGTGATCGATGCAGCTCGCGAAGAGAACAGTGTAAAACTGGAAGGCAAAGGTAACTTCACGTGGTACAATTTCAACCGATCTATTAAAATTGAGGTGAATGTGAATGAGCAAATCACCTTTGATGAACTTACAATTGAGTCAGCGAAGGAGAAACTGATGGACCTCATCCGTACTAATATTACCGGCGATGATTTTATCATTTCGATTGTAGAAGATGCTTTCCAAACTTCTCGTGGTAAGCTAGATCCTAAAAAAGTTCTTGGCCTTCGTCGCCACACAGAACGTATCAAGAACACAAAGCTAAAAGCTGAGTGGAGCGACATTATGACGCTGATTGACAAAAGTATTTCTCGCCCGAACTCAAAGACCTATTTCAAAGTTTGGAAGAAAAATGACGAGGGTAAGTATGAGGGCGTAGAACTTAATTTCTCAGCACTCTAACATGGCCGCAGCATTTATTGCCGGGTGCATAGTGGGTGCGGTGATTGGCGTGATACTCACAATCGCGGGTATCGTTTACTTCAGTGGTGGTGAAGATCTTTCTAAGCCGCATGATGAGCATGATTAACATGGTTAATTAATTTGTTGACGGCCGGGAAAGTCCGGCAACTACAGGTTTCTTCTAATTGGTAAGATTCCGGGTGCGCACCCGATAGAATAGAGGTTCGAGTCCTTTTGCCTGTGCACGATAAGCAAATTGCCTAATAATTGGCAATTATTAGCATAATACATTATAAAACAAAACAAGACAACAATGGCAACCCTACAAGACCTCCAGCAATTGTTTGCAGCACGCAAACCGCACGATGTGGCTATTGAAATAAGCGGTTTTACCGGTTTCAGAACCACGTGTATAGAAGACCTTTCCCAGGATGAAATTAACAGGCTCTATGCCTGTCACGCTCCGAGATTAAAGAACATCGACGAGGAGTTTGACGCATTCAAAACAGAACTAATTATAAAAGCATGGCGAAGTAAGGTTTTAGCCGCCGCTGAAAGAGCTGAACTTAAAGAAGCGGGCTCTTTCCATCGGTTTAATAACTGGATGATTCAGCGGAGCAAATTTAAAAAAGCCCTCAACTCCCACAACATTGATGAATTGAAGGAGCTCCATAGGCAGATTAACTCAGTCCTAACTAATAATAGAAAAAGTGCCCAAAAGCCGATGACAAAGGCGTGGTGGAACCAGGGAGAGAAACTTAAAAATTTGAATTGATGGATAGTAGATTTAAGAAAATTGTCGAGGACGTATTTACCGAAATCGACCGACAAGACACAAAATTCGGGAAAGACCGCGAAAGCCATCCCCTTGTGTGGCTGTCTGTTCTTACCGAGGAGGTAGGCGAAATCGCTCAGGAGATAAACGATGCGGATTTTACTGAAGCAAACTTAAACGGAAATTATAGGAAAGAGCTTATACAAGTTGCCGCGGTCGCATTGCAGGCCGCGCTGAACTTTGACAGAAAGTTGGAAACCTGCATAGGTTGCGATGAGAAGTTTTTTTATGAGAAAATGTCACAGGATAATGCCGGCGAAAATTACTGTCCGCCGTGTTGGGTACACTTCAAGCCCTTATTAGAAGCTGAGTATGATGAGCTGAAAGCTAATGGTGAAATTGAAGATGATGAATAACACAGAAACCCAAACTCCCGAAACCGAGGTGCTGGAATACCTGAAGCAGGTTACCGGCACGAAGTTCCGACCGATAAAAAGTAATTTAACTCTTATTTCAGCACTATTTAAAGCAGGTTATACGCAGGAGGAAATTATAGAGGTTATCCAGCTGAAAACGGTACAGTGGAAAAACAGCCCGGTAATGGCTCCCTATCTGAGACCAAGCACGCTTTTTAAACTAAGTAATTTCGATAATTACATCAACGAGGTAGACCTCGTGAAAAAAAAACCAAAAATGTATGCGCAACACTTCGCAGAGCTTAACAAAATTAAAGGATCAGCCGCCAACGACGATGATGATCTTGACGCGATGTACGGAAAAAGACAGTAAAAAAGTGTTTAATGAGATCGCAAATATTGAGCAGAGCATTCAGGTTCGCGACGCCCTTACAAAAAGTCCGCTCATTCACAAGGAGGGTGACAAGCGCACTGTGGTGCCTCAAATCATCCGGATCATCGAGTTTTATCTGGAGGTTACTGGAAATAAGAAAATGGAAAGCTACCAGGTCATGGTTCTTGCGGGTGATTTATATGAGCGCTTTCGTAACGACACCCTGGATGACATTATTCTCCTCTTTAAAATGATACGCACCGGTGAACTTGGCAAGGTTGGCTATACAGAAAGTTTTAATGAAAAGCTGATGGCCTATGTCGATCTGTATATGCTGCACAAAAGCGAAGAGCGGGAAAAGCTAATCAACCTGCAGAAGCGTAAAATAAGAGCGTATGAGGTTAAGTCGGTTCCTATTAGTGATGAGGCCTACGCAAAGTTCGAGCAGTTGGAGAAAAGTATTACAATGATGAAACAACAATCTCGTACCGCGTTCAGTATACCCAAAGCATTATTGAGCATAGACGGCTATCTGGACACGCTACCTGAAAACTGTATGAAGCTCAGCGATAGCGACCTGAAATATGAGCTTAGGAAAACAGAGCACAGCAACCGTGCGGCATTCGAGATTTTAAGTATTGAACAAGAACGAAGAAAACAAGAAAAGAAGAAAAATGATTAAACTAAACGGATACTGGTACACCCACGACGAGGTAAAAGAAGCTCTCGAAAAAAAAGGTTATACGATCCTTACCCTAGAGGTTAGCATACACCCTCGGGACTTTCCGCTTTATGAGACCTACGCCATGAAGGGCAAGGAAGAGCCGACAGTATATAATGAGTTTAAAACCGTAGCAATAAAAGAATTTCAAAAAAAGCCGCCGCTGCTTTAGTATTTTTGTAATATTACTAATAGTTAATTATTTTTTTTGAATGAATTCTAGGCGTATAGTTATTCAATTAGATTTTATATCTATTCTAACACCCAAGGATATGTTTGACCTGAGAATTTTTTAAGGGTACTTACAAGATGCTCTATAAAATTAACTAACAAAAAAATGCCCGCACCCAATAGAATGATGGTGCGGGCTTTTTTTGTATTTTTACCGCTTAGAATAGAATAATATTGTAATTTCTCAAGTGTGAAAAATAGAATTAATCAATTTAGTACACTTTTTAAGCTAAGCATTAGTGATCTAAAAACTGAGGCCGAAGTAGAAACACGCCTTCTTGCCCATCTCTTTAATGATTTAGGTTATCCATCTAAGGCGATAATTCCAAAGAAAAGAATTGAGGCCCTCATTATTAATGACGGCAGAAAAAAATCTAAAAAAGAAGTTGATTTCATATTAGTAGGAAGTAATGGCCACCCTAAGGTGGTAGTCGAAGCAAAGGATCCTAGTATAAACCTTCAAGACGCATGGGGGCAAACGGCTAGTTATGCTTTGAGCTACAATAGGGATAAGCAGAAGGATGAGAAAATTCAGTGGTTGCTCATAAGTAATGGGCACATTACTTCTTTATTCAAAAATGACAGCGACGTTCCCATGGTAACTCTGCAACTCTCTGATTTTGCCAGCGGGGCACCGCCATACGTTAATTTACGCTCGTTTATAAAATTTCAAACAGTAAATGAAATTGACTCCGGCGCTTTAACCTTCGATGTCGTTGCTGCAGATAAATTAAATCAATTATTTGGCGAATGCCACGATATGATTTGGAAGAAGGAAAAGCTAAACCCCACCGATGCTTTTTTCGAATTTTGTAAATTTATTTTTATTAAAATTAGAGAAGATAAAAAAAGGGAAGGAGTGCCAAAATCTGTGGAGGCTTACAAGTTACCTCTTACATTGGAATGGCTTTCTGCCCAGGAGTCTTCAAGCAAACATCCTGTAAGAGATATACTTTTTAGACAACTACACGAAGATTTAGAAGCAGCAATAAATAAGGGAAAAAAGAGAATATTCGATAAAGATGAAACCTTGAATTTGAGTGCGTCGACTTGTAAAGAGTTGATTAAGCGCTTTGAATCCATAAATTTAAGTTCAATAGATGAAGATCTCAATGGAAGGATGTTTGAAGTTTTTCTTAATGCTGCAGTTAGAGGTAGAGGATTAGGACAATATTTCACTCCTCGACCTGTTGTTGATTTTATGACGAGAATCGCGCTACAAAGAGAAACTTTCAACGTACTAACCCCGCCGAAAACAATCGATGCCTGCTCTGGGACCGCAGGTTTTTTAATAGAGGTAATGGCCTATCTGCTCTCAGGTTTACGCGACGATACTCGTTTTAATGAAAAACAAAAGCTAGAAATTAAGGACAAAATCTGCAATGAAAGTTTATATGGTGTAGAAGCAAATGAAAGGGTTGCAAGAATAGCAAGAATAAATATGTATCTTCATGGTGACGGAGGGAGCCATATATTTCATGGTGACGGCTTAGATAATAGTCCAGAAGTTGAGGATGACATGACAAATGAAAGAAAAGAGGAAGTAAAAGAACACGCCCGAAAAATCGAGACGTCTAGTTTCGATCTGGTGCTTAGCAACCCCCCTTTCAGTATGACTTATAAAAACAATAACGAGGCCGAGGAACGTATTCTTTTGCAAAGAGATTTGTCAGTGAAAATGTCATCTGCAAAATCCAATATATTATTTCTTGATAGATATTTGGAATTACTGAAACCGGGCGGTGATATGTTAATCGTTTTTGATGATACGATTTTGAATGGTTCCACATGCCTTAATATCCGAGAGTGGCTACTTGAAAAGTTTGTGATAATTGGTGTGCACTCCTTACCTTTTAATGCGTTTTTTAAGGCTAAAGCAAATATTAAAACTTCTATTCTGCATGTTAGAAAAAAGGTTGACCCTACCGAAATGCAGGGCCACATTTTTATGTCAATAAGTAATAATATCGGACACGACAATTCATTAAAAGACACACCGGAAAAAAACAACTTAAATGACATTTTAAATGTGTATATAGAATGGCAGCGGACAGGTCGATTCTCAACAGTAATTAAGAGTAACGAAGACAAAAACGAAAATCTAGAATGCCCTGAGCAAATTTGGTTGGTTCCGCCTGAAGAAATCAATAAAACTAGACTAGACGCCTATTACTATGCACCAGCCCTGAAAGAGCTGAGAGATTTATTAATTAGCAGGGCTGAGCTGGGGGAGCTTACCATTAAGTACGGAAAAGACTTTAACCAAGTTGCAAAACTGAATAAAATTCAAAAGAAGAAGATGGTGGACTCCGGCCTTAAATTTAAATATATTGAGATCGGAGATGTAACTGAATATGGTCTTATTATGAAGCATATTGTTGGAAACTTTGACGAACTTCCAACTAGGGGAGAATATCAAATCAAAAAAGGAGATATTCTTTTTGCATTAAATATAAGCTCACGTGGAACAGTAGTTTTAGTTCCGGAAGAATTTGACGGAGCTATTTGTACAAGCGGGTTTTTAGTTATAAGACCAAGAGATGAGGAAGAGGGATACCTTCTTTGGTATACACTAAGAAGTGAGTTCTGTAAGCAGCAAATATATTATTTATCACAAACCGCCTCTCAACCTGAACTGAAAAAGGATGTATGGAATAATGACTTTTTAATTCCGTTTCCTACTGACTCTGAGGCTGCAATTGATAATTCTAGAAAATTCCAAAAGTCTTTACAATTACTTATAGATGCGGAAAGATGTAGATTGATGTAAACCATTATATCTTTGAAACTTAAACTCCAATTTTAATAAGTTTAATAACCATGGCTTCGTAGCCTTATAAAATCAAAATAAAACGCCAACTTGCTACAAGTCAGGCGTTTTTTTTATATTTGCGATTATGGCCACGGAAAACACGCCGAGCAAAGGTAGAAACGCAGATTACATTACGTACCGCAATGAGAAACTTACATCAGCAATTATTTTTACATTTTGCAAGAATAATTTGGTCAGATAAACACCATATTATTATATAAATGAAGAAACTACTTTTCCTCCTCACAGGACTACTTTTTACTTCCTGCTCTGTTGATGAGACGGTACAGGCACAGTTAGAATTTGAAGGCGTAATTTACCGCATAGCTCATTATGAGAAGGAAACGCCAAAATCTGAGCTGGAAACATTTGTGAGCAACACTGCAAGCGCCGACAAAACAACATATTACTTTTATTATCCGAAGGATGTAGATGTATCTGTTTTTACAGAAGAAAAGTTCTCTAAAGGAGACTTCTATCAAACCGTTATTGATAGTAACCCCACATTTGGATTCTATAAAATGCCTACTGACGCAAAGGTTTATGATGACGGTATATGGCTGATTTCTCAACATGCGAAGTAAACCCGTCTTGCACAAATAAAACCCGCTAGTTATCTTTGTTTTATGACCAGTGAAAAAACTCAAAGAAGACTAAAAAGAGACGATCAGGTAAGGGAATACTTCGCGCAGCTTGAGGAGAAATATCCCCAGTGGCGGCTGCAGGCATTACTTGAGAAAACAGCCGAACGGTTTCCGCCGATATCGACTTCAACAGTTTCTGCTATTCTCAATAAGAATGGAATTTATAAGGAATTAAAAAGCGTTTCAAAATAATTGAAACGCTTTTTAATTTTTAGGACCAGTCTTTCAAGTTCTTCTTAGCTTCAGAGATCTGCTCCTGAGTAAGGTCGGCCTCATACGGTGACTTGTTAAATACTTTACCGGTAACCCCGGGATTATTAGCAAACTCAATTTTCAGCTGTGTTCCGCCAGTAGGGGTCTCGGTTTCCGGTTCGTCGGTCTGTACAACATCACAGCGGCAACCCCAATCATTGGGTGGGAGGCGGGTGTTCCACCAAGGATCATTAATAGGTTTTACAACTCCGTCCCATCCTTCATGTTCAGGCCTAACTCTTTTATCGCCTACCGTAGTGTAACGCAAGTTAGGATATAGATCCTTATTTTTCTGAAAGTCTTGCCATTTTCCCGCCATGTTAGCACTCGCCACTGTTTGGTGGTACTCTGCCTCTAGCCAGCGTACATTGTAATCCCCGGAAACCTTCATGGCTTCTTTTTTAAAATCAGCCCAAGGTATTAAATTGCCTTTAGCATCAGTGAGCATCGACTCCAGTGCGGTCTTAAATCCTGCTTCCTTAAAGGCAGAAAACTCCGCAATGCTTTTTTTGAGTTTATCAGCCATCGGCTTGCTGTAGGTTTCAAAGGTGGTCGGGTAACCTTCATCTACTCCGCCCTGGAGTTTATCCATAAAGTAGTCAAAGAGTTTTTTACGGATTTCTTTTGAAAGTGTTTTTTTAAAAACAGCTTCGATATAGTCGGATATTAGCCTGCTCAGGTTGAAGTCTGCAGTAAAGCTGGCACTCTGTGGGTCACAACATTTACTGCGGAAATTCAGCGCGAGCAGGCCTACGGCTTTTTTCCGGGTGGCTCCGTTTGCTGAATTTGAGAATCTGGTGAGTCATCCAGCTCAACACCGTAAGTTTCCTCGATGTACTCTTTTTTCAATTTGTAACCGCTACTCATAAGTTCCTTATCGATCAGGATCTGTGTGCTCGGGTCTTTAGTCTGCGAAACCTTGAATTGGTAGCCTTCGGGGATATTGTACCCCTGTGCGCGCATGGCAGGCAAAAGTTTGTCATTAAGGATTGCGAGGATTTTCTTTTCGTCGGCATAAACAAGCTCAGCCAAAGTATTTTCGTGTACAGAACCTTGTGCTTTGCTGCCTCCGTTCTCGGTGGTCATGGTCTGGTGGATGATGAGTTTTGAAAGCTCTTTATCCAGTGTCTCCAGCTTTTTGAAGAAGACATTAAAGGCATCACCTTTAGAGTTCTCTTTAATTTCCACTTCGGTACCAATTGGGAACACACCGTAAGGGGCCGAACCCATTTCCTCCAGCCAACCCGCCACTTCATTTTTTACGGTCTCACTTTGTGACGCAATTTTAGCAATACGAATCGGAACACCGAAAAGTTCCTCGAACTCGTCCCAACTTCCCCATGAGTGACGTTTCAAAATGGTGTATGGAGCAGCTTTTTCGAGCAAGCCGATATGATCATACATTTGGCACTCAATTAATAAATCGGGATAGTCGCGGTAGGGCAAGCCCTCGTTTTTAGAATAGTCGCCCAGGATGAGTCCCAGTTCCGGAAGTACGCGCCCACGGTCGACCAGTTTAACACCCTTAATTTCGCCCTTTATAATTTCGTGGAGAAATACTACGGTCGTACCATAGTAAGTGGATTTGTGGGCATAATTAATGAGGTCCTCAAACCATGTTTTGTCCTGAATATACTTTGAGTGCAAATCAGATTTTGCGCCTTTTTCATCACAAATGATAAAATCCTTGTTAGTGGTTCTCAGCGTTCTGTTTTCCGTAATGCCAGTTAGGTGGCCGTCCATCATAACGTCTTCATACACCTCCTGCAGGAAATGGTTTCGGGGCATTTCAGCACTGTAGCGCGCCTGTCTTGCAAACTGCCAGTCGTTAAGTTCTTTTCGCCACAGCCTGCGCTGGGTCTTCATGGTGTCGAGCATAAGCCGGGTTACGGTCTTAACATCTTTGGACTGATTTCCCGAAAGGCTAATTTTAGTGCCAATAAGGTTGCCGCCAATGTGCGTGTGGTGTTGGGTGAATGCCATTTATTTTAAAGTTTGATCCAGTATTATTTTGATTTTCGCCTCAATCTTATCGGTGAGGTATTTTGATTTTCCCATGAATTGGCGTTTCGGCATCCCGTCCAGCCCTTCGTTGTGTCGTCGCGCGTATTTCTTATAGGTGTAGAACTTGACGCTCAGTTTTCCACGCCTTACGCGAAAGGAGTTTTTCATTTTATTACCTCCCGTGTTGTGGCCTACTAATATGGCACGCTTAAGGTTTTCTCGTCCGTACTTGGTAAATGATCCCGCTGTACCGTGGCGGTTGGTTCTGTGGCGGGTGATGTCGCGGCCCTTACGGTCGGTGGTTTTGCGAAGTTTCCACTTACTAAGCCCACTATCATTAAAGCCCTGGTCACGGAAATTTTTTGATATGAATGCCAAGCCTTCGACCTCAAAAACTGTTAGGACCTGCCCAGGTATTGTTTTGGCCGCCTGCAGCATTTTCTTCTGCAGGTACGGTATATTACCAGCCATTTTGGTATCGTTTGTTACTGCGAAGTTTCATGAACGGAACGTCGGTATCTGCGATGCCATCACCATCGGTATCTTTTTTAATGGTTGGCAGGTTGGCACGTCTTTTACCGCTGGAAATATCTTCAAGCCATTTCATAGCCTCATTGTACTCGTCATCATTAAGAGAAGCTCCGGGCTTTCTGCGCTTCAGTAGTTTGTAAAAAACTAGATCCTTCAGGTACATGAGCACGGTAGGATCACGGTCGGCATAGGTTCTAGAGAATACCTCGTCGGCATCGTAATACGCACCGATGTTTGTTTTAATCAGTCCGGTCATTTCGGCAATAATCTCATCAATTACACTATTATCTGTACCTACCAGAATGTTTAAAAAATCTGAGGGGGCAACTGTTCTCAGTTCTGCTGCTGTAAGGAATGCCATAATTAATGTGTTAATGGTCGGTTTGTATATTTACGCCCGAGTTTGCGTTTCACCCGGGTGTCGAAAGTCTGTGAGTAGGCGAACATGCCGCCCATGTCTACGGTTTCCTCCGCGTCATTGGTTTGCTGCAGCGGTGAGAACTGGTCGCCGTACAGGAACTGCAGTTTCTCTGCAATCGCATCGATGAGGTCGATTTCCATAAGACCGTGGTTAGGATCTGTGGTACCGTTGTGCTGGTTCATCCACCCGTCACGACAATACAGCGTAACGGTAATGAGTGCGGTGCCGGTCTGGCCTTCTTCGGTCATGGTTTCGTAGTCGATGCTTAGAATTTTAATCAGTGCAGCAACAAACAGGTTCGGAAAGTCTTCGCCTTCGAACTGCCCTCGGTTCAGGTCAACCAACTCGAGCTGCGGAACCGTCATTAACGCTTCCTTGACTGCAATAAAAAGTTCTTTTCTAGGGGTCATATCCTTCGGGTTTTCTTTTTGCCGATCATAGGTCGGAATCCTTCGTGCTGACTTTCAGAATAGCCAAAGTAATTACGACCTAACCTTACCGCACATTCTAATGCATCTGGTAAGTCATCGTGCGCTTTGGTTCCTTTTTCGAATGATAGGATCTGTTCCTGTGCACTTTCCCAATCGTGGGTATCCTTCAACTTTGAGTTGATCTTGATCAGCTTATTAAAGAATACATCGGTCAGTGTGGCCTCAATTCGCATGTGCTTATCTGTAGAGGTGGCGTTTGGTATTGGAACGCTTGCGTACTTTTCACGCTCTGCTGCAGAAAGCCAGGCAGTAGAAAATACTGCAGCCTGCGCGACTGTAGCATCATAAAATGACAGAACCGACGTCCCTTTTGCATTATACTCCCTCATCTTTGCGAAGTGCCATTCCATTGCTTCCGGCAGATCGCACTGGCGACAAAACACATCTAGGACGGTGATTTTTCCATTTTTAAAACCAAGTATTACTCCGGCTTTGTAGTCACCATTTCGGGTGTAGGATAAATCCCAAAAGCAAATAAGTCCGTCCCAGATTACGGTTTCAGAAACCTCCTCATACTTCAGCCACTCGGCTTTGAAGAGCTTACCCTTTTCAATCGGGTTGTTATAATCTTCTCGCTGGCTGGTATAGTAATCTGTTTTGGAATTGATGAGTTTTACATCTTTTTTTGTCATGCGCTGGTGCCAGCTCGGGTTACCGTTTTCATCGGAAAGGTTAACGGTGTGTTCGTGCCAGTGCTTGGATTTTTTAAATGCCTCTTTTATACCGTCGCACAGCCCATTCTTTACGATGTAGTTATTAGGTATGAGCAGGCGGCCACGGCGAAGGTGGAAAGCTTTAGCAAGATCGCCAGTCACTTTCTCCACATTCTCGCGGGTGAGTTCTATGTTCTTGGCCTGCTTGCGGTCTTCGCAGTCATCCAATGAAGCAAAATCGATACGGTACTGGCCAACCCTCAAGCCACGGAAAGGCTGGTTTAATCCGAGTGCTTTAAACTTCTTGCCGTCGGTGGTGTCGAATTCGCCATCGGCCCAGTTGCCGTAACTCATCTGCATGCCGAAATCTTTGATGTAACGTTCGTTCCACTGAAGGTGAGTCTGCAGATCCGAAAGCAGGATTTTAGCGAGGTTTTCGTTTCTTCCGATCAGGACGCCAAAGTTCAGCTCGTTGTTTTCTTTCAGGTGACACGGATTACCGACGTTTGAATGGATAGACTTAGCTGAACCACGAAACCACTTGCGCCACTGCACAATGAATGGATCTTCAAAAGTTCTGTCGTAGGAGCTCTGATGAAAGTCTGCACACGGCGCGTCTGCCAATGAAAGCGAGACACCCATGCCAAAATAATAGTCGAAAAACTGTGTATAGTTTTCCGGCAACAGTAGGTATTTGATACGCTCCTCCTGTTCCTCGGCGGTCTCCTTGATGATGGAACTGAACGTGAGGTCCTTGATCATCTTGGACTTGGACTTGAAGTTTTCGAGCGCGGTTTTGTATTCAGTAGCGGTCATTTTAAATCAGGGTTTCGATATATGACTCCTGAAGGAGACGGATTTCTTTAAGCAACTGGAGGTTCTTTTCCCGCTTCTGCATTTTGGATTTGGCCACGATATCCTGAAACCAGTCTATGAAATTATCAAAGGTCTCCATCGAATACACGGCTTTCTTTTTAGCGTCGTCCATTTTGTCCCACGCGGATGCAAGTTTTGAAATATCATCGGGTCTGTAGGGCATCTGCTTTCCCGATTTAATGGCTGCGATATTAGAACGAATCATAGCCTTAATTTCATTAGGAGAAATATTCTGCAGCTGCTTTTCCTCTTCCCAGTTATAGCGCTTTCTCCAATCGGTGAGTGTTTTTACACCTACCTTAATTGTTTCCATTTCTGAAATTGACTGTAGTGAGTACCCGCGAACATATAACCCTAAAGCGTCTTTTTGCTTTTTATCCCGTTCAGCGTTTTTCATTCTACCTTGTGCTTTTACCTCCTCGGTATCACAGGTTTCAACCTCTACAATTTTTTTTGCCATTTATACTCTGTATTTTGAATCAACAATTAATTTATCATCAGCGGTAAAGCGGATTTCGGTTACTGTCTGGCCGTCGTATTGAAGGTTTTTCTTTGCCTCGATCAAAAACTCTGTGACCTCTTCGGTATTAATCATCTGGCTAATGCCAACGCCTAGTTCTGGCGCGGCTTTATATTCACCTTTATTAGCTAATAGTATGTGCTCGGTATGCTGACTTGCGCTATCTAGCACGGCAAAATCACCGTTTTTGATCTCTAAGTCCTCGTGATGAATAATGTCTTGCATGCTCTTATTATTGTCACAAAATTCCATTTAATAAGGACTGAGAAAAAATTGAACATTTTTTATTCTGGAGATTTTCCCTGAAATTCTTGTAAAAACTTTCATTCTATTTTTTCAGGTTTTTTTTTGTTCCCTCCGAAACCCAATTTTGTGGCTCTATTACGAACATGAACAAAAAATTCAACGTCACAGCGAGCGTAAGCAACTCGGTACTTAACCTGAATATTACAGGTCGTATTTGGCAGGGAGAACTTGCCCCGGTTCTAAAGGCACATATCGACAGCGCATTAAAAGCGGGAGCATTACAGGCCGATGTGTACATCAACTGCGTAGGCGGTTCCGTATTCGAAGCGCAGGAGGTGGTGAATGAGCTTAAAAGAATTACCACTGTAAATATCATCGTAGGCGCTTTGGCAGCATCGGCTGCTACTTACATCCTATGCCACTTCAACGCGCAGTGTTATCCGACTTCACAGTTCATGATTCATAAGCCAATGTCTGACCTATTTGGAAACGAAGATCAGGTTAAATCGGAATTAAAGGCCCTTGAAAACCTCACTAATATCTATCGTACCGCCTATGCGACAAAGATGGGCAAGACAGATGATGAAGTGGAAAATATGTGGAAGAATGATTACTGGATGAGCGCCCAGGAAGCGCTTGAGTTGGGGCTCATTAATGAGATTAAAGTTGATGAGATTGAATTTGACGAAGAAACAATTACCATGATGATGGCCTGTGGCTGTCCAAACATACCTAAACAACCTAAAAAAGAAAATATGTCATTAGTTGCAATTGCCGCCGCACTGGGTGCATCGGCACAATCTACAGAGGCAGAAGTTTTAACGAAAGTTACTGCACTTGCTACTGCCAAGACCAACGCGGAGAGCGAAAGAGACCAGTGGAAACAAAAGTATGAGGCACTGCAAAAAGACGAAGCAACGGCTTTAGTAGACAAGGCAATCTCACTTGGTTTAATTCCGGAGGCACTAAAGGATACTACTATTGGATCATTTACGGCAGAAAAGTTCGACGAGCAAAAGGCATCGTTTACGAAACTGATAACGGATAAAGAAGCTGAAAACCAAAAAGGAGGCCGGCACACGGCTGTAGCGTCTGCAGTTTCAGGGGCAGCAGCTGGAGCTAATACGGCAGCTGAAGATACATTCGACTTCTTGCAGAAGCACAATCCTGCAGAACTTCGACGAATTTCTGAAAAAGAACCGCAAAAATACCAGGCACTTGCTGACGACTACGCGAAAGGCGTGCGCTACACCAAGGCTTAATTCATCACAACATTTACAACTCAACAATTATTATGAAAAGATTATCACTTACAGCCCTTGCGGTTAACTTCTTAATCGCTCTGGTATTAAGCTTTGTGGCGGCTCAGGTTTTCAACATTAACCCCGTTGCTACGGCAATCACCATTACTGCAGTTTCTGCAGGTGTTCAGTATTTTGCGCCGAACTTGTTTGCCGGTAAAGCTTTAATGGCTTTGCAGACGCAGGTATGGACCAGCGAAATTATCGAAAACCCTTTCCCGGACGGATCCTTTATTAAACAATCTAAAGACCTCAGTGAATGGGTGAACCACGACAAAATCAATTTAGTGGAAGCGGGTGTGGAACCAGCAGTGTATGAGGATTATTTTAACGGGTCAGAAACCGCCTTGCCACTTGCAAACATTAATGATATTCCGCATGAGGTAGTTCTTAAAACCTACTCAACTGAGCAAACCAGACACAGAGATTTGCAGGACGTGGAGCTTCAGTACGATAAGCGTACCAGCATCATCAAACGTCATAAGCAAGCTCTTGACAGAAATATGGCAGTGCGTGCCTCTTATGCATGGACGCCAGCGACGAGCAATGCCTTTAATAAGGTTACTGCACTTAGCGGTTCTGATTCGATCATCGATGCAATTATTGATGTGCAGGCATTCATGGCCTCTCTTGATCTTCAGGGTGAGTTGAATGTTTGTTTCACGCCAGACCACATGGCGAAGATTAGAAAAGAGGATAAGGTTCTTTATAAGGATATCCTAAATGAAAAACAGATGTACGGATTCAAAGTATTCCAGTACAGCAAATCGCCACTATTTACTTCTGCCAACGTGAAGAAACCAATGGGTTCTGCAGCAGAGGCCGGAGATAAGAGAGCATCTTTCTTCTGGGCATCTGAGGAGGTGTTCCGAGCGCTGGGAAGCGTAGAGATGTATGCTAACCTGAGAGATTCAGCATTCCAGGCTGACACCCTTTCGTTTGCACAGCGTGCGCTAATCGGTGCCATGAGAGCCAACAGTCCGAAATACTTTGGAGCAATAGTATAGTAATCTTAAAATTTGGTTAGGGTTCCGATTTTAAGCCCGGAGCCCTCCAGATCCAACAATCACAAAAAAAAACTGTTATGTCAGTAGATAAAAAAGTTCAAGAATATTTTGATAATAATCCGGAGGAGGATAAAGTATTTAGTACTGCCGACGGATTCCTGTTTAAGCAAGAAATGTATGCCACGGCTCATGCCGCTACAATTACCGACAAGGAAGTAAAGAAGCACACCAACGAGCGCGGTAACGCAACCGCTGCAATCCCTGCGGTAGAAGTTCCGGTAAGTACGGTAACGGAAAAAGAAGCTGAAGTACGCACCAAAAACGAAACTGTGGAAGCACCGAGTATTACGGATGCCCCGAGTGAAGTGGAAGGCAAGGCTGATGTTATTACAGAGGTAGTGACTGAGCAGGCGGAAACTGTAAAAGACGCAGCGGCACCAGTTGAGGCTCCGAAAGAAACAGCTAAACCTAATAAAGCCGCGGCTAAAAAATAGTCATGAGCTTATTAGTCACTTTCCCCCTTGCGGGGCATCATAACAAAGACTCAGGCGCTGCTTACAACGGTCGGTTTGAAAATAAGGAAACTCAAAGGATCAGAAATTTAATAAACCAAAATCTCCAAAAGGAGGGCGTTAAGTATATTTCTGACAATGATAATCAAACTCTATCTGAAGTAATCAGAACAATCAAACCCGGCAGCGCTTCGGTTCTTTATGAGGCACACCTTGACGCGTCAACAAAAAGCACAGCCACAGGAACCACCTGTATCGTTAGCCACGAAAGCTTTATTAATAAGGACCTATCCTATCAAGCTGCTGAGGAAATCTGCAAGGTAACAAGTGAGACCCTGGGCATCAGAAACAGAGGCGTTATTTCCGAAAAGAGCTCTAACCGTGGAAAGCTTGGAATCCTACACACAAAGGCCGGTATTTCAGTACTGCATGAGTGGTGCTTTATCAGTAACAAAAATGATATGGCGAAGCTCGACGCAAACATCAATACTGCCACAGCTGTAGTTGCTAAAATTTTAAAGAAATACGATGATCTACGCTAAGAACTTACTGTCCATTTTCTTGTTTTCTATGGTTCTAGGTTCCTGTGTTTCTAAAAAGCAGGTAACCCAGTCCACAGAAAGTGTTAAGGAAAGTACCGGAATTGTCACGGAAAAGTACAGGGATACGCTCTTCCATACGCAAAAGGTAAGCACCACGTTCGGAGTTCCGATTCCGAGCTTCGCGAAGTGTGCCGACGGTACGCCTATAAGCACTGCGATGAACACGAAGCCGATTGTGCGCACCCAGAAAAACGGAAACGCTACAGCAAAGGTGAAGATCGTACACGACAGCATTTTTATTACTGCGGAGTGCGACAGTATTGCGCTACGGGCTCAGATTAAATCTGAGTTTGAAGGGCAGTATAGAAAAGAAAGTGTTAAAGAGAATATCGACACGAAAAAGAAAACCGGTACCGGATTCTTTGGCGGTATGCTGCAAATACTCATTGCGCTGGCTGTAGGCTTTGTGCTTGGGAAATTAATCAGAATTTAAAAAAAAGATCGTAATGGGATTACCTAAGATTATCTTCAACATTGCCACTGCAGGCCTCGGGCTGCTTACGGCGAACATACAAAAAACACCTGGTCTGGTAATTACGGGCTCTACTGTAGCCGGTAAGATTACTATTGGGCAAAGCCACCAGATCTTTTCGTTAACCGATGCGGTAGATCTTGGCATTACTGCAACCGAGAATCCATTTGCATATAAGCATATAAAAGCATTTTACGACTATGCAGGTGTGGGCGAACTCTGGATCATGCTGGTAAGCGATGCTACTACCATGGAAAATATGGCTGACACTACGCAGGCATACGCAAAAAAATTACTTAACGATGCCGCGGGTGCAATCAGAATATTAGGAATTGTAAAAGAGCCATTGGGAACTGAGACAATTACTAATGGACTTGATGCCGACGTGGACAAAGCGGCGGTTAAAGCACAGGCACTTGCCGAGGAATTTGAAGATAATTATTTCCCAACGCGGGTTTTAATATCCGCAAACAGTTTCAACGGTATAGCAACAAACCTAAAGGACTATAAAACCGCAACTCACAACAAGGTCGCCCTACTTCTTTCTAACACTGACGGAGGAGCAGATGCATCGATTGGTCTTGCCCTGGGCAGACTGGCGTCGACGCCTGTTCAACGCAATATTGGTAGAGTGAAAGACGGAACTGTTGAAGAACTTGCGGCTTACTTCACCAACGGTGGAAAAGTCGAAAGTTTAACCAACGCTTGGGAAGCAATCCACAACAAAGGGTATATCATTTTGAGAAGTTTTGCGGGAAGATCTGGCTACTTCTTTTCAGATGACCCAACACTTACGGCGGACACGGACGATTTCCGCAGTCTAGCTAATGGTTTTGTGATGGATAAAGCCCTAATGATTGCTTATGATGCACTGGTTGAAAACCTCGGAGACGAGGTACCGGTAACTGATGAGGGAACCATTCACCCTGCGATTATTAAAAGTTGGCAGAATGATGTGGAAACACAGTTGAACGGGCTAATGGTTCAAAACGGCGAACTCAGCAATGCCAAAGTGTATATCGATGAAAAACAAAACGTACTGAGTACGGGTAATATGAATGTAGCGATTCAGCTATTGCCTGTAGGCTATGCCAAGCAGATAACTGTAAATCTCGGATTCACTACTCAAATTAATTAAGATGTCAACATTTAACAGTAAAGAATACGGCTGGTGCGATGTAAGCACCGTAATTGGTGGAAGAATCCTGGAAGGTATTACCGGAATTGAATACACAATTAAACAAGACAAAGAAGTCATCTTTGGACGCGGTTGCGAAGGCCACTCCATCGGACGCGGGAATAAAACCGCCGATGGGAAACTCACGCTTTTGCAAAGTGAGTACGAGGCAATGGTAAGAGACTCCAAAGATAATGATATCCTTAACCTGAATATCGATATCACCGTTTCTTTTGTACCGAAAGACGAGGGACCTATCGTTACCGATATTCTGAAAAGTGTCGAGTTTACCGAAGATCCCAAAAAAGCTAATCAGGGCGATAAGAACATGGTGGTAGAACTGCCATTTATCTTCCTCAAGAAGCTTGCACAAAAATAACATTCATATCATCCAATACATTAAAAACCCGCTCGGTTACGGGCGGTTTTTTTCAATAAAAAACCTTTAAAAAACAAGAACATGTCAAAAGTTACAAACAAGCAGATTGAAGAGTGGAAAACCGCACACGGAGAAATCTTTATGCTGGAAGGCGAAGGCGGTAAAGAAGCATATCTGAAAAAACCCAATAGAAAAATATTGAAAGCTGCAATGGCAAAGATGCAAACCGATCCGCTGAGCTTTGTTGAAAGAATCCTAACAGACTGCTGGCTTGGAGGTGATGAGGAAATGAAGACTGACGACTCTTACTTCTTTGGAGCTGCAGAACAGCTAGAGGGACTTATGGAGCACAAAAAGGTCGAGCTAAAAAAGTTATAGAAGATTCAGACGGAAGTATAGAGGCCAACTTTATCGGCTACATGGACACGATGCTAGAGTATTATCTCGGTATCGATCCCGAAAAGCTTACAGATGAAGAATGGGGCGAAAAGATTGCCCAGCTAAACGATATAAGGCAAAAAGAAAAAAGCACTGAGTAATGTACGGATACACCCTCACCCTAAAAGATATGTTCACCTCGCCACTCGCTCGGATTTCCGAAGCGCTGAAGCGGGTGAATGCTGAGGTTGAGGATCTTGATAAAGATGTGGATCAACTTGGCAAAAGAGGTGGCGCAAGCCTCAGCGGTTTAGCAAGTATGGCCGGGCGGTTATTTGTTGCGTTTGCCTCATTTGAGTCAGTGAAGGCTTTGTTCAATATCGGTGTTCAGGCAGAACAGACTAACACCAAATTCGAGGTGCTACTGGGTTCGGCGGAGAAAGGCAGAGCTTTACTGGATCAGCTCACGCAATACGCCAATTTTACGCCCTATTCCGGTGAAGGAATGAACAAAGCAGCCGAAACCATGCTCGGATTCGGAATTGTACAACAGAGAATAATGCCCAACATGAAAATGCTCGGCGATGTAGCAATGGGCAATGAGGAAAAGCTGGGAAGTCTTGCCTTGGTATATTCTCAGATCATGGCCACTGGAAAGCTAATGGGGCAGGATCTTTTACAATTAATTAATAACGGTTTTAATCCTCTGCAGATCATCTCCGATCAAACGGGCATCTCCATGGGAACCTTGAAAGGGCAAATGGAAAGGGGAGCTATATCTTCTGATATGGTATCTGAGGCGTTTAGGATTGCAACATCTGAAGGAGGCCGCTATTACAATATGGCAGAGAAGATGTCGCAAACTGCAGGCGGTAAGTGGTCAACCATGATGGACGCTTTTGCGTCTGTAACGCGTCGCGTAGGTTTACGATTTGCCGAGTGGGTTTCGCCATTATTTGATATCGGTATTGCCGTGGCCAATGGCATTGTCCCATTTGCAAAAGGTTTAATGAACGTGTACACATGGATTAGTAAAAACCGCCCACTGCTTATTTTCCTTTCAGGAATTATGATTGCCCTGGGAATTAATTTCATGGTCACCAATGCCGGAGCTGCTGCGCTGTCAATACAGCTTGGGATACTGAACGGTATCATCTGGCTGGTAAACGCAGCAACGGCAGCGTGGAACTTTGTACTCTCGATGAATCCGATTTCTTTGGTCATTATTGCTATTGCAGCACTGGCTGCAGCTGTAGTGTTTCTGTGGCAGAAGTTCGACTGGTTCCGTGGTGGTGTGATGGGTGTGTGGGGAGTTCTGAAAGGCCTGGGCGATATGATTAAGAATTATGTTGTCGGCAGGATCCAGGAACTTCTGAAAGCGATCGGCACCGTTGGCGATGCGTTGAATGCCTTAAAAAACGGTGATTTCTCTAAAGCTTTCGACCTTGGTAAAAGTGCGCTTGGCGGACTTGCCGGTGTGGAATCGGCGAAAGGTTTTGTAGAATCAGGCAGAAAGCTCGGTGCCAACTTCAACAAAGGATATGCTGAAGGTGTGGCAATGGGTGGACCCGGCGCGGTGGTGAAAACGACCAAAGTCGTTGCTAAAAAGAACGGAACAGTTCCCGGAGCAACTACTACCGCGTTTAATTCTCTTCTTGGAGGAGCACCAGGCGGAAAGGGAGATGGTAAAGGCAAAAAAGGAGCCGGTGATAAAGTAAACGAAAAGGCCGGAAGTATTGTTGGCGGCGGTACAAAACAAACCATCTTCAATATCACCATCGGGAAGTTGCAAGACCAGACCGTGATTCAAGTGGACAGTACCGAAAAAGGAATTAACAATCTTGGCGACAAGGTGCAGGAAATATTGCTGAGAGCTGTAAACAGCGTAAACCAAATGCAGACCACCTAATGGAATTTGATTTAAGAGAATTAACGGCGAAAGCGTTTTCGTATGTGGGGCCCGCGTTCCCGGCATGGTGGCAGCAGAACAAGAAACTGCTTGTACTGCCAAGCCTGAACGGTGTGGGTACAGCACTGCTAATGGGTAAGCCTTACTTCCAGACGCTAAAAGTATCGTATAAAGGCGAGCAGTTCGTGTTTCCGAATGAGCCACTTATTACGCTGGGCCTTACCAAGACGATTGTAGAAACCGCCACGGTGGGAAAAGACCGACGCGGAACAGTGAAGGAGTACATCAATACTGAAGACTACACCCTTTATATAAGAGGACTTTGCTTCAACCCGGTGAGTCCCGAAATCTTTCCGAGTGAACAGGTTTTGGAGCTGAATAGGATTTTTGCGATTAACGATGCTATGGAAATCGTGAGCAATCCTTTTCTGGAACTTTTTGAAATAAGAAATCTGGTATTTAAAACCATTGATTTTGAAGATATGGCAGGAATGCCAGGGATGCAGAAATATACCATAACAGCGGTAAGCGATCAGGATTTTTACGCTGACCTTACCGAAATACAGAATAATACCAGCCTACTGGAAACCTTAGGATAATGTTTATACTGAAGTGTAAAATATTAATCGGCGGCTATGCTTTCAACTCGATCAATGAGGTGGAGATTACCAAGTCCGTGGAGGAACTGGTGGACACCGCTGTTATTAAACTGCCAACAAAATTCAAGATCCGCAGTACCGGTGAGCTGAAATATATTGAAGAGGTAATTAAACCAGGTGACCAAGTGAAAATTACTTTGGCCTACGAGGGCAAGTTCGAAAAGGTGGAGTTTACGGGCTATGTTTCCAAAGTAAGCCCGAAAATACCGATGGAAATTCAGTGCGAGGATTCGATGTGGTTGCTGCGAAGAAAAAATACTAATAAGGCCTTCGGCAAAACAACTTTGAAAGAGATTTTAAATGAAGTGGTGGCAGGAACAGGAATTCAGCTTTCTGATAAAGTTCCGCAAATGCAGATTGATAAATTTATTATTAAAGATGCCAACGGAACACAGGTACTACAGAAGCTGAAAGAAGATTTTGCACTGAGTATTTATCTGGATGACGAGGGAAAACTCTACGCCGGACTGGAACAGATGAACAATATCGGGCAGGTCGCTATTTATGACTTAAACTACAATCTCGTTTCAAACGATCTTGAGTTTAAGACCGAGGAAGAGAAAAAGTTGAAAATTAGATATACCTACATCGACAAAGCCAATAAAAAAAGGCAGGTGGAAGTTGGGGACCAGGACGGAGAGCTGAGAACCTTTCACACCTCCGTCATATCAGACGAGGCACAGCTCCGCAAAATGGCAGAGGCTGAACTGAAAAAGAACAAATATTCAGGTTTTGAAGGTTCCGTAAAATCCTTTCTTATTCCATTTGCTACCCGTGGTATGGTTGCAGAGATCAGGGATAAAGAGCACAAGAACCGCCAGGGAAAGTATTATATAAAAAAGGTGGCGACCAGCTTCGGAACTTCCGGAGCCCGAAGAACCGTAACAATAGGAAATAAATTATGAGCGAAGCACTGCAGAAGGCTTTGGCAGGTCTTTCAAAAAGAAAGGTTGACACCTTCGCTGCTACTGTGGTATCGGTTGATAAGAACGCCGGAACCTGCACGGTAAGCAATGACGGTCTGGAATATACTGACGTGCAGCTTTCCGCAAGTGTAGAGGATGAGGCAAAGCGTTTTCACCTTTTCCCGAAAGTAGGCAGTTCGGTTTTGGTATCACCAATTAATGAAGATTTGCACCGCCTGTATGTGGAGTTTTTCAGCGAGGTTGAAAGTATTGATCTGAAGATTGAAGACACGCAACTGCAGATAGACCAAAACGGTTTTCTGCTGAAAAAAGAAAATGAGACGCTAAAGAAATTAATGGTTGATCTGCTGCAGGAAATTCAGAAAATGAAATTTACCACCAATACCGGAAGTACCATACTATTAGTGAACAAACCAGAATTCATTGATATTGAAACAAGATTTAAAGACTTTTTAAAATAGGAAGCAATGGCAATGGACCCCGTAACATTAAAGGAGAAAATTATTGAGGTGATGACCGATATAAGAACCGAAGAGGATGACCCAGATGCATCAATGGATCTGTTTGCCGAAAAACTGGCAATAGCCATTGTAAACGAAGTAAAAAAAATAGCCATAGTGGCAAACGCTCCCAACGGACCCGTAACAATTGTAAGTATTAACTAATGACAGTCACCGTACTCAGCAACCAGTCCCTTCTTGATATCGCAGTGCAGCACACTGGCGACCCGCAGAACGCATTTGCAATCGCAAGAGAAAACGGTTTGTCTTTAACCTCTTTTCTGAAACGTGGCAGCAGCCTAACTATTCCCGATACGGTGGTGGTTAACAACAGTATTTATGACTATTACACCAGCAAACAGGTAAAACCCGCCACCGCAATAGAAATGGATGAGCCAGTTGAAGAACTGGATGGTATTGGGTACTGGATTATTAATGACACATTTATCGTACAATAATGGCAAGATCAATAGAAGTAATTTACGCAGATCTGCTCGCAAAGAAAGCAGCAGATTCCCGGCTGGACAGTTTAAGTTCCACATCGAAAACAGCAATATGGCGTCTATGGCTTTATATTGTGGCCTATGCGGTACGCGCTCTGGAAATATTGTTCGATGCACATAAAGCTGAGGTGTACGATGCATTGCTACAGCTGAAACCTCACACCGCACGGTGGTACCGCAATAAAGCACTTGCCTTTCAGTATGGATTTGACCTGTATGTCGATACCGATGTATTCAATAACCAGGACTTCACTCAGGAGCAAATTGATAATTCAAAGATTATCAAATACGCAGCGGTGACAGAAGCTACAATCGAAAGCAGACTGATCATTAAAATCGCTACCGAAAATGCTAACCAGGAACTCTCTCCAATCTCCGAAACTCATAAAGAAAGTTTTGATGCTTATATTGACGAGATCCGGGATGCGGGTGTAAAGGTGACGATTATTAACTACCTACCAGATATTTTGAGATTGCATATCAAAATCTATTATGACCCTTTGGTACTCACGAGCTCTGGTGTATCGATCCTGTCCGGTAAAAAGCCTGTAGAAATTGCCCTGAAAGAATTTATGAAAGAACTGCCATTTAATGGCGAACTGCTTCTATCTGCCCTCGTAGATAAGCTACAGCAAACTGAGGGAGTAAGAATCCCTCACTTAGTTAGTGCGTCAAGTTCATGGATCGATGCTGAAGGAGCAGATTACGGTAGCTTCGAAAATATTTCCGTGAAAAAAATTCCTGTTTCGGGATATTTTAAAATTGAGAATTTTAACAACATAGAGTATATCACCAACTAATGTGGTCAATCATTAACTGGAACCGACTGGCAGTACTGCTTACGCCAACCTTTTTAAGGGGGTCGGTTTCTCAGGCATGGTCACAACTGCTAGTATCTGCAATTGCGGACGTCCACTACCAATGGCGGCAGGTAAGGTCTGCCAACATCTACAACTTAGCTCACAATAGCCAAAAGTGCTACCTGCGCGGTGCGCTGAACGATCGGTTTGATAAAGAGTTGAGACGCATCAAAATCGAGGACGGAAATGCCATTAAACGTAGATACATCTACACCGATGCCGAGCAGAAACCGAAATTTCTCGGGACGATGTTTCTGTATGATGACAGCGATTATGAAGATACCGGGGTGGACTTTATCGTAGTGGTTCCGCAAGGGCTTAACTACAGCATCTATGAGATGAAAGCCTTAATTGATTTTTACCGCTTGGCGAGCAAACGCTATAAAATAATAACAGAGTAATGAACAGAATAGACTACAATCAGACGGGCGGTTTTCCGCTATCCACACAGATTTTGGAGGCAGCCCAGGAAGCCTACAAAACTTTTAATCAATACGGTTATTTAGCCGGCAATAATATGGTGATTATCACCGGATGCGAGCCTGCAGCTGGGGGAACCGTAACAGACGGGTTTGTGGCTATCAATGGAGAGCTTCTGCCATTTGTTGGAAGTACCGTAACTGATGACGTAATTGTCGTAGAAACGGCAGATGCACGAGGTTTTGAAGATGGATCTGTAAAGCCGGTGATCTACTCTAGATATGCCACCTTTGGCAGTGGTGATATCGCCTTTCCTTGGGTAAATTTTCGCAGACCCATGACTTTATTTGCCTTAGAAGACCGATTAATACAATTGGAACGCGCAGTACCGGTTGGCTTGGTTGCTATTTGGGACCGTCCGGCCGAGGAAATTCCACTAGGCTGGGTTGAGCATACGGATTTAGCAGGTCGTACAGCGGTCGGCCATTTGGATGAGGACGTAAACTTTGGTGCATTAGGTGGTAACCTTGGTGCAGCACAGGTCGAGTTAACCAAGGAAAATCTTCCTAACACTCGCGTTGCACTATTTGCAAACACCACCTCTAGTGCAGAAGGTAGCCCAATTACTGCGGGTACACAAGTACAGCGAGCCATCAACAGCGGTGGTGACGGAGCGTACAATTTACAAGCCACCAGTACAGAAGCAACGGTCGGCAGATCTGCACCGCTTGGTTCCGGGACTGGTCACAGCAACATCCAACCTTCCAGAATTGTAAAATATATCCGTTTTGTAGGATTTAACTAAGATTTAATCGATGCCGAAAGTATCAATCAATATTATTAAAGACTGGTTCCGCAATCAGCAAAAGCCACCTCAGGAGCAGTTCTGGGCATGGCTCGACAGCTTCTGGCATAGGGACGACAAAATCCCACAAAATGCCGTAGACGGTTTGCCGACCGCATTGCAAAAAAAGGCTGACTTAGTCGACGGTTTAGTGCCATTATATCAGTTACCGTTTACCGTTAATACTTCAGAAGTTATTGCTATTGGGGCGGTAACCTCTACGTCCGAAACCGTGACGGTTGCCGTGCACAGTTCGGGAAAAAATCAAGTACGGATTAATGGGAAGATCTACGAGCGAAGTTTTCCTAATACTTTCAACTTTATCCCGGTGTCTCAGTATTACAAGATCCTGGTTCTTTATGCAACGCCAGATGCCGGTCTGTTTTTTCTGGCGGAAGGCGCTGAAGCTTTGGAAGCGGTAGAACCGGAGGTGCCACAAGGCGCGTTAATCATCCGTAGAATTGTAGTGACCACAGATCAGCAAGAACTGAATGATGTAGAGCAAGAAATAGGCTACAAACCAACTGAGGAAGATATGTGGCGTGAAGTGGAGATTAATACCGTTACGCCAACCACTATTAATCTGGGTAATTGGCTGGGTAATACCTTCATTTTGTCGGTATTGCCGGAAATAACAACCCCGCAAGTTGGCGGCATTTATGGCAAAGTTAGCAAGTTTTGGCCTGGCCGAACATTTCTGCTTAAAAACGACAGTAACAAAGACATACTGCTAACTGCAGGCACGCATCCAGCTCCCCCCTTGTTTTGCTTCTATCCATTTTCCGAGGACTACATATTAAAGGCCGGAACTTGGGCCTTTCTGAAATTAAACGATTCTCACGTGGAGGTCGTAAAATTAAGTGCGCCGTCAAGTTCAGAAGGTGGTGCAAACCTACCCGAAGGCAACTCGGGCGACGTGCTGGTAAAAGGTGCGGAAGGATGGCAAGCGAGCAACCGGCTTACGGAAGCAGAGGCAGCTATAGCGTCTACCCAGACTACAGTATCTGGTATTGAGGATCAAATCACTGATATTACCCAAGAGATAGACGCAGAGGTAGTAAACCGTGCAACAGCGGATCAACAATTACAGCAGAACATTAACAATGAAGCAACCGCCAGAGCTGAAGCCGACGCACTGAAGGTGGACAAACCTACTACAGATGGTACGTTTAGTTTGAAAAAACTAGGTAATGTTTTTACATGGATAGCAGTACAAGCAGGGTTAGATAGTAGCGGTCTTGTAGATAAAATGGGAACCTATTGGGATGCAACGGCAGGGAAATTAGTTTCTAACGGTTTAAAATTCGTGGCTGGTACAATTAATCAGCTGGAATTTTCTGGAAGAATAAAAGCTGATGCGCTGGTTTTGCCCAATAATACAAATCCTGTTGTGCCTAATAGGCTGCGTTCTACTGGGAGTAGACTTAAATATTCAGATAATTCATCAGTGGAAAGAGATGTTGCTTTCCTTAGTGATTTTGAAGGAACAAGACTTTTAACCAGTTATATTCATACTGGGAATAAAGAAACATACCCAACTGCTGTAGATTATTCGACAGGACTTGTGACTTGCGTAAATCACGGATACACCCATTCTGGGCAATTATTAATTGGGTTGTTTTCAACTTTTATAGATACTAACGGAGTTGTCAATAACCACACTCAGACGGTTATTCCCCTTGAGTGGCTTAATGCTAATACCTATATTAAAGTAATAGACGAAAATACTTTAATGATTTGCGACGTAGGTGGAGGTATTATTAACGTGAACCCCAATTCAGTACAAAATAATGGGAAATTAGATTTTTCAAAATGGCATATAGAGAGTTTTGTAGACTTTACAACTCCAGAATGTCCTTCAGGTATTACGAAATTTAGAATTTCAATTAAAGGTGCCTGTATTTCTGGAAGCCGCTACAATATTAGCAATCGTGTGTTTTGGGTAAATCTATATACAGAATCAAGCCTTACAACGTCGCAATATACATCTGGAGGTGCAGGTTTACAAGGTAATAGTAATAAGAACAATATTGTTTTTGCTTTGGAGATTAATATAGATATAAGTGACCCAATATTCCAATTTCGAAGAGTGTATGAAAGTTCATTTCAATGCTCAGGAGGTTTCCCTAATTATATTCATACAGCCATGGTGAATTCATTTTTTAGCAAACCCCCCTTAAATAATGGTATACATAGTTTAAATAGCATGTCAGGTGGCGGTGGAACATCTAATAATTTAGCTAACGGGACAAAAATTGAAATTTATATACAATAATGAAAACAATCACTATAAATAATAAGGACTTCAGCTTTGAAACAGCATTTGCACAACGGATTTCTGATGACCCAAAGTATGGCTATGCCCGTGTTCTGGTTTACGTAGGGAACAATAATATTGAAAGATTAAAAGAGTGGTATATCAATTTTGAAACACACTACATCGATCTTAATACGATGGAAGAAATCACGGAAATGTGCCACGCAACAAAAAACGAAGGTCAGCAATGGAAAGTCCACAATCAGAGAATGGTGATTGTGCGTGATGTTAACGGCAATCCTGTTCCTAATCCTGACTTCAATCAAAACGAAGAAGAAAGTCCAGATAATCTACCGCACATTTTGCAACCGCAGTATGACAGATACAGTAGTTTTCTCTTTAACGAGAATTTGAATTTCAATCCGTTGCCGGTGGTAATGCGAACCGCTATTCTCATTGATGATAGTAAGGGATATTTTAATTCTAAAAAGCCAGATGGCTCAGATTGGTAATATGAAAAAACTAAAAGGCTTTGCCCTGCTCACTTTAGCAACAGGGTTAATCATTCCGCTCACGCTCGTAAACCGAAATAACGTCCGTGAAGAATATGGAGACACCTACGGTTATTTCCGTGACACCGCCCGAAATATCGACATCTGGGCAAACCGCGAATTTCGCGCGACATGGAACAAAGAATTGCGAACCGCTACGGGCTATGAGTTCGGCAAAGAGGGCGAAACGATTTCCGAAGCCCTGCAAAGAAACTGCGAGCTGGGGACTTTAACGAAGCGGGGACAAAAGCTGTACAACTTAATCAACCGGATAGATCCGGGACATTTTTTAGAGTTATAAAACCCTTATACCATAACCATGAAAAAACTAGTAACCATTTTTCCCTAAGCTATGATAACAGAATTTTTAAATAGCGATTATGCCGCAATAATGCAGAAATTAATTGTGGTATCAATGGCTTGGGGCGGTGTGTTAATCGCTATTTTAATTGACTTATTTTTTGGCATCCAAAAGGCGAAGAAATTAAATGAACTTCGCTCCAGCGAAGGCTACAAACGCAGTATAGAAAAGTTTGTATTCTACTACGCATCGATGTTTTTTGCGCTGCTTTTCGACGCCCTTTTGCCTATATCTTACTTCCTGCAATTCCCATTGTCGGCAATTCCGTTCATCACGATACTCGCCGCTACAGCACTAATATTAACGGAGTTTAAGTCGGTAAGAGAAAAGGCGGAAGATAAGGTTCGTCGTAAAACTGAAGCATCTGCAATGCAGATTATTGAACTTCTAAAAAATAAAGAGGATGCCTTCCTTAAGCTTTTGGAGCAGTTTAAAAAAGAACAGGCTAGCGATAATAGTGAGGGAACCTGATCCCTTTAATTCCTACGGAGGCGGAATTAAAATAAAGTCCTCCGCTTTTAAAAATCTCTCACAACCTTTAAAACACACTGAAACCAGCTACGGAGGACAAATGTCTTCTCTAGCTGGTTTTTTTGTGAGCAGTTGTGAGAGATAACAAAGATAACTCAATAATATATATATGTCAAAATTTACGTACAAGGAACAGCACGCCGTCATCATAAAGGTCGGCACAGAGAAAGAGCAAAAGGAGCTATTTGAAAAGCTCAAAAAAATGGGATTTAAAGATTTAAAAATTGTATCAGTATGAAAATTCATGTAAAACACACCTGCGATAATTTCACAGGTTTCAGAAGCGAAAAGGTAAAGAGCCTCTTTAATGCAGAAAGTGGCCATAATTGGGAGCACGTTGCCGAAATCCCTGTCGAGGAGGAGGGCTGGAAGATTGGAGTCATTGTCGGGCCTTCCGGTTCCGGTAAAACTTCCATAGGTAAGCAGATTTGGCCGGATGCCGGAATTATTGACCTTGCGCACGGCTGGAATTCAAGCCTTCCGATAATCGAGGATATTGCGCCCAACACGGAAAATATGAATGTGGTAACCGGTGCTCTTTCTGCGGTGGGGCTCGGTGATGTTCCTGCATGGCTCCGCCCGTTCAAAGTATTATCAAACGGCGAGCAATTCCGAGCAGGCCTGGCGCGGTTGATCTGCGATGCACCGGATAAAGTGGTAGTTGATGAGTTCACCTCGGTAGTAGACCGGCAGATTGCGAAAATAGGAGCCGCCGCTTTCGCTAAAAGTTGGAGAAAAACGGGAAAGCAGATTGTACTGCTATCCTGTCATTATGATGTAATCGATTGGCTACAGCCGGACTGGGTTTATGATACGAGAGTATCGGAAGTAAAAAAAAAGCCCGAAAGCGGCCCGATATCCAGCTCGATATTTGGAAGGTCAACGGAAGTTACTGGCGATTTTTTAAGGAGCATTATTATTTAGACCTGAAACACCCACCGTGCGCTGAGTACTTTGTTGGAGCTGTTAACGGTGAGCTGGTGTGCCATGTGGCAGTTTGCCCAATGTTTACTGCAAAAGCTTACCGTTCCACCAGGTTGGTAGTTATGCCCGAGTGGCAAGGCGCGGGCGTAGGGACAACCTTTTTAAATGCAGTAATGCAGTATCACTTGGAGGGTAACGGTAGGCGCGGGCATAAGTATGGAACTTTTTTTCATACGTCGCACCCTCAGCTTTGTGGATACCTCCGAAGCTCAAAAAAGTGGAAGCATACCAGTGCAAAGCTTCACGGAGATAATAAGGTAAAAAGCAGCGCGTCAATAAGTAAGACATCGAGGGGCTTCCCTTCTGAAAAGGGAACGAATAAAATTAATAATGGTGGGTATGGCGGCCATTTTAGAGCTATACAAGGATTTAAATATATTGGAAATGAAGAAATTTAGAGTTTTCATAAGCGGGCAAAAATATTTTGCTGAAGAAGTTTTCCATCTATGCAGGAGACTAGATATTGAAGTAATGGGCGTATGTTGCCCCCTAGATGATAAGTATATTGGTGCAGCGGCGCGGCGGTTTGGTATACCTATTGTGGCCGCCGGAACCTTGACAGCTGACAAGATGCCGGAGTGTGACTTGGGTATTACTGCGCACTCATTTGATTATATCGGCAAGAAAACGAGGTATGTTCCCCGGTTGGGTTGGTTAGGTTATCACCCGAGCCTTCTGCCGCGCCATCGTGGCCGTTCCTCCATCGAGTGGGCTATCCGAATGAATGAACCAATTACAGGTGGGACAGTATTCTGGTTAAACGCGGGGATAGACCGTGGGGATATAGCTTACCAAGACTGGTGCTGGATACCGCCCGAATACACTCTGGCTCCTCGCGAATCTGCAGGATCTTTGTGGAGGAATGAGCTCTGCCCTATGGGATTAAGGCTTTTTGAAACAGCATTGAAAGACCTTTTAAACGGCACAGTAAAAAGAAAGCCTCAAGAGCATAAATACAGTACATTCGAGCCAGACACAAACGTTAAGGATCTATATCGCCCAGATTTGTTAATGATTGACTACAAGAAAAAAGCCGCAGTATAGCGGCTTTTTCATGACATTTGATTTTATTTTTTATGACATTTGATTTTCGCGATTATATTCTGCGGCTAAAAATTCCTTTTCAACTGCTGAAAATTTCTCTACATCAAAAGAAAAGTTTTTAAGTTTTCGCTGAAGTTCCTCTATCGAATCTCTTAGCGAACCAAATTTTAATCTGAAATTTTGAATCTTTTCTCTGTTCTTGATGACATTAACCTCCTGAGCCAGAATTTCCAACACAGCTTCCAATGCATTGAAATGATGATTTTCCAAAGTTTGTTGGATCGCTACTGAATTTATTTTCAGTTCTTCATGTAATTGCAAAATCCGCTTTACCAGCGTATTAATTTCTGCGGTGCAGGCAGTGAGTTTCAAAGAAATTTCCTTTTCCTCATTTAGCAGTTTCTGGTAGTTTTCTTCCGTTTCTCTGTTTAGTTTTGCTAAATTTTGATGAAGGATTTCTGTTTCGGCGATTGTTTTTTCTGCAAAATCTCTCCAAGATAAAACTTTGAGATTACTTTCGTTAGAACTGAATTTTCCTTGCAACAAAGTTTCCTCATTTTTAATCTGATCTAAAGCATTCCTGTAATTTTCGTGATTTTTCCTTTCCTTTTCGAGGGAATTTTGTTCAGTCTCAAGATGTTTTGTAATGTTTTCGATCTCCTCTTCAACTTTAAAAGATTGCTTTCTTTTTTCTTCAAAATCTATTTCATTTTCAGGTTGAAATTCCGCCCAAATAAATTGAGTCTTATGTGTTTTTAAAGATTCTTGCAAATCCTGAAGAACTCTATTTTCATCTAAAAGCTGTTTTTCAAAAATTTCTTTTCGTTCTTTAATTTTTTCAATTTGTGAAATTTTCTTCTGAATTTTTATCCTCTCCTCATCTAAATCAGAAAGCTGTTTTTCGATATTTTTAAGTTCTTCATTAACATCTTCAAACTCCACAACATGCGGATGTTCTTGTGCACCACAGAGGGGACAAGCCTCGCCATCGTGCAAAGCGCTCGCAAAATGAGCCAGTTTTTTCTGAACTTCAAGCTGATTTTTTTTCTCAGACAAAAGTTTTTGCTGCTGTTCAACATCATCAATTTCTTTCTTAAAATCCTCTGCAAATGTTTCCGGATTAATATCTAAAATCTTGAATTCTTCAGTTATAGTAGCGATTTCTGCAGATTTATCGGTAATTTTTTTAGTATGCTGAGAAAGCGATTCGTTCAGTTTTTTCCTGTCAGAAAACCAGTTTCCAACTTTTAACAATAGTTCAGAATCCAGTTTTTTAGGCTTGAGTTGAAGAAGTTCATTTTGAAAATTTTCAATGTTTTTGGAATGATCATTTTGTTTCGTTTCGACTTCTTTTAACTTCAAATTTCCTTTTTCCAATCTGCTCTTTAACCCTTTGGTTTCTTCCGTAAACTTCAACATTTGAAGAATGAGCATCAAATCATTTTCCTCCTTTTTGGTTTCATCTAAGCGATCAAATTTGGGCTGAATTTCTTGAAGTTTTTCTTTAATAGAATCACTGATTTCTGCAGATTTAGTCTGGATTTTTTCTTGTTCTTTTTTTGAATTTATCTGATGACCACGCTCTTTTTCCAGACGATTTTTTTCGTTGATTAAGGGTTGAAAAATTCTGGAAACAGCATCAAACTGTTCTGTTTTCTTGTCAAGCAAATCCACATCAACTTTGTCTTTTTCAAGTAGTGCAAAATCCTTTTTTTTCTGTTCAAGAAGTTCAAAATCAGCTTTTAAATTTTTGAGATTCTGATATTGCACCTGAATTTTATTAAACGTTTTCTGAGTACTTTCAAGAAGAATTTTTTCTGAATTTAACTGTACTTTCTGCGCATTAATGGTTTCTTCATTAATTTCTTCAAATCCGGATAATTTACCTTCCAGCTGATCTAAAACACTTTTATTTTCAGAAAAAAGCTGTGCGGTTTTATTTTGAAGATCAAATTTCTGAAGATTAAAAATTTCCTTCATCATCGTTGTTCTTTCCGTTGCGCCCAGCTCCAGAAATTCTTTAAACTGTCCTTGCGGAATGATGATCGTCCGTTTAAAATTGGCGTAACTCAAGCCAATAATTTGCTCCGCATTGCTGTGTTCTAAGGGCAGCCAGTTTTTATCCTTCCATTCATAAAAAACCACAGACGGAGATTTTACATCTTCAAAATTTTTAGAATTCCGTTTAAATTTTCGTTCTGCTTTAAACTTTCTGTTTTCGAAATTTAGAAATTCGAATGAGATAAATGAGCTATGAGATCGAAGATTCATCATGTTGTACGCACGCTTATCGCGAGAATTCAGACGTTCTGTTTCACCGTAAAGCGCAAAAGAAATTGCTTCGAGAATTGAGGATTTTCCGGAGCCCACGGCCCCAAAAATGCCGAATAATCCGGCTTCTGTAAGCTGTTCAAAATTGATGGTCTGACGGGTTTGATAAGAGTATAAACCTTCTATGGTAAGTGAAAGCGGTAACATTTTTACAGATTTTCTATTTCTTTGAATAACTCAATGAGGTCGGCATTCGGTTCTTGTCCGTTATTTTTTGACTTGAAATATTCCCGGAAAAGTGGTAGCGGATCCTGTGAGAAATCAATCGTTTGAAGTTGATTATCGGAAGCTTTTTCCTGTGAAATTTTCGGAATTAAATGAACGATTCCACTGTGCGAACTGTAAATTTTCTTTCGCTCGTCTGCACTCAAAAAAGTGTCGATTTTCAGCGTCAGTTCCACAAAAGTATTTTGATTTTCGGTAAGCCAGCGCACTGTTTTTTCTACTTCATCAAACTCATTCCGGAGTAAGCATTTACCGTTCTTAATGGCAATTTTTTCATGCTGAACATTTTCTCTAGGCTTCGCTGATACAATGTTGACATATTTCGTCTGGCCGCTTTCACTAAAACTATAGCAAAGGGGAGAAGAGGTATAAATAACAGGTTTTTCTGCGTTACCGATATTTTGGAAACGGTGAAGATGTCCCAGCGCGGTGTACTGAATTTGGGGCGGAATACTGTCTGAAAATACCAAATCTGCATTCCCGATTTTTAAAGGTTTTTCGCCATCGGGTTCGTCCAAAAGCGGAGCGCCTTTTTTATTCATATACAGATGCGTCATCAGAAGATTTACACCCTCTTCATCGCAAAAAGTATCGGCATTTTGTTTCCAATGTGCGGCTAAAACTTCGTTCAGCGCAGCTTCTTTGTCTTCCCCTAAATTCTGTTTTAACCGAATTTCGTTGGCGTAAGCGGTGTGAAGAATCCGTACCGGAAAATCAAAGTTATTCAGTTGCAATTCCAAAAAACCCGGTGCCGTTTGAGAAACTTCGAAATGTGGATTTTTAAATTTTGAAATTTCCGCTTTAGGGTGCCCAATCAAAATAATCCCACATTCCTGAGCCAAAGGCGTGGGCGCGTCAATTAAATAAGGCGAATCATGATTTCCGGAAATAGCGACTACGGGTCTTTTACCGTTGTTCGAAAGTTTTTTTAAAGTTTTATAGAATAGTTCTACAGATTCTGTGGCAGGGTTGAAATTATCGAATAAATCTCCGGCAATTAAAACCAAGTCAACAGTTTGTTCTTCGGCAATCTGGATGATTTCTTCCATCACCAAAACCTGCTCTTCCAGTCTGGAAAAACGCTCCAATCTTTTGCCTAAATGCCAGTCGGCGGTGTGCAGAATTTTAATCATCGCTCGATTTTTTGTGAGATTCTGCTGTGAGTTTTTCTGCGGTATTCTGTCGCATTTCTTTCAGTCGGTTTTTTCTTTTCAGTTCGGCTTCCTGAATTTTTCGCTTTTTATTATCAATTTTCTTTTTGTGAAGTTTGCGGTTGGCTTCGGTATTTCGGCTCATGATGTACATTCTAACTGCTGTGTAGCATTCAGGCTAAATTAAGGTATTTGAAGAGAATTGCCGTATAAGAAACTGAATTATTATGAAAGTTTACGGTGTAAAATTTACACCAACTTCATCTTGAAATTGACTAATTTTACAGGATGGAACATCAATCTAAAGATCCGCTTCACGGCAAGCGACTGGATGCCATTTTGGAAGAATTGGTAGAATATTATGGTGGTTTTGAAGATCTCGGCAAACAGATTAACATCAAATGTTTTACCGACAACCCGAGCATCAATTCTTCTTTAAAATTTTTAAGAAAAACCGAATGGGCAAGAGCAAAAGTTGAGAGTCTTTACCTCTTCGTTTTAAGACAGAAAAAGCGCGAAGGGAAAGTCTAATTTAAAAATTCTCCATCCACATAAAACCATTTTCCTTTTTCCTGCTGAAAGCGTGACCGTTCGTGGTGAATTTGTTTCGCACCATTTTCGTCGATAAAAAAAGCTTTAAACTCAACCACAGTAGTTGAGGGAACTGCCACAATTTCAAGTTTGGTCCACTGATTAATTTCTCCCCATTCCTGAAGGTCTTTTTTGTTATGAAACTTTCTTTTTCCGGCGAGGGTTGTTTTCATTAAATAGTCTCCATTCGGAATCGCAAATGCGGAAAAACGCGACCGCATTAGTTTTTCGGCCGTAGGAGCATCAGTTTGTCCTGCATGAAATGGTTTACAGCATTCTTCGTAAAGTTTTCCTGAGCAACAAGGACAGTTCATTGTTAGAGTTGATAATCGGTTAAATAACGTTCTTCGATGATGTTCAAGTGGTGAATATTATGGCCGATAATGAGTCTTCTGAGCGTTTCTACGCTAATTTCGTTATGGTTGGCAACACCGGTTTGGGACAATTGCTCAGTATTTAGGTTTTCGAAAAATAAAGAAGTGGAATGTCGGACTGCCTCGAACTCAGCAACCAGACTTGAAATGCTTCGATTGGTTAAGTCATACTGTTGACCATAGAATTCTTCATCCCATCCAGCAAGTTCTGTTTTGTCTTTTCGAGCAAAACGAAGAGCACGATAAGCAAAAATCTTCTCTGAATCAATTATATGCTGCAATACTTCTTTTAAAGTCCATTTTCCTGGCGCGTAAGCATAATTTCCTTGCTCTTCTGATAGATATTGATAAAGCTGCATGGTCTTGTCACCGCTGTTTTTCATTTCCTGAATCCAATCTGATGACGTAATTAAGTCGAGGTAACGCTGGATGTATTTTTGGAATTCGGTCATTTTTAAAAGTAGAATTTTTCTAGTTTAAGTTTAAAGAACAGCAAAAATAAACATCCGCTTTGAAAACGGATGTTTATCATTTTTTTATGAAAAAGCTCTTTCTAAATCAGCGATGAGATCATCAGCATCTTCAATCCCGACACTTAGTCGTACCAAATCATCAGTGATCCCTAACTCCGCACGTTTGTCTTCCGGAATAGAAGCGTGAGTCATCAATGCAGGATGGTTTGCTAACGATTCAACGCCGCCCAGAGATTCTGCCAAAGTAAATACTTTCACTTTCTCTAAGAATTTTACAGCATCTTCTTTTTTACCAGATTTAAAGGTGAAGGAAACCATTCCGCCAAAATCTTTCATTTGTTTTTTAGCGAGATCATGTTGCGGGTGAGATTCTAATCCAGGATAAATCACTTTATCAACCGCTGGATGGTTTTCTAGGTATTTTGCGACCGCCAAGCCATTTTCTGAATGACGCTGAACCCGTAATGCCAACGTTTTAATCCCTCGCAAAACAAGATAAGAATCGTGTGGTCCTAAAATACCGCCGCTTGCAAACTGAATGAAGTGCAATTTTTCTCCTAACTCGGGAGTTTTAGCGATTAAAGCTCCTGCAATAACATCAGAATGTCCGCCCAAATACTTTGTTGCAGAGTGCATCACGATGTCCGCGCCCAAATCGATCGGCCTCTGGAGATAAGGCGTAGCAAAAGTGTTATCCACGGCAACTAAAATGTCTTTGCCTTTAACCAGGTCAACAACGGCTTTAATATCTACCAACTTCATCAAAGGATTTGTCGGAGTTTCTAACCAAATAAGTTTTGTCTTATCATTGATTAAAGAGGAGATTTTTGACACATCGTCAAAGTTCACAAAGGTGAATTTCAACTGATATTTTTCAAACATTCGGGTGAACATTCTGTAAGTTCCGCCATAAAGATCATCCACAGCGATAACTTCGTCTCCGGGATTTAAAAGTTTAAGCACGCAATCGATCGCAGCCAAACCCGATCCAAAAGCTAAACCTCTTGCGCCGTTTTCAATACTCGCCAAGCTGTCTTCTAAAGCCTGTCTCGTTGGGTTTGCGGCTCTGGAATATTCGTATCCGGAATGAATTCCCGGTGATTTTTGAGCAAAAGTTGAAGTTAAAAATACTGGAACATTCACGGAACCTGTTGCGGATTCGTGATGTTGCCCCCCGTGTATAACTTTGGTATTAAAATTCATAATTAATTTAATTTAAGAGAATGCAATTTAATGATTTGAAATCGATTGACGTTTTCAAGTCTTCTATTCTCGCAAGATTTTTACATTTTTATGGCAGATTTCAAAGCGAATTCTTCCGCCATTTCTTCCATCCATGCCGCTACATCTTCTTCTCCGGTAGCGCGTTGATAGGTATTCCCCAGTGAAACTAAGATTTGGTGAAGAAACATTTTCATTTGATCAACCGGCATATCTTTGGTCCAAAGGTCAATTCTTAAGGCTTCCATGGTTTTGTCGTCCCAAACGGAAATCATGGTTGCTTTGGTCTCTTGTTTTTCAATTCCGCCGTCCTGGGCATTCCACATCATTTTCTCCGGGATATGATTTTCATCGAGTTCAACATCGATGGTAATTTGAGTTTTTCGCATATTTTAAAATTAAATAAGGTCTTTTTATATGATAATTCGATTCGAATTAATTTTTAGGTTTATAGTTGCTTTCATTGAAGATGGTTTGGCTGTCCATCTTCAGAAAATCTTGAATTTTTGTTTCCGGCTTCTCCTGGTAGAATTTTTTTGCAATTTGCCAACCGGTAAAAACCCCGATTCGGGGTGATGATTCATTATCCACTTCGGTGTAAAACTTGGAAAAAGGTCCGGGATTGATAAAACGTTCTTTAAGTCGCAAATCATCACTGAAAATGAGATTATTTTCAACGAAATAATTCCAAATATTGACTTCGTTAGCTTCGGCCCAGGCTATTTGCTTTTCGGTATATCCTATTTTAAGCGCATCCGGAAAATCGGGTAAAAAAGCATCTTGAAGCGTCATTATTTTTCCTTGATAAATAAGTTCATCAATAAACTTTTGATGATCCAGATTAGGCTCAACAATAAAATCTGCCAAGGCTAGTGACACTTTCGGGACAATATTTTGCGGATTCATGGAAGTTTGCCAATACTGCTCCAATCCTTTATAATTCGGATTATTTTCACCCATAAATCCGGAAACGTCGATAAAAACTTTATTTTCCCCGGCATGATAAAAAACGGGCTCCATAATTCCTTGCAAAGCCGAAGAATAGAGGTAAACTTCAGGCTGTTTAATTTCCGGAAAATGATGCTGTATTCTCGCGAACAGCGTTGTGAGATCCAATGCTAATTTCTTTTGATCGATTTTAGCGATTGCATCCTTATAAATTTTAGCTTCCGCCGAATCCGCACGTCTTAATGCATAATCTTCATCACTCACCGTCCCCTGAAACCAGGGATATTTCTCCTGAAACTCTTCTAATGGAATATTTAAATCGTAAAATTCCCTAGATAAATCATGGATGATGACAGGACTTTCCGGTGTTTTAACTTCTATGGACCAAAGATTTTCAGCATCTTTTTTGCACGAAGTAAACGATGCCGATAAAATAGTGGTGTAAAGCAGATATCTAAAAAACTTCATTATTTTTACAGAAGATTAGGTACAAAAATAGCGAATTTATGTGGAAAGGTTTTTTCCACTTTTCTAAATATTGATTACGATGCAAACAGAAAAAATAATAGAAAGAATTGTAACGTGGCTGAAAGATTATGCCCAAAAAGCCGGAGTTAAAGGCTATGTTATTGGGGTTTCCGGTGGAGTAGATTCTGGGGTAGTCTCCACTTTATGTGCGATGACGGGGCTGGAAATATTAACCATTGAGATGCCGATTCGCCAACAGGAAGACCAAGCCAGCAGAGCATTGGAACATATTCAATTCTTGGAGAATAAATTCCCTAATGTTACGGGGAAAAGCGTAAATCTTAATGAACCGTTTGAAGCACTATACAAAACATTTCACGTTGACGAAACTCATTACCCTGATCAGAAATTGGCTTTTGCTAACACGCGCGCTCGATTAAGAATGCTAACGTTGTATTACTATGGCCAGATTAATGGTTATTTGGTTTGTGGAACAGGCAACAAGGTGGAGGATTTCGGGATAGGATTTTACACTAAATATGGCGATGGTGGAGTAGATGTTTCTCCTATTGCTGATCTTTACAAAACTGAAGTTTACGAACTCGCAAGACATCTTGATCTGCCAGAATCCATCAAAAATGCAATCCCTACAGACGGTTTGTGGGATGCGGAGCGTACCGACGAGCAACAAATTGGAGCAACTTACCCAGAGTTAGAAAAAATACAGAAAGAGTGGGGAACCAAGACTGAAGCAGACTATTCAGGAAGAGATCTAGAAGTTTACCAAATTTTTAGCCGAATGAATAAAGCCGCTCAACACAAGATTCAGCCTATCCCGGTTTGTGACATTCCGGAGGAGTGGCGGGATTAATAATTCCACTCCATGAAAAACAGTTTAAAACTTGTTGGTGCCTTCATTTTAGGGTTAATTGTAGCTATTTCTCTACTTTATTTTATTGATAAAAAGCCCGAAAAGGTTGTAGATCATTCAACTCAAATTGAAAATTCAAAGCAATACGAATCGGCTCTAGAAATTGATGAACTTACTGAAGAATCCAAGGTCATCAATTATGTGAAAACCCATCATGAATTGCCCGACTTCTATTTGACAAAGTCTGAAGCACGCAGGAAAGGTTGGGTAGCATCCGAAGGAAATCTTTGTGAAGTATTACCGGGAAAAGCCATCGGTGGGGACAAGTTCAGTAATCGAGAAAGAAAGTTGCCGCAAGGAAATAAATACTTCGAAGCAGATGTCAATTACACTTGTGGAAGAAGAAACGCTGACCGAATTGTATTTACAAAGCAAGGCGAAGTTTGGTTAACCCATGATCATTATAAAACATTTCAAAAACAATAAATAACAAAATGAAAACTGTCTACATAGACTTTACGCAAATAGGGGATTACGAAGAATTTTATGAGCAATTGAGAGAAAAAATGTCGCTTCCGGAACATTTCGGTGATAATCTCGATGCTTTAAATGATTTTATCAGTGGAGATGCTGCATTGCCACTACATCTGGAATTCGTCAACCTCAGTGTAGATCAACTCGAAACTTTTGAGGATTTACTCCTAACCTTGGAAGACGCAGATGATGAGGTGGAAGATTTTTCCTTCACCTATTATTTAGAGCAATATGAGGATGAAGAAGATTAAAATTAAGGTTGTATAAAGTTAAGAACCACCAGCAGATGCCGGTGGTTCTTTTGATATGAGAGAAAATGAAAATTTAATTATAATCCGCTCCATGTTGCAGCCCATGTTGGAGTTGCTGTACCGCTTCCTGCACCGTTTGCATTCGCATTTTCGCTGAACGTGTTTGGTAGCAGAGTAGCAGCAGGACTTCCTGAACTTGCTTTCACTGAAGCTTTTGTACCTACCCCATCAAATTTAACGTTAGTGATTTTTCCACCACCGTTGAAGTAAGCAACTGATGCGTCATGTTCTACATTAATACCGGTTGACCAATTCGAAAGAACTACATTATCAATCGTTGCGTAAGTCCCGACTCTTAATTTAATCGCATCAGCTTCCCCACTTGTAGCTCCAATAAAAGTAGCGTTTTTGATAGTAGGGTTAGATCTTGGATCTGCGTTGTTATTTTCCGAGTTGTTGTCAGCTTCAATTCCGCGGTTACCAATTCCGTTTTCTCTTCTTTTGGTATAAACGTTTGTTGCAGTACCGTTCCATCCTTCAGTCCAGTCGAACGCATCATCTTCGTTTCCAACTGAAACAATATTTGAAACGTTAACTGTTCCCCCAAAAAATTCAATACCGTCATCAGATCCGTTTAGGATAGAGATGTTGCTAATGGTTGTTCCGCTCCCAACCCCAAAAAGAGAAAGACCGTTAAACTCTTTTTCGCCCGTGAAGATTGCGCCCGCGTACTCAATTTTTACGTAGGAAAGCGATCCGGAGTTGTCGTTTACGGCAGTTCCGCCATAGGTAGCGTTACCAACTTCTGCAGAAGCTGTCGTTCCTTTATTAATAGGTGCTTTACCGGCGATAACGATGCCGCCCCAGCTACCCGGAGTTTTGCTTGGTGAAGTAAATAAAATCGGCGCAGTTGCAGTACCGTTCGCGAATATTTTACCACCTTGCTCTACGGTTAAATAGGCTGAAGTTCCGCCTGTTGATTCGATTCTTGTTCCAGCAGGGATAATTAATTCACCACCATCTTTTACCGCCACAGAACCTGTAAGTTTGTAGACTTTACTCGCATCAAGAGTCACTTTTTCTCCAGATTTGATTTCACCACGGAAATCATCCCAGTTTGCACCAATCCCGGTAGGTGCCGTTGGATTTATAGGATCTTCGCTGTCACTACAAGATTGTACAGCTAAAGTAGAAGTCACCAATAATGCTGCTGCCCATAGTTTTAATTGATTCTTTTTCATAATTTTTACTTTTTTTGATTTGTTTTATTTCTGTTTTGATTTTTAGAATTGATAGGAGAGTCCAAGTCCGAAATTCACTCCTTTCTTATAGTCTCTCACTTTTACTTCCCCGTTTTGGTTGTCCTGCACCCTCGTAAAACTAGGATTCAAAAGGTTTTTCCCTGAGAGAGAAACTCCCAATCCGTTAGAGAAATTTACTCGAGCGACCGCATCTAAGGTGTTAATTGCTTTATCGACCAAATTTCCTTTTGTGGCATAACCGATTGCGTAGATATTATCGGATATATGAGAGTAAGACATCACCAAGTCGAAAGTGTTTTTGTCTCCCCACTGTTGCTCAAAACCTAAATTTACATTTGCGAGGAAGTCAGATGCGCCCTGCATTTTGTCTTCAGATTTCGAAGGGTCGATGGAAATGGTGTTGGAATAAGACGTTGTAGTTTCGGTACTTACTTTTTCTCTATTGAGCTCTTGGTTGGTATTAAGATAAGTTCCGTTAAGGAAAGTATATACTCTTGATTTACCGTTATCGAAAAGATCTTTACGAACTTCCGCCTCGAGACCGAAAACCTGTCCTTGATCACCAATATTGACAAATGAAACCGAATTAGAAGAAGAGTTTACCGTAACTCTGGAGATGGGATTCTGGATCAATTTTCCGAAGGCTGTCAAGGAAATAATTTCGCCTTTTTTCGGGAACCATTCCCACTTCAAATCAGCATTATAATTGTCCGATGGATAAAGCGCCGGGTTACCAAAACTTAACTCGTCGATTTCCTCGTATTCGTAAGGCGCAATCTCAAGAAGTAAAGGTGTGGTGTATGTTTTTGAAGCGGAGAAACGAATATTCTGATCTTCATTAATACTGTACTTTAAATTTAAAGCTGGTAATATTTTAGAGTATTGCTTTTCTACTTCTCCCTGCTTAATCGAGGTGTTGAAAAGAATACTTTGATCTAAATGATCATACCTTAACCCCACTTGAGCGGTGAAACGGTCGCTGAATTTATAATCTAAATTAGCGTATCCTGCGTTATTGATAACTTCCGAATTATAAAATTGTGGAAGTAAGGCAGTCTCCGGATTCCATTTTACATCTCCACGGAAAGTCACGAGATCAAAAAGACCAGCGTTGTAATTATTAGTATTAAAGAATGTCCCATAATCTGAAGGATCGAGATAGTAGGTGCCTCGTGGAGCATTTACCCTAAGATTGAATTGCGTCGCTTCAAAATCAGATTTTTTCATTCGGCCAGCATAACCAAAGGTGATTTTCGCAGCATTATTGAGTTCATATTCTGCATGTACATCTCCAACAACATCATTTTCAATCAACTTGTCAAAATATCGGTGATTCGCCCCAGGATTACTCGCTCCGAAGTAATGAGAGTCAGTAGTCTGGTTATAAATGGAGATATTCTGCATACGATCCGGGCGGCGGCTGTCTAAATGGTTGAAGCCGACATTCCAGAAAATCTTTAATGGAGAAGAAACCGTATGCTCCCCCGAAAGCTGATTGATGAAAAGATCGTTGGTTTTATAGTTGGCACGTCTCAGTAAAGCGGTTTCTTCAGCTACATTTTCATTGGTGTCGCGGATATAACCTGAATAATTTTCGAGTTGTTGACCTGTGGTGTGAATGTAATTGCTGACAAACTTAAGGTTGTTGTTGCGGTTGATTTTATAGTTTACATTCAATAATCCGGTCGTATTTGTTTTATAAGAATATTGAGTTCCGTAAAGATCGCGCGTTGCGATACCCACGTTGTCTACAGATCTAGTAATCCCTTCGCGGTATCCGTAATCGTTTTCAAAAGAACCAAGTCCGAACACGCTAAGTTTTCCTTCTTCCCCAATACGGAAAGATTTACCAAAATCTAATCCAGCGGAAGTGTTTACCGGCCAGAAGATTTCACGATTGCCCCAAGAAGTTCTGAAAGGATATCCTTGGTTAATAATGGTGCTGTTTAGAGGCTTTTTAACTGGAGTGAATCCAAAAAATTCAGGACCATCTTGTAAATAAAAATTACTTTGTTTAGCTGCATTGCTATTTACCGACATGCCTAAATTCACATTGAAGAAAGGTTTTCCGTTCGGTATTTTAGACACAACATCCACATTGGCTCCCGACATATCGCCCCACATTCGTGGATGATATACTTTTTCCAAACTGATAAAGTCCATCATTTCGGTTTTAATGATGCTTAAGTCAAGGTTTTTATAAATAGGATCGTTGGACGGAATCGGAAGTCCATTCATAGAAGTTGCATTGTTACGATCGCCAAGACCACGGATAAATACCTGTCCACTGCCTTCCTGTTTTTGCGCTCCTGTTGCTTTAGTTACCGCAACGGAAGCATCACTAACACCTTGTCGGCTTAGCTGAACTGCGCCAACTCTTTCTATTACTTCAACCGATTTTTTTTGTATTGCGATAATGTTACTTTCCGTGTTTTTTTGAAGGTTTCCGCGAATGGTTACGCCTTCAATATTTTTCTCTTTTTGGATCGTGTCCGATTTTGTGCGCTGGCTGTAGAGACTCGTCGTAGAGATCATCAAAAAGAATACAGCAGTTGCAGGGAAATTCATTTTCATTTTTTCATTTTTCTCACTGCAAAGGAATTAATATCTCCTCTGCTAAGCTGTTTCGGGAGTTTTAACATTGTTTTAAAAAAAAATGAATAAATCAGCAGTCATATTAATTAATTATGAATTTTAAATTCGCCCGGAGTGGCAATATGTATTTTTCCTAACTTTGAAAGGTTAAACAGTGAAAATGAATCACAAAAAAATACTCCTTATTGACGATGAACAGGATATCCTGGAGCTTCTGAGCTATAATCTTGAAAAAGAAGGTTATGAAGTTCATACCGCTGTTAATGGTAATGAAGGAATAAAAAAAGCTACGGAAATTATCCCGGATCTTATTCTTTTAGATGTCATGATGCCGGAAAAGGACGGAATCGAAACTTGTCAGGATTTAAGAAAGATAAAAGAACTCCAAAAGACACTCATCGTCTTTCTTTCCGCTCGTAGTGAAGAGTTTTCTCAACTGGCGGGTTATCAAGCCGGGGCAAACGATTATATCGTCAAAATAATCAAACCCAAAGTTCTTATTTCAAAGGTTAATGCGCTGTTGAGGTTAACTTCACAAGTGGCAGAAGTGGATAAGAACATTACCGTGGGCGATTTGGTTATAGATAAAGATAACTTTAGAGTTTCAAAAGCCGGACAACAATTTTTACTACCGAAAAAAGAGTTTGATTTGCTTTATCTATTGGCGTCCAACACAGATAAAGTATTCAAGCGGGAAGAAATTTTGGAGAAAGTATGGGGCAATGATGTCATCGTTGGGGAAAGAACAATCGATGTGCATATACGCCGTCTTCGGGAGAAATTAGGAATGGCAACCATCCAAACCCTTAAAGGAATCGGTTATAAATTAGTAGTGTAACGTATTCGGATGAAGTTTCGCCGTCTAACTATTTTTGCGTCTATCTATCTCACGGTTGCCATGTCCCTGGTGGCACTGCTTTTCGATTATTCGAATGATTCCGAATTTAGAACCCGGAATAACTTTTATCTTACACTTTTCTTCTGCACCTTACTGATTTTTGTTATCAATTATGTGGTGCTGGATTATCTCTTTAACGTATATGGTAAGAGACAAATTAAGAAAATCTCGACCATTCTCCCTGATATTAGTCCAGATTCTGAGCAAGATTTAGATTTAAAAAGACTTGAAGAGCGTTTTACGGAAATTCGACAAAAAAATGCTTCCGAAATCGATACCATGAAGGAAATGGAAACTTATCGGAAGGAATATCTCGGAAACGTTTCGCATGAGCTGAAAACTCCGCTCTTTTCAATCCAGGGATATGTCGAAACTTTAATTGATGGCGGGGTTGAAAACTTGGCCATTCGTGATAAATATCTCGAAAGAATTGAGAAGTCTGTGGAAAGGTTGCTGAACATTGTGCAGGATTTGGATATGATCAATCAATATGAATCTGGAGAGATTACTTTAAATGTTTCTCGTTTTGACATTAATGCTTTAGTTCGCGAAATTATTGATCTTCTCGACCTGGAAGCTCAGCGCAAAGATGCAGCGGTACAACTGCAAACTTCTTCGCCCCAAATATTCGTTAATGCAGACAAGCAAAAGATTTCCCAAGTACTCATTAATTTAATTTCTAACGCAATTCATTACGCTAATCGCGAGAAAGCCAAAATCATTATTCGTACCAATATTCTTCGTAATAAGGTTTTAGTAGTAGTTGAAGACAACGGAATGGGAATTAAACAAGACGTGCTCCCCCGAATTTTTGAACGATTTTACCGCGTTGAAACCAGCCGTAACCGGAATGATGGCGGTAGCGGGTTAGGTCTTGCCATAGTTAAACACATCCTTGAGGCTCACGGCGAAAATATCTCCGTTGAAAGCATCTACTTAGAGGGAACTCAGTTCAGTTTTTTACTTGAAAAAAGTATCTAGAAAGCGCAAAATTTAAGCAAAACTTTTTTAATAAAAAGGAAACTGATTCCTTTTATGACAAAGTTGTAATGTTTTATATTTGTAGCCGGAAATCAAGTTAAAAAATACCTAAATTTTAAAGTAAAAATGGTTTATAAAATCCGCATAATTTTAGACACCAAAGACGATATTTTTCGGGATATCGAGATAAAAGAGAAGCAAACCTTATGGAATTTGCACCTCGGGATTAAGAGTGCTTTTACCCTGATGGGCGACGACCTTTCAATGTTCAATATTTTGGATGAAGAAGGCACCGTCATTAAAACAGTTCCATTAGAGGACATGAGCGATGATGGCGACGGAGAAATTATGTCGGATGTCTATATCAATGAAGCCTTCAATAAAGTTGGGGACAAAATACACTTCCAGTATGGGTTTATGGACCTTTGGGAGTTCTTCCTGGAGCTTGTTGAGATTATCGATGAAAAACCGGCGGTTAACTATCCGATCACCGTTTTCCGATTTGGTAAAATGCCTTTGAAAGCTCCCAGTAAAAATGCTGCCAAAAAAGGTTCGAAAAACTCAGCGATGCCTCTTATTGATGACGAATTTGGAAGTTTTGATGACGATTTTGGATCGAATAACTTTGCAGGCGAGAACGATGACAGTTTTGATGATGATGAGGATGACGACTACAACGATGATTTCTTTGAAGAGGATGGTTCAGATGAAGCTTAAATGATTTAAACCCCGAAATATTCGGGGTTTTTTATTGCATAAGAAATATCAGAGGCTATGCCTATTGCTTTCAAAAAAACGTTAAATTTGTTTGAAATCTTATTAAGAATGAAAAAGATATTAATTTCATCTATCATTGGTCTGGGACTTTTATCCTGCACACCTCAAAAATCTGTTACTATGAGCGAACACCCAAATGAGTGGAAACGCACCACAAATATTTATGAAGTCAACGTACGTCAATATACACAGGAAGGTACCTTCCGCGCATTCGAGAAAGAAATGCCACGTCTTAAAGAGATGGGTGTAAAGACTTTGTGGTTTATGCCTATTACGCCGATTGCTCAAAAAAACAAAAAAGGGCCTCTTGGAAGTCAATATGCCGCTCAGGATTATATGGCGATCAATCCGGAATTCGGTACCATGGAAGATTTTAAGCACATGGTAAAAGAAGCTCACAAACTTGGTTTTAAAGTGATTATCGATTGGGTAGCCAATCATACTGGATGGGATCACGTATGGACGAAGACCAATCCGGATTTTTACTTGATCGATCCTAAAACCAATGATTTTCAAGTTGCTTCTGGGATGGAGGATATTATAGAACTCGATTACAGCAATCCGAAAATGCGTGAAGCGATGATTGAAGCGATGAAATTTTGGGTACGAGAAACCGATATCGACGGTTTCCGCTGCGATTTGGCTGCGTGGGTTGAGGTAGATTTCTGGCAGCAGGCAAGACCCGAGGTAGAAAAAGTAAAACCTCTATTTTGGTTAGGCGAGTTCGATGAACTTGACAATCCGGATTATGGAAAAGTTTTTGATGCAAGCTATATCTGGAATTGGATGCATAAAACCAAAGATTATAACGAAGGAAAAGCCAGTTATGAGGATCTAAAAAACCTGCTTTCAAGATATACCGCTATTGGTGACGGTTCTATGCGTGCTTGGTTTACCTCCAACCACGACGAAAATACTTGGAACGGGACAGAATATGAAAAATACGGAGTTTTAGCAAAACCTTTGGCAGTAATGTCGGTGACCTGGAATGGAGTGCCGCTTATTTATAATGGACAGGAGCTACCAATGAAAACCAAAAGACTGGAATTTTTCACCAAAGATCCAATCCCATGGACTGGAACTTATGAACTTCACGATTTTTATAAAACTTTACTGGAATTAAAATCCAATAATCCAGCGTTACGAGGAGGTGAGCCGACAGCGACAACAACAATGTTAAAAACTTCTGCAGATGACAAAATCATGGCGTATCTTCGTAAGAACGGCGAAAATGAGGTATTAACGGTACTCAATATGTCCAAAGAAGCAGTAACATTTACTTTAGATGACGTAAGGGTTTCTGGAACCTTTAAAAATGTGTTTGAAAAATCAACCCGAGATTTCTCCCAGGATAAAGGTTTCGTATTATCAGCTGGAGGTTACACCATATTCGAAAAATAATTAATTTTAAATTATAGTATTTGTACATTACTAGATGTACGCCTTTCAAATGAAGAATATTCCGCTTCCAAACAATGAAAGCAAACGCTTAGAGCAACTTGCTTTTTATCACCTGGTAAACTTAGCCAAAGATCCCGAGCTCGATGTTTACGCAGAGACAGCATGCTTAATTGCCGACTGTCCTGCGTCGTTGATTGCTATGATGGAAGAGGATACCCAAACAGTTCAGAGTTGCATTGGTTTGAATTTGGATTATGTTCCGAGGCAAGATACGGTCTGCCAATACGCCATTGCAAGTGGTGAAATGGTTATTATCCCCGATACGCTGCAAGACGAAAGATCATCTGAAAACCAAATTTTGCTAGAGGGCGGAATTCGTTTTTATGCCGGGATTCCTTTAAAAGACAATGAAGGTTATACTCTGGGCACGCTTTGCGTGATAGATTATGAACCAAAAAGATTAAGCGAAAAACAAATTCAGGGACTTAAACTCCAAGGGAAAGCTATTTCTCAGTATTTAATGTCTAAAAGAGCCCTGGCTTATGCAGAATATTTTAGCGAACTTTTTAAAGTAACCAATAATATCATCTGTGTTCTAGACTCTAATTATCGCATAAAGACGGTTAATCCGGCTTTCGAGGAAGCATTAATTCCCTATAAACAGGCACTCGGTCAAGTACTGTCGGATGTTTTAATGAAAAAAGAACCTTCTCTGAATTTACCAAAAGATATATTAGAAGATAAATTTGAATATTCATTTACCACTGTGATAAGTCCTGAGTCTGATCACCCTACAGTAATCGAATGGCAGATTAAGAAAAATGATTCAACAAACAGTGAAATTTTCTGTTTTGGACGTAATGTTACACAGATAACAGAAGAAAAACAAAAACTAGAACGCTCCGAACAAAGATTCAGAAGTTTCTTTGAGAACGCTATTGGTTTGATGAGCATGCATGATATGGAAGGCAATATACTTTCCGTAAACGAAAAAGGGAGAGAGACACTGAAGTATTCTGAGGAAGAAGCATGTAGACTCAACCTTAAAGATCTCGTACCAAAAGAAAATTGGGTTGCCCTTAATGAATATTTGGAGAGGATTAAGGAGAATAAAGAAGATTCTGGTGTTATGAAACTCTGCTCCAAGGATGACGAAGAACTTCTGTGGATGTATCATAGCCTGGTAGAGATCGACGAAGATGGAAATCCTTATGTCCTAAGCACAGCCTTGAATGTAACTGAACGAATGTCTCTTGAAAAAGATCTCAATTACTCACGTAAAATTCTAGAACAAACAGGAGCAGTTGCACAGGTTGGCGGCTGGGAGGTAAATCTGAAGACGAACAAAACATTTTGGTCGCCTACCACAAAGGCAATTCATGAAATGCCTCAGAGCTATGATCCTACTTTTGAGGGCGCCGTAAGTTTCTACGAAGAAAAAAGTGAAGAAAAAATTCGAGAAGTTTTCAATAATGCGGTGGCAACAGGAGAGCCTTATGACGTGGAGTTGCAAATGAAGCGAGCAGATGGCAGCCTAATCTGGGTAAGGTGCGTAGGAATCCCTGAATTTGAAGATGGTGTTTGTACAAAAATCTTCGGTATTATTCAAAATATTGATACACCAAAAAAAACTTACCTCGAACTTGCTAAGAAGGAAGCGATGTTACAGTCTTTCATTGCTGATGTTCCGGTGGCAATTGCGATGTTCGATAATGATTTGAGATATCTCTCTGCTAGCAGATGCTGGACTGATGAGTTTTCCATGGATTTGGATTATATTCTAGGTAAAAATATTATGGAAATTTCCGGAAATATACCGGAAGACAGACTTAAGATTTACCATGATGCTTTAAATGGAAAAAGCTACAAAAATGAAAATCTCGCATTACCTGTAGAAGGAAAAGAGGGAATCCAACATTATAGTTTTGAAGTAGGACCGTGGTATCTATCCGAAGGCGAAATTGGTGGAGTTATCATCTCAATACAAAATATTACAGAGCAAGTAAAAACGACGCTCGAATTAAAACAAGCTAAAGAATTGGCGGATCTTGCAAGCAAAGCCAAGTCAGAATTCTTAGCGAACATGAGTCATGAGATTCGTACCCCGCTTAATGGCGTTATCGGTTTTTCAGATTTGCTGTTGAAGACTCCACTTAATGATATGCAAACCCAGTATCTCAATTATATTAATGAGTCTGGGGAAAGTTTGCTGTCCATTATCAATGATATTCTAAACTTCTCTAAAATTGAGTCCGGAAAAATGGATTTGGTCATTGACCGAGCACCGTTGTACGATATGGTGAGCCAGGTAATGAATGTTATTCTGTATCAGTCCCAGAAGAAGGAACTCGAGTTACTTTTGAACATTGAACCAGGGTTACCGGAAATACTGTTCTTGGATGAATCACGTATTAAACAGATACTTATCAACCTTCTAGGAAACGCCGTGAAGTTTACTTCGAAAGGAGAAATTGAACTTAAAGTGCGTAAACTTGATATGGATGACGAGAAGATAAAGCTAAGATTTGCCGTACGCGACACGGGTATCGGGATTCCTGTAGAAAAACAGCAAAGAATTTTTGATGCGTTTACCCAGGAAGACAGTTCAGTCAGCAAGAAATATGGTGGTACTGGTTTAGGGCTAACAATCTCCAACAACATTTTGAAGTATATGCACAGTGCCCTTTCTCTAACAAGTAGTCCTGGCTTCGGATCAGAATTCTACTTTGATATTGAGGTTCCTTATGAAGAGGTTGATACTGATGAAGAACAAGGAATTGAAGATTTAGGCATTAAAAAAGTATTAATTGTTGATGATAACGAAAACAATCGTATCATCTTACAGCATATGCTCGCTTATAAAAATATTGAGTCTAAGCTAGCCGCCAACGGGATGGAAGCTTTGCAGATCTTGATGGCAGGCGAACGGTTTGATATTATTTTGATGGATTATCACATGCCTATTATTTCAGGTTTGGAAACCATTGACAAAATAAGAGAACTATATAACAAACAGGACGAAATTTCACCATTGGTAGTACTTCACACCTCTTCCGAAGAGCACGAAGTCATCAACAAATTCCGTCAGGACGAAAAGAGCTACTGTCTGCTAAAACCAATCAAGTCAAGAGATCTTTATTTTACATTGAAGCAGGCTGTACAGCAAACCATCAATAGTATGACAATCCCTGAGCCCGTCGCAAGTGAAAGTAACACCCTTAATGGTTTAAAAGTACTTTTGGTAGATGATAATCCAGTGAATATGGTGTTAAACAACAAAATGATGCAGTCATTAGTGCCAGACAGCGTATTTACCGAAGTAGTTGATGGATTACAGGCCTTAGAACTTTGTCGTACTACCACCTATGATCTTGTTTTGATGGATGTTCAAATGCCTGTAATGGATGGTATTGAAGCTACAAAACAGATTCGCCAACTTCCTCATGGTAGCAAGTTTACAATTATTGGAGTAACTGCAGGAAATGTGGTCGGTGAAAGGGAAAAATGTATTGCTGCTGGTATGGACGATTTTCTTACTAAGCCATTGCGACAAAATGAACTTCTCGATGTTCTCAAAAAACATATTTTTGCTACAACAAGCAGTTTGGGAGGAGGAGAAACCCCTGATCTTTATCTAGATATGAAGCATCTCGAACTGCAAACTGGTGATGATCCTGAATTTAAAAATATGTTTCTAAATTTGGTTATTACAGAAACTGAAAATTCTGGTAAAGCGTTAGACAAGGCATGTTCAAATGGTCAAAAAGAAGAGGTGAAGAAAATTCTTCACAAATTGAAAGGTACTGCTGGGACCGCAGGATTATTTAATCTCGCGGAAACTGCTGCAAAATGGGAAAATAAAGTAGATCGTAATCCCGATTTTAATGAATTGAATGACGAAATCCAATCCGGAATAATTCATGGGCTCGATCATGTAAGAAAGTTAATCGATTAAAATTATCAGCATGCCAATCTTAATTGCAGAAGATGATGAACTCATATTAAGAACAATAGAGCATAAGTTATTAAAAGAGGGTTATGAGGTCATCCTTACCAGAAATGGTAAGGATGCCATAGAAACTATTCTCACTCAGCCTATAGACTTGATTATTACTGATATTATGATGCCTTTTGCATCTGGGATTGAAATTCTTTCTGCGGTTAGAAATGCCGGGAAAAACATCCCTGTAATTATGCTGTCAAGCATGGGACAAGAAGATGTTATTCTTAATGCTTTTGATTTGGGAGCATCCGATTTTATTTCAAAGCCATTTAGCCCCAGCGAATTAATGCTGAGAGTGAAGAGATTTACTGCGCGATAGATATGCTTCCAATCAGTATCTCATTCCACTTTCTCTTCATAGTTTTTCTAGTTCTACTTGGGATTGTATTAATCCTGATCGGAGTGGTGCTGTTTTATGGGATATACACTTACCGAAGGAAAGACTTAGTAGAAAGATGGGGCGAACTTATAGATTCTGAACTTTCCTATATTATTGTTCATGCAGAAAATTTGGATTTAGAGAGAAAGTCTTTTCGTCAATTCTCATTAAAACCCCTTTTTCGAAATCTTCTTGCCGAAAAGCTGGTAAGCGCTGAAAGTAAATTTTCCGGTGTGGCAGAAGGGGTTCTAAAAAAAGTTTTTCGCACTTATAATTTAGAGAAAGAATCCTTTCGTAAAATCGGGCAGAAAAGACCACATTTAATAGTCGGTGGTATTCAAGAGCTTACCGCGATGCATATTACAAAAGCATTACCACAGATTGCCAGATTTATCGACCATCCTTCTCCCCAAGTGTATCAAGAAGCCCAGTATTCTGTAGTAAGATTCCAGGGCTTTGAAGGTTTAGCTTTTTTAAGTTCCGCCAGCGCAATCCTTTCAGAATGGCAGCAATTGCGTCTTCTTAAATCGGTTTCATCAGTTCCTGCAGATTCACAAAATTTAATTGATGAATGGTTAGGGAGCACCAATCACTCAGTGGTCGTTTTTGTACTTCGACTGATCAGAAAATTTCAGCTTTTAACGTCTTATTCTCAGGTATTAAATTTGATGGATCACCCCGATATGACGGTGAGGATGCAAACAGTTCAAACTTTACAATCATTAGAAAATCATTTAACACTTTCTCAACTTCAAGTAGAATATTTTAAGCAACCATTAGAAGTACAAGTTGAAATTTTAAAGGCAATCAAACGGATGGGTGACTTACGTGCAATAGACTTTTATTTACAAGTTCTCTCGTATGAGGGGTCTTTTGCTGTCCGTATCCATGCTGCCGAGGGGCTTTTCCACTTAGGAGTAAGCCGCGAACTGCACGAGCTTGCTGCGGGTCAGGACGATTCCTCAGATTTGGTACGAATCATCAAACATGCACTACAGGAAAAAGTATGACGGAGCTGGCAAACATCATCTATGAAACCGTCATGTGGTTTTATCTGGCCTACGCTTTTGGTGTAGCGTTAGTGTATGGTTGGATGGGTGTGTATGCTCTTGGTGCTGTATTACGATACAAACGAGATAACACTTTTACAGATTATGGAGTAATTGCAGCCAATCCCAATGCACCGGTTTTCAGTTTAATAGCCCCTGCATATAACGAGGGAATGACCATTGTAGAGAACGTGCGCTCACTGCTTTCACTCTATTATCATAACCTCGAAATTATTATCGTAAATGATGGGAGTAAAGACGACTCTATCCAGAAATTAATTGAAGCCTACGAGTTAGAATCTGTCAATTTCTTTATACAGGGTGAAATTCCGACTGCCAATGTCAAAGCCATTTATAAGAGTAAAAATAAGGCTTTCAAGAAACTTATTGTCGTCGACAAGGAAAATGGCGGCAAAGCCGATGCACTAAACGTTGGTGTGAATGTTTCTAGTGGGGAGTATTTGGTTTGTATCGATGTTGATTGTATACTGGAGCAGGATTCGATTCTGCGGTTGGCAAAACCTTTTCTGGAGCAAACAGATAAACGCTTAATCGCTTGTGGCGGTGTGATACGGTTGGCTAATAATTGCCAAATACAGAATGGTAAAGTTGTAGAAGTTAACCTACCGCGTACATTATTGGGGAAAAGCCAGGTTCTAGAATATATCCGTGCATTTGTACTGGGGAGAATGGCCTGGTCTCGAGCATCAGGATTAATTCTGATTTCCGGTGCTTTTGGGGTGTTCGATCGTAAGATTGTTCTGGAATGTGGTGGTTACGATAAAAATACCGTGGGCGAAGATATGGAGCTCGTCGTAAGAATGCGGAAACATATGGAAGAAAAAGGAGAACCTTATGAAGTGATAACCATTCCCGATCCTTTGTGCTGGACTGAAGCACCTGAGTCCAAAGAAATTCTCACGAAACAACGCAACCGCTGGATGCGAGGTACTATGGAAACGCTATGGAAACATCGCAGCATGATTTTTAACCCGCGGTACGGGAAACTGGGAATGGTCAGCTTACCATATTGGCTACTTTTTGAATTTTTAGGTCCACTCATCGAATTTTCAGGATATGCCGTATTTATCTTGTTTTTTATTTTAGGGATCATCAACTGGCCTTTTTTTATCATTCTTTTTCTACTGGTAATATCAGCAGGATTTCTGTATTCATTTTATGCGATATTGGTCGATCTAGTGAGTCGGCAGGTCTATACTAAAAGAAAAGATTTCCTCTCAATGATTGGTACGGCGTTGCTAGAGCCTTTTTACTTTCACCCAATTGTTGTAAAAGCTGGAGTAAAAGGTTTTATTGATTATTTTAAAAAATCTCATTCTTGGGGCGAGATGACCCGCCAAGGTTTTAATCAGGACACTAAAAATTTACCATTTGCTAAAAGGGTTAAATTACTCTGCCTTCACGGCTTAAAATCTTATGGCAGTTTTATTTTGGCTTTTTCTCTACTTTTTTTATTTGGAGTGATTAGCGAATGGGTCTGGTACCGCTATAATTATGATGACTTAAGTTCCAGAACGGCAGTGAAGCTCTTTTGGGATAATGTATTATTCTTATTTCAATTTACATTTGGATTCGGTTTACTGTATTTGCTCGTTTATTTACTGAGCCAGTCTTGGGCACGGAAGCTGGCGATATTACTATTCAGTGCTGTAGTAATCCTGCAAATCATACTCTTTGTTTACTTTTCAGAATCGGGTAATTTATTGGGAGCAGATGTACAGTTTTATAATCGTGCAGAAATAAAACAAACATTACAGGCAACCGGAATGCTAAGTTTTAAGAATTTCGCACTTGCAATAATTTTGTTAGTAACGGTGTATATACCATTTTGGTTTGCTGATCGAAATCCATTGAAAAAAATAGGATATGCAATCTTTTTTATCGCCCTTGGATTTGTTGCTTTTTTTATTCCGCAGAATGAACTTCAGCAGCAGAACAACGAGTTCGAGCAAAACGCGGCAAAGAGTAAATGGAATTATTTTCTAACATCAAACCTTAATGCTACAATTGACAAATATCCAAAAGTTGCGAGTCTTTTAGGTCGAAAAGATGATTTTGTAGCGACAAATACGATGTTAAATCAAAATTTTCCATTTTGGAAAAATGAAGAAACGCCTGATTTTCTTGGACCTTTGCTGGACTCTTCCGGAACTACCCCTAATGTAGTGTTTTTAATTATGGAGGGTTTTGGCTTCGCATACACCTCACCAAAGGGATATGTCGGGAATTTTGCACCTTTTTTACATTCTTTAAGTTCAAAAAGCCTTTATTGGGAAAACGCATTGAGTTCCTCTGGTCGAACATTCGGGGTTCTTCCCTCATTGCTAGGCTCTTTACCTTTCGGAAGTAATGGTTTCCTTGAAATTGCTAAAACGCCACCTCATTTTAATCTTTATAATGTGTTAAAAGAAAATGGGTTTACCTCCGGCTTTTACTATGGCGGTGACGGGAATTTTGATAAAATGCGATCGTTTTTGGAGTACAGCAAGGTCGACCGCATTGTGGATAAAGCACAGTTTGGAAACCCGTACAGAAAACTTCCGGTTAATAAAGGTGGCGAAAGTTGGGGTTTTGAAGATCAAGCGGTTGTCTCAAAAATGATTGAAGGTCAATTGATTGATGAACAGCCTTATATTGATGTTATTCTTACGCTTTCTACGCACAGTCCCTTTTTAATAAATAATCAAGCCCATTACGCAAAACGTTTTAAAGAAATACTCCAGTCTAATCAATTATCGGCTACTCAAAAATCATGGGCTCAAAAGCATGAAATGCAATTAATCTCGATGCTAAATGCAGATGATGCTTTAAGAATATTCTTCCAAAAATATAGTGCGCGACCAGATTTTAAGAATACCATTTTTATCATCACAGGCGATCACAGTATGCCGGAAATTATGCTTCAATCCAAAATTGACCGGTTCCATGTCCCTTTGGTTATTTATTCTCCATTGGTAAAAGAACCGAAGACCTTTAAAAGCACGGTAAGTCATTTTGATATTGCCCCATCACTTCTTGCATATTATCGCGAGAATTATGGATTAAAAACACCAAAAACGGTAGCGTGGTTGGGTGAAGGATTAACCGGCAATGCGGATTTAAGAGAACGTTTTATTCCGATTATGAAAAGTAAGGATCAACTTCAGAATTTTGTTTACGAAAATTATCATCTAGAGGAAAATCAACTTTTCAGACTCAAAAATCTCCAGGAAATTCCAGTGGATGACCCGACTGAAAAAAATAGAGTTAGTAAGAAGTTCAGTGCATTTAAAGCGATGAACAAACATTTCAGCATGTCCAAAAAATTATTGCCGGACAGCGTTGTGACCAATTACTTCCGCAAGGTCAAATAATTGTTTTTTGAACGATTTGGCTTAGAAATTCAAGGTGTATCCTAAGGTTACATCGAACTGGTTCCCGACAGTATTCGGTCGGTATTCTTGATTAAAATACATTCCACCAATGGTAAAAAGATGATTTTTATTGAAGGAAAAATTATACTCAGCTCCAACCTTAAAAGTTTTCAGCTTATAAGCTTCACTGTCCAAAAGATTGTTACGGTTTTCTTCGGGGCTAATCCCAGTACCGGCTTGAAAAGAGAGGAAATCTTGAGCGCCATCTAGATAATAACGAACGGTTCCTGTATAAGAATGTGATATATTTTCGTTGTCGGGAGTAATATAAGTTCTTAAGTTAAACCAGAAATTTTTATAATATTTTCCCACCGATGCGGTATACATATAGATATTATTCGAAAAGAATAAATGGCGGAAGCCTACCTCCGCTTCAAAACTTTTGGGAAGATTAGCATTCACGGAAATTCCGCTACGATACTCGGGGAAAATCCCTACATCGCCGGAGTAAGCTCCTCCAACATACAGATAAAAAGTATCTGAAATTCTAGGGTATGCCTCCAACTCAATTTGGGTGCCGGTTTCACCGAATTTATGGGCAACGTTTCCACGGATAATAACCGATCCAATCGGGGTTACGCGTTTATAGCTAACGCCTACCATATGCCAGTCTTTATCGAATTGTTTATCAAAATGAGTAAAGGTATACACTACACCTACCGCATTTTTAGCATTTCTTTCTGTCACCCTCACCAGTAGCGCTCGGGCTTCTGTATTTGAGGGATTGATCCGTAATAATTGGTTAACCGTCTCCTCTGCATCTTTCGAATTATCTGTACTGTTCTGAATTTTAGCTTTTAATAAAAGTAAATCCTGAGACTCTGGATTTGCCACTAATCCCCGATTTGCAATTTCCAATGCCTTAGATTCTTGATCATTCCAATATTCAAGAGATCCATACGCCAGATAAAAATCCGCGTCTTTAACTCCCTTTGCTTCGAGATTTTCAAACACTTTTCTCGCTTCTGCAACATTTCCGTTCCAAGTGTATAATCGGCCCAAAAATACTGAGATATCGGTATAATCTGGCGATTGCTCCAACGCTTGTTGCGCGAGATTAATGGCAGACGGGTAATCTTTCTGTTCGAAAGCCAATTCCCGTGCTTGTGCAAAAAGCTCATCAGAGGTCTGTTGGGCATTAGCAAATAAAGGAAGCGCTGCGAGAGCTAAAGTGAAAAATGTTTTTCTCATAAAATCGTGTGGAAATGAGGAATTAAATAAAATTATTCCGCCACAAATATATTGAACTTTTTGGGTTTAAATCTTTAGAAATTAAAAACTTCCGCGAGGAGTTATCCATTTTTTTGTAATTGCTATTACTTCATTTTAGATTACGGAAAACCAATAAATAATTTTACATTTGAAACCTCTTAACCTTGAAATGATAAAGGTAGAGCTCCGAATGAAAGTAATCGTTACCTTATTATTTCTGTTGATGATCAGTCCAGTCACCGCACAGAGCAGTACGTTGCAATTGGCTAAAGCCGGAAAGTCCTCGTATCAAATATTAGTTCCGGAAAATGCTTCTCCATATGAAAAGAAGGCGGCAGAAGTACTTCAACACTATTTTAAAAAAGTCACTGGAGCCAAGCTTCCCATAACTTCAAACCATTCTGAAAAAAAATACATCAGTATCGGTAAAACTCCACTATCAAACGGAATTTTTACTGACGAAGGATTTGAAATTACATCGAGTGATGAAAGTATTTTTCTTAGAGGAAAAGATCGAAATGTGTTATTCGCCACTTATCATTTTATTGAAGAGTTCTTAAAATGCCGAAAATGGGCACCGAATGAAAAAGCCGAATGTCCCAAGATTCGTACTATAGAAGTGCCAGCGACATTAATCATCAGTGAAAAATTATCATTGGTGTATCGTGAAGTATACTCAACAGCCATATTAGATGAAGAATATCGAGATTGGCATAAATTGCATCATTTGGATGAACTTTGGGGATTGTGGGGACACAGTTATTTCAAATTGATTTTACCGCAGTTATTTCAATCTAATCCGGATCTTTTCTCCTACTTCAAAGGAAAAAGGCGTCCATTACAACTCTGTCTTTCAAATGAAGAAGTATTTGAGCGTTCAGTTAAGAAGCTCGAAGAACTTTTCGATAACGATCCAGGAAAAAAATATTGGTCCATAAGTCCCAATGATGGTGTTGGCCATTGTGAGTGTGATGAGTGTACTCTGGTAGATCAGGAAGAAGGAGGACCACAGGGTTCACTCATTCGTTTTGTCAATAAAATTGCAGAAAAATATCCAGATAGAACTTTTACGACTCTAGCTTATGGTGCGACCGCAACTCCAACACTGAAAACGCCCCCTCGGGAAAATGTCACGATCTTCTTAAGCAACATCGAGATTGATCGTAATGAACCTGTGAGAACTGAGAGGTCTGCAGAAAATTTCAGGGCGAATTTAGAAGGTTGGCTTCAGTTAACTCCCAATGTTTTTGTGTGGGATTATGCAACACAGTTCACCAATTACCTTGCGCCTTTTCCTGATTATTTCAAGTGGGAAGATAATATCGATTTTTACCGACAAAAAGGAGTTAAGGGCCTATTTGTGCAGATGGGAGGTGAAAATCATGTAGATAATAATGCACTGAAAACCCATTTGCTGTCGCAAAGACTATGGAATAATAAATCTGGCAAAGATGAAACTGAACAATTTTTAAACGGTTATTATAAAAATTCAGCAGCTTACGTTAGAAAATATCTTTCACAGTTAACAGAAAATTTAAAAAAATCTAATAGTAAGCTTGATATCTACGGCAATCCAATTAACGAATTTGATTCGTACTTGAGCCCTTCGAATATTGTACTCTATAACTCGATTTTAGATGATGCAGAGCGTGAGGCGGAAGACAAGACAATTCTTAACAGAATTCGGCGGTTAAGACTAGGTCCGGATTTTACTTCATTGCAACAAGCAAAATTTTTCGGACGAGAGAATCATGGTATTTTCGGGCCTGACAACAAAGGAAAATGGGTGGTTAAGAGGGACATTAAAAAGAAAGTTCATTCTTTTATCCATCATGCACGTCGAAATAACATCAAACAACTCTCCGAAGGAGGTCAGTCTCTTGAAGAATATGAAGCAGAATGGAAGACGATATTTAAAAAAGGCGCTCCTGATAACTTATCGATTGGTGCCCAAATTCAGTACAGTCAACCCTGGGTTCCCGATTATCCAGCAAAACAAGACCGCACCTTAATTGACGGAATGTATGGGTTAGATGATTTTAGTTATAATTGGTTGCTATTCGATGAGTCCCACACGGTGACTATCGATTTACAGAAAGAAATAGATGTTAAAACAATATCGCCAACCTTGTTGCAAGATCAACGCCACTGGATTTTTTTACCGCAGAACGTGGAGTTATCCGTTTCGTTAGATGGGAATAAGTATGAATCAATTGGAGTTCGTAAATTATCGTTAGAGGAAGATTTAGAAGTAAAAACACAAGAAGTTTTATTTGAAGTGCTTAAGAAAATTCGTTTCTTGAAGTTGAAATTCCAAAGTTTAGATTCAATGCCTGAGTGGAGATCTCATCCCTCAAAGAAACCACTGATGGCGATTGATGAAATTTGGGTTAAATAAAAACACCATGGAGATTGATAAAACGATTTTGGTTGAAACTGTGAAAACCATAATTAATGAAAAAATAAAAAATCTGGAAGAACTTATTCGTCAGACCCAGGAAGCCAATTCGGAAACTAAAAGTTCAATGGGAGACAAGTATGAAACTTCGCGAGAAATGGTGGCACAGGAAATTACAAACCTGCAACGACAGTTGTCCGAAGTTCAACATCAAAAAGATTCGCTTTCTCGATTATCAGCTTTACCGAATAAACTTCCAGATCTCGGCGCTTTGGTACAGACTTCGAATGGATACTTTTATATCTCTACAGCGGTGGGTTTAATCGATTTTCAAAATATAAAGATTGTGACCGTCTCTCCCGAAGCCCCGTTGGTAAAAGCAATGCACGGGATCAAAATCGGGGAAAAATTTAATGTGAACGGTTCGACACAAACCCTGATTTCAATTCAGTAATTTTGTGTAATTTGCGGCTTTTTCATACTCAATCTTTCTTTTGAAATGCAAAACTATCTTGACCTTTTACAGCATATTTTGGATCACGGAACTGATAAAACCGATCGTACAGGTACCGGAACTCGAAGTGTTTTTGGTTACCAATTGCGCTATAATTTGGCTGATGGTTTTCCGTTGGTGACGACTAAAAAAGTCCACCTAAAATCTATTATCTACGAATTACTATGGTTCTTGAAAGGCGAAACCAACATAAAATATCTTAAGGAAAATGGCGTGTCTATTTGGGATGAGTGGGCAGATGAGAATGGGGATTTAGGACCGGTCTACGGCGCCCAATGGAGAAGTTGGGAAGGGGCAAACGGCAAAGTTGTTGACCAAATTTCTGAAGTGATTGATCAGATCAAGAAAAATCCGGATTCTAGACGATTAATTGTGTCTGCATGGAATGTTGCAGAAATTCCGAATATGGCTTTAGCTCCATGCCACGCATTATTTCAGTTTTATGTAGCAGATGGCAAGCTATCCCTTCAGTTATATCAGCGCAGTGCCGATGTGTTTTTAGGCGTGCCGTTTAACATTGCGAGTTACGCACTTCTGTTAATGATGGTAGCACAGGTTTGTGAGCTGGAAGTAGGCGAGTATGTGCATACTTTTGGGGACGTTCATATTTACAACAACCATTTCGAGCAGGTGCAACGCCAACTTTCACGAGAGCCAAGACCGCTTCCGCAGATGAAACTGAATCCCGAAACTAAAGATATTTTTGACTTTAATTTTGAAGATTTTTCACTCGAAAATTATGATCCCCATTCCGGAATTAAGGCGCCAGTAGCTATTTAAACTTTACTTTTCAACTTTTTAACGTAACGAATTGACGTTTAATACTACGAATAGGTAAACTGAAACCTATGTTTAAAAAACTGATATTCTTAACGTTCTGCGGACTTTTCTCATTAAGTTCCGCACAAAATGACCGTCAAAAACTTTCAGCATATCTGGATTCACTGGCTTTGCATCATAAAGCAGTCGGCAGTTATGCAATGGCCGTCAACGGGAAACCGGAATATGTGAAAGTTACTGGGTTTGCAGATTTCGACACCAAGCAAAAAGCCAATGTGCATACCCAATATCGAATCGGTTCAGTGTCAAAAATTTATACTGCTGTTTTGGTGATGAAAGCGGTAGAAGAAAAAAAGATAACACTTGATGCTAAACTTTCCCAATATTTTCCGCTGATTAAAAACGCAGAAAATATTTCAATCAAGCAACTACTTCAACACCGTACCGGCATCCACAATCTCACGGATGAAGAGGAATATTTCAATTATCATCTAAAACCTCATACTGAAGCTGAAATGTTGGCTATTATCAATAAATATCCAAGTGACTTTACACCGGGGGAAAAATTTCATTACAGCAATTCTAATTTTATTCTTTTAGGGTATATCCTAGAGAAAATATATAAGAAAAGTTACGCAGAACTTATCCAGCAGAAAATAGCAAAACCTTTGAAGCTAACGCTAACGAGAGTGGCTGATAAGATCGATGTATCGAAAAATCAAGCCTATTCTTACATACATAATGGAATTGAATTCGAAAAGATTCCCGAAACTCATATGAGTGTGCCCATCGGAGCAGGTAATCTGATTTCTACGCCAACCGAAATGCTGCAGTTTATTATCGCATTAGAGGAAGGTAAATTGATTTCCAAAGCCAGCCTCGACATGATGAAACAATTTCAGGATGGCTATGGTTTAGGGCTAAGTCCGGTGCCATTCTATACGATGCAGGGATACGGACATACCGGCCGGATTGAGGAATTTCGCTCTGTTCTATTTTATTTTCCGAAAGAAGAAGTAGGAATTAGCTTTATTACCAATCAATCATCGTATGATGTAAATACGATATCGATTAATATGTTGAGTACCGCAACAGGTAAAGATTTCGTGATGCCGAGTTTCGAAGAAGTAAAAGTTGATCCTTCAATTCTTAAAAAATATGAAGGTATCTATAAAGCACCAAACTTCCCACTGGACATTAAAATCTTTGTTCAAAACGGAAGGTTAATGGGGCAGGCAACAGGCCAAGGACCTCTGGCTTTCGAGGTGGTATCTGAAACCGAATTTAAGTTTGACGCTGCCGGAATTAAAATTAAATTCAATCCAAATCAAAATACATTTGATTTCAAACAGGGAGCTGCCCAGTTTGTTTTCACCAAGCAATAATCACTTTTATAAATATAACAGCATTTTCAATTATAACAGTAATCTATGAAGAAACTAATTCTTTCCCTGGGTTTATTAGGGATTCTCTTTACAGGAAATATCTACGCACAGACTGAGACTTCCGGCAGAACTGAAGTCTATCGTGCCACCCATACTAAATCTACCGAACTAAAGCATACCAAATTAAAAGTAAAATTCGATTACCAGAAAGAGCATCTTCTTGGTGAAGAGTGGCTTACCGCAAGTCCACATTTTTACCCTTCTGATTCCTTGGTTTTAGATGCTAAAGCAATGCTTATTCACGAAGTAGCTTTAGATAAAAATGGGTTTAAAACTCCGCTGAAGTATGCCTACAAAGATGATATGCTGAGAATCTCGCTGGATAAAACCTACAATAAAAATCAGGATTATACTGTATACATCAAATACACTGCTCGCCCAAACGAAGTAACTCAAAAAGGCAGTGCAGCGATTACCGACGCAAAAGGTCTTTATTTTGTTAATGCGCAAGGGAAAGAAGCTGATAAGCCAACACAAATCTGGACTCAAGGGGAAACTGAAGCGAGTTCAGCGTGGTTTCCAACCATTGATAAACCGAACCAAAAGACCACTCAGGAAATTTACATGACTGTTCCGGATAAATACGTTACTCTTTCTAATGGTTTATTAAAATCTTCCACTAAAGAAGCCAACGGCTTACGTACCGATCATTGGGTAATGGATAAAAAGCATGCTCCTTATCTCTTTTTTATGGGGGTCGGAGACTACGCGGTTGTGAAAGACAAATGGAGAAACATTGCAGTAGATTATTACGTGGAGAAAGAGTACGAGCCTTATGCAAAACAGATTTTTGGGAACACTCCGGAAATGTTAGAGTTTTTTTCGAAGAAATTAAATTACGACTATCCATGGTCGAAGTACGCCCAAATTACCGCGAGAGATTATGTTTCTGGTGCAATGGAAAATACCACGGCGGTTCTTCATCAGGAATCTGCGCAGCAAAAACCTGGTGATCTAATTGATGAGAATCGTTGGGAAGATGTAATTGCTCACGAACTTTTTCACCACTGGTTTGGTGATTTAGTTACCACTGAAAGCTGGAGCAACTTAACGGTGAACGAATCTTTTGCTAACTATTCTGAATATTTGTGGAATGAACATAAATATGGGAAGGACTTCGCAGATTACACTTTGATGCAGGCGGCGCAAGGTTATTTCCGTGACCCTTCCAACGTTTCTAAAGATTTGGTGCGTTTCAATTACAATCACAAAGAAGATATGTTCGACGGAGTTTCTTACAACAAAGGAGGCTCCATATTACACATGTTAAGAAATTATTTGGGTGATGACGCATTTTGGGCAGGGATGACCGACTATTTGAAAACCAACGAGTATGGCACCGGCGAAGCGCATCAACTCAGACTTTCATTTGAAAAAGTTTCAGGTAAAGACCTTAATTGGTTTTTCAACCAGTGGTATTTCAGCAGCGGACATCCAAAACTTTCCTATACCACTACTTTTGAACCTGTTAAAAAGCAAGTGAGAGTAACGATCGATCAAACGCAATTAGGTGGTAACTTCCAATTTCCACTAGCGATTGATCTTTACGAAAACGGAAAGCCGACAAGAAAAAATGTTTGGGTAAGCGCAAAAGATAAAAATGATTTTACTTTCCCGGCGTCTAAAAATCCGGAGTTTATTAATATCAACGCTGATGGTGTTTTGTTGGCTGAAATTACTGAAACCAAAACTCCGGAGCAATATTTTACGCAGTATAATAATTCTAAAGAGTTTTTAAGCCGTTACAAAGCAGTAGAAAATGCTGCTGAAACAGCTAAAACTAACTCTTCTTCGTTAAAAACTCTTGTCGCTGCGCTGAAAGATCCAAACTTCAGAATTCGTATGAAAGCTTTGAGTGGATTTGATTTTACAAAAGCAGATCATGCAAAAGCGGCGCTTGCTGAGGTGGAGAAATTAGCTTCAAATGATCCGAAGACTTTAGTGCAAAGTGCAGCAATCTCAGCTTTGGCTAAGACAAAAGACCGCAAGTATTTGCCTATTTTCGAAAAAGGGATGAGCGCAGTTTCCAACTCTGTGAAATCAAGTTCGTTAGCAGGTATCGCAGCAATTGATCCTTCCAAGGTCAGCGGATATGCCGACAAAATTGACTTAGAGGGCGCAAGTGAAGCGGTAATGTCCGATTTACTTCCGGTAATTGTTAAGAACAAAATTGAGAGTCAAATGCCGGCAATTGCGAGTACTGTTGCATTTTATCCTTTCATCAAATTTCAGGATCCATCTCTGGGAGAATCTGCTGAAGAAGGATATAACTGGATTATGAGTTCAGACAATCTTAAAGCTACCGAAAATGTAACGAAAATTCTAACTCAGGTTAAAGGCCAATTAGGAGGTAACCCTCAAGCTAAAATGATGATTGTTCAAATGTTGAAAGATGGCTTGAGTAAGAAGATGGCTGTGCTAAAGGCAAATCCTTCAAGTCCAACCATTAATCAACAGGTGGATTTACTTAATAAAGCAATTGAAGCTTATAAATAATTGATATTTATAGAAATTTTATCTGCCAGAACAGCTGTTCTGGCATTTTTATTTTTGTCACAAGGATTATTTTTAGAAATTTGTCTAAAATAAGCTGTATGAGTTATGGTATTGAGGCGGCAAGCTTCCACGTTCCTTCCCTTTATTTAGAAATTAAAGATTTAGCCGAAAAAAGAAAAATTGAGCCTGCAAAACTTGAAAAAGGTTTGGGTTTACATAAAATGGCTCTCCCTGATGTGCATGAGGATGCAGCAACATTTGCGGCTGAAGCATTACTAAAACTCATCCAGGATTATAATATTTCTCCAAGAGAAATTTCCCGTATTTATCTTGGGACCGAAAGCGCTCTTGACGCTGCAAAACCTACTGCAACATATGCTATGCAGATGGTAGAAAGTGTTTTAGAAAATAAATACGGTGCTAGAAGTTTCAAAAACTGCGATGTTGTAGACCTTACGTTTGCTTGTGTGGGTGGAGTAGACGCTCTGCAGAACTGTTTGGATTTCTGTCGGGTCAATCCGGGTAAGAAAGCAGTTGTTATTGCATCTGATTATGCGAAATATGAATTAGCAAGTTCAGGTGAATATACCCAAGGAGGTGGTGCGGTTGCTCTTTTAATATCAGATAACCCTCAACTTTTGGAGATTGATAATATTTTTGGAGTTGCAACGGAGAGTGTTTTCGATTTCTTTAAACCAAGAAGATCGGCAGACAAGAAAGATTTAGCATCTGCAACAGAAATGATGCCTGACAAACTCGAGATATTCACGGATGAGCCTGTTTTTGATGGGCAATATTCTAATCAATGTTATCAGGATAGGATTCGGGAGGCCTACGAACATTACAAAGAACAGTCGGGGATACAAAAGCCTTACAAAGACTGGAGATATCTAATTTTCCATTTACCTTATGCTTTTCACGGGAAGCGTGTTTTCACAGAACTTTACAGTTTAGAAAATGACATTTCGTACAGCACTGCTGAAGAACAAAAAGTAGTTGCCAAATCGGAAGATTATATAAATTTCATCAACCATAAAATTGAACCAAGCCAAAGAGCATCATCAGAAGTTGGGAATATGTATACAGCTTCGATCTTTATGGCTTTATTGTCCGCCTTACAGGTAAGTTATAATGAGAATGAAAATTTAGAAGGTCAGCAACTGGGTTTTTTAGCTTATGGCAGTGGCTCTAAAGCAAAAGTCTTTGCTGGAAAGGTTTCACCAACGTGGAAAACTGTAGTTTCAAAATGGAATCTCTTTGAACGCCTGAACGAAAGGACGCAAATCGATTTCGAAACGTATGAAAAATTGCACCGCAAACAACTTACAGATTCTGTAGTTCAGAATTACATAGGTTTTGGTCTTAAACGAATAGAGAGCGAAAATCCTTTAGCAATAGGAGCGAGATATTACCAATTACAATAAAGAAAAAGCTGTTCATCGCGAACAGCTTTTCTTTTTTTATGCAAGCAGATCTTGAGTTTCGTTGAATTTCTCGCCGGATATTTTTGTGACGAGCATCGCGGCCACTGTATCCCCGGTTGAATTAAGTACCGTCGCTAAAGGATCGACTAAGGTTCCTAAGATCATTACTGCCGGAATGGCTTCTACAGGAAGTTGATAAACTGATATCATCAGCATCTCTCCGATATAACCGCCGTTCGGGATTCCACCTGCGACGATACTGACAAATACAGTGATTCCGAGCGCTAATAAAAGATTTACAGGGTCGAAAAAGTTTTCACCGATAATAAGAAATGCCACGTAAATTTTGATGATGGAGGACATGGAGGATCCTTGTTTATGTAGAGTACTACCAATTGGGATGACGATATTAGCAATCATGCTAGGTACTCCAATTTTTGCTGCTGCCTGAAGATTTGCAGGCATTGTTGCAAAACTGCTACACGTTGAAAGCGCTGTTAGACTGGGATAAATATTGTTTTTCCAAAATGTTCCGATGCCATTTTTACCCATCGAGATTAAGGCATATAAACTGAAAAAAATGAAGAGGTAAACTACTCCGGCTACATAGTAAAGTCCGAGTGGTTTTGCGTAAAATCCAAAGAGTTGAGGTCCCATTGTTGCAACCTGATAGGCGAAATAAGCGCCAAGGCCTATGGGAGCACCTTTCATAACAATCAATAGTAGTTCTTTCATAACCTCAAATCCTGAAGCTAAGAAAGCAGTAAAATGAGTACCAGCCGCACCTGCTTTTCTCGCGGCCGTCCCAGTAAGAAAAGCGAAAATAAGTAAGGCGAGCATGTTTTTTCTGGAAAAAAGTTCCGTAAATTCACCTACTGTGAAGAAGCTAACCACCCGATCATTCCAAGTTGTGGAATTGTCTGAATTGAAGCCGTCTTTTGACGTGGAAGGCAACGCTTCAGTCGGAAAAAAATAAACAGCTAAAATGGTAAAGAGGGCAGATATTAAAATGAGCATTAAAAAAACGAAGATCATGGAAAAAAGTATTTTACCAAATTTCGACTGCTGATCTAAAGAAGCAATGGAGTTTGCTACCGCAAAAAATACCAGTGGGACCACGCTTACAAAAAGAAGATTGAGAAAAATATCGCCGAGCGGTTTAAGATAAGCAACAGCCGCTGGGGTAAAAATGCCAAATAGACTTCCAATGGTGATGCCTAATAAAAGGAGAAAAATAGCGGAATAATTATTGATGACTTGTTTCATGCTCTTTATTTTCTGACACAAATGTAAAGGATTACAATTTAACTAATCTTAGTTCGTTATTTATGCTAAAAAAACTCAATATCGTAAAGCATGAGATACCTTTATATCCTTATTATACTATTTGTTTCAGGATTTAATGCTGAATACCGAGGGCAAACCTGCGTTCCTCTAAGCATTACCGATGCCTGGGGCAGCGATAACGTACAGATAGATTGTAGCTATATTTTTAATTCCAGTAACTGTGTGACGTTATCTGCCAGTTTACCTACTCTTCGACAAACTACAACTTACACCACAGAATCGATTCCTTTCACGCCTGTTATTCCATTTAATGCCGGCACGCCACTCAATGCCAATTATGATGATGTCTTTGCGGAGCTCATTGATATTCCGTTCACCTTTTGTTTTTTTGGGAACAGTTATAATCAGTTGGTTATTGGCTCTAACGGCTTGGTAACTTTCGATACCGAATATTTAGATCAGATTAGTTACCCTAATGTAGAAGCCCAAAATCCCAGTCCTGTACTCCCTGGAAATTCAATATACGGCGTCTTACAGGATTTAGTATTTTCCATTTTAGATTCATCTGAAATTTATTATTCTGTTCTGGATACGGGAAGTTGTCGGAAACTTGTTATTAATTTTTTTGAAGGGCGAACGCCGGGTTGCTCGACACGATCTTCCACTCAGATTGTCTTAACAGAGTATACCAATGAAATCGAAATTTATGTAGACCGTAAACCGTTACCATGTGAAACTGCACGTTTTAGCAATGCAGTTTTAGGAATTATAAATGAGGATGGTACCGTTGGATATTCTCCGGAAGGCAGAAATACTGGAGTTTGGGAAGCTACGGGTGAGGCGTGGAAATTTAGTCCGGCCGGTAGTCCGGTAACTCCTGTAGTAGAATGGTTTTCTGCCGACGGCACAAAGGTAGGATCCGGAACTTCGGTTAATATTTGTCCACAACAAAGCACTACCTATACCGCCAAAGCATCCTATAATATCTGCAATACTTCACTGGTCTTAACGGACAGCATTGATTTTACCGTAGCAGCAGATTTCCCAATCGCAAGAAATTATACTAGACTTTTATGTACTCCGGTTGGTACTTCAGAAACGGTTAATCTTGATGACTATCAGCAGTTTTTAACGCCGCAAAGCATTGGTAATTTTACTTTCAGTTATCATGCTAGTCAGGCAGATGCTAATGCAGGGATTAATCCACTTGCTTCGCAAGTAACATTGAATTCTCAACGAATTTTTTATGTTAGAATCCAAAGTAATTCTAATCCTGCGTGTTACAGGGTGGCTCAACTACAGTTTCAGTTTATCAGCAGATCATTAATAACCAACTCACTTACACTTTGTGATGCAAATAATGACGGCGTGGAGAATAATTTTCCCCTATCTACGTTAACACCGCAATTGCTTTCCGGAAATACACCAGGTACAGTTACGTATTATCTCAGTCAGGTGGATGCACAAAATCAGAGCAATCCTGTGACTTCCATAAATCTTACTGCCGGCATTACATTATGGCTTAGATTTTCCACCTCAACGTGCTCTCAGGTTCTGGGACCTGTTACGGTAATTTTTAGACCAGGACCAGCTATCACTACTCCGTTAAATTTCACAGTTAATACTTGTGATATTAATGATGATAATGCAGAACCATACAATTATGAGGAGAATGTATCTTCATCCGTAACTACTGACCCAAATGTCACTTTATCTTATTTTGCAACTTTTCAGGAAGCATTTTCAGGGATTGGGACACCATTAACGACCGTTCAGGAGGGTGCTTATTCTGTATATGTAAGGGTAGAAGACGCCAGCGGGTGTTTTTCTATTGGCGAAATTCGCATGAATGTGGTTTTTACAAAAGTTGAAGTCACTGCTACAACCATCAATTTATGCTTTGATGGCACTGAAGACATTACTGTTGATTTGAATGCCTTGTCGGCTCCGATGCTTATTTCTCCGTCCACAGGGATTACGGTAACTTATCATAACAGCAGTGCCAACGCACAGGGCGGAAATAATCCAATCAATCCTAATCAAATAATTACTCAGGACGGAAATACGGTGACTGCGAGATATTTCGTTCGGTTCGAGCAGGCAGAAGATTGCTATACGGTTCGGCCTCTTACCATTGTTCTTACCCATCCAATAGCTGTTCAGGATGATTTCAGTCGATGCGATACCAACAATGATGGTACAGAAACTTTTACGCTCAGCTCTTATAATTCAAGAATTGCAGGAAACCAGTCGGCTACCATAAAATATTTTTTGAATGAAGCAGATGCGAATGCAGATGCTAACGCAATTACGAGTCTTAATCTCACTAGTCCCATACAGTTGTTTGTAAGAATAACGGTCAATAACTGTACGGAGGTTTACCCAATAAACTTTTCTTTAACACCAACTCCGGTCGTACTTTCTGATTTGGTTGTGAATAGGAGTCGAGTTTGTGACAATAATAATGATGAACTCGAAGCTTATAATTTAACCGTCCACGAAACTGAAATATACTCAGGATCAGAGCCTGTAAACTTTAGTTACTTTACCAGATACGATGGTAGCAGTCTTTCCGAAGCTATTGCAAACCCAACCCGATTTAATGCTTCTGAACAGAATACCGTTTATGTAAGAGTTGCTTTTGCCGGAACAGGATGTTTTTCGGTGAGCAGATTGGTCATTAATTTAGATTTTATTCCGGCTCCTGTTTTACAAGAGGCAACTTTAAGAATCTGTGATGAGCAGTTTAACTTCAGTGAAACGTTTAATCTGGCGGATGCCACTTCACAGTTGTTTAACCAGAGTGAAAATACTACCTCTCTCAGCGGAATAACGATTACCTATTATAATACCGAGGCTGAGGCTAACGCTGGTTTAGCCAATACACAGATCGGTAATACCAAAACCACATTGCAATCCCTCGTAAGGGTTTACGCACGTTTTCAAGTTGAAGCTACGGGTTGTTACAGCGTAGCACCAATTAATTTAAGAACTTATTTTCCACCGAAAGCTATTAATTCAGTTATAAATGGTATTTGCGATAATAATCTCGATGGATTGTATGAAGTGAATTTGATGGATTTTACCGCACAAATGGTTGACATACCGGATCCGGAACAAATGTTCTTCTTCTATCGAACCCAGGCTGATGCACAGAATAACAGTAACCCAATTACAAATCCTGAAAATTTTACGGTGACTACCTTGCCGTTTACTGTCTATGTGAAGGTGGAGAATATCCCCGGCTGTAATGATTTTTCAACCGTTCAACTTAGGGCAGGTTCAGTACTTCCTGTTACTACCAGCGGGCCATTTGTTTTAGAACAATGTGATACGGGTAATGACGGGATAGAGTTGGTTGATCTTACGCAATTCCAAGATCAAATTTTTCCCGGTGGCACTTTCGAGTATTATACATCGATGAGTGATCTTAGCAGCGGAGTGAATGTTATCGCAAACCCTTCAGGTTTTTCTTCTGGAGACACCAATATACTATTCGTAAAAGTTAGTTATGCGGGTTACTGTCCGGTTTTAAGAGAAATACAAGTGAATCTTAAGCCAACTCCAATGTTTGATCTTCCTGTTTATTATTTCTGTCCTTATGATAATGGGTCAGTAGATATTCAGCCCAATTTTAGTAATCTAGATATTGTGTCCTATCAATGGAGAGATCCTTCCGGGGCCGTAGTAAGTACTACAAATCAGTTATTGGATGTAAATGTTACAGGTAATTATTCTCTTACCGTTACCGCGCAGAACGGTTGTACATTCACAGAAAATTTCGAGGTTCGTCACTATGAAGTGCCAATCATTAACCAATTAACAGCCAACGGAAATACCTATACCGTTATTGCCAGCGGTAGCCGAACTATTTTATATTCGATAGATGGAATGACATGGCAAACCGGAAATGTATTTTATAATTTACCGGTTGGACAAACTACGTTCTACGTAAAATTCTCCGGTGAACACTGTCTTGGTCTGCCGAAAAAAGGAGTAGTGCTAAACATCCCGAATGCCTTCACACCCAATGATGACGGCGTTAATGATGTTTGGGAGGTAGTAGATCTTGATGTTTTTGATGGCGCATCATCTTCAGTTCAGATATTTGATCGACAGCAAGTTCTTGTTCACCAGCAGGAAGGTGCAGACCGACTGTATTGGGATGGTAGATGGTTGGGACGACCGGTACCTACCGGAACTTATTGGTATGTCATTAAGTTACCAGATGGCAGATCTTTCTTCGGGTGGGTATTCTTGAAAAACAGAAACTAAAGCCTTATAATTTAAAATAAAGACTTACGAGAAAATTTCTTTCAGCTGCCGGATTATAATATCTGCTACCGAAAGCGTTGATGTCATAACCCAAACTGTATTTTGCGTTATATAGATTTTGGACAGAAAATTTAAGCATCATTTCACTTCCTGAAAGTTTAACTGGTAATGCTGCTGAGAGGTTTCCAACTAAAGAAGAAGGTGCTATTACCGTGTTGGCATCATTTAATGGAATTTCTGAAGTATAAAAATGACTGAGATCTAATAAAATTTTATTTAAAACTTTTAAAGTGAGAAGTGATTGTAATGAAGTTGGTGGCACCCCTGTAAGATCGTTTCCGGAATAGTTAACATCATTTTTTTGATAGTTCTTAAATGTGAAGTCATAAAAATTACCGGAAAAATAAAGTTTCAATTCATTCAGTATTGGATTTTTGAAAGTAAATTTCTTTGTCTCCATTATAAATTCTAATCCTTTTTGGACAGTCTCTCCAGCATTTACAAAATATTCTTGGCTATTGTCATTTTCGCGTCTTACAATTGCATTTTTCAAACGAAAATCGAATACACTTACCTCAGTAAATAAAAAATTACCCCACTGTTTTCTTATTCCAATTTCCTTCTTCCAGCCATATTCAGCATCCAGATTAGTATTAATTTCTTGCGCAGACGACCGGATTTCTTCGGTAGTAGGTGCCGAGTTTCCCTTACCGAGTTTTCCTCGGAGGGATAGTTGTTCATTAATGCGATAGGTTATACCTAGATTCGGCAAGAATTGATTCTTAAATGTTTTTCTTCCATTCTCTTGGTTGGGTAAGATACTTTGCCATTCGTAATTCATTAAGTTAAGACTGCCTGCTAGATCAATGAACAGATTATCGTTGAATTCTGCCTTTTGACTCAGGAATACAAATCCGCTCTTGGTTTTTAAGTCGTCGAAATTTTGTGGGTCTCCCGCAATACCTAAATTATTATCGTAATTACGGATAATTCCTTCTGAAGTTGCACCCTCAAATCCAATTCGGGTCTGGTAAAAGGTGTTCGAATGCTGAATATCGAAATTTAAATGAGTTCTTATCGCTAAATTATTTTCAAAACGCTTTTCAAAATTAGTGATGAAGGGATTCTTAAAATCATTATAATTTCCTTGGAGTGCTATAAAGTGGCTGAAACTTTTGTCGAAATGATATAGATTGGAAATTCCTGCGAAAATCATTTTGTTAAAAATCCCAGCTTGTTGATCGACTGCGCTTGGAGTAGCGGGACTTTGGGGTCTAGCCTGTCGCGGGTTCGACATCATCTGCTCGAAAGTAAGCCCACCCGGTGTTTCATAATGCAGATTCGAGAACCAAAGCATAGATTTCAATTCGTTGCCTTCACCGTAAGTATATTGATGTTTCAGAAATAGAAATTTGCGCTCTAATGCAGATTGTTCGCGGTAAGAATCGCTTGTTGTGTAGCTACCGAATGCCTGTAAGAAATGTTTCCCGAATTCCTCAACATAGTTGAGATTAACGCTGAAACGTTCATAGCTCCCACCTGTAATACTGGCGGTTTGCTGGGTTTGTTTCGTGGTTTTTAATATAGTGGTACCTCCTGTAACGGCACCAAAATCTCCACTCTCCGGTCCACGAAAAACTTCTATTTCCGAAAATAAAGCAGGGTCGAGCAGATTCAAATAAGAATTTCCCGAGGCATCTGTTAGGGCAAAGTCATCAAGGTAAATTTTAATATTCCGTATTCCAAAAGGGGAGCGCAAAGAGCTTCCTCGGACCGCCAAGCGATAACTTCCGGGAGAGCGTTCCTCCATTTTAGCACCTGGCAAAAGATTTAGGCTTTCTAACAATCGTTCCGGCTGATTCTGGTTAAGGAGATTGCTGCCTGCAACAGTAGCAGATTTTGTTGAATTCATCAGCATAGTCGGCTTGCGATAGGCGTCAATCTTAACTTCAGAAATAAGTTGAACTGAGTCCTGCTTTTGTGCAGCTAATGCCAATCCAGAAATGGAGGTGATTAAAATCCAGAATTTGCTCACGTTTTTTTATTCTGAAAGATAGGGTAATTAAGTGATATATAAATGAGAGTAACTATTGTATTATTAAATGAATAAATAAAATTCCAAAATGATGACAAGTTATTTGTTAAAAAACTTTTGTATTAAGATATAATCATTAGATTTGTTTAAGTATTAAAAAATAAATTTTATGAAAAAAATTCTATTGTCGTGTTTCTTAGCGCTGGGCATTATTGCAAATGCGCAGTTCTATGTTAATGAGAGTTTCGAAAGTGGAACTTCGGCAACCTTTGCTATTTCAGGAGGTAGCAGTCCTTCGGTGTATAATCTCACACCATCATCGTGTGATGGTCTAAGAGCTATAGGTTCAAACTTATGGGGTACAGGAACTACTGCCACTACCAACCTCGTATACACCAGTCCGGCAGGCGTTGTTGGCAATGGTAAGAAGATAGATGTATCTTTTACTGTTAGCACTATTCCTTATGCAGCTGGTGATCAAACTGGAGGAACTGTGACCGTCGGTTATTCTACGGATAATGGTACAACATATACCAATGTTGGGACTCCATTAACATTGGCTTCCGGCACAACTGGAGAAACTTGTACGGCTTATTCCGTAACCATTCCTGAAACTGCTAATATTACAGGTGGAGTTAAAATCCGGATACAGGCACAAAGTACGGCTTCAGTAAATGATTTTTATATCTTCTTTGATAAAATAAATATTACTCAGGAAGTAAGTGCTGCTCCTGTTTGTACTACAGCTACTTATCCTGCAAACAATGCTACAGGAATTCCGGCAAGACCAACATTTACTTGGGCGCCTGCAGAAAATGCGCAAGGTTACAGAGTTTTGGTAGGTACAACTGCGGGCGCAAGTGATGTAGTTAATGATACAACAAGTAACTTGTCTTATATCCCAACTACAGGTCTTCCTGGTAACCAGCAGTTATATGTTACAATCGTACCTTACAATACATTAGGTGACGCAACCGGTTGTGTAAGTACAGCGTTTACTACGGAAGTGAATGATATTGCCCCTTATTGCGGACCTATAATCAGTACAATACCTGCGCAAATGTTCCCAATTAGATCGGTTGAATTTGCTGGGGTAACCAATGAATCTAATGCTGGAGCGACAACTTTCGGAACTTATGTGCCGCACGAGAATTTCATGTCAACTGTATTTGAGGTGGCTAATAATTTAACTACTCTGCCAATTACGGTGAGAGGGGTTGGATCAGGATCCAATGGGTTTGCTATGAGTGTATTTGTAGATTGGAATGAAGATGGTGATTTTAATGATGCGGGTGAATCTTATTTTAACACTACTGCTACTATTAGAAGATCAGCGACTCCTGTAGCAAGCATCATCACTCTTACAGGTAATATGGCAATTCCTACTGGGGTAGCATTAGGTACCAAGAGAATGAGAGTAAAATACAATTTCTCAGGAACAACAATTCATACTGCGTTAACAACTGCTTGTACAGATGTTGGAAATGGGCAAGTTGAAGAGTATTTAATTAATTATAAATCGAACTTAGCTGCAACGGATGTTGTGAACACAAAAGTGAGCGTATATCCGAATCCGTTCTCTGATGTTCTTAATATCTCCGATGTGAAAGGAGTGAAATCTGTTGTATTCACTGACGTTGCTGGAAGACAGATCAAAGCGGTTAAATCTACTTCTGCTGTTAATACTTCTGATCTTAAAGCTGGACTTTATATTGTAACTCTTCATATGGAAGATGGTACAGTTAAATCCTTTAAAACCATCAAAAAGTAATTTTTTAAACAAAGAAATTATAATCCGTCTCAAGTTGAGGCGGATTTTTTATAGCTGTAATTCCCGAATAGGAGCATAAATGCTGCACTTTTCGATGGTTCATTAACAAGACGTGCAAAAAAAACTTAAAAATTTCACTACTTTGTATTGCATAATACTAAATTAATTATATATCTTTGCATTGTAAGATTAAGATGTGAAATCTTACAGCGAAATGATCACCAATTAATAACCACAAAATATGAACACAGAAAACACCAAAGCGCAAATGCGTAAAGGAATTCTGGAATTCTGTATTCTAAGTCTTATCGACCGAAAAGAAATGTACGTTTCTGATTTAATCGATGAACTTAGAAAAGGAAAACTAGATGTAGTAGAAGGGACTCTGTACCCCCTGCTGACAAGACTTAAAAACGGCGAATTTCTTTCCTATCGTTGGGAAGAGTCAACCGGAGGGCCACCAAGAAAGTATTACCAGATTACCGAAAAAGGAAAACTCTTCCTTGCCGAACTTCTTAATACCTGGCACGAGCTGACGGATTCAGTAAACCAAATCACCAAAAACTATAACCACCCGAGCGAATCTCAAAACTCGTTTGAACCTAACTCTTAAAACTATGAACAAGACACTCTCAATAGGACTCGCAGGTTTCTCTTTTACGATTGAGGAACACGCATATATGAAACTTAGCGACTATCTTGCCGCTCTGCGCGGATCTCTGGATGTGCCTGAGGCAGATGAAGTGATGCACGATATCGAAATCCGTATGGTTGAAATATTTAAAGATACCCTCGGAAAACGTGAAGTGATTAATGATGCAGACGTAGAAAAAGTTATTGCCCAAATCGGAAAGCCTGAACAAATTGAACAGCAGGAAGAAGCTTACTATTCTGAAAAAACAAATCGTAGAGGCACAACTTCCGGAACATTTACAGGCACTAAACAACTTTTCCGCGATCCGGAAAAACAAAAAATTGCCGGAGTTTGTGCAGGTTTAGCACATTATGTGGGGATGGATATTAGTGCAATGCGTGCCATTTGGCTCGGGATTGCTATCCTCGGGATATTTACTGCAGCAATTTCCACCTCTTTAATTATTTTAATTTACATCATTCTTTGGATCGTGCTTCCCAAGGCAGAAACGGCGACCGATTTTCTGAAAATGAAAGGAAAGCCAATGAATTTTGATAACCTAAAAAGCGAATCCAATAAACTGGTACAATTTGCAAACGAATCTACACAAAGGGTAGGTGAATTGTACAACGAAAACAAACCCTATATCAACAATGCCGGGAGCGGAATCTGGAATGTCATCCGATATGTATTAGGAGGTATTTTTGGATTGATGGCATTGGGTTGCATCATCGGAACCTTCTTTATTTTCGGGATTTTTGGAAATTCAGATTTTCCTGGAATGAATGAGTTCAACTTCCTGTTTGATGATGATGGACTTAGCAATGTATTATATGCAATGATGTTGATTGGGACTTTAATTCCGGCAATTCTATTCAGTCTTATATCAATAAAATTGATTTCTCCGAAGACACAGTTGCGCAATGTAGGTTATGTTTTAGGAGCACTTTTCCTAATTCTTTTAGCCTTCGGAACATATTTCGGAATCAACATGGCGAAAAGAGATATGCTTTATAAAGGACATAAAGAAGACACAGAAAATGTGGCAATCAACACTACTTCAGACAGCCTGTATGTAGATGTTAAGCAAATTAATATTCCGCAAAACTTCACTGCTTATGATGATGATATTTTCTCGGATAAGAAAGCGGTATTCGAAGAAGATTATCCGGTTGTTGATGTAACACGGAGTGCAGATTCCAGCGCACCTTACTTAATCATCAAAAAGGAAGGAAAAGGGTATAATATTCCTGTTCAGCTCAATGTTCCTGTGGAGATTCAGGATAATAAAATTTTACTGCCGAACTTTGTGAAGTATCCTTACGACCACCGTTTCAGAGATTATAGTGTAGATTACGAATTGGTGATACCTATGAATGCGAAGGTTTTTAAAGTGAAAGAACACGGCCTTCAGCTTAACGGAGATTTGGATGGTGATGGGAGCAATGAAGATGACGACGATGATTATACCGGGATGGTTATCGAAAAGAATAAAATAAAAATCAACGGTTCTACCATTCAATACAACTCCGATGACAAAGATTCAGTGATAATTAACGGAAAGAAGATGCCTAAAGCTGCTGCCGATAAAATCATTGATTCAATGAAGACGAATATGCGTAACATGGAAAATGTTGATATTTCCATCAAGGACGGTAAAAAGGAAATCTCCATTAAAACTAAATAGTGAGAGTGGACGGGCAGGAGCGGAGGACTAACTTTTTAAGAATCTGCTCCATGCCTGTTTACCTTTCAAAAACTTTTAATTAAAATTTAACACAAAAATTTGCAATCCGTTTATTTATTTCTTTAATTTCGTGGTGTTATTTATAGCATTCTAAAATAACATTACATAAAACTCAAAAATTATGGTACAGTTTGTCTTGGCAATCGCGATTAAATTAATCGATTTCGTCACCGCTTTGTTTTAGTTAGAATTTTATATTCGATATATTTGTAAGGTATAACCAAGGAAATTGGTTATACCTTTTTGTTTAAAAACATAACAGTTAGAAAGACGAAATTGTCTTCCACAAATTATAACTATGAAAAAACTAATAGGAAAACTTATCCTGAAACTGGTAGGATGGCGCATTGTTCTCGAAGGAGATGTTAAAAATCTTGAGCGCTGCGTTTTGGTGGTAGCTCCGCATACCTCTAACCAAGAGTATCTTCTGGGAAATCTTGCGTATTGGGCATTGGATAAGCCATTGAAAATTATCATCAAAGATCAGCATACGAAGGCTTGGTACGGACCAATTGTTAAAGCGCTGGGTGGTATTGGGATCGATCGTTCTCAAAAAAATGACTTGGTTAATTTTGTGGTAAACGAATTTAAAAAAGAAGACTTCAGTCTTGTCATAACGCCCGAAGGAACGAGAAGTTGGGTGCCAAAATGGCGGAAAGGATTCTATCATATGGCAATTGCTGCAAAAGTTCCGATTGTAGTGGCTGCGGGAGATTTTAAAGACAAAATTGTCTATCTGGGATATGAAATTTCAGTTAAAGATTTAGAAACTCGCCCTTATGAAGACATTATGAGGGAGATGGAAGAATATTACAAGAAAATTACCCCTAAGTATCCTGAAAAATGGAATCCAAAAATTTATTAAATGGACGAGAATAAAAGGAATGAAATCCTCAATAAGTTGAATAATTGGGGAAATGATAATCTTGGGAGAACGTTAGATATGGTATTTGTGGATGTTACCGAGGATTCTTTAACAGCTACGATGCCCGTGACACCAAAAGTTCATCAGCCGTATGGTATTCTTCACGGAGGTGCGAGTGTGGCATTAGCAGAAACTTTGGGCTCTTGTTTATCTGTACTTCATGTGGATCCAGAAAAATTTGCTCCAGTTGGGACGAACATCAACTCCAATCATTTGCGTAGTATAAAAAAAGGAATGGTGACAGGAACTGCAAGATTTATCCGTAAGGGTAACACGATGCATGTCTCTGAAATCGAAATTCGAGATGAAAAAGGAGTTTTGATTAATCATACGACGATGACCAACAACATTATTCCTATCAATAAATAAGATTTGAAGAAGATCGGACTTTTTATTACACTTTTAATGCTTCTGGCCTGTTCCCGAAGTGAGAATGTTAGTCCCGAAATTGAACCGGTCATCGAAGAAAAAATCCTGGAAATTAAAGGTGCAGACTTATCCTATCTGCCGGAAATTCGACAAAGCGGAATTCTACTGAAAAACGCTGACGGCCTAGTGGAAGATGCATTATTGTCGCTTAAGAAAGCAGGTGTTAATACTATTCGGCTACGACTTTGGAAGAATCCGATTTCACCAAATTCTTCATTTCAATCGGTTAAAAGTCTTTCTCAGGAAATAAAAAGTATGGGATTGAAGTTAATGCTGTCTGTGCATTATTCTGATACTTGGGCAGATCCCGGTCAGCAAAAGAAACCGCTTCAATGGGAAAACTTGTCATTGCCATCACTTAAAGACAGCGTTTCTGCCTACACTCAAAAGATTGTACGTGAAATCAACCCTGAATATCTGCAAGTCGGTAATGAGATAAATAATGGTTTTATTTTTCCCGAAGGGAGCATGCAGAATTTGAGTCAAATGAAAACGCTTCTGAAATCCGGAATTGATGCAGCAAAATCGGTAAACCCAAATGTGAAAATTATTCTACATTACGCCGGTTATCAGGACGCGAACATTTTTTATAGCCATTTTTCTGATCTTAATTATGATATTATGGGTCTTTCGTATTATCCCCTGTGGCATGGAAAAAATTTAACAGAACTACAAACTCAACTCAACCAGATTTCTCAAACTCAGAACAAACCCATATTTATTGCCGAGACTTCGTATCCGTTTACTCTGCAATGGAATGACCAAACCCACAATGTTATTGGCGACAATGCCCAAATCCTATCTCAGTTTTCTGCTACCAGCGAAGGGCAGAAACAATATCTACAGGAGATAAAAAATATAATGATCAATATTCCGAAGGGAATTGGTTTTTGCTATTGGGGCACGGAGTGGATTGCCTACAAAGGTGCTAATGCAACCGAAGGTTCTTCATGGGAAAACCAAGCTTTCTGGGATTTTAATAATCAACTATTACCGGTTTCTGAGGTTTATAAATAAGAATTATGCTTTACTTCCGCTTTCCTTTTGGTGAATATATTTTTACAGTTGAAGAAGAGGTGAAAGGGACAGGAGTTTCTTTTTATCCATTCGATCAATCAGATGTTTTATCATTTAAAGGGAAGTTAAGTAAAGTGACTGACTCAGTCCTTTCTAATCTTAATCTGGCCACAGATTCGCTTTCTCCAATTAAGAAATTTCAGGCGGAAACAAAGGCTGAATATCTTAAAATAATAGAACAGGTAATACCTTTCATCAAAGAAAATCAGCTTTCAAAATTAGTGATTTCACGCAGAAAATTAATTGAGTTCGAAAATCAAACTATCGATTTAAAAGAAACTTTTACTCAGCTTTGCAAAGCCTATCCCAACGCTTTTGTTTACGTTTTCTCTTCTCAGGGTAAATGTTGGGTGGGTGCATTTTCCGAATTGTTAGGCAAATACGATAAGAAAACTTCTCACTTTGAAACGATGAGTTTGGCAGGAACTTTACCGATTGAAGAAAGTTGGGGACCGAAAGAAATTGAAGAGCAAAAACCCGTGACAGATTTTATTCTTCAGGTGTTACAAAAATATAGTGAAAACGTTAAACAGTCTGAAACTTACGACCATATTTCCGGAAATATTAAGCATTTAAGAAACGATTTTTCTGCTTTAATTAAAACGGAACAACTAGATCACATAATATCCGAGTTACATCCAACGCCTGCCGTTTGCGGGATTCCGACCGATTTTTGTAGAACGGCAATTGGTAATTTTGAGCTTCATCCTCGTAACTATTATTCCGGATATATTAAAGTTGAAGATGCAGATTCCGTACACTATTTTGTGAATCTTCGTTGTGCTGAACTTTTTCAGAACGCAGCATTATTGTATGTTGGTGGCGGTATAACGGCCGAAAGTTCTCCTGAAAAAGAATGGCGGGAAACGGAATTAAAAGCCCAGGCAATCGGAAGAAATTTGGTGTTTATTTCTGACTAAAATTTCGTTTCTCAGGCTCGCGATTATCGCTTTCCTCCTCAATGCCCTCCTCGATCAATTCATCAACTTCTTCCTCTTCACCAGCCTCAAGAGTTTTGATGTCATCTTCCTGGCGTTTGTCACTTGCATTGATACTGAATTCACATAAAATTGGGAAATGATCCGAACCAAAATTCTCCAGAGTTTTTAGTTTTCCGATAAATACTTCAGGACTATGGAAAAGTAAATCCAAAGGGACACGGAAAAACCAATATCTTGCATGGAAAGTAGCTAAAATACCACGTCCCACACGGGCGTCAATAAGTTCGCTGGTTTTTCGGAATAAAATAGAAGTGTCCGACCATGCAACGGTGTTAAAATCACCGATCACCACGCAAGGGGTCTTATCGTCCTTAATGCGTTTTCCTAAAGCAAGTAAATCGCCGTCACGCTCTTTCGAGGTTGCTTCTTCGGTAGGACTCGGTGGAGGCGGATGTACGCCATACACAATATATTCGTCGCCATGTTTTGTCTTGAAATGCGCTTCAATGCTCGGTACATCATCGGCTACGAAAAAATGAAACTGTGATTTTTCAAAAGGTATTTTGGAATATAAATGCATTCCATACGTATTCTCCAGCGTCATTTTCTGGGTATAGGGATAATCTTCTTCTAAAATTCGGTTTGCTCTTTCCCACTCTGCATTACTTTCCATTGTAATGAAAATATCGGGCTGGTGTTTGCGAATTAATTCTTGAAAACGCGGATAATCAGTGTTAAATTGATAGACATTGGCAGAAATTATTTTAATCGTTTCCGACCGATGCGCTGGATCACTGTGGTGTTTTTTACGGTAAATCGTCGTGTATCGTAGAAGTATGTAGAGATGATAAGCGGCTAAAAAAGCCTGAGAAAAATTGAGAACCCAAAACCAAAAACTGTGGTGCAAATAAATAGCACACAAAACAATTAATGGGATTTGAATGGTTAAAATTTGAAGTTTCATGAACTCCGGCACCCTAAAAACCCAGTGCTGATTCTTCACGAAGGGCAGCACACTGAGCAGAATCAGTAGCGAAGAAAGAATGATAAGTATATTCTCCATAGTTTATTTGGTACAATTTAAAAATAAAAAACCGTCGGACAGCCGTTTGGGTTCAAATAATTTAAATAACCGATTAAAATTTCTGCTTCAAAGCCAACTTTTGTATTTTTGCTTCAGAAGGCATTTTCTACCTTCCAAAAATCGCGCAAAAATTTAAAAATGAAAATAGGAATTCTCGGTGGTGGCCAATTGGGACGGATGTTAATACAGGAAGCATTAAAATATGATGATGAGTGGCACACGTTAGATCCTCAGGCAGATGCATCTTGCAGCACGATTTCTACCTTAATGCAGGGTTCTTTCAGTGATTACGAAACCGTTCTAAACTTCGGTAAAGACAAAGAAGTTGTCACAATAGAGATAGAACATGTCAACACGGACGCTCTGGCAGAACTCCAAAATCTGGGTGTAAAAGTGGTTCCGGAACCATCAATTATCCGAATTATTCAGCAGAAAATTCTCCAGAAAAACTTCTATGTAGCGCAACAAATTCCTACACCGCAATATCAAATCATAGAAAGTAAATCCGAACTCAACTTCCCACTGCCATTCGTTCAAAAACTCAATACTGGGGGATACGATGGCAAAGGAGTTCAGGTGATTAAATCAGAACATGAACTCGAAAACCTTTGGGATGAGCCTTCAGTGTTAGAAAGTCTGGTCGATATTGATAAAGAATTATCCGTTATCGTTGCCATTAACGCAAGAGGCGAATCAAAAACTTTTCCCGTGACTGAGATGGTAGCAGATCCCAAACTTAATTTGTTGGATTTTAATATTTGTCCGGCAAATATTTCACAAGATGTTGAAAGACAGATAGAGGAAATCACTACAAAATTTGTTGCTGCAGCAAAATCCCCGGGCTTATTTGCTATCGAACTATTTTTGGATCAGGAAGGAAAAGTTTGGGTAAATGAAACGGCACCAAGACTTCACAATTCAGGTCATCAGTCGCAAGAAGGTAATGCGAACTCCCAATTTGAACAATTTTACCGAGTGATTAAAAATTTACCTTTAGCCGATACCGATGCGTTGGGATTTTCCGGAATGCTGAATTTGGTCGGTGACGATGGTTTTTCTGGCGAGGTGGTTTATGATGGGATTGAGGAAGTGCTGAAATTGCCACAAACCTACGTTCATCTTTATGGAAAGACGCAGACGAAACCTGGACGAAAAATGGGACACATCAATGTGAAGGCTGAAAGTCGAGAATCTCTTATGGAGAAATTAATTGCGATTAAAAGCATGGTGAAAGTGCAGTCGAAATAACTAATCCAAAGTTGGGATTTTTTTCTTTCTGAACATTCCTTTTTGATAATTGGTGATGAAGACACCACTGATAATCAATGCTGTTGCGAGAATAAACACCGCCGAAATTTCCTCATTCAGTATCCACCAACCAAGGATGATGGCAATAATGGTATTCACATAAGAAAGCAGGGAAATTTGGGTAGGCGAAACTTTCTTCAAGGCATAATGAAATGCAAAATAAGCAGCGACTGATCCAAAGACCGCCAAATAAACTGTGGCAAACCAACTTTTCAACGACCATACTTGTAGAGTTGGTTCACCATGAACAGCAAATGCCAATAACGTTTGGAAGATTCCTGCAAAAACAAATTGATAGAAGAGATTTAAGGAGATATTTTGGTTCTGTAAGTTAAGTTTCTTGGTAAAAATCGATCCGGCTGCCCATCCAGTAATGGCAATAAATATAAAAAGGACACCCATCCTATAATCCGGATTAACTAAATCTTCCAGTCCATCTCGAAATACTAATAAAATTCCGCTGAAGCCCAAAATAACCCCAGCTAAAGCCCTAAAAGTAAATTTTTGAAGTCCAAATAATACGCTTCCTAAGAAAACAAGCAATGGGGAAGCGGCACTAATCAGTGAGGCGAGGCTACTGGTGACTTCTTCTTCGGCAACGGTTACCATTCCGTTTGCGATTATCAACATGAGGAGTGATAAAATAATTTGGTTGGCGAGATTTTTCCAGCCTATCCAAATAAGTTGTCGCTTAGAGATTAAGATAAATAAGAGTAGCATCGCTGCAATTAATTGGCGAATACCAGCTACGTACCATGGTGCAATAGTTTCTACTGCAATTCGTATCCCTAGAAATGTTGTTCCCCACACGATTGCCACCGTTAGGATGGCAAAAATCAATCGATAATCTTTAGTGAAATTCACGATGCAAAAATAAGGCTTTACGGACGAAAGTGCATGGACTAATTGTGATAAAATCTTTAACTTTAGGGTCTTATTTAAACAGAACTTTTTATTATGGTCGGAATTATTATGGGCAGCCAAAGCGATTTAAAAATCATGGAACAGGCAGCAGATTTTTTGAAGTCACTCGATATTCCTTACGAGCTTACTGTTGTTTCGGCTCACCGCACCCCCGAACGTATGTTTACCTATGCACACCAGGCTTCGTCTAGAGGTTTGAAAGTTATTATTGCCGGAGCCGGAGGAGCTGCTCATCTTCCCGGAATGGTTGCAAGCTGTACCACTTTGCCGGTAATAGGAGTTCCTATTTTATCTTCTAATTCGATCGACGGTTGGGATTCTGTTCTATCTATTCTTCAAATGCCTTCCGGGATTCCTGTTGCGACAGTGGCTCTGAATGGGGCCATGAATGCCGGAATCTTAGCGGCGAAAATATTAGGCAGTGCCGATAGAGAAGTTGCTCAAAAACTCCAACAGTATCAAGAAGGCTTAAAGAATAAAGTTTTAAACACCGTTGAAGATATTAAAGAAATGCACCCCAATAATTTTGATTAAAAATTAATGGGCTAACCAGAGATATGCACGTGGGAATTCCCGCGCCCAATAACTCTCAGAATGAGTCCCGTCTTCATCAATTTTAATTTCGATGTTTTGATCTGAAATACCTTTCGTCTTAAGTGAAGCATGCATTTTCAGGACATCATTAACCATCTCTCGTGATTCCTTTTTTCCCATAAGGAAATAGAATTTTAGGTTTTTAAGATGTTGATGATTTTCTACAAAGTTGAACACCTCTTCTTTAGCAAACCAGAAACTAGGGCTTAAGACCAAGGCATTGCCGAAAATCTGAGGATATTTTAGCGCGGTGTAGAATGAAATAAGTCCACCCATGGAACTTCCGCCAATGCTCGTTGAGTTCGCAGAAGTTTCAGTTCTGTAATTTTTATCAATAAAAGGTTTTAAGGTTAAAGCAATAAAATCTGCGTATTGATCGCCTTTGCCGCCTCCATGTTTCGGGTTTTTCCACGGAGAATATTCATTGAGACGTTCTTCACCGCCATTTTCTATTCCAACAATGATAGAGGTTTGTTTTCCAGCTTTAAAAAACTCATCTAAAGTTTCATCAACTTTCCATTCTCCAGAAAATGAGGTCTCATCATTGAAGAGATTCTGCGCATCATGCATGTAAATTACCGGATAATCCTTTGAAGAACTTTCATAATCAGGTGGGAGATAGATCCAGATTTTTCTTGTTGTATTAAGTTGGGGAATATGAAAGTTTTCTGCGAGAAGTTTCACATTTGGCGAAGTTGTATTTTTCCTTGTCGTTAATTTCTGCCAAGAGGAAATCTGATGATCAATTTCTTTCTGATTATTGGGTGTAAGGATGCGGTTTTGTAAAGCATTTCCTTCAGTATCTCCTTCTACTGTTTCCCAGCTTCCTCGTGTAAATTTATATTCAAAATCTTTAGTTGGAGTTTCAATCACCAGTGAATATCGTCCTGATTTATCTTTTTTTAACTCGAAGTTTTCGTCTTTAGGATCCCAGTTATTTAATGAGGATGCCATAAAGAGACGCGTTCCTACGGGAGTATCTTTTGGGAGTTTCGAAACTATAATCTCTACCTGAGCATCAGCTAAAAATGCCCAAAGCATCAAAAAAAGAAGACCTAACCTCATTGTTTATTTTTTTAAGAATTCCATTAAATCCATATAATTTTTTTGGTTGACGCCATGCCCGCTCATGTACTCTCTGAAACTGAAATAACAGCTCAAATCGTACAGAAGATCGGCAGCTTTGCGACCCCACTCTAATGGAATCGTTGCATCATCGGTTCCGTGTGAAATGAAAAATCTTAATTTCTCCAACTTCTTCCGATCTTTAACAATATTTTCCATGATTTTTTCTTCAGGATAAGCGCTTAAGCAAGCCACTTTATCGAAAAGTTCAGGATTTTGCAAAGAGAGTGCATAGGATAAAATTCCACCTTGCGAGAAGCCTATTAAGTGCGTAGGATTTTCGGTTAATCCATAATGATTAGAGATTTTCATGATGTTTTGCAGAATCATGTTCAATGCTTCTCTTGCTTGATCAACATCAACACGGTTTTCAACATTCATCAAATCAATGTCGTACCAAGAATAGCCACCGTAAGTTGAATTGAGCGGAGCGCGAAAACTCACGATTAACCAATCTTCCGGCAGAGTAGGGACAAAAGAGAACAAGTCTTCTTCATTACTACCATAACCGTGTAACAGAACAAGAAGTGGCGTTTTAGAGGTGATGTTTTGAGGTTCGCGAACCAAATAATGTAAATCCATGAGACAAAGATATCCTTTTAACAGGGAAAAGAAAAACCGGATATTACATCCGGTTTTTTGTTTTATACTTCGCGTTTTACAACGGGAACAGGTTTTAATTTAATGAGTTTCATTTTATCAAGAAGTAACATAATCATGTAAGTTACATCGATTTCATGCCATCTTACTCCGCCGAAGTTAGCTCTTCCACCAAATTTATGGTGATTATTATGGTAACCTTCGCCCATCATCAGCCAGTCGAATCTAAAAAGGTTTTTAGAAGTATCAGAAACTTTGAAGTTTACATAACCATAGATGTGTCCAAACCAATTGATGATTGCGCCATGTATTGGAGCCATCATATAAGCAACCGGAAGGAGCAACCACTGCCACCATGCGGTCGCAAAGAAATAAAAGAATAAAGTATAAGCGATAACCCACCCAATACGAGACCCCCAAGAGCTCGCGAACTTATCGAAACCTTCCCATTGAGGAACGTTTTTAGTGAATTTTTCTTCGATTTTAACCTTTTGTTGATTAATTTGTTGATAAACCGATTTGGTGCGCCACATCATACTGAAAATGTTATGGTCGTATTTCGGTGAATGTGGGTCTTTCTCGGTGTCTGCATAAGCATGATGCATACGGTGCATTACCCCGTAACCATAAGCCGAAAGATAGTTGGATCCTTGCGTAATCCACGTCAAAACGTAGCAGAGTTTTTCTCCAAATCTCGACATTTTAAAAGTTTGGTGTGCAGCATAACGGTGCAAAAAGAAAGTCTGAAAAAATAGTCCTGAGTACCACAGTACTGCAATAAAAATGATAACTGCCATTATTGAAAATAAAATTTAGCTGTAAAAGTACGAATTTATAGATCAACTTTCGGCAAAGTAAAAATGACTTGGTGTTAAATTGTTATAAAATAGTCTTTTACGGATTTATTTTTTGCTAAAAAAAATTAAACAGCTTTTACGATGAAATAGTTTTTCTTCCCTTTCTGCAGTAGTAGAAACTGTCCGTCAATTAAATCTTTTTCAGAAACTTCAAAAGTATCGTTCACTTTTTCCTTATTGATGGAAATTGAATTTCCTTGAAGTTCGCGTCGCGCCTCTCCTTTGGATTTTAGGAACCCTGATTTTTCAGAAATTAAGTCAATAACACCCAAGCCTAAAAGTTCGTTTTTGGAAATTTCTTTTTGTGGGACACCTTCAAAGATTTCAAGAAAAGTTACTTCGTCTAAACTAACAAGATCCTCTGCGGTACTGCGTCCAAACAATATTTCTGAGGCTTTTACGGCTTTCTCATAATCCTCACGATTGTGCACCCATACGGTGACTTCTTCAGCTAATTTCTTCTGAAGTTTCCTTTCATGAGGAGCTGTTTTGTGCTCAGCTATCAAATTCTCAATCTCATCTTTTCCTAAGAAAGTGTAGAATTTAATGAATCTCTCAGCATCTTCATCCGTGGCATTTACCCAAAATTGGTAAAATCTATAAGGCGAAGTTTTCTTCGGATCCAGCCAATAATTTTCGCCACTTTCAGACTTCCCGAATTTAGAACCATCGGACTTGGTAATCAAAGGCACCGTTAAGGCAAAAGCTTCACCTTGCGCTTTTCTTCGGATCAGTTCGGTTCCGGTGGTGATGTTTCCCCACTGGTCGGAGCCTCCCATCTGTAATTTTACATTTTTTTCTCGGTAAAGATGTAAGAAATCGTACCCTTGTAGAAGTTGGTACGTAAATTCTGTGAAACTCATCCCTTCGGCACCGCCTTCACCAGTAATTCTCTTTTTAACTGATTCTTTCGCCATCATGTAATTGACGGTAATATTCTTTCCGATATCACGAATGAATTCCAGGAAAGAGAACTCCTTCATCCAATCATAATTGTTGACAAGTTCGGCTTTGTTGGCTTCATTTCCGTCGAATTTAAGAAATTTAGACAATTGATTTTTCAGGCAGTCCACATAGTGATTAAGCGTTGCTTCGTCTAAAAGATTTCGCTCGTTGGATTTTCCCGAAGGATCACCGATCATCCCCGTAGCGCCACCTACCAAAGCAATTGGTTTGTGGCCGTGTTGCTGAAAATGAGCAAGAATTTTAATCTGAATTAAACTTCCGATATGAAGAGAATCTGCAGTAGGATCGAAGCCAATATATGCCGTGGTGACTTCTTTGTCAAGTTGTTCATCGGTGCCGGGCATCATGTCTGCAAAAAGACCACGCCATTTCAGTTCTTCAATAAAAGGATTCATTTTTCTTGTCGGTTTTTTATAAACCGCAAAGATAGCTATTAAGAGTTTATGAAGGATTTCAAATTATAAGTTTTCGAGTCCGAGGGTTCAATAATTAATCTGTTTTCGCCAAATTGATGGGCATTGTTTTTGTTTACGAGAGTTCTTGATGAAAAAGACAGACGAAAAAGAGACCAGTATAAAAAAGAAAAGCAAGATTCCGATGTATTTATCGGGAGGTTTAATCGTTGCTTTAATTATTGCCTATTTCACGATACCTTCTGTAAAAGACTTTTGCAATGAAGCGTGGTTCGTCTTAACCAGTGATAACGAAACTCGTATCCGCAATTGGGTGGAGAATTTCGGCTGGTTTGGGCCTATCCTCATTGTTTTGGCAATGATAGCACAAATGTTTCTTTTAGTAATCCCAAGTGTTTTACTTATTATAGTTGCTGTGTTAGCGTATGGACCGATTTGGGGTGGGGTTATCAGTTATATCGCAGTGATCGCAGCTTCTTCAGTAGGTTATAGCATCGGAAAATATCTTGATAATCGAGTAGTAGTTTCAATCCTTGGAAAGAAAACCTATCAAACTATTAAGGATTTTCTTAGAGATTACGGGTTCTGGGCCGTGGCCATTACTAGATTAAATCCCTTTTTATCCAACGATGCAGTAAGTTTTGTAGGTGGAATACTTGAAATGAAGTATCTGAAATTTCTTTACGCCACGGTGCTCGGTATTTCTCCTTTAATCCTCTTAATCTGCGCTACCGGCGAAAATATAGACTCTCTAAAAACAGGATTGCTTTGGGGATCTGTAGCCAGTATTATTATCTTCATCGCTTATGTAATATGGGATAAAAAGCCAAAACGAAGATTACGGCAATAATTTTATTTTTCTGAGTGAAGAATTAGGTAATCCCAAGGTCGTAAGGTTAAAGTTGTTTTTTCTGAAATTTTTTGATCCTTTCCTATAAAAGCATTTCTATAAATTCCCATATCCAAGGAAGTGTCAAAATTAACAGTAACCTCATCTTTGCTGAGATTCATAAATGTTAAAACCTTATCTCCATTTTTTTCTCGTACGAATGCAATAACTTGATCCATTTTATCATTCATAATACGGATCATTTCTCCACCATATTTCCCATTCCATAAGGCTTGATTCTTATGTTTTAAGTTGAAAAGGGTGGTGTAGATATCTTCTAGTTCATGCTTTTTCCATTCGATAGGATCACGTTCAAAAAACTGCAGAGCACGATTAAGTCCAGCCTCCTGGCCACTGTACACTAAAGGCATCCCATCCATCATGATGGTGAAAACCGTCGCGGCTTTTAACGCATCGCCGAAATTCATAAATTGAGTTCCTTCCCATGAGTTTTTATCATGGTTGTCGATGAAATTCATCCGGATTCCTTCCTTTGGGAAGATAGAAATATGTTCTGCAATGTATGCTTCACTCAGAGTTTTAACGCTTTTATTATTGATGGCAATTTGATGGAGGATATTCCACAGCGTCCAGTTATACGTCGCATCAAAAGCCTTTCGGTGAAGTTCTTTATCTTCAGCTTCTGCCAACATGAAAACTGGTTTTATTGTTTCGAGCTCTTTGCGGGCATTTTCCCAAAAGTCAATCGGGACAAAACTTGCTACATCACATCGGTATCCATCAATATTATATTCTTTTACCCAATATTTCAGAGCATCCGTCATGTATTTTCTAAGTCCGGGTTTGGAGTAATCAAAATCGATAATATCATCATAGTCTCGCCACGGTGTCGATTGAAAATTTCCGTTTCTTGTTTTGGTATACCATTCGGGATGTTGTGTAGCCAGAGCATTATCCCAACTGCTATGGTTCGCAACCCAATCTAGGATGACATACATACCCTGATTATGGATAGCCTTAACCAAATTTATGAAATCTTCTTCAGTACCGAACTCCGGATTGACCCCTAAATAATCTCGAACCGAGTAGTAGCTGCCTAGACTTCCTTTTCTGTTTTTCATTCCAATTGGTTGGATGGGCATTAACCAAATGATGTCAATCCCCATTTTTTTTAATCGAGGAAGTTCTTTTTCAACCGCTTTAAAATTGCCTTCTTTAGAAAACTGACGGATATTCAGTTCATAGATCGTGGCATTCTTCACCCATTCGGGATTGCTGATTTCAACATATTTTTTAGGGGAGTATTTGGGATCAATTTGTTGTGACATCATATTTAAAAAAGAAAATAATAGAAGAATTGCGATTAAACGAGTCATTGGGCAAAGTTTAGATTAAATAAATGTACCAAAAATTCTGAGAGTGACTTTCCGCTAAGTCTTTTAGGTTCAAATTTTGTATTTGAAGGAAAAAATAAAATTTATGATTCCGAAAAAAATACATTATTGCTGGTTTGGTCGACAGCCAAAACATGAACTTGCTGAACACTGTATCGCCTCGTGGAAAAAGATTCATCCTGATTTCGAAATTATTGAATGGAATGAAGACAACTCGCCTCTTGAAGATAACAATTATGTGAAACAAGCATTCTCCCAGGGTAAATGGGCATTTACCTCAGATTATGTGCGTTCGAAAATAATGTACGAACATGGCGGAATTTATATGGATACCGACATGGAACTTAAACTTCCCTTAGACGAATTTCTTAACGAGAAAGCCGTTTGTGGATTTGAAGTGAAAGGAGTGCCTTATTCTGCATTCTGGATGGCAGAACCGAAGCATCAGCTTTCAAAGGATTTTGTTGATTGGTATGATAGGCAGGACGGTTTTGAAGAAAGAATCAACACCGATATTTTTTCTGAAATGCTGGAAAAAGAGTATGGTGCCGATCGTTACAGTGATACCATACAGCAACTAAAACATGGCGTAACCCTATATCCTTCTGTTTACTTCTCGCAGGATTTACCTAAAAATTATGTCAGCCATCACTTCAACGGGTCGTGGTTTGGTGGAGATGCTGAGAACACGCATAAAAAAATGGTTAATGTCTATGGTCTTTTAGAACGATTGACCACTTATCCCGATGCTGCAAAATCGGTTGAAAGCATCTTGAACGAACATAAAACTATTAACGTGGAAGATATTTTAGATTTAATACCTCGCGAACATATCGAACAATATCTTAACCGATAGCGATTTCACTCTAAATGTTTTTTAACAATCGTTTCGAAAGCGTCAATATCAAACGGTTTTGCAAGGTAATCATCAGCTCCAGCTTCCTGGGCAAGTTCACCGATATTGCTGTTTGCGGAAAAATAAATTACAGGAATGTCTTTTAGGCGTTCCTCTTTTTTTAGCAATCTTGTTGCTTCAACACCACTGATATCCGGAAGCCAGTTATCCATAAAAATAAGGTCGGGCATATAGTCGGTAACTTGCTGAATAATTTGGTTGGTCGTAGGCGTTGTTTTCACTTCCAGACCTAAATCTTCCAAAATTTCTGTGCAGAGTTCCAGAATTTCCGCGTTATCATCGAAAATAATTACTTTCTTATTCATTATAATGTTTAGCTAAATTGTTAAGATAGTTTGCTATTTCTTGAGGTTTCAATATTTCATCTGCTTCAAGTTTTGCTAAGGCTGCCTCGGGCATATAGCTCACTACAGCAGATGCGGGATCTTGTACGATTATTGTCCCACCTTTTCGTCTTACTTTTACTAAGCCTTCCGATCCGTCACTGTTCGCTCCAGAGAGAAGTAGACAAAACAGACCTTCTTTAAAAGTATCTGCAGCACTTTCAAAACTTACATCAATCGAAGGTCGGGAAAAATTTACTTTTTCGGAAGCATCTAACGAAAAAGTGTAGTTTCTTTCAATCAATAAATGATAGTTTGGAGGCGCAATGTAAATGGTGGAAGGTTTTATTTTCTCTTTCTCTTCAATTTCTTTTACGTGAAGTTGCGTTTTTGCAGCAAGTAGATCCGTAAGGATATTGTCTTTCCCTGGTTTTCTGTGCAAAACAATTATAATCGGAAATGGCAACGAGGCATCTAAGTCTGGGAGAACTTTCAGAAGAACTTCCAAACTGCCTGCAGATCCACCAATTAAAAATGCTTCACATTTCATCATTTAAACAATTTTACGCCAAATCTTTTCTCCTTTCAACCGAGAGAAATTTTTAGCGATAGGGGAAAAATCTAATGATTCTTTCGTTCCTAAAGCCAAATACCCAAATTTCTCCAAACTGTTATCAAACAACTCAAAAACTTTATTCTGAAGTGGACGGTCAAAATAAATAATGACATTCCGACAAAGTATAAGCTGAAACTCGTTAAATGAATTATCGGTTACCAAATTATGGCTAGAGAAAATGATTTTAGATTTTAATTCTTCATTCAGTTTACCTAATGAATAATTAGCCGTGTAATAATCTGAAAAATGTTCGCTTCCACCCGCTGCAATATAATTCTCGGTATAAAGTTGAAGCTTACTTAGAGGAATCATTGCCTGCGCTGCGTTTTCTAACACTGCATTATTAATATCAGTTGCATAAATAAGTGATTTGTGCAGAAGATTAAGTTCTTTCAAGAAAATAGCTACAGAATACGCTTCTTCACCTGTACTGCAACCCGCAACCCAAATTCTAATGAAAGGATAAGTTCCTAGGCGTGGTAAAACTTCGTTGCGTAATGTTTGATAAAACTGTGGATCACGGAACATCTCCGTAACGTTAATCGTTACCTGCTCCAAAAATCGTTTGAAGTAGGAAGGTTCAGTCCTGATTTTGTAGCGATATTCTGCGAAACTCACGAATTTATCGAGTTCATAAAGTCTCACAATACGTCGCTTCAGCGATGCCCGCGAGTATCCTGTAAAATCGTAACCGTAAACTTCCAGCACATCGGAAAGCAAAGTTTCCAAATGTTCATCGCTATGTTCTGAGTGCACTTTAATTAATAATTTTTGTAAGCTCCTGCAAAAGTTCGTCCACATTGACCGGTTTCGAGATATAACCGTCAGCGCCGGCCTCGAAACATTTTTCGCGGTCGCCTGTCATTGCTTGTGCCGTAATTGCGATTACCGGAATATCTTTAAGTTCAGGATCGGCTTTCATCAGCCCAATCGCTTCATACCCGTCCATTTCTGGCATCATCATATCCATGAGGACTACCGCTATATCCTTGTTTTCGCGAAGTAATTGTAAACCTTCGCTTGCGCTTAGCGCAGATACACAATGGTATTTTTTTGCCTTCAGTACAGCAGTAAGGGCAAATATGTTTTTGCTGTCATCATCAATGATGAGAATTTCTTTTTTCATACTGAAGAATTTATATTTTGTCGTAGAGCCAAACTCTAAGAAGTGAGATTAATTGATCAATATCAACCGGTTTCGAAATATAATCGGAAGCTCCAACTGCAATGCATTTCTCGCGGTCGCCCATCATTGCTTTAGAAGTTACTGCAAGGACAGGTAAATTTCTGAATTTAGGAGTCGCTCTTATTTCGCGAATACTTTCATATCCATCCATCTCCGGCATCATCATATCCATTAACACTACGTCAATTGCCGAATTTTTCTCCAGAGTTTTCAAAGCTTCTTTTCCGTCCATTGCCGGGATCACTTTCATCCCGTGCATCTCCAATGCTTTTGTTAAAGAGAAAATGTTTCGTACGTCGTCATCTGCAATGAGAACGGTTTTGTCTTTCAAGATGTTTCGTAGCTCTCCAGAATTGTCGAAACCAGAAACTCCATCCTGCTTCTTCTTATTTTTCTCTTCCACTAAATGAAGGAAAAGACCTGCCTCATCTAAAATTCTTTGGTAAGAATAGGCAGTTTTTACAACGATGGAATCTGCATATTTCTTAATTCGGTTTTCTTCCCCTTGGGAAAGGTTTTTCCCGGTGAAAACAATAATTGGGAGTTGCTCTAAGCCTTGACTTTCTTTTATGGTTTCCAAAGTTTCGTACGCATTACGATCCGGTACGCCCATATCCAAAATGACACAATCGATTTCTCGTTTTTGTAAAGCATCGATACTATCTTTAACATTGGTGGCAATATCGGTAGTAATTTTGTGAGTGCTAAGGAAAAAGCTTAATGCTTTTGCATGTTGCTCGTTTTCTTCAACAATCAGGACTTTTTTTGGACCTTTATTCAATGCACGCTCCAGTTTTTTGAAGATTTCCTGCATCTGGTCTAATGCAAACGGCTTATTGATGAAATCTACAGCGCCGCGAAGAAGACTTTCCTGCTTAAACTTCATGGAAGACATGATATGCACCGGAATTGGTTTGGTTTGAGGGTTAGATTTTAACGCTTCCATTACCTGCCAACCATCCATAATTGGGAGCTGGATATCTAACAAAATTGCCAACGGCTTATAATGCTGAGCCATTTCTAATCCTGCGTCGCCACGTACTGCAACTAATCCTTTGTAGTTTTTACTTCTGGTGTAATCCAATAAGATTTTCGCAAATGGGGTATCGTCTTCGATTATTAAGATTACTTTATCCCCTTTCTGGATATTATCCCGATCGTCTTCAACCGGTTGCGGAATTTTTTCCGAAATAAAACGCTGCGGTTGTTCAACTACTGGTTCTATAATAACCGGTTCTATTTCTGCTTCTTCAATTGGGGACTCTTTCGCCTGTTCGGCATCGATAGGTAATGTTAGGGTGAAGGTACTTCCTTCTCCTTCCTTACTTTCTAAAGTAATTTCTCCGCCTAAAAGTTTTGCAAGCTCGCGACTAATAGAAAGCCCAAGACCGGTACCGCCGTATTTTCTTTGCGTAGAACCATCTGCCTGTTGGAAGGCTTCAAATACTAATCGCATTTTATCTTTTGCAATTCCAATTCCAGTATCGATTACTTTAAAGACGATTTTTTGCTGCGTCTCATTTCCTGAAACTTGAAGCGTGATGCTGCCTTCCGAAGTGAATTTTATCGCATTCGACAACAGATTTTTTAAGATTTGCTCTAATCGAACCTTATCAGTGCGAAGTCTTTTTGAAGCTGAGGTTTCCGTTATGATATTAAGTTCCAGATTTTTGTCTTTTGCCATCGGCGAGAACAACATTCTCATATCATTCGTCACCGTCTGAAGTTGTACTTCATCAATTTCCAGGGTCATTTTACCGGACTCAATTTTCGATAAGTCGAGGATTTCATCAATCAAGGTCAGTAATCCCTGACCGGAACTTTGCATTACTTCTGCATATTCTACATATTGCTCATCTAAATCGTCACTTTCTGTCATTAACTTGGAAAGCAGTAAGATTGAATTTAGTGGCGTTCGAAGTTCGTGCGACATATTGGCAAGAAACTCAGATTTGTATTTGGTGCTTTGCTCAAGTTCGATCGATTTCTGCTGAATGTCTAGATTTCGCTGTTCTATCAAGAGGTTTTTCTCCTCCAAAAGGCTGGTTCTTTCTTCCAATTCTTGGTTACTTTGAAGAAGTTCTTCCTGCTGAACTCTTAGTTCTTCCTCAGAAGCGAGAAGTTTTTGTGACTGCGCTTCTAACTCTGCATTAATATTTTCCAGTTCTGAATGCTGAGACTGCAATTCCTCTGACTGTGCCTGAGTTTCTTCAAGAAGTTCCTGTAGCTTAATACGGCTTTGAGCTGCATAAAATGCTAAACCGATATTACCTGCACTTGCGTTTAAAAATTCTCTTTGTAGAGGCGTGAAAGGCTGCGTAGAAGCCAATTCTACGACCCCTAAAGGTATGCTGTAACGAGTGATTGGCACTGCTACGATATTGGTTGGTTTAGTGTTGCCGGTTCCATAGCTGATGGTAAAATCAGAATCGCTAATATTGTTAACCGACAACATTTTTTCAGACTCAAAAGCTTGTCCAACTGTTCCTTCGCCAATTCTCAATTTTCGTTGTACATCTCCTGCTAAGGCATAACCTCCCACTAAATGCAACTGATTATCTTCTTGTTGAAGATATACTGCTGCTACGCTGCTGCCAGTCTGCTTTGTAAGGTATTCTAAGATATGAGAGGCCAGAGTTTCTAAAGTCTTTTCGCCCATCATTTGCTCATTTAGCTGAGCTGTGGAAGAACTTAACCATTCGCGGTTCTCCAGCTCGTTAAATGAGTTTTGCAGCGACTCCGCCATGTGATTTAAGGGTTGTGCTACGCTGCCTAAAGTGTCTTGCGCATTCTGATCCCAAAGAATATTATAATCTCCGGAAGAAATTTGTCCTGCAACCTTTTCAATTGCTTGCAGTCGGTTTTCAGTTTCTTCGTTTTTCTGTTCAAGTTCAGCGGTCAGTTTTGATTTTTCATCGTAATCCTGAGAAACTTTTCTGAAGAAAAATAAGGTAATCGCAATTGCTAAAAATGCCGAAATAACAATTAGCCACGGTGTGAAAGCAGCGAAACGCTCCATGCTATCGGTACGTTCTTTTAAGATGGCGTTTTCTTCTGTCTGCATTAACGTAACCATACTTCGGATTTCATCCATATATTCCTTTCCGCGAAGTAATTGTGGAGGCGTTACGTTGTTGAATGTCCTTTTATAGTTCAGGTTTTCATCCAACATCCTTACCCGTCCGTGGACACTGTTTTTCAGTTTTTCAAGATTGCCTTTTTGTGTTGGTGTCTTCGTAACTTCGATAGACAATGCATCCAGGGAGCTGGCAAGCTTTTCTTTGGCACTGGTATAGGGCTGTAGAAAACGATCATCGCCAGTAAGAAGGTACCCTCGCTGACCTGTTTCTGCATCTTTCACCAATGAAAAAACTTCATCAAGACTTTTAATAATCTGATTGCTTTGTCGCATCATTTGCGATGTTTCAATGAGGTTACGTATACTGATGTAGGAGGCTAATGAACTGATAAACAGCAATAATAACGATAAACCCAGTCCGTAAAACAGGTTTCTTTTAAAGTTCATCATAATCGTAGATTAATTCTTCTTTTTCTGGATGTAAGGGTAAATAAAAATAAAACTCGGAACCTTGTCCGGGCGTACTGTTTACTCCGATTGTTCCTTGATGTCGCTCGATGATTTCGCGACAAATATAGAGGCCAATACCAAGTCCTTGGAAACGTTCTGAGGTTTCTTCGACACGATAAAATTTGTCAAAAATTCTTTCGCGATGTTCTTCCGACAAACCAATACCAAAGTCTCTCACCGAAAAGTAAAGTTGGTCGTCTCTTAGTTGATGCGTAATCTGTATCTCTGTGGTGCCGGGTGCGTACTTTATAGCATTGGTAATAAAATTAACAATGACCTGCTCAATACGCATTTCATCACCATATATTTTCTCTGTCTCTTGAACATTCTGAATCAGTGAGATGCCGGGATGCGAATGCTGCATCACTTCAACAATATGTTGTAGAACTTTGCTGAAGCAGAAATGTTTTTTATTGAATTTGAGTTTCCCACTTTCAATCTTTGAAATATCAAGCAAATCAGCAATCAATAAATTAAGTTTCTCCACCTGATTCTGGACTTTTTGAAGACGGGTTTTCACCGTTTCGATATCGTCTTTCTCCAGACTTCTTTCTAAAAGCTGAATGTATCCTTTAACGCTGGTCATTGGTGTTTTAAGTTCATGACTGGCGATGCTGATGAATTCATCTTTTTTTCTTTCGGCTTCTTTTCGGTATTCAATTTCCTCAAGAAGTTTGGTTTGCATCTCATTTAGCGCGCGGCTTTGTTCGTAAATGCGATAGAAAGTTTTTACCTTCAACAGAAGGATATTCATGTCAACTGGTTTGCTGATATAATCCAAACCACCCGAGGAGTAGCTTCGCGTTATTAAGTTAACGTTTGCACTGGCTGCTGACAGGAAGATAATAGCTGTTTCTTTAGCTTTACTGTAGCCGGAAATTGCCTCGGCGACTTCAAAACCATCCATACCCGGCATCTGTACATCGAGTATAATTAACACGTAAGACTCTTTGAGAATTTTCTTTAACGCCTCTTCTCCAGACTCCGCGGTATCGACCTCAAAACCATTTTTCTCTAGAACTTTCTTCAAGGAAATGATGTTCTCCGGTGAGTCATCGACAATTAGAATCATTCTGACAAATTAAAAAATTGATAAAAGAACTCAAATATAGTGTTTTTGAAATTGATGTTAAATTTAGGTGTATTTCACGCTGTTTATTAGCATATTGGGCATTTATAAAGAAATAATTTCGCCTTTATGCGAACTTTGTAGTGCGGCGTCGATGATTCTCATATTATCAATAATTTCTCTACCCTGAGATGGAATTTCCTTTCCAAAAACAAGATGTTCATAAATTTCTTGGTAGTAATTCATATAATTTCCCGGATTACTTATCATCTCAGTACGACAATCATCATAATTTAAGATGCTATCTGGTTGATCAATAGGTTTTTGCCATTGTAAAGCATAGTGTGGAATAGTTCCCGTAGCCAGTTCTACTTCCTGATTATCGCTTCTTTCCTGCAAAAAACTACCGCGCTCGCCATGCAAATTATATGCCCAATGCGACTCTTTTGTAAAAGAAGACGATTTTAAACGCACGCGCAGATCTTGGGGATAATACAGAATCACTTCAAAATAATCATTTGCATACGAATTGCCCTTCATAGCGAATACATCACCAAAAACCTTTGACGGAAATCCGAACAACTGAACTGCCTGATCAATTAAATGTGCACCAAGGTCATGTAGCGCGCCCGCGCCGGGTAAAGAAGCGTCTTCCTTATGAAGTTTTTGAGAAGGTTGTGTACGGAAACGATCGAATCTTATTTCTGCTTCACGAATTGTCCCCAGTTTACCACTTCTTAAAACTTCTTGAACCTGCAGAAAATCTCTGTCAAACCGTCGATTTTGGTAAACGCTAAGCGACAATCCTAATTTTTCAGCATGTTCAACGAGGGTGATTGCTTCCGCTGAGTCAACGGTGAAGGGTTTTTCGACAATCACATTTTTTCCAGCATTTAATGCCATCATCGTGTACTTGAAATGCGTTTGAATTGGGGTGTTGACAATGACTAAATCTACTTCCGGATCTTCTAGTAAATCGCTCACTGTACGGAATTGTTTTACATAAGGATACTTTTCTTGAGCTTCATTACGGTGTCTTTCCACGACTCCATATAAATGAAAGCCAGGATGCTCATTAAGGAAAGGTGCATGGAAAACTTTTCCACTCATTCCATAGGCACAAAGTCCAGTCTTAATCAGTTGCATTAGTCGGTTTTTTCCAAAGATATTACTTCTGATTCTAATTTTCTGATGGAACAAAATGCAATTATCCGTTTACAAACGACTACAAACGATAATAAATAGTTTACAACCGAATAAATCACTTCAGAAATCAAACCTTTGCCGTAGAGTTTCGGGGAATAAAGTTGAAGCCGAATCTAAGTTTAATTAATAAATATTGATAATCATGTCATTAAGAAACAAAGTTACCCTTATCGGTAGAACAGGAAAAGAAGTTGAAACAGTAAACTTGGAAAAAGGAAAAATTGCAAAAGTTACCCTTGCCACGAGCGATTATTACGTTAACGGTTTAGGAGAAAGAGTAGAAGAAACCCAATGGCACAACCTTGTGATGAGTGGGAAAGTAGCTGACCTGATGGAAAAGTATGTAGAAAAAGGGAAGGAGATTGCCGTAGAAGGCAAAATCGTTTATCGCAGTTGGGAAGATAAGGAAGGAGCAAAGCATTATATCACAGAAATCCGGGTAGACGAAATCCTATTTTTAGGACATAAGTAACATCCAAAAAACACAAATGATGAAAATAAAAGTTTTAAAAGTACGCGTGTCTGAAGATTTTCTTCCCGCTGACCAAGAAAATTTGAATCTTTTTCTTCGAGAAAATGAAGTGCTAAAATATCAGTCGGCCTTTGTAAATGAAGAAGAACCTTACTGGTCGGTCATCTTGTATTATGAAGAAGCTAAAATAGTGCATGAGTCTTCACTCGAATATTATTCACCAGAGTTGCCCTTGAATTTGGACGAAGAAAAAATTCTTGATTCACTTAAAAATTGGCGGACGAAGAAAGCAAAAGGACAAAGATTACCGGTTTATTGTATCGCAACCAATAAAGAATTGCAATACATCGCCAAAATTCGTCCTGTTAAAAAAGAGGATCTGGTTGATGTTAAAGGTTTTGGAAAGCATAAAATCGAAAATTACGGGGAAGAAATTATAAGCATTATAGATTCAATGTAATTAACGTTTAAAATGGTAAAAAAAAGGGGTTGAAAACTAATTCAATCCCTTTTGGCGTTAGAATCCCTCTCATTTCCTTATTTTTGCAATCACAAACTCAACACTTAACGGATTATTCAATGAAACCAAGCTTAGCCAAAGGAACGCGAGATTTTACTGCCAAGGAAGTCATTAACAGGAGGTCAATTATTAATGTACTCCAAAAAAATTTCGAGTTGTTCGGTTTTCAGCCATTGGAAACTCCAAGTTTTGAGAATTTATCGACCCTAACCGGGAAATATGGTGAAGAGGGCGATCGCCTAATTTTCAAGATTTTAAATTCAGGAGATTACGCTTCTAAAACGAATGATGAGGATTGGAAAGCTAAGAATTCTCAAAAGTTAATCTCTCAAATTTCAGAAAAGGCATTGCGATATGACCTAACGGTACCTTTTGCAAGATTTGTCGCAATGAATCACGGGCAGTTGGTTTTTCCTTTTAAGCGCTATCAAATCCAGCCAGTGTGGCGAGCGGATCGTCCTCAAAAAGGACGTTTTCGCGAATTTTATCAATGCGATGCAGATGTGGTCGGGAGTGAAAGTCTCTGGCAGGAGGTAGAACTTGTTCAGTTGTATCTAAAATCATTTAAAGAATTGGGAATTCCTGTTACAATTCATTTGAATAACCGCAAAATACTTTCGGGCTTGGCAGAGTATGCTGGTATTTCCAGCCAACTGATTGACTTCACCGTAGCCTTAGATAAGCTGGACAAAATCGGAAAAGATGGAGTTGTTAAAGAATTGCTTGAAAAAAATATTGCTCAGGAATCTATTGATAAACTCGATTTTTTATTTTCTCAGAGCGATAACGCATTACAAAATCTTCAGCAACTTAAACTTAAATTTGAAGGAAATGAAGTTGGTTCCGCAGGTGTTGAAGAGTTAGAATTTGTGTTAACAAACTGTCTGAATTTAGGTGTTGCTTCTGAAAATTTAAGATTCGACATTACGCTTGCTCGTGGACTGGATTATTATACCGGAGCTATTTTTGAAGTTAAAGCCCAGGGTGTTGCCATGGGATCGATCGGTGGCGGTGGACGTTACGATAATCTTACCGAGGTTTTCGGAGTGAAAAATATTCCGGGAATTGGGATTTCATTTGGTTTGGATCGTATTTATCTGGTGATGGAAGAGTTAGGATTGTTCAATGAAACGGAAAATTCTTCTGTAAAATATCTTTTCGCGAATTACGGAGAGGCAGAATCACTTGAAGCTTTAAAAGTAATTGCTCAATTGAGAATAGAAGGCGTTTCCGCAGAACTGTATCCAGAAGCAGCCAAACTTAAAAAACAATTTACTTACGCAGAAAAGAAAGCGATTACCAATCTGGTGTTTTTCGGCGAAGAAGAAATTAAAAATAATAAAATTACAGTTAAGGATCTTGTTAAAGGAGAGCAGCAAACCTTTGATCTCCAAGAGTTTCTTAAAAATTTTTAATTTAAATGGACAGAACTTACGCTTTTAAAAGCTCTAAAATTGTCCTAAAAATTTGTATTATTGCAGTCTCAAATACTGATTAACGTTTCATGTTAATTAATAAAGGGGGGATTAGCTCATCTGGCTAGAGCGTTAGACTGGCAGTCTAAAGGTGGTCGGTTCGATCCCGATATCCTCCACAAGCCATCTGCTAATGCGGATGGCTTTTTAAATAATAAAATACTTAGCTATGAGTGATACAATCTTATGTCCGAAATGCAGTTCCGAGTTTACCTATGCGCAAGATGAACTTATGGTTTGTTCCCAATGCTTCCATGAATGGAATCCTGCAGAGACTGACAGTTCCGACAAAATCCTCGACACCAATGGGAATGAACTTCAAGATGGTGATTCAGTCATTGTAATGAAAGATTTGCCTGTAAAAGGAGCTCCAAAACCTGTTAAGGCTGGAACAAAAGTGAAGAACATCCGCCTAAGACCAGACAGCGATCATAATATCGACTGTAAAATTGATGGTTTTGGAGCGATGGCTTTAAAGTCAGAATTTGTCAAGAAGGCATAAAAAAAAAAAGGAAAGATTTGGACAGGGTTCCATTTCTAAAAGCTCGGTTGTCAAGAGACTAATCTTCGCTTCAAAGGGCAGAAAGAGAATTAACCAAAAATTTCCTTAGACTTTAGTGTAAAGTTATGCAATAACTATTAATTTTCAAAATATTTAAGTGAAAATTTATAGTTTTAATAGCTTTATAATTAGTCGAATGTAAGTAGAATATTATCCTGCGTTTTCTTTTCAGAATACACAATGATTTCTTTGCCTGAAACCATTAATTTATTCCAGTAATGGCTTCCCGCGAACCGGCTTTCAACAACTTGTGCTTCGTAGCCATGGTTAGAAAATTTTATTTGATGAGGATAATATATTTTCCGAGATAAATTCAGATTTTTTATCTCTTCATCAGAAAATACATTTACTTCACCGAACAATCTGGCGACATACTCATTGTAAGGGCAGTCATAAGTTTCTTTCGGATGATCATTTTGGATGAGACGACCATCCTTCAGTACTACAATTTGATCGAGCCAAGGCATAATTTCCTGAATTTCGTGGGTCGAAATAATCATTGAGATTTCGTGCTTTTTTACGTATCCGAACAGTCTTTCGCGTAGCTGTATTTTTCTTGGAAAATCCAAATTACTAAACGGCTCATCGAGCAAAAGTAATTTTGGCATTACCGATAAGGCTCGTGCAATAGCGACACGCTGCTGTTGTCCTCCACTTAAAAATTTAGGTAAAACTTTGGCGTATTCCTCAAGTCCTACTACATTAAGTAATTCGTGGACTTTTGCTTTCTTGTCTTTTAAATTGATGTTTGAAATAAATTTACCCACGTTATCTTCAACAGTTGCATAAGGCATCAAGTCGTAATTTTGGGCAACAAATTTCATCTCTGCCTCTCCCGGAACAATATTTTTCTTCGGTCCATATATCGGTTTTCCATCGAAAAAAATAGTGCCGTCTTCCCAATCAAGAAGTCCATAGATTAAACTTAATAACGTAGATTTTCCGCAACCACTTTCACCCGCCAACGCCACAATTTTTTCGCTTTCAACTTTAAGATTGAAATTTTCAAATAGTTTTTGGGTCGGGGAATAGGAGAAATTCAGGTTGTTGATCTCTAGAAGCATATTGCAAAAATAAGATTTTCTGGCTTCAACTTAAATAAATTGGCTATTTTCGCTGAAACAATTAAAAATTTCGGTAATTATGAGCAAATTATCCAATATTATAGTATTTTCTGCACTCACAGGCATTCTGGCGATTGCTTGCGGAAAAGATAAACCGTTAAACAGCGAAACGAACGAGGTAATGACGACCAAACAAGGAACTGTTTATGAAGTGGATACCATGAACAGCCGTATCGAGTGGAAAGGATTTAAAGTTATTAAATCTGATAACATGAGCCACTTCGGAACCATCCGTTTTGAAAGTGGAGAAGTTACCGTTAAAGATGGTAAACTAGAAAGCGGAAAATTCGTTGCTGATATGAATACCGTGACTTCTGTAGATTTGAAAGATGATCAAGAACAGAACGACCAGCTTGTTGGCCATTTGAAAAGTGCTGATTTTTTCGGTGTTAATAAATTCCCGACTTCGTCTTTTGAAATTACGAAAGTAACACCCAACACCACCGGAGATTATAATACTTCTATCGATGGAAATTTGACGATAAAGGGGATAACAAAACCATTGACATTTAATGCTAATGTTTCTTTAAAAGAAGGTGAGGTTAGTATCGCAACAGAACCGAAAGATATCGACCGAGAAGATTTTGGAGTTAAATTCCAGATGCCGGTTACAGACGGAGTTATTAAAAATGAAATGAATATTCAGATATTTATTAAAGGCATGGAGAGGAAATAAAACTCCGCCATTATTTAATAAAACCTGCTTCTAACGAGGCAGGTTTTTTTATTTTATACAATCCTAAGTGTAGGTTTTTTGCTTCTGATGAGCCACAAACCAATAAAGGTTAGCAGTCCGTTAATGATGATTAGCTCTACGCCAATTCGGTAATCGGTTTGTTGAGTCACCAGATTATTCAACAAATAAGTAATTACTGGCGCAATTAAAGTTACCGCAACAATTGCATATTTTTTCGTGATGTTGAATTTGGTGAAAATTCCGAAAGCAAATAGTCCTAGTAATGGTCCGTAAGTATAACCCGCAACTTCCATTATCAAGTAAACGATCGATTTATCGTCGATGGCTTTGAAAATCATAATTAAGGCGAAGAAAATAACGGTAAAAATCAGGTGGATTTTCATTCGAAGTCTCTTTTTTTGCTTCTCCGATTTAGATTTGTCCTCATTGATATTTAACAAGTCAACACAGTAAGAACTCGTCACCGCTGTTAAAGCGCCATCAGCCGAAGGAAAAAGCGCAGAGATAAGTCCGATAATGAAAATCACCGAAATAAAAAGCGGAAAATAGCCTTGTAGTGACAAAGCCGGGAAAAGATCATCGCCCATAATATTGGAAATATTTCCGGAGGCATCTTTAAATCCGAAAACATTCGTGATGCTTTCTGTGCCGTTAATTACATTAACAATCTGGGCATATTGTGCACCATTTTCCATTGCAAAAAGGTAAAGCAATCCGCCTAAGAATAAAAATGCCAGGTTTACGATAAGCAAAGTTCCTGCGAAGGTTAACATATTCTTCTTGGAGTTTTTAAGATTGTCCACCGAAATGTTTTTCTGCATCATTTCCTGGTCAAGACCCGTCATTGCGATGGTAATAAACATACCGCCCAAAATTGTTTTAAGGAAAAATGTTTTAGAGTTAACATCAAAATTAATGAAATGGGTATAATCCTTTTGCGCTAGAGTTTGATAGGCTTCGCCAGCACTCAGATCGAGGTTAGAGAGAATATAAACAATACAAGCTAACAAACTTAAAATCATAAACGAAGTTTGCAAAGTGTCGGTAATCACAATCGTTTTCACTCCACCTTCAAAAGTATATAACAGCACCATGATTAAGATAATTGCTGCAGTTACCCAAAACGGAATGCCTAAGCCTTGCAATAAGAAAATTTGCAGAACATTTACCACAAGATAGAGCCTCGCAGTTGCACCAATAGAGCGTGAAATGATAAAAAATAATGATCCGATTTTATGAGCTTCTACATTGAATCTTCTGCCCAGATAAGTATAAATGGAAGTCAGATTCATGCGATAGTACAAAGGTAAAAGGATTGCAGCGACAATAAAATAACCAAGGAAGAAGCCGATTACCATCATGTAATATTCAAATCCACCGAAAGGATATTCGCCCGCCGTCATCTTTCCGACTGTACCAGGAACCGAAATAAAAGTAACTCCACTCAAACTCGTTCCAATCATTCCGAACGCTACTAACCACCATTTACTTTTCTTGTTTCCAATAAAAAAAGATTGGTTGTCGGCGTTACGGCTGGTGAGATATGAGATAAATAAAAGGCCAATGAAATATGCAAAAACAAAAAGAAGCAAAATAGTTGCAGGAGTCATTTAATGATTTTTAATGGGCAAATATAGTTTTTTTGGGTTATTATGCTCCCAGTGAAGTTGTTATTTTATTTGGGCGCCACTTCCGGCTTTCACTACTCGCTTTTTTACACGCGCCCGTTTCTCGGGCGCGCGTAAAAAGAGCTCAAACAAACCGTTCAATCCGGGGCGCAAAAAAGCCGCTGATGATAGCGGCGTCATTCTAATATTTTTTTGAAAATTTAGTGCGTAAGAACATCCTGGATATCTTTATTCTTCTCGAAGGTTGCTTTTGCGTAGGGACAAAGGGGAATAATTTTCTCGCCGTTTTTCCTTGCAAAATCTACTCCGGCATACACGAGTTGTTTCGCTAAACCTTTTCCTCCATATTCTGCGGAAACTTCGGTGTGATCGATAATAATGCGGTCTTTGCCGGCCGAGGTGTAGGTCATATTTCCTGCTTTCTTACCTTCGTAATATAGGTCGAACGAGCCTTTTTCGCCTTGTTCTATGTGTTTAATTTCTACCATATTTTTGCTTTTTTGATATTTTGATAATACATGGATGGAGTTGAGATCTTCAACAATGAAAATTTATGCGTTCAATTTTAAAAGCCTCTAACGCTACCGGATTTTTAATAAAAATTTGTGAGTAGGATTTATCGTGAAAGTTTACTGTTCAAAACAGCTTTTGGAAGTGGTACAAATTCTTCCTCATCTCCTGGAACAAGAGGAAATGCTTCATGATTTTGCGAATGCCAATTTTCTTTTGCCTGCTCAATGATGTCCTTATCCGAATTCACGAAATTCCAGAAAATATAACGTTCTTCAGAAAAAGATTCTCCACCAAAAAGATATAATGTAGTGTTGGCAGCCATTTCAAAGGTGCAAAGTTCTGGGTTCTTAGCAATCAAAAGTTGTTTAGAACTGTAATTGTTATTTTCTATTCCGACAGATCCTTCAAGAATATATATCCCGACTTCACCGTATAAATGAGCGCCAATATTGACAGTGGTATCTTTATTACTTTTTATTTCTAGGAAATATAATCGGCTATATACTGGCACCGGAGATTTTCGGCCCATAAGTTCCCCGGCAATCAGTTTAAAATCCAGTGATTCATCTGTCCAATCTGGGATTTCATCTGCTTCCGTGTGGTGAAAAGAGGGCTCAGCCTGCTCTAATTTTTTTGGAAGTCCGACCCAGATTTGAAAACCATGCAGGTTTTTATCGGTATGGCGCAGGTATTCCGGGGTCCTTTCTGAATGTACCACTCCTTTTCCTGCGGTCATCCAATTTACAGCGCCAGGTTTAATCTCAATATTATTACCCAAAGAATCACGATGCTGTATGGAACCCTCAAATAAATAAGTTAAAGTGGATAAACCAATATGCGGATGAGGTGGCACATCTAGATTTTGAAAATCCTTCAAGGCGGCTGGACCCATATGATCTATAAATACAAATGGCCCCACGGCACGCTTTTCCCGAAAGGGCAACAATCGCCCTACTAAAAAATTACCGATGTCGGCTGCTTTTTCTTCTATGATAAGTCCAATATTTGACATGGCTTTGGTGTTATAAAGTTATTAAAGTTACAATTTATCAATGAAGACCCAATCGTTTCTTCACATTCGGGATTACCTCTTTTGCATAAAGTTCTATGGATTTCATCGTAAGTTCATGAGGTACGAAACCAAGACTGGCCTGTCCCAGAAATCTGGTAAAACCAAAAATTTGATATTCATGAATGATTTTCTCGGTAACTTCTTCCACACTTCCTACCATTAAAGAGCCGGAAGGTGATCTCATGTGGTCAAACTGCGCGCGCGACATCGGTTGCCATCCGCGGGTTCTCCCTACACGATCCATCATTTGAGCATAATAAGGAAAAAATTCATCCGCAATTTTGGCACTATCCTTACCGATAAACATATGATTATTAATACCGACTTGTAAATCTGAGGCCGAGGTTCCATTTTCCAGCGCAGCCTTTTTATAAAGATTAATAAAAGGAACGAACTGTTGAGGCATTCCTCCGATAATTGCCAGCATTAATGGCAATTTCAGTTTTGCTGCTCTAAGGGCTGAAGCCGGGGTGCCGCCTGCCGCTAGCCACACCGGGATTTCTCCCTCGACCGCTCGTGGATAAACTCCCAAATTATTAATAGATGGGCGTAATTGTCCTTTCCATGTTACCTTTTCATTCTGATTTATTTTTAGGAGAAGATCTAGTTTCTCTTCAAAAAGTTGGTCGTAGTCTTCAAGATCGAATCCAAACAGAGGAAAAGATTCAATAAAAGAACCTCGCCCTGCCATAATTTCAGCCCGTCCATTAGATAAAGCATCAACGGTAGAAAACTGTTGATAAACTCTCACAGGATCTTCTGAACTTAAAACGGTTACTGCGCTGGTTAATTTTATATTTTTTGTTATTGCTGCAGCCGCACCTAAAACTGTTGTAGGAGATGAAACGGCATAATCATCACGATGATGTTCTCCAATCCCGAAAACATCAATCCCAAGTTCATCTGCCAGTTTAATCTCTCCGAGCAAATTTTGTATTCGCTGATGGGCATTAGTTCCTTTCCCCGCTTCCGATTCGGGTGTCATATCCGCAAAGGTCATCAGTCCAAATTCTATATTTTTCATGTGATTGTAGTTTAATTATGAAAACGTTTGTCTTTAAATTGTTAATACAAAATTACTTCAATGAGAATTCTTGTAAATTAATATACGTTAATTTAATTACTCTTCAGCTCTCATATTTTCTCCATCTCGAAAATGCAGTCTTCGGAATACAAAACCGGACAGAATAGTAAGACCACCTACCACCCAGAAGGTGTAGCGGAAAGCCGCGTGGGGATTAGCGTTTGCATTGATATCCCTTTCAAAAAACTGAAGAACCAAAAGGCCAAAAGCGATACCGAAACCTACCGCCAATTGTTGGTTAACTGCTAGAAGTGAGTTTCCACTACTGGTATGGCTGTTTCGTAGATCCGCAATCGAAAGGGTATTCATGGAAGTGAATTGGATTGAATTGAAGAATCCCATAATCCCAATAATCGGAACAAAGCACCAAATGGAACTGGTAATGCCCGGAATGCCGAGTATGCAAATTAAAACCCCAATGATAAATGTGTTCGTCATTAAAGTTTTTCTGTATCCAATCCTGTTTAAAATTTTGATGACCGTAGACTTTCCTAACATTGCGGTTAATGCCATCGGAGCTACTACCCATCCGGAAATTACAGCGCTTTCTCTGTAGGCAATTTGGATCATTAGTGGCAGTAATAACGGTATAGAACTAATGCCTAATCGGGTTGCTAAGTTCCCTAAGATGCCGATTCTAAAGGTTCGAACCTGGAAAAGATTCAGTGGAAATATGGGGTTTTCAACTTTGCTGGCATGTCGGTAATAATAGTAAATCATTAAGAAACCAAGTACAAATATGAGTAGGATAGGAGTGGTGTGAGAACTCGTTCCAAATAATTCCAGCGAGATGGACAGGAAGAGAGATGCTGATGCGAAGATGAGGAAACCCTTCAAATCGAAGTTAATCACCTCAGATTTATAATCAGGCATATATTTTAAACTCAGCAGAATTCCTGCTAAACCGATAGGCAAATTGATAAGGAAAATCCAATGCCAGGAAAAGTAATCTACCATATATCCTCCGACAACCGGTCCTAAAACGGGTCCTATCAACGCAGGAACTATGGCATAATTCATGGCGGGCAAAATTTCACTTTTGTCGTAAGTTCGGATAAGAGCAAGTCTTCCAACCGGAGTCATCAAACTTCCGCCGAGGCCTTGCAAAATTCTGGATAAGACAAGTTGAATTAAATTCTGCGAAGCGGCACAAAACAAAGAGCCTAAACTAAATACTGCAATCGCGAAAATGAACACTCTTTTCGTTCCGAATTTATCCGCCAGAAAACCGCTTACGGGCATAAAAACAGCCAACGTTAAAACGTAACTGATGATTGCATTTTGCATATTCAACGGAGATTCGTTGAGGTCGTTCGCAATAGAAGGCAAAGACGTGTTTAATATGGTAGAGTCCAACATCTGCATGAAAATGGCAGTAGCGAGGATGAAGGGAAGAATTTTTTTTGTGGGTGAATTAAACGATTTGGGTTGAGACATGCTCCAACTTCATCAAAAACTGCACCTATCTCGGCTTTATTAGAATAAGATATACCTCCAATTTCTGTGAAAAACCAAAAAAACCTGAATGTATTTCTACAAACAGGTTCTTAAAAAATATACGAAATGGAGTTGGTTCGTTTAGTAACTGTCTTCATGAACGCTAATAACCGCGCGTCCACTTGGGTCATTCATTTTTTTGAAGGCCTCATCCCATTCCAGCGCAATTGGAGTGGAGCAGGCAACTGATGGCACAGAAGGAACTGTTGCCGCCGCGGTTTCGCTTGGAAAATGTTCTTCGAAAATTGTGCGATAACGATACTCCTCCTTATTTTGCGGAGTATTCAGTGGAAAACGAAATTTGGCATTTGCCATCATTTCATCGCTAACTTCTTGCTCTGCAAGTTCTTTGAGCGAATCAATCCACGAATAGCCTACACCGTCCGAAAACTGTTCTTTTTGTCTCCAGGCAATAGATTCCGGTAACAAATCTTCAAACGCTTTACGTAGAACCCATTTTTCCATTTTGCCTTCGGCTTTGTTTACCATTTTATCCTTCGGATTTACAGTCATCGCAGTATCCATGAATTCTTTGTCCAAGAAAGGCACTCTTCCCTCAATTCCCCAGCTCATGAGTGCTTTGTTGGCACGTAAGCAATCATATAAATGTAGTTTAGACAGTTTTCGAACTGTTTCGTCATGAAATTCCCTTGCATTAGGCGCCTTATGGAAGTAAAGATAGCCTCCAAACAGTTCGTCGCTTCCTTCGCCAGAAAGCACCATTTTGATGCCCATCGATTTGATGACCCTCGCGAGCAGATACATTGGGGTAGAAGCACGGATAGTGGTTACATCATAAGTTTCTAAGTGATAGATGACATCGCGAACTGCATCTAAACCTTCCTGAACAGTAAAATGTACCTCGTGATGGATAGACCCAATATGGTCCGCAGCTTTTTGAGCCGCTACCAAATCCGGACTGCCTTCTAACCCAACTGCAAAGCTGTGAAGTCTGGGATACCACGCTTCTTGAGTGTCACCACTCTCAATACGGTTTCGGGCGTATTTGGCAGTAACTGCTGCGATAATTGAGGAGTCTAGACCTCCGGAGAGCAGTACACCGTAAGGAACGTCACTCATTAACTGACGATGTACGGCAGCTTCAAGACTTTCTCTTATTTTAGCAATATCGGTTTCGTTATCTTTTACATTTTCAAAATCTTCCCAATCGCGGTGATACCATTTTTGCATCTCATAGCCCTCTGGACTGAATACATAATGACCTGGTAAAAAAGTTTCAATTTTTTTGCAAACTCCTTCCAAAGCTTTTAGTTCGGAGGCAACATAGTAATTGCCACTGCGGTCCCAACCGTGGTAAAGTGGGCAAATTCCCATGTGGTCGCGTCCAATTAAATAGACTTGGTTTTCTATATCGTAGAGGGCAAATGCAAAAATTCCGTTGAGTTTTTCAATGAAGTTTTTTCCGTGTCGACGGTATAATGCCAAGATGACTTCACAATCAGATTGCGTTAAAAATTCGTAGTCGGGGAATTCTTTGCGGAGCTCACGGTGATTATAAATTTCGCCGTTCACTGCCAGAACTACCTTGCCATCTTTTGTATATAAAGGTTGCTTACCGGAAGTAGGGTCCACAATGGCTAATCTTTCGTGAGAAAAAATAACATCATTACTTTGGAAAATTCCACTCCAATCCGGTCCTCGGTGACGGATTTTTTTAGACATTTCAAGCACCTGCGGGCGCAACATGTCGGTTTTCTGTTTAGCGTCAAAAAGACATACAATTCCACACATAAGTTAAAAATATATAAGCAGTTATTAGTTTTGGGTTAAAATTCTGATACAAACCTAAAAGAAAAGTTTATGAATAAAAATAAAAAATATAATAAATAGTAAAATATTCACTTTTAATTGTCGATTCAAAAATAATTTTCATTTAAACACTATATTTGATTAAGATGAAGTGAATTTTATTCCACAAAAAAAGCAGCTCTAAAGAACTGCCTAAGTTAAAATCCTATTAATTTTTTAATTTCGTGTCATTAAAGCCATGTAGAATCCATCGAAACCATCGCTAGGCATTATTTTTTCTTCGCGTAATAGGGTGAATTCTGGGTTTTCTTTTAAGAATGTTTCCACCTGTTCATTGTTTTCTGAAGGTAATATAGAACATGTAGCATAAACCATTTTACCGCCTTTCTTCAACATTTTACTATAGTCCTGTAAAATCTGCTGTTGTTCATTTTTAATGCGGTCGATGAAAGCCTGATCAATCTTCCACTTGGAATCAGGGTTTCTTTTTAAAACTCCCAAGCCGGAGCACGGCGCATCAATTAACACACGGTCGGCTTTATCATATAATCTTTTAATGACTTTTTTGTCATCGATAACTCGGGTTTCGATGTTGTGAGCACCAGCACGTTTTGCACGGCGTTTAAGTTCAGCTAATTTCCAGTCGTAAATGTCCAGTGCAATAATTTGTCCCTTGTTGCCCATTAATGCGGCAAGATGAAGCGTTTTGCCACCAGCACCCGCACAGGCATCAACTACGCGTAAACCCTCTTTTACATCCAATAATTCGCCGATTTTTTGTGAAGAAGCATCCTGAACTTCAAATAAACCCTCCTTAAAAGCAGTCGTTAGAAACACATTTTTCTTTTCTTCAAGCTGAACGGCGTAAGGATAGTTTTGAATGGGGAAACTTTCGACATTTTCATCCTTAAGGTCCGAGATTAATTCTTTGGTTGTCGTTTTTAAAGTGTTCGCTCGAAGAATGGTGGGTGCTTGTTCGTTTAAAGCATCCATTTCGCGTTCCCAATTGCTGCCCAGTTCTTTTTCTAATGTCTCAGCAAGCCATTCTGGAATAGAGTGTTCAATTGCTTTGGTAGGAACTGTATTTTTTTTGAGTTTGTTTAGGATATCGGCAATTTTGATTCCGTCAAACTCTTCAAATTTTTTGTAATGAGTTTTGGTCCAAAGGCAATACGCCAAGATCATTTTATAGATGTTGTTGGGTTTTACGCCTTCGCCCATGTAGTATTCCAATCGCTTTTTCCAGCGAATGATGTCGTAAAAAATCTGAGAAACAACTTTACGGTCTTCGCTGCCCCATTTTCTGTTGGCTTTTAGTAATCTTTCAATTACTTTGTCCGCATATCTACGATCCTCAAAAAAAGTTTCGTGTAATGCGTCGTGAATTCCTATAAGTAAGTTGCGGTGTATAAGTTCCATTAAAATAATTTAGTATTACGGTGAGAATTTTCCCACGATGCAAAATTACACTATTTAAAACAGTTTTAGAATGTGGGATTCATGAAATTAAAAAGTCACCTTTTCGGGTGACTTGGGTGGTAAATTTTTAAATGTTTTGCTCATAAGCATTCCATCCTGCAATTTTGTACTGTAATGCAGCACTCTCAGCATCATCTGCTTTATAAATACCCCGACCGACAATCATAAAATCGGTATGAAGGTTTCTGAACACGAAATCTGGGGTGTGGTATTGCTGACCTTTGCCGTCATTGGCGTCTCCCATGCTAACTCCTGGTGTGAAAAGTAATAACTCATCCGGAAGCTGCTTTTGGGAAACCCCACCAATTACATTGGGATGCGACTGCGCCACTTTTAATGCTTCTGCCTGATAATTATGATCGGTCAACGTACCGCGTGATGACATTCCTAAAATGGCTACAACACCAACATTCAAAAAGCAATCTAGCGATTGATAACCGCCAATAACATGAGAAGTCACGAAGTCTGCCCAATTGGAAATTTTGTACATTCCATAAGAAAATTGCAGTTCCTGTGTATTCCCAATGTCGGCAAACTTACGGTCTTCCATCAACAGGAAATTATGTTTTTTAGCCAGATCTTTTAGAGGTAAAATGGTTTTATCAGCATCAAAATCGGTGATGATGTCCATGTGCGTTTTTAATGCCACGATGTGTGGACCAACCTTTTCAGCTAAATCAAGTAATTCTTGAGTTGTCAAAACATCTGCTGAAGCGATGAGGTTGGATTTTTTTGCAATGGCAGTTTCCAACAGTTTCTTTGCAATAGAATGTTCTGCTACTTCCAGTTTTTGTTCGTAAGAGAGTCTTTTCTTTTCTTCAAATTTTACTTGGTTTCCATTCAAGAAATCTCTGATTTGCAGAACTTCATCATCACAAAGATGGCCTTCTTCTTTTAACATAGAGCACACTTCTGAAATGGTAAACAGGGTGTGCACTCGGTAACCTTTGCTTTCCAAAAGTTCTTTACCACCTTGCTGACGGTCGAGTACCACTACAATATCAGATACGGTAATACCTTCATTTTCGATTTCTGGAATAGTTTCTAAAAGAGATTTTCCCGAGGTAATTACATCTTCAACCAACAAACAATTTTGTCCTTTCGCAAAAATACCCTCAATTAATTTTTTTGTCCCATAGTCTTTGGCTTCTTTTCTCTTTATAATGAGAGGAAGATAACTTTCTAAACTCATCGCGGTCGCCATGGGTAGTGCGGCATAAGGAACTCCACAGATCAAATCGAAATTATCCAAAGGAAGCATATCCAAAAGATAATTTGCAAGTCTCTTCAAAATCCTTGGATCTGAGGCAAGCGGGCGGAGATCTACATAAAATGGGCTCTCAATTCCGCTTTTGAGGGTGAAGCGTCCGAATTTGATGATACCGAGTTGGTAACATTCAAGGAAAAAATCTTTTTTGCTGGTCATTTTTACTATTTACTTTGTTACAAATGTAGGATTTTCGGGCTGAATTTGAAAGCGAAGAAAGCTTGCCCGCGTGCTTCTCAATACAATTTACAGACCATATAGTCTTATTAGTAAGCGGATAAAAATGGCTATCTTCGTGAAAACAAATAATACGATGTTACGCAGAATTACCTTTTTATTTATTTTCATCTCTTACGCGGTTTTCGCACAGACCGATGAGAAGAAACTTGATGAACTTATTCAGAACACCTTGAAGACCTTTGACGTCCCGGGAATATCTGTCGGGATTGTGAAAGACGGAAAAACAGTTTACGCCAAAGGATTTGGGCAGCGCTCGCTTACCACCAAGCAGGAAATGAATGCGAGTACATTGGTAGGTATTGCCTCCAATTCGAAGGGTTTTACAGCTACTGCTTTAGCTATTTTGGCAGACGAAGGTAAACTTGAATTTGATGATAAAGTGATTAAGCATCTTCCGGAATTCCGAATGTACGATCCGTACGTTACTCAAGAAGTAACAATTAAAGACCTAATTACCCATCGCGCTGGACTGGGGCTCGGACAGGGTGACTTGATGTTTTTTCCGGAAGGCGGACCGTTAACGGTGAATGACATTATCCACAACGTACGGTACTTAAAACCAGAAAACTCTTTCCGATCTACCTTAGATTATAACAACATTATGTTTATCGTTGCGGGTGAGATTATTAAAAGAACGTCCGGTTTAAGTTGGGCAGAATTTGTGGAACAACGTATTATGAAGCCTGTCGGTATGAACTCCAGTTTTGGAAACTATGACAGAGCGAAAGCTGCTGGGGTTACCAACATCATCGATGCACACGCAACTGTAAACGGAAAAGCCGTAGCTGTACCCCATGATTGGAATACTACAGCAGATGCTGCCGGTGGGATCATCAGTAATATTAACGACATGATTACGTGGGCAGATTTTCTGATGAATGGTTTCACTACCAAAGAAGGGAAGAAATTGGTCAGCGATAAACAAATTCAACAACTTTGGAATCTTCAAATCTCTACACCTGTTGCGCTAAAAAACAGTTACGATTCTAATTTCGCGGGATACGGTTTGGGATGGTTTTTAACGGATGTTAAAGGTTATCAACAAGTCCACCATACAGGAGGACTTATCGGTACGGTGACACAGTTTACTATAATCCCCGATTTGAAACTTGGGATTATCGTCCTAACCAATCAACAGAGTGGTGCTGCTTTTAGTGCAATTACCAACACTATAAGAGATTCTTATTTGGGTATTGAAGACCGTAATTGGTTGAAAACTTATGCAGAACGTATGGCGAAAGTCAACACAGATTTCGAAAAAGGTAAAAATGAAGTATTCGCGACATCAGAAGCCTTCAAAAAAAATAGAAAATTACATCCTAGTTTGGAACAATTTGTAGGTACTTATCGCGATAAATGGTTCGGAGAGGTTATTATTTCTAAAGAAGGAAATAAATTTCGAATCGTATGCAAAAATTCTCCTAGATTAAAAGGAGATTTATTGCCTTATTCTAACAATACATTTATTGCAAAATGGGATGACCGAAGTTATGACGCCGACGCCTTTGTGATTTTCTATTACGATGAAAAAGGAAAAGCACAGCGTGCGAAAATGAAACCTATTTCTGATATTACAGATTTCAGTTTCGACTTTGAAGATTTGGATCTTAAAAGAGTTAAATAAATAAAAATGAAAGCCTTCTTAGTTATTAAGAAGGTTTTTTTTCTGAAATCGATTTCGGTTCGTAGAAGAAGGACAGTTTTTTCCGAGCTCCGTCGAAATCCGCCCATGTATCACATTCGATGGTAAATCCGGCAACACCACAAGTTGGTAAAGAAAGAACCTGCTCGCTCATCATGTTGGCAAAATTGGAAATACCGTTATTGTGAGAAAACATTGCTACAGACTCTACCTCTTCCGGAAGATCATAAATAACCGATTCGAAACTGCTTTCATTCGGATTATATAATTTGCGGTTGGTTTCAATATCGTTTAAGTAACATTGATTGAATATTTTACACGTATTTAACGCACGAAGGGCAGGACTTGTAATGAATTTATCAATCTTAACATCGTTTTCCTTCAGAAACTTAGCCATTTTCAACGCATTCGTTTCTCCGATTTCAGCCAACGGACGATCGAAATCTTCAGTATTTTCGGGCCAATCGCTTTTAGCATGTCGAATCAAGATCAATGTTTTCATCGTTTATTTTTTTGTGGAATTAAATTTATAAATTATTCTGCAATTGCAAATCGATTTGCTGCATGTCATGAAAGGGTTGCATAAAATTTCTTAAATTTGCACCCTATGGGACAAATCCTCGCAATAGATTATGGAAAGGCAAGGTGCGGACTTGCAGCAACCGACGATTTCCAGATTATTGCCTCAGGATTAACCACTGTTTTAACTCCGGAAATCTTTACTTTTTTAGAAGATTATTTGGGGAAGAATACAGTAGATTCCATCGTAGTGGGGATGCCAACTGATTTAAAAGGAAATCTTTCTGAAGTGGAGAGTGATATTTTAAAATTCATTGAAAAATTTCAGGAAAAGTTTCCGAAGGTGGAAGTACATCGTTTAGATGAACGTTTTACCTCCAAAATGGCTTCATTCTTTATTTCGCAAAGCGGAAAGAGTAAGAAGAAAAGAGAAGAAAAGGGCCTGATTGATAAAGTAAGTGCAACCATTATTTTGCAAAATTTTTTAGACCAAAAAAAATGATTTTACCAATACGCGCATTTGGCGATGCAGTTTTAAGAAAAAAATGTCACGATATCGATAAGGATTATCCTGAACTTCAGGAACTTATTGAGAATATGTTCGAAACGATGAATTCCGCACACGGTATTGGCCTTGCAGCTCCACAAATTGGGTTGGATATCCGCCTTTTTGTAGTAGATTTATCGCCTTTAGCGGAGGACGAAGATTACGCTGATATCGCTCACGAACTCAAAGACTTTAAAAAAGTGTTGATTAACGCAAAAATTTTAGAAGAAAGCGGTGAAGAGTGGAAATTTAATGAAGGCTGTCTTTCGATCCCTGATGTTCGTGAAGATGTAAAGAGAAAAGAAACGATCCTAATTGAATATTACGACGAAAACTTTGTGAAGCACACTGATACTTTCTCGGATATGCGCGCGCGCGTCATTCAACATGAATATGATCATATCGAAGGAATTTTATTTACCGACCATTTAAGTTCACTCAAGAAAAAGCTGGTTAAAGGACGTTTGATGAAGATTGCACAAGGCGATGTGGCGGTGAATTACAAAATGAGATTTCCTAAGTAACACAAGATTTTAGAAAAACGATAACAAAAATTAAAAAATAAGAAAATGCAGTTAGAAAAAATAATTTCGATTTCCGGTAAACCGGGATTATATAAATTAATCTCTCAGTTGAAGAACGGTTTCATCGTAGAGGATGTTTTAACCAAGAAAAAATTGAGCATTGGCAACACATCACAAGTAAGTTTGTTGGATAACATCGCCATGTTCACTTTTGATAAAGAAGTTCCTTTATTTGATGTATTCGAAAATATCGCCAAAAATAACGAGTATAAGGAAACTATTTCTCACAAATCTTCTGATGCTGAATTACGTGAGTTTATGCTAACTGCACTTCCAGATTACGATACCGACCGTGTTTATGTTTCTGACATTAAGAAATTAGCGCAGTGGTATAACATTTTAAGCAAAGCGGGTTACATCACTCCTGACAGTTTTGTAAAAGCTGAACAACCGGCTGAAGAAACAACTGAAGAAGCTAAAGAAGAGAAAAAATCTGAAAAGAAGGAAGAAGTTGTAGCTGAAAAGAAAGAAACTAAAAAAGCGGCTCCTAAAGCGCCAAAAGCTGCAGCACCAAAAGCAAAAGCGAGCGGAGCGAAAGCAGCGCCAAAATCTACCCCAAGAAAGATGGGATAATATTTAGGATGCCATTTTACAAGGCATACACCTTGTCAGGTCTTCCGAGCTTGACAAGGTTTTTTATTTATAGTCTCCATATAACAAATAACTTATGAATACGAAAGAACAGAAACTTGAAGCATTTTCCCGTCTGCTGGATATTATGGATGATCTTCGGGAAAAATGTCCTTGGGATAAAAAACAAACCTTACAAACTTTACGTCATTTAACTTTGGAAGAAGTTTATGAACTCTCTGACGCGTTGTTGGAAGAGGATTTACCTGAGATTAAAAAAGAACTCGGTGACGTTTTACTGCATTTGGTTTTCTATGCAAAAATAGGGTCAGAAAAAGGCAGTTTCGATATCGCCGACGTTATCAATTCGCTTAACGAAAAACTAATTTTCCGCCATCCTCATATCTATGGCGATATCGAGGTGAAAGATGAAGAAGAAGTGAAGCAAAACTGGGAGAAACTGAAACTTAAAGAAGGAAATCGTTCCGTTTTATCAGGAGTTTCGAAGGGAACACCAAGTATTGTAAAAGCATTTCGTATCCAGGAAAAGGTGAAAGGAATTGGGTTTGAATTCCCCGATGCTGAAGATGCCTGGAAGAAAGTAGAGGAGGAAATGGTGGAGTTTCACACCGAAAATAATCTCCTGAAAAAGGAAGAAGAATTGGGGGATTTATTCTTCAGTCTCATTAATTATGCACGAATTAATGACATTAACCCGGATTCTGCTTTAGAGAGGAGTAATCTGAAGTTCATCAATCGTTTTCAGAAGATGGAAAAAATGGCTGGCGAAGCAGGGAAAGAACTTTCAGAAATGAGCTTGGAAGAGATGGACGAAATGTGGGAAAAAGCAAAAAAAATTGAACAGTAAATGAATCAAAGACTTCAGCATCGCTTGCGCGAACACGCAAAATCTTTTATCGAAATAAAACAAACCGAGCGAAAGTGGTATTTTCCTTTGCTGGCCGCCACGTGTGTTGGCTTATGCGTTTTCTTGGGATGGTTTTTCGGTGTTCCCTATTATGGAAATATTGCAAGTATGGGCGCACTTACTATTTTATATTTTACCCATGCTTCTCTAGAAAAACGTATTACCCATTTGGTTTTTTGTGCTTTCGGAATGGCGCTGTCGTTCCTCATTGGTTTACTGTTTAGTTTTAATCCTTGGGCAAGCGCTTTAGCATTGGCTTTCGTCACTTTTCAGGCACATTTGATTACTTCGTATTTTGACATTCCACCACCTCGAAATTTCTTCTTTATTATGGCTTGCGCTGTAGCAACCAACGCCCCCTTTAACTTGGAAATGATTCCTACGCGGGTAGGGCTGTTTGCTATGGGATAGATATTAGCAGTTGTTTTGGCATTTTTGTACTCCGTTTATATCGCAAAAAATGGGGTGGATATCCCACGGGTCATCCCACGCAAATCGAGATATACGAAGACGGTCGAAAGCATTATTTTAGCAGTTACCATGGGCATTGCCATGCTTGCAGGATATGCGGTGGATAACACCAGTCCATATTGGATTCCGATTTCCACTTTAGCTGTTCTTCAAGGGCGAGATTTGGGACAGACCTCGCAACGTAATATCCAACGTATTACAGGAACTTTTGTGGGTATTGGCCTTGTATGGATGATATTCAGCATTAAATCGGATCCTTTAGCCTTAATAATTATTCTTTTTTCCTTACAGTTCTTATCGGAAATGATGATTGTTAGAAATTATCTTATGGCTGCAATATTTATTACGCCAATGACTATAATCTTAGCAGAAACCGCGGGCCCAACCGTAATAGACATTAATACCCTGATGACCTCCCGTTTGATAGATACTGTTATTGGTAGTTTACTGGTTTTGCAGCGGGTATGTTGCTCCATAATAAAAACTTAATTGATGTTCTTGAGAAGACTTTTAGAAGTACGAAGATTATGCTTCGACGATAAACATTGAATCCCAGAAATAAAAATAGCGCTCCAATTTTCGGAGCGCTATTTTTTTATAGTAGATTTTTAATCTTAAATACCAAACTGACGAGCAAAAAGGTCAGGGAAAATTCCGAAAGTTACCAAAGCAACAATAATAAATACGGCGATGATATTGTAAGTTAAAGGTGCTCTTTCCGAAGTGTTGAAGCTACTTTCTTTCGGGAAGAACATCGCCATAATTAATCTTAAGTAATAAGCAATTGAAATTGCCGAACCTAAAATTGCAACTAACACCAAGAATGGAGTTGATTTAATAGCTTGCGCAAAGATTGCAAATTTACCCATAAATCCAGCCGTTAAAGGGATTCCCGCCATTGATAACATTCCGATAGCGGCAACGATAGCTAAGATAGGTTCCGTTTGAGCCAAACCTCGGAAGGCGTTGTAAGAGGTTTCTCTCTTCAGTTTTTCAACCCAAATTAAACACATCATTACCCCAATTGTTGCTAATGAATATGCAAATAAATAGAATGCTAAATTATAAGCAGAGAGATTATTTAAACCAAAGAAAATAAGGGCTAAATATCCAACGTGTGAAACCGAAGAGTAGGCTAGCATGCGCTTTGCGTTACTTTGGGCAAGACCCATGGTATTCGCCAAGAATAAGGTGATGATGATGAGTACGCCAATCACATTAATCCAAGATCCGGTAATGCCGGAGAAAGCGATAGTCATAACCTTGAAGAATGCAAAGAATGCTGAAATCTTCACGACAGACATCATGAAAGTGGTAATTAACGATGGTGAACCTTGGTAAACATCGGGACTCCACATGTGGAAAGGTGCCATCGACACTTTAAAGGCTAATGCAGCAAGCATTAATACTGCTCCGGCTGCGAAGATATAATCATTCGGCTTGCTGATTGAATATTCGTGAATAGTGTACAAATCAAAACTTCCGGAACTTCCATAAATTAAAGCAATACCGAAAAGTAAAAATCCGGTAGCGAAAGCACCCATCAAAAAGTATTTGATAGAAGCTTCGTTTGAGCGCAAATCTGACTTGTTACTTCCCGCTAAAACGTATAAAGGAATAGAAAGAATTTCAACCCCTAAAAAGAGTGTAACCAAGTTCTGGAATCCAAACAATACAATGCCACCACACAGCGCGAATAACATCAACGCATATAGCTCCGACTGGTGACTGCGGTGATTACTGAAAGCAAATCCCCCTAAAAAGAAAATCAAAATGGTAACAACCACTGCTACTTTTGTAAATAATGCAGCATTGGCGGTATACTCAAACATTGATTTGTATTGAGAAAAGAAAGCAGCTTCCGGAAGAAAACTTACATAGAAAGCGATGAGAAGACCTAGGATACCAATGTATCTTGAGAATTTCCCTTTTTCATAAACCCCGGCAAATAAGGCTGCCACCGCGGTTAAAAATATAATTATTAGAACGCTCATTTATAGTAGATTTGAGATTTAAGATGCACTAAAGCAATACATCTCTGTTTTTCTTAATTATTATGTTTTAGTTCAGCATTGAGGTGAATATGAATCTCAACGGGCTTCCTACCATTTCAATAAGTGGTTGTGGGAACAAGCCAAGAAGAATTACAAATACTGCTAAAGAGGCAAGCACGGTAAATTCAACTCCTGATAGATCTTCAGCGGATGCCAACACTCGCTCATCTCCTTCGCCAAACATTGCCTTTCCATAAAAACGGAAAAGATAAACGGCTGAGAAAATCATGGTAAGACCGGCTACTACCGCTGCAAGTTTATTGAAATCGAATATGGATTTAATCAAAATAAATTCCCCGATGAATCCATTCGTTAAAGGTAAACCAACAGACCCTAATAGCATCACCATGAAAAGTACCGCAAATTTCGGAGCAACCTTAGCTAAACCACCCATTTGACGAATGTCACGAGTCTTGAATCTTTTATAAAGGATATCAGCACAGTAGAAGAGTCCTACGACGTTAATCCCGTGTGCAAATGCCTGTACAAGTGCACCTTCACCACCTTCAATCATTACATTGCCTTGCATGGTTAAGATTGCAGAAGCCATTATTCCGGCTACCATCAGTCCAACGTGTGATAGGGAAGAGTACGCCAATAGTCTTTTAGAATCGTTTTGTACGATTGCAATTAATGCACCGTGAACTATACCTACAATTGCCAATACCAAAACAATTTTTCCTGAAATTCCTAAAACTGGTTCTGGTACTACAGGAAGTAAATATCTCATTACCCCATACACCGCCATTTTCAGCATAATCCCTGAAAGCAACATCGTCGCAGGTGTTGGCGAATACGTATACGTATCAGACTGCCAAGAGTGAAAAGGAAAGACCGGTAGTTTCACTGCAAAAGCAAAAAATATAAACCAGAATATTACGGTTTGTTCATTGATGTTCAAGTCGGCATTATACATATCGGTCAATGCAAATGATGCCGAATGGGTATACACATAAACAAAACCTAAAAGCATGAATAGTGACCCCACGAAAGTGTAAACAAAGAACTTCGTTGTGAACTGAATCTTTTTGTCCTCTTGTCCCCAAATCCCGGCAATTAACCAAATTGGGATTAGCGTAACTTCCCAGAAAATGTAGAATAGAAGTCCGTCCAGAGCGGTAAATACTCCAATTAGGCCGAACTGCATCAAAAGAATTAGCCCGTAGAAGGTATTTCTATAACCTGGTTTCTCGTTAAACGAAGAAAGGATAATAAGTGGAGTAAGGATATTCGTTAGCAGTAAAAGCACCATGCTCATACCGTCGATCCCGAAATGTAGATTACTTTTTATAAACTGAGACCATGGGTAGTTGATTTCATATTGCAGAACACCATCTACGGTAGGCTTAAAATCGAATCCGGAAAGCATATAAAAGGAAAGGAACATTTGCGCAAGTGCAAATCCCAATGCTACCATTTTACTTGCGGGATTCTTCCACGCGAACACTACTGCAGAACCTACCAGAGGTAATAGAAGGAATGTTAATAAGAGATACGACATTTACTATTGTAATAAAAAGTTAACAATTAAGATAATTCCGATGGCCAAAGACATGATGAGCACGTAGTTTTCAACATTTCCGTTCTGCAGGCGTTTTGCTGCTTTTCCGGAGTCTTCAGCACCGCTACCGATAAAGTCTACAAATTTGTTCAAGACACCTTTGTCAAACATATTTCCACCGACACCTAATCCTTCTATAAAGCGAACGATGATAGCATTATTAAGTTCGTCGAGGTATAATTTTTTGTTTGAAATTCTTTCCCAACCAGTATATTTTTCGTCCGGAAGTGCCATTTTCTTCTTTTTCACATAGATGTTTCTCACCACAAACCACACTGTGAAAAACATTAGGATTGTCAATGATAGAAGAATCATTTCAGTACCGAATTCTACCGTTGGAAGCTCGGTATCGTAAACATAAATATTGCTTAACCATCGACCTAAGAAGGCATATTCACCATGTCCAATGAAATGTGGAAGATTGATGAAACCTCCAATAATCGATAGTACCGCCAAAACAATTAATGGAATTGTCATACTTTTCGGACTTTCATGAAGGTGATGCTTTTGTTCTTCGGTTCCGCGGAATTCACCATGGAAAGTAAGATAATAAGCACGGAACATATAAATAGCCGTTAAAGTTGCAACGACAAATAATACTACCCAAAGAAGAGGATTATTTCCGTAAACACTGGTTAGGATTTCATCTTTAGATATCATTCCTGAAAGGAAAGGGAAACCAGAGATGGCCAAAGTTCCGATTAGGAAAGTGATATGAGTAACAGGAATTTTTGCTTTTAATCCTCCCATAAAACGCATATCCTGTTCGCCACTCATCGCATGAATAACTGAACCTGAACCTAAGAATAACAAAGCTTTAAAAAATGCATGCGTCATTAAATGGAACATTGCAGTGGTATAAGCACCAACACCTAATGCTACAAACATGAATCCTAACTGAGAAACGGTAGAATAAGCAAGAACTTTCTTAATATCATTTTGTCTCAAACCTATGAATGCTGCAACCAAAGCTGTTAACAACCCTACAAATAGAATAACTTCCATGGTTGAAGGTGCCAATGAGAATAAGAAGTTAGAACGTACTACTAAATAAATACCTGCAGTTACCATCGTAGCCGCGTGGATTAATGCAGAAACTGGTGTTGGACCGGCCATCGCATCCGGAAGCCAGGTAAATAAAGGTACTTGCGCGGATTTTCCGACCGCACCAATAAATAAGCTAATGGTAATGAATATAATTACTGGCGAATCCAATTCGAACTTTGAAGCATTTTGCGCCACAGAAAGGAAGTCTACTGCATTGGTTTGGTAGGCAATCATTAAGATCCCCATAATCATCCCAAGGTCACCAATTCTGTTCATAATGAAGGCTTTTCTCGCTGCTGCACCATATTCTTTGTTGGTATACCAAAAACCAATCAATAAGTAAGAACATAGTCCAACGCCTTCCCATCCAATAAATAGGATTAGATAGTTACTACCTAAAACGAGTAATAACATGGAGAAAATGAAGAGGTTCAAGTACGCAAAGAATTTGTAAAATCCTTTGTCATGACTCATGTAACCAATAGAGTAGAGGTGAATTAAGGAACCAATACCTGTAATAATCATCGTCATCATAAGAGACAACTGATCTACCTGGAAACTGAAGTTAACTTGTACGCCGTTCACTCGGAACCATTCGAAAGCACGAACAATTACAGGTTGAGAGTTAGCATCAAACTGTGAGAATAAACTTAATGCGATACAGAACGAAGCAAAAACAACAATGGTTGCGATACTTCCTACAGCGATTTTAGGTAATCTTTTCCCAAATAGCCCATTGATTAAAAATCCGGCGAGTGGCAAAAGTACTAGTGCGTAAATTAAATTTTCCATACTGCGCTTATCCTCTTAATTTATTGAATATACTAATGTCCACTGATTTAGTGTTACGGTACATCATTGCGATAATTGCTAAACCAACTGCCACTTCGGCAGCCGCAACAACCATGATGAAAAACACGAGAATTTGTCCGTTACCATCACCTTTGTAGCTGGAAAATGCTGCTAACATCAAGTTAACAGAGTTCAGCATCAGTTCCACACAACCCAGAATGATAATCGCGTTTTTGCGGATGAGTACGCCTAAAACGCCCAGGCAGAAAAGTAACGAGCTGAGTATCACGAAATACTCCAGCGGCACCGCCTGTATAAATGAATTAACTTCTCCCATAATATTTTTTATTACCCGGATTTTTAAGTTAAATCCAGGGAAATGATTATTCTACAAATCTCTTTTACCAATTAATACAGATCCTACAATCCCCGCAAGAATAAGGATTGATGCCAATTCAAAAGGAAGTACATATTCGTTGAAGAGCAGTCTTCCTAATTCTTTTGTTAAACCTACAGAAGTGTGACTTTCAGTGGCAAAAGTGGTAGCATTTAACCCTTTGAAAGCTCCCAAAATCCCTATTAAAAGTATTCCGGCCGCAAAAACACCAATAAATTTGCTGATGTTCTGCTTCTTACTTTCATCTGCTTTATTTAGATTAAGCATCATTAGGATGTAAAGGAATAAAACCATAATTGCGCCCGCATAAACGATAATCTGAACAATTCCTAAAAACTGCGCATTAAGCAGAATATACATCGCGGCAATCGAGAAAAATGTAATGATCAGCGATAAAATAGAGTAAAGCGGATTTCTTGCAAAAACAAAATAAAACGCGCTGGCAACTGCTAACAGAGCTACTACGAAAAATATAATCTGATCCATTACTTAACTGCTTTTTTTTGTTTTTCACTTTGGCGGTCAGAAACATCAATACGCTCATTGATTTTCTCCACCAACTTGTCTTTTCCGTAGACAAAACTTCCGCGGTTTCTCTCTACATCTACTAAACGGTCTGTTAAATAGACAGCCGATTTTGGACATGCTTCCTCACAAAGTCCACAGAAAATACAACGTAACATGTTGATTTCGTAGGTCGAAGCATATTTCTCTTCACGGTAAAGATGTTTTTCTTCTTTAGTACGTTCTGCAGCGGTCATCGTAATTGCTTCGGCTGGGCAAATTACGGCACAAAGTCCACAAGCAGTACACCGCTCACGTCCTTCTTCATCACGTTTTAGTACGTGAAGTCCACGCCAAACTTTCGCACGAGGTTTCTCTACTTCTGGGTAAGCATAAACTTTCCCTTTAGAGCCCTGAAGCGCGTGCTTCATGGTTATTGCCATCCCCTTAAAGATGCCAGGGAGGTATATTTTTTCCATAAAAGTCATCTCTTTGTTCGAGACTACTTTAGATCGGTTCGTCAGTTTCATATTTTTCAGGTTTTAAGCCGAAGAAAAACTTCAGCATGAAAACTTATTTTATTACGTAAAGAAGATAATTACCCCCGCAGTTACAATTAGGTTAAGCAATGCAAGTGGAATTAAACTCTTCCAACCAAGGTGCATTAACTGGTCGTAACGGAATCTTGGGATCGTCCAGCGAATCCACATGAAGATGATAATTCCTAAGATTACTTTAGCAAGCATCGCAACGATACTCAAAATCCCAGCTGTATTTTCTCCCCAGTTTTCAGATATCCAGTTAATCCCAGGATAGTTGAATCCTCCGAAGAAAAGCGTAGCAATTAACGCGTTGGAAATGAACATATTCACGTATTCTCCAAACATATATTGTCCGAAGTTCATTGATGAATATTCAGTCATATACCCGTTTACCAATTCCGATTCACATTCCGGTAGATCGAATGGGTGTCTGTTGGTTTCAGCCAGAGCAGCCACGAAAAAGATGATGAATGCTAATGGTTGGTAGAAGATGTTCCAGTTCATTCCATCTGCAGGAATAAAGCCCCAGATTTTTCCTTCTCCTTGAGATGATGTAATTGCATAAAGATCGAGACTTCCAGCCATCAAAATGATAGAAAGGAGTGAAAGTCCCATCGCTAATTCATAGGAAATCATCTGTGATGAAGCACGGATGGCACCAATTAAAGAGTATTTGTTATTGGAAGCCCAGCCTCCGATCATCATTCCATATACTCCAATAGAAACCATACCAATAAGGTAAAGAACTCCGATGTCAATATTGGCTACCTGAATGTCGAATGAGGTACCACCGATGTTTAAACTCTTACCCCAAGGAATAACTGCTCCGGTAATTAGGGAAACAAACATGGTAATACCAGGCCCGAGGTAAAATAAAAATCGGTCGGCATTCTGCGGAACAAATCCTTCCTTGAAGAATAATTTTCCACCATCTGCCAACGGCTGAAGGATTCCGAAAGGTCCCGCACGGTTGGGTCCTACACGATCCTGAAGTGCAGCAGCAATCTTTCTTTCGCCCCATGTTGAGTAGGCTGCTACTCCCATAGCAAGTGCGAAAAGCGATACTACCAAAATGATTTTAAAGGTAATTAAATCCATAATCTCTCTTCTGTATTTTCTTTTAATGCCTTAGCATTAACGTACTTTTATTTATTTGTTTCGTCTTTCACACTGATTTCTTTTGCGTCAGCATTGTTCAGCAAATTAATCATGTTTTTAGGCTTTTCATAATGGTTGAGTGAAATCACCGAATGACGGTCGATGTGTCGTGGTCCTTCAATAGTCCAGTCTTTTACGTCTTTACGTTCGAAGCGACATTCATTACAAATCCAATCTTCAACTTCATCGTATTGGTCTTTTCTCGCAGTTACACGAACTATTTCTTCACCTTTCATCCAAAGAACAGCTTTACCAGAACATTTTGAGCAATTGCAAGTTGCATTTACCGGTTTGGTAAACCAAACTCTTGATGCAAACCTCGCTGTTCTATCGGTTAATGCTCCTACCGGACAGACATCAATCACGTTTCCGATGAAGTCATTATCCAAGGCCTTATTTAGATAAGTGGAAATTTCTGCTTTTTCTCCGCGGAAAAGTATTCCGTGTTCGCGTTCCTCGGTTAATTGGTTTGCTGTTAACACGCATCTTGCACAAAGAATACAACGATTCATGTGAAGTTTAATGTTAGGGCCGATATCTTCAGAGTCGAAAGTTCTTCTCTCGAACTCGGTTCTGGTGCGTTCTAAACCATGCTCGTAACCTAAATCTTGAAGATGACATTCTCCAGCTTGGTCACAAACCGGACAATCAAGCGGGTGATTTACCAACAAGAATTCCGTTACTGCATGACGAGCCTCTTGAGTTTTTTCTGATGTAAGGTTTTTCACCTCCATTCCGTCCATTACGCCAGTTCTACAACTTGCGACAAGTTTCGGCATCGGTCGAGGGTCTGCTTCAGATCCTTTAGATACTTCTACCAAACAAGTACGGCATCTCCCGCCACTTGTCTCTAATGGTTTATAGTAACACATCGCGGGTGGTACAGAGCGACCTCCGATTTGGCGAGCGGCCTCTAAAATAGAAGTCCCTGGCAATACTTCGGTGGTTTGCCCGTCGATGGTAATTTTGAATTTTTTAATTTCTTCGCTCATATTGATTTCTTTTGGCGAAAGAATCGCCGATATTAAACCGCCCCTTTCGGGATTTATTAGTTTGCCGGAACCGGAATTGGATCGGCATAGTTTGCAATACCGTAATTTCTAGTAAGAGCTTCCGGATTGTTGATATGCCACTCGAATTCGTCACGGAAATGTCTGATTGCTGCTGCTACAGGCCACGCTGCAGCGTCTCCCAGCGGGCAAATCGTATTTCCTTCGATTTTTCTTTGGATATCCCAAAGTAAATCGATGTCTTCCATTGTTCCTTCTCCGTTTTCGATTTTTTTAAGGATTTTATACATCCACGGTGTTCCTTCACGACATGGTGTACACTGTCCACAACTTTCGTGTGCGTAGAAATGAGCTAATGTCATGGTATGTTTTACCACACATTGGTCTTCATCTAAAACGATAAATCCTCCTGAACCCATCATAGTTCCGGTAGCAAAACCACCTTCAGCAAGAGATTCATAGTTCATATAACGAGGTTCTCCATTGATGGTCTTTAAAAGAAGATTTGCAGGAACAATTGGAACTGAACTTCCTCCCGGAATACAGGCCTTCAGTTTTTTACCGTTCGGGATTCCTCCACAATATTCGTCTGAATAGATAAATTCTTCAACCGTGATGGTCATATCAATTTCGTAAACACCTGGTTTATTAATATTACCACATGCAGAAATTAGTTTTGTTCCCGTAGATCTGCCGACACCAATTTTAGCATATTCAGCTCCGGTGATGTTGATGATTGGAACTACGGCTGCAATTGTTTCAACATTGTTAACAACTGTAGGTGATTCCCAAAGACCTTTAACAGCAGGGAATGGCGGTTTTAATCGTGGGTTTCCGCGCTTACCTTCAAGAGATTCCAGAAGGGCAGTTTCTTCTCCACAGATATAGGCTCCTGCACCACGCTGAACGTAGATTTCTAAATCATATCCTGTTCCCAGAATATTCTTGCCTAAAAAACCGGCTGCTTTCGCTTCATCAATAGCTTGCTCTAGAATATCCGGAATCCATGCATATTCTCCGCGAATGTAGATATAAGCCGTGTTTGCACCGAGTGCAAATGATGAAATTAACATTCCCTCAATCAATAGATGCGGAATATATTCCATCAAATAACGGTCTTTAAAGGTTCCCGGTTCAGATTCATCGGCATTCACTACCAAATATCTTGGGATTCCTTCAGGTTTTGCAAGAAAGCTCCACTTCATTCCCGTAGGGAAACCTGCACCACCACGACCACGTAACCCGGAGGTTTTTACCTCTTCTACGATGGCATCAGGAGTCATTTTAAGCGCTTTTTCAGCAGCTTCGTAACCACCTTGCTTACGATAAACATCAAAAAAACGAATACCTTCGATATGTGCGTCTTTAAGTAAAAGTTTTTTACTCATTTTTTATTAATTAGTCTAAAGCGATAGCACCTTGTCTGCAAAGATCAAGGATCTCATCTACCTTTTCTATTGTTAAATTTTCATGGTAAAACTTGCCTAGCTGCATCATTGGGGCATAACCACAAGCGCCAAGACATTCTGCTGGTTTTAACGTGAATAGTCCGTCCGCAGATGTTTCTCCATTTTTGATGTTCAGTTTAGTGCGGATATGATCTAGAATCTTATCGCTTCCGCGAACCATACATGGTCCTGTTTGACAAACTTCTAAAACATATTTACCAACAGGTTTCATGTTGAACATGGTGTAGAAAGTAGCCACTTCATAAACTTCAATTGGCTTAATACCCAACACTTCTGCTACATAATCCATCACTGGCACATCCAGCCAACCGCCAAATTCTTTCTGAGCAATATGCAAAACCGGAATTAAGGCTGATTTTTGGCGACCTTCAGGATATCTCGCCATTATTTTTTGTACCTGTTTTAAAGTTTCAGGCTGAAAAGCTATGGTTTCACTCATTTCTTTACTTTATAATATATGGTGCTTGAGCACGATACTTTTGATAATAATACTTTAATTAAGCATCAAGTTCTCCAGCGATAACATTCATCGAACACATCGTTACTACCGCATCGGAAATTAAACCTCCTTTGATCATCTCAGGATACGCCTGATAATAGATGAAACAAGGTCTTCTGAAGTGAAGACGGTATGGACTTCTTCCGCCATCGCTCACTAGATAGAATCCTAACTCTCCGTTACCTCCTTCCACACAGTTGTAAACTTCACCTTTTGGAACATCTGTTTCACCCATCACGATTTTGAAGTGATAGATTAACGCTTCCATTTTGTTATAAACATCTGCTTTTTCTGGTAAGTAGAACTCAGGAACATCCGCATGGAAATCTCCTGCCGGAAGATTCTTATATGCTTGCTCAATAATTTTTAAACTTTCCCATACTTCCTGTTGACGAACCATAAAACGGTCATAGGTATCACCGCTGGATCCTACCGGAATGATAAAGTCGAAATCGTTGTATGAGGAGTATGGACTGGCAACACGAACGTCATAATCCACACCAGTTGCACGAAGGTTCGGTCCTGTGAAGCCGTAGCTCAAAGCTCTCTCTGCGGAGATTGAACCAACATTGATGGTACGATCCATGAAGATTCTGTTTCTTTCGTTAAGCGTACAGAATTCACCCCAAATTTTTGGAAATTTCTTCAACCACGTTTGCAGCATTTCATGGAATTTCGGACTGAAATCTCTTTCGAATCCGCCAATTCTACCCATGTTCGTTGTCATTCTCGCTCCACAAACCTGCTCATACATTTCATAGATCTTTTCTCTCTCTTGGAAGAGGTAAGTAAGACCTGTAATTGCACCAGCGTCCATGGCGATAACCCCATTACAAATCATGTGATCTGCAATTCTTGCAAGTTCCATCATGATTACACGCATGTAATCAACACGTTTTGGAACTTCACAACCGATTAGTTTTTCTACCGTAAGATGCCAACCGATATTGTTGATTGGTGCAGAACAGTAGTTCATACGGTCTGTAAGGGTAGTAATCTGTGCGAAATTTCTTCGTTCGCAGATTTTTTCGTAGGCACGGTGAATGTACCCAATGGTTTGTTCGGAGTGCAAAATACGCTCCCCATCCATTGTAAGAACATTTTCGAAGATACCGTGAGTCGCAGGGTGGGTTGGTCCTAAATTAAGGGTGTACAACTGCCCGTCGATTTGTTCTTTGGCATCGTGGTGGTTAAGTATATTGGATAACGCGTTGTCTTTCATAATTGATAAGGCTTTATTTAAGGTTTCTCCTTAAAATGTTGCTAAATTATCTACCGAACATTTTGTCGTCTTTATCAGTTCGGGTTCCGTCTTCTAGGCGATATTCCTTAAGAAGAGGATGATAACCGATATCTTCTACGTTTAGGATTACCCTCAAATCCGGATGACCTTTAAATTTTATTCCAAAGAACTCATAAGTTTCTCTCTCCATCCAGTTTGCACCAGCATAGAGATCGGTTAAGGTATCAATTTCCGCATTTTCTCTTGGCATAAAAGCCTTAAGACGAAGGCGGAAGTTGGTTCTCATATTGTGAAGATGATAAATTACCCCAATTTCTTTTTCAGGATCATTTGGGTAATGTATTCCGGTAATATCAGTAAGAAAATCAATTTCAAGTGAAGAATCACGGAGATAATGTATCACTTTTTTGATGTCTTCTTTCTTGATTTCAATGGTTAGAAAATCATAAGGTTCTGAATGAGAAATCACAGAATCCGGGAATTCTCTGGTGATGGCTTCTAATACAAATTCGTTGGTCATCGTACTTATTTTATTCCGTAAGACTCTAGTAGTTGCTGATATTCCGGCATATCTCTTCTGCGGATGCTTTCGCTTTCGCATAATGCCTGAACCTGCATTACCCCTTCAATAATTTGCTCTGGCCTTGGCGGACATCCCGGTACATATACATCAACCGGAATAATCCTATCAATACCTTGAAGTACTGAATAAGTATCGAAAATCCCACCGCTAGAAGCACAAGCACCCACCGCAACAACCCAACGAGGTTCAGCCATCTGAGTGTAAACTTGCTTAAGTACGGGACCTAGTTTTTTTGAAATTGTACCGCACACCATTAGCATATCTGCCTGGCGAGGAGAAAAGGAGTTGCGCTCCATCCCGAAACGGGAAGCATCGTAAGTAGGGTTAAGAACTGCCATGAATTCAATCCCACAGCATGAAGTTGCAAATGGTAGTGGCCAAAGTGAATATTTTCTCGCCATTCCTATCACGCTGCTAAGCTTGGTGGCGAAAAATCCTTCGCCTTCGAAACCTTCTGGCGGTTCCGCATCCATCCTGATTACTGGTTTAGTATCTGACATTTTTGTTTCTTTAAAAAAGTTAAAAAATTGGCTTATTTATCCCAATCGAGTGCGCCACGCTTCCAAACATACAGGAAGGCGATGAAGAACACTGAGATGAAAGTAAGCACTGCTAAAAATCCTTCCACCCCAAATTCTCGCAGATTTACCGCATAGGGATAAAAGAAAACGATTTCAATATCGAAAAGAACGAACAGCACTGCTGTAAGAAAATATTTAACCGAAAAAGGATTTCTTGCATTACCTTCGACCTCAATTCCACACTCAAAGTTTTCGTTCTTTTTAGAGGAACCATCCTTTTGGCGAGGTCCTAAAAAGTGTGTCCCTAAAATACAGAGTACAACGAAACCAAAGCTTACGGCTACCTGAATTAAAATCGGAATATAATTTTCTGGAATATTCATAACAACATTGAATTTTTCAATCCACAAAATTACGGAATTATGTGCGATAGATAAAAGATTTGGGGACTGAAAGTTGTCAGAAATACCATTAAATCGGTATTTAGAATGAGTCTAAACTATTCTTTTTTACGGAGTTTTTGTAATACTAAATACGCCAAATAACCGATATAGAGAAACAGAAAACTAGCGAAAAGGATGTTGATTAAGGTATTAGTTCTCTCATCCTGCACTTGAAAAAACTGATTGTAAGCGATGAAAATCAACACTAAAACGGCATAAATGTATAACTGTTTTTTCATGTAATTACTTTTAAACTTCTTTCGAATAGGTTCTGCGTCGCTTGTGATTTACAGGGTTGTAATCCTGCCACAAAAGTTGTACACTTTTATTTTCCTCAAGTTCCGGATTGGTTTCGGCAAACTTAATCCCCATTTTTTTAAATCGAATGAAGATTTCTTTAAAAATAATGGCCGTCACACCGCGTCGCTGATACTCTGGATGAATTCCAATAAGGTAAAAATTTGCACGATCATTCTTTTTGCCAGCTTGTAAAAAATGCCACCAACCGAAAGGCCACAGTTTTCCTTTCGCCTTTTGAAGAGCTTTGGAATAAGAAGGCATTGTAACTGCGAAAGAAACAAGTTGATGGTTTTCATCTTCCACACAGATGACGTAATTTTTATCGATATAGGGGAAATATTTTTCCTTATAGGTCTGGATTTGCTCTTCGGTAATAGGAGTGTAGGTGGAAAGTGCGTTGTAGGTTTGATCGAGTAGTTTGAACATGGGTTCAACCAAAGGTAAAATTTCCGCTTTACTTTTAAAATCGATGACGCGAAGCTTGTATTTTTCGGCGATTAAAGAACTGAACTTATCAATTTTTTCAGGCAAGACGTTTGGGAAATTCATTTCGAATTCTACCCATTCTTTTTCCTTCACTAAACCAAGTTTTTCAAGGTGCTTTGGGTAATATTCGTAATTATAAAGCCCGATCATGGTTGCCAATTTGTCAAACCCCATGGTTAACATACCACTTTTGTCCAGATTTGTAAACCCCATCGGGCCTTCAATTTTCTTGATACCTTTCTCTTTGGCAAAGTCAATAGCGGTGTTGATGAGTGCTTCTGAAACTTCCAAATCATCAACAAAATCTAACCAGCCGAATCGTATCTTGCTGATCCCGAGATCTTGCTCCTCTTTTCGATTATAAATCACCGCTATTCTTCCAACCAATTGTTCGTTTTTATAAGCTAAATATTGCTTGGCTTCGGAGTAATCTAAGGCTGGATTTTCCTTAGGATTCCAGGTGTTTTTTTCTTCGTTAATTAAAGCCGGAACATAATTTTTGTTATTTTTGTAAAGTTCCATGGGGAACTGTACAAAGCTGTTTAACTGTGCTTTTGTTTTAACCTCAATTACTCTAACTCCGGACATGGTTTTTATTTAAGGAGCAAAGATAAATGATTAAAATAAATACCGAAACTTTGGCATGTTTTTTACAACAAATTGCAATGCAATTCTTAATATAAAAAGTACGATAAAATGACAGGTTATTATGTAATTATTGGGATTTCGATGCTGGTGAGCTGGCTTGTTTCTTCAAGATTGAAGTCGAAATTTGAATATTATTCTCAAGTGCATCTTAGAAATGGGATGTCGGGGAAAGAAGTGGCTGAAAAAATGCTGCGTGACAACAACATTCATGATGTAAAGGTAATTTCTGTGCCAGGACAACTTACCGATCATTATAACCCAATGGATAAAACAGTAAATCTTTCAGAGGGTGTATATATGCAGCGCAATGCAGCAGCAGCAGCAGTTGCTGCCCACGAATGCGGACATGCTATACAACATGCGGTAGGTTATTCTATGTTGCAATTAAGATCGAAATTGGTTCCAATTGTTAACATCAGTTCTAACTTAATGCAATTTGTGCTAATTGCCGGGATCATGTTGATGGCGGCAACACAATCGATAGAAAATCCAAATGGAAACACTACGGTGTTGGCTGTAGGTGTAGCAATGTTTGCGGTGACAACTTTATTTGCATTTATTACCCTTCCGGTGGAATATGATGCGAGTAACAGAGCAATGAAATGGCTTAAGGATACAGGAACAGTAACTGCTGAAGAATATGTTGGAGTGCAGGATAGCTTGAAATGGGCTGCCAGAACTTATCTCGTTGCTGCTTTAGGATCCTTAGCACAATTGCTGTATTGGGCGTCTTTACTTATGGGTAGGAGAGAATAATTATTCTAGAAAATCAAATTTAATATTTTGCATCTCGGACAATTGTTCCGAGATGTTTTGTTTTAATTCGGTTTTTATGGATGCGATTATGGTGCAATTTGCATCACTGGTAAAGTCCAGAATTTTTCCATCTAATTTGTTCAGAAGTGTAAAAATTTGATTCTGTTTTTCGAAGCTGAAGATAATTTCTACACGACTTTCTAATTCTTTTGTGACGATGTTACATTCTTCTAATGTGAGCTTAGCAGACTCTTTATAAGCTTTTACTAAACCTGAAACTCCCAGTTTTGTACCGCCATAATATCTGACAACAATGATCAAAATGTTGGTAAGATCATTCGCTAATAACTGATTATATATCGGTAATCCGGCGCTTCCCGAAGGTTCACCATCATCACTTGCGCGGTAATTTTCACCTTGTAAACCTAATCTAAACGCGTAGCAATGATGAGTTGCCTTAGGATGCTCTAGCCTAATTTCAGTAAGAACCGCTTTTAAATCTTCTTCATTATTAACAGGGAAAGCAAATCCTAAAAATTTACTTCCTTTTTCTTTCATGAGGATTTCTTTAACAGGTGATGCTATGGTATTATATGAAAACTGCACAATCAACTGTTTTTGTAAAATTCAATGGTGTTATTTCTGAAACCCTGTCTATAAATAGGAGTTTTGTTTAGCTTGGGAGCGGGAGTTCCTTCCTTTAAAAGAAGATCTTCATTTTTAATGATTATTGTTTCATCCCACAAGCCTGCGTCGATAAACTGCTGCAAAGTAATGCTGCCACCTTCAACTAATATGGACTGAATTTGCTTGTCTTGTAGTTTCTCCATCATTTCTTCTAAGAAGTTGTCCTTGCTTACCTTTAAATATTGGATGTTATCTTTTTCTTCATCCATTTGGGTGTTTACTACAAGGGTAGGTGCTTCATTATTATAAATTCTATAAGTTTGATCTACGCGTAAATTGGGATCAATAAGAATTCTTATAGGGTTACGTCCTGCTATTTCCCGGGTTGTAAGACTGGGATTATCGTGTATCGCAGTGTTGGCACCTACAAGGATGGCATGTTCTTCACTTCTTAACTGATGTACGAACTGTTTGCTTAGGGCATTGCTTATTAGCGTAGGCTGTTGTTTTTGATCAATGAGTTTGTCCCCCGATTGAGCCCATTTCAAGATAATATAAGGTCGTTTCTTTTGATGAAAAGTAAAGAACCGCTTATTAAGATGCAAGCATTGATTTTCAAGAATTCCGGAGACGACTTCTATACCGGCTTCTTCAATCATTTTTTTACCTTTTCCGTTTACTTTAGTGTGAGAATCCGTGGCTCCAATGACTACTTTTTTAAAGCCGATTTCAATGATCTTTTCAGCGCAGGGCGGAGTTTTCCCGTAATGTGCACATGGCTCTAAGGACACGTAAATTGTAGATTCTCGTAGAAGTGATTGATCTTTAACAGAGTTAATAGCGTTGATTTCGGCGTGAGGAAGACCAGCCTTTTGATGGTAACCTTCGCCAATAATAATTCCTTCATGGACAACGACCGCTCCAACCATTGGGTTTGGGTAACAATAGCCCTTTGCCTTTTCTGCCAAGTCTAAACACCGCTTCATGTAAAGTTCGTCCGTCATCCTGTTCTAAATAAAAACACCCAACGATTGCCAGGTGTTTAGGTTAAATTTTGTAAATCGTAGTTTATTGGTTTTCACCAATTAATATATTGTGCAAACTCTGTTTCATGGTTTCGAGTTGTGCCTTCTTTTCATCGATTTTGGTATAAGTATCTTTCAGTAGCGGATTCTCACGCGTTGGGTTTGTGAAAAATCCAAGGTTGTTTTCCATCTTAACAATTTCAGCTTCAACCTCTGCGATCTGATTTTTAATTTTTCTGGCTTTGTCAGTCAACTGATTTTCCGAAAGACCTTCTTCTTTAAGATCGTATTCATGAATTTTGTTGAGTTTAAGTTTTTCTCTTAAAGTCTTATTAAACTCTGTATTGATGCTAAGTTTTTCGCGCGGAACTTTACCGATGTTATTCCAGGAATTTTTGATTTGCTCAATACGTTCAACACTGCCTTCACTATCTGAAATTTCCTTTAACTCGTCAAGCAGTTGCTTTTTCTGTTTGTAATTTTCTTTCCAGTTATCGCCACCAGTATTGTTTTTCTCACGATAATTGTTGAAGAAGGTATTGCAGGCTTCGCGAAACTCATCCCAAACCTTATTGGTCATGCTTTTAGGCACATGTCCAATCTTCTTCCAGTCTTCCTGAAGTTTTTTAAACAACGGAACGGTGATGTCCCAGTCCTCAGAAGTGCTGTTGTCTTTTGCGGTTTGTATTAGTTTTAATTTCTCTTCGAGGTTGCTATGTTGCGAGCTTTTAAGGCTCTTATAGAATTCGTTTTTCGCTGAATTAAAATTCTTTAAATGAAGCTTAAAGTCGTTCCAGTTTTGATTGGAAACTTTTCTGGGAACACTTCCTAATTTTAAAAACTCACTGCGAAGCTCTTCGATTCTCCGAATGGAAGTCTGCCAATAATTATGATTGGGCTCTTTTTCAGGGTTCGCAATTTTCTTAATCTCGTCGATAATTTTATTCTTCTTCTCGAGATTCTCATTTTGCTCAGTCTCTATTTGGGCTGATAATTCCGACTTTCGGTCATGAATTCGGTTCGAAATTTCTTTAAATTCTTCCCAGGTTTTTTCACGGAACTCCTCAGCTACCGGTTCAGCTTCTTCTTTCCAAAGCTTGTGAAGATATTGCAGCTCATTGAGTGCTTTTTGAACGGCAGGTTCTGTTTCTAACTCTCTTGCTCGCTCAATGATATGTTGGCGCTTTTCCAAATTGTGCGCATATTCCTGTTCCATATATTCCTTGTTCATATCAAGCATTTGATAGAACTGGTTGAGATGGTGGAAGTAATTATTATTGAGAAGTTTAAACTCAGATTTTGCAACTTGACCAGCGTTTTTCCACGCTTCTTTGATCTCTCGAATGGCTTTGAAAAGATTTGTTCCGGCCTCTGTGTTGGTATAGAGGTTTTTTAACTTTTCGATGATATTCTGCCTCTCTTCCAAGTTTTTATGATGCTGCTCTTCTTGTTGTTTCGTGTAAGCCTCATTTTTGTCACGGAAAAGACTTGAGATCGCTGTTAATCGGGACTGTTCAGGATGATGATAAGAAGCAGGTTCAACGGTTTCGTCCGTATTTGTTTTATGATCTTCAATATCAACATGAATTAACCTATTTGCATGTTCTTTAAGTTGAGAAAACTGGCGATGTTTTGCTCCTGCATCTTCAGACTGAGCGATTTTTTCCATTTCGTCCAGTGTTTCCTTAAGAGTTAAAGTACTGGCGTGGTTCTCGCTATGATGATCTTCTTCCGAAGTGCCAAAATCCTCTCCACTGTTTTGCCCTTCATTCTGGGAATCTGCATCATTAATAGAATCTGATGGATCTGTCATTTCAGAAGTTGTAACTCCCTCGAGATCTTCATCGGTAGTTTCATTACCAGTTGTATATGCGCCCTGACCTTCAAAAGCGGCTTCTGCAGCACTTTGGGTATCTTCGGCAGGATTATGAGAAACCTTTTCTTCAGGTTTCGGAGCATTTTTTTCAGAGCTTGAATCTTCTGTAATCATAGCAAACAAATTAAATTAGGGCCAGTTTTTTCTTCAGTTGTGTTGATATAGTGCACTAATTTAAATTAAATTTCGTGAAAATTCCAAATTTCCCAAGCTTTTTCTGCCTGCTGTTCGAGCATATATAAACCATTGACTGTTTTAGCTCCTTGTTGTGCTGCAAGATTTAAGAATTTTGTTTCGCTGGGGTTGTATATCAAGTCAATGACAAGATGTTGATTGGTTAAACCCTCAAAAGGAAAGTCTATGCAAGCGTCAACATGAGGAAAAGTACCTACGGGTGTGCATTGCACAATAATTTGAGTCTCTGTCAGAACGGATGCTTCCAGTTCTGCTAGTTTAAGATCGCCTTTTCTTGAATATGTTTTGAATGGAATATCTAGTTGATTAAATACATACTGAACTGCCTTAGCGGCGCCGCCGTCTCCTAGGATTAGAGCCGTATGATGATAATTTTTGAGATGTAGATCTATTGTTTTTCTGAATCCATAAACGTCAGTATTGAAACCGGTTTTTTTACCATTTATAAAGCGGATGCAATTCACAGCACCTGTTTCAGCAGCTTCAGGACTTAGTTCATCCAAGTATTCGATTACTTGTTGCTTATAGGGAATAGTGACATTTAAGCCCAGCAGTCCGGGTAAATTCATCAATTGCTCCAAGTCTTTAATGCTTTCTAAATCATAGATTTGATAATCGAAATTCTCGATCATCAGTTGTCTAAATTTATTTTCAAAATATCTTTTGGAGAAAGAGTAGGAGATGTTGCGACCAATAAGTCCGAGTTTTTTGACTTCCATACTTCAAAATTAGCAAAAGGTAATGAACCTTCATATCTTTATTTGAACTATTTGGCGAGTGCAAATGATAATGAAAAAGCCGGCTTAATTAGCCGGCTTTTGTTGCGATCTTTTTGTTTACTGAACAATAAACTTGGTCGTTATATTGTCGAGTTTTAATATATAGTTGCCTCTTGGAACATTATTGAGTTTGATAACAGATCCGTTCTTGAATGGATTGGTAACGTTAAGAATCATTTTTCCACTTAGATCATAGATTTGAGCAGTTCTGTAATTTGCTAGATTTTGGCCTTGAACATTAAGAACTCCGTTTTTCACCGGGTTTGGATAGATTCTAAAATTCTGATCAGTAGAATTGTCAGAAACTCCAGCCGTTGTATAGCAAGTCCACGTCATGTCATCGATAGCAACACGGTTAGAACTGCTTGAATTTTGCAGAGTTATTTCTACATTACCGCTGATGTTAATCCCCGTAACCGTAGTGGTTGTGGAGGTAGAACTATAAGGAATTCGTTTGCCAGTATCAACACCATTCACTAGCACGATAAGTTGACCTGCTGAACCACTGAATTTAAGTTGAGTAGTAACCGTAAGATTTCCAATTCCGTTAGGGACTGATAAAGCGGTTAAGAAACCGTTTCTTATGGTGATAGCTCTTCCGTTAATCAATTGATCCGTGCGAGAGTCCTCTGAAGTCCACGAAATACCGTTGCTTGTCCAGTTGTAAGTTGAATAACTAGATGAACTGGTCGGAATGCTTTCGAAATTTTCATTACCGCAATTTACTCCAAGTACAGAAGTTGTAGCGGTTACCACATTACTGGAAGCAGAAACATTACCTGCGGCATCTTTAGCAACAACATATATAGAATAAGCCGTCGCCGGAGTAAGATTAGAAATATTTGAGCTGGTCTCACTTGTGGAACCTTGCAACTCACCATTAACATATAAGTCATATGAGGAAACTGCAATATTGTCGGTAGCAGCTGTCCACTGGACTTCAATATTATTGCTGCCCACACTTACAATATTTAATCCTGTAGGAGCGGTAGGAGCTTGTGTATCTGCAATTGTGGTAGCCACAACAGTATTACTTTGAGATGAAGTGTTTCCTGCAGCATCAACTGCGGTTACATAAATGGTATATGTATTACCTTGCGTTAAACCAGAAATTGTTGCAGAGTTGCTAACTGAATTACTGTGAAAAACGCCATTTACATAGATTTTATAGTTGCTAACAGCAATATTGTCCGTGGAAGCGGTCCATGTTAGGGAAATTGATGAGGTTGTAGATCCGATTACTGCAAGGTTGGTCGGTGCAGTTGGAGCTTGATTGTCGATGATTTGTGTACCCCAAATTTGCTGAACCCATTCTGGATGGTCGATAAATGGATTTCTATTTTTTTGAAAATCATAAGCAGCATTATTTCTGGTAATCTCTGACGGAGAAACAGGGTCTTGCGCAGCCCAAGCTAAAAGTACATCTCGTTCCCAAACTTGTAATCCAGGATATGCAGAATTTCCTAAAAGATTACCAGAAGAGAAACTAGAAAGTTGAGATTCATAGCGTGTTACGAAGTAAAAAATCATTCGGGCAATATCACCCTTGAACTCGTCAATGGGCTCACATACGGTTCCTCCGTATCCTGGTGAAGCACTTGGCCCTACTTTCGTCCCATTTTTCGAAGTGAACGATGGATTACTCACTTTACCAAATGGGTAGTTACTTCTCATACCATTCACTTTTCCATCGGTTGGACGTACATGATGTATATCAGACACCATTGGCGATCGAGAATTATACAAGCTTTGAGGGATAATGTGCTCTCGGTTATAACAGTCACCCTCTACACTATAATTACCACATCTTTTCTGGCCATGTCGGTAGGTATAAGGGTCGTTTCCGGTTGGGTTTTCTGAATACATGTCTAAAACAGATCCGTCGTTTTCGTAATATTTGTCTGAATCCGTCGTAGGATAACCAGTATAAAGCCCGTCGTAGCCTTTATCTGAGGCTCCGGCCGAAATAATTTGTGAAAGTCGGGATTTTAGAGCAGCTCCCGTTAGCCCACTGGTGCCACTGTAATAATTGGCAGGCGCTTGTGCTAATAAAGTAGAAAACACAAACCCCAAAAGTAAAGTAGATAATTTCTTCATTATAAATAATTGGTCCGCAAAGTTAATCAAAGTATTAAGACGCAGTTCAATATGAATGAAAAATAACATAAAAACACCCGGTTTTCAATAGCCGGGTGTTCATATTACTTAAAATCGTACTATTCTACAATGAATTTCAGAAGTTGGTCGTCAACCTTTAGAAAATATATTCCTTTTGTAAGGTTTGTTAGTTGTATGTTATCCCCGTTTTTAAAAGGTTCTTTCAAGGATTGGATAACTTGTCCGGTCGCGGAAATTATCTGTACAGATTTTACAGAAGCCAGATTTTTTCCTTCTAATTTAATTTGTCCATTTTTAACCGGATTCTGTATAATCCGAAGATTTGGAATCAAATTGCTGTTGGCGGTGGATAGTGTAGACGTCCAAATCATTGAAACAAACTCCGGGCGGTCAACAAAAGGATTTCTGTTGCCTTGGTAGGTGTACGCGTAATTGTTTCTCGCAATTTCAAATGCTGAGACAGGATCTTTCTGATGCCAATTTAAAAGCAAATTAATATACCATTGCTCAAATACACGCGTTCGGGTACCATCTTGAGGATTATTAACATCACTCGTTTCAAAGTTTTGGACGCGATCTTCATATCGTGTTATAAAATAAAGAAGGCTTCTCGCAACGTCCCCTTTAAATTCATCAATCGGCTCGAAAACTGTTCCGCCATACCCCGGAAAGTTGCTGATGCCTAGTTTTGAACCGTTAGTAGAAGTCCATGTTGCATTTCCTACGGTACCAAAAGGATAGTTGCTTCTTTTTCCGTTTACGACATTGTCGGTGGGACGCACGTGGTGATAGTCGTTCTTCATCGGAGCATCTTCATTGAAAAATCCTTGTGGAAATAAATGTTCACGGTTGTAACATCCGCCTTCAGAAGCAGGAGTGCTGCTTCCACACTGATTATTACCCGGCGTGTAGCTGTAAGAATCTGTACTAAGCGGTTTTTCGGAATAGATGTCAAGGATCGAATTATCATTTTCATAAAACTTGTCTAAATCACCTACTTTATAGGCATTCCATAGGCCGCCATATCCACGGTCGAGGTGTCCGTTGCTAATTATTTCATGAAGCTTGGTTTTCAAAGCATAACCTGTTAAACCCGAAGTTCCATCATAATAATTGGCTGGTTGTGCTGATAGCGCCAAAACAGAAAATGTACAGAGTATAAGATATAGTTTTTTCATCATAAGAAATTTTGTGCGATAAAGTTAGGTAAAAGTATGATAGCGAATATGGAGTGATGTCTATATAATCACTTGGCAAAACTAATCTTATTTACTTTGGAGAAGAACCACGAAACCGCAACACCGAAAACCGCTGCTGTACCGGCAACAATAAAGTAATTAATAAGTCTTATTCGTACGGGAAAGGCAAGGTCGGTCCCTGCCCCAGCTTTAAAAAAGCCTGTTTCAATTTGGAAATAACTAATTGCTGTTCCTAAAATTAACCCGCTGATGAGCCCAAAAAGCACAATTAAAATTCCGGTGTAGAAGTAAATATTTCGAAGAGATTTTTGGTTTAATCCTAAAGAAATAAGTGATTTCGCTTGTTCTTTCTTGTCCAGTTGTAGAATAATAATAGCTCCTGCCAAATTAAAGGTTGTAATGAAAATCACAAGGGCGAAAATCAGATAGATAAACAATTTCTCCGTGTTAATCATTTTCCAGAAGGCTGCATTTTCTTCTGTTTTCGTAGTAAGAAGGTAGTTTCCACCAAGCTGATCGCTTAGCTTTGTCCTAAGAGATTCTGTTGCTTCCGGATTTTTGAGTTTGATAACAATTTGATAAGCAGAACCTTTTGGAAGTTCTAACAATTCTCGAGTCAGTTCTATAGGAGAAATTATGGTATTATCCAGTTGATCATTTCCTGGGAAAACACCGGAAACATAGATATCGCGTTTATTAAAAATATCTTCTTCCTTACTAATAATGCCAGTACCACGTTTTGGCATCATTAGGTTGGCTACCTCGGAACTTTCTCCAATTGGAATGCTCAAGCGATTGTCAAGCTTATTCTCGAGTAAAACTTCGTTAGAATATTTAAAGCTAGGGTAAGTGCCGTAGAAGATTTTTTGATGGATAGGATTTACGAAAATATAGGCTGAGTCTACACCCCGCAGATTTGCGATATCTCCATTTCCTCGAAAATTGATGTAGACTTTCTCTTCAATCATTTTCGAATAATGTGCGATCTCAGGCTCAGCTGAAAGAATCTTTTCCGCTTTTTGAATGTCCAAAAGCGTTTTCCCTTTCTTGCTTTTTAGCGTTAAATCAGCATGAAGATTGGCAATAAGATCACGGTTCAGATCTTCTAACCCTGAAAATACCGAGATGATGATGAACATCGCAGTAACAGCAACCATCATCGCAATGGCAGCTAACCATGTGATAAAGGTCACAGCAGTGCTTCCTTTTTTTGCCAAAAGGTAGCGGGTAGCAATGTAAATCGCAGTATTTTTCAAAGTTTGGAAATGGATTTAAAGAATAGGATTGTCGCCTTCTCCTTTAAGTTCTCTCTCGATTTTTTCCACATCATCCAAAGTGGTATCCAAATAAAAATGCAGATCTGGGATAATCCTTACCTGTTTGCCCATTTTCTGCCCGATGAAATTACGGTAATAAGCCTTGTTTTCCTCAATTTCCTTCATGATTTGTTTGCGGAAATCGGCAGGGAAGATGCTTAAATAAATTTTCGCGATGCTAAGATCTGCTGTTACTTTTACATCAGAAACGGTTACCAAAAAATTCTGTGTACTTTCAGAAGCTTGTCTTCTAAAAAATTCTGCCAAGTCTTCCTGTATAATTTGTGCGACCTTTCTCTGTCTGTTACTTTCGTTCATGGTGCAAATTTAGTATTTTTGTTTGAGACTTCTAACCAGCAAAAACTACGCTAATAAGCAGGATTTAAAGAAGGAATTTGGTTTGATGAATTTCAATTTAAAGTTAAATTATGAAAATAGAGCATTTAGGCATCGCTGTAAAATCCTTAGAAAATTCAGACCATCTATTTGAAAGACTTCTCGGGAAATCATCCTATAAAAAAGAAACTGTGGAAAGGGAAGGAGTGACTACTTCTTTTTACGAAATAGGTGAAAGCAAAATTGAGCTTCTTGAAGCCAGCAAAGATGACAGTCCGATTGCCAAGTTTATTGAAAAAAAAGGAGAGGGCATCCATCATATTGCTTTTGGTGTTGATGACATCTATGCCGAAATAGATCGGTTGAAAAAAGAAGGTTTTGTTTTTATTTCTGAAGAACCGAAGGATGGGGCAGATAATAAAATAGTCGTCTTCCTTCATCCTAAATCTACGAATGGTATTTTGGTAGAATTGTGCCAGGAAAAGAAATAAAAAAAATCCGAAAGGTCAACTTTCGGATTTTTTATAGCTATATGTTGAAGGATTTATGCGTAAATCATTTTGTAATATTCATCTGCCATACGGTCACTGTTGAACTTAGCTTTAACTTCGTCCATGGCAGTTTGTTGGATTTTTCTCCATTCGTCAGGGCGATCGTAGTAGGTTGGTAAGATTTCGTTCTCTAAAGTCTTATAAAGATTTTCAAGGTCGAAATTATCCTGGTCGTAAATACTGATATTGTCGTAATCTGCCTGTGGAACAACAAAACCGTTTACCCCGTTTTTAGCAAATTCCGGGATCCATCCATCATCGGTTGACAGGTTTACCGAACCATTCATAGAGGCAGTCATTCCGGAAGTTCCGGAAGCTTCTCTTGGCACTCGTGGGTTATTCAGCCAAAGATCAGATCCTTGCTTTAAAGATTTGCTCAAAGACAATTCATATCCCGTAAGAACTGCCATGTTTTTATAATTTTTACTCGATTCTACGAGAGAATTAAAGGTTGATATCGCTGAATAATCCATTGGATATGGTTTTCCTGCCCAGATAATCTGAACTGGATATTTAGGGTTATTCAATAATTTTTCGAATCTTTCTCTATCGTGTAAAAGTAAATCTGCTCTCTTATAACCTGCGAAACGGCGTGCCCAAACGATGGTAAATACATTTGGATCGAATAATTTACCCGTCTGGTCGGCTACAATAGAGAACATTCTTTTCTTTAGATGTTTTTTTCGGAAATCGAAAAGCATATCGTCATTTTCATCCTTCGCATCATAAAGAGGTTTGTCTGCCCAATATTTAAATTCCTGCGCATTCGTAATGGCTTTAATCTCACAGATACCTGGATATTTGCTCCACATTTTACGAGATACTTCTCCGTGAAGTTGCGAAACTCCATTTGCGATTCGAGCCATCTTCAGTGCACAAAGCGAATGGTTGAATGTCTCCAAATGCTCACCTTCTAATTTTCTCACGTCCTCAAGGCTCATTCCTGAAAAGTAAGACATATTGTGACAAAGATAAATATCGTGTTTTTCGTTTCCTGCTTCTTCTGGAGTATGCGTGGTGAAAACCAATTTTTCTCTCACTTTTTCTAGATCGCCTCCGAATTTTTGAAGGAGATAAAATGCTGCAGGTAATCCGTGGGCTTCATTGAGGTGGTAAACATCTCGTTCGAAATTCATCATATCCAAAAGTTTTGCACCGCCTTTTCCTAATAGAATATACTGTGCAATTTTGGTCGACTCATTGGCGTCATACAGTTTGTGACAAATGGTTTTTGAGACATGATCATTTTCCGGAACATCCGTTGACAACAAGAACATCGGTGCGGTGTGGAAAATTTCTGGATCAAGATACCAAACTTTTACCCAAACTGGCGCGGAGTGAATTTCGATTTGAAACTTAATCCCGGTATCCTGTAAAAAAGAATACATTTTTTTTGTCCAAGTAGGTTGTAAGGTTTGATCGTGGTTTCTCGCCTGATCATAGTAACCAAATTTCCATAAAATTCCGATGCCTACTAGATCTTGCTTAAGATTGTAAGCACTTCTCATATGCGAACCGGCTAAAAAGCCAAGTCCACCGGAATAGATTTTAAGAGCTTGATCAATGGCAAATTCCATTGAAAAATAAGCTACTTTTTTAGAATATTCGGGGTTAATGCTGAAAGGCATTTTAAAGTTCTCAAATTCCATAGTCTCGCTTTAAAATTTAAGGGGCAAAGGTATTGATTTAAACCACGGCACGAAAAAAATCATCTGCATTTTATTCTTTTTATAATAATAATCATATCCTTCCCATGATTTCGGGGATAATATTATCATAACCATACAGCAAGACGCCGATAAAGGCTGCAATTAGAATCCCAATCGTAAAATAAGTGCCCGCGATGAGGTAAGTAAGGACGATTGACCAAAAGGAGCGTAGAATGACATAAAGGCGACCACGATCTGAAAAAAGTTGAACCAAGGAAAGGATAATCAGAAGCCAACAGCTTAGGTAAAATATTTTATTTAAATTTCCCGTAATAGGAGTGATTAATATGAATATTAGATAAACTGCCAGAGATTGACCGGCGAGAAAGAGAAAAATTACCAGCCATTCGGGATAGTTCAGTCCATACTTTCGAAATCCCAGGAAAAACGCAAATGCTGCGGCAGGAATAACCAGTAAAACCGAAAATGCAAAATGATTCGATAACCACTCGAAAATCAGCCTAAAGTATTCCACGAGACCTTGAAAATCAAGATATTGATGTACTTCGTTGTCTTCTGTTGTTAACAAAGAAGTTTTTACCTGCGTTGATATTTTTTTACCAATAATCCAATACTGGAAAAGCGCGCAAAGAGAACCTAAAATCACCACCAACAAGAGTGGGGGAAAGTGTGACTTCCTTTGGCCTACCAAATATTCCCGAAGGGCGTGACCCGGGCGAGTGAATAATTCTTTTAAGGTGAATAAAATTCCGCCATCTACATGAAAAATCCCATGCTGTATTTCGTGGACTAAGAAATGAAAGTTAATGCGGTGGGTGTCGGTGGATTGGCCACAATTATGGCAGAATTTCTGACTCAACAGCAAATGATGGCTGCAATTTTTACAACGTTTTTCAGGCTCGATCATGGTGTTAGTTTTAACAAAATTAGAAATTCGTTTTCAGAAATAAATTATTTCCGGGAAAATATAACTGCTTTCTCAATTTATTGATCTCTATAAAATTATGCTTAAATTTGCACCCTTGTAATTATGGAAAACCAATTTCGCAAAACCGCTGCATATCACACACTTGGCTGTAAACTTAACTTCGCCGAAACTTCTACTATTGCCCGTCAATTAACAGATGCTGGCTATGAAAAGGTGAATTTTGATGATTCTGCAGATGTGTATGTTATCAATACCTGTTCGGTAACTGAAAATGCAGATCGCGAATGTAAGACGCATGTGCGCCGGGCGATGAAGGCAAATCCTGATGGTTTAGTCGTAATTGTCGGTTGTTATGCACAACTAAAGCCTGAAGAAATTTCTAAAATTGAAGGCGTTGATTTGGTTCTTGGAGCTAAAGAGAAGTTCAATATATTAAGTTATCTGGGTGACTTACAAAAAAGCGATTCGGGGCAAATCCATTCCTGCGAAATTGACGAAGCAGATTTTTTTATCGGCAGTTATTCCATCGGAGACCGTACGCGAGCATTCCTCAAGGTACAGGACGGCTGCGATTATAAATGTACTTATTGCACCATTCCTTTAGCAAGAGGTATTTCCCGCTCAGATACCATCGAAAATGTTATCGCAAACGCAAGAGAAATTGCAACAAAAGACATTAAAGAAATCGTTTTAACCGGCGTTAATATTGGTGATTATGGTAAAGGTGAATTTGGGAATAAACGACATGAACATACTTTCTTAGACCTAATTACTGAACTCGATCAGGTTGAAGGCATTGAGAGAATAAGAATTTCATCTATTGAGCCTAATTTGCTGAAGGACGAATCTATCGAATTGGTGTCAAAGAGTAGAAGTTTTGTCCCTCATTTCCATATTCCGTTGCAAAGTGGTTCTGATGATCTTCTAAAAAAAATGAAGAGAAGATATTTGACTTCCTTATATCAAAATCGCGTAAACAAAATCAGAGAAGTCATGCCGGATGCATGTATCGGAGTGGACGTTATTGTAGGTTTTCCGGGAGAAACAGAAGAACTTTTCTTACAAACGTATCAGTTTTTAAGCGATTTGCCAATCAGCTATCTTCACGTTTTTACCTATTCAGAACGTGAGAATACCGAAGCTGCAGAAATGGAAGGAGTTGTCCATGTTTCAGAAAGAAAACGTCGAAATAAAATGTTGAGAATTCTCTCTGAAAAAAAGAAAATGGCTTTTTACGCCCAACAATTAGGTAAAACTTTGCCTGTTCTTTGGGAGCATGAAAACAAAGATGGAATGATGTATGGCTTTACCGAAAATTATGTTCGTGTGCAGCAGCCTTACAACCCATCATCCATCAATCAGATTGAGTTGTTGAAATTGGATCGAATTGAAGCAGACGGAAATGTATCTGTCATCCCGGCATTTGAAGAATTTCTCTCTAAGGTTTAGCATCAACGGGTTGGGTGTCTCCAGTTGGTAACGTGATAAACCAATCCGGGAAAAATTGCATAATAATAAAGTAGCAGAGTAGGGCAATTACCATAATTGCGATTGCTGCGATGACCAAACCACCTGGTTTATTTCTTTTAGAATTTTCCATAGTTTATTTGAATAGTTATTTTTGCAAAAGCTATTTTTATGCCATTGCTAACACGCATGTCGCCTTAACAGACTAGGAATTTCTTTATTTTTACAAAAATTTTATCATGAAAAATTATCTAGAATTCAACTTTAAAATACAACCTCTTCAGCCATGGAATGAAATTTTGATGGCCCAACTTATTGAAATTGGATTCGACAGCTTTACTGAAGAGCATGACGGGATTCTAGCATACATCCAAAAAGATCTATTAAAGGAAGAGGAATTAAATGAAATCGGACTTTTAAATAATCCGGAAGTAAAGATTTCCTACACTTACTCCGAAATGCCCAACATTAACTGGAATGAGGAATGGGAGAAAAATTTTGAGCCTATTAATGTGGAAAATCAAGTTTCTATCCGTGCTGAATTCCACGAAAATCAAAACTTACCTCACGAAATAATCATTCAGCCCAAAATGTCTTTCGGTACTGGGCATCATGCAACCACCTATCTTATGATTCAGCAAATGCTGGATATGGATTTTACTGGAAAAACCGTACTGGATATGGGTTGTGGCACTTCCGTTCTTGCCATTTTCGCGAAACAGAAAGGAGCTGGAAAAACAGTGGCTATTGATATCGACGAATGGTCTGTAGAAAACTCGAAAGAAAATGCAGAAAGAAACAAGGTTGAACTGGAGATTTTTCAAGGTACCGCGGACAACTTAGGTTCTGAAAACTTTGATATCATTTTAGCGAACATCAACAGAAATATTTTGATTTCTGATATTCCGACTTATGTTTCGGTGCTGAATAATGGCGGAAGTTTATTGTTGTCGGGTTTATGTTTCTTTGATGTAGATGATATTTTGGAAGTCTGCACTCAACAAAAACTCACTTTAAAGCGTAAACTGCAAAGAGAAGAGTGGGTTTCTTTATGGCTTGAAAAATAAATTAAAGGGTTTCGGAGATGAAGCCTTTTTTTATACCATAACTTTTTGGAAAGAACTGCATACTAAATGATGGAGGTTTAGCAGAAAAAAAGACAATAGTTTTTTAATTTGCAGACAACTGTTTAAAATATGGAAAAATTTAATTTTAATATGCCGCTTCAAATGCGGTGGAATGATCTTGATGCACTCGGCCATGTCAACAATGCGATTTTCGTGACGTATTTTGAAACGGCAAGAGGAGTATTTATGCTGAAAGCCTGCCCGGACTGGAATTGGCAAAAAGATATGTTCCTTATCGCCAACATCAATGTTGACCTTAAGAAAGAGTTGCTTCTTACTGCTCAAAATGTGCAGGTTCATGTTAAAACTTCAAACTTAGGAACCAAAAGTTTTGTTTTGGAATACGTGATTACTTCCGAGAAAAACAATGAAACTGTAATTCATGCGACAGGAAGTACTACACAAATTATGTTCGACATGAAAAGTCGAACTACCATTGAAATCCCTGATTGGGTAAGAAATTCTCTTACGGAATTTGATAAGTTGTAAAATTTAGGGATGCAGTTCTACAAACAGATATGTAGTCCAAACATAATCAGGAAGTTTTCTCTATAAACTTTCTAGTTATCGATCATTCAATTTTACGGATTACGGTTTAAATCAATTGCTATTATAACTGTAAATTAGTCTACGTCATCGAGATCGAAGGATTGGCAAAATCTATTTAGATAATGTTTTCAAGGAACAAAGTCCTGCATTTCTGCAGGATTTTTTAATTTTTTGAAAGTGTATTTCCATTCCACTTGTAAATTATTTCTGAAGACGTATTTTCCTGCGTTCCATCATCATTATTATTATTTACAACCTCCGTTTTCTTTATTATTGTGGCGGTTGTATTCGACAATTTGGAAGGAAATTCGAATTTCTGTTGATACGAAAATGAAGAATTTTCTGCATAATTTTTAAGATAAGGAAGCAAAATCAGCTTTTTGTTATTCGTAAAAAGTACAATCTGTTCATACATCACCGGCATCGTATGGTCGTTTTTTACGGTAATTTTCAAACTGAAAAGCACGTTTTTTAAGTTATGATTCCCTTCAATACTAAAAATCGCCTTTTCGAGATTATTGATGGAAGGCAGAAAAAAATTACTTTCTGCTATCACTTTTCCTGCATCAAATACTTTTATTCTTTCCGGTAATGAGTTTTCAGGGATATAAGATCCGTCCGTTGGAAAACTTCCATAACCCAACATGATGAGATAATTCCCTTTTGTTTTAACTTTTTGTGCGACGTCCGCTGTTCGAATATAGCCTTTATACTTTTTTTTGTTCTTAGTGTATGTTATTGACGTCCAAGTTTTAGATTCCGGTAAAAACTCTGGAACGACAACATTAACCAGTCTGTTGCTGGGCAGACGGTCAATTTTTACCGCCTCCGAGGAAGGGGCGACATAGACATCGGCAGTATTAAAAGTTTTGGCTGTGGTGACAGAAGTTGCGCCCGACATTTGCGCCACGAGAAGATTACTGCACATTAAAGTGGAAAAAAAGTACAAGTAAAATTTCATCAGTTTGTGTTTTAAGCACTAAAGATATTGATTTAACTAATACGTAATCAGCATACAACAAAAAAAACGTCGCAAAAGCAACGTTTCAAATAGTTATTTTTTGAATCTTACAATTGCATAAACAATCTCGGATTAACAGGAGTGTTATTTTTATGGACTTCATAATGAAGATGCGGACCGGTAGAACGGCCCGAGTTACCGGATTTTGCAATAACCTGTTGTACCTTCACCTCATCGTTAGTTTCTACTAATATATCCGAGAGGTGTGCGTACAAAGTCGCCAAACCATTCCCGTGAGAAACAATAACACATTTGCCGTAACCACCCTTTACTCCAGCGAAGATTACCTTTCCTTTAGCTGCAGCAAAGACATCAGTACCATATGCTACTGCAATGTCAATCCCTTTATGGAATTGAATCTGGCCTGGTTCTTTAGGTAATTCTTCTTTCACCGAAGTTACTACCGATTTGCGAACTACATTACCTAGGCTATCCTTTTCTTCCAAATACTGTACGGCAGGCTTTACGGAAGCAAGCATTACGGTTCTTGTAGGAATAGGATTTTTTCTTTTACCGAAGTTGGACGAAATATAACCAGTAGTAGGAACTCCTAGTGGAACCTGTTGGAGTTTATTCTGAATGTCCATTAAATACTGACTGTACCGATTGCTCTGCTTAGCCAAATACACCGAGTTGGACAAGCTATCTTGTGAAAGAATACTGATATTATCATGCGAAAGGTTCTTCGCTGACAAAAAAGCGTTCAGTTCTCTTACGGTATGATCAATTAAAGAAAGTTGGTTCTTCATGTCGATAAAATCGATACTGTCCTTTTCTGTATTGATCTTAACGAGGTTTACTTCATAATTTTTATGATCTCTTTCTGAAAACAGTTTACCGATCATCATGGCTTGTCCGAAAATCACAAAAAGTAAAATACCGAACAAAAGATTTTTTTTCTTTCTGTTATGCCAGAATTTCTTTATTCTATTTTTAAATGTCATTATGATTAAATTTGCGCGTGCAAAATTACTAAAAATCTATCAATTCTGTAACAATACAAACTTTTATCATATTTTTAACTGATAGTCAATCAATATGTTAAAGGTTCTAAAGTAAATTTTAAACGCTTATTTAGCTTAAATTTTATTAGCCAACCTCTCTTTTGTATCTTTGTATGATAAGCAAAAGAGAATGGCCCAGAAAAAAATGGAACAGGATAAAATTATCGGAGTACTTGGTAGTGGAAGTTTTGCGACTGCAATTGTGAAGATGCTGACCGAGAACAGCAAAACTGTTCATTGGTGTGTGCGGAATGAGTATGTGAAAGGCGCTATTGAAGTCCGACATCACAATCCGACTTATCTAACCGCTGTTAATTTCAATATTCGACATTTACACCTAACTACAGATGTTAACGAATTAGTTACAGCATGTGATATTATTGTCCTAGCAACGCCCTCAATCTATCTTTCTGATGCCTTAGAGAAGATGACGTGTGATTATTCTAATAAACTTTTTGTTTCCGCAATTAAAGGGATTGTGCCGAAAGTTAACGATGTGGTCGCCCATTATTTGCGGGACGAATTTAAAATAGGTTTTAGAAGTCAAGCGGTTATCGCGGGCCCTTGTCATGCAGAAGAAGTTGCTATGGAAAGGCTTTCCTACCTTACCATCGCGACCATTGCCGAAAATCAGGAAATGTTGCGAAAGAAATTCGCATCACATTACATTAAAGTAAACTGTTCTGCTGATATTCTGGGTAACGAATACAGCGCAATTCTTAAAAATATTTATTCCATTGGTGCTGGAATTGCGAGCGGATTGGGTTATGGAGATAACTTCACTGCTGTATTGGTAAGCAATGCTATTCGCGAAATGGAGGTTTTCTTGGATGCGATCCACGAAACCCCTCGTGATGTCAATGAAAGTGCGTATTTAGGCGATTTACTGGTAACTGCTTATTCACTTTTTTCACGTAACCGAAGTTTAGGTAATTTAATCGGAAAAGGGTACACCGTAAAATCCGCCATTCAATCCATGAATATGATTGCGGAAGGTTACTACGCTGCCGATTCTATTTACAAAACCGCTAAAGAGAAAAAGATGAAAACGCCAATTATCGATGCGGTTTACCGAATTCTCTATGAAGAAAAAAATGCAGAAAAAGAATTTAAAAATCTTACCAAACTTCTCAACTAAGGTATTTTTTTAAGCAAATACATTATCGCATAAATTTTGTAAGGCTTTCTTTATGCAAAAATTTAAACCAACCAACACGCCTAAGCCCTATTATGATATTGTTTTAATTGGTGGTGGCATCATGAGCGCTACACTTGCGACGCTACTTCATGAATTAGAACCCGATTTAGATATCGCCATTTTTGAACGACTCGGGCGTTTTGCACAGGAGAGCTCGGGAGCCTGGAATAACGCAGGTACCGGACATTCGGCTTTCTGTGAACTGAATTATACTCCGGTTAACTCGGAAGGCAATATTGACATTTGCAAAGCTGAAAAAATAGCTGAACAATTCGAAGTTTCCAAGCAGTTTTGGGCTTATTTGCTCAAAAATAAACATATTACCGGACCCGAAGAGTTTATTCATTCTTGTCCACACATGAGTCTTGTTTTTGGAGAAAAAGACATTGATTTCCTTAAAAAGCGATATCAGGAGATGACTAAATCTCCCTTATTTAAGGGTATGGAATTCTCAGAAGATTTTGAAACCCTCAAAAGTTGGATTCCACTCATCATGAGTAAAAGACGAGAAAGCGAAAAGTTAGCAGCTACCAAAATGGATTTAGGTACGGATGTTAACTTTGGGACACTCACCAGAAAAATGGCAAGATATCTTATGGAAGACTCTAACGTTGAGGTCTTTCTTTATCATGAAGCCAAAGATTTGGACATGAGGAATGACGGTAAATGGGAAATTAAAGTTAAAGATCGCTTGCACCAGCACAAGCAAACAGTCGTTTCCAAATTTGTATTTATTGGAGCTGGAGGTTATGCACTTCCACTTTTAGACAGTTCCGACATCCCTGAAAGTGAGGGCTACGGAGGTTTTCCGGTTTCTGGAGAGTGGTTAGTCACCCATAATGAAGAACTTATCGCGCAACATCAAACTAAAGTTTATACAAAAGCTGCACTCAATGCTCCACCGATGAGCGTTCCGCATCTTGACTTAAGAATAATTGATGGAAACAAAGCCCTGCTATTCGGACCTTTTGCTAGCTTTTCTACCAAGTTTTTAAAAGAAGGAAGTTATCTTGATTTGCCGGAAAGTATCAACTTTAAAAATATCCGTTCCTTATTCGGCGCTTGGTGGCACAATCTACCTCTTACCCAATATCTACTGCAACAGGTTGCGATGACCAAAATGCAAAGAATGCAGCACCTTCGACATTTTGTGAAGGATGCCAAAGATGAAGATTGGGAAATTAAAGTTGCAGGTCAAAGAGTCCAAATTATTAAAAAAGATGAAAGACTCGGCGGTAAACTTGAATTTGGGACCGAAGTTGTAGTCAACAAATCGGGTAGTATAGCATCCCTTTTGGGCGCCTCTCCCGGAGCGTCAACCGCTGCCTCTGCCATGCTTGAGGTATTGGAAAAATGTTTCCCGGATAAAGTACAATCTGAATGGCGAGAGAAGATTCTTGAGATGGTCCCATCATACGGTAAAAAAATGAACGAAAATCCTGCTTTGACCGAAGAAATAAGAAATTATACCAAAGAAATCTTGAAACTTCAATATTAAAAATGGCCACGGTTACTAAACCAAAAATCGCTCCTGAAATCCTCGAGGAATTGCAAACTTTAACCGATCGTGAAAAGCAAGTAATCGTGCATTGCTGCTTTCCGGCAACTGCTTCTGATGACTTTCTCATTAGGATTTGGCCAACTACCTATTTGCTGGATGAGGATTCAGCACATCAAAGCCAACTCATTTATCACGAAAATATTACACTTTTCCCGTATTGGACGGAAGTTCCTGCAATGAAAGATTACTGGTTTACCCTCGTATTTAGTGGTTTACCAAAAGGCTGTACTTCCTTTGAACTTAAAGAAGTCATTCCGCAAGCCGGTGGATTTGAAGTGAAAAACATCAAGAGAAATCAATCTGATATTTATAGGGTTTGCTTAGTGTAGTCTCTAATATAACCTCTATCTTCTAAAACTGCGAGTTCTATATTCGTGAATTGCGACCCCGACTTGAGCGGAGCTCTTTTCTTGGCGGCGGCGCAGCCGCCGCCAAGAAAAAGCGGGAGCGGAAGGCGGAATTTGTCGCCCTAATCCATATGAAAATGGGAAGGAAACGCTTCCTGAGGTTTTTGGCCCAGTACATTCAATAAAAACCAAGATTTTAAAAATCCATAGCCATAAGAAAACATTTGAATGTACGTCGAGATCACCGCAAAAGACGCGATGCTAATGTTTTTTGTTTTGTAAAGCGCATGAAAGAAAACCAAAATGGTATAAAGCCCATAAAGCATCAAAAGAAAGCCACGTTGAAAAACAAAATACTCGACGAAACCAAGAAAATACCCCAGTAAAAAAATTGTTGGAAAGGCAAATGACAGTTTCACATAACTTGGATGACGCTGGTTGAGAATGGGCCTGGCGCAACCGAACTGATAAACTTGTTTAGAAAACTTGCCGAAATCGGTACGACGCTTATGGTAAACCCCAATGTTATCGAAAAAAGCAGTGGTAAATCCATTTTCCCATAGGGTCATAGAAAGGTCCGGATCTTCGCCTATACGCATCTCTGAAAAGCCACCAACTTTCTCGAAAGCCGATTTTCTTACGCCCATATTAAAACTACGCGGTTGGAATCTTGTCACTGCTTTTTTACTACCGCGGATCCCACCTGTGGTAAAAACCGAGGTCATCGAATAGGAAATGGCTTTCTGCATGAGGTTAAAACCTTTATGCGCTTTATCAGCTCCACCAAAAGCATCGCACGGAATGTTTACTATGTTGTTTTTGATGTTTTCAATATAATCTGCTTCCACAATAACATCCGAATCTACAAAGACCAACCATTCACTCTTGGCTCGTCGAGCCCCATAATTTCGTGATAAGCCCGGACCAGAGTTTTCCTTGCGTAAAAACTGAACATTCAACTGCTCTTCAAAAAGTTCAACAGTATTTCTGAGGTCGATTAGGGAACCATCATCAACAATTATAATTTCAAACAGTTTATCAGTTTGCTTAGAAAGCGAACTTAGCAATTCGAAAAGTTCGTCTCTGCGGTTATAAATGGCAATGATGATAGAAATCGTAGGTTTCACTTCAAGTTTTTAAAATGTTTGGTGCTGTCAGAATCCTTTCTACTATTTGGGAATAGGTTTAAAAAATTTAGGATGATATCAATGATGTCCCAAATCATTTTTCAATTTTATGAACTTTCTTGGTGCCTTCATACATCTCAAATTGAAGAAAACGGCATTCGAGTTTTCCGTTGAATAATTTGATTTTACGTGAAGGTCGAAGACCTACCTTCTTTGCAGCATCGAGATCAGAAGATATAAACCAAGCTAAAGTATTTGGATAATTCTGTTTGAAGGTATCGCCAATTTTGCGATAAAAATCTTCTTCATTAATGGATATTCTTTCGTCGTACGGCGGATTGAAAACCAGTAATAACGGGAAATGTTCTTTTTTAGACTCGAAGAAGTTTTGCTTTTTTACTTCAATTACGTCTTCCATTTCGGCCGCTTCAATGTTTAGATGTGCTGCGTTCAACATTTGATTGTCTAAGTCGTAGCCAATAATTTTTCCGTTGAATTCCTTAATTCTGTTAATTCTAACCTCTTTGATTTTTTGGAACAGTTGCTCGTCGTAATTTTTCCAGTTCTGGAATGCGAATTTCTTTCGGAAAATCTGTGCCGGAAGATCCATCGCAATCATTGCAGCTTCAATAAGGAGCGTACCGGAACCACACATTGGGTCGAGGAAATTGCCTCTTCCGTCCCAACCTGCAAGTTGTAACATTCCGCTAGCTAAGACTTCATTAATTGGTGCTTCGCCCTGTTCTTTTCTGTAACCTCTTTTAAATAAAGGATCTCCTGCTGAGTCAAGTGAAATCGTTACCAATTCTCGGTCAATATGTAGATGGAATTTAATTTCAGGGTCGCGCGTATCGACATTCGGTCTTTTTCTTTGCTTGAAGACAAAATAATCTACAATGGCATCTTTCATCTTCTGAGCCATAAACTGAGAATGCTTAAACCTTTCGGAATAAACCGTCGTATCAATCGCGAAACTTTGGTTCACATCCATATATTCATCCCACGGAAAAGCAAACAATTTATCGTAAAAACGACTTTCGTCCCATGCTTTAAAGGTCAATACCGGCACTAAAATTTTTAGCGCAGTTCTTGCCGAGTAATTAATCTTGTACAGAAAACCTAAGTCTCCTTCACAGTTAACCGCCCGGTTTTTAACTTCCACATTTCGGCCTCCTAATTTTTTAATCTCATCGGCAAGAACCTGCTCGAGTCCGAAAAATGTTTTTATCTGTATTTTGATATTATCTATCTCCATCGTTTATTAAATGCTTAACACCTAAAGATTACTTTTGTAGACAGGCTTACCGAGGTTCGGTGACTTTGCTGCATTCGTGAAATCTTGGGATTTATAGTTTAAGAACTGCAAAAATAGTTATTTTTGCAGAATGGCATGGTTTGAAACTTGGTTTAATACCCCTTATTATCATATTCTTTACAAAGACAGAAATTTCGAAGAGGCAGAACAGTTTATTTCCCTTTTGGTGAAAGATTTAAATTTGGCTGAAGGATCAAAAATTATTGACTTAGCATGTGGAAAAGGTCGTCACTCTATTTATTTAAATAAACTCGGGTTTGATATTCTTGGTTTGGACTTAGCACAAGCGAGTATCCGTGAGAATAAAAAGTTTGAAAGTGAGACGCTGAAATTTCAGGTGCATGATATGAGGGAAGAAATTTATCCGAGTTTAACTACAGATAAGGTCGATGCTGTAATGAACTTATTCACGAGTTTTGGCTATTTCGACTCTGCTGAAGAGGATCGAAAAATATTCCAGTCGGTTTCAGACTCATTGAAGCGCGGTGGAATTTTCGTTCTTGATTTCCTGAATGAACGCTGGGTAAAAAATACCTTAGTGCCTAACGAAGTAATCACAAAGCAAGATATCGATTTCCATATTTCCAAGAAAATTGAAGATCATTTTGTAGTGAAGGATATTCGCTTCACCGATAATGGACAAGATCATCACTATTTTGAAAGAGTGAAACTTCACCCGTTGCAAACCATTAAAGAGTATGCGGAATCATGTGGCTTTGAAAGCATAAAAACGTACGGAGATTATCAGCTAAATGATTTCGACTTAGAAACTTCGCCTCGATGCATAAATGTGTTCAGAAAAATTGCTCCATAAATTATAAATAACAACACAAGTGATTATCATCATTGCTTTATTAATCCTAAGCGTCTTTTCTGGCGTATTATTGGGAAAATTTTTTGGCTCACAACAGAAACTCGCTAAAAACTTATTGATTTTAAGTGCTGGTTTTCTAATAACCATCTGCCTTAATGAAGTATTCCCAAAAGTTTATGCTGCGGGAGGAGCTAATATCGGGATGTTTGTGATTGGCGGAGTTCTGCTTCAAATGTTACTAGAAAACCTTACCAAAGGTTTTGAGCACGGACATTTTCATCACCACCACGAGAAAAAAGACATATTACCCATGGCTTTGATGCTGGGAATGTTTGTGCATGCATTTCTTGAAGGCATCCCTCTCGCTGGAGAACACAAAATTTTAAGTCCCTATTTGATGGGGATTTTATTTCATAATCTACCGATTTCATTTGTTTTGGGAGCATTCTTGATTCATAAAAAATCCACTTTCTCGAAGTCGTCGTGGATGGTCATTGGCATTTTTGCGGCAGCATCACCTTTGGGATTGTTATTAGGAAATTATTTTAACCCAGACTTTCAAGTTTATTTTCTGGCGTTGGTTGGTGGCATCTTCCTTCATATTTCTTCGGTGATTATATTTGAAAGTAACAAAAATCACAACATTGACTGGAGTAAAATTTTGATGGTGATCCTCGGAGTAGGGCTAGCCATGGTTGGTCATCTATTTCATGATCATTAAAAAGAAAAAAGCTTCAGATTAATTCTAAAGCTTTTCGTTTATTTAAAAAATGTTTCTCATTTAAAAACGGTAACCGACCGTTATAAAGAAGTTGTCACGTTTTTGTTCTACTTCAGAAACTCCTGCAGCGTCAGAATTTACGATGAAATTATTCGAGAAGTAACCCGTATTATTTACATCAGAACCTTGAAGAAAAGGATTGTTAAATTCTGAGGTACTATGCTGATAAGCGGCGTCAATATAGAATGAGCGGAAATCATAACCAATACCTGCACCCAAAGTATTTCTTTTCCCTATTATAAAGTTATCAAAAGCGTTCATCCCCGCAGTTCCGTTGGACGCAAAACTATTCACTGAAACATTGTCAAATGGGCTGGAAGCAAAACCGTATCCAGCACGAAGTCTGAAAGCATCTATTCTATATTCAGCACCAACTTTTACTTCGGAGAGATTATTGGCGTTGTTATCAAAAAAGTCATTCAACTCAGTTTCTGCCTCACCATAAACTTTGTATTTTGGTTTTGTAAGACCAAGAGTATAATCGACATTAATTGCGAAATTTTTGTTGGCAACATAAGCCGCACTAATTGTCGCCTTCATAGGAGAACTTAATTTTCGGTCCTCGTTATAAGTTCCATCTACCGGATTTTCGTATTCACTATAAATCCTTTCGATCGTCCACCAAGTTGGCGTTTCCACTGAAGCTCCTAAACGAAAATTAGGGCTTACTTTTCCGATCACCCCCACGGACGCCGAAAATCCAGATCCTGATTCTGAAAACGGAGTGTATTGCTTATCAAACACAGAAGTTGCACCAGCAAGATCCGTAAAGGCTGCAGAATCATATTGATCTAAGATCGAATTATGGAAATTAAGCCCGGCACCTACATATATTCTGTTATCATAATTACCACCAACACCCACACTCGTTTTCGAAATATTACCGTAACGGTTGTAAGCATGACCTGCAAAATCAAGATCCTCAATTAAATCTCCGCTCGCATCTGAAAACTGGAAGTTAATATTATTATTTCCTGCAGTTTCAGTATAATCTTCAATAGACTGATTGGAGTAATTAATTCCAATATTCACAAATTTCCAGTTTGAATTTCCAGTTACTGGGAAAACCGCGATGGCACCTACATTTCCTAAGTCAGTTTCGTTAATCCTATAATCCAAAGACTGCCCATTAAAAGTAGAAGTATTAGTCTGTTTCTGAATATTCAGCGTACCAGAAAAATCATTGGCAATACTTACTGCAATTCCTGCAGGGTTGCTGTTCAATACTGAATAATCTCCACCTAAAGCTCCCATAGAGCCTGCCATCGCATTGTACTTGGAAGAGCCATTTAGGTTGTTGTTAGAATAAACTTCGACGGTATTTCGAAGTGTAGAAATATCCTGAGCATTTACCAAATAAGTTGCGGAAATGCTCAGAATTATAAGTGATTGTTTAATCATTTTTCATGTAAAACTTTAAAAATTATCTTCTAAATCCTCCACCAGAACGACCGCTGGAAGTTGAACCTCCGAAACTGCCACTCGAGCTACCTCCAGAACGGAAACCTCCACCATTATAACCGCTATTGCTGTTGCTTCTAAAACGCGGTTCGCTGTAATCTGGTGTAGATTGACGTGGTGTCATCTGGCGAGTGGGTTGTTGCGTTCTGAAACGTGTTGATGAATTACCTTGATTTCTAAATCCAGAATTGCTGTTTGAAGAGTTATTTTGGTTTCTAAAGCCAGAGTTGTTATTGGATGAATTTGCCTGATTGTTTCGGAAAGCTCTAACATCATTAGCAAGTCTAGAATTGCTGTTTGCATTTCTTAGAGAATTTCTAAACGAACCATCGCTTCCGCTTCTTTTGTAAGTAAATCCTCCGTTATAAGTGTTGTGTGCATATCCAAATCCGTAAGGCGAGTAGAATCCGTAAGGTGCATAACCCCAGACGGAATTGAAGCCAAAGTAAGGATTGTAGAAGTCATATAATGGGCTGTAAAAACTGTAGAAAGGATGATATCCAAATCCCCATGGATGGTAAAATCCGCTTCCCCATCCCCAAGGTGAACCCCAACCGTAGCCCATGCCGAATCCAAATCCACCATAGAACCCAAATGGTGAGCCCCAATTATCGGTATAATAAGTATCTGTCCCTAAATAGCTTCCCCAATCCGATTCCTGTGCTTCTCTCCAACGTTCATTTCTGTTTTCAGCATTCAGATAAACATTCTGATTGTCATTGGTCTGATAATCATAATACTCACCAACCTGATTTCCGGATTGTATCACAGTACCCTCTGGTAAAGTGTCTCTGTTAGGATCATAATAAACCCCATCAGTCTCAGTATAACCACCCATTTGCGTAGTACAGGAGGCCAATAAGAAACTTCCTGCCACCATTAAAACCATCTTAGATTTTAGTTGTTGCAGAATATTTTTATAAGTAATTTTTTCCATGATAGGTGAAACGTTTTAATTTGATTTATATTTGCATTTTGTACCAAAATTATACCAGCTATAAGGTATAAATATGGTCCAAACTCCTTTATTAATTAGATAATGCGACACCGCAAAAGTTAAATCAAAGATAGATAAAAAATGGCAAAGCTTACTTCTCGTGCTGAAGATTACAGTAAATGGTATAATGAACTGGTTGTTAAGGCTGACCTCGCAGAAAACTCGGGTGTACGGGGTTGTATGGTAATTAAACCTTACGGCTACGCAATCTGGGAAAAAATGCGTGATGAAATGGACAAACGTTTCAAAGAAACTGGTCACGAAAACGCTTATTTCCCCATTTTCATACCCAAGAGTCTTTTTGAAGCTGAAGAGAAAAATGCTGAAGGTTTTGCTAAAGAATGTGCGGTTGTTACTCACTATCGACTAAAAACAGACCCAAACGATTCCAAAAAATTAATCGTTGATCCAGAAGCGAAATTAGAAGAAGAACTTATTGTTCGTCCTACTTCTGAAGCCATCATCTGGAATACTTACAAGAATTGGATTCAGTCTTATCGTGATCTTCCCATTCTCATTAACCAGTGGGCAAACGTTGTACGTTGGGAGATGCGTACCAGACTATTCCTTAGAACCGCTGAATTTCTTTGGCAGGAAGGCCATACCGCGCACGCTACGAGAGATGAGGCTTTAGAGGAGACCGAAAAAATGTTGGAAGTTTATGCTGATTTCGCTGAGAAATTTATGGCAATTCCGATTATCCGTGGTATCAAAACTGAAAGTGAAAGATTTGCGGGGGCAGATGAAACTTACTGTATTGAGGCTTTGATGCAAGACGGTAAAGCTCTTCAGGCAGGAACATCGCACTTCTTGGGACAAAATTTCGGGAAGGCTTTTGATGTAAAATTCACCAATAAAGAAGGTAAGATTGAGCACGCTTGGGGAACTTCATGGGGAACTTCAACTCGCTTAATGGGTGCCTTAATTATGACCCATTCCGATGATTTTGGTTTGGTTTTACCTCCATCGCTGGCACCGATACAAGTAGTAATCGTACCAATTTTTAAAGGGGAAGACCAACTGCGTCAAATCGACGAAGTTGCTTATGAAATTCAACAAAAGTTAAAAGCAAAGGGTATTTCGGTGAAATATGACAACAGAACGGAAAACAAACCGGGCTGGAAGTTTGCAGAATACGAATTAAAAGGTGTTCCTGTACGTATTGCAATGGGTGCCCGCGATCTTGAAAACAAAACGGTAGAAATTGCCAGAAGAGATAATTTAACCAAAGAAACTCAACCTTTGGAAGGTTTGGAAAATTATATCGCTAATCTTTTAGAAAACATCCAAAATGACATTTATAATAAAGCTTTAAACTATCGTGATTCGCATATTACTAAAGTAGATTCTTACGAGGAATTTAAAAAAGTTTTAGAAGAAAAAGGAGGGTTTATTTCAGCTCATTGGGATGGAACTCCAGAGGAAGAAGAACAAATCAAAAACGAAACAAAAGCCACCATTCGCTGTATTCCTCTAGATAATCGTAAAGAAGATGGAGTATCTATGATTAGCGGGAAACCTTCGTCTCAAAGAGTAATCTTCGCCAAAGCATATTAAAGATTTACGAAACCAAATTCTTACAATTCCCCGGACTCAATGGTTTGGATTAAAATTTGCATCTGCGAGATTGTTAAATTTTAAACTAAACTATTATGTCACTAAATGTTATTGATCTTATCAAAGGACAATTGGGTCCGGCGTTGGTTTCGCAGAGTGCTACACAACTCGGTGAAAGCGAATCGGGAGTTTCTAAAGCCATTAGCGCTTTATTACCGGCTGTTGTAAGCGGCCTTGCAGATAACACAGATAAACCCGGCGTTATTGATGCGATAACTGATGCTCCTTCCAGCGGGCTTTTAGGAAACCTTCTCGGCGGAGCTTCCGGCAACTCCATGGTTGCTACCATATTGTCTGCAATTTTTGGTGACCGTGTACCAGGCCTTGTGAATGCCGTATCAGAGTATTCTGGGGTCAGCAACACTTCAGCAAACTCGCTACTATATATGGTAACAGGCGCTTCTATCGGTTCAATTGGAAAGTATGCACAAGACCATAATCTTGATGCTTCCGGAATTAAAACTTTATTGAATGATCAGAAAGGACTTGTATCTTCCCTTTTACCGGCTGGACTTTCTCTGGCATCGCTAGGGGTTGGTTATCCAGGAACCGAAAATACGATTGATCCCGACAAAATTTCTAGTCCCGATCCAGTTATCTCTTCTACAACATCAACCACGACGACCTCCCATACTGATGCCTTTTCAACTACTACGGAGGGTCAAGCGGAAGTAACCCGCGCCGGAAATACTCATGTACATGTGGATAGAAATGACGCTCATAAAGATTCTGGTTCAATCTGGAAATGGCTTTTACCATTACTATTATTAGCATTAGCAGCTTGGTTCTTATGGAAACAGTGCGAAAAACCAGAAAACACCTCAACCGCCGTTGTAGACTCAACAGCTTATAATACCGATACAGCAGTAGTCGTTGCAGACAATGAACTGGCTGATTCTTTGGACTTGGAAAGGACTTCTACTGTTGTTAATCTACCTGGCGGTCAAACGCTGGATGGTTATGAAGGCGGTATTGAAGATCAGGTTGTTACTTTCTTGAATTCTGAAGAGTATAAAACTGCTGATGAAAATGCATTGAAAGATCGTTGGTTTAACTTTGACAATTTAAACTTCGAATTTAATTCCACTCAATTAACTCCAGAATCTCAGGTACAATTGAATAATATCAAAGCGATCTTAGCAGCTTATCCTGACGCTAAAATTAAAATCGGAGCTTACACGGATAAAAAGGGTGATGAATTGGCTAATAAAAAACTATCTCAAGATAGAGCAAATGCAGTGAAAGCAGCGCTTAATTCTGCTCAGGTAATCTCCGCTGAAGGTTACGGAGAAGAATTTGCTATTGTTGACGAAAATGCATCAGATGCGGCAAGAGAAAGCGATAGGAAAACAGCAATTAGATTTACAAAATAATCATTAATTTTAGAATTAGATCCCAACATTTTGTTGGGATTTTTTTTGTCCTTGCATTTTGATGATTCAATAATTTTTATAATTTTGTTAGTCTAATCTAACATTTTGAGTGATATAAATAAAGGTTGGCGTTATAATCGCCGCGCAGATTCGTTACCAGAAGTATTTTCAAGTATTAATATCCCTAAAAATGCAGGTTTTTGGCGGAAACTTTTTGCTTTTGCCGGGCCAGGATTAATGGTCGCTGTCGGCTATATGGATCCGGGTAATTGGGCAACGGATATCGCAGGAGGTGCACAATTCGGTTACACCTTACTTTCGGTGATATTAATTTCGAACTTATTTGCGATGATTTTGCAGCATCTTTCTTTAAAATTGGGAATTGTTGCAGAACGAGATTTGGCGCAAGCCTGTCGTGATCATTTTGATCCAGTCACTAATTTTATCCTATGGATATTCTGTGAAATTGCCATTGCTGCCTGCGATTTGGCAGAAGTTATTGGTGCTGCTATTGCCTTAAATCTTTTGTTTGGCATTCCGCTGACTTGGGGTGTTGTAATAACTGTCGTCGATGTATTTATCATTTTATTTTTACAGGCGAGAGGTTTTCGGTATATTGAAAGTATCGTCGCTGGGTTAATTTTTGTGATATTGGGATGCTTCATTTATGAAATTATTTTAAGTAAACCTGATGTATTCCCTATCCTAAGCGGATTGGTTCCTCAAAAAGAAGTCGTTACCAACCCTACCATGCTGTATATTGCAATTGGTATTTTGGGTGCAACGGTAATGCCGCATAACCTCTATTTGCACAGTAGTATTATACAGACCCGTAATTATGATAGAACAGTTGAGGGGAAAAAAGAAGCAATTAAATTTGCTACCATTGACAGCACGGTTTCTCTTTTCTTGGCATTTTTTATCAATGCTGCTATTTTGATTGTGGCTGGTGCCACCTTCCATACCTCGGGCAACCAAGATGTTGCAGATATTCACGATGCACACGAAATGTTAGCGCCATTATTGGGAACTACTTTGGCTAGTATTGTGTTTGCTGTGGCATTATTAGCTTCAGGCCAGAACTCGACGTTAACTGGTACTCTTGCCGGCCAAATCGTGATGGAAGGATTCCTTAATATCCGTTTGAAACCGTGGCTACGACGGTTGATTACCCGACTAATCGCTGTAATCCCCGCGTTTATTGTTACCATTATTTATGGAGAGAAAGGAACTACGGACTTATTGGTTTTAAGTCAAGTAATTTTATCTATGCAACTAAGTTTTGCGGTGGTGCCGTTGGTGATGTTTACAGGATCTAAACTAAAAATGGGAACATTTGTTAATAAACCTTGGCTTCAAGTTATCGTTTGGATTATTGCGGCAATTATTATCGTATTAAATTTGTATTTACTTCTACAAACTTTCTTTGGAGAATAGTGATAGCAGGACTGTCGCACACCGTGACAATTTATAATGACACACAAAAACTCCTGTATGGGAGTTTTTTTTTCAATAATACTTCAAAATACATCTAGATTAAATCGTGGACATAATAGGTGATATCATAAGATCTGCTTTAAATCGTGAGCGCTTATAAATCCATTAATTTCGTAAGTTTTCTCCAGATTTAAATCCAGAAAAATAAGTTTTGGGTAAGTTCCTCGATTTTTCTTGTTTGAGAGGAAATCTGCCAGCTGATGGCTGCCGGTATCATTTCCTGCTGGAATATATCGAAAAGTCTTCTCTTTAATGGTTAAATCACCTCGGTGTTCAGCATCAAATCTTACAAAGTAGTAAGACTGATTTAAGATGCTGACAATATCCTCATCACGAAAAGTAGTATTTTCCATCGCTTTGCAGAAAGTACACCACTTAGTCATGACCATCATTAAAACCGGTTTTGGTTTTTCTTTCTGAAGAACTTCGAGAGACTCCATAGGATAGCTTCGTAGTTGAGCAATGCCAAATACCGGTAGTAAGAGCAATATTGTCAGCAGTCTTAACATAATCATTATTTTATATTATATCGTACTCCTAAGAATCCACGAATCCCCTGGTTTGGAGCATACATATATGCAGGATCAAATGTTAATCCATATGGGTTGTTAGGTGTTGGCACTGCCATGCCATTATCATCAAAAACAACTTCTTGATCGAAAGGATCGAAAGTTCGGGCGATAAGAAATGGATTTCCTCTGTTGGGAGTCCAGTTTAAAAGGTTTTTCACTCCTCCATAAATCTCAAAATTCTTAAATCCATCATAGGTTAGTTGGATGTTTTGGATGCTCCACCAAGGAGACATTGGTTTACGTGGATCTAACTCGCTGAGCAACGGCAGTCTCATCGGACTGTACAAATTTCCGGTATAATCAAGTGATAAATTCCAAGGTTTAATTTTGTAAGAAACCGCCCATGTTGCAGTAAATTTTTCGGTAAGCATCTGTTGCTCTGTCACACCATTTTCGGTGATTTCATTCTCCATGAGGGTTCCTCCCAATATAAATTTAAGACCGTTGGTAAATGTAAGATTAGTATTAAGACTAATACCTTTACTTACGGCATGACCTTCGAGATTGTCATAAATAATTTGGGTGGAGTTTGTCTCGTAGTCCGGTACAATTCGGTTGGTAAAGTAAGTATAGAAAGCGGTGGCATCAATACCCCAAAACATTCCGGAGTCACTGTATATTTTTTTAGCAAAGTTAAGGTTGACATTGTAAGATTTCTCGGGTTTCAAGTCAGACAGAATCAGGATATCTCTTGCTCCTGTTAAAGCCGCGTGATCTTCTGTAAATAAATTTACCACTCGAAAACCGGTTCCAGCATTAACACGGAAGATATTATTGTCGTTTAGAGCCCATTTATAAGCAACACGCGGTGTTAATATATTACCATGATTTTTGTTGTAATCGTAACGTAAGCCCAAAAGAAGTTTATGCTTTTCAGCGAGTGAAATTTCATCTTGCAAAAAGATGCCAGGCAGCCAGGTTTTCTCGGCTTCATTACTTACTCCGTTTCCAGTTGCCACGGTATTGTCATCATAATAGGTGTAACGCAAAGCGGTGCCCGCCAAAAGGTCATGTTTACCTCCCTTTTTATCCCAAGTTAACTGTCCAAATCCGATTTTTTGATTGGCTATGTATGAAGTATTTCCATATCTACTGTCTTGATCGTGATTGATGAAGGAAAAACCTAAGAATAAATTTTCCTTACTCGGAATTTGGTAGGTCCCAAACAACTCTGCACGATTGGTATAAATACTCTCTCCATAGATTTCGTCACCTCCACGGTACGATTTATTCCAACGTAAATCCCCGCCCCAACGGTCTTCGTATAAATATCGTGCTGCGAAGCTGAATACTCGGTTCTCAGGTCTCTTGACATTCCATTTTTGGAAAACAGAAACCCTATTCTGTAAGGCAACATCTGTAAACTGATCATTATTATTATCAATCCTCTCCTGAAAAGTAAATAAATTAACGCCCGATAACACATCAACCTTCTCGTTAATGTTAAACTTAAAACCTAAGTCAGCATTATACTCGCCCCAAGTCGTCGACAAAAGATCTGCAGATGCTTTGGATGCCTGCTCGGTTTTTTTTGTGATAATGTTGATAAGGCCGGCTACCGCTTCACTTCCATAAAGTGAACTGGCAGGACCTTTCACAATCTCAATTCGTTCTACAAGCGAATTAGGAATTCCCGACAGTCCATAAACTGTACCCAACGAACTTACAATTGGCATTCCGTCAATTAATACCATGGTGTACGGGCCTTCTAATCCGTTGATGTGGATATCTCCAGTATTACAGATGTTACAATTTAATTGTGGACGAACACCATTAATAGTCTGCAAAGCATCAAAGATATTTGGAGTCGGGTTTTTCTTTAAAAAAGCAGGCGTATAAACTTCTACAGGCACCGGACTTTCGAGCCGACTTACGGGCTTCATAGTACCAGAAATCACCACCTCATCAATGTTAGAACTTTTGTTTTTTTCAATAGATTCATTTTCAACCGGTATAACATACTGTCCGTTTAAATGCAGCACCGATAATAATAAGACAGGTAATATAAATCTTCTCATGCAACTATAAAATTATAGAGCAAAAATATAAAAGTTAGACTAATCTAATAAATTAATAAGAGCTTAAATTTCCTCTATTCACCTTGTCTGCCGAAATGTCCTAAATTTTAATTTGGCAGAAGTTTTGAAAAAATTCCTAAACAAAATGTAATATTATGTCTGAAAATAAAGAGCTAAACGAAGAAAACCTAGGCCCTCAAGAAGAAACAATTCAGGAAAACAAAAAGGAAAACACCGAAAATGTGACAGAAGAGCCTAATTATAAAGAACTTTTGGCAGAGGAAAAGGATCGTTATATTCGTCTTTTTGCAGAATTTGAGAATTATAAAAGACGTACTGCGAAGGAAAAGATGGAGTTTTTCCAGTACGCTAATCAGGATATGATGACTTCAATGTTGGCCGTTTTAGATGATTTCGAGCGCGCATTGAAAGAAATTGCTAAGAATGGAAGTGAAACCGACCTACAAGGGGTTGAGTTAATCTACCAAAAACTTAAAGGAAAATTGACGGAAAAAGGTCTGAAGCCAATTGAAGTAAAAGCTGGGGACGATTTTAATGTAGATTTCCATGAAGCTATTACCCAAATTCCGGCTCCTTCAGAAGATCTAAAAGGAAAAATTGTTGATGTTGTGGAAACAGGATATCAACTCAATGATAAAGTAATCCGATTCAGCAAAGTAGTGACCGGGAACTAAATTTTAAAATCCTAAACAGATTTTTTAATTTAAACTAAACAAAGAACATGGCAAAGAGAGATTATTACGAAGTACTAGAGGTTTCTAAAAGCGCTTCGGCAGACGAAATAAAAAAAGCATACCGTAAAATGGCTTTAAAATATCACCCGGACAAAAACCCGGGCGATAAGACTGCGGAAGAAAAATTTAAAGAAGCAGCAGAAGCTTACGAAGTCCTAAGCGACGAAAATAAAAAAGCACGCTATGACCAGTTTGGTCATGCCGGCATGAATGGTGGCGGTGGTGGTTTTGGTGGCTTCGGCGGTGGCGGAATGAACATGGAGGATATTTTCTCTCAGTTTGGAGACATTTTCGGTGGTCAATTTGGCGGCGGTGGCGGCTTCGGAGGCTCTCAACGTCAGCAAGTTCGCGGAAGTAATCTACGTGTAAGGATTAAGCTTAACCTCGAAGAGATGGTGAACGGTACCCAGAAAACCATCAAAGTTAAGAAGATGAAGATGGCACCGGGAGCAACTTCAAAAACATGTTCTACTTGTAACGGTTCGGGTGTTCAGATGAAGGTGATGAATACCATGTTTGGCCAAATGCAGACCCAAACTACTTGTGGAACTTGTCAAGGTCTTGGTAAGATTGCAGATAAAATTCCGGCAGGTGCCAATGCGCAAGGCTTAATTAAAGAAGATGAAGAGGTAACCATCAATATTCCTGCAGGAGCGAGAGAAGGCATACAGCTTAATGTTCGAGGAAAAGGAAACGATGCACCATTTGGAGGAAATCCTGGAGATTTACTTGTCGTAGTTGAGGAAGAAACAGATGGTAAAATTAAACGTGAAGGAGATAACCTTCATCAAGAATTGTACATTTCATTTGCTGAAGCAGCATTAGGAACTCAGAAGGAAATTCCGACAGTTGGCGGAAAGGTTAAAATTAAAATTGATCCGGGTACACAATCTGGTAAAATCCTACGTTTGTCAGGCAAAGGCTTGCCAAGTATTGACAGCTACGGAAAAGGCGATATGTTTGTTCACGTAAATGTTTGGACTCCTCAACATTTATCGAATGAGCAGAGAGCATTTTTTGAGGCTCAGATGAAGAGTGGTGAAATGGTTGCTGAGCCATCAGGAAAGGAGAAAACATTTTTTGACAAGGTTCGAGACTTGTTCAATTAATCATTCAAATAATAAACTAAAAAAAGAGATTTCAATGTTGAAATCTCTTTTTTATTATAGAATCTTTTAAACTTTTAGTCTTCAATTTTAGGTTCATCCTCTTTTTTACGGAAGATAAATTTAGATACTAAAGGTACTGTGGTAATAATTACTATAATAAGAATAATTATTTCTAAGTGAGCTTTCAGATCAATACCGAACTGATCGATAAAAACTTTATCCAAGTAATGTCCGGCAAAAATTAGGGAGAACGACCACAAGAAAGCCCCAATAATATTATCGATTAAGAAGCGGCCTTTATCCATCTTTACAATTCCCGCTACTATGGGTGTAAATGTGCGGACTATCGGAAGGAAACGCGCCATAATTACGGCCAACGCGCCGTGTTGCTCGAAGAAATCGTGCGCTTGAAATAGATACTTTTTCTTGAATAAAAAGGTGTCTTCTTTCTTATAAAGTGCCGGACCGGTTTTTAAACCAAACCAATAACCGACTTCATTTCCTATAACTCCGGCAATTGCAACCGCGGTAGCCAAAATGGTCGTATCCCAGAAATCATTCCCAGTGGAACCAATGGCTTCTTCAATAATTTCTACTGCATAAATTCCCGAAACAAAAAGTAAACTGTCTCCTGGCAGAAAAAAACCGATGAATAAACCAGTTTCAGCAAATACAATAAACAAAACGAGCCAGAAACCGCCCATTTGTATGTAGAATTCGGGATTCAACAAATCCTTCCAACTTTCAAAATTTCCCATATTGGCAAAGATACTAAAAAGGAAGGCGTTATGAGGGATTACATAGTTGTTAAAATATGCTAAAATTAGAGTTGTAAATCATCCGGCTCAGCTGCCTGTCCATCGGCCATAAGAAAGGCTTTAAGAAAAGGGGTCAGGTTTCCGTTCATCACTCCTTCAACATCAGAAGTTTCGTAACCAGATCGCACGTCTTTTACAAGTTTATAAGGATGCATTACGTAATTTCGGATTTGGCTTCCCCACTCAATTTTCATTTTATTGGCTTCAATTTCATTTCGTGCCTTCATGCGTTCTTCGAGCTCAATTTCATAAAGTCGGGAACGAAGAAGTTGCATTGCTTTTTCTTTATTTTGTAGCTGCGAACGGCTTTCCGAGTTTTCAATGATAATTCCGGTGGGGGCGTGGCGCAAACGTACTGCGGTTTCTACCTTATTTACATTCTGCCCACCTGCACCACTGGAGCGCATCGTCTCAAATGAAATATCGGCAGGATTAATATTGATTTCGATAGTATCATCAACTAAAGGATAAACATAAACGGACACGAAACTGGTATGCCTTTTAGCATTAGAATCGAACGGGCTGATTCTCACCAATCGGTGCACCCCATTTTCGCCTCTTAAATAACCAAAAGCAAACTCACCGTCGATTTCTAAAGTAACGGTTTTTACACCGGCTACATCGCCTTCTTGATAATTGAGTTCTCGTAATTTGTATCCTTGCTTTTCTGCCCACATTGTGTACATTCGCATCAGCATCGACGCCCAGTCACAACTCTCAGTTCCACCAGCGCCGGCCGTAATTTGAAGAACAGCGGACAAATCGTCTCCTTCATTGGAAAGCATGTTTCGGAATTCCAAATCTTCAATTTTCTCCTGAAGCAAAGGAAATGCTTCATCCAATTCTTTTTCAGAGTCAGGATCCTCTTTCGCAAACTCCATCAAAACTTGGATATCTTCAAAACGAGTAAAAATTTCTTCGTAGTCGTTCACCCATTTCTTTTTAGAACGGAGTTGCTTCATAAAAGCTTCAGCTTCTTTAGGGTGGTCCCAAAACTCAGGAGAAACGGTTTTCTCCTCATCGTTGGCAATTTCTATTTTCTTACGGTCGATTTGAAGGTATTTATAGAGGTCCTCAATACGGGATTGGGTTTCTTTGATTTGATCACTGTTTATCATAACGCAAAAATAATCATTTGAAATGTGATTTAATACTGAAATTAGAGTTTAAAATTTTTAGAAGTTCGAAAAAATATTTACATTTGCACACTCGCAAAACAAAGGGTGACTACCCAATGTTTTCTGGCCTTGTAACTCAGTTGGTTAGAGTAGCTGACTCATAATCAGCAAGTCCTTGGTTCGAGCCCAAGCTGGGCCACTTTCAAAATCAACCACTTACGAAATGTAGGTGGTTTTTCTTTTTATCAGACTGAATTTTTCAATATCCATCATTATTAATAGCTATTAGAATTATTCAAAATCGGCTCTAAATGGTATAATTTTCGAAGTTTGAGAGGCAAATTAAAATCAATTTTATGAATATATTATTTGTACTCACTTCTCACTCAGAGTTAGGAAATACAGGAAACAAAACCGGATTTTGGATCGAAGAATTTGCAAGTCCATATTATTATTTGACGGATAAAGGTGTTAATGTCACCTTAGCTTCGCCTCTAGGTGGCCAACCACCGATTGATCCCAAAAGTGATGAACCCGAAAACCAAACTCCGGCCACCCTGCGTTTTAAATCTGATACTGAACTTCAGGAAAAACTCAGTAAGACTTATAAATTGTCTGAAGTTTCTGCCAAGGACTATGATGCTGTATTTTACCCGGGCGGACATGGTCCTTTATGGGATTTAGCTGAAAGCAACGAGTCCGTGCAACTGATTGAAAATTTTTATAACTATAAAAAACCAGTTTCATTTGTCTGTCATGCACCTGCAGCACTTAAAAATGTAAAAGATACTTCGGGAGAGCCATTGGTTAAAGGTAAATCTGTTACCGGCTTTTCCAATACCGAAGAAGATCTGGTACAGCTTACCGAGGTAGTTCCTTTCTTAGTGGAAGACATGTTGAAAGAAAAAGGCGGAAATTACAGCAAAGCAGGAGATTTTGAACCTTATGTTTTAGAGGACGGCTTATTGATTACCGGCCAAAACCCTGCCTCCTCTGAAAAAGTTGCAGAAATACTTCTACACAAGCTTCAGAAATAAAACTTAAATTAATTTATAAAAACTAAAAACCACTTACGGATTGTAGGTGGTTTTATTTTTATAATCTATATAAAAGTTTAAATCCTGAACCTTAGCAGTTATTAGGTAGCGGAAGGAAATTTCTCCATTAAAACAAAAAAACCGACAATAGAATTAAATTCTAAATGTCGGTTTTGTGACCTCGACAGGATTCAAACCTGTAACCTTCTGAGCCGTAATCAGATGCGCTATTCAGTTGCGCCACGAGGCCGTTTTTAGGTTTGCAAATATAGTAATTATTTGTTTCCTTTGAAATATGAAAGGCATTTTTTTACTTATTTTTTCAATCTTTTTATTTGCAGGTTGTAAAGAAAAGCAAACAGAATCTTCGCAAAACTGGGAAAGTATCTCTCAAAACGTTAAGTATCAGGAATCTGAGAAGGCATATTCTATCAAGTCAGGAAGTTTTAATTATGATTTCCCTAAGAAAGATTTGCCTTTTGAAAAAGCGATTTTACTTAACGCCAGTTTAGTGGGATACTTTGCTGAACTTAATTTGGAAGACAAAATCATCGGTATTTCGAGTCCTGAATATGTTTATTCCGCAAAAATTCGACGGGCAGTCGCTGCAGGAAAAATTCAGAATGTGGGCAAGGAGCAAAAGTATGATGTGGAAAAAATTATCGCTTTAAGTCCTGATGTAATCTTTACCAACCACATCGCCAGCTTCGGAAATATGTATTCGATGATCGAAAAAAGTGGGATACAAATTGTTTTTTTGGATGAGTATTTAGAGCAAAATCCACTTGAGAAATCGTCGTATTTATTGCTTTTCGGGAAATTATTCGATGTGGAAAAACAAGCGGTGAACCGATATAATACCATTGTAAATCATTACAACCAACTAAAAAAACTGGCTCAGACCTCGGAAAATAGACCAGTTGTTCTCGCCAACGAAATGTACGGCAATCAATGGTTTTTGCCCGGCGGAAAGACTGCATTTGCTCGGTTTATAAAAGATGCTAATGCGATGTATGTTAATGCAGATAATTTGGATAGCAAAGCGGTTCCAATGAGTTTTGAGGAAGTTTTTACCAGATCTGTAAATGCTCAGTTTTGGGTAAATGTTGGGAATCATAAACAAAAGAAAGAGCTACTCCAAATCAATCCCAATTATTCTAAGATGAACGTGTATCAAAATGGACAACTTTTTACAGTGAGTGGACGAGAAAAAGAAAAGTCAAATGATTTTTTTGAAAGTGGTGTAGTACGTGCTGATCTGGTTTTGAAGGATTACATTAAAATTTTCCACCCTAACCTTCTGCCAGATTATAAATTAACATATCTGAAGCCCCTGAACTGATTTATTTCTATTTTTGCACCTTAAAATCAGCCCGCCTTTATGTGGAAAAAATTCAAAAAACTAATCTACCTTATTATCCTCGCAAACATCCTCTTTATTGTCTGGGGTAAATTTTTTAATCCACCTATTACCATTACACAAATTGGTGGGATTTTAGACTACGGCAAACTCGATCGAGATTACATCCCCTATGATGAAATGGGATCGCAGGTAAAAAAAGCGGTTATAGCTTCCGAAGATCAGGCGTTTTTCATCCACAATGGTTTTGATTATAAAGCGATCGAGAAAGCGATGAAGTCTAATGAAAAAGGCAAAAAGCTACGTGGTGGAAGTACCATTTCTCAACAAACTGCTAAGAACGTATTTCTTTGGCAGGGCAGAAGCTGGCTTAGAAAGGGTCTGGAAACCATTTATACCTTAATTATAGAACTCATTTGGGGTAAGGATGTTATCTTAGAAAGATATCTTAACTCGATTGAGATGGGACAAGGCGTTTTCGGAGTGGAAGCGGCGTCACATTACTATTTTAAAAAATCAGCAAAAAACTTAACCAAGAGTGAAGCGGCGTGGATAGCTGCCATTCTTCCAAATCCTAAAAAATACGATCCGCATAATCCTTCAGCCTATCTTAGTCGCAAACACCGTTGGATTATGAGGCAGATGAATCACGTAAGTCTCAAATAAAGTATATTTGCAGGGATGATGCCTTTCAACTCACGGAATAAAGCAAATTTCAATGCGTTACTCGCGAAGTATTTCAGTTTTAAAAACGAAACGAAATCTTTGGAGCCGCTTACCGAACTCATGCGAAATCTTCGTGAGACTCCTTTCGAGGAAATTCTGGAATTTTTACAATCGAATCCAGAAGTTGCCGAGAATTTTGGCTTCTACCTCAATCATCTTTTCGACGGCAAACCTTTCAACCTGTCACTAACCGAAGCCAATATTATTTCGGAAAATGCATTCTTTCCGGAATTCAAGAAAAGACTTCTAAATAAAATATTGCCTGCGGTAGAAAATGAAAATTCAGTTTGGGTTTTAGTAGATACAGCGTCAGTAAGGCCGATCCGTGACCTAAATTATTTCCGTAATATACCTGATGAGCAATTGGATGAACTTTTCAAGTTGCTGGGGATTTCAGATATTGTAGCTCGTCCAAAAGCTAAGAAAGAGTTGCTTTTTTCTTTAAATATTTTAGCATGGCGGGTGATCGGGAATGCGATGGATGCTGAGGTCGTAAACATGGTGCCGAGTTACCGTAATTTCGATAACCCATTTTTAGCACTGCAGAATGAGCTTGATGTGTTGAATGAAAATTTGACTGCCGATTCAGCCTATTTTCTTCACTCAAAGGATGCGCTCTATAAACAAATCAAGGTTTATTTACAGCAGTGTTTGGATTTTGTGACGCTGGCTTTTAAAAATTCGGAGAAATACGGAATTTCGAGCAAAATTAACCAATCGCTTTTGAAAATTCGTCAGCAGTTGAATAGGATGGCTGATATTCTCGATGTCATGGTTATTGACAGTGAGGATGATGTTTTAAAAAAATCAAAGCAACTCTTTTTTAATATTCTCACCTACAAAACGCATAAAAACAGTTTGCGGGATTTGCTTTCAGACAGTACCACATTACGCTCGCATTTAATTACCAATCATACCGCAGAGACTGGTGCACATTATATTACCTCGTCACGTGCCGATTATTTCACAATGTTTAAAAAGGCTGCCGGGGGTGGTATTATTGTGGCTTGCCTGGTGGTGTTGAAGTTGTTTTACGGTTCTTTGCCGGGCAGCGATTTTTCTCATGCTGTACTTTTTGCATTTAATTATGCAATGGGTTTTGTGATGATATATTTGATGAATTTTAGTTTGGCAACCAAGCAACCGGCGATGACCGCAGCTACTATGGCAAAAGTTCTGTCGGAGGAACGGAATACCCGAAAAAACTATAGGAACTTTGCACATTTGGTGTCTAAAGTTTTTAGGAGCCAGTTTATTGCCTTTATGGGAAATGTTTTGCTTTCGTTTCCTATAGCGCTGGCTATCATTTATGGGCTTGAGGTGCTTTTTCAGCAAAACTTCGCGAGTGAGAAAGCGGATCGTTTGTTGACTGATGCTAATATGTTCAAGTCAAAGGCAATTTTTCATGCCTGTATTGCCGGATTCTTTTTGTTTATTTCAGGGATTATTTCCGGAAACGTGGGGAATAGCTCGGTGTATTATAATATTCCAAAAAGAATTGCTAAAAACCCTTTGCTGAATTATTTCTTTGGTCCTGCAGCTGCACAAAGTATGTCCGATTATTATGCTCGAAACTGGGCGGGAATTGCTTCTAATTTTTGGTTTGGGATTTTCCTCGGTATTACTGGTCCTATTGGGATCTTCCTTGGACTTGATCTGGATATTCGTCACATTACTTTTGCGGCCGGAAACATTGCGCTGGGCTTTTATGGAAAAGGCTTTGTCGTAGACACTTACACGGTTTGGATTTCTATCATTACTGTTTTCGTGATAGGGTTTTTCAATTTCGCTGTAAGTTTTGGACTGTCAATTCTGTTAGCATTCCGGTCCCGAAAGGTTAGTATTGAAGAAATACGGTTAATTTTCAGAGAGATTTTTAGGTATTTTATGAAGAATCCGTTTCGTTTTTTCTTGCCGATTCGTTCGCATCTAGATGAAAATGCACAGAACCTTCTTCACAGCAAAAGACTTAAAAAATCTGAAGGTCGATAAAATTTTCCGCACCAAAACGGTCTTTAAATTTTTCCAGAAAGAATGTTTTTCGCATCCGGAAATCGTTTTTTAATAGAGGAGACTTTATCTTAATTTCAAGAATTTTTTTGTTGAGATTTACTGATTCTATTTCATTAAATAAAGCGTCATTCAAGTATTCATGGAGAAAATCTTTCACCTCGAAAGCCAGAAGTTTTTCTTCAAACCCATGTATTCTCGCAAATGATTTTACAAGGTCTGATGCTTGAAATTCTCTTCTTTTCTTACTCATAACTCAGTTCGAAAATTTTAGATTCTTCATTGATTTTTTTTACCACCGCTTCTGTTCTTTCACGACTGGTATCGGTAATGAAGATCTGTCCGAAATGTTCACGGTTCACCAATTCGATGAGTTGAGAAACACGGGTGTCATCCAGTTTATCAAAGATGTCATCCAATAAAAGGATGGGTGTTTTGCCTGTAAGTTCTTTAATTCGGCTCATTTGAGAAAGCTTCAAAGCAATAAGAAATGACTTCTGCTGTCCTTGGCTTCCAATTTTCTTCAACAACTTGCCGTTCATCTCAAACAACAAATCATCTTTGTGAATTCCCCGCGAAGTGTACGTTACAATCCGGTCTTTCTCAAGATTTTTCTCAAGCAACTCTTCAAATGGCTGATCGTTGAGGTCGCTTTGGTAATTTAGGGTTACTTTTTCATTTCCTTTCGAGAGGATCTCATAGTAATTCTGAATAAGAGGTAAAATAGAATCCGTAAATTCTTTTCTTTTCTTGAATATTGCGGTTCCAAACTTCGTAAGGGGTTCATTATAGATCTCTAAGCTTTCCGCATCGAAATACCGGTTTTTGGCAAAACTTTTTAATAAAGCATTACGTTGCTGAAGCGTTTTTTGATATTGAATAAGATTGTGAAGATAGTCGGCGTCGGTTTGGGAAATCATCGCATCCAGAAACCTTCTACGACTTTCCCCCGAATCCGAAATAAGATTGGCGTCATAAGGAGAAATGATAACGCTTGGTAAAAAACCAATATGATCCGCCAACCGTTCGTACGTTTTATCATTTTTCTTAATGATTTTTTTGGCTTCGCGTGGCATCTGGACCTTTATGACAGCCTCTTTGTCTTCACTTTCAACGAGTGCTTCGAGAGAGAAAAAAGCTTCTTCACCTTTAATGTTGTTGAAGTCGGTATTGCCTAAAAAACTTTTACCTACGGAAAGATAATGAAGTGCGTCTAAAACATTGGTTTTTCCGACCCCGTTATTGCCCACCAAACAATTAATTTGAGTAGAAAAATCAAAATTTTTCTCCTGATGATTTTTGAAATTGAGCAGTTTAAGTTTTCGGATAACCATTTGTCAAAAATACTTTAATAAAAGGAGAAATAAAAGCGGAAGACCCGAACAGCTTTCCACCCAAAACGAGAAATAACTGTCATGATAATCTGCTCTTGAAAAAATTGTCAGAATAAGGGATGCTATACAAGCAATTATAAATGAATAGGAAAATGGATTATTAAGAAAGTAATATCCTAAAACAGCACTTACGAAGAATAATAGGCTCCCAAAACTCTTCGTTTTTGCAACGCCAATAATTTTTGGGAATGTAATGATATCATCAACTTTCATATCCCGAATATCAAAAGGTAGCACCAAAGCACTGATAAACAATAGATTAATCACGAAAATCCAGATATTAAATACGGGCAATATAAGCCAGGCATTAATAAGTGCCCAGGTTAATCCTACATAGAAAATCTTCAGAAGGGGGAGTTTTCGGATAGAATTTTCAAGAAATTTTGAGTTATAAAGTAATCCCAGCAATACAATAATCAACCACTTAAGCAGTCGAATTTCGTTATGATTTAAAATAATCAGTACCATTGAAAGCAGACCGCCAAAGACATTCAGAACCAAAATCTTCTTGAAATTGTGGTGATTTTGGTATTTCGTGTACGTATAGCCGCTAAAAAATGTAATGAAAACCAAGAGTACAGTAGGCCATCGGAATATGTTTTGCTCCAGCATGAAAAATACAGTCAGTAGTGTACCCATGAGTGAGACAAAAATCTGGCTGTCAATCACATATTTTTTTATTACATTTAATAGCTGCATCCGCACAAATTTAACCATTAATTTATTCCGGCATCCTACCTATAATTACTGCTCCTATGAAAAATATTACCCGGGTATTTGTCTTGCTATGTTTCTTTTGTAATTCTTTAATTTTCGCACAGAGTTACTACGATATCCAATGGAAGAAAGTTTCTGAAAATTACAAAACAGGTAAATACAAATCTAATCTTCCTATCATTTTAGAAATTCAGAAACAAGCCATGAAAGACCATAACTCTATACAGCTTATTCGTGCACTAAAGGCAGAATTTAGTATCGCGAACCAAACTCAGGATGACGAAAATAACGACTCAGTAAGTCAGTTTTTCGCAAAACTATCCACGTTTGAAAATGATTTAAAAGGCGATCAAAAATTGCTCTTTCAAGTTTTACTGGGTGAATTTTTTAATGATTATTATAACAATGAATCGTGGGAGATTAATCAACGAACGAACCTTAACAATCAGGATTTTTCACAAATTGAAACCTGGAGTAAACTTGATTTTAAGAATTATCTCACGAAACATTTTCTAAATCTTCAAAGTCAAAAAGCAGCTTTAAAGAAAGTGGAGATGTCCAAATACAAAGACATTTTCGAAGAAAATTCTGATATGGAGTATTTTCCAACGCTTTTCGACTGGAATGCAGCTAATGAAATCAATTTTCTCCGAAATAATGATTTGTTTACCCCGAACGAATTAAAAGATAATCATGCCAGAATTATCGCGTTATATGATGAAGTAATTGCAGAGAACCAAGGGAATTCAAAATTATATTTTCAACATGAGAAAAGTAATTATAACTGTGGCTTCAACAATTGTAAAGACCGTCTAGATCAACTTCAGGATTTATCAAATTCGTCCACTGGAGGAGATTACAAAGTACTCATCCTGGCGGAGATCATGGATTTACTGATTGCTGATGAAAAATTTATTGAAGCTTTGCAAGTTGCGGCTGATGCTAAAAAAACGTACCCAAAATCTGGTTTCCTCAACAACATCAAAAATCGAGAAAATCAAATTTTAAATCCGGTTTTAAGCATCAAATTCGAAAATCATACGCAAGCAAATTTGCCAATTCATCTGGTTGCTGACTATAAAAATACAGAACGTTTTTCGCTCAATATTTATGAAGTCAGAGAAGATTACCAAAACTTCTTGAAATATGTCCGTAATTCCTATGATAAAGCAGCTTTTGCAACGGTAAAGAAAACATTGGTGCGCAAAGAGTCTTTCGATCTTCCCAATCGCACGGATTATAAAAGCCATAAAACCACATTGGAGATCAAACCGCTTCCGACCGGGATATATTTGGTCGATTATGTGGTAGAAGGGAGCATTCAGCAACATTTTTATTTTATCGCTACTGATTCAAAAGTAATTTACCACAGGAAAAAAGACAATAACACAAAAAATGACATCCTGAAGTTAGTCAACCGCGAAAACGGAAAAGCAATTCCAGCGGAATCCCTAAAAATTTATGAATTTGTCAATGGTCAGACAGCCACACCTTTCGCTGGACAGACAGACCAGTCGGCGAACTTTACTTTTCCTGCCCAAAAAGATTACTATCGCTATTATCTCATTCATCAGCCAAAAACCAATAATTTTAATTTAGTTCAGACCTACGGAAACGTATATCGTTCAGAAACGACTGAGGACCGAGAAAAAGCTCAAATTTTTCTGGACCGAGCAATCTATCGTCCCGGACAAACCGTTTATTTTAAAGTAATCGCGACCTCTTTCCAAGGAGAATCTCAACAAGAAAGCGTTGTTGCCAAGACCAAACTCAATATTATTCTGAAAGATGCCAACGGTGACGAAAATTCTATACAGCAATTAACGACCAATGATTTTGGTTCGGTTAGTGGAAGTTTTATTCTTCCTAAAGGAAAATTAAACGGACAGTTTAGTATTGAAGTTGATAATGACGATGACGATTCGGATTTGTTCATCGATGGGATAAAATATTTCCAGGTTGAGGAATATAAACGTCCGAAGTTCGAGGTGGTTCTTAATCCGGTAAAAAATGAGTATAAATACGGAGAAACGATTGAAATCACCGGTAAAGCCATGATGTTTTCCGGCGTTCCGCTCAGCAATGCCACGGTAAATTATGAAATTAAAAAGAAGAATATTCGCTGGATGTATTTCAGCTGGTTCCCGCGAGGTAACGACAACGAAAACTCAATTCTAGGCAGCGTACAAACCAATGATAAAGGTGAGTTTACCATAAAATTAGATTTAAAGAAAGACGAAACACTTGACGGAATCCAAATCGATAATTACGAAATCAATGCCTCTGTCACCGATATTAACGGAGAAACTCAATCTGAAAACACCAACGTAAAAGTTGCTTCTGTTTCTCATTATTTGAAGACGGAAGAACTTACAGACCGCTTTACGGATGAAGAAATCTCTGTTAAGGTTGAAGCAAAAAATTACAACGATCAGGATTTAAAGAAAAGCTACTTCGTAAAACTTTCTAAATTAATTCCTGAGGAAAGAATTTATCGCAGCAATTTTGAGTCAGAAATTCAAAATTTGCCGACACTTTCTAGAGAAGAATTTATTTCAAAATTCCCGCACGACCATTTTAGTGAGCATGAAAAGGAGGCAAAAGTTGAAAAGGTAATTATCAATGGAATTCAGAAAAATGACGAAAAATTAAGTCTTGGAAAACTCGCAGCCGGAAAATATGAACTCGAATTGTACAATATTGAGGGTCGAGATACGATTCGTACCAAAGAGAAGTTCGAAGTTTTTGATAAACGATTTCTAGTAGATCACCAAAAACCATTTTTAAAAGTTATCCCTGTAAAAACTGAAATTCAGCGTTCTGAAAAGGCAAAAATATATGTGTATTCCGCCATCCCTGATGTCATTTTATCTATTTATGTTCAGAATGGAAAAGGTGAAACTACAACCGAGCAGAGAAAATTTAAAAATGGTGTCTTAGAGTATCAAATCCCGATGCCAAAGGACGAAAGCATCGATCAATTGAATGTACAGTTCCAAATTGTCGCCTTCAACGATGTACAAACAGAAAGCGTTAATCTAAAGATTCTTTCAGATAAAAAACCTTTGAGAATCGAAACAGTCACTTTCCGCGATAAACTTCAGCCGAATTCCAAGGAAAAATGGACGATTAAGATTTTGGGAGATGACAAAGAGGAAGTTAATGCAGAAGTTCTGGCCAATATGTATGATCGGTCACTCGACCAGTTTGCAGTGAACTGGTATACATGGCAAAAGCTTTATCAGCAATATTTCCGCATGAATTCATATCAGGTAAACAACAGCCTTGAGCAAGAATGGTACAACAAGAGAGTTCCTTATCTCGAGCAAAAACAAATTAATTTCCCTGATTTTGGCTGGTTTGATGGCGGTATTTATGGTCGTATTGTGAGAGAATCTATGATGGTTGCTTACGAATCGGAAACTATGCAGAAAAACACTATGAGTGTCCCCGTAGTAGTTCGAGGTCAAGTAGCAGGAGTACAAATGGCCGATTCCTCTTCTGTTTCTGAATTGAATGAAGTTGTGGTAGTAGGCTACGGACAGACGAAGGAAAATTTAGACAAAGTCGCAGTCCGCGAAAATTTAAATGAAACTGCATTTTTCTATCCTAATCTAATGACGGACGAAAATGGCAAAATAACCTTTGAATTTACCTCTCCCGAAGCTTTAACACAATGGAAACTGATGTTCTTGGCTCATACAAAAGATGCGCGCACAGCAATCTTGGAAAAAGAAGTGGTAACTCAGAAAGAATTTTCCGTAACACCAAATTATCCACGTTTTTTAAGAGAAGGAGACGAACTTAATTTGCAGTCCAAACTCTCTAGTTTGGTCAAAGAAACCCTTAACGGGACGGCACAGCTACAGATTTTGGATGCTTTTACTAATGAAGATGTTACTGCACAGTTTAATTTGAATGATACTCAAAGAAATTTTACCCTTTCTGAAAATGGAAATTCGGTTGTAAACTGGAAACTGAAAGTTCCCCAAGATGTCTCTTCCATCATTATAAAAGTGGTTGCAAAAGCAGGAAATTTCTCCGATGGAGAGCAGAAAGCGATCGCCGTGCTATCAAACCGGATGTTGGTCACTGACGCAGTTCCGATTTTTGTGAAAGAAGGACAAACAAAGACTTTTAAACTGGAAAATTTAGCGAATAATCAATCTTCAACCGCTACTAATGTTGCAACAACGCTAGAATTGACGACCAACCCGATTTGGGAAATTATGTTCGCTTTGCCGAGTTTGAAAAACGATCCCAATGGTTCAGCAGATGTCATCTTCAACAAATGGTTTGCAGATGTTTTGGCAGCCGAGATTTTTAAGGCCAATCCAAAACTGAAGAGCGTTTTTGATGAATATCAAAGCACAGGTCTTTTAAATTCTAATCTGGAGAAAAACCAGGAACTGAAGCAATTATTACTCGAAGAAACACCGTGGGTTTTAGAAAGTAGGAATGAGACCGAACAAATGCAGAAATTAGCACGTTTATTTGATGCGAACACCATGCGCAATTCCATTCATAATGATTGGGCTGAATTCAAGCAGCTTCAAAATCCTGATGGGGGATTCTCGTGGTATCAGGGTTATCCGAGTTCATATTATACCTCGCTTTATATTCTGAAAAATATCGGTAGAATCAACGAGTGGTTAAAAGGTGATGTAGATGATTATCAGTCTTCTGAACAAAAAGTATTAGTTTCAAAACTCGTTAATTATGTAGATACAGAAGTCCATAAATATTGGGAAATTGACAAACAAAATGTGTGGAACAATTACGTGCTGGATTATTTGGATACCCGACAATATTGGGAAAAACAGTATCCTATGAAAGGAAAGGGAGCACAGTTGAAGACTTTGGTTATTCAGAAAGCCCCCAAAGCAGATATCAAAGATTTTACGTTCTTTGGCCTACATCGAGCAGCAAAATTATTTGATAATTATGGTCAGAAAGCGGTGTCACAAAAGTTGTTGACATACCTTAAAGAAACTGCTACTGAAAGCAAAACGCAGGGGATTTATTGGAAACAGAATTTGAATGATTGGGGCTGGTACAGTTCTAAAACTGTCAATCATGCAGGAGCGTTGGAAGTATTCAATAAGCTGACGCCCTCTGATTCTCAATTTATTGAAGAACTAAAAATCTGGCTAATTTCCCAAAAAGAGGTAAATTCATGGGGGAATTCTCGTGGCACAGCGGAAGTGATTTTTACGATTTTAAACTCTGGAAAATCCTGGACGAACACTGATAGTGATCAAGCGACAGTTGTGTGGGGTGGAACAGAAGTGAAAAATCCGGAAACAAAAGCCAACGGTTACATTAAATCATCAGTAAAGGATTCAGAAGTAAACAAAGAATTAGGTACAGTGACTATTACAAAACCCGGAGCCGGAGTTGCACAGGGTGGATTATATTGGCAGTATTATGAAGATCTCGACAAAATAAAATCATCAGAAAATTATATTTCTTTGACCAAAGAATTGTATAAAAAAATCAAAACTGCAAACGGAGAAGAGTTATTGAAAATAAATTCACAAACACCAATGAAAGTGGGTGATAAAGTAACGGTAAGAATGATTCTGAACACCGACCGCGCGATGGAATTTCTTCATCTCAAAGATATGAGAGCCGCAGGATTTGAACCACTAAATGTAATTTCCGGTTACGAATGGAAAAACGGTTTAGGATATTATCAGTCGACTAAAGACGCCTCTACAAATTTCTACATTCAGTACATGCCGAAAGGGAAATATGTGTTCGAATACGATTATGTTTGCAATGCATCGGGTACATTCAGCAACGGAATTACGACTTTACAAAATTATTATGCACCTCAAATGAATGCCCATACGAAAGGTGCGACTGTAAAAATTGAGCCTTAAAATTTGTGACAATAAGAAAGCTTCGATTACCGCAGCTTTTTTTCTATAGCCGCGCATTCCGCACCGAAAATGGTTATATTTGTTATTATACATCTAAACCAAAAATTGGCATTTCCCCTTATGAAAAAATTATCCCTTCTGTTATTCTCAGTCAGTACATTAATTCAAGCACAAACCAATGAAATTCCAAGTCAGAAATTTTGGGATAACCTGAAAAAGCACTGTGGTAAATCTTATGACGGCACTGTGACCTCCGGAGGGAAAGAAGGGGACGGATTTACCGGTAAAAGATTGGTTATGCAGGTGCTGTCATGTGAAAAGGACCGAATCAGAATTCCTTTCTACGTAGGAGACGACAAATCTCGGACGTGGATTTTAACCAAGAATACCGAACAGAAGATCGGCTTAAAGCACGACCATCGCCATCAAGACGGGACGGAAGACAAAGTCACACAGTATGGCGGCTTAAACCCAAATCACGGGTTCGAAAATCTTCAGATGTTCCCTGCAGATCAGGAAACGGCTTCTCGAATCTCCTATGCTTCTACCAACGTGTGGTGGATCACTTTGGACGAGAAAACCTATACCTATAATCTTCGAAGAGTAGGTAGCGATCGTGTTTTTACAGCCACCTTTGATTTAACGAAACCAGTCGAGTTCAAAGAAAAACCTTGGGGCTGGAAAGAATAATTAAAATTACTACGCGTCGAATAACTTTTAATATTACATTTGTTAGAATCATTTCATGAACATGCAAGATATTTTTGATCCGAAGGATGCTCAGCTTTACATCGACCGCATCAACAGATTAACACCCGATACCCAAAGAAAATGGGGCAAAATGAGTGTTGACCAAGTATTGGCTCACCTGAATGTAGCTTACGAAACGATCTACGAACCGGAAAAACATCCTAAACCTGGCTTCATTGCAGGCTTCCTACTCAAGAATTTTGTGAAACCTAAAACTGTAAATGATATTCCGTACAAGCAAAGCATTCCCACCGGACCCATGTTCGTTATTAAAGGAAACAGGGATTTTGAAGAAGAGAAAAAACGTTTAATTGGTTTCATACAAAAAACCCAGCAGTTAGGTCGAGAAGCTTTCGACGGTAAAAAATCTCATTCATTCGGAAAATTAACTGCTCAGGAGTGGAATAACATGTTGGCGAAACATCTTAATCATCACCTCGATCAATTCGGCGTTTAAATAATAGAGTTATGTTAAGACAAATACTTTCTGTACTTGCTGGGCTTTTAACCGTAAGCATTGTAGTAGGCCTGGTGCAAGCGCTGGGACATTATGCCATACCAATGCCACAGGGCCTGGATGCTAATGATCCCGATGTCGTGAAAAATTATGTTGACGAAAACCCTATGGCAATGGTCTTCGTCCTTCTTTCTTATGCTGCTGGGGCTTTCCTCGGTGGGTTTGTCGCAACGCTCATAGCAAAAGACAACAGTAGGTCTCCGGTATTTATAATTGGAGCGCTCTATATCTTAGTCACTATCTATATGATGTTTATAATCCCATCACCGTTCTGGTTCTGGGTATTAGGCATTGCCTTTTGGGGATTAGTGTTCGTTGGTAGAACAATGGCAAGAAATATTTATAGAAAAAAACTTAAATAACAATACTATGGCAAGCATTCAGGTCTATCTTTCTTTCAACGGAAATTGCGAAGAAGCCTTCAACTTTTACAAATCTGTTTTTGGCGGCGAGTTTACCCAACTTAATCGTTTTGGCGAAATGCCCCCGCAGGAAGGCATGGAAATCACTGCAGAAGATGAGCAGAAGATTATGCACGTTAGCTTACCGATTTCTGGAGGTGCAGAGTTACTGGGCTCCGATGTTAGCAAGCAATTTGCCCACGGTTTTATTGAAGGCAACAATATTGCCCTTTCGGTTAATGCAAATTCACGTGAGGAAACAGAAAAAATATTCCATGGTTTGTCAGAAGGCGGAAAGGTTACCATGCCTTTAGCAGATACTTTTTGGGGAGCATACTTTGGGATGTGGACCGACAAATTTGGGATTAATTGGATGGTGAATTACGATGATCCTGCACAGTCCCGACATTAATAAGAAGCTTCATCGGTAATAACTTATTGAAATTTCTGACCCGCTTTACGCACTCGCAATTTTCGCAAAAGCTAAAATGCGCTCAAACAATTGCTTCAATCGGGGCTAAAATATCTTGTAGTTTGTTTAATAATGGCGAAAAATCAGAACAAAACATTGCCAACTGAAATGGCGGTCGAAGATTTTATTCGTTCATCTGATCCTCAGAAGATTCAAGATTCTTTTGAATTGGTTAAGATGATGGAACGGCTCAACGGCGAAAAAGCAACCATGTGGGGACCCTCGATCATTGGCTTTGGTAAATACCACTATAAATACGCAAGTGGGAGAGAGGGAGACATGTGCCGGATTGGTTTTTCTCCGCGTAAATCTGCATTCTCACTATATATTTTAGACTGCTCAGAAAGCGAGGAAGATCCATTGCTTAGCCAGTTAGGGAAAATTAAAATGGGAAATGGAGGCTGCATATATTTTAAAAAACTTTCGGATCTCAACCTGGATGTCTTAGAAGAAATGATTATCGCATCCCTGGAAGCAACGAAAAGAAAGTACGATTAATAAAAAACTGCTGAAAATATCAGCAGTTTTTTATTGTTCTAAATATTTGGGTTTTCTAATATCACCGCATAACCTTGTCCAACCCCGACACACATAGTGGCGAGCGCATAACGTTTTCCGGTTTTGTTAAGCTCTAAAGCGGCAGAATAAGTTATTCTCGCGCCACTCATTCCAAGAGGATGTCCTAAAGCAATAGCCCCACCGTTGACATTCACCCTCGGGTCATCATTATCAAGACCTAGCTCTTTAAGACAGGCGATACTTTGTGCCGCAAACGCTTCATTTATTTCGATAACGTCAATTTGGTCTAACGTTAGATTTGCTCTTTTCAATGCCAATTTTGTGGCGTCAACCGGTCCAATTCCCATAATGGTGGGTTCTGTACCGGTAACTGCTGAGGTCGTAATTCTGGCTAAAGGTTTCAAGTTATATCGAGCGACTGCTTCATCAGAGGCAATTAGAACTGCTGCTGCACCGTCGTTGAGTCCTGAAGAGTTGCCAGCAGTCACCGTTCCATTTTCTTTTACAAATGCAGGGCGAAGCTTTCCTAAAACATCAAGACTGGTTTGTGGTTTTATAAATTCGTCTTGGTTGAAGATGAGATCTTCACCTTTGCGTTGTGGAATTTGGATATCAATTATTTCTTCTGCCAGTCGTCCGGAATCTTGTGCTTTCTTTGCTTTCCGCTGAGAATTTAAGGCGAACTCGTCTTGTTTTTCCCGTGAAATACCATATTTCTGAGCTAAATTTTCAGCGGTTTTACCCATCGCTTCGATTCCGAATTTCTCCGCCATTTTATGATTTATGAAGCGCCAACCAAAACTAGTGTCGTAGATCTTTTGATCGGTAGCGAAACCATTTTCAGCTTTTGCCAAGGCGTAGGGTGCCCTGGTCATTCCCTCAACACCACCTGCAATAAAAAGATGCCCTTCATCCGACTTAATAGCTCTTGCGGCCTGTACGATCGCACTCATCCCCGATGCACAAAGTCGATTGACAGTTTCTCCAGGAACGCTCACCGGCAATCCCGCAAGTAGGGAAGACATTCTTGCAACATTGCGGTTATCTTCGCCTGCTTGATTGGCACAACCGATTATTACATCGTCAATTTCATCAAGTGGAAGTGTGGGATGTCGCTCTATTAAACCTTTTAAGACAGAAGCTAGAAGGTCGTCAGGTCGTACTGCTGCTAAACTACCTTTGAAGTTGCCGATGGCAGATCTTACACCATCTATGATATATGCATTTTTCATTTAATCCTTTATACGAGGGTAAATTTAGCAAAATAAAAAATACTTAATCTGTGATGTTCAAGCAAATTATTTTACGAACTCTAGCACAGAAATAATAAACCGTTCAAAGGCTTCAATGTGGGGTGAATGACCGATATTTTCGAGTTCCACCAGCTTGGCGTTTGAAATTTTAGCTTGTGTTTCTTTACCCAAATTCTGATAAAGTCCCATAAGAGGTTGTAAATCTTTTGGGGCATTGTTTTTACCGATCGCAGTTCGATCTCTAGTACCAATGAGTAGAAGGGTGGGAGCAATAATATTTTTGAAATCTTCCACAACAGGTCGGGTATAAATCATATCTGCGGTTAACGCTGCATTCCATGCTGTTTTTGGGAAATCTGGATGAATTGTCCAGCCAGCGAGCATATTTAACCACTGGTCATATTCTGGTTTCCACTTTCCATCGTAGTAATATTTAAGCTGATAATCTTTGTAAGATTGATAAGTATTTGTCAGTTCAGAAGCATATTGCTTATCAATATTCTGATAAGGAGAAAACTTTCGGTAATCTTCAAGTCCGATGGGATTCACCAAAATTAATTTTTTTACCACTTCCGGGTACATTACCGCCATTTTAGTAGCCAACATGCCTCCCATGGAATGTCCTAAAAGATAAAAGTCTTTAATCCCTAATTCGTCTAATAGAATTTTTGGTGTTATCTGATAATTGTTGAAACGAAAACTGATATTGTTGTGGTTTTGATGATTTTCCGAACCCAATTTGATCGGGCATCACCACCCGGAAACCCTCATTTAATAAAGAATTAGCAGTGTTTTCAAAATAAAAACCGTTAAAATTTTTCCCATGTAATAAGACGATTGTTTTACCCTTATAATTATCAGGTTTAATATCCATGTAAGCCATCCTAAGCGTTTGATTCTGTGAAGAGAAACTTCGAAATTTGACTGGGAATGGATAGGTAACGGTAGAAAGCTCTGCATCCAAAGGAACTAAATCCTTTTGTGCTGACGCTCCGATTGAAAGAGATAATAGAAAAATGAAAAAGAGATTTTTCATCATTAAATTGATTTTCTTCTTAACATATTGCCCAAACTGCTGATCAAGATAATAATGGCTGCAACGGTAGCAAAAGTGCTGATTTCATGTAGCTGTCCATCTTCATTGGCGATCGCAAAAAATGCCCAAACTGCTACTAAGGAAAAAACGGCGGTGTTTTTTCTCCAAGTCATATAAAGATGAATGACTGTTACAATACTTAGGATGATCATTGCCCAAGTAACTTCCGATATTCCAAATCCAAAGTTTTCGATTTGTGCAAGCCATGATGCGGTAGCTACGGTAAATGCCACGGTAATCCACCCGGCATAAATCTGAAATGGAATGTTGATTAACCATTTTTCGATTCCACTCTGATAGTTTAGGGTTTTTAGCAATATGGTTAGTAATGATATTAGCATTACAAGCAAAATAATTACTGAGAGTCCTGTGAGGCCGTATAACCAAGAGACAATCCAGGCGCAGTTGGCGATGCAGGAAATTACGAACCACCAGCCAATTTTATGTACAGCGGAATGAGGTTGTTGAGTGTTTTTTGAAAATAATGACCTTCCGGTGTAAATCGCAAATGCAAAAAGAAGGAGATAGATGAGCCCCCAAATGGAAAAAGCGTAGCCTGCGGGCGTAATGAGCGTATGGTACTCATCAGAAACATTTCCGATAGTTTTGCCGTTAAATACTCCGGTATTGCTGACGTAGTTGAATATTACGGTAAATACAAGGGCAATTCCGTTTGCAATTTGTAATGTTTTATTCATGGTAAAGAATTTTAATTTTCATCCATGAGTGAGTAAAAATCATTCCAAAGCTAATCCGTATACTTGTCCCACCACTTATCGTATACTTTGCTATCATCCAGCCAGTTTATTTTCTCACCAATTTGAGGGAGGATAACACGATGTTTGTTGTTATTCATTTCTAATATTTTTTCCAAAGGTTCATCCCACGAATGGGTTGCCAACGAAAATTTAGAATTATGCACGGGAATCATTCTTTTTGCTCGTAAATCGGTCATCGCCTGAAGGTTTTCGCCCGGCATGAAGTGAATGTTTCTCCAATCCTTATTGTATTGTCCATTTTCTAGAATCACCAAATCGAAGTCTCCGAATTTTTCGCCGATCTTCTTGAAGTGTTCACCATAGCCACTGTCTCCGCCAAGATATATTCTCTGAGTGGGTGTTTCTATAACAAAGCTTGCCCAGATCGCTTGATTGCGCTTTAGCCCACGTCCCGAAAAATGCCTTGCAGTTTCGCAATAAATTTTAACTCCACTTTCAAACGTCGATTTTTCGCCCCAATCAAGTTCTGTAATTTTATTTGGTGAATAATTCCAATATTCCAGATGTTCTCCGGTTCCTAATCCGGTAACAACTTTCTTTACCTTCGATTTTATTTGAGTGATGGTTTCGTAATCTAAATGATCCCAGTGATCGTGGGTGATAATGAGGAAATCGATTTCGGGTAAATCATCAACGGTATAAAGATCTGATCCTTCAAAAGCCCTTGTGGTAAAGGCAAACGGGGAGGCATAGCCACTAAACCCCGGATCAACTAAAATTTTAATGCCATCCATCTGTATAAAATAAGATGAGTGTCCCATCCAGATATACACGTCTTCATCAGGCGGTATTTTTTTTAAATCTGTCTTGGTAAACAGAAGTTTCTTTGAGGGTTTCAAATTTTCTTTTTTTCCAAAAAGAAAACGAAACATAATTTCCGGCATCGAAGTGTCTTCAGAAAGTTGTGGTGTCTCTTCTAAATTTTCAAATTTTCCGTTTATATAATGAGGAGAATTTTTAATTCTTTCAAGCCTTTCACCGGAAGGTGCTCTTCCGAATTTTTTTTGATTTAAGATGATTACTGCAGTAAGTATAATTAAACAAATTCCGGCGATTAGGACAAAAGTCATTCTTTTAAGCGTTTTCATAATGATTATCAAAGGTAGATAATTATAGAATGAGCAATGTCAGGGTATAAAAAATTTAAACATCATAAATAATTCGTAACTTTAGATAACATTCAAAAACACAAGATTATGCACGAGAACATCATTGTAGAGCAGAAAGTCGCCGCACCGGTGGCTAAAGTGTGGCAAGCGTTAACCGACAAACATCAAATGAAAGAATGGTATTTTGATATTCCGGATTTTGAAATGGGTCTTCACAAAGAATTCAATTTCTATGAACCGGGAGATAATAAAAAATTTCATCATCACGCTGAAATACTGGAAATTATTCCGAATGCCAAATTTAAACATACTTGGAGCTATCCCGAATTTTCTAAAGATAAAACCATTGTAAAATGGGAATTGGAAGATAAAGGAGATTCTACCCTCGTACGTTTAACCCACAAAGGACTTGAAAACCTGGCGCATCTTGGAAATGACTTCCGACGAGAAAGCTTTGAGGCCGGATGGCAAGAACTCGTAAGCCAACTTTTGAAAGATTATGTGGAAAAATAAAAACACGCCCAAGGGCGTGTTTTTCTGTTAAGATCTTACCGGAAGATTATTTCGTTTTTCAACTTTTTTAAAGGTATAAGCGCACATCATAATACTGAATTCGTACAGTAAAACGAGTGGAAAAGCTGCCATCAACATACTAAGAACATCCGCTGGGGTAATAATTGCCGCAACAACCATAATTAATACAATCGCGTGCCGACGATAGGTACGCATGAATTTTGGTGTTAAAATCCCGATTGACGTAAGGAAATAGACAATCACTGGAAATAAAAATACAATGCCCATCCCTAACACTACCTGTAAAAACAATGTGGTATAATCGGTTAAGTCAAATAATTGAGTGATGGAATCTGAAATTTTAAAAAGTAGACCGAAATTTATCGCAAAAGGCAGGATTAAAAAATATCCGCAAAGGATTCCGGCAAGAAATAAAATCCAAACGAAATTAATGAGAAAAACAGAGTTCTTTCTTTCATTCGGGTGAAGTGCGGGAGAGATAAAGCGCCATAATTCCCAAACGATATAAGGAAATGCGACCACCAACCCTCCGAAAATGGAAACTGACATCATCACATTAAACTGCTGGAATAGCTTCTTTTGCTGGACTGCAAATTCTCCGGGTAGGATGATGCTGTCTTCACCAATCAGTTCGCGCGAAAAGTGATTGACCACCCTAAAAGTGAAAAAATCATTTCTTGTCGGGCCAAAGAAAATGTGATCCATAATCCAGTTCACATTAAGTCCTACAATCAAAGCGCCCACTGCAATGGCAATTAGCGATCGGATGAGGTGGCCTCTTAATTCCCCAATATGCCCCCAAAAGGACATTTCTTTTTTTTCACTCACAAAAACGGTTTTAGGTTTTTTAAGTCCGCAAATTTAAGATATTTATTTTCCTTAGTTAATGCCTTCGTCAAGCAGTCGGTGGATATCAATAATCCCATGATATTCGCCCTGATCGGTCACAATGAGTTGACCAATATTTTTATCCTTTAAGATGGCCATCGCCTCCTTAGCAAGTTCGCCCCTATCAATAGTTTTTGGGTTGGCGCTCATAATATCTTTAGCGGTAATTTTACTAAGATCGCGTTCGCTTAAAAGCATTCTGCGGAGATCCCCATCAGTAATAACACCCGTAATTTTTTGTCCATCGGTCACCACCGTAATTCCGTGGGTTGAAGCACTGATGGAAATAATAATTTCTCTAATTTCAGCATTCTCACTCACTTTAGGTTTTTGGGAAGAAAGAAACTGCTCAACTTTTGCGGTCAAGTTTTTTCCGAGACTTCCACCGGGATGGAAGCGTGCAAAATCATTCTCCCGAAAGCCACTTAATTCCATTAAACAAACGGCAAGAGCGTCGCCAAGTGCCATCTGAACGGTGGTCGAACTGGTGGGTGCAAGTTTTATCGGACATGCTTCTTTTTCAACTGAAGTATCTAGGATAATATCAGCTATTTCGCCCAGTTTTGAAGATCTTTTCCCGGTCATTGCAATTAGGGCGGATGAGTATTGCTTTAGAAACGGAACTAAGGTCACAATCTCCGGAGAGTTGCCTGAATTTGATATACACAACACGACATCAGTTTTTTGGATAACTCCCAAATCTCCATGAATGGCCTCCGAAGCATGAAGGAATTGTGAAGGAGTCCCAGTTGAATTCAGCGTAGCAACAATTTTATTTCCTACATGAGCAGATTTTCCAATACCCACAATAATTAGTTTCCCTTTACATTGATGAATCATTTGTACCGCTTTTACAAACTCTTCTCCCAATCTGTTTTTAAGATTTTCGAGTTCAGAAATTTCCGTTTGTACGGCAGTTGAGGCGAGATGAAGAATTGTATCGTTGGTCATTGTGAGAGATAAGTCGTGACGTAAATAGTGTTAATTAATCTTATTTTTACCCAAATGAAAAAATCAGTATTTCCTTTTTTGATATTTATTTTCTAACTTTGGGTGAAATGCAAATTTAGCAAACATTTTCAAGTCTGTAAACAGTCGCCACAGAGGAGTTTTGCGCTACACAAAAAGTTTTAGGAACTTGATGAAATTTACAACTAAATGAAAAAAAATATTGCCGATTTATCTAAAGAACTTAAGAAATATTTCGGCTTTTCTACTTTTAAAGGGCAGCAGGAAGAAATTATCAGAAACCTGCTTGATGGGAAGGATATTTTTGTATTAATGCCTACTGGAGGAGGTAAATCTCTTTGCTATCAGTTACCGGCTCTTATTTCCGATGGTACAGCAATCGTTGTGTCTCCATTAATTGCCTTGATGAAAAATCAGGTAGATGCAGTAAATGGCCTTTCATCGGATGAAGGAGTGGCCCACGTTTTAAATTCTTCTCTCAATAAATCCCAAACCAAGCAGGTTTTTGATGATATTAAGGCCGGAAAAACCAAATTGCTTTATGTCGCTCCCGAATCACTGATTAAAGAAGATTACTTGGAGTTTTTACGAGAAGTGAAGATTTCTTTCGTGGCTATAGATGAGGCACACTGTATTTCCGAATGGGGGCATGATTTCCGACCGGAATATCGAAACCTAAAGTTGATTATTGATAAAATTGCTGATGTGCCTGTAATCGCACTTACCGCAACAGCTACACCCAAAGTACAGGACGATATTCAAAAAACTTTAGGAATGACCAATGCAATGGTATTCAAAGAAAGTTTTAACCGCCCGAATCTTTACTACGAAGTACGTCCGAAGGTGAATATCGATCGCGAGATTGTGAAATTCATCAATCAGAATAAGGGTAAATCAGGCATTGTATACTGTCTCAGTCGGCGGAAAGTAGAGGAGTTTGCTCAACTTCTTCAGGTGAATGGAATAAACGCATTACCTTATCATGCTGGTTTAGATCAAAAAACCCGTGTGGCAAATCAGGATAAATTCTTGATGGAAGAAGCCGATGTCATTGTCGCAACAATTGCATTCGGGATGGGGATTGATAAACCTGATGTACGTTTTGTCATTCACTATGATATTCCGAAATCACTGGAAAGTTATTATCAAGAGACCGGTCGTGCCGGCCGCGATGGAGGCGAGGGCTATTGTTTGGCATTCTACGACCCAAAAGACATTGAAAAATTAGAGAAATTTTTAGCTCAGAAGCCGGTTTCCGAACGCGAAATTGGTCTTCAGCTATTGAATGAGGTTGTCGGTTATGCCGAAACTTCAATGAGCCGCCGCCAGTATATTTTGTATTATTTTGGGGAGCAATTCGATCCAATAAATGGTGCCGGAGCCCAAATGTGCGATAACTCTACCAATCCACCGTCGATGAAAGATGCATCGGCAGAATTAAAAGAAGTGCTGGCCTTGGTAAAAGAACTGGAAGAAAAGTTCAAAACTAAAGATTTGCTTGCGGTGATAGTGGGTAAAGAAAACGCGGTGACCAAATCTTATAAGCTGGAAGCTAACAAACATTATGGATTTGGAAAATCTCAACCTGAAAATTTCTGGAAAACTGTAATCCGTCAGGCGACCGTTCAGAACTTCCTTCAGAAAGATATTGAGACCTATGGCGTCATGAAAATTACAGAGAAAGGACAAAAGGTTCTGGATGGGGAAGAAATCAAATTCATGATTGCGGAAGATCGCGAATACGATTTAGCACAGACGAAAGCTGACAGTAGCCAAGTGCAGTCTCAACAAGGTGGCGGTTTAGATGAAAATCTTTTTACTCAACTTAAAGATCTTAGAAAAAAGGTCGCCAAAAAACATGGGATTCCACCGTACACCGTATTCATGGATCCGAGTTTGGAGGATATGACGGTGCAATACCCGATTACCATTGAAGAAATTGGTAAAATTTACGGAGTTGGAGAAGGTAAAGCGCGTAAATACGGAAAAGATTTCGCAGAATTTATCAAAACTTACGTCGAGGAGAATAATATTGAACGCACCCAGGATATTTTAATTAAGCAGGTTGCTAATAAATCAAGTCACAAGGTTTTCATTATTCAGAGTACCGATAAAAAGATTGATTTAGAAGACATTGCTAAAGCAAAGAATCTTACCATGGAAGATTTGCTTAAAGAAATGGAGCGAATAGTCTATCAGGGGACCAAACTGAATATTGATTATTATATTGATGAGAACTTCGATGAGGATATTGTGGAGGAATTTATGGAGTTTATGGGTGAAGGAGAAAGTGACAGTATGAAAGTTCTTTTAGCGGAATTCGGTGACGTCTTAACCGATGAAGAAGTTCGTATTTTGAGAATTAAATTTATTTCTGACGTAGCGAATTAGTAAAATCATCGTTAATAACATGAATTTATAAACTAAAGGTTTGCGCATCTGCAAACCTTTTTTGCAAAACCTTATTCAGTTAAATGCACTTTCAGATTGAAAGATGTCGATCTCTGCTAAAATTTCGTAATTTTGTAATACTAAATAAAAACAAATAAAAGGATAAAAATGAGTCAATTCGATGTAACCGTTATCGGTTCCGGTCCTGGAGGTTATGTGGCGGCAATCCGCTGCGCGCAGTTGGGTTTTAAAACTGCAATTATTGAAAAATACCCAACGATGGGCGGTACGTGTCTTAACGTAGGATGTATCCCTTCAAAAGCCCTTCTGGACAGTTCTGAGCACTTCGAAAATGCCAAACATAATTTTGCAAACCACGGAATTTTAATCGATGAGCCAAAAGCAGATTTGGCTCGTATGATTGCCAGAAAAAATGAAGTGGTAGAGCAAACAACCAAAGGGATAACCTTCCTGATGGATAAAAATAAAATCACTGTTTTTGAGGGAGTAGGAAGTTTTGAATCTCCAACTCAAATTAAGGTGACCAAAAATGATGGTTCTTCAGAAGTTATTGAGTCAAAATATACCATTATTGCTACTGGGTCGAAGCCTAGTTCTTTACCTTTTATCAGTTTAGATAAAGAGAGAGTTATTACGTCTACAGAAGCGTTGGAGTTAAATGAAATTCCGAAGCATTTAATAGTAATCGGTGGAGGTGTTATTGGTTTAGAATTGGGCTCAGTTTATAAGAGATTAGGCTCAGAGGTTACCGTTGTAGAGTATATGGATAAAATTATCCCTACAATGGATGGTGCTTTGTCTAAAGAACTCCATAAAGTGTTGAGGAAACAAGGGATGAAATTTATGCTTTCTACCGCAGTACAGGCAGTAGAAAGAAATGGAGATACAGTTAAAGTTACAGCAAAAGATAAAAAAGGGGAAGAAGTCGTTGTCGAAGGTGACTATGTTCTCGTTTCGGTAGGTAGAAGACCTTATACTGAAGGTTTGGCTCTTGAGAAAGCTGGTGTTGATCTTGATGAAAGAGGAAGAGTGAAAACCAATGACCATTTGCAGACTAACGTTTCTAACATTTATGCGATTGGTGATGTCGTTGCCGGTGCCATGCTTGCTCATAAAGCTTCTGAAGAAGGGGTATTGGTGGCAGAGCAGTTAGCTGGACAAAAACCTCATATCAATTATAATCTTATTCCCGGTGTAGTTTATACATGGCCAGAAGTTGCAGCAGTGGGTAAAACAGAAGAGCAATTAAAGGCTGAAGGTGTAGCTGTAAAAGTGGGAAGTTTCCCAATGAGGGCTTTAGGAAGAAGCCGTGCTTCCGGCGACATTGATGGTTTTATTAAGATTATTGCGGACGAAAAAACCGATGAGGTTTTAGGAGTACATATGATTGGCGCGAGAGCGGCCGATATGATTGCTGCAGCGGTTACTGCAATGGAGTTCCGTGCAAGTGCTGAAGATATTGCAAGAATGTCTCACGCGCACCCAACCTTCGCTGAGGCAATTAAAGAAGCTGCACTCGATGCAACAGCAAAAATTGCAATCCACATGTAATTGTAAATAGGCTTATAAATACAAGAAGAGAAGTTTTTTACTTCTCTTTTTTTATATTTCTAGCAATATTAATAATGGATTATTTGTACCATAATTTTAAATATGTTAATATATGCATAAAATTTTTTTCATATACTTAAAAATTATTTATTGTGATTTTAAATATTGTATATATTTGTTAACACATTAAATCAATCATTCTATGAAAAAAACGCCCTTGAAAGCAGGCATGCTCGCAGTAGCAATGCTGGCTGTTTTTTCCTCTTGCTCTAGAGAAGTTACTGAGTCATTTGCTGAAGAAAGCAATGCTTCTTTAAAGATTGAACAACCAGGTCTTTGAGAAAAGATCTGTAGTTATGTAGATGCCTACTGGCCCTCAAGCGCTACTTTGTCTACTACGCTAACCTCCGGTGCAGGTACTTCTGCTGACGCTTCGTTAATGAACAGTCAGAATACTGCAATTAAAACTTTTTGGCGAGGTAGTTCCGTTGCGGCGCCAACTTTCAGATTTGTGAGGAATGGTACTAATTGGAACTCTACGTACAATGCCATGTCATACAGCACTGGTAAAATCTACTATGGGAAGGAATCTTCAGGGACGCAAAATCAAAAGACGCTTCTAACCTCGCCAACGTTATGATTTTAGCCCACGAATATGCGCATCAACTCCAGTTCTACTACGGTCTGCCCTCTGAGCCAGAATCTACGGCGAGGCCAAATGAACTTGAAGCTGACGGTATGGCAGGTTATTTAAGAAGAGGCTACGGTAAAACCACTTTTGCGCAAATCGCAACTGCTTATAATTTCGCATATGCCATCGGAGATAATCAAACGACAAGTCCTGGGCACCACGGTACTCCGGCGCAAAGAAAGTCGGCAGTTCGCTTGGGATTTCTGTTAGCAGATCCGGCAAACTCTAAACTTTCAGCGACTCAGTTGATTATAATTTCTTCTACTATTATGGGGATGTGTTGGCAGGAACTTACCGCTCAGCAAAACCGGCAAATATCTCTGAAAAGGGTCACGAGCTCATTATGTTGCATTTTGAAGAGTTAATTAAAATCCAAACAGGACAAATGTCTGATGAAGAATTTGTCAATTTGCAGTAATATCAAGCATTTAATGATAAGAAAAGGACCGCAAATCGCGGTCTTTTTTTGAATTACAATAACTTTAAACCAAAATCGATTTTAAGATGAGCAAATTCACAAATAAAAGAGGGTGACTTCTGTAAAGTCGTTGGTGGAACCCATAAAAGTAAACAAGGGATTGTCCGGGATCTGAATGTCAGCAAAACTGGTCATTTGACAATTACTGTTGTTCAAGAAGATGGCGTTAAGTTTAAGACTTTAGCTAAAAATGTAGAGCCAAAGTGTAGAAACTAATTCTTTTTCTGATAGCGGTAATTCGGTTTAATGCGTTTATTGAGAAAAGTTCCTTTAGAGTAAGCTGCTCGAAATTCGTCAAATACTACTTGAGGAACTTCCAGATAATCATAAACAGCACCGGAAATATAAACAATCGTCAAGATTTCCAGTTCTGGCTTATAGTAATATTTTGCAATCACAGACGAGGGCATAACTTATTTGTGCAAGATCTGTTCCTTTAGATTTCTTACCTTTGCAGCTAAATGTGCACTATGAATATTGGTAAAACTCAACTTTTAAAAATTTCAGAAAAAAATTACTCCGGACTATTTTTGAAAGACGAAAGTGGCGAAAGAGCATTTCTGCCTAAAATTTTTGCTCCTGATGATGCTGAAATCGGTTCTGAAATTGAAGTTTTTGTCTACCAGGATGACGATAAACTGAAGGCTACTACAGAAAAACCGAATGCTGAAGTTGGGGAATTCGCAGTGATGTCTTGTGTGCAGAGTTTGCCAAGCGGTGCTTTTATGGATTGGGGAATTATCAAAGATTTATTTATCCCGTATAAGCAGCAGAAACAAAAAATTATTGAAGGTCGCCGCTACCTTGTGTATGTTTACGTAGATGAGATTTTAGGTTTAATAACCGGTACTACGACTTTTAAAAGAAACCCTACTTACCAAGATCTGCCTTTTCAAGTAGGTGATAAAGTGAGCCTTATTATGATGGGAGAGAGCGAACTGGGTTGGAATGTAGTGATCAATAAAAAATATATCGGTTTGGTGTATGCTTCCGATGTTTATAAAAAACTGTATCCGTTGTCTGAAGAGGTTGGATATATTAAAAGTATTCGGGAGGATGGTAAAATTGATGTGTCTTTGCAGCCTCAGGGTTACGAAAATATTGATGAATTCCAACAAATTATTCTGAATAAACTCGAGGAAAACTACGGATTGCTTTATCTGTCCGATAAATCGGAACCAGAGGAAATTAAAGAAGAATTGCAGATGAGCAAAAAAAACTTTAAGAAAGCTATTGGAGGGCTGTACCGCGATAAAAAAATTGAGATTTTAGAAGATAAAATTAGGCTTCTCGAGTCGGAATAAGTTGGGAAGTTCTAATTATAAACTTGTATAATGAAAAGAGCACTCCATAGTTGAAGTGCTCTTTTTATTACGAACCAAATAGAATTATATTGTGGATTGCAAAAAAACACCCACTATTAATTTCTGTTTTTTATCAATAGCCAACCAGTAAGTATTCGACCGTCTGAGACTTTAATAACATACCAATAATTGTCGGTGGGAAGTGGGCGAGAATCATATTTCCCGTTCCATTCAAATCTTCCGGCAGATATTTTTGAAAGAACGATTTTTCCATTTCGATCGTACACTTTAATTTCTGAATTCGGATAGTTTTCAATGCCATCAATCTTCCAGGTGTCATTGAGACCATCTTCATTAGGGGTAATTATATTATGAATACTGAAAATAGAAAAACTGTTGCTGTCAACAAAGCAACCTCCGGGTGTTTGCACATACACTGTATGATTTCCGTTGGTAAGATTGGTGAATAGATTGGAAGTTTGCCAAACAGAATTGTCGAGAGAATAAAGAAAATCTCCTGAATTCGACATAATAACTGTCGCGGTATTGTTCACTATTTGAACTCCAGCGATAGTTCCCAGTGAAGATTGGGTCACGGTTACCGATGCGGAATTTTCGCAGCCGAAACTGTTTTTTACTTTTATGGTATAAATTCCCGCGGCGGTAACATTAAGAATTTGATTTGAAGAAATCGGTGTCCCCGAACCATTTTTGGTCCATTCGTAACTTGAAAAACCACTGCTCGCATCAAAATCTAATGATTGTCCGGCGCAAAATTCAGCGCTTGCAGGAAGATTCAGTACCGGTTTTGGATGTAAGGTTAAATTCAGTTTGACGTAGACAAAACAGCCAAGCTTATTCGAAATTTTCACATGAAATGCATTGAGACCGATATTCAGTTTTTGGTTTGCTGGATTGGCAATTAATTGGTTAGCCGAATCGTAGAATTCAAAAATTAAACCTGCAGTATTGACAATCAGGCTGGTATTGTAATCATTAAGATCTACAGTTTTGGTATTGGCTATGGTATCATTACAGAAAGCTGTTGAATAATCATTTGCGGGAACTCCGCCATTCGCAACAGAAACTTTAACTGATAGTCTAGTCGTGCTTTCACAGCCGTTTACGGTTTGGGTTGCATAATAAGTTTCACCATCCGAAATTGGAGTAGAGACTGGAAGAAGGTTTCCTTCTAAATCGTACCATCTAATGCCGCTTCCCGCTACGGTCAAATTAGCAATAGTTGGATTTTGTGCGGAACAGAAATCCTGTTGAGCACTTCCGGTAGGAGCCGTGGGATCGTTGAGGGTTACTGTAATTTCTATTTTGGCGCTTTCGCAGCCGTTTAAAGTTTGCGATGCGTAATATTTCGTGCCGTCAGATAAAAGGGTGTTGGAATTTAAAGTATTTCCGGCTGAATCGTACCACTTAATGGATGTTCCCGTAACCTGAAGATCGGAAATTTTAGGTGAACTGATCTTGCAGAAGTTTTGAGCTGCATTTGCAATCGGCAAAGGCTCACTGGTGATAGTAATATTCTGGTTTTGTGTGGAGATATTCCCGTTTCCGTCGTCGTATTTCCAGGTAATCACATAATTTCCCGGGAGTGAGTATTGCAGAGGATCTGCGGTTGTAGCGACAATATTACCCATACAAACATCAGTTGCTGTAGGGAGGTTGGAAATTACGGTTTTGCAGTTTCCGATGATTGTTGGGAGTACTGTCAGGTTAGGGATGGGAGGGCTTGTGTCTTCTACCTTCACCTCTATCGTGAAAGTTCCGTCACAACCGCTTGTACCGGAAATCGTGCAGGAATATAGTCCTGCGTTTAATACCGAAGCATTAGGAATTGTGGGGTTTTGTTCGGTAGAAGTAAAGCCATTTGGCCCCGTCCAGGAAAATGTGGTGCCACCTGAAGCTTTTAAATTAATTGTAGAATTAACACATACAGGTGAATTGCTTTGCAGACTTCCTATATTAGAATTCCCGTCAAAGCGAAATAAGAAAGCGTCTGAATCACCGTTACCGCTATTGTTTACTAATTCAATATCATTAATCTCCATTCTTTTTTGATGATAGTTCCCTGTGAAAAATGCTCTGTCATCAGTCAATATAAATTTTGACGGTGCATTTGCGCCCCAGGAAGGACTGGTTGATACTGATTTAAATATAAATTCTGGCATGAACGTGTTAAGATTAATTTTAAAATAAATTAAATCAATATTTGGACTGCCATTGGAAGCTGTACTACCTAAGATATCCGTTCCACCGAGATTAACTTTATCAGAAAAGTGACTGAAAACGTATATCTCATCTGAGTTGTTCGCGTTGAAAAAGGATCTGTTAAGAGTGGTAGAGTTGTTATTTCCATCATCATCTGGAACCTGAAGGTCAAGGTTATTATTATATTTTAGGTATCTGGATATTGATAAATCGGTATTATACTCCACTATTAAACCCTGCAATGAATTGGTAGAATCGGAAATGAGGTGTGTACCTAAATTTGTGGATCTGTGATATACCCCATAGCTGTATAATTTAGAATTGAATCTATTAAAGTAAAGAACGGTGGGAATATAACCCAAACTTTGGGGGTGAGTTGTTTCTGTTGCAATGACTTCCGATTTAACTGTCTGGAGATCAGCGTTTATTTTTAATAATTTACTTGAAGTATAATTAGGATCAGATTGAACAAGATAGATATTTCCCTGGTCATCTATCTCAGCGTCCTGAAAGTAATCTGTATTACCGTCACCATATATTTCAGCATCTACGAAAGCGCCGTCTGCAGTATATTTTGCAATGAAATATTTTGCCCTTCTTCCGCTAATCCACGGATAAGGATATTGGAAAACTACCTGATCTTCAAAATTAACTCCAAAGTAAAAATTGCTCGCTAGATAGATGTTATTGTTATAGTAAAATAATCGTTTACTTACATTATTATAGATTCGGGCGTCTTTAAACATTTTCTCCCATACCAAGATGCCATCTGGGGAATATTTTCTTATGTATCCTTCATAATTTTGATAATAACCCTGTTGTTCAACTGTATAAATATTACCTGAAGGATCTACTGTAAAAGTTAAATGTTGCAGAGGTTTTTTCCAAATAAGATTACAGTCATTGTCGTATTTTAAGATATATTGCCCTTGTACAGGAAAATCGATGCTTGAGCCACTGTGAAAACTGTAAAGAAAACCACCTGAGATCTTCTCAATATTGACTACGTTGTCTGTACTATGACCACTAAAACTTTTCGCACAATTACATTGTGAATACAAAATTTGAGAGAATGTTAGGAGGAGAAAAAATAGAGTTTTTTTCATCAAATAAAATGTGTCCAAATATATAGATTATTCTTTCCTTACTAATAAAATCCAGTCGTCATCTAAATATTTATATCCAATGTCGTAAACGAAGCGGTACTCGGCACCGTTTTTATAGATTTTCAGGCTGGTAAAATAGTCAAAATCGAAATCTTCGGACGCAAGTTTGTTTCGCGTAGTTTTTGCTTTTCCTTCGTTGAAGTTTTGTTCGGATAAGATTCGATGATTCTTGCGCAGTTTATTGTTGGTGTTCCGCATCAAATTGGTTGAATCTTTATTGTGCTTATTGTTGTAAGCGTTACGGCAACCATCATTGCAGAATTTCTTATCGCTACGGCCGATGATTTTTTCACCGCATTCTAAGCACTGTTCCATTTTTCGGATTTGTTAAGATTTTGAGTCACTAAACTCAAATGTAATCAAATTTTGGGATAAGAATGCGACCAGTTTTGACTGTTAGAAATTTAATTTTTTTCGCTGACTAAATAAATAGGATCTTCAACAATATTAACCTCAATTATTGCTTCTGCATTCTTAAGAAGCGTCCTGCAGTCTGGACTTAAATGTTGTAATCTGACGGTTTTTCCGGCTTCGTGGTACCGTTTAGTAAGCGCGCTCAAAGCTTCAATGGCGGACATATCAACCACACGACTTTCTTTAAAATCGATAACAATTTCTTCGGGATCGTCTGCAACGTCAAATTTCTCGTTAAACCCGGTGACAGAACCAAAGAATAAAGGACCATAGATTTCGTAATGTTTTACACCGTTCTCATCCACGTGTTTTCTGGCACGAATCCTTTTTGCATTATCCCAAGCAAAAACCAAGGCCGAAATTATTACCCCAATAAGAACTGCTAAAGCGAGATTGTGAAGTACAATGGTGACCAAGGTTACCGTAATCATCACGAAGATATCGGATTTTGGCATTCTCTTGAAAATCTTCAAACTTGCCCATTCAAAAGTTCCTATAGCCACCATAATCATGACTCCGGTGAGTGCTGCCATGGGCAGTTTTCCGATAACTGGAGCGCCCACCAAAATAATCAGTAAAATTGTTAAAGCAGCTACAATTCCCGACAATCTTGCGCGCGATCCTGCAGAGAGATTTACCAATGTCTGTGCAATCATCGGGCAGCCTCCCATTCCGAAAAAAAATCCGTTTAATATGTTGGCACCTCCCTGTGCAATACACTCACGATTGCTATTGCCTTTCGTTCCGGTGATTTCATCGACTAAATTTAAAGTTAAAAGTCCTTCTGTAAGTCCAACAGCTGCCATTATTAAAGCATAAGGTGCAATAATCTGTAGGGTTTCAAAAGTTAAAGGAATATTAGGGATATGAAAAGGCGGGAAACCACCACCAACAGAAGCGATATCTTCAACCCGTTTTGTGTCAATATTGAAAATCATCACGAGCGCAAAAACTATGAGAATTGCTACTAAAGAAGCAGGTATTTTCTTGGTGAATCGCGGCATTATTAAGACGATAGCAATGGTCAATGCAACTAAACCTGCCATTATCAACAGCGGTGTTCCGGTGAGCCATTCGGTGCTTCCGTTGATGCTGAATTTGAACTGTTCTAGTTGTGACATGAAAATGATAACTGCCAAACCATTAACGAAACCAAACATTACCGGTTGAGGCACAAGGCGGATAAATTTGCCCAGTTTCAATAACCCCACGAGTATTTGTATAACTCCAGCTAAAGCGATGGCGCCAAAAACATATTCCAGTCCATGTGATTTCATGAGTGCAATAAGCACAATCACCGTAGCGCCCGCGCCTCCTGAAATCAAACCTGGACGGCCACCGAATATTGCAGTTACTAATCCCATGATAAAAGCCCCATATAAACCCACCAAAGGAGGAAAACCAGCCAGGATCGCAAAAGAAAGCGATTCCGGAATCATGGTCATGGCGACAGTTAATCCCGCGAGTATTTCGGTTCTGTAATTTACTTTTTGGGAGAAATCGAAAAGATTAAGGGTAGCTTTCATGTGATTTTACAAAGATGCAAAAGTAGAATATTGCGCAAGATGGCACAAATGAGATCCCCACACGTATTTACAAATAAAAAGCACGGCTTCTGCCGTGCTTTGCTTTATGCTTGGTGTCCGTACATTTTGTTATAGAGATCTAAATACCGCTCCTTAACCGCTTTTCTTTTCAGTTTAAGAGTTGGAGTAAGTACACCCGACTCAATCGTCCACGGATTTGGAGTAAGTTCAAATTTCTTAATCTGTTCCCAGCTACCTAATTTGGTATTCAGATAGTCGATTTCTTTACCAATTCTTTCTCTGAGTTCAGGACTTTGTATAATTTCTTCCGGAGTTGTCCCCATTTTAAAGCCTTTTCTTTCAGCCCAGTGACCTGCAAAAGTGAAGTCTGGCTGAATAAGAGCGCAAGGCATTTTTTCGCCATCTCCTACTACCATAATTTGCTCAATGAATTTAGAGCCTTTCGCCATGTTTTCAATCACCTGAGGAGCAATATATTTTCCTCCGGAAGTCTTAAACATTTCTTTTTTGCGGTCGGTGATGTGTAGGTAACCTTCGTCATCAATATGACCAATATCTCCAGTTTTGAAATATCCGTCTTCAGTAAAGGCTTCTTTGGTCATCTCTTCATTTTTGAAGTAGCCTTTAAATACCGATGGACCTTTCACGGTGATTTCACCATCTTCCTGGATTTTCACATCAAGATTTTCCAGCGGGTGACCTACAGTTCCTACTTTAATTTTTCCGAAACTGTTTACAGAAATTACCGGAGAAGTTTCCGTAAGTCCGTAGCCTTCCAAAATTGGGATTCCTGCATTTTGGAACATCTTATTTAAATTCGCCGAAAGGGACGCCGATCCGGAAACTAAGGTAATGATGTTTCCGCCTAGACCTTCTCTCCACTTGGAGAATACAAGTTTATCTGCAATGATTTCTTTTAGTCCACTTGGCTTCCCAATGTTTTTCTTTGCACGGTTAACGCCGATCGCCCAATGGAAAATTTTCGCCTTCAGACCACCTGCGCTACTTCCTTTATCGTAGATTTTGTCGTAAACTTTTTCAACCAATCGAGGTACTACCGTCATGATGTGAGGCTTAACTTCTTTGATGTTGTCACCCATTTTTTCAATGCTTTCAGCGAACGAAACCGAGTATCCGTTATACTGATAAAGGTAGAATAACATACGCTCGAAAATATGGCAAATTGGCAAGAAACTTAAAATCCTTACATCTTTATATTCCAAACCATCCATTCTCGGAATTCGAGAGTTAGAAGCTAAGACATTGGATACAATATTCTGATGAGTTAACATAACTCCTTTCGGTCTACCTGTTGTTCCGGAGGTATAGATGATGGTTGCAAGATCTTCACTGTTGATGCTGTTTGAAATATCGACGACTTCAGATTGTGTGGAATCATCACTGCCTAAATCTAACACCTCATTCCAGTTGGCAGCACCTTCAACTTGATCAAAAGTGAAGATTCCCTGTAAACTTGGTACATTGTCCTTAATTTTAGAAACTTTCTTATAAAGATCCACATCCGAAACAAAACAATATTTTACTTCGGCATTGTTAAAGATAAAATCGTAATCTTCTGCAGAAATGGTAGGGTAAACCGGTACTGTTACTGCACCAATTTGTAAAATTCCGAAATCCATTACTGCCCATTCAGTTCTTGTTGCAGTAGTGATTAAAGAAATTTTGTCTCCAGGCTTTATTCCAAGTTTCAATAAACCTCGTGAGATTTTGTTTCCAAGGTTATGAAACTCTTGAGTTGAAGTTTTTTCCCACTTCCCGTTGTATTTTGTTACAAACATATCCTCTCTTTGATATTTTTCGAGAGCGTTGTGAGCAAAATCGAAGATTCTCTTTATTGTCATAGTTGTTTATTTAGCTTCAAGTTATTAAAAAGATTTTAATTTGGGCTTGAGGGTAAAAGTATTATTTTTATCCTAAACAGCAAAATAATAAATAATTCATCCATTTTTTAATAAAGAAGCGGTGTTTTTGTAAAGTGATTTCAATACTTTACAGAATTAAACCAATACCGCAATCTGCGGGAAACACTTTCAGATTTTTTAGAAAAATTGTAGATTTACGGACTAACAATTATATACTTATATGAACTTTAATTTATCCGAAGAGCAGTTGATGATTCAGCAGGCAGCAAGGGATTTTGCACAAAACGAACTTTTGCCGGGAGTTATAGAAAGAGATAACGAGCAGAAGTTTCCATACGAACAGGTGAAGAAAATGGGGGAACTTGGTTTCCTCGGAATGATGGTAGACCCACAATATGGTGGTGCAGGTATGGACAGCGTTTCTTACGTACTTGCAATGGAAGAAATTGCTAAAGTTGACGCTTCTGCAGCGGTGGTAATGTCTGTAAACAACTCTTTGGTTTGTGCAGGTTTGGAGAAATACTGTACTGAAGAGCAAAAAATGAAATATCTAAAGCCCCTTGCAAGTGGTGAAGTAATCGGTGCGTTTGCATTGTCTGAGCCAGAAGCAGGTTCCGACGCAACTTCTCAAAAAACCACAGCAGTGGATATGGGAGATCATTATTTGCTGAACGGAACTAAAAACTGGATTACCAATGGTGGTAACGCAACTTACTACATCGTAATTGCACAAACAGATCCGGAAAAGAAACATAAAGGGATCAACGCTTTCATCGTGGAAAGAGGTTGGGAAGGTTTTGAAATCGGTCCTAAAGAAGATAAACTAGGGATCCGCGGTAGTGATACCCACTCTTTGTTATTCACAGACGTTAAAGTTCCGAAAGAGAACAGAATTGGTGAGGACGGTTTCGGATTTAACTTTGCAATGGCAGTGTTGAATGGCGGACGTATCGGTATTGCCTCTCAAGCGTTAGGTATTGCTTCTGGAGCTTATGAATTGGCTCTTAAATATGCTAAAACAAGAAAAGCTTTTAGAACTGAAATTATCAACCACCAAGCAATTGCGTTCAAATTAGCGGATATGGCGACGCAGATTACTGCTGCAAGGATGCTTTGCTACAAGGCAGCAACTGAGAAAGATGAAGGAAAAGATATTTCTGAAATCGGTGCGATGGCGAAATTGTACGCTTCTCAGGTTGCGATGGATACTACAGTTGAGGCAGTACAAATCCACGGTGGTTATGGTTATGTGAAAGAATATCATGTTGAAAGAATGATGCGTGATGCGAAAATCACCCAGATTTATGAAGGAACCTCTGAAATTCAGAAAATTGTTATTTCAAGAAGTATTGCAAAATAATTCTATTAAGAGATAGATTGAGAAAGCCTCCATTTTTGGAGGCTTTTCTTATTTTTTAGGTAAATATTTAGAGTAATCGTCTTCTGGAGTTTTGCTTTCACTGTCATTATTTAACGGTTTAGTGGAAGTCTGATGCTCTTCAGGGTAGATTTCATTTGCCGAAGCTAATGTTTGCTCGACGTTGCTGTTTTGCAACTTCTTTCTTCTGCGATACCACAAAATTCCGATAATTGTAAGAATTAAAAAAAATGGCCAAAAGGGTAGAAGTGCTACAAAAACTTTTTCCAACATTTCAAAACCTTTCATAAAGGCACTCTTCGTATTTTCAGGTTCTTGCTTATTTTCGGTTTCAAGGGCATTCGTAGCTAACAATTCATCTTCAATAAGGGAAATGTTGACGATGCAAATTTGTGACGGAATATAATCAGTACCATTCGATTCTGTCGCTTTAGATTTAACATCTCCAAGTTGTCCGCTGATTTCTCGGACAAAATTATCGAAGTTCTGCAGTGGGATTTCCACTTTTATTTCTTCACGAGACATCCCCTCTTTTTGGTTGAAAATCTCACTCTTAAAATCTGCATTGTTTTCCCGGATTTTTTGTTTCAGCAAAGCAGAGGCATTATCCAGATTATCAACAGCGATTTCTATCTGTGCAGTTTTCACTACCGGATTTTCTTGTATGATCACTTCTTCTTTTTGCGGCGAGGTTGCAGGTGCAGATTGTTGAGGTTGAGACTCTACTTTCTTTTCCTCGGAGTATTGCTTAGTCTTGTTTAAAATTTTATCCGCAGTCCGCGATAAAACTTTAAGCGGGTTTTCTCCATTGTTTAAGGCGTTATTTGCGGAATCTAAAGTTTTGGCAACTTCGGTCCCGACAACAACGTTTTTCGTGATGCTTTCAATTTGTTTGTTAATAGAGTCAATATGCCAGCTGCCTGATTTTATGGTGCTGTCAATGGATTTTTTTTGTTTTTGAATTTCCGGAATAATCACTTTTTTGGTAATTCCGTTAGAATCTGAAATGGTTTTGGATATGGAATCTAAGGTTTTAATGCCATCATTGGCTTTAGTGAAAAGACTGTCAACCGTTTTAATATTATCGGTCGTTTGCTGAATGGATGTTTTATCACAGGAAAATAGTGATAAACTCAACATACATGCAAAAAATAATTTCTTCATTAAGGTTTTTTATTTAATAACGTAGCACAAGTATCAAATTGTATTCCCAGAATCACCGTAGTTATTGCAACGAGTTGATTTTCGGTCTTTTGTAAACTAAATTTCGTCGTTTTTACAAAAAAATCTTCAGTGGAACTGAAGATTTACTAATTATTGTTCTTTTTTAAATTCACTGATGAAATGTAATTTCACATTGGGGAATTTTTCCTGAGTCATGTGTATTGTAAATGATGAATCTGCCAGGAAAACCAATTGTCCATATTTGTCACGGGCAAGAAAACGCTGTTTTAATCTAGCAAATTCTTTAAATTCTTCTGATTTTTCATCGGCTTCAATCCAACATGCTTTATGAATTGAAAGTGGTTCGTAGGTACATTTTGCACCATATTCATGCTCCAATCTGTATTGGATAACTTCGTATTGAAGCGCACCCACGGTTCCAATAACTTTTCGGTTGTTCATTTCTAGAGTAAATAACTGTGCAACTCCCTCGTCCATTAACTGATCGATACCTTTTGCTAGTTGCTTAGCTTTTAACGGATCGTCGTTGTTAATGTAGCGGAAGTGCTCCGGCGAGAAGCTTGGGATTCCCTTGAAGCTAATTTTTTCTCCTGCGGTTAGGGTGTCACCAATTCGGAAGTTACCGGTGTCATGTAGTCCTACAATATCTCCGGGATAACTCTCGTCCACCACTTCTTTTTTATCTGCGAAGAAAGCGTTGGGAGAAGAAAACTTCATTTTTTTATTTTCTCGAACTAATAGATAGTTTTCATTTCTTTTAAAAGTTCCCGAAACGATCTTCACGAAAGCTAAACGGTCGCGATGTTTAGGATCCATGTTGGCGTGTATTTTAAACACAAAACCGGTGAAATCTTTTTCTTCAGGTTTTACCAAACGGGTTTCACTTTCTTTGGGTTGAGGTTTGGGTGCGATGTCGATAAATGCATCGAGCAATTCTCGAACACCGAAATTATTTAAAGCAGATCCGAAGAAAACTGGCTGTAGATCACCGTTCATATAATCTTCGCGGTTAAATTCTGGATAAACGGATTGTACCAATTCTAACTCTTCGCGTAAAGTTTGAGCCGCGGCTCCCCCAATTACTTCATCAATTTTTGGGTCGTTAATATCATCAAACTTAATCGATTCTCCAACCTTTTGTTTTTTTTCTTCGAGGAAAAGCTGAATATTATTTTCCCAGATGTTATAGATTCCCTGGAAATCACTTCCCATCCCAATCGGTAACGAGAGCGGACAAACAGTTAAACCAAGTTTCTGTTCTACTTCATCTAACAAGTCGAAGGCATCCTTTCCTTCACGGTCTAATTTATTGATGAAAACCAGCATCGGGATATTCCTCATCCTGCAGACTTTCACTAATTTTTCCGTTTGTTCTTCCACCCCTTTAGCGACGTCGATTACAACGATTACAGAATCAACTGCTGTTAACGTACGGTAAGTATCCTCAGCAAAATCTTTGTGACCTGGCGTATCTAGGATGTTTATTTTATGGTCTCGGTATTCAAAAGCCAATACAGAGGTCGCAACGGAAATCCCACGCTGGCGCTCAATCTCCATAAAGTCGGAAGTAGCTCCTTTTTTAATTTTGTTAGATTTTACGGCGCCTGCTTCCTGAATTGCTCCCCCAAAAAGCAACAGCTTTTCTGTAAGGGTTGTTTTACCCGCATCCGGGTGAGAGATAATCCCGAAAGTCTTACGTCTTTCTATTTCTTTTAAAAGTACTGACATATCTTAATTTGAATTTGCAAAAATCGTCTTTTTTTATGGAAAATGAAAACCATAAAAACCTGTGACTAGGCATTGTCACTTTTACTTTATATTTGCCTAAAATTAATGGGAATGAATGTGAAACCGAAAGCAAAAGACTTTATCTTTAATTGGCAAGGTGCGATGGCTTTGGTGGTAGGGATGATTGGCGGGATATTACTTTTATCAGCAATTAACAGTTTCTCTATTTTTGTTCTTAACCGAAATTTGCAATACGAAGAGTTTTATTTTATACTGACAAACAGTGTAGGATTTATTGGGGCGATCTTCGCCTTCGACTATTTTATTGTTCGTCCACAGACAGGTAGACGCTTAAATTTCAATCTATCACGATCTACTCTAGCCACTTACTTGATGATTTTTCCGATGATGGTGGGTATGATGTTCATCTCTGAATTTGTCACTTCCCAAATTCCTATTACCGGACCTTTTTTCGGTGAATTTTATGAGTTTTTTTCTCGCTTGATGGAGCAAATGACCAATGATAAAGCAACATTAATTATTTCAGCAGTTATTCTAGCGCCAATATTAGAAGAAATTATTTTTAGAGGAATCATTCAGCGGGGACTCATTAATAAAGGCGTGAATCCTTGGAAGGCAATTGTTTTTTCATCAATCATTTTTGGACTGGTGCATGGTAATCCGTGGCAATTTGTAGGGGCATCTTTACTGGGCTGTGTTCTAGGGATTGTTTATTATAAAACGAAAAACCTTTTACTTCCTATTCTTTTACATGCTTTTAATAATCTCTGTTCCTCACTTCTCATTTTTTATTCAGATACGGAAAGCTTTGCTGAAACCTTCAATGTTAACCAGTATTTATTGTTAGGAGTAGGAATTATCTTATTTGGAATATTCTATTATATATTCATCAAAAAATATCGTGTTCACTTTGTGGAAAACGTTTAAAACATAATCTATGTCAAAGGAAATCTTAATTGCAACGCATAACCAGCATAAAAAGGAAGAAATTCAGCAAATTCTCGGAAACCGTTTTAAAGTGACTTCTTTAAGCGATTATGATATTCATGATGAAATTGTGGAAGATGGGGATTCTTTTCATGCGAATGCATTAATTAAAGCAAAATACTGTTTCGAAAAAACCGGGAAAGTAAGTATTGGGGATGATTCGGGGCTAGTAGTGGAAGCTTTAGACGGTCGTCCCGGGATTTACTCTGCTCGGTACGCCGGTAATCACGATTTTGCTAAAAACATGGCAAAAGTTCTTGACGAACTCAACGAAGAGGAGAACAGAAAAGCCTATTTTGTTACCGTAATGTGCCTCATGAATGAGACTGGCGCCTATTATTTTGAAGGCCGTGTTTACGGAACTTTGACAAGAGAAATTCGCGGAGAAAAAGGATTTGGATACGACCCAATTTTTATTCCCGATAACCACGATATTACCTTTGCTGAGATGAAACCAGAAGAGAAAAACAAAATAAGTCATCGCAGAAAAGCTATTGATGAACTTCTGAAATTTCTCGAGGCATAACTCCTCATTTCTGAATAAAACTCGAATGTTTTATTGACCCGCTTAAAATGTGTATTTTTGCACTTCGAAATATTTTGTAATGATGTTAGAAAAAATAGATGATTTATTGGCAGAAGTAAATGCTTTCACTTCATCAACCAAAGACGAAACCGAACAGTTTAGAATTCGTTTCAATGGGAAAAAGGGAATCTTAAATGATATTTTCGCTCAATTCAAAAATGTTCCTAATGAACAGAAAAAAGAATTCGGGCAGAAATTTAACACCCTTAAGCAAGCTGTAGAAGCGAAACTTGAAAGTCTGAAAGGAGATTCCGGAAGCCAGTTAATCGTGGAGAAGGAAGATCTTACACGTCCTGGTTTTTCATCTGAACTTGGGACACGCCATCCAATTAACATCGTTAAAAACAAAATTATCGACATCTTCAAATCGATTGGTTTTGCAGTTGCTGACGGACCAGAAATTGAGGATGACTGGCACAACTTTACGGCGCTTAATCTTCCGGAATATCATCCGGCGAGAGATATGCAGGATACGTTCTTTATTGAAACCAATCCCGATATATTGTTACGTACTCATACTTCGTCAGTGCAGATTCGATATATGGAAGAAAATCAGCCACCGATGCGAATTCTTTCACCTGGAAGGGTTTTCCGAAATGAAGCAATTTCTTCACGTTCGCACTGTATTTTTCATCAAATTGAAGGTTTGTACATCGATGAAAATGTAAGTTTTGCGGATCTTAAACAGACCATTCAGTTCTTTACAACCGAACTTTTCGGAAAATCAAAAATCAGAATGCGTCCATCTTACTTCCCTTTCACCGAGCCAAGTGCAGAAGTCGATGTTTATTGGGGACTAAACTCTGAAACAGATTATAGAATCACGAAAGGTACAGGATGGTTAGAAATTATGGGCTGTGGAATGGTAGATCCTGCCGTTCTTCAAAATGTAAATATTGATGCTGACAAATACAGCGGTTACGCTTTCGGAATGGGTATTGAGCGTATTGTGATGTTGCTTTACCAAATGAGCGATATCCGAATGTTCTTTGAGAACGACAAAAGGATGCTGGAGCAATTCAGATCTTTATAATAAAATAAAAACCGCTTCAAATTTGAAGCGGTTTTTTTATCTGAATTTAAGCGGATATTTTACATTTTTATAGGAGTCGATACTTGCTTTTAGCGAACCTACTGCAAGTTCAGCTTTTATAGCAATTGGGACATAGTTTCGGTCGTTACTTACCCAAAGGGTTACCCCTTCTTTATCCCGGAATACCCGACCGCTAATAACTTGCGGCACAATCTTCAAGCAGTTAATTGTACCAAACTTGGTTTTAACATTTTCAGTTCCTACTACCCGCAGTTGAAAGGGAAATAATTCATCATCAATCCAGATGTTGAGCTTCCTAACACTTCCTACTCTTAAGTCTGATGCCTCCAGAGATCTTAAATGATAAAAGGCTGATAACATATCCTGAACGCCTTTCACCGAACGTAAACTTCTTGTGGAATTTTTTTCTTTATCGGTAAGCAGTAATGTATTGTTCGTATGATTAAATACTGTTTCAAGATGTTGCGTGTAACCTCCCTCATGAACATTTCTTACGTAGAAACTTGGCAAACCAGATTTTGTGTTGATATAACTTTCATAATGGTCTTCAACCTTAAAAAAGGCTCTTACTGCTCCCGTGGTTCTACCATATCCTTTAACATATAAATGGGGTTGTCCCTGATAATTTCTTTTAACTGCCGTCAATGTTGCAGTACCTGCGTTAAGAACACCATAATGAATCCTATAGTGCAGCATTTCGCCGGGTTGTATATTGTCGAGTTGTTGTGTAAAGCTGAAGGCAAAAAATAAAATGCCGAATAGACTAAAAACTTTCTTCATGTTGCATATTTTGCAAAAAATTTGCCATTATACATAGATACACTTTTTGGCAGATTTATCAGAGAAGTTGCTATTTAAACGTGTTATGCGCCAAATTGCTTTCTTTATTTTTCTTAAATTTGGCAATCAATTTTAAAACTAAATAATGATTACAACCGATATATTGATTATAGGTGCAGGACCTACCGGACTTTTTGCAGTTTTTGAAGCAGGTTTGCTAAAGATGAAATGTCATTTAATCGATGCATTGCCTCAACCGGGCGGTCAGCTAACTGAACTTTATCCTAAAAAACCGATTTTCGATATACCGGGATTTCCAAGCATTAATGCCGGAGATTTAGTAGATAATTTGATGGAGCAGATTAAGCAGTTTCAGCCAGGTTTTACTTTAGGAGAAACCGCACAAACGTTAACTAAACTGGAAGACGGGACATTTGAAGTAATTACCAATAAAGGTACTGTTCATCATGCTAAAGCCGTTGCTATTGCCGGAGGTCTGGGCACCTTCGAGCCTCGTAAACCGACTATTGAGAATATCGAGGAGTACGAAGAAAAAGGTGTTGAATATTTCGTAAAAGAACCGGAACATTTCAGGAATAAAAAAGTAGTTATCGCAGGTGGTGGAGATTCTGCGCTGGATTGGAGTATCTTCTTGGCAAATGTCGCTAGTGAAGTCACTTTAATTCACCGAAGAAATGAGTTCCGTGGTGCTTTAGATTCCGTAGAAAAAGTTCAGGCATTAAAAGACCAAGGTAAAATTAATTTGATAACGCCAGCAGAAGTTACCGGAATTAAGGGCACAGGTAAAGTCGAAGCTATTACCATCGAAAAAGATGGTGAAACTTTCGATCTAGAAACAGATTATTTCATTCCTCTATTTGGTTTAACTCCAAAATTAGGAGATTTGGCTAATTGGGGATTAACAATTGAGAAGAACGCCATCGTAGTAAATAATGCTTTAGACTATCAAACCAACATTCCCGGAGTTTATGCGATTGGTGATATAAATACCTATCCAGGGAAACTGAAGTTGATCCTTTGTGGTTTCCACGAGGCCACATTAATGTGCCAGAGTGTTTACAATATGCTGAATCCAGGTAAGAAATATGTGCTTAAATATACTACGGTAAGTGGGGTAGACGGTTTCGACGGAAGTCGTAAGGAAGCGGAAAAAGCAGTGGTTAAAAAAATTGATTAAGAAGATGGATGTTAATATTAAAATAACAGACCGCGAAGGTATCACCCACGAAATCGCAGCGCCCACTGATATGTCCATGAATTTAATGGAAGTCATCAGATCTTATGAGTTGGCAGAAGAAGGCACGATTGGTGTTTGCGGAGGTATGGCGATGTGCGCATCATGTCAGGTTTACGTTGTCGATGGTGCGGAAAAGCTTGTGGAAATGGATGCTGAGGAAGATGCAATGCTTAGCGAGGCTTTTCATGTACGGGATAATTCACGTTTAAGTTGCCAAATTCACGTCACAGAAAATCTTGAAGGTCTTGAGGTTTCCATTGCACCTTATCCTTAAATTCAATATTCTATAAAATAAAAATTCCGGAAGATTATTCCGGAATTTTTTTTGGTGCATATCCTATTTTTTTGGAATTTCTTTAAGTATTTCTTGAAGAAATTTCCAGAATTTTTGCGCTGAACTGATGCTTGCTCTTTCATCCGGAGAGTGTGCTCCGCGAATTGTTGGGCCAAAACTCACCATATCCATCTCAGGATAATTGGCGCCGATAATTCCACATTCCAATCCTGCGTGACAAGCGCCGACGTGCGGTTTTGCGCCAAAATCTCTTTCGTAAAGGTTTTCCAAAAGCTTCACGATATCAGATCCAGGTTTTGGTTTCCATCCCGGATAAGCGCCACTAAATTCTACCTTCATTCCTGCAAGTTCGAAAACAGATTTCAGTTGTTCAGCGAGAGCATATTTAGTAGATTCTACCGAAGATCGGGTTAGGTTTAAAATCTTTAAGGCACCATCTTTAAGTTCTACCCTGGCAATGTTGTTTGAGGTTTCTACTAAGCCTTCCACATCAGGACTCATTCTGTAAACACCGTTGTGTGCTGCTTTTAAAGCGTAAATAATTTTACTAGAATCTTCCGCAGATATGGCTTTACCTCCAGAAGTTCCGTTTTCAATATTGATTATTAAATTCGGTTCCAAAGTGGCAAACTCTTCCAGAATATCATTTTTCAGTTTTACGGCGTTATTGATGTACTCTTCCGAATTTCTAACGGAGATTATAGCATTTGCTTCACGTGGAATTGCATTGCGAAGTCCTCCTGCATCAATAGAAATTAACTGGATATTTTCTTCAGCAATACCTTTATAAAGCAATCTCCCAAGGATTACATCCGCATTGCCAAGACCTTTGTGAATATCCATCCCAGAATGTCCGCCTTGTAAACCTTTAATTTCAATTTTTACAATTTGACCTTTAATATCCTCCAGATTATAAGTTTGAGATGCGGTTACATCGACACCCCCAGCACAACCGATATCAATTTCATCATCTTCTTCTGTGTCTAGATTTAGAAGGATTTCCCCGTGTAAAGTTCCTGGTTTTAAGCCTAAAGCTCCTGTCATGCCAGTCTCTTCATCAATGGTAAACAGCGCTTCAATAGCGGGGTGTGCTATATCCGAACTTTCGAGAACCGCCATTATCGCAGCTACGCCCAAACCGTTGTCAGCGCCCAAAGTCGTCCCTTTTGCCTTAACCCAATCTCCGTCAACTTCCATTTCAATGCCCTGAGTAGCAAAATCAAAGTTGATGTCATTGTTTTTTTGGTGAACCATATCAAGGTGAGACTGTAAAACTACCGTTTTGCGGTCTTCCATCCCTTTGGTAGCCGGTTTTCTTATCAAAACGTTACCGGTTTCATCCACGGAGGTTTCTAACTGTAAATCTTCTCCAAATTTCTTTATAAAGCTAATAACCTGTTCTTCCTTCTTTGAAGGTCTGGGAACTGCATTTAAAGCTGCAAAATTCTTCCAGACTTCTTGAGGTTCTAATCCTGAAATATTCATGTGTAAGTGTTTAAATTAACAGCCACATTCGCCGTAAATAGGCGTGGTCGTTTGTTTTCCGTTTGTTTTATTTTCGATAATAAGTTGACCTTGGAAAATCATCAGTTCTTCCTGAGCACTGATTTGTTTCCCGGTCATATGAATTTTATATTGCTCGTTCTCGATGGTTTTTTGAAAATTTGAAGCATCAAAATCTCCCTCTTCCATCGGAATTTTAATCATCTTACCATCAAGTTTTAAATAGGCGCTACTGCCGTAATCGTCTGCATAAATATATTCCTCACGTTCAAATTCTTCTTGATTTCTTGAAAAGTAACAAGAGCAGCCATTAATTTCCGGTGGAAGCGGAAAAGATTCAAGCAAAATGGCGTTATTTACATCAGTGTGCTGTTTGCTTGTAGAATCAATTTGAAGACTTAAAGAATCCTTCTGTTCTGTGGAAGTTATTTTAGGATCTTTATTGCAGGAGTGTGTAAAAATAAGCGATACCAAAATGATGGCTGAATTAATATTCTTCATACAAATTAAAATGGATTTGGTTAGTCAAAGATAAGAAATTATCGACTTTTTTAAGGTTTTGTGGTCATTCATGTCGTATTATCTGAGTCCCAACAGCTTGTGGTTTGGCAATTTATATTTTACTTTTGCAACATGGATTACCCCAGTAAAGTATTAGCTAAAGCGGTAGAAGAGATATCAGGCTTGCCCGGAATAGGAAAAAAATCTGCTCTGCGGCTTGCACTTCATTTGTTAAAACAGCCGGATAGTCAGGCGATTTCTCTGGGCGAATCTTTAAAAAAGCTTGTCACCGACATTAAATATTGCCGCAATTGTCATAATTTTTCTGATACTGAAATGTGTGAAATCTGCGCCGATCAGCGAAGAAGCGACGAGGTTCTTTGTATTGTTGAGGACGTACGCGATGTGATGGCTATTGAAAATACGGGTAAATATCGCGGCAAATATTTGGTTCTTGGCGGTAAAATTTCTCCCATGGAAGGTATTGGACCCAACCAACTTAATATTTCAAGTATAGCCAACCGACTCGAAATGGGAGGGATTAAAGAAATGATCTTTGCCTTAAGTGCAACCATGGAAGGCGATACAACTGCCTACTATATTTTTAAAAAATTTAAATCGTCAGGCGTAAATTTTTCAACCATTGCGCGAGGGATTTCTGTGGGTGATGAGCTGGAATACGCAGATGAAATTTCCCTTGGACGCTCTATACAAAACCGACTTCCTTACAACGAGAAAGATTAGGATTTTCAGGGGAAATATGTATTTTAGCTTTAGTTAAAATTTCTATCTTGATTTCCGTAATTATCCCTGTCTTTAATGCTGAAGATACTGTTGCTCGTGCTTTACGCTCGGTTTGCAACCAAAGTTGGCAAGGGAAATCTGAAATTATTATTATCAATGACGGCTCTACCGATAGGAGTGAAGAGGTAATAAAAGAATTTATTGCTTCCCATCCTGATTTGAACTTTACTTATATCCGACAGGATAACCTCGGAGTTTCTGCTGCCAGAAATGCTGGTTTAAGGGTTGCGAAAGGAGAGTATATCGCGCTTTTAGATGCTGATGATGAGTGGCTTCCTTATAAGACAGAAGAACAATTAAAAATCCTGGGAAATTCTTCTTTAAATATCGACTTCTTGGCGGCTCAAGGTTCAAACAAGAAAATTTTGTATCCTTATAGGTTGAATGCAGATAACCTTGCAGAAATAACATTCCGTAAACTTATGCTGAGAAATGAAGCCCAAACACCGAGCGTCATCTTTAAAAGGAAAATATTAGATACGATTGGTTTTTTTGATGAAAACCAAAGACATGGTGAGGATATCAATTATTGGCTTCGAGTCTCTGCAAACCATAAGATGTATATTATAGGAAAAAAATTGGTTGTAGCAGGTGGCGGAAAAAGAACTTTTGGCTATTCTGGCTTGTCGGCAGATTTAAATTTAATGGAAAAAGGTTTCCAAAAAAATTTAAAAGAGATGCTTCAAAGTAAACGCATTACTTATTTCGAGTACCTCGTTTATTATGTTTTTTATCGCTTAAAATATGTTTTTCGTATACTAAGAAGTCAAACAGCAAAACTGCGAGGAAGATGAAGTTATCAGTAATCATCGTCAATTATAATGTAACTCAGCTTTTAGACAATTGTTTGGGTTCAGTGGTCCAATTCTTTCAAGGTATTTCTTATGAAATTATTGTGGTAGATAATTGTTCTCCTGATCAATCCTGGAAAAACCTAATTGATAAATATCCTCACGCAAAATTTATTGCATCTGAGACCAACGACGGATTTGCTGTCGCTAATAATAGGGGAGTTTCTAATGCTTCGGGGGAATATATTCTATTGTTAAATCCTGATACGGAAATCGAAGGTTTTTATATAAAGGACATTTTAGACTTTGCCGACAATATTCACAATTTTGGAAGTCTAGGGATCAGGATGCATGACGCACAAGGGAAATTTTTACCTGAAAGCAAGCGGTCGGTGCCCGATATATTTAATTCATTTGAAAAGTTATTTACTGGTATCAGAAAAAACAATTCAAAATCCTACTATCGAAATGATCTAAAAGAGAATGTCATTGCAGAGGTCGAAATACTAACCGGCGCATTTTTACTAGTTAAAAAGTCGGTCTACGAAGAAGTGGGAGGTTTGGATGAACGATATTTTATGTACGGAGAGGATATCGATTTATGTTATTCAATTCTTCAGAGGAACTATTCTAATTGGTATTATGGTAAGGCATCTATGCTCCATCATAAAGGAGAAAGCACAGTAAAAAATAAGTTGTATCTAAGTCGGTTCTATGGGGCAATGGAAATTTTTGTCGAAAAGTATTATCGTAAAAAAACGCCTTTTCAGTTTTATATATTATTGGCAGGCCTCAAAGTTAGACATCAGCTCGAAAAAATGAAATTACAAAAAGAAAGGAGATTCAAATAAATGAATCTCCTTTTTTATTAGTTACATAATTACTTCTTAGTTTCCTGCGGGAGTCTGCTGAGACGGTAAATTTGCAGGATTGTTAGTTCCCGGTGCAGTCTGAGGTGCAGATGTTTCTTGCTTAGCAGGCGCTTGCTGAATCGCCATCGATGGTTTTGCCGTAAGGATAACGCTTAACAAGATAAGACCTACAATTGAGCATCCTAAAACCCATGTTGCTTTTTCCATGAAATCGTTGGTACGCTGAACACCGAACTGTGCAGAGGATGTCCCGCCAAAGGTTCCTGATAGACCACCACCTTTTGGGTTTTGTGCCATAATTATGATGATTAGCAGAACGCTCAAGATCATGATAAGGATCATGAAGAATGTAAATATTGTGCCCATTACGTTTTTTAAGATTTCGAAGTGCAAATATAATTATTATTTTTAAAAATAGAGTCTAATTCCTTAAAAGTATGGAGTAACAATAAAATACGCTAATTACTTTGTTGTAAATTGTTTAGACAGAAAATCTTTTTCTAACAGCATAGAAAAATAGTTTAATTTCGCAGTTATGAAAAATTTTCTCCTTAATCACGTGAGTTTTGATTCACTTACCACTCTTTTCAGCCAGGCGCCGGTTGCCTTGGCGATGTTAATGGGAGAAAACCAGGTGGTTGAAATCGCAAACCAACAAATCCTTGAACTTTGGGGCAAAGATGTTAGCGTAATTGGACTTCCCATATTGGAGGCGCTGCCTGAAATTCGAAATCAGGAATTTCCTCAAATTCTTAAAAACGTTTATCGAACAGGCAAACCCTTTAAGGGGAATGAGGTGATGGCAATTTTGGTGAGAAATGGTGAGCCAACAGAATGCTATTTCGATTTCGTGTATTCCCCAATTTATAATGAAGGTGAGATTAGCGGAATCAGCGTGGTGGCCACGGATGTGACCGAAAAAGTGATGTCCAAAAAGAAACTGGAAGAAAGCGAGTTGCGATTTAAAGAACTTCTTTTAATTTCGGATTATTCAACCGCTATTTACCGTGGCAATGATCTTATTATTGAGTTTGCTAATGATAAAATGATCCGTACGTGGGGTAAAGATCCTTCTGTAATCGGCAAAAAGTTGGAAGATGCACTTCCCGAACTTGCCGGCCAACCCTTTATTGATATTCTTAAAAATATCTTTGTAACCGGAAAATCTTATGTGGCCCAGGAAGACCGTGTAGATTTGGTCGTCGACGGGTTACTCCAAACATTTTATTACAACTTTTCTTATAAACCGCTGCGCGATGCAAACGGTGAAGTGTACGCTATTATGAACGTTGCTATCGACGTTACCGAGTTAGTGAAGGCACGTCAGAACGCAATACATAAGGAATATGAGTACCGCAATCTCGCTGAAGCAATGCCGCAAATGGTATGGACGGCCGATGCAGATCGAAAAATTGATTTTTGCAACCGTAATATGATTGAGTTGTTTCAACTTTCGGAAGATCGAATTGATGGTTTCGATTTTGGACAATATTTCCATCCGGAAGATTTGGAGAAACACCGGAAGATTTGGAAAGAGGCAGCGAAGGCAAAAAGAAATTTCGAAACAGAATTTCGTCTACTTAATCTCTCAACCAACCAGTATGGCTGGTATATCAGCCGCGCCACGCCGGTACTCGACGAAAATGGTTCGATCACCAAATGGATAGGGACCTGTACAGACATTAACGAGTTTAAAAATTTGGTTTCGCAAAAAGATACGTTCTTAGGCATCGCAAGCCACGAGCTAAAAACGCCTTTAACATCCCTAAAACTTTATGCACAGGTTTTGGAGAGAATGCTGAAAAAAAGTGGTGATGAAAAGAATGCGGAGTTCGCGCACAAAATGGATATGCAGGTTGTTAAACTTACCTCATTAATTGCTGATTTATTGGATGTTACCAAGATAAATGCAGGAAAAATTCATTTAAATCAAGGAGAGTTTAGCTTTAACCAAGTCATGTTAGAGACTGTAGAAGAGCAACAAATGTCAACCTCTCATAAAATTGAAATAGAATCTCAGAGTGAAGGTATGGTTTTTGCTGACAAAGAGAGAATTGCGCAGGTTATGAGCAACTTAATCTCCAACGCAATTAAATATTCTCCCGATGCAAACAAGATTGTTGTAAAAACTGAAAAGAAAAATAATAATCTCCTATTTTCTGTAAAAGACTTTGGTATTGGTATGCCGCCAGAAAAGATCCACAAAGTTTTTGAGCAATATTATCGGGTAAGTGGTGAAGCTGAAAATACATATCCTGGCTTGGGATTAGGGCTCTATATTGCAGCACAAATTATAGAGCGATCGAACGGAAAAATTTGGGTGGAGAGTACTCTTAACAAGGGTTCAATTTTCTATTTTTCTCTACCTATTTCTCAGGCTTAAATGTTGAAAAAAAAATGAACTCGAAAAAAATTGTAATTGTTGATGACGACACGGCGATTTTAGACTCGCTATCCGTTATGCTCGACTTTGAAGGTTTTGACGTAAATGCCTTCGAGAGAGGCTCAGAAATATTTTCTTTTGTAGAATCGGTATCCAAACCGGATTTAATTATGCTCGATATTTGGCTTTCGGGTGAAGACGGCCGCGATATTTGTAAGAAACTTAAAGAAAACGAACTGACAAAAAACATCCCTGTAGTCATGATGTCCGCAGGAAGAGGATTAGAAAATACCGCCTATAATTCGGGAGCAAGCGCTTTTATCGCTAAACCATTTGAATTGGATGAGGTAGTTGATAAGTTGAATCAATTGACGTCTTAACCTCTTTTATCGTAGTCTTTAAACTCTTACGACATCAAAGTTGAATGACGTTTTGAAATTCATTTGAAAGTTGGAGTTTAATCTATATTTCAACTTCTTAGAAATTTCAGTAAGAAGATTGAAGTAATCGGTCTTTGATAAATCATTTTCGAATAATTCCTGATTGTTAAGCTGGATCCCTGCTTCATCGAAGCGGATATATTCCAAGCCATAATTCGCATGAAGCGTTTCGAGGAATTTTAAATCTTCTAAAGAGAGTATATTTTCTGACATGGTTACGGATTTTAGATTTCTTTAATTGCTCTTCAATTTCTGTGCCCTTTCAAGCAGTACAGATGATAATTAGATCGTGATTTTTATTGTGATATTAATAAAAATAAAAAGGCAGCTAAAAAAGCTGCCCTCATAATTTTAAATAAACCGAATTTTACTTGAAATCCGAATCTTTAGCTTGGTTGATTTGATAAGATGATACCACAAATTCTACCGGCATCCCTGCAATTGTTTGTTTAATTTTATAAGGCATCTTCACGCCAGATACCACTTTATAATCAGAAAAGGTTGTTGGCACCGCTACTTCGCCCTGTGGACCTTTCTGCATTTTTGTTTCTCCGACTTTTAAGCCGGTTTTTACACTATAATAGTGAGTTGAAGAACCTTTCTTAACCGCATAGGCCTCTTCATTATTTATTTCTTCAATTCCTGCAAGTTGGTAATCGGAAGAGGTAGCATAAGCCACTTCTGGAAAGAGATCTGCTGCTCCTAAAAATTCATTTTTCATGTCTTCTGGCAGTGGCATTTTCTGTCCCTGAGCTTCCATATAACCTTCTTTACCATCGAACACAATTTTCTGAAGAGTATTACCCATCATTTTGACTTCGATTTTTGTTTTTCCTCCTTTTGCATGAATCATGCTCATATTGATAGGCATACCCTGTACGGTTGCGGTAGCATCAGTAGTGATAGAATTAACTTTATTTATCGCTTCAGTTCCACCAATCACTTGAATATATTTATCGCTCACCGATTTTAGAGTTATAGAAGGGTCTAATGTTTTGCCAGAAGGTTTAGATGCAGGATTTGCATTTCTGTCATAATAATTAACAGGATAGCCTAACTTCTCCAAACCGTCAGTAATTTCAGAACCTTTACCCGCAATAAATATTCTGCTCTGATTATTTAGAATATTAGCTTTTGCTGCAGCGGAAACTTCTGCTAGGGTAACTTTATCAATCGACTTCAGATAATTGGTATAAAAATCTGGCGGAAGATTATGTACTTTCTCATTTAAAGCAAAACGTGCGATAGTCTCTGGTCTTTCTAATGAGCGAATAAAATCTCCTTTCAGTTTAGCTTTAGCATTGGCTAACTCTTCAGGGGTAACCGTCGTAATTGCATTCAATTCGTTCATAAATTCTTTCACTGCCTTATCGGTTACTTCATTACGAACGCTGGCACTGGCAGAGAATTGTGGAGAATATTTACTCGCGGTTAAAGACGAATAAGAACCATAGGTAAACCCATTTTTCTCTCGTAAATTCATGAATAAACGTCCTTCGCCACCACCACCTAAGATGTAATTAGCGATCATAGCAGGGAAATACTGAGGATCACTCATTTGTATTTGGGTAATATTACCGACGCTAACAACCGATTGTACTGCATTGGGAACATCAACAACATTAATTTCAGTTCTTGCCAAATTGGTTGCCGGTTCTAACGCAGGAAATTTAGTGCCCGATCTTTTCCAGTTTGCAAAAGCTTTTTCAATTTGTTTTTTTGCTTCAGCATATTTTACGTCTCCAACAACAACTAAGTAAGCATTGTCCGGTGCGTAATATTTTTTGTAATTATTCTGAACATCAGCAAGGGTAATATTTTTAATAGTTTCCTCAGTTTCAAATTCACCTCTGGAGGTGTTTTTACCATAAGTTAAAGCATTGGAAACACGGCTGGCGATAGAACTTGCATTTTTTTCATCTGCTTTAAGTCCTTCAATCATTCTGTCTTTCGAATTCTGAACTTCAGTTGCATCGAATTTAGGATTCACAATAGCATCAGCCATTAAACCTAATACCTCTGGAAAATATCTTGACAGCGTATTGGCATTTGCTCCTGCTGAAGAGAAGTTTAGATTAGCTCCTAAAAAATCTATTCTTTTGTTAAACTGATCTTTTGTTAGGCTTGTGGTGCCACTTCCTAACTGATCTGCCATAATTTGGCTAACCCCAGCAATATTACCTTCCAAAACCGGAGGTCGGTCCATTGACAAACTCATATTTACTCTTGGCAGTTTATTATTTTCTACAACCATCACCGTTAAACCATTTTTAAGGGTGAAAGTTTTAGGTTTTGTAATGTTAATGGTAGGAGTTGGGCCGGGTTTCGGCATTTCGTCCTTATTGATTTTTTGGGCAGTTAACGATCCTGTAATTAGAAGAGCTGCCGCGATATATTTAAATTTGTATTTCATAGATTATTTTTTTTCAGGTAAATAGTTAATAACAACTCTTTGGTTTGGATTAAGATACTTCTTCGCCGCATTCTGCAAGTCCTGACGAGATACTGAACGGTAGATATCAAGCTCCTTGTTGATTAAGTTGGTGTCACCCATCAACACATGGTTGGTAGCTAATGACGCCGCAATACCTTGAATTGACGAATTAGCGTTAACAAACTGATTCTCGAATTGATTTAATAATTTTTGATAATCTTCTTCAGAAATTAATGTGGTCTGGAGTTTCTTAATTTCAGCGTCAATATCCTGTTGCAGGGTACTTTTTGCAGTGGCTCCCATTGGTAATGCAAAAAATGCAAAGATACCGGCGTCTTCTAAACCTTCGTTAAATGCTTGCACTTGAAGCGCTTTTTTCTCCTGATCAACCAGCTTTTTGTAAAGAACTGAAGATTTTCCACTGCTTAGGTAGGAAGATAACATATCTAAGGCATACGCATCTTTTTCTCTGTTTGCGGGAGTTCTATAGGCAAAAACATATGCTGGGATTTGAATGTTTTTGTCATAATATGTTACCTCCTTTTCTTGGGTAATAGGTTCATCTTGTGGAAAGTTCTTTGGGCTTACAATTCCCTTAGGGATGTCGCTATAATACTCATTGATCCATTTTTTAGTTTGTTCAGGATTAATATCTCCAGCTACCACCAAAGTAGCATTGTTCGGCACGTAATATTTCTTGTAAAAATCCTGGAACTCGGAAAGTTTAGCAGCATTCAGATCCTCCATAGAACCAATCGTTGACCAATGATATGGGTGTTTTGTGAAGAGATTTTTTTGTACAACCGTAAAGAGGTTTCCGTAAGGTTGATTATCTATACGCAATCTTTTTTCCTCTTTTACAACTTCACGCTGAGTTTCTACGCCGACTTCGTTGATCGTCCCGGATTTTAATCGCTCACTTTCCATCCATAGACCTAACTGTTCATTGTTGGATGGAAAGGTCTCATAATAATAAGTTCGGTCGTTTGTTGTGTTGGCATTATTAGTGCCGCCATTTGCCGAAACAATTTTAAACCATTCGCCACGCTTGATATTTTTCGTCCCTTCGAATAATAGGTGCTCGAAAAAATGTGCAAAACCAGTTCTGCCAACTGCTTCGTCCTTAGCGCCAACGTGATACATGATTCCTGTTGTAACTACCGGGGCAGAATTATCTTGGTGCAAAATAACATGCAACCCATTAGGTAGTTTATACTCTTCGAATTTGATTTGCTGGCCGTATGCGTTCATCCATAAGAACCCAACCGCAGCAGCAGAGAGAAGTCTTTTTTTCATATAAATAGTTATTTATCGTATTTTCATGCAATATAAGTCTTTCATATGATATCCACAGGAGTGATTATCCGGTTTTTGCTGTTTTGTTATCATTAAATAACCTTAAAAGGAAATATGTTTGCAAAATCTCTATCACAAAGCAATCATTCTTAATTCTCGTTTAAAATTTGTATCTTTGCAAAGTACTTAATCGATTCTGCAATTTCTTATTTTTTCCACGGGGATTTATTTCAGCTGCAGAATTTATTTCTATCAGACTTTATCCGTTGATAATTTCCGAAAAATGCTTCCAAAAAGCTACTCATTAATCTAAATTTTAATACTACACTATAATTTATGGCAGATTCTTTCTCTAAAAAAGAAAATTTTAAGAAAAAACAACAAAAAGCAAAGGAGAAATCCCAAAAACGCGAAGAGCGTAAAACTAACAACAACAAAGGAAAAGACCTTACAGAAATGTTCCTTTATGTGGATGCTAATGGACAGCTTACTTCTACACCACCAGATCAGCAGGAGCGGGAAGGGGTTAATCTTGAAGACATCCAACTAGGTGCTGCACCTATTGAAGCCGAAGATGTAATTAAGACCGGTATTGTTACTTTCTTAAGTGATAAAGGTTATGGCTTCATTACTGAAAATAATACGAAAGAAAATATCTTCTTCCATGAGAACAACTGTGCACATGAAGTGAAGAAAGGAAACAAAGTATCTTTCGAAAAAGAGAAATCACCCAAAGGATTTTCAGCAATCAATATCCAAGTGGTTAAATAATAACCAAATTTCACTTTTAATAAAAAGCTCCTTTTGAGGGGCTTTTCTGTTTTCTAATAAACTCAATTCGTTCATTTTTAACAGCTTTGACGACAGTATATATTTCACTAAATTTGTTCCCCAAAATTTGCACAGATGGATTATTTGAAAGGATTAAATGAAGCACAATACGAAGCCGTTACCACTTTAGAAGGACCTCTCATGGTGCTTGCAGGTGCTGGTTCCGGCAAAACTCGTGTGCTTACCATGAGAATTGCCCATCTTATAACCAACCTCGTAGATCCGTTCAACATTCTCGCGCTTACCTTTACCAATAAAGCAGCAAAAGAAATGAAGGAGAGGATTGCAAAAGTCGTAGGACAAAGCGAAGCTCGTTCTCTCTGGATGGGAACTTTTCACTCGGTGTTTGCAAGGATTCTTAGAAGTGAAGCACACTACTTGGGTTTTCCGTCTAATTTTACGATTTATGATTCTCAGGACTCATTAAATGTGCTTAAAAAAGTATTGAAAGATCTTAAAATTGATACAGATCTTTACAAACCTAAAAAAGTTCTTTCCCGAATTTCCAGTTATAAGAATAATTTAATAACGGTAAAGGCTTACTTCAATAATCCAGAATTAATGGAGAGTGATGAAAGAGCCAACATGAAGCACATGGGCACCATCTACCAAAAATATGTAGATGCTTGTTACCGCAACGGCGCCATGGATTTTGATGATCTTTTATTACGAACCAACGAACTTCTGACCCGTTTTCCGGAAGTTTTGGCGAAGTATCAAGATCGTTTTCGCTATATACTGGTAGATGAGTATCAGGATACCAACCATTCGCAATATTTAATTGTAAAAGCCCTAGCTTCAAAATTTGAAAATATTTGTGTTGTGGGTGACGACGCACAATCGATTTATTCATTCCGAGGTGCAAATATTTACAATATTCTAAACTTTAAAAAAGATTATCCCGATGCCGTAACGGTCTCTTTGGAGCAGAATTACCGTTCAACCCAAAATATCGTGAATGCCGCCAATGTGGTCATTGCAAAAAATCTTCAGCAATTCAAGAAGAACGTTTTCAGTGAAAATGAGGAAGGAGAAAAGATAAAAGTATACAGGTCTTTGTCGGATGCGGACGAGGCGAGTTTTGTGGCATCCAATATTTGGGAGTTGCACAATTCTCAACAACGGAGGTTTAACGATTTTGCGATTCTTTACCGTACTAATTCTCAAACCAGAGCATTTGAAGATGCGCTTCGGAGAAAAAATATTCCTTACCGTGTCTACGGCGGATTATCCTTCTATCAAAGAAAGGAAGTAAAAGATTTGCTTGCTTATCTGCGTCTCCTTATTAATGAAAATGATGGGGAAGCATTGACGAGAATCATCAATTACCCGGCAAGAGGTATTGGCGAAACGACACAGAATAAACTCATCGTCTTTTCAGATCAAAAGAATGTGCCGGTTACCGAAGTTCTCAATAATTTAGGTCATTATGCGCCAGAACTAGGTTTGAATAACGGCATTTTAACCAAGCTATCCGATTTCTGGGCCATGATAAAAGCATTTCAGGTGATGTTAAAGACTGAAAATGCTTACAATGTTGCCATGGAAGTTGCTAAGCGTAGCGGGTTAATTAAATTTCTGAAAGATGATCAAACTCCGGAAGGAATTTCAAGAGTTGAAAACGTTCAGGAATTGATGAACTCCATGCAGGGATACATCGAGGAACAGCAGCAATTGGAGGACGGAGATCCGTCGCTGTCCGGTTTTTTAGAGAATATTGCGCTATCCGCCGATACTCAAAATGATAAAAAAGATGAAGGAGATCAAGTTTCACTAATGACCATTCACCTTTCAAAAGGATTGGAGTTTCCTATTGTTCATTTAGTGGGTCTCGAAGAAAATCTTTTCCCGAGCTTTATGAGTGCTTCAACAAGAGAAGAGATAGAGGAAGAACGACGATTATTCTACGTAGCACTTACCAGAGCTGAAAAGCAAGCTTATTTTTCGTATGCCGTGTCACGTTTTCAGTGGGGTAAAATTACCGATGCAGAACCTTCGAGATTCTTGAGTGAAGTTGATCCAGAATATCTGGAATTTATAAATCCAGCCGTGGAAAAAAGATTTGTAAACCATTCCGGTTTAAAATCGAGCATTTTTGATGAAGGCCCAGCCGAACCGAGAGCTTTCCGTAAAAAAGAAGAAAAGAAATCGATTAAGAGAGAAGATCCTACTCCAATTTCTAAAAATCTAAAGCCCGTTGCAACTGCTAGAATTATCAATCCTAGTGGAGCCTCATCGGAAAATATTGAGGTTGGAGATCAAGTAAGGCACGACCGATTTGGAGTAGGAGAGGTAATGTTTCTCGACGGAACCGATCCTAATAATATAAAAGCGAAAGTCAAGTTTCAGCATGAGGGTGAAAAAAACCTAATTCTTAAGTTTGCGAAACTCACCAAGATATAAAAGAAAGCGTTCAAAGGTTGAACGCTTTTTTCATTTTACAAGTTCTTCGAACAATCTTGTGAAGGTAGAGTCGAGATCATACGTTTTGCCAGGATGCGGGCGCGAAGTCTGGATGACCGAACTTCTTACAGCCGTTAACCAGCGAAAACGCTCTGGAATGTCAAATCCCGCAATTTCTCCACCAGCTTTATCACCTGTGGCAACATGTCGGAAATTATCCAGGTTTTTCTGAACTTCCTCGTAATCGAGTTTGGAGCGCATGAGGTCAAATTTCTTCGGACATAGATGAAATTCTGCTCGGATGTATTTAGCTTTCTTAGAAAACATGACCAAGCCAATGTTGAAAAATTCTTCTCTTTCAACTTTAGGCACTAACCTGATAACAGCGTATTCGTAAATATTAGGCTCTTGCATTTTTGGCTTCGTTTACAAAGTTATGAGAATTCTCCAGTCGGGTTTTTAAGAAGTTGAAATACACCTTTTTTATCTGTTCCGGGGTGTCATCCGTGTCATTCCAATGCAGCCATTCCAGCGGAATAAGGTCCACAATCTGGCGTAAATTATCGTCATTTAGGACAGATTTTGCAAAGGCATCCGCATCATCCAGTTTTGACGCTTGAGATAACAAAACATGGTCTTTAATATAGGTAAAAGGACTTAGCGCATGCTTCTCAAAATTCATCCAAGAATGGTGAAAGTAAAAAGATGCACCGTTGTCGATTATCCACAATTCCTTATGCCACATTAATAAATTGGTATTTTTGTGGGTACGGTCAATATTGGTAATAAACGCATCCAACCACACGATTTTAGAAGCCAATAACGGATCGATCTTTACGGAAGAATCATAGGCAATAGCACCAGAAAGAAAGTGTAGTGCAAGGTTTAAACCCTCCGAAAATTTCAATAAATCCTGAATTTCTTCATCTGCTTCAGTTCTGCCAAAATCAACATCCAAATTGGCAAATACCAACTCTGGTATTTTTAGGCCGAGCAATGAAGCGATTTTTCCACCCAACAACTCAGATATCAGCATTTTAACACCGTGCCCGGCTCCGCGGAATTTCAGGACGTATTTAAAATCATCATCAGCCTCTGCCAATGCAGGCAAAGAACCTCCTTCCCGAAGGGGCAAAATGTACCGCATCACGGTAACGGTTCTCAAAGAGAAATCTTTACTCATAAGACAAAACTAACCAATAAAACTGATACTTAATCGTTGTGATAAGGTTTTCCCTGTAAAATCTGATCGGCTCTGTAAAGTTGTTCAATAATGAAAAGTCGAATCATCTGGTGGGTAAAAGTCATTTTCGATAATGATAATTTCTCATTAGCGCGCTGATAAATTTCGTCTGAAAATCCGTAAGCTCCGCCAATGAAAAAAGAGACTTTTTTTACGGAACTGTTCATCCAGTGATCGATTTTCTGAGCGAATTCCCGACTTGTAAATTGTTTGCCTTTTTCATCGAGCAGTACGACCAAATCAGACGAGTCAGCATGTTGAAGAAATAATTTAGATTCTTCCTTTTTTAGAAGGTCAGGTGACAAATTACGTGCATTTTTAACATCCGGAATTTGGGTAAATTCGAAGTTCCAGTGCTTAGGTAAACGGTTTTGATAATACTGTACCAATGCGTTTATTTCTTTATCATCTGTTTTACCGATGCAGACTAAATTAATTCTCATTTCTTACCTTTGGGCTGCAAATATAGATTAATGGGCATTAAAACTCCTAAATTCCTTGTCAGAATACACGAATATCTGGATGATTTACACATTCCATTTTTGGGGATTTCTCTGTGGAAAATGTTCGAGATCTATGGGCAGGGTGTATTCAAAATGCAGATTGGTAGAAGTGCGGCCAGCATCTCCTGGAGTTTCTTTCTGAGCCTTTTTCCTTTTATTCTTTTCCTACTGTCTTTATTGCCATATTTACCACATTACGATAAGCTTCAGTTCTATATTTTTGAGGTTTTAATGTACAATATCTTCCCCGCACACATTCAGCAGGACATTACCACTTATCTGGAAGAATTTATTATTCCGAACGTTAAAAACATCAGCAATCTTACCATTATTTTCGCCATGATTTTTGCGGTGAATGGTACGCACTCCCTCATCAACGGATTTAATCTGAATACGAATTTGCAGCGCGGGGTGATTAAAGAATATCTGGTTGCTTTCGCGATTACTATTGCTTTTATAGCCTTAATTATTGCGTCACTTTTCGGTGTTTATTATAGCGAAGTAGTCCTAAAGCTATTTACTCCAGAAATGGATATTTCGTGGTTGGTAAAAAACATGAGCCGTATTATTGGATTTATATCCTTTCCGGTATTTTACCTCATTCTTTTGGCGCTTTTTTATTGGGTGGGCTGTCTGAAAATTACCTCTTTTAAACAAGCACTTCCGGGGGCAGTGTTGACGACTGTTTTATTTGTACTGTTAACGTATATTTTTGCTATTTATGTCCGCGATTTTGCGCGTTATAATGTGCTTTATGGCTCGATTGGTACCATTATATTGGTGATGGTTTGGGTCAACATCAATATTGTCCTTATTCTTTTGGGGAATGAACTGAACATTGCCATTAAAAAAGTTCGGGTCGAAAAAATGATTGCTGATGAAATGCTTAGCAGTACTTCTGAATACGACGCACATCTACTGCCGGGACTGGATGATCCAGATGATTCTCACACCATTAAGGCTTAGTCTTCGATTGGATTTCTCTTTCCGATAAATTTTAACAAAATAAAGCCTCCAACGCCTGCGATTACCGAGGCGATCAGGATAGCGAACTTCGCCTCGTCCTGAAGATCTGGCTGTCCTTTAAAGGATAAGAGCGCAATGAAAATGGACATGGTGAATCCAATACCCGCTAGCATTCCGGTACCCAACATTTGTGACCAAGTACTTCTGTCCGGCAAACTGCTTATTTTCAATTTGATGAAAATCCAGGAAAAAAGGTTGATTCCAATAACTTTACCTAATAAAAGTCCAAATATGATCCCAAAACCTAAGTTGCTGAATAGTCCTTCCACCATTCCGGACTTAAAGGTGATATTGGTATTTGCTAATGCAAAAAGCGGCATGATGAGAAAGTTTACAGGAAGATGAAGTTTCTGTTCAAGTTTTTCTAATGGAGAAATTTCGGTTGTTGAAATATTTGTTGGAATGGTGAAAGCTAATAAAACTCCTGCAATTGTTGCATGAATACCTGAATGATGCATAAAATACCAAAGGAAGATTCCAGGGATAATATATAAAATATGTTTTGTTGCCTTAAAGTAATTCAACATAATGAGCAGCAAAAGCATTATTCCACTAAAGCCTAAATACTCCCAATGTAGTTGATCGGTGTAGAAAAATGCGATTACCGCAATTGCACCTAGATCATCTACTATGGCTAACGCAGCAAGAAATATCTTTAATGAAACAGGCACGCTTTTCCCTAACATAGAAAGTATGGCCAGAGAAAAAGCAATATCCGTTGCCATTGGGATTGCCCAACCGTTTTCATACATCGTCCCCTGATTAAAGAAAACATAGATAAGTGCCGGAACAATCATTCCGCCAATAGCTGCTACGATCGGTAAGGATGCATTTTTAAAACTCGAAAGTTCGCCTTCGACAATCTCTCTCTTAATTTCTAATCCCACTAAGAGGAAAAATATTGCCATTAACCCGTCATTAATCCAAATGCTTATTGGATAATTTAACTCAAAAACTTCGGTGCCTATCCGTTGATCAAGAAAGGATTGATAAGATTCTGCAAGAGAGGAGTTAGCGATCAGTAAAGAGACTACTACGCAGAAGATTAATAATATGCCGGAAGATTGAGAACTGTGTAGAAATTTTTTAAAATATTCTGTAATAAGCATGCTGAAATGTTATAGTCTTTTGACGCGAGAGACGCCATTGATATTTTTAAGTTGTTTAAAGGTTTCTTCGAGTTGACTACGGTTTTTAACTTCGAGATTGATATTCCCGACAAATATTCCGTTATCCGATTCAATAGACATGCTTTTCATATCCATATTCATGGCATTACTGATGACTGCGGTGATGTCGTTAATCATACCCATGCGGTCCAGCCCTTCAATCTCAATCTTAATTCGGTTTTTAAAGCTCTCTTCATTCACCCATTTCGCAGGTAAAACTCGATAATCATATTGAGCACGGAGGTTGATAGCATTTGGGCAACTGTCGCTATGAACTTTTATACCGTCGGAAATAGTGATGAAGCCAAATATTTTATCTCCTGGAATTACCGTGCAGCATTTGGCAAAAGTGTAATTCATCTTTTCTTCATCTTTCCCGAAGACAATCATATCCAGATTGGTTTCAGGAACATTATTAATGATTTCGTTTTTAACCGGAGATTTTCGGAAGCGCTGAATTATATTACTCAGAAGTCCTTTGCCTTCTGTATATTTTTTGATATCGCTGATATCTAAACTGCCATTTTGGAAACCCAAAAAGAGATCCTGAGAAGTTTTCAGATTGAAAAACTTCTGCATCTTATTAATTTCCTCATCGTTGAAATTCAGTTTTGCATGGCGCATTTTTCTCTGCAGAATTTCCTTGCCTTCCTCCGCCAGATGATTTTTTTCTGAATTAAGAATGGCTTTAATCTTCGACTTTGCCTTCGAAGTAACCACAAATTCCAGCCAATCTGCTTTAGGTTTCTGGTTTTGAGAGGACAGAATATCAACCTGATCACCATTTTGCAACACATAGGATATCGGCACGAGTTTACCATTTACTTTCGCTCCAAGACATTTTGTCCCAAGATCCGAGTGAACTGAAAAAGCAAAATCCAGCGCAGTGGAGCCAATAGGTAAAATTTTGATTTCGCCTTTTGGCGTGAACACAAAAACTTCTTTGGAGTAAAGGTTAAGTTTAATATTGTCAAGAAGCTCGGTGGTGGTTAGTGATTGTTGATTTTCTAGAACGTCACGAATTTCGGCAACCCACTTTTCAAAGTTTTTTTCGTCCGTATTCTGTCTGAAACCCTCTTTGTATTTGTAATGCGCAGCGACCCCTTTTTCTGCAATATCATCCATTCTTTCAGAACGAATTTGTACCTCAATCCATTTTTTATCGGGACCAAGAACAGTAAGATGAAGACTTTCATAACCGGTTGAACGCGGACGGGAAATCCAATCCCGCATTCTCTGCGGATTACTGTGATATAAATCGGTTACGATGGAATAAATTTTCCACGCGAGAAATTTTTCATTTTTTGCATCCGACCGATAAATGATTCTTATCGCATAATTGTCGTAAACCTCGTCAAACGTAACTCCTTGTTTAAGCATCTTTCGATAAATCGAAGAAATGGCTTTGGCTCTACCTTTTATGGAGAAGTTAAGACCTTCAACAGACAACTGTTCTGAAACTTCTTTTTTAAATTCATCAATATAACGTTCGCGACTTTCCTTCGCTAATTCTAATTTCTTAGAAATATCGTAGTAAACTTCCGGATTGTTGAACTTTAAGGAGAGATCTTCCAGTTCAGATTTTATGTTATAAAGACCTAAACGGTGCGCGAGCGGAGCATAAATGTAAACCGTTTCTGAAGCGATTTTTTTCTGCTTGTCCGGCGCCATGCTTTCAAGAGTTCGCATATTGTGAAGCCGGTCTGCAATTTTTATAAGAATCACCCTAAAATCCTCTGAAAGGGTAAGCAGCAATTTCCTGTAATTTTCCGACTGAATGGAAATATTCTGATGGTTCATCACCGAAATTTTGGTGAGTCCATTCACAATATCAGCAATTTTCTGTCCGAAAAGTTTTTTTAAATCGTCATAGGTATAATCTGAATCTTCTACCACATCGTGCAAAAGTGCGCAGGCTATAGAGGTGGCACCCAAACCAATTTCGTTGGCCACAATTTTTGCAACTTCAATAGGGTGGTAGATGTAAGGCTCGCCGGTTTTGCGTCGCTGGTCTTTATGAGCGTCCAGCGCTATGTCAAATGCTTTGCGGATCAGTTTATTCTGTTCCTCATCAAGCGTTCGGTAAGTGTTGGAAATTAAGTCTTTATATCGTGCGAGTATTTCCCTGTTTTCCTGTTCTAAATCGTAAACCATTTAAGAAATTGCTTTGATGTAACGAAATTACGCAAAAAAGCACAATTTACTGAGAGATTACATCAAAACAATGTCCAAAACCGTTACGATTGTAAAATAATATTCTTTTAAGTTGCCATCGATTTTCCAAAGGTAACTTCGGAGTTCATCCCTGTGGATTGTCCATGATATCGAACTTCCGGAGTGCTGTAAATCTGCGATTTTGCTCTTAATGAAACGATTCGCTTGAGGTATTTTAACGACATTGCGTCCTTAAACCGGATGTTTTCGAAATAATTGGTGCTGATAACGTGATTATCCTTAAAAACTCTGGTGATTTTTTCGATGGAATCTTCATCAGTTATACGGACTGTCACGACTAAACTTTCGTCTTCTAATTTTGTGTTGTCTTTAAAAAAAGATTGCCAAACCGAGGTCTTGACCTCTTTTGAAACGTGCTGGCCATGCAGGTAAATAATGTAATCGTTATTAGCGAAACCTGCATTTTCTAAGTCTTGAGAAATTTTCTTAGACTGTCTTTGGCTCTCGAATAAGCCGGTAATGATGGAAGACATAATGACACATTGATGTATTTTATTTACAAATTTTACAAAATATTTATTATTTACGCAACTATTTTAACATAAAATTGAAGTAATGACTTTGCTGAATAGTTTCTCAAAGTTTGAAATCGCTATATTTGAAAGCAAAAACCCTATGCTAAGAAGTTTTTTTCTATTTCTATTTTTTTCGACTTTCTTCAGTGCTCAGGATGTTGCAAATCAACTAAAAGATGCTACTGAAAAACTTTTGAACTCTCAAGCAGCATATTCCGCGAATTTATCAGTTTATGTTTCAGACGAAGAAGGCAATTTTATATACGAGTATCAAGGAAATAAAGGTTTGTCCTCAGCTTCTACTCAGAAATTATTTACCGCAGCAGCAGCATTGGAAAATTTAGGTTCCGATTATCAATATACTACTACTGTTTCTTATTCCGGTAATCTTAAAGATCAGGTTCTCGAGGGAGATTTGTACATCACTTCTAATGGAGATCCAACGCTTGGCTCGTGGCGTTATAATGGCTATAAACCGGAAGATTTTCAGCAGAAACTCCTAAAAGCATTAAAGGAAAGTGGAGTAAAGAAAATTACAGGAAACTTGGTGATAGACGATACTTATTTCGATTTTCAAACCATTCCCGGAGGATGGCCCTGGAACGATTTAGGGAATTATTACGGTGCCGGAGTTTGGGGTGTTAACTGGCGCGAAAATCAGTTTGACCTTAATATGAACGGTAAAACAATGAACTCTGCGAATATTGATTTGTCAGGAGTTAAGTGGGTAAATGATGTAAAGACAGGAGGAAATTCCGACCAAAGTTTAATCTTCACAGCACCGCTTTCTGAAGTTGCCTACATCAACGGAGTGTTGCCTAATAAATCCATCACGGTATCAGGTTCTACACCAAATCCACCCTTAACCTTAGGGGTTGAAGTTCAGAAATGGTTAAAAGATTCGGGCATCGAATTTTCGGGACAAATTCTTACTGGAAGTCTGCAAAGAGTGAAAAATGGAGCGTATAAATCAGATGCAAAATCGAAGGTGTTATTAGAGCATAAATCACCAACATTGGATAAAATTATCTATTGGTTTATGCGGAAAAGTGTAAATCTTTACGGTGAAACATTGATAAAAACTTTAGGTAAAGAGAAAAAAAATGAAGGATCATTTGATGCCGGAATTAGATACCTAAAAGAATTTTGGAAAGACAAAGGAATTAACCCGTCGATGATTAATTTTGCTGACGGTAGCGGGCTTTCCCCACAAAACTATGTGTCGGCTCGCGCAGAAGTTCAGGCGCTGGTGTGGAGTAAAAAACAACCTTGGTTTAATGATTTTTATGATGGATTTCCTACTCAGGGCAATGGGATGAAGATGAAAAGCGGAACGATGAAAGACACAAAATCATTTGCCGGATACCACACTTCAAAAAGTGGAAAAAAATATGTGTTCGCAGTTATTTTAAATAACTACCAGGGCGGTGGTATTAGCGAAGCCTTGTACGGAATTTTAAATGTGCTTAAATAATGAAGCGTCGCAGTTTCCTTTCTAAAATTAACAACTGGGTAATTTATTGTTTACTCACCTTAGCGGTATCTGCTGTAATTGTGGCTTCTGTTATCCTGGTTGATTATTTGCGGAAGGAAGAAATTAAGAGAATTGAGCTTTTCGCGACAGCGATGAAATATCAGCAGGAAGAGATTATTGAAGATCCGATGACGCTCGATCTATTGCTTCAAATCAGCGAAACCAATAATACCATTCCGGTAATCGTAACCGATCGATTTAAAAACCCAATTGGTCCGGATTTCCAGAAAAATATTCCGGAAAAAGTTCAGAATGATCCTCAAGAACTCCAAGCCTTGCTGGATAAAATGGAGAAATCCTATAAACCTATTGAGTTGCAAATGCCCAACGGGAACAATCAATATGTGTTCTATATGAACTCCAACCTGCTCAACAATCTCCGCTACACTCCTTATATTTTGGGTCTTCTGGTACTCGCTTATATCTCATTTTCTTTTTGGTTTTTACGCACCATAAAAAAGACGGATGAAGGTTATGTTTGGGCTGGTTTAGCCAAAGAAACAGCACATCAGATTGGGACACCTCTCTCTTCGATGATCGGTTGGATTGAAATCCTTAGAATGGAGAATGAAAACAGCGAAGGCGTACGCGAGATCGAAAAAGACATCAACAGACTGAAAACTATTTCTGAGAGATTCTCCAAAATCGGTTCGGTGCCTGAATTGAATGACTTAAATATCAACGAAACATTACAAATCAATTACGATTATTTAAAATCCCGCATCTCTTCGAAAGTGAGGTTTATGCTGATCTTACCCCATGAAGAAGTCTTAATTCCGCATAACAGAATTCTATTAAGTTGGGTAATTGAAAACATTGTTAAAAACGCCGTGGACGCCATGAAGGGAGAGGGCAGAATGGAAATTGAACTTTACGAAAAGCACAAATCTATCCATATCGATTTTAAAGACAGTGGCTCGGGCATGACGAGTTTCCAAGCGAGCAATGCTTTTAAAGCGGGTTACTCAACTAAAAAACGTGGTTGGGGACTAGGACTGTCGCTGGCACAAAGGGTCATCAAAAATTATCACCGAGGAGACATTAAAATAGTCCATACCGAAGTAGGAAAGGGGACCACTTTCCGCATCACCATCCGCAATTCTTAATTAATTCACCTTTTGGTAAATCACGTAATAGTTGGGATTGAAAACCACCGGTTGCGAACTCTTCAGCGTAATAGTTTGCCATTCTGATGTAGGATCAATTAACTCGGATTCGTTGATTCGTAAAGGAAGTTGAAGATTTTCCACTCCGTCTACATATCTGAATTCCAGTTGATTTCCTTGTTGTGTATATTCCAGTTTCGGAATTTTGGTCGTTCTTAAGTATTGATTGAAAACAGATGAGAAATCGATTCTGGCTTTTTCCGAAATATAATTTTCTATTTGTTGCGTGTTGACGGTTTGATGGTAAAAATCTTTACCTAAACCTCTTAAAATCTGTCGGAATTTCTCATCATTGTTGATGATTTGGCGGATCGTATGGAGCATATTTGCACCTTTGTAGTACATATCACCACTTCCTTCTTTTCTTACTCCGTATTGCCCGATAATTGGCTCATCGTTTTGGATATTTCGTCGTATTCCCTGCACATACTTTTCTGCAGAAGCTTTATCCAGGTAATTTTCGGTGAAGAGGGTTTCAGAATAGCTGGTAAAACCTTCATGAATCCACATTTCAGCTTGATCGCTGGCGGTGACGTTGTTGGCAAACCACTCATGTCCTGTTTCGTGGATGATAATAAAATCCCAGTGAAGTCCTACGCCTGTTCCGCTTAAATCGCGACCACGATAACCATTTTTATAACCATTTCCGTACGCTACATTGCTTTGGTGCTCCATTCCTAAATAGGGAGTTTCCACAAGTTTAAATGAATCTTCATAAAAAGGATAAGGACCAAACCAATACTCAAACGCTTTCATCATTGGTTTCACTTGAGTAAATTGTTTTTTTGCTTTATCGAGGTTGTAGTCTAGCACCCAATAATCAAGATCTAACTTTCCCTTTTCCCCTTCGAAAGTTTCCTTGTAATTCACATATTTTCCAATATTCGGAACGATAGAATAGGCATTGATTGGGTTAGTAACCTCCCACACAAATGTATTTTTGTTATTCTCAGTTTTTTGAGAAATTAATCTTCCATTGCCTACGCCTGTTAAGCCTTGTGGAGTAATGATTTTCATGATAATACCGAAGTCCGGTTCATCACTCCATAAATCTTTAATGGGTAACCATACGGAAGCACCGATGCCTTCCTGCGCCACACTAATAAAAGGATTGCCTTTTTCATCCTCGCTGAAAACCCATCCGCCATCCCAGGGTGCATTTTTAGCAACAGTTGGGTTGCCCCAATACTCAATTGTGAAATGATGATTTTCTCCTTTTTTGTATTTTTTTTTTGATTGTATGAAAATAAAATCACCATTTCTTTCAGACGTTAACGATTTGTCTGAAGAGATTATTTTATACTGCATGGGTTGCTGTAAGTCAATCTGGAAAACAGGATTTTCAACATCTTCGGTGATTTCAAAACTAATTTTATTGCTTCCTGAAAGTGATTTCTTTTCAATATTAGGCTCTACTGAAAGTTCATATTTCTTCACATCCCAAAAATTTCGGTAGTGGGTATTCGAGCCTTTCAGTGTATCCTGTTTTGAGAAATTTTGGGCGGGTAAAATTCCGGCAAGCATGATGAGCAGCAAAGAAGTTTTTTTCATTGGTGGGATGATTTAAAGCCAAAGATAAACATTTTCGAGAGGTAGCTCAGCCTTAATAAACGGTTTCAGATGATAAAAAATGAGTATTTTTGGTAAAATTTATTTTAAAATGAACATCCGAATTCTCTTTCTCTTTTTAGTATTTTCTCTATTCGTATCTTGTAATAAAGACAAAGAAATCCTTAATAGTCTGAAAACGTATAACCTCTCCATGGAAAGTGAGGGCTATCGGTTCGGTGATAAAATTAAGCTCCCTGCGGAAGTTTTGGAGAATGCAGAAAGTATTTCGATCAGTTTTGGTGATAAAGAAACAGCTGACCTGGTAGTTGATCCTAACTTTTTCACATTAGGAGACAATGCGGTGACCTTCAATATCAAAATGAAAAACGGTGAAGTTCTTACTCAAGATGCCACCATCAATGTTTTTGCTAAAAAACCGGAGGCCGTTATTAATTATGAGATTGTAAAAGAGTATCCTCACGATCCTGAGAATTTTGTGCAAGGATTCTTAATTGAAGGAAATACTATTTATGAATCTGACGGACAACAAGGCTCTTCCCGAATATTAAAATATAACTTAGGAAGTACCGATCCTATTGCTGAAACTGAGCAGCCGGCTGAGATTTTCTCCGAAGGTGCAGCAATTATCGGTGATAAGGTTTATCAGCTGACGTGGATGCACAAGAAAGGTTTTATTTATAACAAAAGCGACCTTAGCTTGATTAGTGAATTTACCTATCCCAATGTGATTGGTGAAGGTTGGGGACTTACGTATGACGGTAAAAACCTGATTTTATCGGATGGCACTAAGAACATCTACTTTTTAAATCCGAATAATCCTTCAGAAGTTGTTCGATATATTTCGGTGGCTGGTTATTCTGAAGCATTTGACCGTCTGAATGAATTAGAATTTCATAAAGGGTTCATCTACGCCAACGTTTGGCAAAAACCGATTATCCTGAAAATAAATCCAGCTAATGGTGAAGTGGTAGGGAAATTCGATTTCTCCGAGATTGCGAAAAAACACACTACAAATGAAGATGATGTGTTGAATGGTATTGCCTTCAAAGGGGAGAATATGCTGGTGACAGGAAAATATTGGGATAAAATTTACGAAGTTGTAATCAAATAAACCAGATGAAGTCACTGCTGTTTATCTTACTGTTCTCGGTATTAAATGCTCAGCAGCAGTTCGGAAAGGAAATTATAAAATCTGGTATTGAAGATTTCTTTGTTGATGATTATGAGAATATTTATCTGTACAGCCACCAAGATTTCAGTTTTACAAAATATAATAAAGAAGGACGAGAACTGGGGAGACAGATGTTCACTGTGCCTTTCAAGATAAAGTCTGTTCAAAACCCTTTAAACATCCCAGCGTTTTCCGAGAATGCACAAGAAGTACGGTTTTTCGATCAGTATTTGAATACCATTCAAACCGTTGATTTACGACAACATTTCACCCAAGTAAAAGATGTTTATATCGAAGATTTGCAGCAAATTTGGGTTCTGGATGAAGGAACGAGGTTGCTGCAACAATTCAGATTTCGGGATCATAAGATTTTAAATAGTTTTCCAATGACTTTGGATTATTCTTCTTTGCTCGATTTCATGATAATGGACGAGAAGATCTTCATAATAACCTTAGACGCTCTGCAAGCGTATAATTTCGATGGTAAGCTGTTGTTCTCTACGAATGTTGAAAATTCACAAAAATTAAGACGGGAAAATAATCAACTTTTTGTGCTCTCTAAAAATACGATCTGGCGTTTTGATAATCAGGATTTTGATGAGGTTTTTGCTTCTAAGCATGCGGAAAATGTGGATAAAAATTCAACCTCATATTTTGAATTCAGGGACAACAAAGTCTATCTTTACCCAGTCAAAAAATAAACTTGCAGCCTTCTCCAACAATGGTTTTGTCTGTTTAATTCTATAATATTTACAATAATGCATATTGCGGTTACAGGTAATATTGGTGCAGGAAAAACGACCCTCACCACCATGCTTGCGAAACATTACGGGTGGCATGCCCAGTTTGAAGATGTCGATCACAACCCCTATTTGGAAGATTTTTATGCGGACATGAGCAAGTGGAGTTTTGCTTTGCAAATTTATTTTCTCGGTAGCCGTTTCCGTCAGGTAAAGGAAATTCGCGAGAGCGGTAAAAATATTGTTCAGGACCGTACCATTTACGAAGATGCGCACATTTTCGCGGAGAATCTCAATGATATGAAATTAATGTCAGAAAGAGATTTTAACAATTATTACTCGGTTTTCGAGCTGATGAAGAGTTTTGTTTCGGCACCTGATTTGCTGATTTATTTGAAGTCTGACGTTCCTAACTTGGTGAAGAAAATTTACAAAAGAGGACGCGATTACGAAGCAACCATCTCAATTGAATACCTTTCTAAACTCAACCAAAAGTATGAGAAATGGATTTCCAACTACAAAGAAGGAAAGCTCTTGGTAATTGAAGTAGACGATTTGGACTTTGTTGAAAGACCGGAAGATTTCGGCCTAATCCTTGAAAAAATTGAAACTGCGCTTCACGGTTTATTTTAAAATCTTTTGAAATGATTAAAGTTCTTTACAATAGCTCATGTTCGAAATCGAAAGCCATCTTGGAGCATCTCGACGAGAATAACGTGGCTTTTGAAATCATCGATGTTGTAGAGAATCCTTTGTCTGAACTTGAAATTAAAACTCTGATAAAGAAGTTGAACACCAGCATTCATGAGCTGATTCGGAAGAATGAGCAACTTTACAAGGAGAAATTTGCTACTCAAACCTTAACCGATGAGGAATGGATTAAAGTCTTAGCGGAAAATCCTTCCTTGATACAGAGACCAATTCTAATTAAAGGTTCGGTAGCAATGATTGGGAGGCCTTTAGAGAACGTGCAGTTTTTTATAGAAAAATAAGTTATTGGATTAGATTTTTCAGAGAATCTTCAAGTGTACGATATTTGAAATCAAATCCCAGAGATTTGATTTTTTTGTTGGAAGCCCTCGTTCCTTCTAAGATAATGCTGCTCATATCTCCCATTATGGTTTTCATCATGAACTTTGGAACGTTAAACGGCCAAAAAATCTTACCTGAAAATTGAGCCAAGACCCTCATAAATTCTTTATTCGTAGGAACTTCGTCTGCCACCGCATTGATTTTACCATTTACGTTTACATTCTCTAGAGCGTAGACATAAAGGTTCGCAAGATCTTCAACATGAATCCAATTCATCCATTGTCTTCCGCTTCCCAAAGCAGATGCGAGATTAAAATCTGTGATTTTTTTCAGAAGAGGATAAGCGCCACCTTCATTGGCAAGAACCATTGCAGTTCGTACACAAATTACTCTTTCGGCTAAATCCGAAAAATCATGGGCAGCAGCTTCCCACTCGATACACAGCTGTGCTAAGAAATCTTTTTTTACTACTGGCGAATCTTCTGTAAGAACATCATCGGAGGTGAAAGTTCCGTAATAATTAATGCCTGAAGAGGAAATAAAAGCATTTAGATTAAGCTGATGTTTTTCAGCATATTTTTTCAGTATTTGTGTGGAAAGAATTCTGCTTTCGTAAAGTTCTTTCTTGTATTTATCGCTCCAAGGTTTGCTGATATTTGCTCCTGCAAGATGAATAATTGCCTGCAAATCTTCAAGAGCTCCATCATCAATATAATCCTTAGCAATATCCCAATAAAATTCATTCTGACGAGCAGATTTCTTTCTAGATAATACACGAGCTTGGTGTCCACGTTTTTCTAGGGCTGTAATTAAATAACGCCCTACCAACCCACTGCCACCTGTTACTAAAACATTCATCTCTATAGCATCATCACGCCTTGGATTTGCCCAACCTGCTTATAAATCCTGATAACCTGTTCCGCATCCAGAACAAATGCACTAATGGTTATAGACGTGTACTTTCCGTTCTTGCTCTCGCGAGTATTGAGCGTGAATTTGATACCATCAAAAACACGATAAATCTCCGTATGCTTGGAGTCTTCGTTGGTAACGATGAATTTGAAGAGGTAATCTTCGGGGAAATTATGATGAGCCTCCAACTTTTCTTGGAGCGATTTATAAAAATCATCAGGATTTAAATTTTCCTGATTGTCGACGATATTAACCATAACTGTTAGCGTAGATGTTATAAAAAATTCCGGACTTGCCGGAACTCAAAATTAAGGAATATTTCTTTATTGACCTGTCGTCAACGAATTTCGGATAGTACTCGCATTTTGCTTTTCATGATTTTCAATGATATTAAACAACCCATTCACCATTTGCTGAGAAGCAAATCTGCTTAAACTCGCAGTAATGGTAGAATTTGAATTTTGATTTCCAAGTAAGCCGCCTAAAAGGTTTGCTCCTGACAGCGCAGTGTTGAGGCTGCTTACAATTCCAAATTCATTTAACTTCGCATCTACTTTTGGTGCAATAGCAGCCATTAACTGTTCAGAAGTTTTTTCTCTAAGGATTTGCGTTGCAGCTCCACTACCGCCCTGAACAATTCTAGCCGCATCTTCTGCAGTCAAACTGTTAACGGCATTAATTAAAATAGGTCGCGAAGTATCAACGGTGAAAGCTGCTGCTCTGGCAATGTATTCTTTTTCTTTCTGAACCAAGTTGCTCAAACCCATTTTTTCTAAAGTGTTGTTAAGGTCTCGCAGTTGCTGTGGAAGAGCCGCATCAATGAGTTGATTAGCCAAAAAACTGTTTTTATCGCTAAAGATATTCAGTCCTTTTGTAATTCCACCAAGGAGTATTTGCTTTAAAACCGCCAATCCTACGCTGGAAGTGGCAATCGCCATACAAGACTGTGTCGCAGTGCCTAAAGTGGCTACAGCCATGGTAGCTACTAATATTGTATTTCTGTTCATTTGGGTCATATTTTAGTAATCGATTGCTCAAATATTAAGCCAATTTTCTGCAAAAATAATATTCATAGCATACTTGTGAAAAATTCATAAATTTAACGTTAAGAAATTCTAAATATATTTTCTACATTTGAGATAATAAAAATTCATATCTACTTTGGTTGAATATGAGAAACAAAAGAAAAAAAACTACTATATGAAACACAGTATTTTAAAAGTCCCTTGCATGATTGCGGTATTTTACTTTGGGATGAATGTAAATGCACAAGAAACCCCGCGGGACACCACCAACCGCGAACAAAACATTGAAGAGGTGGTGGTGATTGGCTACGGTACTGCCAAAAAGCGGGATCTAACAGGGTCAATAGTACGTGTGGGTGGTGAGGAAATAAACGATAAACCAGCATCCAATCCGGTAAACTCCTTACAGGGTAAAGTTGCGGGTCTTTCTATTGTCAACTCCGGGCAGCCTGGTTCTCAGGCGGATGTGAGGATTCGTGGTACAGTAACCATTAATGCGACCCAACCTGCATATATTGTAGATGGAGTTTTTGCAACAAACATTGATTTCCTTAACCCGGCGGATATTGAGTCGATGGAGGTTTTGAAAGATGCTTCTTCACTGGCGATTTTTGGTAATAGAGGTGCTAACGGTGCGATTATCGTGACGACAAAAAGAGGGAAAACAGGACGAACTACGGTGAATCTTACTTCGTCTATCGGAGTTAAATCTTTTGACAACCGTCCTGATTTAACAAACGGAGACCAGTTTAGAACACTTTATAATGAAGATTTGGTAAACCAAGGTCTGCAACCGTATGACTTCAGTTTATTTAATGCGAATACAAACTGGATTGATGAGATTGCGCTGAAAGGAGGTGTTATCAATCAACATAATGTAACTGTTTCTAATGGTAGCGAAAAGAACAGAATGAGTTTCTCCTTTGGTTATCATGACGAAGAGGGGTCTATCAAATACGAAAAGTATAGCCGTATGACCTTCAAATTTAATGATGATCTTAAAATTTCAGATCGTTTACGTGTCGGTTTTGGTCTTACCGGATCCTACTCGAAGCTTCCTCAAACTCAAAGTTTCGCCTCCGCACTTAACGCAACTCCGGTAGTTTCTGCTTTGAATAACGTTCAGGGAGAATATTACGGTTACTACAACTCACTTCCACAACAGTTAGGAGCTGCACAAATCGGAAATCCGCTTGCTAATATTGAAGGACATCGCTATACGCAACTTAATAAGGATATTCAGTTCAACCCTAATGCTTATGTTGAGTTTGATATTTTGGATAATTTAACATTCCGGTCCAATTATTTTGTTAATTATAGAAATGCTTTCGGACGCGGATATAGCCCGATATTCGATATTTATATTCCTGAGACCAATACTGTTTCTCCATATTCCGGAAGACAGTTGACGTCGATTAACCAGTTTGAAAATAAAAATTTCCTATTCCAGCAGAATCAATTGCTTACCTTCAAAGAAGATTTTGGAAATCATGATGTAACGGCTTTAGTAGGTTTTGAAACGATTGCAGAAGAGTTTACGGGGATGAGTGGAAGTGTTCGCGGAAGTCTCTCAAGCCCACTTGGTCAAATCCCGAACGACCCTCGCTTTTGGTATTTGAATACCGATTATGCAGATGCTGCGACAAGAACTGCAAATAGTTCTCAATATAAAAGACGTCAGGCATCTTATTTCGGTAGAGTTTTATACAGCTACGACAGTAAGTATATGTTGAATGCCTCTTATCGTTATGATGGTTCTTCTGTGCTTGCTCCGGGCAACCGATTCGATTCTTTCTGGTCTGTGGGTGCTGCGTATGAAATCTCGCGAGAGAGCTTCATGGACAATGTAGAATTTATCAACTATTTGAAAGTTAAAGGTTCTTACGGTGATTTAGGAAATCAGAATGTTCCTTATAACTATTTTGGATATTCTGTTTTTGTTCAAGGTGGTACCGGAGTTTTCAACGGTAATCTTTATCCTGCTTTTGTTCCGGAATTTGAAGAAACGGTGGATTTGAGCTGGGAACACCTTAAGTCGTACGAATTTGGTTTGGAATCTCAAATGTTCGACAAAAAATTATCTTTCGAGGCGGTTTATTACAACCGTAAAACTGAAGATTTGTTGAATGTAGTAAACTCTAACCCAAGAATCTTTATGAATGCAGGGAACATTGAAGCTAAAGGTTTCGAATTTTCTGCAGGTTGGAATGATGTTGTTGGTGAAAACTTTAGATGGTATTTGAATGGTAACCTTACCACCACCAAAACCAATGTGATCTCTACTTTAAATGATGGCGACCGTTTATTCTACGGACCTTCAATCTATCAACCGGGATCTCCAATGGGTGCATTCTATGGTTATATTGTTGACGGTCTATATCAATCCTATGCTGATATTTTAGCAAGTCCGGCTTCAACCATTGGTGATGTAGGTCCAGGAGATTTCAAATACCGTGATGTTAATGGTGACGGAACAATTACGCCAGATGACAGAACGATTATCGGAGATCCAACTCCGGATTTTACCTATGGATTCACTTTGGGAGCTGATTATAAAGGTTTCTTCATCGATGCAGATTTCTATGGCGTTTACGGAAATGAGGTTTTCCGTGGATGGGGTAATGGTAACTCGTTTGCGCCATTCAACTATCGTGAAGAAAGAATGGATCGTTGGACAGGTCCGGGAACTTCCAATTGGGAGCCTAGAAGTTATACAGCTACCGGTTACAACCGAGAAAATTCCACCTATATGATTGAGGACGGAAGTTTCTTCAGAATCAGAAATGTACAGTTAGGTTATAACTTTAACAAAAACTTAATTAGTGGTTTAAGTCTTCAGGCGCTTAAAGTGTATGTAAATGTACAGAACCTAAAAACATGGGATCACGTTAATGGCTTCACTCCTGAAGCTGGTGGTAGTGCAACTTCTTTTGGGGTGAATAACGGTGGTTATCCTAACCCAAGAATCGCAACATTTGGTATCAATGCAACTTTTTAAACAAAACAACATGAAAATTATATCAGTTAAAAATCTTTTACTATTCGGAGCTTTATCCGTCGCAAGTTTTTCTTTTCAGAGTTGCGGTGAGGATTGGTTAGACCTTCGCCCGGAGGGGCGGCCAACGATTGGTGAAGTGCCAGTTGGTGGTTTCGAGGCCAGTGCTTTTGGTCTTTACGCGAGTCTTCGTACAGAAAGCGGGATGAGTGATTTCTCTTATCTGTGGACTCACAGTATCCGAGCGGACGATAATGAAAAAGGAAGTACATCCGGTGACGCTGCAACGGACGGAGGAGTATTTAATAACTTCCAATATGTTGCTACGAACGGCCATATTCGAAACGCTTGGAATGGCCCTTATAAATTAATCTATGATGCTAACGAACTTATTAACACAGCAACCGCTTCTGGTAGCACAGTTGAAGGAACTTTAGTAAATATTGCAGAAGCAAAAACCATCAGAGCCTATGCTTATTTTCAGTTAAGAAGAGATTTCGGTGAAGTTCCGATCAATTTAAAATCAATTGACGTTCCGGCTGATGAAATCGCTCCTAAAAATACTATTGCCGAAGTTGATGCTCAAATTATCAAAGATCTTACGGAAGCTCGCGATGTGCTGCCAGTTCAATGGGCAAGTGCTTATAAAGGCCGTGTAACAAGAGGGGTAGCCAATAGTTTACTCGCAAAGGTTTATTTATTACAGCGTAATTGGGCAAAAGCTTTAGAGCACTCTATGGAAGTTATTAATTCCGGCGCTTATATGCTGAACCCTTCATATGATGCCGAATTTACCAAAGCTGGAAACAACTCATCAGAATCTATCCTGGAAGTACAGAAGACTTACGATTTCCCAACAAAATATACGAATAACTATTATGAAAGTCAAGGGGTTAGAGGTTCTGGCGCTTGGGATTTAGGCTGGGGCTTCAATGTTCCATCTGAAGGTTTGGTGGCCGCTTATGAAGCAGGCGACTTAAGAAAGAAAACGACCATCTTAATTTCCGGCGGTCCAGATATTTATAATACTGCGGGACTCACCCTTCCTGCTGCACCACCATTGGCTCAGCAATACTGGAATGGTAAGGCGTATACATTACCTGCAGAAAGACAGCAATACGCAGAGAATAAAAACCACTGGGAGAATATTAAACTTATTCGTTATGCAGATGTGCTTTTAATGGCAGCTGAAGCAGCAAATGAACTCGGCCAAATCGGTACTGCAACAACCTATGTGAATATGATTCGTTCTAGAGCTGGGTTACCAGCGACAACGGCGTTGAATCAAGGTACCATGCGCAACGCGATTAAGCATGAAAGAAGAATTGAGTTTGCAATGGAGTCTGAAAGATTCTATGATTTGGTAAGATGGAACGATGCGACAACCGTTCTGGCACCTTACGGTTATGCGGACAGAAACAAACATTTCCCAATTCCTCAAGAAGCAATCGATAAATCTCAGGGAGTTTTAGTACAAAACCCTAACTACTAATTACAAATCACAATGAAAAATAAATTCATAAATATTTTAGGCGCGATGTCCTTTGCATTATTTGCTTTTTCGTGCCAGGATTTAGACCGACCAGCACTCGGCGACTATCCAAAAGATGCAGCTGAACCTGGTGGTCCTTTAAAATTCTACGCAGCCTTCGACGGATCTTCCGACAACGTCCTAATGAATGCGGTAGACAGCGTGAGAGCTAAGTTTCCTTCCCAAAATCCTCTAGCTTCTATCGATGGGATTTCTGGTAAAGCGGTGCAGGGCGAAAAGTACAAATACATTAAGTATACAAGTGCTAATGATTTTGCTCAGTCAGCAGGAAGTTTTTCCGTTTCCGTTTGGGCAAAGAAAAGTGAAATGAAGACCGACCATATTTTTAGTATGCCATCACCTGCAGATTATCACTGGTCAGGAGGCTCAATGTTCTTACTCACTGAAGGTTCTGTTGCAACCCCGGTACTCAAGTTTTTTGTGAAAGATAAGACAGGCGAAAAATGGTTCGAATGGGTTGGAGCAAATAGTCCACAAGGCATTTATAATGGTCAGTGGCATCATTTCGCATTTGTTTATGATGCAACTACCTCCACAATGACTCTTTATATCGACGGACAGCCCCATCCTTTCAAATCAGTTTGGACGAATCACGGAAACGTTGTTTTAGAACCTTCTAAAATTAATGCACTGAAAATCGGCGCCGGTCCGCAGGAATTTACTGCTGAGCAGATTGCTAATAATGGAGATGACTGGTTGAAGAATTCTTTCACGGGTGGAATTGATCAGTTCAGAATGTACTCTTCCGCACTTACACCAGCTGAAGTTCAGGCTTTATTCACTCAAAAGAGATAGATGAAGTTTTCACTAAAAAATATTTTAATTGCAACTGCCATACTTTTCAGTTATGGCAGTTGTTCTAATAACCGGGAGCCGGAAATTATTATAGACCCCGAGCCTCCAATACCAGATGCGATTTATACGGATGCACAAATAGTAGAAATGGTTCAGAAAGATGCGCTGAAGTATTTCTGGGACTATGCAGAAGTTAATTCTAAGTTGGCAAGGGAGCGCTATCATACGGATAATCCTGGATTGGACGCTAGTACCATTTCCACAGGAGGTTCTGGTTTTGGCTTAATGACGATCTTGGTAGGGATTAAAAATGGTTATGTGGCGCGAGCAGAAGCTGTGAGCCGACTTACAACATCTCTTACTTTTCTGGAAAATGCCGACCGCTTTCACGGTGCGTGGCCACACTGGATTAATGGGACAAATGGAAATGTTATTCCTTTTAGCACCAAAGATAATGGAGGAGACCTTGTAGAAACCGCATTTCTAGTGCAGGGACTAATTTGTGTGAGAGAATATTTTAAGAACTCACCGGATACTGCTGAAAAAGCCTTAAGTCAAAAAGCCGATGTACTATGGAAAGGTGTCGAGTGGAACTGGTATACTCAAAATCAAGATGTTCTATATTGGCATTGGTCACCTAACTACAATTTCGAAATGAATCATCAGTTAAAAGGATATGATGAAACTTTGGTAACGTACGTCTTGGCGGCTTCCTCTCCGACTTATCCAATTGCTAAAGAAGTCTACCAGGGAGGTTGGGCAAGGTATGGCGGCATTAAAAATTCAGCGTCTCAATATGGGATTCCACTTGTGGTTTCGCATAATGGAAATCCTTCGACAGTAGGACCGATGTTTTGGTCTCATTATTCGTTTTTAGGATTAGATCCACAAGGACTTTCAGATGAATATGTGAATTATGGGCAGGCCACTGTGAATCATGCGAAAATTATGCATCAGTACAGTGTCCTCAATCCAAAAAACTGGAACGGATATTCTGCAAAAAATTGGGGTCTCACAGCGAGTTATACCCGTAATGGGGACGGTACTACAGGTTACTCGGCTCATCAACCCAATAACGATTTAGGAGTTATTTCACCCACTGCGGCGATATCAAGTTTTCCTTATACCCCAACTGAAAGCATGGACTATCTTCGATTTTTATACAATGAAAATTATGCGAAATATATAGGGATAGCTGGGCCTTACGATGCCTATTCAGTACACTATAATTGGGTAACACCGCGTTATTTGGCTATAGATCAAGGGCCAATGGCTCCAATGATCGAAAATCACCGGAGTTCTTTTCTCTGGAATCTCTTTATGAATGCTCCCGAGATTAAAAATGGGTTAGTAAAACTTGGTTTTCATTCGTCCAAACACGGATTTTAAAATAGTTTATTTATGATTAAAAATTTCATTTATAGTATAACAGCAGCGGGATTTTTACTGTCCTGCAACTCTGTACCAAAATCAGCTCAGACATCTACGAATCTTACTGACGAACAGTTGATGACGCAGGTTCAAAAAGATGCGTTGAAGTATTTCTGGGATTATGCAGAACCAAATTCATTAATGGGAAGAGAACGTTACCATGAAGACGGAAATTATCCCAAAAATGATCAGCATGTTGTGACAACAGGAGGTTCCGGTTTTGGTTTGATGACCATTCTAGTGGGTGTTGAACGTGGTTTTATTCCGCGCCAGGATGCGGTGAAACGCTTAACACACATCGCAGATTTTCTTGCAAAAGCAGATCGTCATCATGGCGCGTGGCCTCATTGGTTAGATGGACGAACTGGTAAAACGGTATCTTTTGGCAAAAAAGATAACGGTGGTGATATTGTAGAAACCGCTTTTCTAGTGGAAGGCTTAATTACCGTTCGGGAATACTTCAAGAATGGAAATGCGGAAGAAAAAGCCCTCGCAGCAAAAATGGACGCACTTTGGAAAGGAGTAGAGTGGAACTGGTACACCAAAGGTGGAGAAAAAGTGCTATACTGGCATTGGTCTCCCATCAACGAGTGGGAAATGAATCATAAACTGCAAGGTTATGATGAAACGCTTGTAACCTATATCTTAGCTGCTTCTTCGCCAACATATCCTATCGATGCCGAAACATTTTATCAAGGCTGGACAAGAAATGGAACATATTTAACTGACCAAAAAACCTATAATCTCCCGCTATATGTAAAGCATAATGGTGCTCAGGAATACGGAGGACCGTTGTTTTGGGCTCATTACTCCTACCTTGGACTCGATCCTACGGGACTTTCAGATCGAATGGTTAAGGATTATTTCAACTTAAATCGTAATCATGCTTTGATTCAATATAATTACAGTTTGGAGAATCCTAAGAATTGGAAAGGCTATGGCGAGAATTATTGGGGACTAACTGCAAGTTATACCAGAAATAAAGACGGTGGAGTAGGTTACAATGCACACAATCCTAAAAATGATCATGGAGTAATCACCCCTACAGCTGCACTCAGCAGTTTCCCGTACACGCCAAAAGAATCGATGAAGGTATTGCGATATCTGTACACCGAAAAGCCTGAGTTTATCGGTACTGCAGGTCCCTACGATGCAACATCTGTGCATTACGATAATTGGTTTACACCTTGGTATCTGGCAATTGATCAAGGAACCATTGCCCCAATGATCGAAAACTACCGAACCGGTTTACTTTGGAAGCTGTTTATGAATGCTCCGGAAATCAAAGCCGGACTTAAAAAACTAGATTTTAAATCAACCAAATATAATTTTTAAAGTATGCATTTTCTAGTAAAATCACTCCTGTTATCTGCAGCTTTATGGTCAACAGGATCGTATGCGCAAGAGATTAAGGCTGAATTTAATAAAGAAGTTAAGAAGACTCAGAAGATTTCCTACATTTTGGATTATCCCCAAAATGCAAAAGGAAAAGTACCTTTAATTGTCTTTCTCCACGGATCAGGCGAGCGAGGAACCGATTTGGAAATGGTAAAGGCTCACAGTCCGTTTACGTATAAAAGCTTAATTAAAGAACCGGTTGCTATTTTGGCTCCACAATGTCCACCAAGTGTTTGGTGGGATACCGAAGCCATCTATCATTTAATTGAAGATATTAAGAAGAATCATAAGATAGACGAGTCTAGAATTATCCTAACAGGACTTTCTATGGGTGGATGGGGAAGTCTGAAGTTGGCAATGGAGCATCCCGAACTATTTTCTGCAGTAGTTCCTGTTTGTCCTCCGGTAGATCGACTTTTTAAAGTGAGAGCGGCACAATACAGCCAACTACCAATGAAGATTTTTCATGGTGGCAATGATGATATTGTTTCTCCAATGAATGCCATTGAAATTTATCAGGAAATAAGAAAAACCAATAAGAATGTAGAGTTGATAATTTTCCCCGACGACAATCATAATTCGTGGGATTCTACATACTCTAATCCCAAGCTTTACGAGTGGATGTTGGCTCAGAATAAAAATAAAACAAAGTAAGATATATGAAGAAATTAGTTTTAATTGCAGTGTTAGGGCTTGCTCCCTACTTTCCCGCACAAGAAAGAGTAACCAAACCTGTACAGTCATTCCAAACGGAACAGTATAAATCAAAGAAGAAAGCCTTTGTAGAATCGTTGCTGTCAAAGATGACCATCGATGAAAAAATTGGTCAGCTTAATCTACCAAGTGCTGGAGATTTTACAACCGGTCAGGCACAAAGTTCTAATATCGGGAAGAAGATTGAGGATGGATTAGTTGGTGGTTTATTCAACATTAAAGGCGCTGAGAAGATTCGTGCAGTACAGAAAGTTGCCGTAGAAAAAAGCAGACTGAAAATCCCTTTAATTTTTGGGATGGATGTTATTCACGGTTATGAAACTACTTTCCCGATTCCATTAGGATTAGCTTCCTCCTGGGATATGGATCTTATTCAACAAAGCGCTCGTGTTGCGGCTAACGAAGCTTCTGTAGACGGAATTTCCTGGACTTTCTCTCCTATGACCGATATTTCCAGAGAACCTCGTTGGGGTAGAATTTCCGAAGGTTCTGGCGAAGATCCTTACTTAGGCAGTGAGATCGCTAAAGCAATGGTTTATGGTTATCAGGGTGCAGATTTATCTCTTAAAAATACCATTCTTGCTTGTGTAAAACATTTTGCACTTTATGGAGCTGGCGAAGCTGGGATGGATTATAACACCGTGGATATGAGTCATGTCCGTATGTTTAATGAATATTTTCCTCCTTATAAAGCGGCTGTCGAAGCGGGTGTTGGAACCGTTATGGCTTCATTTAACGAAGTGGATGGCATTCCTGCAACCGGAAACAGATGGCTTCAAACCGAAGTGTTGCGTAACCAATGGGGATTTGACGGTTTCGTAGTGAGTGATTATACGGGCATCAACGAGATGATCGACCATGGTATGGGAGATCTCCAGCAGGTATCAGCACTAGCATTGAAGGCCGGGGTGGATATGGATATGGTAGGCGAGGGCTTCTTAAAAACGTTGAAGAAGTCTTTGTCTGAAGGCAAAGTAACAGAAGCGGAAATTACATTAGCTGCTAAAAGAGTGCTAGAAGCAAAATACGATCTTGGGCTTTTTGATGATCCTTATCGATATGGAGATGTTAAATTAGCTTCAAAGGAAGTCTATAGCCAGAAAAACCGGGATATCGCAAGAAATGTTGCTGCACAATCAATGGTTTTAATGAAGAATGAAAACAACGTTCTTCCGCTTAAGAAGTCGGGAACCGTTGCAGTAATTGGTCCTTTAGTTAAAAATCAACATAACATGGCAGGTACATGGAGTGTTGCTGCCAAACATGCAAATTCTGTAAGTCTAATGAAGGGGTTACAGGATAATTTTGGCAAAGATGTTAAATTCATTGCAGCAAAAGGCGCAAACATCGACTATGATGAGAAACTCGAAACCATTTACGCAGCGCACGGAAAAGTGACTGATCGAGACAATCGTCCAAAAGAAGTTCTACTGAAAGAAGCGGTGGACGCTGCAAATCAGGCGGATGTAATAGTACTGGCCATCGGCGAATCTGCCGAAATGAGCGGCGAGTCATCTTCAAGAACCGAAATTACGATTCCACAGTCTCAGGTTGATTTGTTGAATGAACTAAAGAAAACAGGAAAACCAATTGCAATGATTCTTTTTACGGGTAGGCCACTCGCACTAACCAATGTTAAAGATCTTCCGGATGCCATCCTGAATGTATGGTTTGCGGGATCAGAGGCCGGAAATGCCATTGCTGATGTCCTTTATGGAAAAATAAACCCGTCAGGTAAGTTGCCGGTAACTTTCCCACGAAGCTTAGGTCAAGTGCCAATCTACTATAATCATAAGAATACCGGACGACCGTTGAATTCCGAAAAAGTAGATAAGTGTGAGTACGAACGCTTTCGTGCTAATTATATGGATGAATGTAACACGCCGTTATTTCCGTTCGGCTATGGCTTGAGTTATACCAAATTCGCATATTCTGATATGCAGATTTCGAATTCGAATCCGAAAGGTAATCAATCCATTCAGGCAAGTGTAATGTTGAAAAATACAGGAAATTATGATGGTGCTGAAGTGGTTCAACTTTACATCAGAGATCTCGTAGGTAGCAATACAAGACCGGTGAAAGAATTGAAGGGTTTCCAAAAAGTATTCTTGAAAAAGGGTGAAAGCAAAAAGGTAACATTCAATATCTCTCCCGAAGATTTAAAATTCTATAATCACGAATTGAAATTTGATTGGGAGCCGGGCGATTTTGAAATTATGATTGGTACCAATTCTTCTGAAGTACAAAAACAGAAAATTAATTGGTCTAAATAATGCTTTTAAAAACCGCTTTCTACAACAGAAGGCGGTTTTTTTTACTCAGGTTTTATATGTAAATTTGAGTTAATCCATAACATAAAATTATATCATGAGAGACAAGTTTATTAAATGGGGTATTATCATCGTAGTAGCGACTTGGGTTATTGCGTTGTTAGTTAAAACATTCTATTGGATCCCCATTTTATTCACTGCAATTTATGCCCTAGGGCTCTATAATACCTTCCAAACGAAACATGCTATTCTTCGAAATTTCCCAGTTCTGGGTTATTTCAGATATTTCTTTGAAGGTATTTCACCCGAAATGCAACAATATTTTATTGAACGCGAAACCGATGGAAAGCCTTTCCCTCGTAACGAAAGATCTGCAGCGTACCGCCGTGCAAAAAATATCAGTGATACCGTGCCTTTTGGAACTCAACGAGAATTGAATCACCGTAAATATGAAGGTATTAAACATTCTATCTACGCGAAATCACCCAATGAAGAGTTGCCTCGTGTCTGGGTTGGGGGAGACCAATGTACCCAGAAATACCATGCCTCCTTATTCAATATTTCTGCGATGAGTTTTGGTTCTTTGAGTGATCGTGCACAGATTTCTTTAAATCGTGGAGCCAAAAAAGGGCAGTTTTATCATAATACAGGAGAAGGGGGCATATCACCTTATCATCTAGAAGGTGGTGATTTATGTTGGCAAATTGGTACGGGATATTTTGGCTGTCGTGATGATGAGGGTAAATTTTCGCCTGAAATTTTCAAAAAAAATGCAGCACACGAAAGTGTGAAAATGATTGAGATAAAAATATCACAAGGTGCGAAACCTGGACACGGTGGTGTTTTACCGGGATCTAAAAACACGCCGGAAATTGCTGCAATTCGTCATGTAAAACCAGGGATGACTATTATTTCGCCACCTTCGCATTCCGCCTTTTCGGATGCCGCGGGACTTCTGAGGTTTATCCAACAATTGCGAGAATTATCCGGAGGTAAGCCGGTCGGATTTAAATTATGCATCGGCGATACGAAGGAATTTGAGGATATTTGTGTTCAAATGAATGTTCTGAAAATCTATCCAGATTTTATAACCGTGGATGGTGCCGAAGGAGGTACAGGTGCTGCTCCGCCAGAATTTTCAGATGGTGTGGGGATGCCTTTAGAACCTGCGCTTATTTTCGTGAACAGAACTCTAAATAATTTCAATCTAAGAAACAAACTTAGAGTGATTGCAAGTGGAAAAGTGCTTACTTCGCTAGATATTCTGCGTGCTATTGCAATGGGTGCAGATATGTGTAATAACGCTCGCGGATTTATGTTTGCTTTGGGATGTATTCAGGCATTACGTTGCAATACGAATAACTGTCCGACCGGAGTTGCGACTCAAGATAAGATGCTTATCAAGGGCTTGGACGTTACAGATAAAAGTGAAAGAGTTTACCACTTTCACAAAAATACGTTACATACCTGCAATGAACTTATTGCGGCAGCTGGAAGAGATTCCTATGACCAAGTAGATGCCAGCATGTTTATGCGTGGCGATGAATTCGATCATCTTTCAGACCTATATTTCCCAGATATATTGGGCAATGTCAAAGAAAGAAAAAATATGTATTAGCAAATTTTAAACTGAAAATAAGATCCGGAATTATGTTCCGGATTTTTTTTGCGGTTTGAGCAAGCGGTCTTCATTGCGCAATTCTTCCAGATACGACTGTTTTAAGGCATCATAAAGAGACTTTCGGCTTATGATTAGAGATATTATGGAAGAAACCATTCCCGCAAGCATAAGATGGAAAATTAAGGAATGCCGATCTGTCATTTCCAACACGATAATTGCTGAAGTAAACGGCGCCCGCGTAATACCGGTAAGAAAAGCCACCATGCCTGCTAAAATAACAACATTGGTCTCGTTTGGAGATAATTGTATCCATCCGGAAATAACCGAACCTAAGCTCGCACCTGCGGAAAGAGCCGGCGCAAAAATTCCACCACCGCCACCAGAAGTAAATGATAATGCTGAGCCTATCATTCTGAAAAGTGGCATGTACCAATCCTCATGTTTATCGTCGGTAAATAACGTCCGATCCATAATTTCTTTTCCAGAGCCTAAAATCTCACGATTGACGAAATAGGCGAGCGAAGCAATTACCAATGCCGAAATGACAAGAAAAATTATATGGGAACGATTGTTTTTAAACGTTTTTTTCCAGGCTGTAATTTTCAGCATAATTACAGACAGCTGACTTGCAAATATCCCGGCAATTCCAGACACCAAGATTACAGGAAACATAATGGTTAAAGCTACATCGTTAGTTTTTGGATAGCCTAAATAAAGGTAAGATCCCGCTAAAGACTGTGCTGTTAATCCTGCGATGATCACCGCAGTAAAAAGTGCTGTTTTAAAGTAATTAATATGAGTTTTGGATAATTCTTCCACCGCAAAAACAATTCCTCCCAGAGGAGTGTTAAAGGCCGCTGAAAGTCCGGCTGCCGCCCCGGTCATAATCATATTTTTCTTAGAAATTTTAGGCCACCAGTCGGGTAGATACTCATTAACTTTTCGGAAAACCGATCCAGCAATTTGGATGGTTGGACCTTCGCGACCAATGGCACCACCCCCAATTACCAACACCAGACTTGATAATATTTTAAAGAAGATAATCTTTAAGCTGAGAAGATGCCGAATTTCTCGGTGCTCTTTAGGGTTTGCAAGTTCAACTGCTGCCATAACTTGCGGAATACCGCTTCCTTTTGAATAAGGGGAAAATTCTTTCACCAGCCACCACGAGAGGACAAAAGCGACAGGTGCAATAATAAAAATAAGCCATGCATGCCAATCGAAAATAAAATTCATCAGCTTTTCACCCCAGGTAAAGATTTTCGCATAAAGCACTGCCAAAACGCCGGTAATTAAGGAGCCAATCCAAAAAGGTACGGCTTGGAGGAAAGAAAGCTTCAGTCTTTCGTTGTGAATGTTATCAAAAGCATTTTTTATTAGAAGTCTGGAAAAGCGATAAAGTTGAAGCATAGGACAAAAGTATCATTTTATAAAAAAACGATAAGTTAAAATAAAAAAAATCCGCTGAATACAGCGGATTTAAATATTGAGAAAAGAAATTCTTAAGCTTCTTCAGCTGGAGTTTCTTCTTCTTTCTTTGGAGCAGGAGCAGCTTTAGGAGCAGCCGGTGCTGGTGGAGCGTCAGACACGATTTCGAATTCGAAAGTGTGCTCAACGTTTCTGTGAAGTCTAATGTTAGCTTCAACTTTACCAGTTCTCTTAATGGTGTTTCCTGGAATTTTGATGTATTTTTTATCAACAGAAACACCTGCTTTAGATAATTCTTCAGAAAGATCTGCATTGTTGATAGATCCGAAAAGTCTGTCACCAGCACCAACTTTAGTAGCGATGGTAATATTTGTTTTCTTCAATTGCTCAACGATAGCGTTAGCTTTTGCGATTAACGTAGCTTCTTCTTCTTTTCTAGCTTCAAGTGTAGCCTCAAGAGCAGCTTTGTTTTTTGGTGTTGCCAATACAGCAAGACCTTGTGGAAGCAGGTAATTTCTTGCGTAACCTGGCTTTACGCTTACTGTATCAAACTCAAGTCCTAAGTTTTCAACGTCTTTTTTTAGGATGATATCCATTGTTGTTGTCCTTTTTTTAGAGGTTAGAAGTGGGCTTAAAGCCCTTCATCTAAAATCAAGTTAGAATTAATTAATTTATTCAGCAACAAAAAGCCAAAAGCCGAAGCTCATGGCTAATTGTAATTGGTCTTATTTTAAAAGATCTGCTACGTAAGGCATCATTGCAAGGTGTCTTGCTCTTTTGATGGCTGCAGAAACTTTTCTTTGGTATTTCAAAGAAGTTCCGGTGTATCTTCTTGGTAAAATTTTACCTTGCTCGTTAACGAACTGAAGAAGGAAGTTAGCATCTTTATAATCAACATGCTTGATACCGTATTTCTTGAAACGACAGTATTTTTTGTCAGTTTTAGTATTGATGTCTAGCGGAGTAAGGAATTTTACTTCAGATTCTCCACCTGCTGAGGCTTGTTTAGCCATATCATCTATTGCCATGTGTGTAAATTTTTTGTGGGTTAAAATTAAGCTTTCGCAGATTTATTTTTCGCTCTTCTAGTTACTGCGTACTCTACCGCATGCTTATCCAGTTTCGTAGTTAAGAAACGGATAACTCTCTCATCACGTTTGAAAGCAAGTTCCAAATCTGCAACCACACTTCCTTCACCTTTAAATTCAATTAAAGTATAAAAACCATTTTTCTTTAATTGGATTGGATAAGCGAGTTTCTTAAGTCCCCAGTTTTCTTTGGCAACGATTTCGCAATTGTGTGAAGTCAATAGATCTTCAAATTTTTGTACTGCTTCCTCCACCTGAGTATCAGACAGAACGGGAGTTAAAATGAAAACAGTTTCGTAATTGTTCATAATGTTAAATAAAATTGTTAATTATTTCGAGGTGCAAAAGTAATAATAAATTCACAAAGTACCAATATTTTAGTGTTTTAAATAAAAAAGACTCAAGTTGGTGTGAGTCTTTATCATTACAATATATTGATTAAGCTTTGCCAAGTTTTGTTTTTAAATTTTTAAGCATATCCTGAGTCATGGCTTGGATGTCAAACTTATAATCCAAACCCCAATCTCTCTTGGCGACAGAATCATCAATAGACGCTGGCCATGAGTCTGCAATTGCTTGACGGAAATCTGGTTCATAGCTCATTTCAAAATCAGGCATTACCTTTTTGATTTCTTCTGCCAACTGCTTTGGAGTGAAAGACAAACCTCCCAAATTATATGAAGAGTGAACACTAAGATTTTCTTTTGGAGCTTCCATTAATTTTAAAGTCGCATCAATCGCATCATCCATATAAAGCATTGGCATCGCCGTATTTTCTGATATAAAACTGGTGTATTTACCATTTTCAACGGCTTCGTAGAAAATTTCAACTGCATAATCAGTCGTTCCGCCACCTGCGGGAGTCTTCCATGAAATAAGCCCGGGATAACGAATACTTCTAACATCCACTCCGAACTTGTCGTAGTAATATTCGCACCATTTCTCGCCGGCCATTTTCGAAATTCCATAAACAGTGGTAGGATTTAAAACCACATCTTGACCTACATTCTCTTTCGGAATTCCTGTTCCAAAAACCGCAATCGAACTTGGCCAAAATATCTTCTTAATTAATCCTTCTTTTGCCAGTTCACAAAAATGAAGCAGTGGTTCTAGGTTAAGTCTCCAGGCAAAAAGGGGCTGTTTTTCTGAAGTTCCAGAAAGTAGGGAGGCTAAATGATAAACCGTTGTAATTTCATAATCCTTGATGACTTGGCGTACAAGCTGTGTATTGGTAACGTCCATTCGTTCGTAGAAACCTGCAGAGGTGAGGTTCTTATCCCAACGGTCCAAGCCAGAAGCTACTACATTTTCTGCGCCGTGGATGGCTACTAATCTATTGGTAAGTTCGGTTCCGATTTGCCCCAGCGCACCGGTAATAAGTATTTTTTCCGTGTAGGATTCCATATTTCGTGTTAGATTTAAGCAAATTTAATAATTTACCCCATTAAATGCCATACTCAGGTGCTTTTTGTAACTTTAAAAAAAATCTCAATGCGTCTTATCATCTTTCTTTTTGTTTTCCTATTCGTTAATACCTCAGCTCAGTTTACCCAGTTCAATATTATTAAAGAAGTTCGGACAAAGGATAAGGGTTTGGTTGTTTCTGCTCATCCTCTCGCTTCTGAAGCAGGTGCGAAAGTAATGAGAATGGGAGGCAATGCCTTCGACGCTGCCATCGCAACACAATTTGCGCTGGCCGTGGTTTATCCTCAGGCCGGTAATATTGGAGGAGGCGGTTTTCTAGTTGGTGTTAAAAATAACGGAGAGGCCCTTACATTAGATTTTAGAGAAACTGCCCCAAAGAATGCTTCGAGAGATATGTATCTTGATGAAAAAGGCCTAGCTAATACTGACCTTTCTCAAAATGGAAGATTAGCAGTGGGGGTACCGGGATCGGTGGCTGGTCTTTTCGCTACCGCAAAACATGCAAAACTTTCGATGGATTTACTCATTCAACCTGCGATTGATTTGGCAGAACAGGGATTTGCTATTACGGAGCGTGAAGCAAATTTATTGAATAATCAAATGCCGTATATTAATAAGCATAACAAGAGTTTAACGGTTTTTCAGCGCAAGAAATGGTTAGCAGGAGATATTTTAATTCAGAAAGAATTAGCAGAAACATTAAGACTTATTCAAAAACATGGAGCGAAAGGCTTTTATGAGGGGAAAACAGCAGATTTAATAGTTGCTGAAATGAAACGCGGTAATGGTATTATCACCCATGAAGATTTAAAAAATTATAAAGTTGAGGAGAGAAAACCTTTGCGCTTTAATTATAAAAATGCAGAAATTGTAACAATGCCGTTGCCATCGAGTGGAGGTGTTTTGCTTTCGCAAATGTTGCAAATGAGTGCGTTTGAAGATTTATCCAAACTTCAGCACAACTCACCCGGAGCGGTCCAGATTATGGTTGAAGCAGAGCGCAGAGCGTATGCCGATCGTGCTGAATATATGGGCGATCCCGCATTTATTACTGATAAAACAGAAATGTTGACATCAGAGAATTATCTCAAAAAACGTTGGGAGTCGTTTAGTTTTAAAAATGCAACTCCAAGTGCGGAGGTTGGCAATATTATTCCACAAACTAAAGAATCTACAGAAACAACCCACCTCTCCATTGTGGATAAAGAAGGAAATGCAGTAGCAGTGACAACAACACTCAACGGATTATATGGAAGTAAAGTCGTGGTTTCGGGCGCCGGATTTTTCCTCAATAATGAGATGGATGATTTTTCTATCAAACCTGGCGTACCAAATATGTTTGGAGCAGTTGGGGGAGAAGCTAATGCGATTGCGCCAGGCAAAAGAATGCTAAGTTCGATGTCGCCAACAATCGTTCTGAAAAATAAAAAACCTTATATCGTAGTAGGGACGCCGGGCGGTACGACAATTCCAACTTCCGTTTTTCAATCGATTGTTAATGTGATGGATTTTAAACTCAGCCCAAGTGCGGCGGTTAATGCCCCAAAGTTTCATCACCAATGGCTTCCTGAAACCGTAAAAGTGGAGAAAAACTTTCCGGAAAATACGATTAACGAACTAAAAGCAAAGGGTTACGAATTTGAGCTCAATCAACAAATTGGTCGTACGGAAATGATTGTGATTGATGAAAATGGAAATTCAACGGCTGTAGCTGATGGCAGAGGAGATGATTCTGTAGCAGTGGAATAATTAGGCTCCAGCAAGTTTTTTTAGCATTCCATTAAAAATCAACCCATGAAATGGTAAAACTGCATACCAATATAATCTGCCGGAAATCCCAAGGGGACGAAAAGTGGCTTCCTGATAAAGAGTTCCATCTTTAATTCTGAATTCCAGCCAAGCTTCGCCCGGAACTTTCATTTCAGCAAAGAGTAAAAGTCTTTTCTCGTCATTGTCTGCATAAAGTACGCGCCAGAAATCTACGGAATCGCCGGCTTCAAGATGATTTAAGTTTCTTCGTCCACGTCGGAGGCCCACACCCCCAAATAAACGATCAAGAAAACCGCGTATTTTCCACAGAAAGTCCGCATAATACCATCCGGTTTTACCGCCGATGCTGAAAATACGCTCTGTAGCCAAATTCTCATCATCTACTTTCATATTGCGAAAATCTTTAAAACAGCCTTTTGAAGGAACTTCGATATACTGCCATACATTTCTGGCATGAAAAGGATTAGAAAATGAATCGTACCAACTGGACAGTACGTCATTCTGTTTGATTTTATCAAATGCCATCGCTATTGCTTCCTTATAAGAAAACAATTGAATGCCTAATTTTTCTGCCAAGTCATTGGGTTTTGCGATTACATCGATCTTCATACTGTCCACTAAGTTTCTGGCCAGTGGATAGGTTGTACTCGTGATAAAGTAAAGCCAATAAGAAGACAATCTGGGCGTCATCACAGGTACTTGGTAAATCCTCCTTTTAAGATTGCGCGCTTCTGCATATTGCAGCAACATCTCTTTGTAGGTAATGATATCGGTCCCGGCAATGTCGTAATTTTTGTTGAATGTATATTCCTTTCCCATTACGCCTACTAAGAACTGTATGACATTTCGGATGGCGATAGGCTGGCATTTGGTTTTTAACCATTTTGGAGCGATCATCACCGGAAGTTTTTCCACCAAATCCCGTATAATTTCAAATGAAGCACTACCGGAACCAACAATAATACCGGCTCGTAAACTGGTAAGCGCATATTTTTCGCTTGCTAAAGCTTCTTCAACTCTTTTTCGAGAAAGTAGATGCTTGGAGAGTTTTTCAGTATTAATAATACCTGTAAGAAAAATAACTTGTTTTGTCTGAGTCTTTTCTATAGCTGACCGAAAGTTATTTGCTGAAGTTTCTTCTTTTTCAGCAAAATCACCGTCATCCGACGACATCGAATGAATTAGATAGTAAGCGAAATCAACATCTTCAGGAATGTTATTAAGAGATTTTTCATTAAGGAAGTCATTCTCAATTATCGTTAACTGATGCTGATGATTTTTATACAGTCGGGTGCTGAATCTCTTTTTATCTCGAACCGAGCAAACAACATGGTGCCCTTCTTCCAACAACTGAATGAGAAGTCTTTTGCCAATATACCCCGTCGCGCCGGTTAAAAAGATTTTCATGAGGAAAAAATTTCGTTGAGGATTCTGTGACGACTTTCAAAAATAAATTTAACTCTGTTTTTCACCGCATTTCCAGCAATAAGGTCACCAAAAATTCCGAGTGGCATTTTAAAGTTTACAATATCCGTCATCTTCACCTGATTGTTAGAAAGTTCTTCGAAATGGTGTTCATGATGCCACATTGCGTAGGGACCAAACCTTTGTTCGTCGACAAAAAATGCGTGATAGCGATTATTTTTCTTTTCAGGATTTTTAAAATGGGTGATTTCAGTAATCCAATTATTCTTTACGAAAGGGAGGATGCCAATTTCGTAAGTAATGATTTGTCCCGCGTAAGTTTCAGCCGCCGGTTGATTCGTTATGCTGAACTTGGTTTCCTTTGGCGTTATCCGATCTAAATTGGTCGGAACCGTAAAAAAAGCCCAAGCTTCATCCATCGAAATGGGCAAAATTTGCTCACTTGTTAAGGTGTAAATTCCGGATTGTTTGGTGATGTTAAGAACCATGATTTCCAGGGGTATAATTCCATTTTTTCTTCAAATATTCAAACAGTAGAACAATACTGTATAGTAGTGTAAAACAATAGAAACTATCTTCAAGCGGCATCGTACCAACACGGAATCCCAAAATTTCTGAGTTATTATAGAAAACAACAGGATTTTCAGAATAATTCCCAGTCAATGCATTGTTTACAAAATAAAACGGAATGTAAATAATGATAAAGCTGATGTAAAACCGCTGCGCTTCCTTCCATCGATAAATTAATTGTCCAAGCATTAAAATCGCAAATAGTCCAAAGCTACAAAGCGTATAGATTTTACCGGTGTTCATTATCGCTACCCCAACTGAAATGACAAATAAAACTGCCGTTATCGCTAAAGTTGGTTTTTCGCGAAGAATAATTTTCGGAAAAAAATATTCCAACGAGTAATGGATAAACACGCTGGCATAGGGAATCAAGAGGAAGAACATCCATTCTTCAAGGGGTAAATTGAAAATTTTTAATCCTACTAAATATTGATCGTTAAATCCCCAAACATCAGTTGCAGTGAAATAAATATCCCAAATAATAAAAAATAATCCCACCACCAATATAGCTAGAAAGTAGGGCTTCCAATACTGAATGAAATGCATTCTTTTCCGCTCGAAGCTGAAGGCAAAAGGCATAAAAAAGCTCAACAGGTTGAGCATTAAATAGTAATATGATTCCAAATGATTACTTTTTTACAGTTGACAATCTAGCTTCACGAAAATATTTCAATGGGACAAACAACATCCCGAAGCATTCACCATCTTCCTTGTTCAAATGTTTGTGATGTACTTTATGCGCTTTTCGCAGGCCTCGGAAATACCAATTGTTGGTTTTATCAAACCATTTAAACCGGCGGTGAATGAGTACATCGTGCACCAAGAAATAACAGATTCCGTAGAACAAGATCCCCAGGCCCACAAAGAACATCCAATTAAGTTCTCCTAAGCTGCCGAAATAGAAAAGCAGAATACTCGGAATAGCAAATATCACAAAAAAGAAATCATTTTTTTCAAATACATGGGGGTAACCTGGTTGGTGATGGTCTTCATGAAAGTACCAACCCAAACCATGCATAATGTATTTGTGGGTCAGCCATGTGATGCCTTCCATCGCTATAAATGTTGCCAGCGTAATGATGATAAAACCTAAAACTTCCATTGATTAAATCTTAAAATGGTTTTTAATTCTGCGAACTAAATCTTTATCGTTCGAATTTTTATATTCTGAGAGTATAAAAGTCTTGTCGGCTTGCAGATTTTTATTGTAACCTAAAAAACCGGGTGCTCTTTCTTGGGTCATAAAACGTAAAAAGCGAATTTCCAAGTTTTTAGGATCTCGTTTAGCAGCATTATCAAGTGCGTTTTTACCTTTCTTAAAATAAGAAAATTGCTTCATCGGATTGCTGCTATGTTTCGCAAGCAGAAAGTTTCCCATCGCATAAAAGGCTTCATAAATTGGCTTTTTGGTGTTATCCAACGCTTTTTTAGATTGATCTACAAGCGAAATTGCAATGCTTTCAGAATCCGCGCCCTTAGTCATCATATTGCGTAAGTTGGCCACATCCTGAGCGTTTACAGCGATTGTGGAAACAGAAAGTAAAATTAGGAACAGAAATTTTTTCATGTAAATTAAACTAGGTTTAAGTTTTTATTTAGCATCATTTCACCAAACAAGTAAATTTTACGAGCATTAGAAACACTAATTCTTTTGTGAAGTAAAACTTCTGGCGTCGTACGACGAATTTTCTTGAAAAGGTTGAGATAATATTTGTACGCCATAAATACGGCAATTCTGCTTGATATTGGTAACATTTTGATCCCTTTAAAGGCGTGCTCAAAGTCGGCAGCGATATCTTTTTCGATCTCTTTTTTATCTTCAATGCTGAACTTTCGGAAATCAACATTGGGGAAGTAAGTTCTGTTCAAATCATTATAATCGGCACTGATATCTCGAAGAAAATTAATTTTTTGAAAGGCCGCACCAAGACTTTGGGCATAAGGCTTCATTTTTTCGTACTCCTCTTCATTTCCATTTAAAAATACTTTTAGACACATTAAACCCACAACTTCAGCAGAGCCGTAGATATATTCGTTGTATTTCTCGTCGTTAAGATCTTTAATTTCGCCTAAATCCATCTTCATTGAATGTAGGAAAGCATCAACTAAATCCTGCGGTATTTTTTTCTCACGTTGGGTAATACAGAAAGAATGTACAATTGGGTTCAAAGAAATCCCGTTCTCAAGAGCCGTTCGATAACATTCTTCAAATTCATCCAATAGCTTTGCTTTGTCATATTGATGGAAGGTATCGACAATTTCATCTGCAAAACGTACAAAGCCGTAAATATTATAGATGTGTTGCCGGATTTCCGGATGAAAAAGGGTGGACGCGCGGGAGAAAGAAGTGCTGTATCTTTCAGTCACCAGCCGGGAAGAGTGTCCACAAACATTGTCAAAAATTTCCAGGTTATTCATCACTTTAATGTATTTTTAATTTGATCTGAAGCGTTGTAAAATATAATCGCTAACCACTTTTCCTGAGATCAGTGCAGGGGGTACGCCTGGACCCGGTACAGTGAGTTGACCGGTATAAAAAAGATTTTTGATTTTCTTATTATCAATCTGTGGCCGAAGTATTGAAGTCTGCATTAAAGTGTTGGCTAGTCCATATGCATTTCCGCGGCAAGAATTGTACCTTTCTTTAAAATCTGATACTCCAAAACTTTTTTTGAATAAAACCGCCTCGCGCAGGTCTTCTCCACTGTTTTCTTTAATTCGATCCAGGATAATTTCGAAATATTTTTCATGAATCTCGGGGGAATCTTCTAAGTCAACAGCTACCGGAATTAGGAAAAAGCCAATTTCTTTTCCCTCAGGACATAAATCAGGATCTGTTTTACTTGAAAAATTAGCGTAGAATAAAGGTTTTTTTGGAAGTTCTTTGGTGTCGTAAATTTCTTCTGCATGTCTTTCGAAATCGGTGTCAAAAAATAAATTGTGATGTTGCAGATGCTTTACAGGACGGTTAAATGCGACATAATAGAGAAAAGATGAAGGAGCAAAAGTTTTCTTCATCCAGTAAGATTCACTGTAATTCCTTTCACCTTTATTTAACAAAGTTTCTGTGTGTGCATAATCGGCACCTGATATGACAATATCTGCTTTAAAGGTTTCTATGTCCGTAATGACTTCCGTAGCTAAGTTTTTTTGAGTCTTAATTTCTTTTACATTCTGATTGACTAAGAACTTAACGCCCAATTCTTCGGCAAGTTTTGCCATTCCTTTTGCAACAGCATTAAAGCCGCCTTTTGGATACCAAGTCCCCATACCGAAATCAGCGTGATTCATGAAGTTGTAAAATGCTGGGGTTTCATTGGGTTTCGCACCTAAAAATAGAACAGGAAATTCTAAAATACTTCGGAGTTTTGCGTTCTTAATGTTTTTTCGGACAGTCTGCGAAATATTTTGAACGAAGAGTGGCAGGCGTACCGCAGTTTGAGGGCTGATTAGTTCAAGTATAGATTTCCCCGGATTATAAACCAAATCCTGCATTGCAATCTCGTAGTTTGCTTTTGCTTTTGCCATGAAGTCTCTGAGATGTTCTCCACTTCCAGATTCAATATTTTCGAAAGTCTCCATAATTTCTTCCGGGTTATCCGAGATGTCGATATAATCCTCTTTTCCAAAATATACGCGATACCCCGGCGAAAGTTTCTGAAGCTCGTAATAATCTGAGACCTTTTTTCCAAAGTCAGAAAAGAAACGCTCAAAGATATCAGGCATCCAATACCAACTAGGCCCCATGTCGAAGCGAAAACTATCGATTTCCAACATGGAGGCTCGTCCGCCAATTTGCTCATTCTTTTCTAGAACTGTGACTTCGAAACCTGCTTTTGCCATATAGCAAGCAGATGCTAAGGAAGAAAAACCAGATCCGATAATGATTACCTTCATCATTTGTAAAATAATTAGAACAAAACTATACTTTTTAATTTAAATATAGAAAATATTTTTACTAATTTTGATAAAAATTTAAGAAATTGCGTGGTCGTTTGATTAAAAATAATTAATTCAAGATAAATATCATGTATTTTGATGATACAATCTGCCTATCTTTGTTCATTAAGCGCTGCAGCACTAGCAAATATCTTACCTAAACATCGTAATTTTGAATATGCAACTCAATTTAGTAATCGATTTGTTGAAAGAGTTAGATGAATTGCAGAATAAAAATCCTGCAACACAAATCACCCTGGAGGATTTTCGTCTTTTTTTAAATGAAAAAGCCTACGAACGAGAGAATCCCCGTAATCTTACTCAAAAGTTTCAACTGGAAGTCTATGATCTTGAAAATGAGATTGCTAAACAAGTTATAATGTTGGGTCGGTACTCCAAGCAATTGATCAAGAAGTCACTTGATAAATATCCGGAGCTCGTCAATGAAGATTTTACCTATCTCTTTAGGATGATGGACTATCCCTCGCTCACCAAAATGCAATTGATTGAAAAAAATGCACATGAGAAACAAACAGGGATTGAAATTATCAAAAGACTGGTGAAAAATGGACTGCTTCAGGAAAGTAAAGATGAAAAGGATAGAAGAAGTACGCGAATTTCCGTAACAGAAAAAGGTAAGAAGGTTTTTAAGAATTCAATTCAAGATATTACGGTAGTTTCCAAAATCATGTGTGGACAACTTAACGAAAATGAAAAGGAGAATTTACTAAAAGCGCTCAAAAAACTGAACACTTTCCACGATACAGTTTACAATAGATATCGGTACGAAGGGATTGAGGAAATTGAAAAACTTATTTAAAATTAAGTTAGAATGCACAAACTTTGCGGTGCAACTACGACTTTCACAGGAGAGTCGATTTTCTGAAACTCCCCGTCGAGATGCCAATTGCGGGTATTTACTTCAAATTCTATCTCAGAAACAGGAAGATATTTTACATAAGAGTCGTCACGCAGTCGTTTGGTAAACATCCGGAAAGCAAATAGTAAGGAGTAATGTAACGGAAATTTCTTCACCAGCACAATATCCACTAAACCATCACTCTTACTAGCTTTCGGAGCGATATAGGCATTGTTGCCAAACTGTCGCGTATTGGCGATGTTGAGCATTAGATAACTTCCGTTATGGATCTCATATCCAGAAGTGATAAAATTGACTTGTATTGGTTTGTAATTAAAAAATGTTTCCACTGAAACACGTATATAGTTTTTAAAACCACGGCTAGTCTTTTCAAACTCTTTAACTACTTTTCCGTCGAAACCTGTCCCCGAAACATTGATTGAAAGTCTGTCATTCACGGTAAAGGTGTCAATTTTCCGACATTTTTTTGCGCGAATTTTAGCGAGAAGTTCTTCAATGTTTTTAGTGAATTTCGTTTCATTAGAAAAACCGTTGCCCGAGCCCGCCGGAAAGATGGCCAACACTTTATTGGTATTAATAATGTTTTTTGCAACGGTAGAAATGGTACCATCACCACCCACAGCGACGAAAATATCAGTGGAATCCATATTGGTTTTAATGTATTCATTAGTTCCAACAATAGATTCGGAAATGTAAAATCTTGCCTCAGGCACTCTTTGCAATAGAGCTTTAAGAAAGGGTTGATAATTTTTCCCGGCTGAATACGGATTGATGATGAAGGCAACTTCCTGCATTGATATTTTTGACTATTGGATGTTTATTCTGGATTGGAAATCAGATTTTAAAAACAGTTTTATGTCAGCAAAAGGTACTTTTATTAAAACGGGACCTGCTGCGTAGGCCGCAATTTCATATTGGTTGTATAAAAAATAGACATGCTGGTTATCAAAATAAAAGTTATTGTTCAGCGGAATGTTTTTTACCAGTAACATTTGCGCCTGATTCTTGTCCAGGTCGTTCTTAAGGAAATTATCCATTAAAATTCTGCTCCAAATTTGGGGATCTTGCACTTTCAAGAGGTCCGCAAGTTGTAGGGTTCTCTTGTTTTTCAGATCAAATACTTTATAGATCTCATTGTAATATCCGTGAGCACCGCCAGTGTAACCTTCTGAGGCGTATTTTAAAGTAATAAAATCATTTTCCTGGGAGAATAGTTGCATTTTACTATTCTGAGACCAGGTTTGCTTGAATTCTGGTGACCATTCTGTCAACATCTTTTTGACTTCATCGTAAAATTTGTCCCGTTGAATAAGCAAAGAATTCTCTAAATCATCACTGGAATAATTCGTGAACTTGAAATTAATTGGAGCGTAGATACTGTCTAAAAGCCGTTTATCGCTTATGTTTTCAAACATTAAGGCTTCGGAATTGAAAGAGGCTGTAAGCGTTTCTGTCAATTGAACAGAATCTTGAACTATTAAAGTGTCTGAAATTACCGGCTCTTGTATCACTGTTGAAACTTGCTGTGCAGGCACTTCGGGAGTTGCTACAGGATCTTTCTTACAAGCTGATAAACAAGCCAGTGATAAACTTGAAATTAGAAATGCTTTTTTCATTGTAACGGTATATCTAACAAATTTAATATAAAAAACCGTCTGTAGAGACGGTTTTGTTATTCTAAGCGCAAGTTAATTACACATCAATCTTAGCGTACACTGCGTTTTTTTCAATAAACTCCCGGCGTGGTGGCACCTCGTCTCCCATCAACATTGAGAAAACATTGTCGGCGTCAGCTAAACTGTCGATGCCTACCTGCTTCAAAATTCTATTTTCTGGATTAAGGGTAGTTTCCCATAATTGTTCAGGGTTCATTTCACCAAGACCTTTGTAACGCTGTACTTCTACACCTTTTCCATCCGGAGACATTTCTAACGTGAATTCTTCTCTTTCTTTCTCATTGTAAGCATACACCTTTTTATTCCCTTTCTTTAAAAGATAGAGTGGTGGTTGTGCAATATAGATGTATCCATTTTCAATTAACTCCTTCATATAACGGAAGAAGAAGGTCAAAATCAGAGTGGAGATGTGAGAGCCGTCAATATCAGCATCGGTCATAATCACAATCTTGTGATAACGGAGCTTGGACATATTCAAGGCTTTGCTGTCTTCTTCAGTACCTACAGAAACGCCTAATGCTGTATAAATATTTTTGATTTCATCATTATCATACACTTTGTGGAGCATCGATTTTTCAACGTTCAAAATTTTACCACGTAATGGCAAAATTGCCTGAAAATGACGATCACGACCTTGCTTTGCAGTACCTCCTGCGGAATCTCCCTCTACCAGGAAAAGTTCTGAAATTGCTGGATCTTTCGAGGAACAGTCTGAAAGTTTTCCTGGTAGTCCGCTGCCGCCCATTGGCGACTTTCTTTGCACCATTTCACGGGCTTTCTTGGCGGCTTGACGTGCTTTTGCAGCCAACACAACTTTCTGTACGATTTGCTTTGCCTCACTTGGGTTTTCCTCCAAGAAGTTGGTAAGCATTTCACCTACAATTTTATCAACCGCACCAGAAACTTCGGAGTTCCCTAGTTTAGTTTTGGTTTGACCTTCAAACTGCGGTTCCATTACTTTTACTGAAATTACAGCTGTAAGTCCCTCGCGGAAATCATCACCTGTTACTTCAACTTTCTCTTTTGCCGGAATTCCTAATTCGTCTGCAAACTTCTTCAGTGTTCTGGTAAGGGCTCTACGGAAACCTGCTAGGTGAGTTCCTCCTTCGTGGGTGTTAATGTTATTAACATAAGAATGTAAGTTCTCGTTATACGATGTATTGTAGCGCATCGCGACCTCTACAGGAATGTCATCCTTATCGCCTTCCATGTAGATTACATTACTCATGATCGACTCTCGGTTACCATCAATAAACTCTACAAATTCTTTTAAACCACCTTCAGAAAAGAATGTTTCTGTGATGAAAGAACCATCTTCATTCTTACGTCTTTCGTCAGTAAGCGTAATCGTAATTCCTTTATTGAGGAAAGAAAGTTCCCGTAAACGTGCTGCTAAAGTATCATAATTGTACGTTGTTTCCTGGAATATTGTTTCATCTGGCTGAAAGAAAACTTCAGTTCCACGTTGGTCGGTGGTACCTATTTCCTTTACTTCCTGTAAAGCTTTACCTTGAGAATACTTTTGCTGATACACTTTTCCGTCGCGATTTACGGTCGCAACTAAAGATGTAGAAAGTGCGTTAACACACGAAACCCCAACACCGTGTAGACCTCCGGAAACTTTGTAGGAATCTTTGTCGAATTTTCCACCTGCACCGATTTTGGTCATCACGACCTCTAATGCCGATTTTTTCTCTTTAGCATGCATGTCAACCGGAATACCCCTTCCGTTATCTTTCACAGAAATGCTCTCACCTTCGTGAATTGTTACGGAAATAGAGTCACAGTATCCTGCAAGCGCTTCATCAATAGAGTTGTCTACTACTTCATAAACCAAATGGTGGAGACCACGTGTTCCCACATCACCGATGTACATGGAAGGTCTTAACCTCACGTGCTCCATCCCTTCAAGGGCCTGTATACTACTCGCGGTATATTCTTTTTGACTCATAATACTATATTTCCAGCATGTAATATGCTGGTTTTAAATAAATTCGATTAAATATTGTTTGTTGTTTTCAAGTCTTGTGACTGTATCTTAAAAGACCAACAAATATACAGAAAAATTCCCGTAGTTGAAAGAAGTTTGGTGCGTAAAAGCAGCGTGTGAACTGCGATTTCTTGATAGGTTAAAAAAATGTTTGAGATTCCGACAGAGCAGAAAAAATCCCCTGAAATTCAGAGGATTATTTATAGATTGTTAAACAAGTTTCATTAATATCTGTTCGTTGTTCTTCTCGACTTTAACCAAATCAAATTTTGTGAGATTTTTAGTCGCTTTATCCCATTTCTTTCCGGAGAGTTGACTGCGAGTTTTCACTTCTCCTAGGTCCATTGGTTCTGGCTGGGATTTGAGGATTTCGATGATCGCTTTTTCGTCTTCACCCAACTCAATTTGTGGGGTTGTTTTTTCCGGTTTCATCTGTGGAAAGAACAATACTTCCTGAATAGATGGATTGTTTGTTAAAAACATGATTAAACGGTCCATACCGATTCCTAAACCTGAAGTTGGCGGCATTCCATATTCTAACGCTCTCAGGAAATCGTTGTCAATGAACATGGCTTCATCATCTCCACGTTCGGAAAGTGCCATTTGAGTCTCAAATCTTTCACGCTGATCAATTGGGTCGTTCAACTCCGAATATGCGTTTGCAATCTCTTTTCCGCAAACCATCAACTCGAAACGTTCTGTTAAACCTTCCTGACTTCTGTGTTTTTTGGTGAGTGGTGACATTTCGATTGGATAATCTGTGATAAATGTCGGTTGAATAAAGTTTCCTTCGCATTTTTCGCCAAAAATTTCATCAATTAATTTTCCTTTGCCCATGGTTTCATCTACTTCGATACCGATGGACTTAGCGAAATCATAAAGTTCTTTTTCAGATTTTCCGGTAATGTCGAATCCTGTAAATTTTTGAATAGCTTCAGTCATGGAAACTCGTGGATAAGGCGCTTTCCAGCTAATAGTATGTTCGCTGAAAGTAGACTCTGGTGTGCCATTTACTTGAACAGCACAGAATTCAAGAAGTTTTTCCGTGAAATCCATCATCCAGTTGTAATCCTTATAGGCAACATAAATTTCCATTGCCGTAAACTCAGGGTTGTGGGTTCTGTCCATTCCTTCATTACGGAAGTTTTTAGAAAATTCATAAACGCCATCAAAACCACCAACAATTAATCTTTTAAGATATAATTCATTCGCAATTCTTAGATAAAGCGGAATGTCCAGTGCGTTATGGTGGGTAATAAATGGCTTTGCAGCGGCACCACCGGGAATTGATTGCAGGATTGGAGTCTCTACCTCGAAGTAACCGGCGTCATTGAAGAACGTACGCATTGCGTTGAAAAGTTTAGTTCTCTTAACAAAAACCTCCTTTACTTGCGGATTTACGGTAAGATCAACATAACGCTGGCGATATCTTAATTCCGGATCGTTAAACGCATCATGAACGACTCCGTTTTCATCGGTTCTAGGCTGTGGAAGAGGTCGAAGAGATTTAGTAAGAATTTTGAAATTCTCTACCTTAACCGTCATCTCCCCAACTTGGGTGGTAAATAATTCACCTTCTATACCGATAATGTCTCCGATATCCAGAAGATGTTTATACACTTCGTTATAGAGCGTTTTGTCTTCACCCGCACAGATTTCATCACGATTAAAATATACTTGAATACGTCCTTCGGAATCCTGAAGTTCTGCAAAGCTGGCTTTACCCTGAATTCTGCGACTCATAAGTCTGCCTGCAATGGTAACTTTCAGGCCTTCAGAAAAATTTTCTTTTATCGCTTTGGTAGAGTGAGAGATTTTATATTCTTCAGCAGGAAAAGCGTCAATCCCCATTTTTGTTAGGGTTGCGAGTTTTTCTCTTCTGATTAATTCCTGTTCTGATAACTGCATGTTTTCTTGCTTTTTAAGGGTGCAAATTTAGCGATTTTCCTGCAATTTTTCAGTCATTTTCACAGGAAGTTCCCGCTGAAGAACATTTTCTGGAAAACTATTGAGCTGGCGCAGTTGCAGGCTCTATTACAACGGAATCCGGAGCTAAAGGTGATCCATCACCATATTCTTTAGTAGCGCTGTCTGCAGGAACAGTGCTCATTGCTGGCTCTGGTAACATTGTGTTGCTTTCAGTCTGGGTTTCTTTTTTTGAGCAACTTGCTACGATAAGACTTCCGATAAATAAGGCTGCGATTAAATTTTTCATTGTTTCTAATTTTATGAAAACAAAAATATAGATTAAAAATGAATTGCTTCTGCAAAAAAAGTTTGCGAGTTACAAAACTTTCCTATATTTGTCTCAGTGAAAACGACAATGCATACAAACTGGTGGTGGCTTCAAAACTTTCAAAGTCTTGAATGCATTTCCTGTGTGTAAATAATATTGCCTCAGAATAATAATAGGGACTTTGACTTTTTGTTGAAGTCCTTTTTTTGTTTTAAAAACTCAAAATCATGAAATTTAATCAAACAATACCAATAAAAACAACTGTAAAATCTACACTGAGTGATTTGTACACCCCTGTCGGAATTTATTTACGCCTGCGAGATCAGTTTCGCGATACGATTTTATTGGAAAGTGCCGGTAATAATAATGCAGAGAACAGTTATTCATTTATTGCCGTAAATGCAATTGCCGGGATTGAAATAAAAAACTACCATGAAGCGGAAATCAAGTTTCCTCTTCAGTCTGCTGAAATTTTAGATTTAAAATCCGAAAAATTAACCGATGTACTTCATCAATTCAGTCAATGTTTTGTTTGTGAACAGCATGCTCATCCTATGGCAAAAACCGCTCAAGGTTTTTATGGATACACATCTTATGACGCTATTCCTTTCTTCGAAAATCTAAAGTTTAAAGAACGTTCTGAAGAAAATAAAATTCCGCTATTGCGCTACCGTTTATATCAGTACGTTATCGCAATTAATCATCATAATGATGAAATGTACTTAATTGAGAATAAGATCGAGGGTCTCAAATCTGAATTAACCGTTATCGAAAACCTCATTCAGCAGAAAAATGCCCCAGTTTATCCTTTTGCAAAAGTGGATGAAGAATCTTCAAATCTTACAGATGAAGAATATAAAGTTCTTGTGGAGGCTGCAAAAAAACACTGTTTTCGAGGAGATGTGTTTCAGTTGGTTGTAAGTCGCAGATTCGAACAGAAATTTCAGGGAGACGAATTTAATGTTTACCGTTCTCTTCGTCATATTAACCCTTCGCCCTATCTTTTCTTTTTTGATTATGGAGATTATAAACTTATCGGCTCCAGTCCGGAAAGTCAGCTCATTATTAAAGATCAGAAAGCTGTTATTCATCCCATTGCAGGAACTTTCCGAAGAACAGGTAGTATAGAAAAAGATCTAAAATCCGCAGAAGAACTCCGTAAAGATGCCAAAGAAAACGCAGAACATACCATGTTGGTTGATCTTGCTAGAAATGATTTGAGTATCCTTGGCAAAAACACCCAAGTCTCTAAACTTAAGGAAATACAGTTTTTTTCTCATGTTATCCATATGGTTTCTGAAGTCACAACCGAAGTGCAAGACCATCAAAACCCTTATGAAATGATTGCGACCACTTTTCCGCAAGGGACGCTGAGTGGAGCACCAAAGTATCGGGCTATGCAACTCATTGATGATTATGAAAAAACCTCACGTGGATATTACGGAGGATGTATAGGATTTGTAGGCTTCGACGGTAGCTGTAACCAAGCGATTATGATTCGCACTTTTCTAAGTAAAAGTAATACGTTGTACTATCAGGCAGGAGCAGGCATTGTTGCCAAATCCACTGCAGAAAATGAACTTCAGGAAGTTAACAACAAACTCAGCGCTCTGAAATCCGCCGTGGAAAAAGCAGAAAAACTAATCTAAAAAGACACCATTAAGATGAAAATATTAGTATTCGATAATTACGACAGTTTTACCTACAACTTGGTGCAATTAATCGAGCAGATAACGGAGGATAAAGTAGAGGTTTTTAGGAATGATGAAATATCGCTCGAAGAAATTGAGCAGTATGATAAAATTATTCTCTCTCCCGGTCCGGGAATTCCTTCTGAAGCAGGTTTACTCTTAGATTTAATAAAAAAGTATGCGCCAACTAAATCAATTTTAGGCGTTTGTTTGGGACAACAGGCTATCGCTGAAGCTTTCGGTGGCAGCTTAATTAATCTTTCAGAAATCTATCACGGCGTTGCGGTTCCAGCGAAGAAAGTGGCAGAACATAAAATCTTGGAGGGTTTACCAGAGGTGTTGGAAGTTGGCCGTTATCACTCTTGGGCGGTAAATGTTTCTGATTTTCCTGACGAACTCCAAGTTACAAGTGTCGATGACAACGGAATTATTATGAGTTTAAAACATAAAACGTACGATGTACATGCCGTTCAGTATCATCCAGAAAGTATTTTGACCCCTCACGGAAAGGATATTTTAAGAAATTTCCTCAACAGTTAAATAACCGTTATGAAACAAATTTTACAATATTTATTCAATCACAATACGCTTTCGAGAGCGGAGGCAAAGGCGATTTTGACTGAAATTGCTCAGAATAAATTTAATGAGAACGAAGTCACTGCTTTCGTAACCGTTTTTCTGATGCGAAGTATAACATTAGATGAACTTGAGGGTTTTCGTCAAGCGCTTCTAACACTGGCTGTTCCGGCAGATTTAGGGACAAATGACTTGGTAGATATCGTTGGAACAGGTGGCGATGGGAAGAATACATTTAATATCTCCACGCTAGCAGCTTTCGTGGTTGCCGGTGCAGGTCAGCAGGTGGCAAAGCACGGAAATTACGGGATCACGACAGTATCAGGGTCGTCTAATGTCTTAGAAGAATTAGGTTACAGGTTCAAAAATAATGTTGAGGATTTAAAGTCAGATCTTGCAAAAGGGAATATTTGTTTTTTACATGCGCCTTTGTTTCATCCTGCATTACGCTCCGTTGCACCACTACGAAAAGGTCTGGGTTTGAGAACGTTTTTTAATATTTTAGGACCATTGGTTAATCCTGCACGTCCTCAATATTCAGTGGTAGGGGTTTACAGCCTTGAAATTGCGAGAATTTACCAATATCTGCTTCAGAAAAAAGGGGAAAATTTTTTACTAGTGCATAGTCTTGACGGGTATGATGAAATTTCTTTAACTGGGGATACCAAACTATTTGATAAGTCGGGAGAACAGATTTGCTCCGCGGAAGACTTTGGTTTTGAAACGGTTCAGCCTGAAACGCTTTTTGGAGGTTCAACAAAAGAAGATGCCGCTCAACTGTTTCGGGATATTTTAGAAGGTAAAGGAAATGAAAGTCAAAATGCCGTAGTCATCACTAATGCAGCAATGGCACTACAAAATACTGGGAAATATGGGTCGTATCAGAGTTGTTTGTCTTTGGCTGAAAATAGTCTATACGAGGGAAAAGCTTTACAGAGTTTAATTAATATTATCAACTAGGCGATGGATATTCTGCAGAAAATTATCAAACATAAAAAGGAAGAAGTTGCTTTTCAAAAACAGAATATTTCTTTCTCAGAACTAAAAAATCATCCCAATTTTCTTCGTGAAACAATATCATTAAAACAGAGTTTACTGAGTAAAAGTGGCATCATTGCAGAATTTAAAAGAAAATCTCCAAGCAAAGGGATTATTAATGCGAATGCCGCAGTGAAAGAAATAGTCAATGAATATCAATGTCATGGAGCAAGTGCTGTCTCCGTATTAACAGACGAATCTTTTTTTGGCGGAGAGGCGGAAGATTTTGCTGCTGCGAGAAATATCTTACAAATTCCGTTATTGCGGAAGGATTTTATGATCGACGAATATCAATTTTACCAAGCAAAAGCTATGGGGGCAGACATCGTATTACTAATAGCAGCTTGTCTTTCTCCGTCCCAAGTGCAGGAATATACGATTTTGTCTAAAGAACTTGGGCTAGAAGTGTTGCTTGAAATTCATACTGAAAACGAGCTCGGTCATTATCATTCTCAAGTTGACTTTGTCGGAATTAATAATAGAAATCTTAAAGATTTTAAAGTTGATTTGGAGCATTCTGTTCGGTTGAAAAATCAATTGCCTCAGGATGTTTTGTCTATCGCAGAAAGTGGCATTTACTCCGTTGAAAATTATTTGTATCTAAAAGATCGAGGATTCGATGGATTCTTGATGGGCGAATATTTTATGAAAGAGGAAAACCCGGGAAAAACTTTCAAAGATTTCATTAAAACCATCAGCAATGAAAATTAAAGTTTGTGGTTTAGCGAAGGTCGATCAGGTAAAACTACTGCATGAGTTGGGCGTCGATTATTTTGGATTAATTTTCTATCCTAATTCACCGCGTTATGCTTTAAATTATTTGACCTTAAATGAAATTAAAAGCCTTCAGGATATTTATAAAATAGGCGTTTTTGTCAATGAAAAACTTGAAGATGTTGTTAGGGTCGCTCAGGAAGCACAACTCAATGCAATCCAGTTTCATGGAGAAGAAAGCAATAGTTACCTTCGAGAAGTCTCAAATAAATTAAGTAAAAGTGTCCATATTATTAAAGTTATCAGAATAGGAAATCAATCAGTTACAGAACTTCAGAAAAGTTTGGAAGATTTACCAGAAGAGGTGAATTTTATCTTATTCGATACGGATTCTAAGCAATATGGCGGCACAGGTGAAAGCTTTTCGTGGAAGTTACTTGATCAACTCAATATCCGAAAACCTTATTTTTTAAGTGGCGGTATTTCACTTGAAAACATTCATCAAGTATCACAACTTAGAAATCAGCCTTATGCAATAGATATCAACTCCAAATTTGAAGTAAGTCCGGGTGTTAAAGACATCAATTCGGTTAATAAACTACTTCACCACATTAAAAATTGAAATCAATGAACAATTTTAAAAATCCAGATCAGCATGGATATTATGGAGAATTTGGGGGCGCGTTCGTTCCGGAGATGCTTTATCCCAATGTAGAAGAACTTCAGAAATATTATTTATCGATCATTAATTCGGAAGAATTTCAAGCGGAGTATCAAGACTTATTAAATAATTACGTAGGTCGCGCGACTCCATTGTACGAAGCTAAAAATCTTAGTAAAAAATACAACACAAAGATTTATTTAAAAAGGGAAGACCTTAATCACACCGGCGCGCACAAAATTAACAATGCTTTAGGTCAGGCACTTTTAGCCAAAAGATTGGGTAAAAACCGCATCATTGCTGAGACAGGTGCCGGTCAACACGGCGTTGCAACGGCGACCGCGTGTGCCTTGCTTGGCTTAGAGTGTATTGTCTATATGGGAGAAGTTGATATCGCAAGACAAGCACCAAATGTAGCGAGAATGAAAATGCTGGGCGCTACTGTGATCCCGGCTACCTCTGGTTCGAAAACCCTTAAAGATGCCGTGAACGAAGCCTTACGCGACTGGATTAACCATCCAGAAACGACCCATTATATTATTGGAAGTGTGGTGGGACCGCATCCATTTCCTGATTTGGTTGCACGATTTCAAAGCATTATTTCAGAAGAAATAAAAAACCAGCTACAAGATAAAGTTGGCCATAAAAACCCCGATTACGTTATTGCGTGCGTTGGAGGGGGTAGCAACGCTGCGGGTGCTTTTTATCATTTTGTTGAGGAACCTTCAGTCAAATTAATTGCTGCAGAAGCTGGTGGTTTAGGCGTGCATTCGGGAAAGTCTGCTGCTACCACTTTTTTAGGCACCTTAGGGATACTGCATGGAAGTAAAAGTTTGGTCATGCAGACGGAAGATGGTCAGGTTATCGAGCCACATTCTATCTCCGCAGGTCTTGATTATCCGGGTATCGGACCATTTCATGCGAATTTATTTCAAACAAAAAGAGCTGAATTTATTAGCATCGATGATCAAGAAGCCATTGAAGCCGCGATGGAACTTACCCGTTTGGAAGGCATAATTCCAGCTTTGGAGAGCGCTCATGCCTTGGCCGTGCTTAAAAAGAAAAATTTTCAGCCGGATGAGGTAGTTGTCATCTGTTTAAGCGGTCGTGGCGACAAAGACATGGAAACTTATTTAAATAATCTTTAAGCTAAAAATGATGAAGATGAATCGCAAAAAGCTCAATATTTATTTTACCGCAGGTATCCCAGAAGTCAACGATACGGCAGAAATTATTAAACTCATACAAACCTCCGGTGCAGATTATATTGAGATTGGCATGCCGTATTCAGATCCGGTTGCGGATGGTCCGGCGATACAAACGGCACACGAAAAGGCCTTGCAAAATGGGATGTCGATTTCACTTTTATTTCAACAATTAAAATCGGTCAAAGACGAAATTAAGATTCCAATTATTTTAATGGGTTACATCAATCCCGTACTTTCATTTGGCTTCGAACGCTTTTGTGAAGAATGTGCTGCGTCCGGCGTATCGGGTCTTATTCTTCCTGATCTTCCGCCTATTGAGTTTGAGAAAAATTACCGATCTGTACTCGAAAAATACAATTTAAACTTCATATTTCTGATTACTCCAGAAACTTTGGTTGAAAGAATACGATATCTGGACTCTTTAAGCTCAGGTTTTTTGTACGCAGTTTCCAGTTCGTCTACGACGGGAAATTCAACAAAAAAAATTGATAATGAAGAATATCTCAAGCGGATAGGCGAAATGAAACTTAAAAATCCCGTTATGATTGGTTTCGGAATAAAAAATAAGGAAGATTTGGAGAAGGTAACAAAATACGCTGAAGGCGGAATTATAGGTTCTGCATTTGTTAATATTTTGATGCAAAATAAAGATTGGCGCCATGATGCTGCATATTTTATTCAAAGCATAATAAATTAATGCGTATTTTTGAGGTAGAATTTATGCACCGTAATTACAAATGACGAAGGAACAAAATAGAGTACTACATTTTCAGGATCTCGGGTTGATGGATTATGAAAAGGCATTCGAATTTCAGGATGAACTGATGCAGAAAATTATTTCCATCAAATTAAACAACCGAAATTTAGAAGTACAAGATCAAGCGGAAACACCTAACTATCTTCTATTCACTGAGCATCCACATGTTTACACCTTAGGAAAATCCGGACACGAAGAAAATATGCTGGTGAACAGCGAAAAGCTGAAAGAAATTGAAGCAACTTTTGTAAAAACCAATCGCGGCGGAGATATTACCTATCATGGTTACGGGCAATTGATCGGTTATCCTATTCTAGATTTAGATAATTTTAAATCTGACATTTTCCTTTATATGCGGAATTTAGAGGAAGTAATCATTCGCGTCATTGCAGAGTATGACTTAATTGGAGAGCGCAGTGAAGGACAAACCGGAGTTTGGCTGGATGTCGGTAAACCTTATGCTAGAAAAATATGTGCAATGGGCGTTAAAACTTCAAAATGGGTTACCATGCATGGTTTCGGACTTAATGTTAATACAGATTTACGCTATTTCGAATACATAATTCCATGTGGGATTAAGGATAAGTCGGTGACTTCCTTGAAAAGAGAATTAGAGCGGCATTTTACGACAGAGGATATCTTTGATTTAAAACAGAAAATAAAAAAACACTTCATGGAAGTGTTTGAGGCTACGATTGTTCAGAAAAGTTTTGCTCCTCTATAAACTTGTGTTTCACTTTCGAGAAGCGGAGCGGCATTTTTTCGAAAATCTGCTAAATGCTCTGTAGCAGTGTGACGATAATGAAATTCTTCATTTTCCCACAGTTCCACCAAGAAGAAGATCCCTTTACTGTCTCGGTCTTCAATAAGATCGTACTGTAAGCAACCTTCTTCTTTTCGAGTTTCTGAAACAAGTTTCTGCATTAATTCCGTAGCTTCCATTAAGTGCGTTTCTCTGAAGTGAAATAATGCAACGATATATAGTTTTTTCATGGTTCAAATGTAATCATTTTCAATTTACAGTACGGTTTTTGATTACCCCCAAAGTCATCATGTGAGTGGTTTTTTGCACTTGTCTGAATTGCAAAAATTGTAAAAATATGCCCTAAAAATTCGCATTTTGCTAATCCGTAAAATATTTTATCTTTGTAAAAATCCAATATTAAAAAATGGCAGAATATAAATTATTGCTTCCTTCAATGGGAGAAGGTGTAATGGAGGCTACGGTCATCAGTTGGCTGTTCAATGAAGGTGATATGGTAAAAGAAGATGATTCTGTTGTAGAAATTGCAACAGATAAAGTAGATTCCGACGTGCCAACACCAGTTTCAGGTAAAATCGTAAAAATCTTGAAGCAAAAAGATGAGGTGGCTAAAATTGGTGAAGCAATTGCCATTCTTGAAATTGAGGGTGAAGGCGAAAATTCAGTGGAAAGTCAGCCTCAAGAACCAAAAACTATAGAGGAAGTAGCGACTGATATTCCGCAATTAACTGAATCGGAAATTAAGGAACTTGATAAAACGCAACAGGCGATTAGTGCATCTGCTCCTTCAGGCGATCGTTATTTATCACCGTTGGTTAAAAATATCATTCAGCAAGAAAATATTTCAGAAGCAGAACTACAAACGATTAAAGGGACAGGGTTAGAAGGCAGAATTACCAAAGAGGATATTCTCTCCTTTGTTTCAAATCGTGGTCAAGTTTCTAAGCAAAACACTCAAACAGCGCAAACTCCGGCAGCTCCTCAACCGGTTCAGGTATCAGCTCCAACGGCGACGCCTGTTCAAGTTGCGCAGGGTGATGAGGTCATCCAAATGGATCGTGTAAGAAAAATCATTGCAGATGCGATGGTTAATTCTAAGCAAACTTCTCCTCACGTAACTTCATTCATCGAATCTGACGTAACAAATGTTGTAAAATGGAGAACGAAACATAAGGCAATCTTTGAAAAGAGAGAAGGAGAAAAGCTAACTTTCATGCCGATTTTCGTACGTGCGGTTGTAAAAGCTATTCAGGATTTCCCGATGATCAATGTGTCTGTTGACGGAGATAAGATTATCAAAAAGAAAAATATTAATATTGGGATGGCAACCGCATTGCCGGATGGTAATCTGATTGTTCCGGTCATTAAAAATGCAGATCAGCTTTCGCTTTCGGGTCTTGCCAAAGCAATTAACGATTTGGCTTACCGCGCCCGTAATAAGAAGCTGAAGCCAGAAGATACACAGGGTGCAACTTATACCATTTCTAATGTGGGAAGTTTCGGAAACCTTATGGGTACTCCAATCATTCCGCAACCTCAAGTGGCTATTTTAGCGGTAGGGGCTATTGTTAAAAAACCTGCGGTTTTGGAGACCAAAGACGGAGATGTTATTGCAATTCGTCAGATGATGTTTATGTCGCATTCTTACGACCATCGAGTAGTGGATGGATCATTAGGCGGAATGTTCTTAAAACACGTTCATGATTACCTCCAAAACTGGGATTTGGAGACTGAAATCTAATAAAATTATACACGATAAAAAACCTTCGAATGTTTCGGAGGTTTTTTTATTTTAGTATCAATAAATTAACTTGAATGAATTTTAAGATAAGAAAAGCCGTTCCGGACGATACCGCTACTATTTTTGACTTGATTAAAAAACTCGCGGTGTATGAAAAGCTTGAAGACTCTGTTACTACCAATTTGGAAGAACTTGGAAAGAATATTTTTGAGAATGGATTTGCGAAAGTCTTAATAGCAGAAGAAAACGCAAAACCTATTGGCTTTGCGCTTTACTTTTATAATTTTTCAACCTTTCTGGGTAAACCCGGGATTTATCTAGAAGATTTGTTTGTGGAGCCTGATTACCGTGGAAAAGGCTACGGAAAAGCACTTCTATCTGAATTAGCTCGTGAGGCTTCAGCAAAAGGTTGCGGTCGTCTTGAATGGTCTGTCCTCGACTGGAATACACCCTCGATTGAATTCTACAAGAAATTAGGAGCAAAACCTATGGATGATTGGACGGTTTTCCGGCTCGATCAAGAAGGAATCGCTAATCTTTCTACGAAATAGTTTAAAGGATTTTTGCAATTTCATCACAAAGCCATTCCAGCATCTCGCGATCTTCCGCAGTGAAAGGATCCAAAGTGTGCGAATCGATATCGATTTGACCTATGTTTTCGCCATTTTTAATGATTGGAACCACAATTTCAGCTTTGGTGTCGATAGAGCAACTCAAGTAATTATCCTGTTCATGAACGTCAGGCACTACAAAAGTCTCATTTGAAACTGCAACCTGCCCGCAAATCCCTTTACCGAAAGGTATGATGGTATGATCGGTTTCCGCGCCAACGTAAGGCCCTAAGATTAATTCGTTTTTATCTCCATTTTTAAAATAAAAACCAGTCCAATTAAAATAGGAGATTTCCTGATCTAAAAGGTGACAGATTTTTTGGAGTTTATCGTTGGTGTCATGGTTTGGACTTTCCAATATAACGGAGAGTCTTTTTTTTAATTCAGACATTTTATTCTATTGTGTTTTTTAAGAAAATTCTTTGAGTTTGAGTTCATCTTTATAACCAAACATTCCGCGTTCCATAATCATATCAGCAACCCCTTCAGGTACCTGACATTCCCAACCCGATTCATGATTGGCAATTTTTTGAAGAATATCTCTGGAATAAATTTCGGAGTGATTCGGATTATAATCTTTGATATCAACAATACGACGGTTGAGTTTAAAATACTTGTATAACTCTTTAAGGTTGTCACTAACTTTCAAATTATTAGAAGTAAGTAAGTCGTGGGTTTCAGGATCTTTGTAAGGGTAAAGGTAAACTGTCATGTCCTGGCGGAAAAACTTTCCAAATGCCTCTAAGATTCCACCCGAAAGTGCTTTGTAATATTTTTCATCGAAGACGTCTAATAGGTTGTTTACGCCCATTGCAACCCCAATTTTACCTTGGGTATAACCTGCAAAATAATCAATAAGTCGGTAATATTCAGAGAAATTAGAAATTATAACCGTGTAGCCGAGTTTTGCCAGCACATCAACACGGTCAAGGAAATCGCGCTCGTCAATATCACCTGCAGCCCTAAGGTTAGAAATGGTAATTTCAAAAAGTACAACAGTGTCTTCAACCCCGCAATTGGTGTCTTTCATAAACATTTCCAGTCCGCGTTCGAACATGTCAATGTTTACCAAAGTTACCGGGCGGAAACTTCCACGAACCGCAAAAATATTCTTCTTATAGAGAACATCGGCCGGGAGCATATTGTTACCTTCAGGATTGAAAATTACAGCATCTGTTAAGCCACTTTTTACCAACTGAAGACTCATCAAACGGTTGTCGACATAAGCAAATGCTGGTCCGCTGAAATCGATCATGTCAATTTCAACATTGTCTGTCGAAATATCATCATAAAGAGATTCAATTAATCTTCGTGGATTATCAGCATAGTTATAAGCTCCGAAAATTAAATTAACACCAAGACTTCCTAGGGTTTCCTGCTGTAGCGTGGCATCGTTCTCATTAAATTTTACATGGAAAACAATTTCGCTGTAATCTTCAGCTTCGTGCAATTGGAAACGTAAACCTACCCAGCCATGACCCTTCATTGTTTTGTTGAAGTTAATGGTCGTTACAGTATTCGCATAAGAGAAGAATTTACGGCTCGGATTGTTTTCGCGAGAAAGTCGTTCTTCAATAAGCGCTACTTCGTAACGCAGCATCTTTCTTAAACGATTTTGAGTTACATACCTGTTTTTAGGTTCTTTCCCATAAATGGCATCACTAAAGTCCTTATCGTAAGCAGACATTGCCTTTGCAATGGTTCGCGAGGCACCACCAGCGCGAAAGAAGTGTCGTACGGTTTCTTGTCCGGCACCAATTTCCGCGAAAGTTCCGTAGATATCAGAGTCTAAATTAATGGCTAAAGCCTTCTGCTTTGGTGTTAATTTTTGATTAATCACGTGCAAATTTTATTTTGTTGTAAATTTACTGAAATAATACCAACCTCAAAAGATGACGCTGAAATTTTTAGGGAGCGGAACCTCCCAAGGAGTACCTGTTATAGGCTGTAAATGCGAAGTGTGTACCTCCATAAATCCTAAAGATCAGCGGTTTCGTTCATCCGCTTTGATAACTGCCGACAACGGAAAAAAAATTCTGATAGACTGTGGTCCTGATTTTCGTCAGCAAATGCTGAATAACAAGGAAGCCCACATCGATGCCGTTATGCTTACGCATGAACATAATGATCATGTGATTGGTCTGGATGATCTCCGTCCGTTGATTTTTAAGAATAAGGCAGATATGCCTATTTATTGTACAAATCGTGTAGCAAACGAAATTAAAGATCGTTTCGCTTATGCGTTCGCTGAAGTTCGCTATCCTGGAGCACCCGCTTTCGAAATTGAAATTATTGATGAAGCTTTCAATTTATATGATGCAAAAATTACCCCTATAAAGGTTTTACATCATATTTTGCCTGTGCTGGGTTTTAAATTTAAAAATTCCGCATACATTACGGATGCGAGTTTTATAAGTGATGAAGAGAAGGATAAACTCTTTAATCTCGACTATCTTGTCCTAAATTGTATAAGAAGGGAAAAGCCGCACCCAGCTCATTTTATTTTGCCAGATGTTTTAAAGCTAAATGATGAGCTGAAGCCGAAAAAAATGCTGCTTACCCATATATCGCATCATTTCGGTTTACATGAAGTTTCTAAAATTGACCTTCCCACAAATGTATCCTTGGCCTACGACGGACTGGAAATTGAATTATAAGAAGGCGGGGAAAAGTTGGATAAATTATTTTGTCTGAATAAAAAAAATTCTATATTTGCACACCCAATTACTGGCCCAGTTGGCGGAATTGGTAGACGCGCTAGACTCAAACTCTAGTACCGCAAGGTGTGCCGGTTCGATTCCGGCACTGGGTACAAAACCTCTGTGAAAACAGAGGTTTTTTTATTTCTAAACTTTTACTTCTTTTTACTATCAATAACTTATTTATAATCGTTATAAATTCGATTTACAAATTATGACAGAAATCAGCTGATTTTTGTCATCTTCATCTTTATATACTAATAATATTTGAATAAATCACTAAATTTTATATGATTTACATCAATGTTTTTAAAAGATGAACTTTGCTTTCTTTTCAAATTATTAACTTTTATATTATTTCATTATTAATTATTTAATATAAAATTATTTTTACTAATCAGATTAATGGTTTATTTTAAAAATATTAATTAATTGTTAAATATTCTACTGGATAAGATATATATCATACAATAATATTGCTTATTAATTAGGAATTTAATAAAAACTGATATACATTTGTACTATCAAAAACAAAAGAAATATTAAAATTTAGTACAATGAAAAATCTAGCAAACTTCAAAATCCTCCTCGTTGCATTCGGACTCTTTTCTGGCCTTGTTGCCGGTCAAAAAATTAGCAGCAAAAATGTTAAGACTGTAGTAACTGGTACTTCTACCATGCATGACTGGACGATGACTTCGAGCACCGGAACTTTTTCAGCAAATGTATCTGGTAACACTTTAACCGATATTCAGTATAACTTAGGATCTAAAACCTTAAAATCTGGTAAAGGCGCTATGGATACCAATGCTTACAAAGCGCTGAAAGCAGACAAATTCCCTAACATTACCTTCACTGCAACTTCAGTAAATGTTGGAAAAGGTACAATGACAGGAAAATTAAAAGTAACAGATGTTACTAAAACGGTAAGTTTCCCAGTATCGGTAACTAAAACAGGAAGTGGATACACGATCAGTGGAACCGAATCTATTAAATTGACAGACTATGGTGTAACGCCTCCATCTTTTATGATGAATACCGTAAAAACTGGTAATGATGTTAAAATTACCGTAACCCTAAGTGCAAACTAAGACCTTATAATAAACAATTAAAATTTTAAAAATATGAAAACGATGTTAATGAGAGCTTCTATGCTCGCAGTATTATTCACCGGAGCTGTAACTCTGAATGCTCAGGACACCACCACCACTATGCGTGATTATTTAGCTCCTGAGAAAACAACCCGTAACATTTTTGAAGATCCTAAAGTTGAAGCACCAGAATATAATGGAGTACAGGTTTCTGTAGGTGGTGACTTTGCATTGCAGTTTCAAGCTTTAGATCACGAAACTGACGCGCCTCTTGGAGCTGGATACGCTCTTAATAATATGGGTGCCGATTTTAACTTGCCAACTGCTAACTTAGATATCAACGCATACCTTGCTAAAGGTGTTAAAATGCACTTAAGAACTTATCTTTCTGCTCGTCACCATAATGAAGCATGGGTAAAAGGTGGTTATATCCAAATTGATAATTTAGATTTTATTTCTGAAGGCTTCATGGGAGACTTGATGAATAATGTTAGAATTAAAGTGGGTATGGACGAGCTTAACTTCGGTGATGCTCACTTCAGAAGAACTGATAATGCGGAAGCGATCAACAACCCATTCGTAGAAAATAACATTATGGATGCCTTTACAACTCAGGCGTTCGGGGAAGTTTACTACTACAAAAACGGTTTCATGGGTATGTTGGGGGTTTCTAACGGTAAACTTAACCAAACCGCTGTTGAAGGAACTAATGATAACAAACCTTCTATCTACGGTAAACTAGCTTACGACAAACAAATCGATGAAGATTTAAGAGTGAGATTGTCTGGATCTGTAATCAAAACGAATGGTCTTAACACCAACGGTAAACTTTACGGTGATGACAGAGGTGGTTCTAGATACTACTACTTATTACTAGTAACCAACACCAACACTGCTTTGTCTGATGCAATGGGTACTTCTAACTTCCTAACTGGTCGTTTTGATCCTAACTTCAAAAAAATGACAGCGGTACAGATTAACCCATTCTTGAAATACAAAGGTTTAGAGTTCTTCGGTACTTATGAGTATGTAACTGGTAACAAACCTATCAACGCAACTACAGAAAGAGATTCTGACGGTACTTATAACCAATATGCAGGAGAATTGCTTTACAGATTCGGTGGAAAAGAACAGTTCTACTTAGGTGGTAAATACAACGCAATTAACGGTAAAGATTACGACGGAGCTTTAGAAAGAAAGATTGATCGTTATAACATCGCTGCTGGTTGGTACATGACCAAAAACATTTTAGCAAAAGTTGAGTATATGTCTCAAAGCTACAATGAAAGCGAAGTATGGAATGTATTCGATAGTCAAACTCCGCCACAACAGAAATCTGCACTTCCGGGCGGTAAATTCAACGGAATCGTGTTCGAAGCGACCATCGGTTTCTAATTTTTAATATTTTTTTTGGAAGGGGTTTTTAATCGAACCCCTTTTTTTAATTTAGTACTATGAAAAATTTCGTCATCACCCTGCTGCTATTCACTTCATTTTTTGCATACGCTCAAAAAAACAGCGTAGTGATTAATGGTTGGACCAATATCGGGACATTCAAATGTGTGAATACGAACTTTCAAAATTCTCGATCCATTTATTCTTTCAGCGGAAACAAATTGCCAAATATCCCATTAGAAGTAGTCGATTTCGATTGTAAGAATAAAATAATGACCGCGGATTTTAGAAAAACATTAAATCACGAAAAGTATCCGGTACTAACTATTCGATTCCTTAATTTCAGTAAATCAAGCGCTACAAGATTTCAGGCGACAGTCGAAGTTAAAATGATGAACGTGACGAGAAATTATACGATCGAATTCAGCGAATATAAAGACAGTTTGGTCGGTAATAAACGTTTAAAATTTTCGGACTTTAACATTACCCCTCCAAAGAAAATGGGCGGAATGGTATATGTAAAAGATGAACTCGATCTATTTTTTAGTCTGGCAATTCGCTAATCTTATTACAACTCATTAAAACTCTTCATCTTGAAGAGTTTTTTATTTTGAATTACTGATAAAATCGATATTCCTTTTTAAACCCGCAAACTTTGTCCTTTTCACCGGCGATTTTCTGAATATTTCTGAAAACAGCTCTTCGGTTAAATCCTTCCAGTCTTCTTGATGAAAATTCCGAAGTAAATCTTTTGGTTGAAATTTCTCCTGTTGATGTGGTTTAGCGAAACGATTCCATGGACAAACATCCTGGCATATATCACATCCAAACATCCAATCCTCCATTCGGTTTCTAAAATGCTCTGGGATGTCATTTTTAAGTTCAATGGTGGCGTAAGAAATACATTTGCTGCCATCAATAATTTTTTCTGAAACAATAGCGTCAGTAGGGCAGGCATCGATACAGCGGGTACAAGTGCCACAATGATCAGTATCTGGAAAGTCTTCTGCTAAATCCAGATCGCAGATAATTTCTGCCAAAAAATAAAACGACCCGTGTTGCTTAGTAATAAGATTCGCATTTTTACCGACCCATCCAATTCCGCTTTTTTTGGCCCAACTCCTTTCAAGTATTGGTGCAGAATCCGTAAAGACACGACAGTCGAAATCCCCAATTTCCGCTTTTAACTCAGCTACCATTTCTCGCAGAATTTCTTTAATAACTTCGTGGTAATCTTCTCCGTACGCATACTTGGAGATTTTTAGCTTACTGATTGATGCTAAATTTTCTTTAGGAAAGTAGTTATAGGAGAGCGAAATGACCGAGCGGGCGCCTTCCACCAATTTTCGTGGATCAAGACGCTTGTCAAAATGGTTCTCCATGTAAGACATTTCCCCATGGTATGAATTCTTTAGCCAAGCCTCTAAAAAAGATGCATCTTCTTGAAGGAAATCCGCCTTTGAAATCCCGCAGCTCTGAAAACCAAATTTCTTAGCTTTGGCTTTTATTAATGGGGCATAATTTTCGGCTCTATCCTTCATATTAATACTGCAAAACTAACATTATTTCCTAACTTTGTTTGGCTGAATGTTTCAGCATCTTTTAATCATAAAATAAATAAATATGTCATTAGCAGAGGTATTACAATCAGGAAACTATCATTTAATCGACGTTCGCGAACCAATGGAACTAGAAATGGATGGAAACATTGAGGAAGCACAAAATATCCCACTAGGTGAATTAGTAGAGCGAAAGCAAGAAGTTACAAATCTTAACGGGACAAAAATTTTCTTTTGCAGAAGCGGAAACAGAAGTGGTAAAGCAGTTGATTATTTTAAAAGTGAAGGCATGACCGATGTGTATAACGGAGGTGGATACCATGAATTAAAAGAAACTCTAGATTCTTTAAACAAGTAAGAAAAATAACCGACAAGAAAATTTGTCGGTTTTTATTTGCCAAAAAGAAACCGATAAAAACAAATGTTTGTTTAATAAAGTCAATTTCATAAGGAAAAGATTATCAATACATTACACTATACTGCGCACTCTAGACAGGACTATAACCTTGTATTTGGCACGATTTTGACAAGTAACTTCCCGTAAAATTTAAAATTTAAAGTTATGAAATCAATGAAGAAAACGATCCTAACTTTAGGATTAATGACAGCGGGTTTAGTAAGTGCACAGAGTGCTGATATGACAAATATGCTTAAAGTTGGTATCAATGGTGGTATCGCCGTTCCACAAGAAAATGCAGGAGGTAATCTAGGGGTAGATCTTTCTTACCAGCATTTGGTAACTCCAGGTTTTGGTTTAGGTATCGCAACAGGTTATAGCCACTTCTTCGGTAGAGAAAACACCGTTAGTGGAGTAGAAATTAACAACAACGATTTCGGAGTTGTGCCTGTAGCAGCATTAATTAGAGTATATCCTAAACAAACTGGTTTCTATCTAGGAACTGACTTAGGATATGGTTTCATCGTGGGTGATGATAAAGTAGCAACCAATGCAGGATCTCCTGACCGACCAGATGGGGGTTTCTATATTAAGCCAGAAATCGGTTACCACAACAGAGATTGGAATTTCGCACTTCAATACCAGAAAACATTTACTGGAGATGAGGGTGAAATAGGAGACCAAAAATACAACGCAGGTGCTATCGGTATCGGTATTGGATACAATATTCCACTTGGAAAATAATTCGTTGAAATGATCAAAAAGCCTTCTTTAATAAGAAGGTTTTTTTTGTTTTACATCGGTTTGGAGTGTTTATAAAACAATTATTATCTTTGGTAGATAACATTATAAAAATGGACGTTAAAAATAAATTCACCCTTTATCTGCCCGCAGTGTCAGATGAAAATAACAATAATATTTCGGTAATTTCTGCTGATGTTCGCAAGGATACGACGTGTTTTGCGCATTATATTACTCGTGATAAAAGATTGGTTCCCCAAATTGAAAAATCTTATAACACAGCAGATTACTCCTCATTTTCAGAGATGGCTCAGAAGTTTATTTCTGATTATCATCTTAATAATATTGCAAAGTTTGCGATTGCTGTTCCGGGTCCAGTAATCTCCGGTAAAAGTGAACCTTTGCGTCTCCCATGGAAGCTAGATTCTGATGAGATCAGCACGCAAACAGGCATCAGTCAGGTTTATTTAATTAACGATTTGGAGGCCTCGGCGTACGGTTTGGGGAATGATGACGAAAGTTGCTTCCAGACCATCCATCATTCGGAGAATGTAATTCCGGGAAACATTGCAGTCTTGGCGCCGGGTACAGGTCTTGGTGAAGCAGGACTTTATTGGGACGGAAAATATATGCGGCCATTTGCGACAGAAGGTGGACATACAGAGTTTTCCCCAAGAACAAATGATGAAGTCGAGTTTTACCAATTTCTTCAGAAAATATATGGAATTGTAACTTGGGAATCCGTTCTTTCTACAGAAGGTTTGTTCAATATTTACCGCTTTTTACGTGATGTAAAACAGCAACAGCAACCGGAATGGTTAGCACGCGAGATTGAAAATGATAATTTCGCCAATGCCATCATTAAAGGGGCATTAGAAAACCGTGACCGCATTTGTAATATGACGATTGATACCTTCATGATTTTCTTAGCCAGAGAAGCAAACAGCTTAGTGTTGAAACTGAAAGCAACCGGCGGATTATTCTTAACTGGAGATATCCCGGTAATGCTGCAGAAATATCTGAATAATGACCGTTTTTATAAATCATTTATTGTAAGTGATAAAATGGACCTTATACTTCGTGATATTCCTATTTATCTGGTGAAAGACACCAAGACCATTATTCAGGGAGCAGCCCTCTACGCAGCATTCTCAGGAAAATAAAAATTGAACATCGGTTTTTGCCGATGTTTTTGTTATTTCTAGCATTCCAGATTTAAATTTCAAAAACTTATTTTTGTAATTCACTTTTTAAAAAAGAATATGAAGAAATTAGTATTGTTAGCCGTGTTATCAGGAGGCTTAATGTTCGGACAGGCTAAAAAAGTTGTAGCATCAGACGTTCATTGGTGGGGTTATAAAATTGCAAAGTCTGCTGCATCGTCGCATGACGGAACCGTCAATGTAAAGTCTGGCACCATTAATATGAAAGGAAATCAAGTTGCTGGTGGAACTTTCGTACTGGATATGAACTCTATCAACGCGACCGATTTATCAGGTGAAGGTCAAACGAAATTAAACAATCACCTTAAAAATGGAGATTTCTTTGAGGTTGACAAATATCCTACGGCTACCTATACCATTACTTCGGTAAAGAAGAATAATGATAAGATCTACAACTATATTGTTAACGGAAATCTAACGGTAAAAGGTAAAACAAACGCTGTATCATTCCCTGCGAAAATTTCTTACAGCAAAGGAGTTGTAGCGATTGTTTCAGATAAGTTCTCATTTGACAGACAGAAGTTTGATGTAGCTTACAAATCATCAATGAAGGACGTTTTAGTGAAAGATGAGGTAGATATGCTGATTAAAGTCACCGCCAAATAAAAATCAATTTCGATAAATTTACAGAGCAGTTTTAAACTGCTCTTTTTATTTGCTTTATGGAACAAAAAAAGATCAAACTTTATGTGATAAGCGGTCTTGGAGCCGACTTTAAAGTGTTGGAGAAACTAAAATTTCCCCAAAATTTAGAAGTGGTATTTCTGGATTGGCTCATCCCAAATCGAAACGAAGAGTTTTCTGATTATGTAAAAAGGATGGCGGACAGGATTGATGATTCAGAACCTTTTTGTCTGTTGGGATATTCTTTTGGCGGAATAATGGTTCAGGAGATTGATAAAATAAAACCCGCTAAAAAAATAGTAATTCTAGGAAGTATAAAATCCGATCGCGAAAAATCACGTTTTATAAGAATGGGCGAAATTACGCGTGTTCCGAAATATCTTCCTGAAAATATTTTCACGGAGAAGTCCACCTTAGCCTACACTTTCATCCGAAAGCTTTTCGATCCAAAAAATCCGAAGTTGATGGAATATTTTAACGTTCGCGATCCATATTATTTAAAATGGTGTATCGAAAAAATCACCAACTGGAAGTTTCAGGAGAATCCTAAAGTCATTCAGATTTTGGCAGATCGGGACATCGTATTTCCGATAAAAAACTCAAAACCCGATTATATTATAGAAAATGCCACCCATCTTTTTCCGGCGACCAAACATCGTGAAGTTTCCGATATCTTGAGTAAAATATTTGGGGATTTATAACTTCTTTTTCTTGATATCTTCATCGCTTAAAATCATCTTCGTGACCAGCCACATCCCAAAAATAGCGGCCGTGCAGAAAAATATCATAGCGAGACCGGGATAGCCTAAAATAGTAAATGTTGTTGGAACTCGCATTAACAATGCTGCACCAATAATTAGTGCTGCTATAATTAATCCCATCGAAATACGGTTGGCAACTTTTTGAAACCCGTCGGTAAGGCACTGTTCGTCAATAGCATCAATCTTAATTTCGAATTCATTATTAGCTAATCGCTCAGAAATTGTATTAAGTCGTTCCGGTAAGTTTTCAGTGAGTTTCTTTGTTTCGAGTATCTGGGAAAAAAACTGATCAGGTTTCAGCTCATTGAGCATTTTTTTATGCATCAACCTTTCTACATTCTTTTCAATTGATTTCTGGAGATCGTAATCCGGGGTTAAAACTGCTACAATCTGATCCATATTCATCAAAATTTTCCCGAAAATATTGAGTTCCACTGCGAGTTGTATACCGTTTTCTGCTGCAATTCGGTTCATTTGAATTAAGAGTTTTCCGGTCTGCATATCTTTTGCATTTTTATTCTGCGACTCAAGCACAAGGCGGTCAATTTCTTTCTTGAAACTTTTAACATCTGCATCTTTAGCGTAATCGGAGATTTGTAAAAGTACTTTTGCCGTTTCAGCACCGTTGTATTTGCTAATGACAATCATTAGTTTTAATAAATAATCGCGCAACTCGGGTCCGAATTTCGCCACCATTCCCAGATCCATCAAAGCAATTTGATGATTTTTTGTTAAATGTACATTCCCAGGGTGAGGATCGGCATGTGCGAAACCGTCAATGATGATTTGCTTCATGTACGCAGCGACAAGCTGATCAATTAAAGGGGTGTAATCATTTTCCGTACGAGAAAGCGGAGAGATGGATGTTATTTTCCTGCCATCTACAAAATCCATGGTAAGAATTTTCGATGTAGAATATCCTTCGACGGGCTGAGGAATGAAAATTAGGTCGTATTGGGATAGATTATTTCCTAAGGCTTTAAGGTTTTCAGCTTCTTTTGCATAATCCAGTTCGTTGAGTAATATAAAACGGAGTTCGTTTAAAACTTGATCGACTGCATATTTTTTAGCTGTTTTATTGTTTTTAACCGCGAAATCTGTAATTTCTTTCAGCGTGTCTAGATCTTCGAGGAAACGTTTCCGAACTCCTGGCCTTTGGATTTTAACCGCCACTTCTTTTCCTGATCGTAAAGTGGCGCGGTGTACCTGCCCAATAGAAGCACTGGCAAGCGGACGAACTTCAAAATTTTCAAATGCTTTGGAAATTCTTTGCCCGATTTCTTCCTCTAGAATTTTTTCAACTTCGCCATAAGAAATTTCCTCTACACCATCCTGTAACTTTTCGAGCGCATTCATGTAAGGTTCCGGGATAAGATCAGGACGTGTGGATAGCAACTGTCCCAATTTTATATACGTAGGACCCATACTTTTTAAATCCTCTGCAAGTTCTTCAGGACTGTCATATTGTGGCATATTCTCACTTTCATCATAAGATTCTCCTAAAGCATTTTCAGACGCAGTTTTGAAGAGATCACTATTCCAGTACTTGTAGATAAATGAAATGAATTTTGAATAATTGTTGAATTTCTGAGGAATACTTGCCATGGATTTTTTTTCGTTGTTATTACAAAAACTGTGCACTACTAAAAGGCTTTGAAGCATCCATTTATTTGGCTAAATTTGTTTGTTTAAAGCTTAAGAATAAAATGCAGTCAATTAGTGTTTTCGAAATTATAAAAGTTGGGATTGGACCGTCAAGTTCTCACACAATGGGACCTTGGAATGCCGCAGAAAGTTTTCTGAATAAAATTAGAAAAGACCATGAACTGCAGAATGTCAAAGAAATTTTCGTAGAATTTTTCGGCTCTTTGGCGAAGACAGGCATTGGTCACGGAACCGATATCGCCGGGATGCTCGGACTTTCAGGCGAAAATTTTAAGACCATTAACACTTCGGAAATTGACTCGAAAATTGAGTATATAAAAACTTCCCAAACCTTAAATCTGGGTGGAGAAAAGCTATTACCGTTCATTTACGGACATCATCTAATTCTGAACAAGCAAAAGTCTTTGGAGTATCATCCAAACGGAATGATCTTCCGTGCTGTATTCGAAAACGGAACCGAGCTGTTACAGGATTATTATTCCATAGGTGGGGGATTTATCGCGACCCAAAATGCCAATTCTTATGAAAATAGCTGTGTGCGGACCCTTTATCCATGTCATCATGGTATTGATGTACTTCGAAATACTGAAAAATTAGGTCTTACGAAGATCTCTGACTTAATCTTTATGAATGAAGAATCATGGCGTAGTCGCGAAGAAACAGAGAAAGAAGCGCTTTATATTTGGCAACAAATTAAAGAGTGCATTTATAAAGGAGTGAATAAAGAAGGAGTTTTACCGGGCGGACTAAATGTTTCGCGTCGCGCGGCTGGACTCAACCGTAAACTTCTTGGTGATAAAATTTACAGAAATATTAATGAATGGTTTCGGTTGGTTGTAGAAACTGACGAATCATTTGTCAACATAAGCAAATGGGTATCGTGTTTTGCGCTAGCTGTAAATGAAGAAAACGCGAGTTTTGGACGTATCATTACAGCGCCGACCAATGGTGCAAGTGGGGTCATCCCAGCAGTTTTGATGTATGCGCAAGCTTTCACAAAATTTACCACCGAGGATGATATTATCCGTTTTTTATTGGTGGCCGGTGAAGTAGGTACTTTATTTAAAAAGAATGCTACAATTTCGGCTGCTATGGGAGGATGTCAAGCGGAAGTCGGGGTATCATCCGCAATGGCGGCAGCCGGTTTGACAGAAATTATGGGCGGTACTCCCGGACAAGTTTTGATGGCGGCAGAAATTGCAATGGAACATCATTTAGGGATGACCTGCGACCCGATTGCGGGTTTGGTACAGATTCCTTGTATTGAAAGAAATTCTATGGGAGCTATTAAAGCCATTACTGCAGCCAATATTGCGATAGAATCAGACCCTTCCAAAGCCCGCGTATCTTTAGACCAAGTAATACAATCAATGTGGGATACTGCTCAAAGTATGAGTGAACGGTTTAAGGAAACTTCCGAAGGTGGTTTAGCAATTGCCGTCAACGTCGCAGAATGTTAAGACTTTTGTTCTAAGATCGCTCGTATTTTATTTGCATTTTTGATCAAGCCTTCCAGTTGTGGTGAATCCGCATTTTCCAATGCCGATTTGAAATTTTGAAGTTGGAGAATATGTTCATTCAGAACATCAAGTACATTCTCCCGGTTTTCCATGAAGATAGGCAACCACATTTCAGCGTGAGATTTCGCCAAACGGACGGTACTCGAAAAACCAGAACTTGCCAATTGAAAAATGGTTTCTTCTTGCTGCTCTTTTGCTAAAACGGTATTGGCAAGAGCATAGGAAGTGATGTGTGATATGTGGGAAATATAAGCCGTATGCACATCATGATCTCTAGCATTCATTCGAATGATATGCATTCCTAGAGTGTCCGCAATTCTGGTGACATTTTCTAAAGCATCTGGAGCTGAATTTTCAGCGTCACAAATCACAGCCGCACGTTCCGCAAAACTATCGACCTTCGCAGCTTCCGGACCGGAATTTTCTGTTCCCCACATTGGATGAAAGGCCACGTAACGATTACGGTTAGGATGATTTTTTACTGCTTTAACGATGCTAGATTTTGTTGAACCAACATCAATCACTGTTTGATTTGAATCAATTAAATCCAAAACTTCAGGTAAAATCTTTATGGTGGCATCTACCGGAACAGCGACGATAATTATTTCGGCCTGTGTAATTGCCTCTGTGAAGGTGGAGGCCTCATCGATGATTTGAAGTTCTTTTGCCTTCTGAAGATTTTTATCGGAACGATCAACGCCCAAAATGTAGCTTGCTAGGCCTTGATGACGAAGTTTCAGCGCCATTGAACCTCCAATTAACCCCACTCCGATGACTGCAATCTTCATACGATTATCGCAGTTTTTTTAACGTTTGGTAAGTAGTGGCCTCAGCACATTTCTCAAAAGATATTTCGTATCGAGGATTTTGGTCAGGGTAGGTTAAAACGTAGGTAGGGCAAGGTTTTTTTTGAGCTTCACTTCTTTCGAAATCAACTTCTCCCTCTACCATAATGCTGTCTCGAAGAAATTTCTCATCGATTTTGAACGTTTTCATTTCCGCCTCGAATGCAGATGAGTAAACCATTTTTTTGGATAGTGATTCTGCAATTACCCTCGAATTAGGTAAATAACCGCTGCAACTTGCACCTTTTTTATTTAGAATAAAAAATACCAGCAACAGCCCCGGAATTAATCCGATCATAAAAAATTTAAGCTTCCTCATTAGAAAATCAACAGGTTAATATCGTGGTAATTAAGGTCGAAACGGTCACAGATTTGTTTGTTTGTGTGTCGGCCTTTATACATGTAGAGCGATTGTTTCATTTCATTTTTACGAACAAGCATATTTTCAAATCCGCCTTCTTCGTCATAGTTTAAAAGGTAACTTAAAAAGAAGTTGGAGACTGCTTTAGTGGTAGTCCTTGGCATTTTGGAAGTAAGATTAGGAAGCCCACAATGAATAACACCATGCTTTATGATGTATGGGTTTTCCATATCTGTCAGTTCAGAAGTTTCAATAACTTTTCCATTATCAATGGTAACGTCTATAATAACACTTCCTTTCTTCATGTTGACCACCATTTCTTCAGTAACTATTGGCGCATGACTCAGCTTAGAAAGTGCACCAATCACAACGTCGGCTCTTTTAAGACTTTTACCAAGTTCCTTAGGATCGATAATAGAAGTCGGAACTCTGCCGTCAACCATCATATGAAGTCTTCTTAACTTACTTAGGGAATTATCGAAAACTTTTACGCTCGCGCCCAGTCCGATTGCTGCTTTTGTGGCAAACTCACCTACAATACCGGCTCCTAAAATCACAACTTCTGTAGGTCGCACTCCCGTGATTCCGCCCAGCATCAAGCCATTGGAAAGAGCAAGTAATTCGGCCGCATATAAAACCGACATATTTCCGGCAATCTCACCAATTAGTCTTACCAAAGAGAGTTGTTTGTATTCATCCATGATAAATTCAAACGCGATGGCATTCACCTTTTTCTCTCCTAATTTTTTAAAATATTCCCGGTCACGCAGATTAATCTGTAGTGCCGAAATGAGATAAGAACAAGGTTTTAGAAATTCGATTTCCTCTGAAGTTGGAGGATTAATTTTAAGTACCAAATCCTGGTGAAAAGCATCACGAGGATTTTGTGTAATCTGTGCTCCAGCGTCTGCATATTGCAAATCCGTAAAAAAGGAACCGCTGCCCGCACCAGATTCTACAATAATTTCATGTCCCTGCTGAACCAAAACCTGTACGGCGTCTGGCGTTAGACATGTTCGTCTTTCGTTAAGGCATGTTTCCTTCGGAACACCGATACTAAACTGTTTGCCTTTTTTTATCACCTCCAGTTTTTCTTCCTGCGGCATAAGTTCTTTCTCAGAAAAAGGCGTAAAAACATTGGTACTGCTCATCGTAATAATGAATAAATGAAGCTACAAAGATACAAGGATTTCATAAGTATAAGACAATATTTAACGGAAAGACACCCTGCGTATTCCATCGGTGACCTCAATGCTCATTTCGTGATGAGGTTCTGCCGCAAGTTCTTCTTCGTAAATCTGGGGCCACTCAATGATACATAGATAGGCCTCGTCCAGATATTCATCTATCCCAAGATCATAAACCTCATGTATATTTTTCATTCGGTACAAATCAAAATGAAAGATTTTTCCCTTAGGCGAATGATATTCGTTCACGATAGCGTAAGTAGGTGACGAAACTTCATCTTCGCTACCCAAACTTTTTAAAAGCTGCTTCGTAAAAGTGGTTTTGCCAGCACCAAGATTTCCCTTTAATAGTAGAATATGATGTTGAAGTTGGGGAATAATTTTTTCTACAACGTGATCCCAATCTTCTATTTTATTGATTTCGAATTCCATTTCAGCAGTTTTGGAAATGCAAAAGTAAATCATTTTAAGGTTTATTCAATTTAAATCCGACATAGGCGAACGGTGCGAGTTTTTTGTATTTTTACGGAATGATTTCTAAAGCCACCATCGATAAAATATTTTCTACCATTCGGGTTGAAGAAATTATTGGTGAATATGTTCAGTTGAAAAGAGCCGGCTCTAATCTTAAGGGATTAAGCCCTTTTCATGATGAAAAAAGTCCGAGTTTCATTGTTTCGCCAAGTAAGCAAATTTGGAAGGACTTTTCAAGTGGGAAGGGAGGAACAGCGATTTCTTTCTTGATGGAAATCGAAGGATTTACCTATCCAGAAGCGCTTCGGCATGCTGCAAAGAAATATGGAATTGAGATTGAAGAAGATCAACGCGAATTTTCAGATGCGGAAAAACAATCGCAAACCGAAAAAGAACTTCTTTACAAAATCCACGAGGTAGCTAATGATTTTTTTCAAGGACAAATAAAGTCTGAAGAGGGTAGAGCAATTGGTTATTCATACTTTAAAGAACGAGATTTACGTGATGACATTATTGCGAAATTTCAGCTTGGTTACGCACCCGAACAGAAAGATGCTTTTACATATTTTGCTCTTGAAAAAGGTTATTCAAAGGAGATTTTAGAGAAATCTGGGCTGTCAATTTTCCCGGAAAACGCTCCGAATGGGATAGATCGTTTTCGGGAGCGTGTAATTTTCCCCATCCACAGTTTTTCGGGAAGGGTTTTAGGTTTTGGAGGAAGGATATTAAAAAGCAATGTTAAGACGGCTAAATATCTAAATTCGCCCGAGACTGAAATTTATCACAAATCTAATGTCCTCTATGGATTAAATCATAGTAAGCAAGCCATTTCCCGCCACAATCTCTGTCTTTTAGTGGAGGGTTATATGGATGTTATTGCTCTCCACCAGGCCGGAATAGAGAATGTTGTTTCAAGTTCCGGAACGGCGTTGACGGTGGAGCAGATTAAACTGATAAAAAGGCTGACAGAAAACGTTACGATCCTGTTCGACGGAGATTCGGCCGGGATAAAGGCGAGTTTTAGAAGCATTGACATGCTCCTTTCGGAGGGAATGAATATCAGAGTTTTGCTGTTTCCGGATGGTGATGATCCCGATTCTTATTCGAGAAAGCATCCACAAGAAAAGGTTGAACAGTTTATTCGGGAAGAAGCAACTGATTTTATTGATTTCAAAGCAGAAATACTTCTAAAAGAAGCTGGAGGTGACCCTATCAGAAAGGCGGAAGCTATTCGGGATATTGTAAAGTCAGTGGGCTTTGTTCAGAATGCTTTAAAACAGGAAGTTTACCTAAAAGAAGTTGCCGGGAAGTTCGGGATTTCAGAGCAGTCCCTGTTTAATGAACTGAATATTCAACAGCAATTGCAAAAACAGCAGGTTACACTCCCGCAAAAGCAAGCGCAACAAAAAACAGACTCTCCAAAACTCCAGAAAGTTGAAGAACCTTCAGAGAATATAAGCCCGCTTTATATTCTTGAAGAAAAACTGGTGGAATTGATGCTAAAGTATGGCGACCGAATTCTGGATCGTAAAGATGACGAAAACAACAACTATCAGATTAGTGTTATTGAAGAAATTATAGGTCACTTCGAGGAAGATCAGTGCGAAATACAATCTCCCCTCAACCAAAAAATTATCGAGGAAATAAAAGAGGGAATTCGAGCAAACGAACTTCGATCAGGGAATTTCTTTATGAGTCTTATGGATCAGGAAATAACTGCTAGAATTGCTACTGCGCTGGTTGACCCTTATGAAAACAGCGACTGGAGTAAACATCAAATCTTCTTTAGTAAAGAAGAGGAGTTGGTGCCAAAAATCGTTAGCGACGTAATCTACAGACATAAAAGAGAGTATATCGTGAAAATCATCAACGATCTTAAAAATGATTTGCATGAAAACCAGGATAATGACGATGTTTACAAAAAAATTATTACCCTTAATCATCTTCGTAAAACTTTAGACGAAAAACTTTACCGTATTTTATGACAGATTGGCGGAAATAATGTTGTGGAATATAGTTTGCGTGCAATATTTCAATAAAATGATAAATAGATTATAATGGATATAAAAAAAGATTTCAGAGACTTCTCTGTTAAACATTTAGGAAACAGTGGTCTTGCAACTGACCAATATATGGGAATGTTCGGGCCTACCAACCTAACTCCTTACATTATGGAGGAAAGGAGAATGAACGTTGCACAAATGGACGTTTTTTCTCGTTTGATGATGGACCGTATCATTTTCTTAGGAACCGGTATTGATGACCAAGTCGCCAATATTGTGACGGCACAGCTACTTTTCCTGGAAAGTTCAGATGCATCAAAAGACATTCAGATTTACATCAACTCTCCTGGTGGTAGTGTATACGCCGGATTAGGGATTTATGACACGATGCAAATTATTAAACCAGATGTTTCTACCATTTGTACAGGTATGGCTGCCTCGATGGGAGCGGTGTTATTAGTTGCTGGGGAGAAAGGAAAACGTTCAGCTTTAAAGCATTCCCGAGTAATGATTCACCAGCCCTCAGGTGGTGCGCAAGGGGTAGCTTCTGATATGGAAATTAATCTTCGTGAAATGTTAAAGTTGAAAAAAGAACTTTACGATATTATTTCGCAGCATTCAGGACAAACCTATGAGTGGGTAGAGAAGGCTTCCGACCGAGATTATTGGATGACTTCTTCCGAAGCAAAAGATTACGGAATGGTTGACGAAGTTTTAGAAAGAAAAGTAGAGAAATAATTCACTCTCAATCAAACAAAAAAGAACGCTGATTGGCGTTCTTTTTTATTTAAAACAGTTTCTTCTAATTAAACCCTTCAATGATTTTAGAGAAATCTTCAATCTTTAATGCTGCGCCACCGATTAAACCTCCATCAATATCTAGTTGAGAAAAAATCTCTTTTGCATTATCTGGTTTAACCGAACCACCATAAAGAATTGAAATTTCGTCAGCAATCTCTTGTCCGTATTTTGCTGCGATTAAACTTCTGATGTGGGCGTGAATTTCCTGAGCCTGCTCCGGCGTTGCCGTTTCACCCGTACCAATTGCCCATACCGGCTCGTACGCGATGACTACTTTTTTAATTTCTTCTGCGGAAAGTGTGAAAAGTGCGGTTTCTGTCTGGTTTTTCACCACGTCAAGATGTTGACCCGATTTTCTTTGTTCCAAGGTTTCCCCATTACAATAAATGGGAGTCAAACCTTTATCTAAAGCTAATTTCACTTTTCTGTTGCAATGAGAATCGGTTTCACCGTGATATTGTCTTCGCTCTGAGTGACCAATAATTGCTCCTGTAGCTTCAATAGATTCTAACATACCGGCGGAAAGTTCACCTGTATAAGCACCGCTTTCGTGTTCGCTCATATCCTGGGCAAAAACTCCAATTTCATTTTGCTCATAAAGATCTTTTGCCATCATTAGATAAAGAGATGGTGGAGCGATCCAAACCTCGCAGTTTGTGGAATTGTTCTTTTTATACTGCAGTAACTGAAACATCAGCTGTTGAGCTTCAATTACATTTTTGTTCATTTTCCAGTTACCGGCAACAATATTTTTTCTCATTTTTTTAATTATTTAGTTATTCCTTCAAGTTTGAACATAAATGCGTATACCAGAGCAATGTCTTTTAGGTAATCGAATCTTCCTGACGCGCCACCATGTCCGTAAGACATATCCGTTTTCATCAACACAATATTATTGTCGGTTTTATAATCGCGGATTTTTGCAGCATATTTTGCAGGTTCGAAATACTGCACCTGAGAATCGTGAAGACCTGTCGTAAGCAATATGTTCGGATAGTTTTTTCGTTCAATATTTTCGTAAGGCGAATAAGATTTCATATAGAAATAAGCCTCTTTGTTGTTAGGATTTCCCCATTCGTCGTACTCATTGGTCGTAAGCGGAATGGTTTCATCAAGCATGGTGTTCACCACATCAACAAACGGAACTTGCGAGATGATGCCATTCCACATTTCCGGCGCCATATTGGTTACAGCTCCCATCAGCAATCCTCCGGCTGATCCTCCTTGAGCATAAAGATGTTCCGGTGAAGTATATTTTTGATCGATTAAGTATTTTCCGGCGTCAATAAAATCAGTGAACGTATTGATTTTGTTCATCATTTTCCCCTCTTCATACCAGTGTCTTCCCATCTCCTCACCACCACGGATGTGTGCAATGACGTAGATGAAACCTCTGTCAAGAAGACTGAGCCTTGTACTCCCGAAGGTAGCATTCATTGAATTTCCATACGAGCCATAGCCGTAAAGCAGGAGTGGATTTTTACCGTTCATAACCATTCCTTTCTTATAAACCACCGAGAGCGGGATTTTAGTCCCGTCCTTCGCAGTAGCAAAAAGTCTTTTGGTTTCGTAATTTTCTTTATTATATCCTCCCAAAACCTCCTGAACTTTCAAAACTGTTCTCTTACCCGTAGCGAGATTTTGTTCATATTGCGTACTTGGCGTAATCATGGAGGTGTACGCAAACCTAAAGTTGTCCGTATTGTATTCAGGGTTTCCGGAAGGTCCAACATAGTACGCAGGTTCATCAAACTTCAGAAATTCTTTTATGCCCGATTTGCGATCGAAAATTACCATCTGCGTTAGACCATTCTGTCTTTCAGTAAAAACTAAGTAATTTTTGAATTCATCAATGCCTTCTACCAAAACATCTTTTCTGTGTGGAATAAAATCCTTCCAATGATCTGCAGTGGTGCGGTTCAAAGGAGTTTCCATCACTTTAAAATTGAGGGCATCTTTGTTGGTTGTGATTAGAAATTTGTCTTCTAATGCGGTTACCCTATATAGAACATTCTTGATTCGTGGCTGAAAAACTTTGAACTCTGCGGTGGGCTGATCTGCAGAAATATATCGAACTTCAGATGATGTTGTAGAACCAGATTCAATAAAGATATACTTTTCGTTTTTCGATTTGCCTTGGCCTATGTAATTGGTATTGTCTTTTTCGTGGTATACGACAACGTCTTTTGAAGAAGGTGTACCAATAACGTGAAGAACAATTTTCTCGGTAAGAAGGGTTTGTGGGTTATTCTGAGTGTAGAAAATGGTTTTATTATCGTTTGCCCAGGTTGCTCTTCCTGTGGTATTGCTAATGTTAAGATCAGTAACTTTTCCAGTTCTTAAGTCTTTATGGAAAAGTTTGTACTGCCGGCGAGACACATCATCTACCCCAACAATTAGCTGATTATTGTCCGGACTTACCGCAAATCCTGAAGCAGAATAATAAGCTTTGCCCTTGGCCATTTCATCGATGTCCAAAAGGATCTCTTCAGGAGCGCTGAGGCTTCCTTTTTTTCTTGCATATTTATAATACTGCTGTCCCGCTTCAGTTCTGGTGTAGTAATAATAACCGTTTTTAAAGACAGGCACAGATTCATCCTTTTCCTTAATTCGGGCTTTCATTTCTTCAAAAAGTTTCTCCCTAAGTGGCTCGGTGTCCTTCATCATCGCTTCCACATAATTATTTTCTGCGGTGAGGTACTGAATTACTTTGGTTGAATCTTTCCCCTTTTTGAAGTAGTCGTTCATCCAGTAATAAGGGTCGTTAACGGAATCGCCGTGTATGGTGCGAATGTGTTGTTGCTTTTCAGCGACAGGTGGTTTTATGTCCGGCCAGTTCTGTGCATTCATCATATTTGCTAATGAAAGAATTGATAAGGAGAAAACTTTCTTCATAAGAAATGTAATTATTGGTTGTTCCACATGTTTTTCAGAAGCGTATAGAATTCATGCTCAGTGTCATTAACATTATCATCTGCTTTAATCAGTGATTTAGCAAAAGTTAAAAAAGACTCTCTTTCTTCTGCAGTAGAATCGTCCAAGAAACAGTTTGCGTGGAACTCAAAGTGATATTTCCAGTCGTCTGGATGAAGCGTGGCGATAATATCCAATTCGTTATCAAGATCAATATTAAATGGGAATTCTTCAGCAAGAAACTGCTGGAATTTTAGGCCTTCTTCTGGAGAAAACTCCCCGTCAACAGAAGAAAGAATCATCAATAAATGGTAACCTGCGATGGATTTATTCGATTTTTGCATATTCATATTTTTAGTTTTTTATCTGAATTTTTTTAAATAATCTTTGGCGGACATTTTTTCAATAATTACGCCATTATGAAGTTCTAAAACGAATGGATTACTGCGTGCAATAGTCTTTATCGCAGTGCCATCCATTAACGTATTGGGTATCAGCTTGAAAGTGTTTCGATCGGTGGAAACACCTAATACTAAAGCTTTTTTATTTTTACTAATTACTTTTTCTGTTTCCAGAAGTAGAGTAGCATCTGCTTTGGAAGGGGCGTAACTAAAAACCAAAATTGCCTCTGGAGCATTCAATATTTTATCAGTTAGATATTCACCGTTTGACGCTTCTGGTTTAAATTTCAACACTTCTGTTGCATAGCCCTCGCTAATCATTTTTGAAGTGGTCTTACCTTTCTCAATTTTCCAGGGTGATCCTTGCTCCCAATAAATTTTGTTATTGACGTAGTGATCTTGATCTATTTCAATAACTTCATTGGTTTTGGCATTTTTAAGAGAGTAAAATGTCTTAAACACGGCAGGATTTTCCCCTGATTTTGCAAGTTCATATTTGAGATCGGTTCCTATTTTATAATCGCGGAAATCAATCAAAGGTTCATGGGTAATACCGTGTAACGTTACGAAACTCATTAAAGCTACGAAAATCGCCAAAGTGGTATACTTCCATTTTTTTTGCACTTCTAGTCTGGGATTACGTTTATTGATCACCCATAATACCAGTAGGGCTAAGAGTAAAATAACGTCTTTAATAAAGCTTTGCCATGGAGTAAATTTAATGGCGTCACCAAAACATCCACAATCTGTCACTTTATTATAATAAGCGGAGTAGAAGGTGAGGAAGGCGAAGAAAACACATAAAGCGATTAATGATGCCAGTGTAAATTTCAACCGAATTTTAATCAGCAACATAAATCCCAAAACAAGTTCTAAAGCCACGACAATAATGGCTATCGGCAGTGAAAGTTGCTCTAGAAATGGAATATTGAAAACTGAGGGAGAAAAATATTCTTCCAATTTGAACGAAAAACCTACAACATCTACCGCTTTCACAAAACCAGAAGCGATAAAAATCAAGGCTGTAATAATACGAAGTGCAGACACCATAAATTAAGAATTTGCGGAAATTTCTCCTTTTTCCTGAAGTTTTATAAGGCAGAAAACTGCATAATTTAACATGTCAAAATAATTAGCATCAATCCCTTCCGAAACTAGGGTGTTCCCGGCATTGTCTTCAATTTGCTTGGTACGAAGAACTTTCTGGTAGATTAAATCGGTAATGGAGGTGATTCGCATTTCGCGCCATGCTTCCCCATAATCATGATTCTTACGCATCATCAATTCTTTAGCTTCAGCAACAAACTGGTCGTAAAGCATAATCATTTCTTCTTTATCTTGTTGCACTTCATCTGTAAATCCCTTATGAAGCTGTATAAGTCCGATTACGGAATAGTTTACAATGGCAATAAAATTCTCCTCTTCGGATTCGCCTACTTTTGATAAACCCGTTGTTTGGAAGTTGCGCAGACTCTTTACTTTAATATAAATCTGATCGGTTAATGAGGAAGTTCTCAAAACGCGAAACGAAGAACCGTAATCAGTCAATTTTTTTCTGAAAAGATCCCGGCAAACTTCAATAGCGGTATCAAACTGTTGGGCTGTTTTCTGCATAAATATCAAATCTTTTCAAAGATAAGGTTTTTACATTTTCTCCTAAAATGAAGTGGGGAGAAATTCAGGGTGAATCTCTACATTTGCGTCATGAAAACAAATCAAGATTCCCATTTTTCTATCAACTGCAGAGGAAAACTTTTCGATTTCTCTAAACCATTGGTGATGGGGATTTTAAATCTAACACCTGATTCTTTTTCAGATGGTGGAAAATTTTTTGATCATCAAACAGCTCTGAAACATGCAGAGCAAATGATTAACGAAGGTGCCGAAATTATTGATATAGGTCCACAGTCTACGCGTCCTGGCGCCCGGAAACTAACTGCCAAAGAAGAAATTGTAAGATTGGGAAACGTGATTAAAGAGTTAAAACAGAATTTTCCATCTGTTTTAATTTCCGTTGACACCTTCTATTCGGAAGTGGTTGATTATGCTTATCCGCAGGGAATGGACATCATTAACGATATTTCAGGGGGAATGTTTGACGATAATATGTTTGAAACTATCGCCAAGACTCAACTTCCTTATATTTTAATGCATGTAAATGCTAGCTACGAGACAATGCATGATAAAAACATTAATGAAGATATTATCCTCAATATCAATCGATACTTTTCTGAAAAGATTTTGGAGCTAAAAAATAAGGGAGTTTATGACATTATCCTGGATCCCGGTTTTGGTTTTGGTAAAACAGTAGAGCAACAATTGCAAATGACGAATGAACTGGAGTGTATTGGCTTTGGAAGACTGCCTTTACTGGTTGGGATTTCTCGCAAATCATTTATCTACAAACCACTCGGTAAGTTGCCAAATGAAATTAATGAAGAAACACAAAACCTACATTTAAAAATGCTGCAGAAAGGAGCTAAAATCTTACGCGTACATGATGTAGCTTCTGCGAAACAAACTATTGAAAAGTTCCTTGCAAGTTAATTAAGCTGAGATAACTTATCAGCATATTCTTTCGCAAACTGCTGTCGGTCTTCATTCAGTTTCTCTAAAGAACTGGGAAGGATATAATTGAACAGAATTTTTTCTTCATCATCAAGAAATATTAATTCTTTTTCTTCACCATCAATCATTTGGGCAAAAACTTCCCACATGGAGGCGTCTTTCATCTTCAATAAGTCAAAAAACTGTGTCGCCTTTATCTGTATAACTTTCATTAAAATCCTAGAATATTAAGTTTTAACTGAATTGCAAAATTCTGTTTGAATGTTATTGTTGCATAATGACCGACACGATAGAAGAACCCAAGGTTAAATGGTGTTCCTAAAATATGGTTGGTCTCTAAGCCGACTTCCTGATACAGACGGTCTAACTTTTCAAAATCGAAATTATGCTGAGAAGGGTCATCCATATTGCCGATGATTCCACGATACACCAAATCAAAACTCGAAATATTTTTGCCAAAAGTACGGAAATAAAGTGGCAAGCGGTGGGTTAAATAGTATCCGACAAATTTGTCATTATAATATCTACCGCTTTCCATGGTTGCAAAACCCAGGAATGAAGTTAGATTTAGGTTGAGGCCATCTCCACCTTTTCCATGGCCGTTCATGGCGAAATGATGCCAAATTGGGACATCGCCAGTCAAAATCCCAGCGTATCCTCTAATTCCTGTAACACCTGCTTTGGTGGTGAAAACATGTTGTGCAAGCACGTCAAATCGGCTGTAAGAAAGATCTCCGCCCAAAGCTTCCAATCCCTGTTCATAATTGAAGTAAAATTCCGGGTATTTTTGCTCATACGTGAATTTTCCCGCTGGAGTCATGATGTTCTTGGAATTGGGGGAGTATTTTAAAGTGAGCTTCGTAGCAAAATTATCAAACTTACCCATTAATCCATTGAAAGCATAATTAAACAATGCTTCCTCGGTGTCACGTTTAGCAGAAACTTTCAGGGTTAAATCATTAGTTAAATCGTTTTCATATGACAACTTAAATCCTTGATAACCATAGAAACGGTCGTTATTGATGTCGATTCCGGCGTTCATGAATTTCATTCGGAAATTCCATAAATCTTCATTAAATCTCCCTGCTGTTAAGATATCATTGTAATATTCAGCTCGGAAGAATGAGTTCTTTTCTAAAGTTGTTTTAATATCTACACCGGCACCATATTTCCAACCTCGGTCTTTAAAGCCATAAGCAACATACGCATCCGGAGATATATAAGAATGGAATCTCTCGTTAAGTTTTGCTCCGATTCCTAATCTAATCCCCTCATACAAGTTATATTTGGCCAATTGGGCGATATCGAAATCGACCATTTCTACTCGGAATTTCCCTCTAATTAAACTCGTGAAACCATTAATCTTTTGATCGAGTTTGTATTTTCGACCTACACTGTCAATTTTCTCATAAGTCAGGCGTTCTCGTGCGGTAAGTGAATCTGTACGAAACAAATCAAGTGATTTGCCATCACTGTTTTTCACAGACATGGTGTAACCGCTGAAATCATTCTTGTCTTGTTGAATCGGAGTTTGAAAGTCAAAATAATCGGCAGTCATAAAGACATAATTTCCAAACTTTCTTGTTTCCTTTTTATTTTCTTCTTTTTTATTTTCTCCGTTTTCACTGAAATTGGTGCTTCCCATGCGAATTTTAAGATCTTCTTTTTGAAGAAACCATTTATTATTGACTGGAGTCCAAATGCTTGTGATACTGCCTTCACTTTTTTTGTGGCTGTTACTTTCAATCTTTTTTACGGCATAAGTATCTGCATCAACATAAAGATATCCGTTGTATTTTCTTCGGTTTACAGGTTGTTTGTTATCCACCTGGCGAAAACGAATCACATAATTTTTTCGACCTTCAATATCCAGACTGTCGGTCAAGAAAAAGCGGTAGAGTGGTCTGTTTTCTTTTTTAATTTCTCTCGGAATACGATTGCGGTTACTTCTCAAAGTCATCATTTCGTAGATAGGTTGCTGAAGTCCCGCTACGCGATTGTCTAAAATATTGACTTTTTCTCCATATTTTTTAGAATACAAAAATTCTGAAGCGCGCTCCCACAAGAATAATTTACTCTCAGCAATTAATTTGGTGACATTAACACTTTCAATAGAATCTTTTTTTTGAGATGCTGATTGCGTCGGTTTAGGCAGATTTTTGAGGGAATCTAATCTTTTTTCTAAGGATATTTTATACGCATTTATACTATCTTCATCAATATCTAGTGAGATCTTTTCATACGATTTAAAAGCGTATGAATCTAAACTCTGTGGTGCATTTTCATCGTAAAGGTAATTCACTTTATCAAGTATTCTTAATGCTAAAGGATCGCTTTCGTCATTAATGATCACACTTTGTATTGACTGCGTTTTAGGATCGCTGGCTGTTAGGGTGATTTTCATTACATCATCTACAATCACTTCATCAGTAAAAAAGCCACTAGCTTTTACTTCAACTTTATCACAGTTGGTGCGAAATTTTAACTCCCCCGAAGTATTGGTTTTTCCCAAAATTTTGCCATTACAGATGATTTGTGCATTGGCAATAGGCTGAAGATCTCCGGCTTGCGTCACCATAATTTTTGACTGAGAAAACAGCGATGCTGATGTGGCAAGAAAAATCAAAAATAAATATCGATACATATAAATGATAGTCGTTAAAATTATAATTTAATAAGTGACTTTAATAAGATTGCTTTCAACTAAAAATCATGCCGCAATGAAAGGCTTTCTAGGAAATCCGACTCCATTTATTCTTGCCCCGGTAATACTGTAAATAATACTTTTTCAACGAAGTATTTTCAGGATGTTGTAGATACGGATCTTGCTGCAAGATTGCTTCTACTGCAGCCTTGGAGACTTTTATGATTTGTCCATCCGCAACTAGATCTAGCTTTTTAAAATCAACCACACCGCTCTGTTGGGTTCCCAGTATATCCCCAGGACCTCGTAATTGCATATCAACCTCAGAAATTTTGAATCCGTCATTGGTTTCTACCATAGTTTTAATGCGTGTTCGGCTTTCTTTTGTTAATTTGTCGGAAGTCATCAAGATGCAGTAACTCTGTTCAGCGCCGCGACCAACCCTTCCCCGTAACTGATGAAGTTGAGACAGACCAAATCTTTCCGCGCTCTCAATAATCATCACCGAAGCATTAGGAACGTTAACTCCTACCTCAATAACCGTTGTAGCAACCATAATTTCCGCTTTACCTGATGCGAAGTATTGCATCGCTGCATCTTTTTCAGCAGGCTTCATCCGGCCGTGCAGCATGGTTACATTTCTACCTTCAAAAAACTCCAGAATATGGTCATAACTTTCAAGCAAATTTTTGTAATCCAACGTTTCAGACTCTTCAATTAATGGATATACAAAATAAACTTGTCGGCCTTTTTCAATTTCCTCTTTGGCAAAACGAAATACAGAAAGTCGGTCTTTTTCACGTCGGTGAGCCGTAATGATGGGTTTTCTGCCAATCGGCAATTCATCGATGACAGAAACATCGAGATCACTGTAAAAACTCATCGCTAACGTTCGTGGAATGGGTGTGGCCGTCATGACCAGAATGTGCGGCGGAATTTTATTTTTAGCCCAAAGTTTTGCCCTTTGAGCAACTCCAAAACGATGCTGTTCGTCGATCACCGCTAACCCAAGATTTTTAAATTTTACCACATCTTCCAATATCGCATGGGTGCCGACTAAAATTGAGAGTTCACCAGACAGAAGTTTCTCATGAATAATTTTTCTATCTGACGTTTTTGTGGAACCGGTGAGGAGTTTAACTTTAATGTCTGTTGCACAAAGCAGTTCGTTGATCGAATTATAATGCTGTTGTGCTAAGATTTCTGTTGGTGCCATCAAACAACTTTGGAAACCATTGTCCATGGCAATCAGCATGGTGAGTAGGGCGACCATGGTTTTCCCCGAACCTACATCTCCCTGTAAAAGACGATTCATCTGGATCGGTTTTTTAAGGTCGGTCCGAATTTCTTTTAAAACGCGCTTTTGTGCATTGGTCAGTTCAAAGGGGAGTTTTGTATTATAAAAGTCTGTAAAATTAGAGCCGATCTTTGGGAACGGATTACCAATTACTGAACTCTTTTGATGTTGTTTTTTTAAACCATAACCCAACTGAAAGAAAAAAGCCTCTTCAAATTTTAATCTCCGGTTGGCATGTTCTGCATATTGAAGATTCGACGGGAAATGAATATGATGAAAAGCTTGCAGTCGACCAATGAGTTTTAGTTTTGATATTAGTTTTTCAGGTAAATTTTCTTCCATCAAAGCAGGAAGATTTCGCAGGATATCGGCGATGACAGTTTGAAAAAATTTGTTATTAACGCCTCTCTTAGCCAGCTTTTCACTTCCTGGATAAACAGGTAATAATGAACCCGAAACGGCCTTTTTTTCTTCAGTTTCTATTTCAGGATGCGCCATAGAAAACTGCCCGTTGAACAGCGAAACCTTACCGAAGATGAAGACTTCTCTGTTTAGCGGCAATTGCTCTTTCATCCATTTCGTGTAGCGAAACCAAACCAATTCTAAAGTGCCTGTAGCATCACGAAATTTGGCAGACAATCGTTTTTTGTGTGCTCCGTAAGTAATTTCCTGGATTTCAGTGATTTTTCCTTTCAGCTGAATTTCGTTTTCGGGTTCAGCGTTTAAATCCCGAATCTGATAGATTTTGCTTTTATCAATGTATCGAAGCGGGTAAAAGGTTAATAGATCTTCAACTGTTGAAATGCCGAGTACGTTTTTAATGAATTTAGCCCGCTCGGGGCCAATTCCTTTTACAAATTCTATGGAAGTATCTATATTCACCTGACAATCTCATCGCGAATTTCGGTAAAATAAGAACGACTTCCAAAAGTGAAAGTCGCTGTATTTGTTAATCCTTTATGCTTGACTTGAATTTTTTCTGATAATTTTCCCACTGTTCTCGAGTGGTAATTTTTTTATACTCATCCGAAGCGATGAAAGGAATGTAAGGCTCCAGTTCCTTCGCTGTTAATGCGCCTTGAAGAATGGTAATTGGCATCGCTTGCTCATCCAAGAAAACAATGGTTGGTACCGCGTTAACGTTCATGAATTTGGTAAAGTCGTGCATCGAATTTTTGGTTTTCCCTTTTATATACCCAGGATTATCGAAAGTTCTGCCAAATAATGTGAAACTTTCTTTACCTTCTGCATTAAATTTTACCGGATAATAATTGTCATTTAAATATTGGCTAATGACGGGATGTCCGTAGGTGTTCTTCTCCATAATCTTACACGGACCGCACCAATCTGCATAAAAATCAATTAATATCTTTTTTGGAGTCGTTTCCTGGGCTTTAATGGCCTCTTCGAGAGTCATCCATTTAACCTGAGCAGTACTCAGACTAAAACCGGAGGAAAGAATGAGTAGAAATAGGAGTTTTTTCATCGCCAATTGGATAACATTGTGGTTTAAAAGTTAAATTTAACGGACGTCTTGCATTAGCTTTTTCACCATCGGGGAAATAATAATCAAGATTACCCCAGCTATGACAGCATAAAGACCTAACTGCTTATAACCTTCCGTATAAGTTATCAAAGCCTCCATATTACTAGAACCTGCATTGGCAGTCGCCATGTTTGCTCCGATAATTCCGGCTACATATTGTCCATAAGCTGATGCTAAGAACCACAATCCCATCATCATCCCCTGAAGTTTCTCGGTTGATAGTTTTGTCATAATAGACAATCCAATAGGAGACAAGCAGAGTTCGCCCAAAGTAATTACCAATAATGCAATTGTGAAAACATTAAGTGATGTCACGCCTTGGACATTTGCAAAAAACTGTGTGGCAAATAAAACATAATAACCTAATCCCAAAAAGATAAATCCTAATCCAAATTTTATCAGAGTATTAGGTTCGAGCCTTTTCTTGCTGAGCCAAATCCACAATAACCCGATCAAAGGCGCAAGGAAAATGATAAAAAATGCACCACCGGAATTGTTCACCCCATTAGGATCTAATCCCAAAAGATCTTTATTAAGGTTATTTGCGGCAAAAATACTTAATGATCCACCGGATTGTTCGTAAATACCCCAGAATAGGATTGAAAATATGATGAAAACCAGTGCTGCCCACAACTTATTTCTTTCGGAAGAATTAACTTTTGACATTTCGTAGAATAGATAAATCAAGGTTATTGGTCCAACCGTCCACATGAAATAATCGGTGTATTGTGGTACTGATACCATCATCATAATGAGCGGAACGAAAACCAATGACAGGATGTAAACGCCAATTACTTTCCATTTTTCCATCGGAATGATTTGACCGTTTGGCAACACCCGTTGAGGCATTAATCCGATAGGCCCGAGGCTTTTCTGGGTGAAAACAAAGTTGATTAAACTAATAACCATCACAACGGCGGCAAGTCCGAAGGCTACATTCCATCTTAAATCTTTAGGGATGTAACTCGAAAGCATTTCGCCTTTACCAATAGCGATACAGATGTATCCTCCTAAAAGTGCGCCGAGATTAATTCCGGCATAAAATAGCGAAAAGCCGGCGTCACGACGAGAATCGCTCCCTCTATAGAGTTTGCCCACCATGGTTGAGATATTCGGTTTAAAAAATCCGGTACCAACAACAGTAAATGATATTCCTAAAAAGAAGAAATCATGAGGATTTACAGCGAGAATTAAACTTCCGACAATCATTAAAAGTCCACCCCAGAAGAGTGATTTTCTAAAACCTAAAATTTTGTCTGCAAACAAGCCACCCACAAAAGTAAAGGCGTAGACAAATGCTTGTGTAGCTCCATACTGCAAATTTGCCTGTTCATCATTGAACTGCAGTTGCGAAATCATGAAGAAAACCAGCATCCCACGCATACCGTAGAAACAAAAACGCTCCCACATTTCTGAAAAGAATAGGGACCAGATTTGTTTTGGGTATTTTCCTCCAAAATCTTGAATTTGATCTAAAGTTAGGCTCATTCTAAAAAAGTTTTTACGAAAGTAACAAAAAACCACCGGATAACCGGTGGTTTGCATTTATAAATGAAAAGCCAGAGATTAATTAACTCCGTGCATTTTCTTTTCAAGCCAACGGCTCATTGCAAAAAGAATAACTGCTGCAACTCCACACATTACAACGAAAACGAGGAAGAAATCAAATAGGTTAGCGATTTCAAATCCTAAGAAACTTGTCGTTGCAGGTGCTGCATCTTCTTCGCCGCTTCCTGGAATTAGAGCAGAAAGTGTTCCTGCAAATTTGTTCGCTGCAGCGTTTGCCAAAAACCACGTTCCCATCAAAAGAGATGAAAAACGTAGCGGCGACAATTTAGAAACCATTGAAAGACCAATTGGTGAAAGACAAAGTTCCCCCATCGTGTGGATTACGTAAAGGGCAATTAACCAGAACATTGATACTTTATCCATCAATCCAAGACCATAAACAGCAATAGCAATAACAACATATCCTAATGAAATTAATGCAAGACCTAAAGCCATTTTTTTAGGAGAAGAAGGTTCTGCACCTCTATTCCCTAATCTCAACCACAATGAAGAGAAAAGTGGTGCTAAGATGATAATTGCTAATGGATTAACAGACTGAAAATAACTTGCAGGCATTTCCCATCCGAAAAGGTTTCTATCTGTTTGTCGGTCTGCAAAAATGGTAAGCGACGCCCCAGCTTGTTCGAAAGCTCCCCAGAAGAAGATAACGAAGAACGCCAAGATGAAAATTACCATAATACGATCCCGCTCTTCTTTCGTTAAAGACTTATCTGTTAACACAATTAGAGGCATAACCACCATTGCTCCGTAAATTAAATATCCAATGATATCCAAATCGCTTTGGAACATTGTTTTGAAATTCATTAAAAAGAAGATAATGGCAATGGATCCGAGGACCATTCCGATTTGTTTTAATCCAAATTTCGCTGTTGGCATACCAACCGGATTATTTTCTGCATCAACCAGAAGTTTGTTTTTCTGAACAAAGAAGGTAACCAAACCTATAATCATCCCGATTCCTGCTGCTAAGAAACCCCATTTGTAGTCTACTTTTTCTGCAAGTGTACCACAGATAAGAGGTGCGAAGAAGGCACCAAGGTTAATACCCATATAGAAAATCGTAAATGCTGAATCTACTCTGCGGTCTCCTTTCGGATAAAGTTGACCTACCATTGTAGAAATGTTGGGTTTGAAGAAACCGTTACCGATAATCAACATGGTAAGACCAATCCACATCAAAGTGATGGCCGGTGAACCGGTTGTAGAAGCACTGAAGAACATGATAAACTGTCCTAATGCCATTAAAGCTCCACCAATTTCGATACTTCTTCTGTTACCTAGAAAACGGTCGGATAAGTATCCACCCAAAAGCGGAGTCAGGTAAACAAGGCCGGTATAACTTCCGTAAATTTGCGAGGCTTCGGCGTCGCCCATTAATAGCATCTTCGTCATATAAAGGACGAAAATCGCACGCATACCGTAATAGGAAAAACGTTCCCACATTTCGGTCATAAACAAAAGATAGAGTCCTTTCGGATGCCCTGTTTGCACTGCTGTATCCATAATTTTTTCTATTGTTAATAATTGTTAAGAGACAAATATAGTTTTTTTTCCTTTTCAGAGGGTGTTATTTGCATATTTTGCAAAACAAAAAAGCCGGCTCAGCCGGCATTCTATTTTTAAGCATTTTAGTTTACTCCTTTTTCTTTCATGATTTTATTAAGTCTTTTCAAAATTGAAAGTCCTAATAATGTAGCCAAGAGCAGCAGGCCAAAATTCACAATAAAGAAATTTGCTTTGTTTTCATAATCGTACCAAAAACTTGCAAGTACGCCGGAAAGTTTATTACCGATCGATGTCGAAAGGAAGAAACCACCCATCATTAAAGCAGTAATTCTTGGAGGAGAAAGCTTCGATACCAACGATAGCCCCATTGGTGAGAGACATAGTTCCCCAATAGTGATTACACCATAGGCGGCAATCAACCAAAGTGCAGACACTTTTACGGCACCATTTCCTCCGGCATACACTGCACCGACCATGACTAAGCAGGAGAGGGCAGAAATGAATAGCCCTAATACAATTTTACTTGGCGTAGTTGGTTCCTTGCCAATTCTGCGGAGATACATGAAGAATCCGACTACCACAGGAGTCAGTACTATAACCCAAAATGGATTCACCGATTGGAAAAGCTCCGTGTTGTAGACGAATACTTTGTCGGACGGGTTTTTCTCCATTTCGGCTTTATGTTCAGGCAGGTCGTTTCGGAAATAAATGTCTTTTCCTAGTTCTTTTACTGCACTACCGTTTTCGTCCTTTTGTGCCTGATATTGATCATCATAAACATTAACTTCCTTGGTTTCATAATCTAGAGTTTCAACCAAGTAAATGGATTCTAAAGGCTTTTCTAACGCTGCAGGAACACTTCTGTCGGTGTAATAATTGGCCCATCTGGTTAAAGCAGTTCCATTTTGTTTAAATACCGCCCAGAACATTAAACTTACTGCGAAAATTGCAAGCAAGGCTCCGATAGGTCTTTTATCTTCTGAATTAGCCTTCACATAAAGCATTACATAGAAATAAACTACTGGTAAACATGCAAAAATAAAGGCATCTGTTGAATCACTTCCAAAGATATTTCCTGGAATAACCCATCCAATTACCCCTGCGATAATTGCCGGAAGGAAAACCTTTGTCAATACATCTGAAATCTTAGTATCTCCTTCTTGTGAAGGCTTAATAACATTTGCTTTCAAAATGTGCTGTCTTCCTATTGTAAAGATGATCAAACCTAAGAACATCCCCGCACCTGCAGTTATAAATGCTTCGCCCCAACCAAATTTATTACGCATAAATGCAGCAATAATATTACAAACAAAAGCTCCGATATTAATACCCATGTAGAAGATGTTATATCCTGCATCTTTATTTGCGCGGTAAGGTTCTTCTTCATAAAGATTACCTAAAAGAGTTGAAATACTTGGCTTAAAAAATCCGTTACCTAAGATGATTAGGCCCATTGATGCATAAAACATCGGGACATCTGAGAATACCCCGAGGCCGATATACCCCAATCCCATTAACGCACCACCAATGTATATTGCTTTCATGTATCCTAAAACACGGTCAGCTAAAAATCCACCTAAAAAGGGTGTTAAATAGGTTAGAGCGATAAAAGTACCGAAAATATCATCTGCGCTTTTATCATTAAATGCTAAACCGCCAGTTTCTTTGGGATCAATCATATAAAGTACGAAGATCCCAAGAATTAAGTAGTAGCCAAAACGTTCCCACATTTCTGTAAAGAACAAGTAGGGAAGCCCCTTCGGGTGCTTACTGTTGCTAGTTGCCATTGTAAAATTTATAATTTATTAAAGATTTTTCAATAAAAAGTCAGTCATTTTTTTGTAAAGCTGACGTCTGGTCTGTCCCCCAAAGATTCCGTGGTTTTTGTCAGGATACGCCATGAACTCAAACTGCTTGTTATTCTGAATCAAGGCTTCAGCAAATTCCATAGAATTTTGGAAGTGTACATTGTCGTCAGCAGTACCATGAATAAGCATAAAATTACCTTTCAACAATTTTGCATATTCGGTAGGCGAATTTTCATCATAACCTTTCGGATTTTCCTGCGGTGTTCTTAAAAAACGCTCAGTATATACGGTGTCATAGTATCTCCAATTCGTTACAGGAGCTACTGCGATCCCAGTTTTGAAAACATCAGCTCCTTTTGTCAGGGCTAAACTTGCCATGTAACCCCCAAAACTCCAACCGAAAATACCGATGCGTGATTTATCGATGTAGGATTGATTTCCGAACCATTTTGCTGCTGCAATCTGATCCTCAATTTCATATTTTCCTAAGTTTAGGTAGGTGGATTTTTTATATTCGGTCCCTTTATATCCGGTTCCACGACCATCGACACATGCTACGATATAACCCTGTTGAACCAAGTGGTTAAACCATAATGCATTACCACCATCCCAAGAGTTAGATACACTTTGTGATCCTGGCCCGGAATATTGGAACATAAAAAGTGGATATTTTTTATTTGGATCGAAGTTTTTAGGCTTCATAATCCATGCATTCATCTGATCGCCAACTTCGTTCGGAATGGTGAAAAATTCCTTAGCCACCCAATTATCTGCCTTCAGTTTTTGAAGCATTTCGTTATTATTTTGAAGCTCTTTAACTGTCTTTCCGTCACCATCTTTTAAAACATAAGTGTGCGGACGTGCTGCAGTTGATGAAGTTTCAATGAAATAATTAAAGTTCTGACTGAAGTTTGCATTGTTATTACCTTCGTGATTGGAGAGCAAGGTTGATTTGCCGGTGTTAATATTGATTTTAGAAACAACCTTATTAATACTTCCTTTTTCGGTGGTTTGTAAATAAACCTCCTTTGTCTTCGGGTTATAACCATAATAATTGGTCACCTCCCAATTTCCTTTGGTGATTTGCTTTTTGAGTTTCCCGTTTTCATCGTACCAATATAGGTGGCGGTTGCCATCGCGTTCGGAGCCCCAAATGAAAGAGTTATCTTCTAAAAACTCCATCGTTACATTGTCGGTATCAACCCATTTTTCATCAGTTTCTGTGAATAACTTCTTCACCGCTCCGGTTTTCGTATTTACCTTTAAAACATCGGATGCATTTTGAGTTCTCCCTGACGTAACCAGAATGATTTCATCTGCTTTCGCTGTTTTGAAAACATTAGGGATATAGTAGTTTTTAAATGCGGAGAGATCTAGGGCGGAAGTTTTACCACTATCTAATCTGAATAATTGTGCCGAAACGATGGAGTTTTTCTCACCTGCTTTCGGATACTTAAATCTCATTTCAGAAGGGTAGAGTTGCTTGCCATAGATTGGGATATACATCTCCGGAACTTCAGTTTCGTTAGATTTAACGAAAACGATAGCATCGGAATTTTTTGTCCATTCATATAATCTCGCATGACCGAATTCTTCCTCATAAACCCAGTCAGCTAAACCATTCAGGATGGAATTTTTCTTTCCATCAGTAGTAATCTGAACAATTTTTCCTGAAACTAAATCTTGGTAATATAAATTATTATCTGCTATAAAGGCTACTTTAGAACCATCTGGAGAAAAGGTTGGTTCTTGAACATCTTTTCCCTCAAACAGACTAACCGTTTTACCGGTTTTAAGATCCTTAATATCGAATTTTCCAAGATAAGAATGGCGGTAGATTGAAAGACTTTCTTTCAGCAAAAGGATTTTAGACTCGTCATCATTAAATATATAGGACTGGTATTTTCCGTCCACAATATTTCCTTCTTTTTGGGAAGTTTTATAAGAATATTTTGCAATCCCTCCCGGTTCGATAACTGCGTAGTTCACGCCGTTTTTAAGAGAGGCAATACCACTGATGCCTTTACCTCGATAATAACCAGAGTATATTTTATCAAGCGTAATCTCCTGAGCGTAAGACGCTACCGAAGCCATTACAGAAATTGTTAGGATGATTTTTTTCATGGATAAATTTTGATAATTCTCAAAGATAACAATTTTATCAAAACTATGGCGGAATGATGCATTATGAAAGGATTATCAGTGATAAAATTGAAGCCAATAAGCATAGTTCACTCAAGTCTACATGAATAATATAATATCATATGTAGTTACATGTGGACTCTAAAATTTTTTAGGGTACTTTGGAATTTTGTTGATGAGAAGAGATCGAATCCGGAAACGTAAAGAAATTACGGCACATAAATTAATTATTCTTCTGTAGAAAATCCTATTTTGCGTCGAGGTTTTTCGACAACTCTATAATGAAGTAATTCTTCTTTTAAATTGCCAATTCTTGAGATGTAATCGTCTCCTGAAAGCCTGGAAGCATCTGTAAGAAAATGACTTACTAAGTTTAGATATTCGTCTGTAAGTTTAGCTGCAGCATCTTTATAAGCAGAGAGCATTAAGGGTTTTAAATCGATTTCAAAACGTTCTGTTTTAAGATATTTATCTCTAATTCTCTTTTTTAAACTCTGCGTAAAATCAACCATCATAGTATTTGAAAATGCTTTCATACGTGATGCAATTTCTTGCCAGAACGGTAATCGATGTGCTTGTTGCTTAGTAAGAATTTTCATTAGAAGTGCATCTTCACAAAGTCCCTCTGTCATATGGTGGAGAATCATTTCTGATCTTTCTTGTGCGTTCGGTGGAAATATAGGAATTAAAACATCGAAACGCCCCGGTGCTAACAACTCACGATCAATACCTTCGAGCGTATTGGCCGCACCCACCATCAGTATATTCTCTTTATTGAAGAAACTGATGTGATGTAAAATCGTCTCTTTTACTTCTTCATCGCAAGAGTTGACTGATTTATTTTCAGCTCTTTCTTGTACGATGTCGCCAAAATCAGAGAGAAATAGCAAAGTCTTCTCTTCTCTAAGAATTTCGGTTAAATAGTCTTTAAAATTCGTTTTTGTACCATTAATATACGAGGTGCTGAGATGGTATCTCTTAACTTCCCGAAAGCGATAACCGATTATTTCTGCAATTTTATTGGCCCAAAATATTTTACCACTTCCCGGTGGCCCATAAAGCAAAATACCGGAGGGTTTATGAATTCCCCAATCCGCGATGGGACTCCAATTTAAAAATGGATCCAAAGCCTTTGAAAGATTAAAAAATAAATCTCTATAGCCTATAAAATCACGTTGTTGCAGTTTTGTTTGTTTGCCAAAATAGTTATAAACAAACTCATAATTTCCACCCAATTTACGGTCTATTCCAAATGTTGAAACAGAGGATTTGAAGATTCCGTTATCATAAATAAGTGGTTGTTCTTTTTGAAGGATTTCGGCAACCTTCTCTGCAGGCTGTCCGGTTTGAGTAGCAATGCCATCAATCGTTTTCGAACTTTCAAGATCTTTCTCGTAGTTTCTTAAAAACTCAATATTTTCTCTAATGAATTTCTCAAAGTCTGACCGAACTTCAAAATTAGTTGCGATACATTCTGATAACTCGAGATCAAAATCTTGGATAAATTTTATAAGACTGTCAGTGGAGAGATGGAGGTCGTGGGCAAGCTCAGCTAATTTCATAAATGGTATTCAGTGCATTGGATAGCATTGTACAATAACTATGCTGAAATCTGAATATACTAAGGCTCGAAACTTTCAAATTTTCCATTATCATAAAACCACACAATTTTTTTTATGATAGGTGTTTGACTTTCAGTAGTTTGCTTAGCAGTTATATTCTCTTCAACTTCTAATCGCTGAGAATCGCTTAAAAATTCCTTATCGGGAGTTTGGTCGCTTTTATCTGATTCTCCCGGTGTTTGAATGTTTTGCTGAATGTCATTTTCGGCTTTACCAAAATTGTCGTCTGAAATAATTGAGAATAAATCGGGTAGTGTAGGGGCTTTTGGTTTTACAACTTCTTCTTCAGCTTTTTTCACCATAGGGCCGTCTCCACTGATAATCCATTCCCATTCTAACTCCGGGAATCTGTTTTTGATTTTTATAAGAAAATCCAGAGAAGGTTTATTTCGTCCAGACGTAATGTGCGAAATATTGGATCGTTGGACTTCAATCTCATCAGCAAATTCTGACGAAGTAAATTTGGAGTAGGTGATGATTTCTGAGATTCTCTCGTTCAAATTCATAATTACAAATGTAAAAAATTAATTGACATATGTAAATACAAATGTAAATAATAATTTTTTACAAAAGTAAACCACCTGCAATGAGGTGGTTTTAAGAACTTTATATGCAATGATACTGTTTAACTCCTGTGAGCATGCTCATCCTTCTCAGGATCAAATTTAAGTTTACGATCTTTCTTTTTCTCAGGAAAAATAAGTGAAAGAAGAATGCTTAATGCCAGAATACCAACAATAATAAATAACGAATGGCTGGTAGTAAAGCCCCATGTTACAAGGTAAGAATGCAGAAGCATTTTTAGACCGATGAAGGTTAATAACACTGCTAAGCCAATTTTAAGGAACCGGAACTTATCAATGATACCTGCCAACAAGAAGAACATGGAACGAAGTCCTATAATTGCGAAGATGTTCGAGAAAAATACAATATAAGGATCTTTAGTTACCGAAAATATTGCAGGAATACTGTCCACAGCGAAGATTAAGTCGGTAAACTCAATGATAAGTAGTACTAAGAACAAAGGGGTAATTTTCTTCACTCCATCTATCGTCACAAAAAATTTGTTACCCACAAAATGGTCATGTACTTTAAAGAATCTGTTAGCAAACTTCACAACAGGGTGATTTTTAGTATCTATTTTCTCCTCATCTTCTTTGTCAAAAAACATCTTAACACCGGTAAATACTAAGAAGGCGCCAAATACGTACATAATCCAGCTAAAGCGTTCTATTAATGCAGCACCTAGAAATATGAAGATAAACCTCATTACAATCGCTCCTAATATTCCCCAAAACAATACGCGGTGATAATTTCGTGGTGCCACCCCAAACGCAGTAAATACCAAAACCATCACAAAAATATTGTCTACAGAAAGTGCATACTCCACCACATAACCTGTTAAATATTCTAAACCTAGATTTTGGTTATAAAGTTGTATGCTGTGTTCCAGATCGTTAGGGATTACTGTAACAGGATGCTTATGGTTTACAATTACGGTTTGGAGTTTTTCCATGCTGTCGATGCCGTGGAGTAGGTGACCGTAAGTTATAAGGACAAAGTAGAAACACATAGATAGTGCAACTACAAAAAAACTCATTAACCCGGCCTGTTTCATCGATACAGTATCAGATTTTTTCTTGAGCAGACCAAGATCTAGAGCTAAAATGAAGGCTATAAATAAAAGGAAGCCTCCCATGAAAATTGTTTCGCTGTTCATAGTTTAAAAATATGCGCAAAGATAAGCTAATTAATAAATTCCAGTGCAGTTTACAAATGTTACAGAATTCTAAGATGTACATTAGAATAATATGCGATGATTTAATAAAAGTTTCAATAATCCAACGTTCAGAAGGTAATTTGCACTTAAACAAATGTTAAGTTAAAGTCTTAAGTAAAATATATAATTAGCTGGTTGTGGGCATCTTACATATTAAATTTAAAAATAATGCAATCCACATTTTTATCAACAGACAGTTTGACGTTTTAAAACGTTTAAACTTGTTTACAAAAGTAAACAAATGTAAATTGATTTCGAATGATTAAATTTGACATTGTAAACAATTAAATTCATGAGTTCAGCGCTAACCTATCATCGAAATGAAAATTTCGCTACACGCTATATTTTCCCTGAAAAATTATTTTCTTACTTACAGACGAATCACAGCGATTACATTTTTGAGATTGGACAATCTGTTTTAAATCAACCCATATATAAAATTACGATCGGACATGGATCCATAAAAGTTTTGGGCTGGTCGCAGATGCATGGGAATGAGTCTACCGGAACACTGGCGATGTTGGATCTTTTGGAATCGTTAGAGAAATCTCCTGAATTAAAGAATGAGCTCTTCAATTCCATCACTCTGGAATTTATCTGGATGTTAAATCCAGACGGCTCCAAAAATTGGACGCGACGAAACGCCCTCAATATCGATATGAACCGCGACTTTTTAAAAATGTCTAGTAAAGAATTTGCTTTGCTGAAGAGGTTTGTAGAGGACAATCATTATGATTACGCATTAAATCTCCACGATCAAAGAACGATTTTTACAACTGATGGGGAAAATCCCGCGACTTTGGCTTTTCTGTCTCCAAGCGTTAGTCCTGAACGAGAAGTCACGGGTGTTCGACAAATGAGTATGGCAGTAATTTCTAATATTTATGAGGTCCTAAAAGAATATATTCCGAATCAGATTGCGCGTTACACCGACGAATTTTATCCTACCTCTACGGGGGATAACTTTAGTAAAATGGGTTTGCCAACGATCTTATTTGAAGGTGGACATTACCAAGACGATTATCTCCGAACAAACACCAGAAAATATTTTACCCTCGCTTTGTATGAAGCATTGAAAGCAATTGTTAAGCTCGATGGTAGGGTTGATGGATGGCAACGATACTGGGACATCCCATTAAACCGTGAAACCCACTATGATATTATTTACAGAAATGTTAAGCTTAATGTGGATTACGAATGTATTTTAGATGTTGCGGTGCAATATAGAGAAGAAATTAGAGAAGGCGATGCAGAAATATCGTTTGTACCGATTGTGATGGAAGTCGGAGATGTTGGAGCAAAAAAAGGATGGAAAGAGATTGACTGTACAGGCAAGAAATTTATCTGCACTAGGAAATTTCCGAAATTGGATGAAGAAGTAGATTTTACTTTCGAATAAAAAAAGCGACACTTTCAAAAAGTGTCGCTTCTATTTTTTATCTAAGATTGTGATTATTTCACAACTTTAATACCGTTTGCTACAAATCTGATTTCCTCTTTCGGAGATGTAATTGCATCAATTTCAGCTTGAGACTTTTTCGCGTCTTCAGCATAGTGTTTTTGTTCGTCAACAGAGATTACTTTCTTTTCTGCAGAGCCCTCCAATACTACTTCCTTACCTACTAAAGCAGTGGGAACAAAGAACGCGTAATCTTTCATTTTTACGAAGAACTTTTCGTTATTTACGGTTTCTACTGTTAACCAACAACCTTTTTTCTCGCAAACTTCAGTAACTTTTCCTTGTACCGCTACATTTTCAGTTTTATCAACTTTTGTCAACATTTTCTGAAGTTTTTGTGACGAGACTGCGTTTGCCTGAGTTTCAGCTTTAATATCAGTCCCATAGAATTCTCCCACTAAAGCTTTTCCTTCTGGTGGTGCCACTTTCTTAGAGTTTTCTTGGCCGAATGCAGCCACTGAACAACATATTGAAAAGATGAATAATGCCTTTTTCATTGTAGATTTAATTTTGACAAAAATACAATTTTTTTTCAGGCGAAATTCCATTTGCGCGGTAAGAACGTAGTTTTATTAAAATTTTAAGATTACTGCAGTAAAAACAATATATTTGAATTCCTGAAACCGGATTGATAAAGAAATAGTAATTTTTATGAAGAAAAAACTGAAACTGTGGGATGCTACCATGCTCGTGATGGGGTCAATGATTGGAAGTGGAATTTTCATCGTGAGTTCTGATATGATGCGTAATTTAGGCTCGGGATATTGGCTGATCGCAGTTTGGGTAATTACAGGGGTGATGACGGTAGCGGCGGCTATTTCTTACGGCGAACTTTCTTCGATGTATCCAAAAGCAGGAGGGCAATACACCTATCTTACAGAAATTTTCGGAAAGATGACTGGTTTTTTGTATGGTTGGGGGCTTTTTACCGTCATACAAACGGGTACCATCGCGGCTGTAGCAATGGCGTTCGGGAAGTTTACGGCATATTTGGTCCCTGCGTTAAACGACTCCGATCCTCTATTTCAGAGTGGAAGTTTTAGGATTACATGGGTTCAAATCTTAGCAATCGTCATAATATTGCTTTTAACGTATGTCAATACCAGAGGAGTAAAAAATGGGAAATTGCTCCAAAACATATTTACTTCCTCTAAGATTATTGCATTATTAGGAATAATTGTCTTCGGATTTTTATTGGTGAAAGATTCACAATGGTTCGAAAATATGAAATTTGGCTGGAATGGTTTTCAAGATTTCGGGAAAGAGGTAGGGAATGACCTTGTACCGACAGGATGGGAGTCGATTAGCGGTGTAACATTATTGGGCGGAGTTGCTGCTGCAATGGTGGGGTCAGTTTTCAGCTCCGTTGCTTGGGAAAATGTAACGTTTATGTCCGGCGAAATTGATAATCCGAAGAAAAATGTTGTCCGCGCCATGGTTTTGGGTACAACCACGGTGATTATTCTTTACCTATTGGTCAATCTGGTTTATTTAAATGCCTTAGATCCTAATGAATTGGCATTCGCTGATAAGAACCGTCCAGCTGTTGCAGTGTCCGAAGTTATTTTCGGGAATGTTGGGACCGTAATTATGGCCATACTGGTGATGATTTCTACCTTTGGATGTATCAATGGGTTAGTTCTTGCGGGTGCGAGAGTTTTTCAGACCATGGCAAAAGACGGATTATTTTTCAAAGCAGCACAAGAAAATAATAGATTTGATGTTCCTGAAAAATCCTTATGGATGCAGGGATTATGGGCATGCGCTCTGGCATTGAGCGGGCAATATGGCGATTTGTTGGATATGATATCCTTCGTGATTGTCTTGTTTTATATGATTACGGTTTTTGGAGTTATCTATTTAAGATTTAAAAAACCAAACATAGAACGACCTTACCGAACGTGGCTTTATCCGCTAACTCCTTTAATTTATTTAATCATTGGAACCGCTTTCTGCTTACTCTTGATATGGTTTAAGCCCAACTATACATGGCCAGGTTTTATACTAATTCTTTTAGGATTGCCGGTGTATTGGTTTATCAACAGAAATTCAGCGAAAAATTAATCGGATAATAGTTTTGACTTCGGCATACGCTTAGATGCTCATAATTAAATTTAAAAAATGTCAGAACTCACTCCTATATTAAAGTCCGTTTATTTATATGAAATTGAATTGGCAAAGTCAAAATTAGCTTCACGCGAAATTCCCAGTTACATTAAAAATGAATTTGTGAATCAGGTTGCGGTTTTTCCTGTTTCTCAGAATTATATCCTTTTGGTTAATGAAAATGATCTCGAAATTGCCCGTTCCATTTTATCTGAAACCTTTGAAGAGGGGAATTCGCTAGAGAATTAATTCCACCATTAAATTTTTTCAAGTTAGCTGTCCGACCGCGACAAGTTGAATTTCTTATACACCGCGAATAATATCGTGGACACTATTTTTACTTTTAACTCCCCTCATAAATCCCTATCTTTGGTCAAAATTTTCAAGGATATGATTAACTGGGAAACTGTAAAAGAATACGAAGATATTACCTATCAAAAATCGGGTGCGGTTGCAAGAATCGCTTTCAACAGACCGGAAGTACGAAATGCTTTCCGACCTAAGACAACCTCTGAACTTTACGATGCGTTTTACCATGTTTCAGAAGACTCTTCAGTGGGAGTAGTACTTCTAACTGGTGAAGGTCCAAGTCCAAAAGATGGCGGACATGCTTTCTGCAGCGGCGGCGATCAGAAGGCGCGGGGAGAACAAGGTTATGTTGGTGATGATGGCAGACACCGGTTAAATATTCTGGAAGTTCAAAGGTTAATCCGTTTTATGCCGAAAGTGGTTATCGCGGTGGTAAATGGCTGGGCTGTTGGCGGTGGACATTCTCTACACGTGGTTTGCGATTTAACTTTAGCAAGTGAAGAACATGCGATTTTCAAACAAACTGATGCGGATGTAACGAGTTTTGATGGTGGATATGGTTCGGCGTATCTTGCTAAAATGGTAGGGCAAAAGAAGGCCAGAGAAATCTTTTTCTTGGGAAGAAATTATTCTGCTCGCGAAGCTGAAGCAATGGGAATGGTAAATGCCGTATATCCTCATGCTGAATTAGAAGAAAGAGCGTATGAATGGGCTCAGGATATTTTAGGTAAATCCCCAATGTCTATACGTATGCTGAAATTTGCAATGAATCTTACTGATGACGGAATGGTCGGTCAGCAGGTTTTTGCAGGAGAAGCGACTCGCTTAGCTTACATGACCGAAGAAGCAAAAGAGGGAAGAAACGCCTTTCTTGAGAAAAGAAAACCGAATTTCGGTGAAAATAAGTGGATTTCTTAACGAGCGCACCAATTTAACTTTAAAAAAATGATTGATTGGATTAAAGCTGCACGTCTACGAACCCTTCCGCTTTCTATCAGTGGGATTATTATGGGTTCTTTTATTGCGCGGTGGCGTGTGCTTGAAGAAGGAGGAGTTTGGGACTGGAAGATTTTTGCTTTGGCTTTGTTGGTAACCTTGCTGTATCAGGTTCTTTCTAATTTTGCCAACGATTATGGAGACGGTATCAAAGGAACGGATAACTTAAGAATCAATGAAGCAGAACAGCGTGCTGTAGCTTCAGGAAAAATCACCGCGGTGCAAATGCGAAACGCTGTTATACTCTTCGCAGTTTTAGCATTTGTAGCAACAGTTACATTACTTTATTACGCATTCTTCCGTGAAAATCTGATGAACGAATTCTACATCTTTATCGGATTGGGTATTGCTTGTATTCTTGCGGCGATAGGGTATACGGTTGGTAAGAAACCGTACGGTTATATGGGTTTGGGAGATTTATTCGTTTTTTTATTTTTCGGACTCGTTTCGGTTTGTGGATGTTACTTCCTGTTCACAAAAACATTTCATTGGGATATGTTACTACCTGCGACTGCTATCGGAATGATGAGTGCGGCTGTTCTCAATTTAAATAATATGCGGGATATCGAATCGGATGCTGTAAGTGGAAAGAAAACTTTAGCATTGCGTTTAGGTTTCAAATATGCGATGATTTATGAAATTATTTTACTGCAGTTACCTTTAATTCTACTCCTCATCTTTATGATGATGAACGGTCTACATACGCAGGGAAATTATTATGCATTTATTTTCTTCATTCTGATGTTTCCTATGACCGCGCTTCGAAGAAAAATTATGATGACCCAACAACCGCGTGAACTCGATCCTTATCTTAAACAGGTCGGAATTTTTACGCTCGTGATGAGTGTTTTAGTGGCTTTTGGACTTAATTACTTTTAAAAAATTACAAATATGAAAATACAATACTTAGGACAAAACTGTTTCCTTTTCACTTATAAAGGAAAAACAATACTGACGGATCCTTTCTACTACCATGGAAAGGCAGAATCTCAATTTGACATTCTTGCGCAAAAGATTGATTATGTTTTAATCACCCACGCGCATGAAGATCATACTGCAGACGTTAATGATGTTCTTCAGCACTATCCTGATGCACAGTTAATTGGTCAACCTGAAATCTGTGCTCATTTTGGACATCCAAATTCAATCGATATTAATTTCGGAGGTTCTGCAAAAGTTGACGATCTTAAAATTACGATGGTTCCTGCGAGCCACACCAGCTCTTTCCCGAACGGTAATTATGGTGGAGAGCCTTCCGGATATATGCTGAGAATGCCCGGTAAGAATATCTATTTTGCAGGTGATACTGGGGTGATGGCGGACATGGCGTTGTTTCCGCAGATTTATGGAGCAATCGATTTGGCAGTTTTACCAATTGGCGGACATTATACTATGTGTGCAAGAAAAGCAAGTTTTGCTGCTGCAGATTTACTGAAAACCAATAAAGTAATAGGTTGTCATTTTGATACTTTTGAACCTATAAAAATTAACCATGATGAAGCAATGGCTCATTTCGCAGAAAAAAATGTGGAGTTGGTACTGCCTAAATTGGGAGAAACTTTTGAATTTTAGGCACAAAAAAATGGCAAGCGATCTACATCACACCGCTACAACCGTTTACCTTTGCTGCGTTCCCACCCTGGAGGATTCACAGGAGCTGGTTGTGTAGGACTTGCCGTTGCAAAGATAAGGCTTTAAATTAAAATTCAAAATTTCGTTTTAAAAAAAATTCTGTTCTTAAATATTTTTCATGACTAAAAGTGTATATGGTATTGGTATTCTGCTGTTTGGTGCAACGATGCTAATTTTCTTTTCGATGTATATTTTCGGGATGAATACCGATTATTTCAATAATTCCCTTCTTCTCAACGCATTTTTAATGCCTGCGGTCTATCTCGCGGGAGCTTATTATTCCGTTCATATTGAAAAGAAGAAAGGTGTACCGATGGGTTTTCGTGACGTTTTTGGTAAGGCGTTCAAACCGATGTTTGTTGGAGGGTTATTATCAATTATTACCATCTGGTTTTTCCTGAATTTTGCAGATCCGGGTGCAAAAGATCTTTTGAACTATCAATATATTGAAAGACAAAAAACCGAACTCAATAAAGAATATGTAAAAGCCAAAACAGGGCTAAAGGACGAAGCTGCAAAGGCAGAACTAGAACAGAAATATCAGGAAAGACTAGAGAGTTTTTCTCCTGAGATGGTAAAAGACAAAGACATGTTTACCTTTCGTCAGTTCACGTATTATTTTGCGGCAATATTGGTATTTTATGTAATCTTATCAACATTTTTCGGAAGCTTTTTCCGAAACAAACCTACTGTTTAAAGTAATAATTATTAAAAATTGATGAATTTATCGATCATTATACCGCTGCTAAATGAAGAAGAATCTTTAGAAGAACTTTTTTCTAGAATTGATTTGGTCTGTCTTCAGGCTGGATTAAGCTATGAAATTTGGTTTGTAGATGATGGCAGTACCGATCTTTCATGGAGCATTATAGAAAATTTAAAAGTGCAAAACCCTCAAATTCACGGGATTAAATTTTCAAGAAACTATGGGAAATCCCAGGCGCTACACGCAGCTTTTGAACGTGCACAAGGCGAGGTCGTGATTACCATGGATGCTGATCTACAAGATTTTCCTGAAGAAATTCCAGATCTCTACCGCATGGTAAAAGAAGAAGATTATGACATCGTTTCCGGTTGGAAGAAGAAGCGTTTTGATAACGTAATGACCAAAAATTTGCCTTCAAAACTATTCAATGCGGCGGCAAGAAAGGTTTCCGGCGTTTATTTACATGACTTCAATTGCGGTTTGAAAGCCTATAAAAAGCAAGTGGTAAAATCCATTGATGTGTATGGAGATATGCACCGCTATATTCCGGTTTTGGCTGCAAATGCAGGATTTAGAAAAATTACCGAAAAAGAAGTTCAGCATCAGGCAAGACCTTACGGAACTTCAAAATTTGGTACAGAACGTTTTGTAAGAGGCTTTTTAGATCTTATCACCCTTTGGTTTGTAAGCCGTTTTGGCGGTCGGCCAATGCATTTCTTTGGAGCAGTTGGGACTCTAATGTTTGTTGTCGGTTTTCTGTCTGCATTTGGATTAGGTATTTCAAAACTTATCGCAGTGGCGAGAGGTATTTATGGACATTTGCTTACCGATAACGCTTGGTTTTTTATTGCATTAACGATGATGATCTTAGGGACATTGCTATTTATTGCAGGATTCTTAGGTGAAATGATTATAAGAAGTAACCGAACTCATAAAAATTACAACATTGAAGAAGTTATCTGACATAAAAAATTTCTCATTCATTCTTGTAACCCTAGTGCTTTTTAGCTGTGGCGAAGTAAGGCCAAAAGGCGAAATAGAGAGCAAGGATTTTAAGGTTGAAGATTTCGTTGAGCTTGATCTTGAAGGAAAATTCCGATTATTTTATGCGAAGGCAGACAGTAGTTTTGTGAATGTTGAGACCTATCCTAATGTCATCAATAATTTGGACATAAAGGTTGATGATAAAAAACTGAGCATCAAGGAAAATCGTATCACCAAGTCGGTAGATTTTTATAATATCACCGTTTATTCCAAATATCCTGTTCAGAAAATCTCCGCGTCAGATTCGGTGGAAATTAATATTTCAAGTGAAATAAATACCGACAACTTTAAGCTGAATTTGAAAAATAACAGTAAATTTATTGGGTCGGTAAAATCTCGTCGTGCAGAAGTCCAGATGAGTGAAAAATCACTCGCTAATTTTCTTGGATCTACGCAAAATGCGGTCATTAAGATTTCAGATTCAGCCAGTTTAATTTCACCTTATTGGTTAATTGACAACCTGGAAATTGACTCCAAAAATGGGAATTATACTGAGATTAATGTAAAAGATTCTTTAAAAGGAAATATTAAAAATACCTCGGAAATGATTTATTACAATGATCCGATCCGGGCTTTTAAAGTTGAACCAACAGCCAAGGTTCAGAATAAAAAATTGAGTAATTAAGAACGCTAACAATAGTAAAACATGACAACTTTAGAAAAAGCGCAGCTTTGGCTTAGCGAAACGTTTGACCAAGATACTAGGACAACCATTGAAGATTGGATTAAAACCAACTCCGAAGATTTAGAAGATTCTTTTTACCGTGTTCTGGAATTTGGAACTGGTGGAATGCGTGGAATTATGGGTGTTGGGACCAACCGACTGAATAAATATACTTTGGGACAAGCGACGCAAGGACTTGCCAATTATCTTCATACCCAGTTTCCTGGAGAAGAAATTAAGGTGGCCATTGCATATGACGTGCGCAACAATTCTAAAGAGTTTGGTAAAATGTGTGCAGATGTCTTAACAGCGAACGGCATTAAAGTTTTGCTATTTAAAGAACACCGCCCGACGCCGGAACTTTCTTTTACAGTTCGTGATAAGAAATGTAATGCCGGAATTGTGTTAACCGCTTCACATAATCCACCGGAGTATAACGGTTACAAGGTTTATTGGAATGACGGAGCGCAAATTGTTCCTCCTCATGATGATGCAATTATTCGTGAAGTATACGCAGTTAAATTCGAAGACATTAAGTTTGAAGGAAATGATGAATTAATCGAATGGATTGGCGAAGAGCAGGATACCGTTTATATTGATGCTTGTATAGAAAATTCACTTTATCAAAAAGATAACACAGGATACGATAACCTAAATATTGTATTTACTTCTATTCACGGAACAACTTACAAAACCGTTCCTCAAGCGCTAAAAAAAGCGGGATTTACGAAGATTGATTTGGTAACAGAGCAAATGATTCCAAGCGGAAATTTCCCTACCGTTGCTTCACCTAATCCTGAGGAGCCTGCAGCGCTGGAAATGGCGACAGATTTAGCAAGAATCACCAATGGTGATATTGTGATTGGGACCGATCCTGATGGAGACCGTTTGGGGATTGCGGTTAGAAATCTTGAAGGAGATATTCAGTTGCTTAACGGAAACCAAACCAACACGATTCTTACTTATTATATTTTAGATCAGTGGAAAAAAGCGGGGAAGATTACAGGTAAAGAATTTATCGGTTCTACCATTGTAACTTCTGATATTTTCTTTGATATTGCTGAAAAATTTGGCGTGGACTGTAAAGTAGGACTTACCGGTTTCAAATGGATCGGAAAGATGATCCGCGAGCACGAAGGTTCTGAAAAGTTCATTTGCGGTGGTGAAGAAAGTTTTGGATTTATGACAGGCGATTTTGTCCGTGATAAAGATTCTTGTGGATCTATCCTTTTAGCTTGTGAAATTGCTGCGTGGTGCAAAGCCAACGGAAAAACCATGTATCAATATCTTATCGAGATTTACAAGGATTTGGGCATGTACTATGAAGGCCTTATCAATGTAGTTAAAAAGGGAAGAAGTGGTGCAGAAGAAATTCAGCAGATGATGAAAGACTTTAGAGAAAACCCACCAGTAGAAATTGCTGGATCTAAGGTTTCTGAAGTGAAAGACTTTCAAGAGCAAACATGTCTTCATTTACCGGAAAATAAGAAAACGGTGATGGACGATATTCCGAAGTCTAACGTATTAATTTATTATACAGAAGACGGTACCAAAGTTTGTGTGCGCCCGTCCGGCACAGAGCCAAAAATTAAATTTTACGTCTCTGTAAAAGATCAGGTAGTATCTGAAGAAGATTTTACCAGAAAAGTTGTTCTCTTAGAAGAAAAACTTAACCAAGTTAAAAAAGATCTCAACCTCTAATAACAAAGCCTCCCGCAGTTTGTGGGAGGTTTAAAACTTTCAGTAATGATAGCATCCACACTCGCCCAAAATCTCATTGGCTCAGAAATTATTAAAATCGGCAATCAGGTCAACGATTTAAAAGCTCAAGGAGCAGAAATTGCCAACCTAACAATTGGTGATTTAGATGCCAACATCTATCCAATACCTGCCATTTTAAAAGAAGAAATCCAGAAGGCGTACGATAAAAATTTAACCAATTATCCACCTGCTAACGGTCTTTTACCTTTACGCAAGGCTGTTTCGGAGGACTTAAAAAATCGTTATGGATTAGATTATTCTGCTGAAGAAATTTTGGTAGCCGGAGGTTCGCGACCATTAATTTATGCGACTTTTAAAACTATTGTTGATGAAGGCGACAAAGTGGTATATCCAATCCCATCATGGAACAATAATCACTATTCTTTTCTTACCAATGCCGAAAAAATAGAGGTAGAAACCAGCCAGGCAAACAACTTCTTACCGACAGCGGAAGAATTAAAACCTCATTTAGAAAGTTCAGTTCTTTTAGCGTTATGTTCACCATTGAACCCAACCGGAACGATGTTTTCAAAAGAACAATTGACAGAAATTTGCGAACTGGTGCTTGAGGAGAATAAACGACGTGGAGAAGGCGAAAAGCCGTTATATTTGATGTATGATCAGATCTATGCGATGCTGACTTTCGGGGAAGAACATTTTAATCCCGTATCACTATTCCCGGAAATGAAAAAATATACCATTTTTATTGATGGGACTTCCAAATGTTTTGCAGCAACTGGCGTAAGAGTAGGTTGGGCCTTCGGTCCAAAAGAAATTATGGACTACATGAAATCCTTCTTAGGTCACGTTGGCGCTTGGGCACCAAAACCTGAGCAGGCAGCGGTTTCTGAGTTCTTAAAACGGCCAGACGATGTTGATACTTTTGTGACTGAATATAAAGGTAAAATTGCTAAAAGTCTGGAAGTTCTTCATACCGGAATTCAGGAAATGCGTTCCAAGGGAATGCTGGTTAACAGTATTTCGCCAATGGGGGCGCTCTATCTAACAATTGAACTTGACTATATCGGAAGAACGAAACCTGATGGTTCTACGGTCGCCGATTCATCTGATTTGGTTTTTTACCTTATTAATGAATGCGGGGTTGCGTTGGTGCCATTTTCAGCTTTTGGAAATTCAAGAAATATGGCTTGGTTCCGCGCATCTGTTGGAGGACTGTCAATTGAGGAAATTTCGAAAATGTTACCTCGTCTCGAACAAGCTTTGATGAAACTGAAATAATTTATTTGATGAAAGTTATTGCTGTAATTCCGGCTCGCTATGAGGCCAGCAGATTTCCCGGAAAATTGATGCAGAATTTAGGAGAAAAAACGGTGATTGCCACAACTTATCAAAATGTGGTGGACACCGGTTTATTCGATGCGGTATTTGTAGCCACAGATTCAGAAATTATTTTTAATGAGATTGAAAAACTGGGGGGTAATGCAGTAATGACGGGTGCACATGAGACGGGAAGCGATCGCATTGCGGAGGCTGTTCAAAATATCGAATGTGATATTGTGGTAAATGTTCAAGGTGACGAGCCATTCCTTAAAACCAAACCACTCCTACAACTTATTGATGTTTTCACAGAGGATTCCTTGGAGCGAATTAGCTTAGCTTCTTTAAAAATAAAAATTCATGAGCCGGAGGAGGTAAATAACCCAAACGCGGTAAAAGTAATTACCGATAATGAAGGTTTTGCTCTTTATTTCAGCCGATCTCCAATTCCGTATGCACGTGAGACTTCTATAGAGACAGAATATTTTCGCCACATTGGCGTTTATGCTTTCAGGAAAAAAGCATTGCTTAACTTCGCCAAACTTCCGATGAAACCACTAGAAATTGCTGAGAAAATTGAATGTCTCCGATATTTGGAATACGGAATGAAAATAAAAATGGTTAATACTGATTTTGTAGGCGTAGGTATCGATGTTCCAGAAGATTTAGAAAAAGCCCGTACTTTACTTAATGATATTTAACCAGAAATATAAACTGAACTGATTATAACAACTGAATGAAAAAATTACTTTTAGTATTCCTTATTTCTTTATACGGATTTGCTACGGCGCAAACCGCGAAAGAAATCATCGCCCAAAATATCGAGCAATCGGGTGGACTTACCAATTGGAAGTTGCTCAATTCCACTATTCTATATGGTAAATTAACTTTAGGGATAAAAGATGAGTATCCGATAAAGATCTATCAGCAAAGACCTAATCTTACTAAAACTTCAATAATCATTAACAAGAAAGAAACAGCGATTGAAGGTTACGACGGTAAAAAAGGGTACGCGATGAATTATGCAGCCAATAAACTTCAAGAATATCCTAATTATACCGCTGAAAGTTTCGATACCGATTTTATCGATTGGGAAGCTAAAGGATTTGAGGCCAAATATTTAGGGAAAGAAAAGTTAGGAAATGGGTACGTTCATAAAGTTGAACTGACAAAGAATGTTAACAAAACGGTTTATTACTTTGATACTAAGACTTATATGCTTTTAAAGGAAGTAAAAAATGATGAAACAATTAATTACAGCGACCACCGAACGGTAGGAAATTTGGTAATGCCTTTCAGGATTGAATCTTCTTCTCCTAAGAAAGACAGTGACTATGTGATTACGCTTCACAAAATCGAAACCAATAAAGTACTTCCTGAAAACACCTTTAAATTTTAATAAGTAAAAACTCTCCGATGAAAAAAATATTTATTCTACTGCTGGCATTTGGTGCTTTTTTGAAGAGTTGCACCCAACCGAAAACCGAAGTTTCACAAGATAAAAATACGACCATGAAAACTGTTCACGATTTTAAAGTTGAGAGTTTAGAGGGGGAAGAAATTAACTTCGCCCATTTCAAAGGCAAGAAAATTCTTATTGTTAATACAGCTTCAGCATGTGGATTCACTCCACAATATGCAGACTTAGAAGAAATTTCTAAAACCTACAAAGACAAAGTTGTGGTTGTAGGATTTCCTGCAAATAATTTTGGAAATCAGGAGTCTGGTACCAACGAAGAAATCGGTGCATTTTGCCAGAAAAATTATGGAGTAACTTTTCCGATGGCTGCAAAAGTTTCAGTAAAAGGTGATGATGCCGCGCCATTATTTCAATATTTAATTGATAAACAACAAAACGGTGTTAAGAATACCACCATTCTTTGGAATTTCACTAAGTTTTTAATTGATGAAAATGGGCGATTAATCGACAGTTTTGTAAGCACTACAAAACCCACCGACGAAGCCATTACAAAATATTTTAAATAAAACAGAGCATCAGCGATAACGCTGGTGCTCCTTATTTTTAGTGAAAAGTTTTGTAACCGGTTTAAGAAAGTTCTTATACTTCTCAATATCGAACAATTGAGAATCCGTAAGTGCTTTGTAAGTTAACCACGCTCCAAAAGGAAATAATACCATATTCGGTAACCAAGATGCTAAATAAGGATCCATTTCACCGGCCCACGCCATGTTTTCTACCGATAGATTTAGGACGTAAAAGACGATAAAGATCATAATTGCAATAACCACCGGAAGGCCCAATCCACCTTTTCTAATGATCGATCCTAAGCTAGAACCAATAAGAAAGAAAATTAAACACGTCACCGAGTACGCAAAAATCCTTTGCTGATACATAATAATTCTGGAAAAATAAGAGTGCAAGTCTTTAATTTGCGACGACTTATTTTCATTTAGCTTTATAATTCCTTCAACTTTACTGTGTGCATTGTACAAAATATCAAGCTGCTTTTCTTTCGGTAATTTGTCAATTTTTGGAGGTTCTATCGGTGGATTTGGTGATTTTACTTTGTCGATATATCCAACATATCCGTTGGTATGGTTAATCACCTCATTGCTGATATTGCCGATAATATTACTGTTTTCCTTTCGGGTTTTGTCAATAGTATTATTGAGTTGAAAATAGTGCTGAAAAGAATAGTCATCGGTAATCTGCTCGGCTTCCAAAGCTTTGTTGATGATATCAGAAATATTGAAATGCGAAACTAAAGTATCAAATTTTATCGCCTGATCAGGTTGTTTTAATCTTTGGTTGTAATCTACATTTCCGATATTGTCTTCATAGATATGACCATTAAACAGAACCAATTTCAGGTAGTTTCGGTTATCGGCCTGTAGAAATTTTCCTTTTTCGGCGACAATAGACTGTTGATTTTCGTAGGAATTTGCCATTTTATGAATAAAAACTCCATCGAGGTTTTCGCCATTTTCACCACTAATTTTATCGAACTTTACACTATATCCCGGGATTTGCTGTATAAATTGCCCAGGAGTAAAATTTAAAGCAGGTTTGGTTGCTGCAATATTGTACAGCATGTTTTTCGCTTTTCGCTGAAAATCAGGAATTACATTATTCGAAAATAAGAACAGGAAAAATGAAAGTAAAATGCTCACAACGAACAGCGGAGCCATAATTCTTGTTAAAGAAATCCCCGCCGCCTTCATCGCAGCCAGTTCATACCGCTCGCCAAAATCTCCAAACGTCATAATGGACGACAAAAGGATAGTAAGCGGTAACACCAGTTGCACCACCTTTACAGAAAGATAAGCCAAAAGTTTCAGGATTTCCCAATAGCTCAAACCTTTACCGGTAAATTGCGCCAACTGAATCCAGATGATGTTAACCACAAAAATGAAAAACAGCACACTGAATATAAAAATGAAGGGCCCGAAAAATGTTTTTATGACGTAGCCGTCAAGCTTTTTTATCATGCGCCAAATTTACCAAAAACTAAGAGAATTTAGTTTAAAAACATAAAAAACCCTTTCAGAGAGAAAGGGTAGTGATTTATAATTCGGTGATTAGATAATTTTTGTAGAGATTCCGGTCAAATGTAAACATCGAACTGCTGAGATTTTGGTTTTCTTTATAGTTACTGATTGCGATTACAGAAACGGAATTGTCGTTCCCAAATTGTTCCAGTTTTACCAATTGTTTTTTCGGTCCGTTGACAAAGATGTTAACCTCTTTAATGCCGTTATTTTTAGTTGGAGTAAGTTTTATCTGGTCGGCATTTACTCCATTGACGGTGATTTTTCCGACATATTTAACGTTATATCCTTTTTTATATTCTTCAATGTAATTTAGCGGAGAGAACATCTGGTCGTTTCCGTTAGACTTTGCGATGGTTACTTCTTGATCTTCTGCAGATATATTGTAAATTTTATTTCCGTCGAAAATTTGTTCTGTACCCATAATTTTAAGTTTATACTTATCTTTTGCAGAATAGAAAATCCCGGGTTCAGTTTTGGTTACCGTACGTCCATTTCCTGTACCGTATACAAATTTAAAGTACACGTTATTCTTCGCTTTATAATTTTGGGCAACACCATCGAGAATACTTTTTGCTTTCGCATCAACTTTTTGAGCAGATACGGTAGCAAACGTCCCTAAGAACATAACGCCAATGGTTAATTTATTTAAAATGCTCTTCATTCTTTTTCTTTTGTTTTTGATGAAATTTTGACTGTAAAGTTAAACCTTTGTTTAAGGTTTAAAAATTACTTGCGCAATTCTTCCAAGAACTGTTCCAAAGAATTAAGATCAGAGATCTGCACTTCACGCGCTTTAGCTCCGTTAAAACCGCCGACAATTCCGCTGGCCTCTAACTGATCCATAATACGACCAGCTCTGTTATAACCAAGTTTTAGTTGACGTTGAAGCATGGATGTAGAACCTTGCTGAGTGGAAACTACTATCCGGGCAGCTTCTTCAAATAGGGCGTCTTTTTCATTAGGATCGAAACCTGAAGTCGCACTCATATTATCTTCTGAAGAATATTCCGGCAGCATGAAAGCGGTTGCGTAACCTTTCTGTTCGCCAATAAATTCAGCAATTTTTTCAACTTCAGGAGTATCAACAAATGCACATTGAAGTCTTAAAATTTCATTTCCATTAAAGTAAAGCATATCTCCTTTTCCAATAAGTTGGTCTGCACCAGGAGAATCAAGAATTGTTCGGGAATCTACGCTTGATATTACTCTGAATGCTGCTCTTGCCGGGAAGTTGGCTTTAATCATACCCGTAATTACATTCACTGAGGGTCTTTGCGTTGCTACAATCAAATGGATGCCGACTGCTCTCGCCAACTGAGCTAAACGAGCAATAGGTAGCTCCACCTCTTTGCCGGCCGTCATAATCAGATCTGCAAATTCATCGACAACCAATACAATATAGGGAAGGTAGCGGTGTCCGTTCTCAGGATTAAGCTTTCTTTCGCTGAATTTTTTGTTGTATTCCTTGAGATTTTTGCAGAAGGCATTTTTAAGAAGATCGTACCGTTGATCCATCTCAACACAAAGAGAATTTAAGGTGTTAATCACTTTATGAGTATCCGTAATAATCGCATCATCGCCGTCGGGAAGTTTGGCGAGATAATGTCTTTCTATTTTGGAGTAGAGAGATAATTCTACTTTTTTAGGATCGACCATCACGAACTTTAGTTCGCTGGGGTGTTTTTTATAAAGTAGTGAGGTAAGGATGGCATTGATCCCTACGGATTTACCTTGACCGGTTGCACCAGCCATCAAAAGGTGAGGCATCTTCGCAAGGTCTGCCATGAAGATTTCATTAGAAATAGTCTTACCAAATACCACAGGAAGATCCATATCAGTATTTTGGAATTTTTGAGATGCTATCACACTTCTCATCGAAACCATCGAGGGATTTTTTCTCGGAACTTCAATCCCGATCGTGCCTTTTCCTGGCATCGGTGCGATAATTCTAATCCCTAAAGCAGAAAGATTAAGGGCAATGTCGTCCTGTAATTTTTTAATTGACGCAACGCGAATTCCCGCTTCTGGAACAATTTCATAAAGGGTAACGGTTGGCCCAACGGTCGCTTTAATTTCTGCAATTCCGACATTAAAGTTTTTAAGAAGGCCAACAATTTTATTTTTGTTCTCTTCTAATTCCTCACGGTTGATGGCAATTTCGGTATTTCCGTAATCTTTTAATAACTCCAGAGGAGGCATTTGGAACTGTGCTAAGTCGAGCTTATGATCATATAGTCCATGTTTTTGAACTAAGTCCTGAGATTTTTTATCAGAATCATCAAAGTCGTCGGCTGCCTGTGCCACTTCCACCTTAAAATCGATATCATCAGTTGCCTGGTTATTTGTGGTAGAACTCTCAGGGCTTAGCTTTACAGATATTCCCGCAGATTCCGTAACTTTTATATTACTTAAGTCATCTTCAAATGACGTTTCGTTCGGTGTTTTTATGGGCTGAATATCATTGTTTATTTCTACCGGTGGAAAACCTTTTACCTCAGCCTCGATTGGAGTTGTAGTTCTGAGTTCCGGCAGGGCTTCAGGGTGTTCGTTCCTGGATTCTTCAACCATCGCTTCTAACTCCTCATCTGCTTCAAAATTTTCTTCTGACTTAGGAATTAAGTTTTTAACTCGTCCAATCGTATTGTCATTAAGGTTGTTAAGCTTATTTTTGACATTACTCGGATTCAGGTTAAACTCCAGGATAAAATAAAGAGCAATGCTTACGAAAAGTACCAACCACAGACCAGCAGTACCAATTACCGCATTGAGAAAATCCATTATTTGGAAACCGTAAACACCACTCAATACCCCTTGACCTTGCGTTATAGCGCCCATTAAAATAGGCAACCAACAAATAAAAAATAGGGAGTGACCAATGGTTTTCCAGGGTTTGAAGTAGTTTTTCTTCATAATAATCATGGAACATACGAAGAACAGAAATGCCACAATGAAGGCTGCAACGCCAATACTGTCGAAGATAAAAACATTGCCCAACCAATCACCAATTTTTCCGAAAATGTTAGAGGATTGTACCGTTTTGTCCAACATTGTCCCAGCCTGGCTTTGATCTGCCTGCCAGTTCATCAGATAAGAAATAAATGAAAAGGTGAGCACCACCGAAATCACCAGAAAAAGAATGCCAAAAAATATACGGGGTTTTGACAGGGTTTTGTTTTGCGGGACTGCTTTTGAGGGAGGTGTTTTCGTGTTCTTTTCCATAATATGAATGTGGGCAAATTTAAAAATAAATTTAAGAATTTTTGTCTGTGAATATTCAAATATAAGTCTTAGCTAATATTTAAAAACAGTAGAGGACAGTTATAAACCTCAAGGAAATTATCAGAACTAAATTTCTTTTCGGAATACTATTTGAACACTTTTAAAAACCAAATCACTAAATATTTTTATCATGGATAACAATAATTTTAAAAAGTCTCAGGACTTTAAAAATGTTGAAAGTAATATGAATAATAACCCAGATTACAATGAGCAGAATAATTCACTCCATTCAACAGAAGAAAGAATTAAGGACAAAAGAAATCCAGAGATTACACGAGAAAACTTCGTGAAAGATGCTGAAAATGCGGTACCACCAAAAGCTTGGGAAAACCAAAAGAAAGCCTATAATGATGCTTGGGAAAATAATAAAAATCAGCAGTTAGGAGAAGAAATTTAGATTCAACTTTAAAATTAAATACAATGTCACACGATAATTTAAGCGAACAGGAACAGAAACTAAAGGATATGAACTATAGTCCAGAAAATGATATTTTTAATCAGGAAGAACATGTGCCTATTGATGGCGATGGAAATCCTATATTGGATGAAACCCAAACTCCCCCTTCCGATATTGGTGATATTCTTGATGTTCCGGGGCCGGAAGACGACGTACCCATCGATGGAATCGGTCCGGAGGATGAAGAAAATGACTTTTACAGTTTAAGTGATAATAATGATGATCACGAATCTACCAACGAAGATATTCTCGGATAATTTAAATAAAAACTGAATCCCGTTTCCGAACGGGATTTTTTATGCCTATTTTTGAGAAACTAACCATTTCATTATCTCATGACTTTTCAGGAACAGATTCAGCAAGGCATTCCAGCGATACTTCCACAGCTAAAACCATTTGAAAATCAAATTAATCATGCGCCAAAACGCAAAGATATTTTAAATGAAGAAGAGAAAATTCTCGCCTTAAAAAATGCATTACGGTATTTTGAACCTAAGTTTCATGCGGAATTACTCCCGGAATTTCGGGAAGAATTGGAGAAATATGGCAGAATTTATATGTACCGCTTCCGTCCGGATTATGAGATGAAAGCACGCCCCATTTCTGATTATCCCGGGAAATCCGAACAGGCAAAAGCCATCATGCTGATGATTCAGAATAATCTGGATTATGCCGTTGCCCAGCATCCACACGAACTCATTACGTACGGAGGAAACGGAGCAGTTTTTCAAAATTGGGCACAGTATCTTCTGACGATGAAGTATTTGTCCGAGATGAATGATGAACAAACTTTGGTCATGTATTCCGGTCATCCGATGGGATTATTTCCTTCACATAAGGATGCACCAAGAGTAGTTGTTACCAACGGTATGGTGATTCCGAATTACTCCAAACCTGATGATTGGGAGAAATTCAACGCTTTAGGTGTTTCTCAATACGGCCAAATGACTGCCGGAAGTTATATGTATATCGGTCCGCAGGGGATTGTTCATGGTACAACAATTACAGTTTTGAATGCCTTCAGAAAAATCAAAAAGTCTCCAAAAGGTGGACTGTTTGTAACTTCTGGTTTGGGCGGAATGTCGGGAGCACAGCCAAAAGCCGGAAATATTGCTGGATGCATCACCGTCTGCGCAGAAGTGAACCCCAAAATCACAAAAATCCGACACGAGCAGAAATGGGTGGACGAAATTCACGAAGATATTGATGAACTTGTGGAAAGAGTTCGGTTAGCCCAAAAAAATGAGGAAACAATTTCCTTAGCTTTTTTAGGCAATGTCGTTGACGTTTGGGAAAAATTTGCTGAATCAGGTTTGAAAATCGACATTGGATCGGACCAAACATCATTACACAATCCTTGGGCAGGCGGTTATTACCCTGCCGGAATTTCTTTTGAGGAATCCAATAATATGATGGCTGAAAATCCCGAATTGTTCAAAGAAAAAGTTCAGGATTCGTTGAGAAAACATGCCGCAGCAATTAATCAACATACAGAAAAAGGCACTTATTTTTTCGATTACGGAAATGCATTTTTGCTTGAAGCGAGCCGAGCTGGAGCTGATGTTACGGCAGAAAACCCAACTTTAGGAAGGGAATTTAAGTATCCTTCTTACGTTCAGGATATTATGGGACCAATGTGTTTTGATTATGGTTTCGGACCGTTCCGCTGGGTTTGTACCAGTGGAAAACCTGATGATTTAGAGAAGACAGATGAAATTGCTTCTGAAGTTCTGGAAGAAATTATGAAAAATTCGCCTGAAGAAATTCAGCAACAGATGGCAGATAACATTCAGTGGATTAAAGGAGCGCAGGAAAATAATTTGGTAGTCGGAAGTCAGGCTAGGATTTTATATGCGGACGCAGAAGGCAGAATGAAAATTGCTGAGGCTTTCAATAAAGCTATTAAAAATGGAGAAATTGGTCCCGTAGTTCTAGGTCGCGATCATCACGATGTTTCGGGCACCGATTCTCCCTACCGTGAAACGTCTAATATCTATGATGGTTCCAGATTTACAGCTGATATGGCCATCCAAAACGTAATTGGCGATAGTTTTCGGGGTGCCACCTGGGTTTCCATTCATAATGGTGGAGGTGTCGGTTGGGGCGAAGTGATTAATGGTGGTTTCGGGATGTTGCTTGATGGGAGCGATGATGCGGACCGCCGACTAAAATCAATGCTTTTCTGGGATGTGAATAATGGCATTTCCCGCCGATCTTGGGCACGGAATGAAGGTGCTATGTTCGCCATTAAGCGTGCGATGGAAGCCGAACCAAACTTGAAGGTTACATTACCAAACATTGTTGAGGAAAATTTATTTTAGAAAAAATATAAAAGCATCCTTTTTAAGGATGCTTTTATATTTTAGTTTTTATAAATAATGTTTATAGTAAAATTTTATACCATAATTAAATATTTAGTATGATTTTTGTCTAACGAAGATCAAACCAAAATTAAAATTATTATGAAAAAATTTTTCAGTGTATTAAGTCTAACTCTATTATTAGGCTTTTTGTTGATTTCTTGTGAAGAAAATCGCGACGAGATGGATGGGCCCAGATCCATTTATGAACTAGCCGCTTCAGATCCTGATTTATCAAACCTGCGCGCGGCTATTGATAAGGCAGGTTTAGCAGGTACCCTCGATGGTAACGGAACTTTTACCGTTTTTGCTCCGTCAAACGCCGCATTTACTTCTTTTTTAAATGAAAATGGTTTTGCAAACTTAGAGGCAGTACCTGTTTCAGCTTTAAAAGAAATATTGCTTAATCACGTTTTGTCGAGTAAAGTGATGGCGGCAGATGTTAGTACAGGTTATGTTTCTACCATGGCGAAAGGTTCAGCTTCGGATACCAGAAATTTGAGTATGTACATCAATACCGCTTCAGGAGTGAAAATTAATGGGGTGTCTACCGTAACTCAAACGGATATTAACGCTACAAACGGAATAATCCATAAAGTTGATAAGGTGATTGGACTTCCAACTATTGTTACGCATGCCCTTGCTAATCCAAATTTTACCTCTTTAGCAGCAGCTCTTACCAGAAATGATATGCCAGATTTTGTGGGGATTCTTAATGGTACTTCCAATTCGCCATTCACCGTTTTTGCACCGACCAATGCCGCTTTTGGATCACTTCTCACCGAACTTGGCGTATCCAGTCTAGCTGCAATTCCAGGCGGAACATTAGAAAATGTATTGAAATATCATGTGGTGACCGGAGCTAATGTCGCCTCTACTAATTTGGTAAATAATATGAATGTAGCAACTTTCCAGGGTGGTTCTTTTACGATAAATCTCAACAATGGCGCAAAAATTAGCGATGCGAATGGGAGAGTATCTAATATAATCGCTACCGATGTTCAATGTGCGAACGGAATTATCCACGCTATCGATAAGGTAATCTTACCATAAGTTATTTTTTTCTTTCAGATAATTTTTAAAGCGTCTCTTTTGTAAAAGGCGCTTGTTGTAAATTGCGTAAAAATTTAATGATGAATTTCAGACTTTTTCTTTTTAGCTTATTTGTGGGAGTTTTAACTTTCGGGCAAATAGGCAGCATCAATATTAATATCATCGACGACTTTTCTAAAAAACCACTGAGTGGATCGGTGAGGATTGTGGGTCAGGATCAAATCTATACTGGGGAGGGAAATGTTACACTCAATCAAATTCCGTCCGGAACTTATACTTTTGAAGTTTCAGCTGAAGGTTATGCAAGCTCGACACTTTCCGATATTGATGTAGTGCCTAATCAAAATCTCACGTACACCGTTGGTCTTTCTAAAACAGTTGCCGAAATTCAAGAGGTAACCATAGTAAGGAAAACTTATAAAACCACGGCTGAAAGTCCGGTTTCTCTTCGAAATATTACTAGCGAAGAGGTTCAGAAGAATGCCGGTTCCAATCGTGATGTTTCGAAAGCGATTCTGAGTTTTCCCGGTGTAGGAAGTACGGCAACCTTCAGAAATGACCTTTTTATCCGAGGCGGAAGTTCTTCTGAAAATAAATTTTACATTGACGGTATCGAAGTCCCTGTCATCAACCACTTCCAAACCCAAGGTGCCAGTGGTGGTCCGCGGGGAATTATTACGGTGGATTTTATAAAAGATGTGGATTTTTACAGCGGTGCTTTTCCGGCAAATAGAAATGGAGTGCTTTCTTCTTTGTTTGAATTTAATCTGAAAGAAGCCCGAAAAGATAAAATTGGTTATAAAGCAGTAATTGGCTTGGACGATTTACAGTTGATGGCCGACGGCCCGTTGTCTAAGGATCAGTCGTGGCAGGGTTTGTTCAGTGTTCGTAAGTCAAATCTTCAACTGCTCTTTAAAGCGATAGGTTTGCCATTCTTGCCAAGTTATTATGATGCAACTTTTAAAGTTTCTAAGAAATTCGAAAGTGGGGATGAGTTATATTTCCTCGGGATGGGAGCGAAAGACACGTTTGAATTTAATGAAGATGCAGAACCAACTCCTTCCAACCTTACGTTGATTGATCGCCTGCCTGTTTCACCCCAATGGAATTATACGGTAGGAATGGGGTACCGCCACTTGGCTGAAAACGGAAATTGGCTTTTTACCCTTAGTCGTAATATGCTGGACAATCAGTCGAAGAAATACTTCCGAAATATTGAAACTCCGGAAAACCTTCTTCTTGATTATCACTCGCAGGAACAGGAAAATAAACTACGGATTGACCGAAACATCCGTACGGATTTTTTCCAAATCAGTACGGGTGTTAACTTAAATCTGTCGAATTATTACAATAATTCGTTAGTAAGAAGCGTAAGTCTGTCGGATGTTAACGAAGATCGGTTAGATTCTGACTTAAATCTGTTGCAATATGGCTTGTATCTGCAAGGATCCACGAAGATTCTGGGCGATCGGGTGCAGATTTCGGGCGGATTTCGACTCGATGCGAGCGACTATTCTAAGAATACGACCAATCCGTTGGAGCAATTCTCACCAAGATTCGCGGTAAGTTATAAGGTTACCGACCGTTTCTCTATCAATATGAACACGGGTATCTACCATCAGCTTCCTACCTATACCGCATTAGGTTTTGTACAGAACAATGACCTGGTGAACCAAGATAATTTAAGATACATCAAAAACTCACACCTGGTAGGTGGAGTGGAGTATAACGGAAAAAATAACCTACGCTTAACGTTAGAAGGTTATTATAAACGTTATAAAAACTATCCTTTCTCCTTAAGAAACCAAATTTCTTTGGCGAACGTGGGCGGAGATTTCGGCGTTGTTGGTAACGAACCTCTGGACTCCAGAGGTATCGGAGAAACATATGGAATTGAATTTTTAGCGCAGAAACGAACGGTAAACAACCTTTACGGAATTTTAGCTTATACTTTCGGTTATTCGAAGTTTTCAAACAGTAGCGGACAAATGCTGCCATCTAGTTGGGATTCCAGACATATTTTAACAATGACTGCCGGAAAATATTTTAACAAAAACTGGAATCTTGGAGCGCGTTTTCGTCTACAATCTGGCTTACCAGAAACGCCATACGATTTGCAGAGAAGTGCTTTAGTTAACATTTGGAATATTACCAATGGTCCTACGTCGGACTTTACTCGTCTTAATTCGCTTCGTGGAAATGTTGCCCATCAACTTGATCTTCGTGCAGAGAAGAAATGGGTATTTAACAAATGGCAACTTACCGCGTATGTAGATGTGGTGAACGTTTATGGATCGCAAAGTCCGAGTACACTACCTGTCGTAAATCTTCAGCGAGATGCTCAGGAAAACGGAGTAATTGCCAATCCAACGGCGCCAGTTAATGAGCAATATTATTTGCTTGATTTGGCTGAGCAGGACGATGCGACCACACTGCCTTACTTCGGGTTAATCTTTGAATTCTAGTAATATAAAAAGCCACCGCATTAAAGCTGTGGCTTTTTCATTTGTTCGATTTTCTCGATGTGTTGCAAAACCCAACCCAACTGCACGTCTCTCTTTTTTAAAAGATCATCTGTTGTCGGGATTATTTCAACATGAGGCGTAACGCCTTTTTTAGTTTGAGTAAATTTTATACTTGGCTGTATAAGCATTAAACCTATGGGCAAATGTAGTTTGGATTCTGGAAGCTTTTTCATGGCATATCGGCCCGCAACCGTACCATCATTTGCCCCGCCTGTTTCTTCACCCACTAAAAATGCTCTTTTTTCATATTTAAGTTTTGCAGGAAGAATAGAGGCTGCTGAGAAACTTCCACCATTTACTAAGACATAGATTTCTCCGTTGAAGAAGTTTTTCTTTGGCTTCTTAAGGGTGAATAAATCATTGTTTCGAAGGTAAAATTGTTCGTTTTCTTTTTTCACCAAAAAAAGTGTTCCGACTACATAAAAAGGATAACCCAGTACCGCGAGAGGTTTTAAAAGGGTTGGAAACTCCGATAGATAGCGAGCTTTCAGCATAGAAGTTCGAGATGTAACTTCGATATCTTTGATAAATTCAAAACGATGAGGAACGAGATAAGAATATAAATTATGAATTTCTGCCAGTGAGCCACCAAAATTCTCTCTGATATCCAAGATGAGGTATTTGGTACCACTTTTTCGGATCTGCTCAAAGCTTTCTCGATAAAACTTTTTGGAGTGTGTTCCGGAAAAGGTTTTTATTTTGAGGTAAACAATACTCTGGTCCGCAGACATAAATTGAATCTCCCGATTATAGCTTTTGGTCACCGGATTGTAATCTTTGGTTTTTCCGCGCTCTGTGTTGGACAGTTTACGTTCTTTTGCTTCTTCTTTTTTACGAATAGTCGGCGTAATGATTTCTCTTTTCAGGTAGAAACTGTCAACCTCTTTTTTATACTTCGTCACCATTTTAACACTGTCGAGTATCCCGTGTTCAGCGGAAAAATAGCTGGGCCATCTTCTGGCGAGGATATATTTTTGGAATGTTTGATTTTCACCATCGCTGTTAACGAGTTTTCGATATTTCTTTAGTAGTTCAGAAGTTGGTATCCCGTGGATTTCCAAAATTTCAGTTCCGACTTCCATATTTGGTATTTTGTCCGGATTGCCTGACACATAAATTCGGTCATTCTTTATAATGTAGCTGTATCGACTCAGCAAACCTCTTTGGTTTTTCAGTTTTTTAATCTCCGTGCGAGTTAGTTTTTTTTCTCGAGGTACTAAACGCAGATGCCCTTCTTTGATATCAGCAATAACAGGGGCAAGTTTATAGTAAAACTCATTAGGTTTCAACGGCTGATTAATGGTAGTCTTTAAGCTGTCAAATTTATAATCAAGCGACTCCTTATCGATATACCAATAAAGATTTGGGTGAAGTTTCTGTAATTGTTCGTAAGCATAATCTATATCCTTCTTCAAAAGATCGGGCACGATAGGAGTTTCAATACGTTCATTGTATTTATTTACTGAAACGCAGGAAACCATAGAAATACAAAAGAATAAAAGTAGAAGTTTTCGCAAGATATTTTTTTGTTAAAAGTATTAATTTGAACTGTAAATAAAAAACACCGCTTGATAAGCAGTGTTTTTATTGATTATTTTGAAGATTAACCTAAAATGGTTACCGAATTTTCAATCATTTGATAGAGTGCATCGCGGCCGTTTTCGGGTTTTACATTTACAGCACGCGTTCCATTAAAATGAAGGCACGTGATGTATCCCAACTGAGCCGCATCAAGGCAGGTGAATTTCACACAGTAATCCATTGCAAGACCCACCACTTCCAAAAGTTGGATTTCATGATATTTTAGAAAATCGTCGAGACCTGTTTTCACAAAATGATTATTGTCCTGAAAACCACTGTAACTGTCCACTTCGGCATTTTTTCCTTTTTGGATGATATGGGTAACTTTTTCCACATTTAAGTCTTTGTGAAACTCAGCCCCAAAGGTATTCTGCACACAGTGATCTGGCCACATAAATTGAGGGATACCGTTCAGCATAATCGTTTCACCTACTTTTTTTCCGTTGTTCGAGGCGAAACTTTTGTGATCTGCCGGATGCCAATCTTGGGTTAAAACAATTTGGTCGTAGTGGTTTTCCTCCATTAAACCATTGATATAAGGGATTATCTCGTTGGCTCCCGGAACTGCCAATGCTCCACCTTCGCAAAAATCGTTTTGTACGTCAACAATGATAAGGGCTTTCTTCATAAGTAAGAATAATTTTTATGATCTGTGCTTATTACCGCACGATTGGTATTGATATTGTAAATTTACGAAAACCAATCGCAAAAGGAACGCCAAGCTCCCAGTTGCGACAAATCGTCAACAATAACTAATAACTTCATGAATAATAAAAAATATCCTATTGGAGAATATGTTCCCACAAAAAATATTACAGATATCGAGTTGGATAGGCATATCCAAACGATTAAATACTTCCCTCAGCGTTTGAAATCGTTGGTGGAAAACTGGAGCGATGAACAACTCGATACGCAATACAGGGAAGGCGGTTGGACCGCTCGGCAACTCATCAGTCATTTAGCCGACAGCCATATGCAAAGTTTTATGCGTTTCAAACATGCACTAACGGAAGATAATCCGACCATTAAGCCTTACAATGAAGCGAAATGGGCAGAGTTACAGGATAGTGTGAACGAACCCGTGAAAGCGCCACTTTTGATTCTGGAAGGTCTGCATTGTAGATGGGTTCATCTATTGAAAACTATGACAAATCTTGATTTTGAGCGAACATATTTTCATCCTGAGCATAATAATAATCTAACCTTAAGAGATAACACCGTTTTTTACGCATGGCACTGCAACCATCATTTTGCACACTTAGAGAATCTGAAAAAAGAAAAAAATTGGGCGTAAGGAAATCGCTCAGTAATCCGGACGATTTGGCAGAAATTATAATTCGATTAAACTCCCTTTCTGAAAATTCACCCAGAAAGTGGGGAAGGATGACGGTTGCACAAATGTTGAAACATTGTGAGAAAACGTTGCATGTCGGTATGGGGAAAATTGTTTTGCCTAAAACCCCTTACGTTATCCGCTTGATAGGGATTTGTGCTAAGAAAGAAATACGGCTTTTCGATAATGGGATTCCGCGAAATATGCCTACCTACAAAGCACTAAAATTAAAAGAAAGTTGTAAATTTGAGGAAGCCAAGGAAAGTTTTCTTATCTCATTAAATGAGTTTTTGGTAGCTTTAAATGAAAATACATTAATCCCTCACCATCAACTTTTTGGAAAGATGAATAATGAAGACTGGGGATTTCTTCAATATAAACACCTTGATCATCACCTAAAACAATTCGAAACATGAGTTTACTAAATAAATTATTCGGGAGTTCTAAGGACGAGAAAGAGACTCCGAAATTCTGGAATTATATTGAGTCTGAAGAAGATCTTCAAAAAGCTCTAGAGCAGTCTTATCACGAGAAAGTTGTAATATTTAAACATTCTACTCGGTGTTTTATTAGCCAAACAGTTTTAAAAAACTTTGAGAAAGAAGTTGAAAACAGCGGAAAGAAGGCAACCTATTATTTCCTTGATTTAATAGAGTATCGAAGTCTTTCAAGCAAAATCGCCGATGATCTCGATGTAACGCACCAAAGTCCTCAATTAATCGTGGTGGAAAATGGTAAGGCTGTAAATAATGCTTCCCATCAAAGTATTTCAACTGCTCTAATCTAGATTTTATGCAAAATATTGAAAGTTATTTGTCTGATATTTTGGAGTTACCGGTTGACGCGGTCAACCTATGCAGCAGCCATTATTTAAGAAAAATAGTGGCCAAAAACGAATTTTTGCTGAGAGAAGGAGAAGTTTGTAAAGGAACATACTTTGTCGAAAAAGGTCTATTGAGGATGTATTCTATTGATAAAAATGGCAAAGAACATATTATACAGTTCGCGCCGGAAAAATGGTTGATTTCCGATCGGAGTTCGCTTCATTTTAACGAAAAATCTCGATATTTTATTGAAGCGGTGGAAGACAGCGAAGTTTTAGAATTAAAAAATGATTTTTTTTCTAACATTAACGCCGCTTTTCCAAATACGATTGAAAATAATGATAAACTACTGCAGAAACATATCCGAAGTCTTCAAAATAGGGTAAATTCGCTCTTAGCAGATACCGCGGAAGAACGTTATATGAGTTTCATCAAAATGTATCCTGATTTGTTACAACGAGTCCCACAATGGATGATTGCTTCTTACCTAGGGATTACCCCCGAAAGTTTGAGTCGCGTTCGGAAGGAATTGGCAAAGAAAAATTTTCAAACTTCATAAAAAAGGAACTCATTTGAGTTCCTTTAATTTATTTACCTAAGTACGATTTTAAAATCTTACTTCTGGTGTTGTGCTTCAATCTCTTGATTGCTTTTTCCTTAATCTGACGAACTCTTTCTCTTGTTAGGTCAAAAGTTTCACCAATTTCTTCGAGGGTCATTGGATGTTTTCCATTCAAACCGAAATAAAGTCTCACCAAATCAGCTTCACGCTGCGTTAAAGTTTGAAGAGCACGCTCAATCTCTATCTGAAGAGATTCTAACATCAAATCTTTATCCGGACTTGGAGATTCACCTGAACGTAAAACATCATAAAGGTTAGAGTCTTCACCTTCAACCAAAGGAGCATCCATTGAAAGGTGACGACCAGAGTTTTTCATCGATTCTTTAATGTCATCCTCACTCATATCAAGGACTTCCGCTAATTCTTCAGGAGATGGAGGTCGCTCGTTTTCCTGCTCTAGGTGCGCATACGCTTTGTTAATTTTGTTGATGGAGCCAATCTTGTTAAGCGGTAGACGTACAATTCTGGACTGTTCTGCCAACGCTTGAAGAATCGATTGACGGATCCACCATACTGCATAGGAAATAAATTTGAAACCACGAGTTTCGTCGTACCGTTTTGCAGCTTTCATTAAACCAAGATTTCCCTCGTTGATAAGATCGGGTAGGGAAAGTCCCTGGTTTTGGTACTGCTTACTTACCGAAACTACGAAACGTAAGTTCGCTTTGATTAGTTTTTCCAGTGCAACACGGTCTCCAGCACGAATTTTTTGTGCCAATTCCACCTCTTCGTCAGCGGTAATTAGATCCACCTTTCCAATTTCCTGAAGATATTTATCCAGGGAAGCGGTTTCACGGTTGGTAACCTGCTTTGTAATTTTTAATTGTCTCATGTATCAAACTTGTCCACTTTTGGACTGCATTTAATTATACGCTGAACATTAACAAAAGGTTACAAAATATTTAAATTTTACATTTAAAAACAAAAAACTCATTCTCTTTACAAGAATGAGTAATGATTTATAGACCTTCTGATTTACTTCAAAATAAGTTTATAAGACGAAATTTTTCCTTCTGAGAGGTGTTGGACAACATAGATACCTCGTTGAGCTCTGACATGAAAATGATTTTTTCCCTTCGTTGTTTTTGATGTGAAAATGATTTTTCCTGTTTGATCAATAACTGCTAAATTACCACCGTTTTGTGCTTCAAACACAAAATTACCATCGCTGGGGTTAGGATATATTTTGTCTGAAACTTTTACATTATTGTCAGTTGCCATCGTCTGGCCACACAAATAAGGCAGGTAGTCGACAGTCCCTAATGCCGGATCATCAATACGATGAGAAATAACATCCTCTACCATACTATCATTGGAAATTTCGCCTTCTCTCCAACAATTGTTTTTGGCAGATATTGGCAAAGCGGTATTATTAAATAGGGCATAGGTCTGTCCACCATTACCATTATTAGCAAAAATATTTTCACCAACGCTTCCCAACGAACCACCGCCCAAATCTGCCTGTGCTTTATTGATAATTGTGATGCCCCATAAATTTCCGCGAATTTGATTTTTCTCAATCTTGATAGCCATAATATCCGCAGAACTTCCCGATAAAGAAATACCGCTTCCGCCGAGCATAGGAGCATTTTCGGTATTATTATCTGTAATAATATTATTTGAAATTACTCCGGACGAATTGTTTCCGGTGATGGTTATTCCGTAGCGATTATCTTTAATTATATTTCCTTCGATATGTGGATGATTCTCGATTCCTAATAAAGTAGAAACGGATACTCCACCAACTCTGGTTAAACTTCGGTCTCCGATGATGGTATTGTTAAGAATTTTCGTAATTCCAGATCCACTAGGCCCCATATTGATTTGAGGACGATTGCCGTTTGATCTTGAATTACCGTATAATTCATTATTCATAAATTGTAGCGCCACTGTCTGGTTAGCTCCTGATGCTACGGCAGGCAAATCATTCTTCCTAAATTTTGAGTTTTTTACTATCGGACTGCCGGTTGAAAAACTAATTGCTGCACTGGTGACAAGGCCAGATTTAAAAAACGTCACAGCAGAATTGTCCATCACAAATTTTGCTGTTTGTACTTGTATTCCTCCGCCGTAACTGAAAATTGTATTTTTAATTTCAGCGTCTGAAGTACCCTCAAACCTAATTCCGCGGTAAATTTTCGTGGAATCTTTAGCAACAATTGCGAGTTTAGGTGCGGTACTTCTGTAAATCCCACCCACTGTTAAAAGTACGCCATCGTGCATATAAAGATGAGTTTCTTCATCCATTTCTAAAGTGTCTCCAGCCGAAATTGTTAAATCTGCCGTCATCTCGTACGTTGAATCTACTACTTTAATCACCGTGGGTGCAGTGGTAGCTAATGATGCAAGCGTGTACTTAGTTCCGTTTCCAGGGCTTACAAATTGTGCGAATGCTGTAATGTAAGCCAAACTAAAAAACATCAGGTAAATCTTCTTCATAATTTTAATTTGTTCAAAAGTATTGAATTAAGTGATAAAAAAATAGGGTTCTTTTCCCCTAAATTCATTATTTTCAATATAAATTTGACCAAAAATTTATTTAACTATGTTTTTGTCGCCAATTGTAGCAGGCACCATGAGATGGGGAATTTGGGGTGCAAATCACACCGTATCGGAGGTGCAACATCTTATCGAAGTTTGTATTTTGGAGCGAATATACACTTTCGATCACGCCGATATTTATGGTGATTACACGACAGAAAAATTATTTGGAGATGCGTTTGCGGGAATGAGTTGCAGTAGGGAAGAGGTAATTTTCATCAGCAAGTGTGGAATTGAGATGCCTTGCTCAACCAAAAACTATCATTTAAAATCGTATAATTATTCGAAAGACTATATCATAAAGTCGGTGGAGCAAAGTCTTAGTAATTTAAAAACAGACTACCTCGATATTTTACTGCTTCACCGGCCTTCGCCACTTTTAAATCCTTACGAAGTTGCGGAAGCAATTGACGAGTTGAAGAATTCTGGGAAAGTAAAAGATTTTGGAGTTTCTAATTTTTCTGTGAGCCAGTTTAACCTACTCCATAACGTATATCCTTTGGTAACAAATCAAATTGAAATCTCTTTAAATAATACGAAGGCATTTGATGATGGTACTCTGGATCAGTTGATGCAGCATCAGTTGAATCCTATGGCATACGCGGTAATGGGGAATTATTTCACCGAAAAGTCACTCCAAAACAAAAGGATCACTGTGGTATTAAATGATCTCTGCGTAAAATACAATGCCTCTGAAAACCAACTTTTGCTGGCTTTTCTCTTGAAACATCCTTCAGGAATAATTCCGGTCATCGGAACATCAAAAGCAGAAACCATCAAAGAAATGGCAAAGAGTACTTTGATAAAGCTGGAAAGACAGGATTGGTTTAAATTATATGAGGCAGCACGAGGTCGAGAGGTTGATTGATAATATTTTAAAAAAATTGTGATATTCAATTAATATCGTATCTTGCAACCGTTTTTATATCCGAGTTCACTATGTTCATCATCGTTGAATTTCTTTTATAATTTCAACTATTATTAATTTTTAATTTTTTTTAAGATGAACATTTTTGTTTCAAACATCAATTACGCTACAAGAGAAGAGTCTCTTCAGGATTTATTCTCTGAGTATGGAGACGTTTCTTCAGCGAAGATTATTTTAGACCGTGAAACGGGTAGATCTAGAGGTTTCGGTTTCGTAGAAATGAGCGACGAGGACGGTAAAAACGCTATCGAAGCGCTTAACGGTAAAGAATTAGACGGTAAAGAACTTAACGTATCTGAGGCTAAGCCTAGAGAAGATAAGCCAAGAAGAAGCTTTGATAACAACCGTGGTGGCGGTTACGGCGGTGGAAATCGTGGCGGCGGTTACGGTGGTGGAAATCGTGGCGGTTCTAACTGGTAAGATTTACTTCTATCTAGATAATAAAGCAGCTTTCAGGCTGCTTTTTTTATGCTTCTTCGTTAGATTTCACAAGAATCGTAATGTTATTGAAAAATATATTCTGTTGATTAACATCTTGTAAAACAACTTCATTAAACATAATTTTCAGTTCGCGATTTCCTATCTTTTTTTGGAGAGATATTTCTGGGACATCATTCCGACCTTTACGGTCTTTGTATGTTTTCAAAAAAACCTGAAGGTCATGAACAACATCCCAGCTTCCTTCATTTTCAATAGTTACATCGAGTTTTGGGTTAGTTCCGGATTTAGAGGTTATTCTTAAAGACCTATCACCCAGCATATAGGTTTCTTCACCAGTTACGGTTGCGTGAGAAATCATATACTGAAAACCTTGGATATTAGCTACTTTGGTTTGGGAAACAAGTTCTAATCTTTGCAAGAAAGTTTTATCGTTTTTTCTTTCAACATTTTGAAACAGGTCACGAAATTCGTTTTCTGCATTCCAAGGATTTTTTGCAATCGATTTTTGTATTTTTTGGGCTTGTGAAAAATCTAAAAGTTGATAAACAAAGTCATTTTCCTTCCGATCCATCAAATAACTCATTTTATCTGCGATTTCATCAGCGACATTGCTTCCTACTTTTTTTGAAAAATTAATCTCCTGGTTGTTTAAAAGATTTTCCTCCTGCAGAAGTTTGGATAATTCGTTTTTCTGACTTCTTACCGAAGCAGAAAAAACATTTAAATAGGGAAATACCAACGAAAATAAACCAAAAATAAACAGGCTTGTAGGGATAAATTTTATGGAATTTTTTGGCCATAAAATAAAGTAACCCACTATTGAGGTTAGCCATAAAGCAAGTAGTAACACGAAATAGCGTGCTTCGGTGTAACCATATTCTAATATTCTGGTAAATACTGCAGTGAATAATAAAATAAGCAATGGACTTAAAGAGTAAAAAAATATTTTGGAGAATAACTTCACCCAGGATTTGGAAGAATCGCTTTTAAGCGGATAAACCAGAAGAAATGCAAAAATCCCAACGATAGAATATGCCAATATCAAGTAAGAAACCCAGCCTCTTGGAAGTTCCCAGTTTAGTAGGATTTTAGCCGAATAAAAGTATAGGATTACAACATAAATCAACAGGAGCGGAATTAATATATATTGAGTGAAGAACTTTAAAATTTGAGGATAATCGTCATCAGACTCCAAAAATTTTAACCCCTTAACATTGAACAGTAAAAAGATGAAGCAACTGCCGAAGATCGCAAATAAGTAAAAGATTTTCGCAAATAACCGGTCGCTGAAATTAAAATCAAACAGTTCATTTACTGCCAAAACGGCAAGTTCAATTCCGCCGGTTAAAACAGCGGTAAAAATACCGGTTAGAAAAAGATTGATAAAAAGGTTTTTGTTGTATTGCCAGAACTTCAGCTCTGAATCTTTTCTCAAAAATGGGATAAACGATGCCAATAGATGAGATAGTAAGAAACTGGGGAGTAATAGAAAGGCATATCTTTCATTAAAATCTTGTTCTTTTTCGGGAAGTAGGAAGTAGAAAAAAATTAGAAACGGAACAGCCAATAACCGCAGAAAGTTTTTGTTCGGATGTCGCTCAGTGTACATTTTCAGAGCAAAAGTCAAAGAAATGCCTAGACTTGCTACTAACGCAATTTTTATTAAGATAAAGAAATTGGCATTGTCGTTATAATTATGGTGTGCGAACACCGCCATCGATAAAGCTGCAATAGCTGCCATTAACAAGACTAGCGGATACTTTTTCAATATCAGCGCAGCGCTTTCAAAAACATCCTTAGGCTTTTCCATTTTTTTTGGATTTATGATTTAGCTTTCTTCTTTTTCTTCTTGCTTTTTTTAGCTTTTTTAGCAGAAGTAATTTCTTCTACAAACTCTATCACATCATTTCTTTGGGATTTCGGAGTTTTTTTCTGTTTCGTAGCAACGGGTAATTCATCATTTTCTAAAGTAAGAAGACCGGCATCCTTCAAACTTTCAGTTAGTTTCTCTGCCGAATTATCAAAATAATCTTCGAGGATTCTACTAACTAAAAACATTCTGAAATCATCTTTCGGAATAGCGACGGTGTATTTAAAAATACGGCCTTCCTTTTCTACGTTTAAAAACTCTTTTTCCACTAAAATTTTTACAAAAGTGGAAACTGTATTTTGGTGTGGCTTCGGTTCAGGATAGGCTGCCATAATTTCTTTGAGATAAGCAGACTCTAATTTCCACATGACCTGCATTAGTTGTTCTTCGGCAGTGGTAAGCGTGTTGATTTTCATGTTTTAGTGGTTGGATTGAAGAGCAGAATAAAGGTAGATAAAAGATACGATAAGTGCGAGTGTTCCGCCGGTTAGTACTTCTTTTAGGGTATGCCTTCTTAGGATGACTCGCGTAATCCCCACAAGCGCGGCAATGATGAGCCATGCCAATCCCCACGTAGGATCTCTATAGAAAAATAAGGCAGCAACATATACATTAAAAGCAGTATGCATCGAACTTTTAATAAAATAATTACTGAACTGCAACACCCATAAAAGTATAAGCAAAAAGAACATAATTAAATCTAAGGTATCGTTGCTATAGTAATCATAAAGCAGATAGACCATCATACACCCAGCGATAAAAAAGTATAGACTTTTTCGTTGATTCCTGTTAGAAACATCCATATTAGAATAGCGTCCTTTCTTAACATTCCAAACAATCCAAATCACAATGGGCAAAACCGTTAGAAGCAATATTGGTAAAAAACGATCGATCGCTTCTGTGAATGTATAATCTATACTGCTGCTGTAAATAAAATAGATAATTAGTGAGGTAAATGGATTGAAGAAATTGGAGATTATCTTCGAAATGCTGATCACACTCTTCGGGTACGTTTGTTCCATAAGCAAATTATTCATTCAAAAATAGTTTTTTTTTAATGACGCAAACTGATAAATTAATGATATTATGCAGTCCCTAAAGACAAAGATTTTTATTATTTTTGCTGAATATTTCAATACAATATGAAAGAATTTTCAAAGGAAGTTTACCTGAAGTGGTACGAGGATATGACCATGTGGAGAAGGTTTGAAGACAAATGCCGTTCTCTTTACCTAAAACAGAAAATCAGAGGTTTTTTACATTTATATAACGGTCAGGAAGCTATTCCTGCAGGTTTTACGCATGCGATGGATCTTACCAAAGACAGTATGATTACCGCTTATCGTTGCCACATTCACCCAATGGCGATGGGTGTTGATCCTAAAAGAATCATGGCAGAACTTTGCGGTAAAGCTACCGGAACTTCTGGCGGAATGGGAGGATCTATGCATATTTTCAGCAAAGAAAAAAGGTTTTACGGTGGTCACGGTATCGTGGGTGGGCAAATTCCTTTAGGAGCTGGTATCGCGTTTGCTGATAAGTATTTCGAAACGGGAGGGGTTAACATTTGTTTCTTCGGAGACGGTGCAGCTCGTCAGGGTTCACTTCATGAAACTTTTAACATGGCGATGAATTGGAAGTTGCCAGTAGTGTTTGTGGTTGAAAATAACCAATACGCTATGGGAACTTCTGTTAAAAGAACTGCCAATCACGAAGATATCTACAAGTTAGGTCTTGGGTACGAGATGCCATGTCTTCCTGTAGATGCGATGGATCCGGAAAAAGTGGCTGAAGCAGCTTACGAAGCAATCGAAAGAGCGAGAAGAGGAGACGGCCCAACCTTCATCGAAGCGCGTACTTATCGTTTCCGTGGTCACTCTATGTCCGATGCAGAACCTTACAGAAGCAAAGAAGAAGTTTCCGAATATAAAAAAGACGATCCAATTGAAATCGTGAAGCAAAGAATCCTTCAGAATAACTGGGCTACCGAAGACGAGTTAAATACATTGGACGAAAAATCTAAAGATTTTGTAGAAGAATGTATCGAATTTATGGAGCAGTCTCCATATCCGGATCCAGAAAAAGTTTACGAGTATGTTTATGCACAGGAAGATTATCCGTTCGTAGACAAAATCGAAAACAGTCTTTAAGATCAAATTATAGGCAGTATTCTTTTGAAATAGTCTGCTTTTTGTTTAAATGATAATAAACTCTTTAGTAAACTAAATATACTATGGCAGAAGTAATTACAATGCCCCGCCTTTCTGATACAATGACGGATGGCAAAGTGGCAAAATGGCACAAAAAAGTGGGCGATGCCGTGAAAGAAGGTGATATTTTAGCAGAAATTGAAACCGATAAAGCAGTTCAGGATTTCGAATCAGAATTTAACGGAACTCTACTATACATTGGTACAGAGGAGGGTGGTTCTTCTCCTGTTGATACCGTATTAGCAATCATTGGTAAGGAGGGAGAAGACATTTCTGCTCATACCGGTGGCGCTGCAAAGTCGGAATCTGCTGATGTTCCGGAAGAAAACAAAACTGAAAATAACGTAACAGATGTAGAAACTACTGAACCTGTAGAAAAAGAAACTGCTTCAGCTGAAATCCCAAATGGGGTAGAGGTCATCACAATGCCAAGACTTTCTGATACCATGACGGAAGGAAAAGTTGCGAAGTGGCATAAGAAAGTTGGTGATGTTGTTAAAGAAGGTGATATTCTTGCTGAAATTGAAACGGATAAAGCAGTACAGGATTTCGAATCTGAATTTAACGGAAACCTATTGTACATTGGTACGGAAGAGGGCGGAGCAAGTCCGGTAGATACTGTTTTGGCAATCATCGGTCCGGAAGGAACTGATGTTAGCGCCATCGTTTCAGGTGGAGGAAAAAAAGCTGAAAAGCCAGCGGCCGACAAGAAAGAAGATAAAGTAGAAGCTCCAAAAGAAGAACAGAAATCAACTTCTGCTTCTACAGGAGACCGTATTGCAATTTCTCCACTTGCCCGAAAAATGGCTGAGGAAAAAGGTATTGACGTACAAAACCTAAAAGGAAGTGGCGAAAATGGAAGAATCGTTCGCAAAGATATTGAAGGATATTCCGGAAGTTCAGCGTCACAGTCAACTGAAGCTCCTACAACACAAAAATCGGCTCCTGCGGTTGCTGCACCAGTGCAAGCCTTCGTACAAAGAGAAGACTCAGAAACTCCAAACTCTCAAGTTAGAAATATAATCGCTAAAAGGCTTTCAGAAAGTAAATTTACGGCACCGCATTACTACTTGATTATTGAGGTAGATATGGAGAAATCAATCCAGGCGCGTAAAGAAATCAACACCTTGCCAGATACTAAAATTTCTTTCAACGATATGGTGATTAAGGCGACAGCAATGGCGCTTAGAAAACATCCGCAAGTTAACTCAACTTGGAAAGAAGATCGAATTATTCATCATGGAAATATTAACGTCGGAGTAGCGGTAGCAATTCCTGATGGCTTGGTGGTTCCGGTTCTGAAGAATGCAGACCAAATGAACTACAACCAAATTTCTGCGGCGGTTAAAGATATGGCAGGCCGTGCGAAATCTAAAGGTTTAAAAGCGAACGAAATGGAAGGGTCAACTTTCTCTGTTTCAAATCTCGGAATGTTTGGGATCGAGACCTTCACGTCAATTATTAACCAACCAAATTCTGCAATACTTTCAGTAGGAGCAATTGTAGAGAAGCCGGTAGTTAAAAACGGACAAATTGTGGTAGGAAATACCATGAAGCTTTCTTTAGCATGTGATCACCGCGTGGTGGATGGTGCTACTGGGGCAGAATTCTTACAAACTTTAAAAACTTATTTAGAGCAGCCTTTAACATTGTTACTCTAATCGGTAAGTAAAGCAATAAAAGTCCTTCCAAAGTAATTTGGGAGGATTTTTTCTATAATATCAAAAGCATTTTACTATTTTTGAAACTATGATCAGAGCAAGAAATATCCATAAATCCTACGGTGATCTGGAGGTGTTGAAGGGGGTTGATATCCATATTTTAGAAGGTGAAGTGGTTTCCATCGTGGGCGAATCCGGTGCGGGTAAATCTACTTTACTGCAGATTTTGGGCACCCTCGATACCCCGACAAATCCTAAAAACCATGATACCGACATCGCCCTAGCAGGAAAATCTTTCTTGAACATGAATGATCGTCAACTTTCGCGTTTTCGTAATGAAAATATCGGGTTTGTGTTTCAGTTTCACCAGCTTCTGCCAGAATTTACCGCTTTGGAAAACGTGCTTTTACCCACAAAAATTTCGGGCAAAAATGAAAAAGAGTCTTTAGATAAAGCATATTCATTATTTGAAGATTTAAATATTGCCCACCGCATTCATCACAAGCCTGGTGAAATGTCAGGGGGCGAAGCGCAACGTGCTGCAGTCGCAAGAGCTCTTATTAATTCTCCAAAAATTATTTTTGCAGATGAGCCAACAGGTAACTTAGATTCGAAAAATGCAGACGATCTTCACCAGTTGTTTTTTAATTTGAGAGATAAATATAACCAGACTTTCGTTATCGTGACTCACAATACCCACCTTGCCAATACTACCGACCGGAAATTGGTAATGAAGGACGGGCAAATCATTAAATAAATATGTCAATAAAGTTTCTTGCAGAAGATGACCGTCCGCGGGAAAAATTTTTACTTAAAGGTAAAAATGCATTGTCTGATGCAGAACTTTTGGCAATAATTATGGGAAGTGGCAACCGTGATGAATCTGCGGTAGAACTTGCTCGCAGAATTTTAAATTCTGTTGATAACAGCTGGAATAATCTCTCCTTACTTTCTATCCCCGAACTTATCAAATTTAAAGGGGTAGGAGAGGCGAAAGCCATTTCAATTGCAACTGCTTTGGAGATTGGTCGCAGAAAAGCTTCACAGGACGTTCCGGAAAGGGTTCAGATCAGCAGTAGTAAAGATGCGTACCACATTCTAAGTCCTTTTTTGGCCGATCTTCGGACAGAAGAATTTTGGGCGTTATTTTTAAATCAGAATAATCGCATTCTCAGCAAATCACAATTATCCTCTGGCGGCATCAATCAGTCAATTGTCGATGTACGCATTTTGTTTAAAACCGCTTTGGAGCATTGTGCTACCGGAATTATCATTGCCCATAATCATCCTTCAGGAAACTTGAAGCCGAGTGCTGAAGATCTTAAAATTACGAAACAAATAGCTGAAGGTTCGAAACTTCTAAACATTCAGTTGCTCGATCATCTTATTATTACTCAAAGTAGTTATCTGAGTTTGGCAGATGAAGATTTACTATGATTCGCCATTTCGCATATAATGAAATAGATTTCCAAAAATACCGACTGTGTCTACGTAACAGTTGTCAAAATTCAGATTATGCCTTACCAGAATTTCTCAATATTGTAGCAGGAAAAAATTGGAATCTTCTTGTTTATGGTAATTACGAAGCCGTGATGCCTGTTTGTTATGTTAAAAAATTGGGATTCAAAATCGTACTTATGCCGAAATTATGTCAGCAACTTGGCATCTTTTCTCAACAAGATCAACCCGATGTAAACCTGGAGTTCTATAATTATCTTCAGCAAAATTTCCGCGTTTTGTATTACGCTTTTAATGGTGAAAATCATTTTGAGTTAAAGCAAAGAACTTCCTATCAACTTTCTTCAAAAAGTTATGAAGAAACCAGAAGAAACTACAGCATGCATCGACGCAGAAATGTGAGAATCACTGAAAAATTAGCCGACAAAATTGTGTTCAGAAATGACCTTCAGGATGGCGATAGGGCTTTTTTTTTAAAACATATTCGCGGGGTAAATAAATTAAAGGATGCTGAGAAGTATTTTGAGTTAATGAAGAAGTGTTTGTCCAAGAAGTTAGGGCATTATCGCGTGTTAGAATATTCTGGAGAAATTCAGTCGTTAGTCTACCTCTATGAAGGCGGAAAAAATATTTATTTGAGTTTATTCATTAACAACTATCCTTTGGCCGATGCTAATCTGCCTTCCATAATGATAGATCATATCTTGCAGGAGTTTATCGAAGTAAAAGGTTTTGATTTCATGGGAAGTGAAGTTTCCAGCGTAGCACAATTTAATGAACGTTTTGGTGCACGTGCTTACCATTATCCGATTGTGCATAACACAAAGAAATTTTTAGTCCGCAATTTCTTCAGTTAAGTAGCAAATAATTAGTAATTTTGCCACCTTATTTCCAGTGATGATTGAGTGGCCTTATTTTCCGTATGTTTTTGCTGTCTTGTTGGCTTTGCCCTTTCTGGTTTTTGTCAGACAGTTTGTTTATGCATACATCAAACTTAAAAATAAGGAAATAAAGTTATTGACGGTTAAAGGAAATTCGGAACATCGGGTGCAGGCTTACGAGCGGTTAACCTTGTTTTTAGAACGGTTAAAACCGAGTAATCTTGTTACTAAATTTGATAAGAGGCTTCAGATTCACGAATTTATATTTCTTACAGAAAAAACTATAAATCAGGAGTTTGAATACAACGCTTCTCAGCAGTTATATTTAACTCCAAACATGTGGAAGAATCTTGTCAACACCAAAAACCGAGTGCTGGTTTTACTTCATAGCACTTATGAAAAACTAGGCAACGAATCTACTTTGGAAGAATATAAAACAGTCTTTCTGATGAATTACATGGAAGAAGAAGATTTTGTGAGTCAGACTATTGACGAGTTAAGAAAAGAAAATTTAATAGTAAACTAAAATTAATAAATGATACCAAATTTTAAAGCACATCCATGGCATGGGATTTCTGCAGGAGCAGAAGCACCTTCCGTAGTGAATGTTTTTGTAGAAATTGTTCCTAGTGATACGATAAAGTATGAAATTGATAAACAGAGTGGATATTTAAAAGTAGACCGTCCTCAGCAGTTCTCAAACATCATTCCTGCACTTTACGGATTTATTCCGCGCACTTACTGTCATGATGAAGTATTAAAACTAGCCATAGAAAGTGGAGCTCCGGATGTAAATACAGGTGATTTGGATCCACTTGATATTTGCGTATTGAGTTCGCACAATATTCATGCTGGAGGTATGCTGATGGAAGCTATCCCAATTGGAGGCTTCAAAATGATCGATAAGGGTGAAGCAGATGATAAAATCGTAGCAGTAATGAAAGGAGATCATGCGTTTGGTCATTTCCGTGACATTACTGAACTTCCACAAGCAGAAGTAAAACGTTTAATGCACTATTTCCTAACCTATAAAAATCTTCCGGACGAGCCTGCAAAATGCCGTATTGAAGAGGTTTACGGAGCAGATCACGCAAAACAAGTAATCGTGGCTTCGCAAAAAGACTATGCAAATAAATTTGGAGGTTAGACTCCTAAATTAATATGATAAAAGACAGACTGTTTAGGTCTGTCTTTTTTTGTTTTTGCCATATTTTGTTTAAAATAAAATCCGTATTTTCGATTGTGTTATCATTAACAAAACTTAACATTAAAAAGTTATAAACTATGGATTTATTTATTTTAGTACCGATTTTCGGTATTATTGCTTTGATCTATACTTTTCTGCAAAGCAGTTGGGTAAGTAAACAAAATGCCGGTAACGACCGGATGAAAGAAATTAGCGGTCACATTGCGGACGGCGCCATGGCTTTTCTAAAAGCAGAGTACAAAATCATGATGTATTTCGTAGTTATTGTCGCAGTTCTGCTGGCTTTAATGGGCGCCTCTAATGCCAATTCACACTGGACTATCGGTATTGCATTTGTTATCGGTGCAGTCCTTTCAGCTTTGGCCGGCTTTATCGGAATGAAAATCGCTACCAAAGCCAACGTTCGTACAGCAGAAGCAGCCAAAACTTCACTTTCCAAAGCATTGAAAGTTTCCTTCACCGGAGGTTCTGTAATGGGGATGGGAGTAGCCGGCTTAGCGGTATTAGGATTAGGCGCACTTTATTTAATCATCAAACAAATTTTTGCACCAGGTGCAGGGGTCGACAGCCATGAAATGGAGCGAACCATTGAAATCCTTACAGGGTTCTCTTTAGGAGCTGAATCTATCGCACTTTTCGCTCGTGTAGGCGGTGGGATTTATACCAAAGCTGCGGACGTGGGCGCAGACCTTGTTGGTAAAGTTGAAGCTGGTATTCCTGAAGATGATCCTCGAAATCCAGCTACAATTGCTGATAATGTAGGTGATAATGTAGGTGATGTTGCAGGTATGGGTGCCGATTTATTTGGGTCTTACGTAGCCACTGTTTTAGCAACGATGGTATTGGGTCGCGAAACTTTTTCCGAGGACGCTTTCGGAGGATACGCACCAATTCTTCTACCGATGTTAATCGCAGGTACCGGAATTATTTTCTCCATGATTGGGACTTTATTCGTGAAAATTGGTGAAACTACAGAATTAGATACAGCACCAGTACAAAATGCTTTAAACCTAGGGAATTGGGGCAGTATTGTTTTAACCGCAATATCGTCTTATTTCCTTGTGACTTATTTATTGCCGGATACGATGTCGTTAAGAGGTCACGAATTCACCAAAATGGGGGTATTCGGAGCAATTATCGTAGGTTTAATTGTAGGAACTTTAATGAGTATTATTACAGAATACTACACGGCAATGGGAAAACGTCCGGTGAAGAGTATCGTAAAACAATCTTCAACAGGGCACGCAACCAATATTATTGGAGGTCTTTCTGTTGGGATGGAATCAACTCTTTTACCGATCATAGTTCTTGCAGGCGGAATTTATGGTTCCTATCTATGTGCTGGTTTATATGGAGTCGCCATTGCAGCAGCCGGAATGATGGCAACTACTGCCATGCAGTTGGCAATTGATGCTTTTGGTCCTATCGCCGATAATGCGGGCGGAATCGCTGAAATGAGTGAATTACCAAAAGAAGTACGTGAAAAAACAGATATTTTGGATGCCGTTGGAAATACGACAGCTGCTACCGGGAAGGGTTTTGCAATTGCATCAGCAGCATTAACAGCGTTAGCATTATTTGCAGCGTTTGTGGGTATAGCCGGCATTGATGGTATTGATATTTACCGAGCTGATGTTTTAGCTGGCCTATTCGTAGGAGCGATGATTCCATTTATTTTCTCTTCGTTGGCAATCACGGCAGTAGGACAAGCTGCAATGGCAATGGTGGAAGAAGTTCGTCGTCAGTTCCGTGAAATTCCTGGAATCCTAGAAGGGAAATCTACTCCTGAATATGAAAAATGTGTAGCGATCTCTACAGATGCTTCAATTAAGAAGATGCTTTTGCCTGGTGCGATTGCTTTGGTTTCTCCGCTTTTGGTTGGATTCATTTTTGGACCGGAAGTTTTAGGAGGTTTCTTAGCGGGTGCAACAGTTTCCGGAGTTTTGATGGGAATGTTTCAGAACAATGCCGGTGGTGCTTGGGATAATGCAAAAAAATCTTTTGAAAAAGGCGTTGATATCAATGGTCAAACTTATTATAAAGGGTCGGATCCTCATAAAGCTTCTGTAACAGGGGATACTGTAGGAGATCCGTTTAAGGATACATCGGGACCGTCAATGAATATTCTGATTAAATTGATGTCGATTGTGTCTTTGGTTATTGCGCCGACTTTAGCAGTTCTTCACAAAGATAAAATTGAGCAGAACAGAGAAGAAAAAATCATGGCCTTAACAGGAAATATGAATGCTGTAGCTGTTCCAGTGGAAGGGATGGATGCAGGTTTACCAATTGGAGTGCAAGAAGTTCGTGGATCACTTAACGAAGAAGGAGATTTCGTTTATGAAACGGGCGATCTACAAGAAGTGAAGTTGAAGAACAAAACAATTCTGGTCGGAAAAAACAGTCAGATTTATACCATGTATAAGGGCATTAAGCTAAAAGACCAAGCAGTCCTAGATCCTAATTCATGGTACACGATTGAAAATCTTCATTTTCAAAGTGGAAGTAGCGATTTAAAACCTGGAGCTGAGAAAGAATTAGCATACTTAGCGGAAATTATGAATGAATATCCTGATCTTAAAATTAAGCTAGGAGGTTATACAGATGATACTGGTAATGCAGATACTAACATGAAACTTTCGAACCTGCGTGCTCAAACCGCAAAATTAAAATTGCTGGAGATGGGAATTGCTGCAGATCGAATTGAAACCGAAGGTTACGGACCGCTATTCCCGGTTTGCGAGGGCAATGATACGGATGAATGTAAAGCGAGAAACAGACGTATCGATGTTCGAGTAATTAGTTTTTAATCCAAAGTTTATTGATATAATAAGTCCCGAGAATTACTCGGGATTTTTTTATGACTGAATAAGATCGAGAAATTGTTGTTCATCTAAAATAATCACAGATCCAATTTCTTGGGCTTTCTTTAGTTTACTTCCGGCTTTTTCTCCCACGACAAGATAATTAAGGTTTTTTGAAACTGCGGAAATGTTTTTCCCACCGTTTTTTTCTACCATTTCTTCGGCTTCATCGCGGGTGAACAGTGATAGCTTTCCGGTGAAGAGAAAAGTTTTGTCGGCTAAGATGTTGCTAATCGTTTCATTTTTGGTTATGTCTTTTTCAAGCTGAACGCCATAAGTTTTTAAACGTTCAATCATTAGAATATTTTCCGGATTTTTAAAGAATTCCAAAATGCTTTCTGCGATCTTCCCACCAATATCCTCAACCTGAATTAGCTCTTCGTAAGTTGCTGCCATCAACTGATCAATGGAGTTAAAGTTTTTCACTAATTTTTTAGCAACTGTTTCTCCAACATGCTTAATTCCGATGCCGTACAGAACTTTTTCAAATGGAACTTCTTTGGATTTTGCAATAGCATTGATAATATTTTGCGCAGATTTTTCAGCCATTCTTTCGAGAGGAAGTAACTGTTCCTTAGTAAGCGCATAAAAATCCGCCGGATTTTCAATCAACTTTTCTCGATAGAGCTGCTCAATAGTCTCACTACCAAGGTTTTCAATATTTAAGGCTTTTCGGGAAACATAATGAATCATTTGACCAACAACCTGTGGCGGACAATGCAGATCATTCGGACAAAAATGAATTGCTTGATCAACTATTCGCTGAAGCGGAGTCCCGCATTCCGGGCAATTTTTAATATATTCAATCTCCTTATGATCGGGATTTCTGCTGGCTAAATTAACCCCAACAATTTTTGGAATAATTTCGCCGCCTTTTTCAACGTAAACGAAATCATGTTCGTACAGACCCAGTTTTTTTATAATATCTTCATTATGCAAACTAGCTCTTTTTACCACTGTACCCGCTAATAAAATAGGTTTGAGGTTAGCTACCGGAGTTACCGCGCCCGTTCTTCCGACTTGGTAACTCACCGAGAGGAGTTCGGTTTCCGCTTTTTCCGCTTTATATTTATGGGCCATTGCCCAACGGGGCGATTTAGCGGTATAACCCAAAGTTTTTTGTTGAGCCAAGCTGTTTACTTTTACTACAATGCCGTCAATTTCAAAGTCGAGTTCATGGCGTTTCTCTTCCCAATGGTTAATGAAATCCTTAACCTCATCCAGGTTTTTACAAAGTTTAGCATGGTTAGAAGTTTTAAATCCCCAGGATTTAGCCTTTTGTAACAATTCCCAATGAGTTTCCGCGGGCATCTCTTCTCCCACAAACTGATACAGAACTGCAGATAAACTCCGGCGCCGTACTTCTGCTGAGTCCTGAATTTTCAAACTTCCGGAAGCGGTGTTGCGGGGATTCATAAATGGATCAAAACCCTCTTCTGCGCGTCTAGCATTGATTTTATCAAAGTTTTTTCTCGTCAAATAAATTTCTCCACGCATAAAAAAACGCTCCGTAAAATCACCGTGTAGCTTAAGTGGAATTTCAGAGATGGTTTTCACATTTGATGTTATTTCATCCCCCTGGAAGCCGTCACCTCGTGTAACTGCTTCTTTTAGTTTTCCATTTTCATACAATATGGAAATTGATGCACCGTCGTATTTCAGTTCTGCTACAAATTCAATTGGTGAGTCAATCGCTTTTTGAAGGCGTTTTTCCCAATCTTCAAGGTCATTGAAGTCGTATGAATTGTCCAAAGAATACATCCGAAATTGATGTTGAACTGTTGGGAAATTTTTGGTGATTTCGCCACCGACGCGTAATGTAGGAGAGTTGGGGTCATAATATTCCGGAAACTGAAGTTCTAGTTCTTGTAATTCCTTAAGTTTTTGGTCGAATTCGTAATCAGAAATCGTTGGCTCATCTAAAGTGTAGTAAGAGTAATTATGCTGATGAAGTTCCGTGCGAAGATCTTCTATTTTTTGCTGGATATTTTCGGGCATTGCTGTAGATTTCTACAAAAATACTAATTATCCACTATCGTAAGGATGCTAGCTAAAACAATTGGAAAATATAATATTTTGTGATAAGCATATTAAATATTGGGGGTTGTATACCTAAAAGCACATTTATCTTATAAATATTTATAAATTAACAGGGGTTAATTATAATAAAAATGAAAATAGAGAAAAGGTGGATCATTTCATTCGTGGTAATTACTCTGGTTGCTTTTGCGGGATTATTTAAAACAGAACAGCAAATTGTTATAGGGGATTTTTTAACAGCCGACCAAATAGTGGGTGCCGATGTGGCTTGGATTTTAGCTGCAGCTGGATTGGTTTTATTAATGACACCGGGATTGTCATTTTTCTATGGTGGCATGGTAGGCAGCATTAATGTAATATCAACCATGTTACAGAGTTTCATAGCCTTAGGGGTTATCTCTATACTTTGGGTGGTTGTTGGATTCAGTCTTTCATTTGGTGAATCGCTTGGGATCACTATTGATGGTGTTCATTATGGATTAATTGGAAATCCCCTAACGTACCCTTTTTTAATGGAGTTGGAACTTTACCCCATAAAACTATAGCACCCACCATTCCGTTTATACTTTTTGCATTGTTTCAAATGAAATTTGCGGTGATAACACCAGCTTTAATCACTGGTTCTTTTGCTGAACGTGTACGATTTATATCATATCTGATTTTCATGGTTCTGTTCAGTTTGTTAATATATACCCCACTATGTCACATTGTTTGGCATCTGGAAGGGTTATTAAATAAATATTTCGGAGTGAAAGATTTTGCAGGGGGAACTGTAGTTCATATGAGTGCTGGGTTTGCGGCTTTGGCAGGTGCATTGATTATTGGCACTCGAAAAAAGCCGCATCATCAGCCTTCTAACATCCCTTTTGTATTGCTGGGAACCGGAATGCTTTGGTTTGGCTGGTTTGGCTTTAATGCTGGATCAGCGTTAGGGGCTAATGCTACTGCAGCTATGTCTTTCGGAACTACAACAATAGCTTCGGCTTCAGCAATGCTTACCTGGATTTTCTTTGATCGTATTAATGGCAGAAGAGTTTCTGCTTTGGGAGCGTGCATCGGTGCAGTGGTTGGCTTAGTTGCTATTACTCCGGCTGCAGGATTTGTTACGATTTCGGAGAGTTTATTTATAGGATTTATTTCGGCAGTGGTTTCTAACCTTAGGGATGAACTTGAAAAAGCTTAAAAAAATTGATGATACGCTGGATGTTTTTGCTTGTCACGGTGTGGGTGGTATCATGGGAATGATTTTAACTGCGGCTTTGGCTCATGGTGAAAATGCAAGTTTGTTACATGGTGGCTGGGGAGTTTTTGTACATCACATGATAGCATTAGTTTTCGTGTCAGCTTTCACATTTTTAGGGGCATTTTTATTATATAAAATAACTGACGCAATTATTCCGTTAAGGGTTTCGAAAGAAAGTGAAGAACAAGGACTTGATCTTTCTCAACATGGAGAAAGATGTATTTAGTGTAAGGAGAATGCACCAGAAATGGTGCTTTGTTTATTGACTAAGTATTTCCTGAATTTTGGCTGCAACCTTTTCTGCGTTCGGTAGCATTGCTTTTTCAAGTACTAAATTAATAGGTACCGCCGGGACATTTAATGCGCCCATCGCTTCTACTGGGGCATCTAAATATTTAAAGCAATTTTTAGAAATACGATGTGCGAAAGCTTCGGCAAAAGAATTGTTAAGTTGTTCTTCTGTCAAAACCAAACACTTTCCGTGGATTTTTACCCTTTCAAAAACTAATTTTTCGTCTATCGGAATTAATGTTCGAAGATCAACTATTTCCACTCTTTTGTTAAACTGCTTAGCTGACTCTTTCGCCCAATAAACTCCCATTCCGTAGGTTACAATCACCATGGAGCGTCCGCTTTCTATTTCTTCAGCAGATGCTTCTTCTACGATATTCCCTTTCCCAAATGGTAAAATATAATCTTCTGCAGGTTCAATAGTTTTGGCATCCTCGGTTCCCGGGACTTTACTCCAATATAGACCTTTATGTTCGAGCATAATGACAGGATTTGGATCGTAATATGCAGCTTTTAATAATCCTTTAAAATCGGCAGCATTACTTGGATACGCGATTTTTATACCTTTAATATTCGCTAAAATACTTTCTACGCTTCCGCTATGATAAGGACCACCACCGCCATAAGCCCCAGTGGGTACTCGGATAATGTTGCTGACTGGGAATTTCCCATTACTTAAATAGCAGGATTTCGAAATTTCAGTGATTAGTTGATTAATACCAGGATAAATATAATCGGCGAACTGAACTTCAACGATTGGTTTCAAACCTACAGCGCTCATTCCGACGGTAGATCCGATGATATAGCCTTCTTGGATTGGAGTGTTAAAAACCCTTTTCTTCCCGAATTTTTTTCCCAGCGTTACTGTTTCACGAAACACGCCGCCAATTCGTTCCCCTACATCCTGACCGTAAAGTAATGCTTCCGGATGTTTCCACATTAATTCTTGAATGGCGTGAATGGCAGCATCAACCATAATAATTTTTTCCTGACCTGCAGGAGATCGATCGCCCTGTTCTTCGATAATTGGGGTAGGAGCGAATATATGTTCCTCCACCGAATCTGCAGTGGGCGCAGGAGCGTTTTTGGCCTTCTCAAAATCTTCTTCAGCTAGTTTTCTAGCATCAATTTCTATTTGATCGAGGTGTTCGGCTTCAATTCCAGTTTGAAGGAGTTGATTTCTTAAAATAACACCTGGATCTTTGCCGCGATGTAAAGTAAGATCGTCCTCGGTTCTATAAAATTCACGCCGAACCCCGGAGGTATGATGTCCTATTAATACAGTTTTTGCACAAACTACCAGCGGTCGTCTTTCCTCACGGACAAAATCTACCGCTTTTTTCATGGCTTCATAACTTTTTATGAAATCGGTTCCGTCCACCCGCATTCTTTCCAATCCGGTAAATCCTGCAACAAATTCATAAGCGTCCGCAGTTCGGGCTTCTTCCTTGGTCACCGAAATCCCCCATTCATTATCCTGAACAAGAAAAATTACAGGAAGTTGATGTAACGCAGCAAACTGCAATGCTTCTGAAACCTCTCCTTCGGTTACGGAGTTGTCTCCGAGACTGCATATGACAACCGGATTAGAGTCGAAGCCTTTTAGTTTGAAATGCTCAATGTATTGAATTCCTTGGGCAATACCAGTCGTGGGAATGGTCTGCATCCCCGTAGCCGAACTCTGATGGATTATCTTTGGTTTATCTTCATCTAAACTGGAAGGATGAGAATAATAGGACCGGCCTCCACTAAAAGGATCACTAGCTTTCGCCAGCAGTTGGAGCATCAATTCATAAGGCTCGAAACCAATACCGAGTAGAAGGCTTTCATCCCGATAATAAGGAGAAACCCAATCATCTTTTCTTAATTGGTAAGCGGTGGCAAGCTGAATTGCTTCATGGCCACGCGATGTACTGTGTACGTAGGTGGTGATATTACGATTTTCTTCATAAATATCGGCCATTGCTTTTGCCAGCATCATGTGATGATAAGCTTCTAACAAAATTTCTTTTGATACGTTTTCGCTGATTTCCAATTCCATATTTCCAAAGATAATTATTTTGAGTGAACTTGGAATAGGTCGTATTATAACATCCATTTTATCCAAGGTAAAGGAAAAGGTTATAAATCTTAAGACATATTTTTGGCAAAATTATTGTTGAAAGTATCATGTTCATAATCAATCTGATATCATCAAAACTAAATAAATATTATTATGAAAAAGTCATTTTTAGCCTTAATGTGTATGGCTACTTTAGTAGCTTGTAAAAAAAATGAAACAACTGCAACGGAAACCTACACCGACAGTACGGAGATTGTAAATGATTCGGACACGCTCCTCACTTCAGATTCGTTGGTTGTTGGAGATTCTTCAGTAGATTTATCATCTAGCGACAAATCCTTTGCTGAGGATGCTGCTAGAGGAAGCCTTTTAGAAGTAACCTTAGGAAAACTTGCAGTAGAAAAAGGATCAAATGCTCAAGTGAAGGCTTTCGGAGAAATGATGTCCAAAGATCACTCTAAAGCTTCAGATGAACTTAAAAGTTGGGCTGCGAGCGTAGGATATAACCTTCCCGTAGCTTTAAATAATAATGAGCAGCGCAAACACGACGATTTGAAAGCTAAGTCCGGTGCAGAATTCGACCGAGAGTATATGGACTTAATGGTTGAACATCATAAAGAAACGGTGAATAAATTTGAAAAAACAAGTTCTAACGGAGACAATGCTCAGCTTAAATCGTGGGCAACCTCAAAACTCCCAACGCTTAAAGCCCATTTAACACAAGCTGAAGAAATTGAAGAAGCTGTTAAATAAAGATCTACAACCCGCGATAAGCGGGTTTTTTATTAAAGGATATTTATAGCGTAAGAAGTTGAAATCTTCATTTTCCCACTATTTTTCTTTAATGTATTTTTGCATCGCTTAAGAATACTATATTATGGAGTTTATACAGTCGGCACTCGACTTCTTTCTACATCTCGACAAACATTTGTTTACCATGATTGTAGATTACGGATTGTGGATTTATTTAATCCTTTTTCTTATCATTTTTGTGGAAACCGGCTTGGTAGTAATGCCTTTTTTGCCAGGTGATTCTCTACTTTTTGCAGCAGGAACATTTTGTGCAGGCGTTATTGGTGCATCCGGTGAAACTGCTAGTCTTAATCTGTGGCTCGTCCTCGCCCTCTTAACGATTGCGGCGATTTTAGGAGATACTTTGAACTATTATTTGGGAAAAAATATAGGATTGAGAATTCTAGGCTGGAAAATCGGAGAAAAACAATTGGTAAACCCTAAATATATTGCACAAACTCAAGAGTTTTATCTTAAGAACGGACCGAAAACAATTATCATTGCGCGTTTCGTGCCTATTGTAAGAACCTTTGCACCATTTGTAGCAGGTATTGGCTCTATGAATTACGCAACATTTATTAAATACAATATCATTGGTGCCGTCGTATGGGTTTTCGGTTTGACCCTGATGGGTTATTTCTTTGGAAACTTACCAATCGTTCAGGAAAACTTTGAAACAGTAATTTTCGGGATCATTGGGATTTCATTACTACCGATGGTTTGGGAATATATTAATGCAAAATTCCTTAAAAAGAACAAGTAAATTGAAACCGGCTAAACAGCCGGTTTTTTTATTTAACTTTCTCTAAAAGTACCAAAGTAGTATTCGAAAAATTGAATGATGGAACCAGATTTCCCTCGAGAATCATTGTTTTATTGGTAACATCTACCACCGTCACATAATTTTGATTATTATAGGTGAGATAGTTAACCTTTTCTCTAGTCAACGGGTGTTTGCCGAACTTCATTTTATAGTCGGTCCAATCTTCATCTTCCGAGCTGCAATGTACTGGCTTGAAACGTTCCTTATTCGTATGGAATTCAATTTGCTCAAACCCCTCCGAACACGCAGTTGTAAAATTGCTTTCCGGATTTTCATCCTTTTCAAACTCTTCAAAACTTCCGGGATAAATCCCTACCACTTTCCATGTACCATCAATCCGATCTTCATCGATTTTACCTTTAGCTTTACTTACCGCCCAGCTAACCCCATTCACTGTGCCTTTAACGACTTTATAACTCGCCGTAGCAACTCCTTTTACTACTTTTGCAGCAGTGGTTACCACACAGGAAGTTAAGATGAATCCTGCCGATATTGTAAATATAAGTTTCTTCATAAGTTATTGTTTTGGGTTGATGTGCAACGAAAATACTTAACTCTAATCAGTATATCTCAACAAATCTGCAACCAAATAGCATTTCCTCGTTTTCAAAGTTAATTTTCTTTTCATTTGAGCTTATTGTATCTTTATTCAATGGAAGGATTTGCTCAAATTAACGAGTTCAGAACATCACCTGAACTTGTAAATAAGCTTCAACAGTACAGTCAGGTAAAAAATTATGCTGCAGGAGATATTATATTGGATGAAAATGCTTCAATCAAGGCAATCCCAATAGTGATGCGCGGCACTTTGAAAGTAATGCGCACAGAGGAAGACGGGCGAGAAATTCTTTTATATTATATAAAGGCGGGAGAAAGTTGTATAATGTCTTTTCTGGGAGGCTTACATTCCGAAACCAGTAAGGTGAAAGCAGAGGTAGAAGAGGATGCTGAAATTTTCTTTTTACCGGTTGATAAAGTTTCACTTTTCATAAAGGAACATCCCGAATGGTTGGATTATATCTTCCGATTGTATCATAAACGCTTTGAGGAACTTCTTGAAATCGTGAATGCCATTGCTTTTAAAAAAGTAGATGAGCGTCTACTCACCTTACTCCATAAAAAAGTTGAACTTACCGGTAACAAATTACTTCAAATCACTCATGAACAGTTGGCTAATGAACTGGGTACTGCCAGAGTTGTCGTTTCAAGGCTTCTAAAACAACTCGAGGAGGCGGGTGCTCTAAAACTCGGGCGAAACAAAATTGAGCTTATGTAACCTAAGTAACTGTACATCTTCGTTGGTTGGCGCATTTTTGCAGCATTAAATCACGAAGAATGGAAGTTTTAGGATATCTCGCTGCAATTTTAATCGGAGTTTCATTAGGTCTTATCGGTGGAGGAGGCAGTATTCTTACTGTTCCTGTATTGGTATATCTATTTGGAACTGCGGCTAGTACTGCTACTTTTTATTCTTTATTTATCGTTGGGCTAACGAGCGCTGTTGGTTCCTATTCTTACCTTAAAAAGGGCTTAGTCAACGATAAAGTGGCAATCTACTTTGGTCTGCCATCAATATGTGTAGTTCTTTTAACCAGAACATATCTTGTTCCCGCATTGCCTGAAATTATCTTCAAATCTGAAAATTTTGAAATAACGAAAGATCTTTTCTTAATGATGCTATTTGCAGTTCTTATGATTTTTGCTGCTTATAGTATGATTAAAAAATGTGTAGGGGAAGACTGCTTTCCCAAAGAAAATCTAACATTAAAAATTGGGGTATTAGTCCTTAACGGATCATTAGTGGGATTAATTACCGGACTGATTGGCGCGGGCGGCGGATTCTTAATAATTCCAGCTCTCGTCAATATGCTGGGGTTAGAGATTAAAAAAGCAATCGGAACCTCATTGGTCATTATCTCTGTGAATGCGTTAATCGGCTTTACTGCTTCAGTTGCGCACTACGAAACAGACTGGCTACTACTAGCCAAAATTTTTGGACTGGCAATGATGGGCGTGGTCCTGGGAAGCTTTCTTTCTAAAAAAATAGATAGCAAAAAACTAAAACCTGTCTTTGGATATTTTGTTCTCACAATGGGGGTTTATATTATACTTCAAGAAACTATTTTCAAATAATATCAAAAAACATCTATCATGTCTCAACAACATTTCTACGACGTAAAAGCAAAATGGGAAAATGACCGAAAAGGTATTTTAAGTTCTACGATTCTACCAGAAACTATCGCTTGTGCAACTCCACCAGAATTTCCAAATGGGATGCCCGGGATTTGGTCACCGGAACATCTTTTTGCCGCTGCGATCAGCAGTTGCTACATGGCGACTTTTCTTGCTATAGCAGAAAATTTTAAGCTAGAATTTGAATCTTTTGAGTGCAACACCATCTGTACTTTGGAGCTTGTAGAAGGTAAATTTCAAATTAGCAAGGCAACCATTACCCCGCAAGTTATTTTAACGAATCCCCAAGAGGACCGCGAGAAGGCCATTAAGGTGTTGGAAAAAAGTAAGTCTGCTTGCTTAGTAACCAATTCAATGAAAACAGAAGTTACATTGGACCTAAGCACAATCTAACAAATACACTAATCCAATAGAGCAGGAGCAAATTCGACGAACATTTCAATAAATTTGCTCTTGCTTCTCATTGTTTTTAAGATAAAGTTCAAAAAAAATAAAATAAAATATGATCAAATTTTTAACCGAGCCTTGGCCCTGGTATATTGCTGGACCATTAATAGGACTTACGGTACCTGCATTATTGATTCTTGGCAACAAATCATTTGGAATCTCTTCTTCCTTACGACATATCTGCGCATCTTGTCTGCCAGCAAATATTCCGTTTTTTAAGTATAATTGGAAGAAAGAAGTTTGGAATTTATTTTTTGTTTCCGGAATTCTGTTGGGTGGAGTTTTAATGATGATGACGCAAAATTCGCAGCCGATTGAAGTTCATCCTAACCTCGCAACAGAGTTGGCTGCCTACGGCATTACCAATTACGAAAACCAGGTCCCTGTGGATTTAATGAACTGGGAGTCCCTGTTTACACTACGCGGACTTCTGTTGATGGTCGGTGGCGGATTTTTCGTTGGTTTCGGGACGCGTTACGCCGGTGGTTGTACCAGCGGACATTCCATTATGGGAATTGCCAATTTACAATGGCCTAGCCTTATAGCAACCATTTGTTTTATGATTGGAGGTTTTTTTATGGCCAACGTACTATTGCCAATTATTCTTTCACTTTAAAATAAAATTATGCAAGATAATATACAGAATAAAGATTTAGAGAAACGTTCACTCGACAGCATTTGTGTGAATGAAAGTGAATTGCAACACAAATGGTATCATAATCTCAAATACCTTATTGTTGGGATGCTGTTCGGTATTGTATTTATTAAAGCGGAAGTAATCAGTTGGTTTAGAATTCAAGAGATGTTTCGCTTACAATCCTTTCATATGTATGGAATCATAGGAAGCGCTGTAGTTGTCGCGATGATTTCCGTATTTCTCATTAAAAAATTCAAAATAAAAACAATTTATGGTGAAGAAATCGTCTTTCATGATAAGAAATTTAATAAAGGTCAAATTTACGGAGGTTTAATTTTCGGATTTGGTTGGGCATTAACAGGTGCGTGTCCGGGACCTCTATTTGCGCAGATCGGTACTGGGGCAACGGTCGTCTTAGTTACATTACTCAGCGCAATTGCCGGAACCTGGGTGTACGGCTACTTCCGCGAGAAACTTCCTCATTGAATTAAAAAAGTGAAATGGAAAAGACAGCCTTAGTGCTGTCTTTTTTATGAATTTGAATCAGTTTTTAAACCTTGCATAAGTAAAAATGTTGCTGCTGCACCTAGACCTGCAACCAGTAGTATACTTGATTTTTGAACGGGTGCCGGAAGCATCGTTTCACCATAAATTCGATGAGGTTCAATAGGTGCGAGGACGTTGCCTTCCATTGGTGGTTGAGAGCTCGTTTTCATCATCATCCGAACTCCCGCCGAGGCGGTATTAACGATGAGTTTAGGAAATAACTGATACAATGTTTTAAATACCACTGAGGACCAATCAGGATAAACTTCCTTTTGCGGTTTTAATGCTGTTTCAACCATTGTTTGAGCGAGTTCGCGCGGATCGAATGATATAGGCGGAATCTTTGTACCGAAATTAGAAAATTTGGCAGCATGCATATTTCCAGTAGACCGCTGGATGCCCGGATACAACGCACAAACATGAATATCAGGTTGATCCGAAACTTCACCCTGCAGCGTTTCTACCATGCCGCGCAACCCATATTTTGAGGCACTATAAGCTGTGCCGTACGGGGCGGGCAACCAGCCTCCAATAGAAATATTATTTAATAAAACTCCATATTGCTGTCTTTTGAAAATCGGCATTACGGTGTGAGCTCCATGCAGATATCCTAAAAGATTGGTTTTAATAATCTGGTCGACGATCTCAATGGGCATTTCTTCCAAAACACCAGTTCCTAAAACGCCAGCGTTATTCAGCCAAATATCGATTCTGCCATTAAATTGCAAAGCTTGCTGTGCAAGATTTTGTACCTCTTCAGCTTTCGAAACATCGGTCGGAACAGCTAAAGCAACAGCTCCCAGTTCTCGGCATTTTCTGGCAGTTTCCTCAAGAGCATCTTTACCTCTCGCTGCAAGGACTACATTACAGCCTTCTTGAGCAAAAGCTTCCGCGGCTGCACGGCCAACACCGCTGCTTGCACCCGTAATAACTATTGTTTTTCCGTCCAGCCGTTTTGGGAGAGTTTTATTCTTTTTCATCGCTAATGATTTAGGAAATTAATTGATTTTTACTCAGAAATATTAGTGCCTCCATCATAGTTGCCGTAGAGATGGGTTTGCGACAAAAATTTGGTTAAGGCAGCATCGACCATTTCTTTATTCATTTGATAGAAATTGGCAGGATTCTCATAATCCTCACCAGTAGCGTTAGGACCGAGTAGGACTTCGCAAGAATATTCTCTTCCTTGGATTTCAAAAAATAATTCTCTTTTAACAACTTCTGCTTCCGAACGTGCCGGACCTAATCGCAATAGCGTAATTTCGTTTTCCTGATGTACTATTTTCATAATGATATTTTTAAAATGTTATTGGTTCAATTTTTCGTTTTCCAAAATCTTCATGACTACTTTTTCTTCCTTAGTTAAACCCGATTTGCCATCATCAACTTCAAGCTCATCAAGTTCATCCAGGTATTTTTTAATGGAATTATTTTCATACAAATTAATTACTAAGGGATGCACATAATATTTACGGCAAACCGTGGGGGTATTTCCTAGATTTTCTGCTACTTTTTCCAAGGCTTCTTTAACTTTCGACTTGTATTTGGAGTCATTTTCTGCTTCGCCAATCTCTTTGAATGCAATCAAAGCATTGACGGTACCGGACCATGTTCTGAAATCTTTCGCGGTAAAATCTTCTCCGCTGATTTCTTTGATGTACTCATTCACCATTCCTGAGTCGATAGGATGTCGTTTGCCCTCATCATCGTAGTACTGAAACAATTCTTTCCCCGGGATATCTTTGCAGTTTTGGACGGCGCGCGCCAGTTTTCGATTCTTAAGATCGATATCATGGTATATTCCTTTCTTTCCTTTAAAGGAAAAATTAATCTTCTGACCAGAAATTTCTACATGCTTATCTTTCAAGGTCGTTAAGCCGAATGAGCCATAGAGTTTTTCGTAGACGCTATTACCAATCCGGATGTTGGTTCTTTCCATTAAACTAACCACCACAGCCAAAACCTTTCTTTTATCTAATCCTTTAATGGATAAATCTTTCTCCAATTGCAGTCTCATTTTTGGTAAAGCATATCCAAACTGAAGCATTCGGTAAAACTTGGTGTGATTTCTCAGCGCATTCCAGAGAGGATGATACCGGTACTGTTTCCTTTTTTTGGCATCGATTCCCGTTGCTTGAAGATGTCCGTTTTGTAGACTGCATATCCATACGTTTTCCCAGGCAGGTGGAATTGCCAGTTGATTAATTCTCTTAATTTCATCCGGATCTTTAATCCGTTCATCTCCATTAAAATAGTGAAACTTCTTGCCCCATTTCCTGCGGATGATTCCAGACATACTGCTGTCAGTAGTGTACACCAAACTTACGGCGCGTGCAGATTTTACAGGATCTTTCATTATCTTTACGATCTTCGCGGGCGAAAGTTTCAGTAGCGGATCAGTTTCAACAGTTGTTGCCATAATTTTAATGATTAGCAACCGATAATCTCACCACCATTTGGATGGAGAACTTGACCTGTCATGTAAGAAGAATCATCGCTTGCGAGAAATAAGAAACACGTTGCCACTTCGTTGGGTTGCCCGGCTCGTTTTAATGGAGTGTCACTCCCAAATTCCGCTACTTTTTTGGGGGAGAGGGTGGAGGCAATAAGGGGAGTCCAAATGGGTCCGGGAGCAACTGCGTTTACGCGAATATTCTTTTCTGCAAGATTAGCGGATAAACTTCTGGTAAAAGATAAAATAGCTCCTTTAGTTGAGGCATAATCAATTAAATGGTCACTGCCGCGATAAGCTGTAACGGACGTTGTGTTAATGATTGAACTTCCTTTCTTTAGGTATTTTATTGCATATTTTGTAAGCCAAAATACTGAGAAGAAATTTGCATTAAAGGTATTTAACATCTGCTCCGTAGTGATATCCTTAAGATCTTTTTGTTCCCAATGGATTCCCGCGTTATTTACCAAAACATCAATCTTGCCATATTTTTCAATGGTTTTCTGAATGATTTTTTTGCATTGGTTTTCTTTTCCGATATCACCTTTGATGAGTAGACATTTCTGTCCTAAATCTTCGATTTCTTTTTTGGTCTTTTTCGCATCATCTGTTTCACTTAAATAGGAAACGACGATATCTGCCCCGTGCGTAGCAAAAAGTAGCGCTGTTGCTTTGCCAATGCCACTGTCACCACCCGTAATAATCGCCACTTTGTTCTCGAGCTTTTTCCCGGGCTGCTGCGGTGTACTATCAGGATTTGGAGTCATCTTTTGCTCCAATCCCGGTTTTGGTTGGGACTGCTTTGGTCTAATTTGTTTTGTACCTTCTTTCTGCATAATCCGGGAAATTATTTTCTACCTCTTGTAAATAACCACAGAATTAATCCCATAACTCCTACAACAAGGATAATTCCCCACCACATCCCTGCTTCAAAGATAGCACCAATAGCATCGCAACCGGTTAAGGTCATCATTGCAAAAACGAACAGACTGAGTAATGTAAACTTTTTCATAATAATATTTTTTTAATGTTTGATTAATTATACGCGGTGATGATCGGGTTTCCAATTGGTTATTGACCGCTTCAATTTATCATCGGAAGCTTTTTCCGTAATAGCTCGGTTTAGAAGAGTTTTAAATTCGTCATCATAAGCAAATCGCAGTGCTGCAATTTGATCGAACGTAAGATGTTTCAGAACTTCATCAGCACTTTTACCGAAGATTTCGAAATAACGTTGGCGAAATTCTAACCTAATAATTCTGTTTTGGTTACCAAGTGCATAATGTTGTCGCAGCATTGTCCCAAGATAAAGGATGAGAAAAACGCAAACGGAGAAAAGAATCCACACCAAAGAGTTCTCACTTTTTGTCGCCTGCCAAATGCCAAAACCCAATAAAATGAAGGTTAAGGGCATAAAAACGAAATGATGCGGTGCGTAATACTTACGGTGATTTTTGTAATTCTGTTCTCTCATACGAAATGCCTATCAAAAATGCTTCCAAAAGACAGATTACCGTAATTACTTAGAGTTACGCCCCAAGATTTTCAATTGCTTTCAACATATCAAAGCCTTTTCCCAAGGTTGGTTTGTATAAATCTCCCTTCTTTTCAATTCTTTCCAACGCATTTTCAATATTAAAATCGGTAGGTTTCAATCCGGCTTTAACTTCTTTCCACTCTAATGGCATGGAAACCGGTGCTCCTTTTTTCGGTCTTAAACTATACACGGAAGCTAAAGTTTGCCCCCTGCGGTTCTGTAAATAATCGAGGTAAATTTTATTTTTATCCCTTTTTTGCAAGGCACGTTCCAGGGTGGTTATTTCAGGAAGTTCTTGCTGAACCATTTGCATCATGATATGCGCAAAATCTTTAATCTGATCAAAAGTATATTTCGCACCTGCCGGAAAATAAATGTGTAGTCCGGAACTGCCTGAAGTTTTACAATACGCATCTATCTTCGCTTTATCTGCTATTTTTTTTACCATTAAGGCGGTCTCTATAACCTCATCGAAAGTATTATTGTCGGAAGGATCGAGGTCCAGCACTAAATAATCCGGCTTATCAATGAACTTTATACGGCTTGTCCAAACATTGAATTCAATGCATCCGAGATTATTCAGATAAGCCATGGTCGCTTTATCATTACAAATAATGTAATTGATATTTTTATCGTTAGATTCAGAATGAACTTCATGAGTTTGCACCCAACTTGGGGTTTCATCAGAAGCATCTTTCTGGTAAAAACTCATCCCTTCAATCCCATTAGGGAACCGATTCATGGATTGTGGACGGTCCTTGATGTGTGGCAGAATGTATTTCGCAACACTTTGATAGTATGCCACCAGATCGCCTTTTGTAACCTCATCTTTAGGGAAATATATCTTGTTTTGATTGGTGAGCTTAACTTCCTGCTTTCCGATTTTAGTCACTTTTTGGTTCTCTTTTTTCATAGCGCTTTTTTTTACAGGTGTTGTGGGTGGAATCTCAGGATTGAAATCTTTCGCAAAATCTAAATCTTTGGCTTTGAGATCTTCCCGCAATCGTAGAAATACGGGATGTCTGAAAATATGATCTGAAGTTAACTCGGTAAACTTAATTTCAGCGATAAGTTCGGGGTTAAGCCAAGTTGCTTTATCATTGGTCTTAGGAACTTCGTCGAAAGGCGACTTTGTGACAATTAACGGTTCCATTCGAGCGTGAAGTTCGGTCAGTTTCTTATCTGAAAATCCGGTACCGGTATGTCCGCAGAAAATCAGTTTACCCTCATCATATCTTCCAAGAATTAAAGATCCGAACTTTTTCCGCGAACCTTTCGGTGCAGTAAATCCGCAGATAATGACTTCTTCTGTTTTCTGACTTTTAATCTTTAGCCAGTCACCATTTCGCGTTCCCCGTTGGTAGGTTGAGTCTGTTTTCTTGGCGATCATTCCTTCAAGACCCATTTCTTCTACAAGCTTAAAGAATTTATCTCCATTTTCGAGAACATGATCGTGATACTTCACATAATCTGTTTCTACCAGAGCGTCCTTGAGCAATTCTTTACGTTGCAGTAGTGTTAACTCTTCCGTGGAATGCCCATTAAGCCAAAGCAGATCGAAAACCTGGAAAATTATATTAAGGTTAGGTTTGTCACCAATCTGCTGCAACCATTGAAAATTGGGTTTTCCCTCGTGATCATAAGCTACTAATTCGCCATCCAAAATCATCTCATGATGTTGTAATTTGAGCGAATTGGCTACTTTTTTAAATTTCTCGGAATAAGAAATTCCGTTGCGAGAGTAAAGTTGAATCTCATTCCGAAGATCAGCTATGGCACGATAACCATCCCATTTAATTTCAAATGCCCAATCCGGTGAACTGAAAGGCTGATCTCTTGTACCACATAACATGGGCTTAATGTATTTGGTAAGTTTTTTCGCTCCGCTTAAAGCAGGGGCATGATTGGTGTAAGTTTTTATGTTCTGGGGCGCTGTTTTTTGGGATTTACTTTTTTTTTTCGACTCCAAATAAGCCGTTACTTTAGAGTTTTCATCAGTATTTTCTTCTGCATCATAATGGTCGGTCGAGAATTTGTCTTTATGCTTAATCAACAACCATGCGTTACCATCTTTTGAGTTCTTAATTTTTACCAGTGCAAATTCGCCTTTCAATTTTTTTCCGTGGAGGACGATTTTTAAAGATTCACTTTTTAATTCTTCCTGCATCAAGGTATCATCTGACTTGCCTTTTACCTTTTCCATAGGTTCGTAAGTACCTTCGTCCCAGATTTCAACTTCGCCAGCGCCGTAATTTCCTGCCGGAATAGTGCCTTCAAATGTTCTGTAGGAAAAAGGATGATTTTCTACCATCATAGCCAAACGCTTATCTGCAGGATTTAACGACGGTCCTTTCGGGACAGCCCAACTTTTCAGGACTCCATCCATCTCTAAACGGAAGTCGTAGTGAAGTCTAGATGCTGCATGCCGTTGTACGACAAATTTCAATTTGCCCGAAGTTTTCTTTGTCTTACCTTCAGGTTCAGCGGTTTGGGTAAAATCCCTTTTTTTATTGTATTCTTCTAAAGGCATAAGAATAATTTTTATCCTGCTTTCGATTTTCCGGCATCAAGGCTGGCTTTTAACTGAGCCATCAAATCAGTTGCTTTTGCAGATTTTTCTTCTTTGGTAACAATTTTTTTAGTTTTTCCTTTGGACTTCGCTTCAATGATCTTCATTAAATCATCATTGTAAGTATTCTTGAATTTTTTAGGGTCGAACTTCGTCGCGCGCTGCTTAATCAACGATTCTGCCATTTCAAGTTCTTCCGCTTTAGGTTTCTTAGCTGTCGGAACTTTTAGCTCTTCAAAACTTCTAATTTCTTCCGGATAACGCATTCGATTAACAATAAGAATTTTATCATCGTATGGACGAACAAGGCATAATATTTCTTTTTCACGCAAAATGAAGGTGCCTATGCCTGCCATTTGAGTTTTGATCATGGCATTGAGTAACAATTTATACGCTTCTTCACCATTTTTCTGAGGTTCCAGAAAATAGGAAGTCTCAAAATAAACACTGTCGATCTCATTGATATCGACAAACTGCTGAATGTTGAGTATTTTAGATTTTTCAGGATTTACCTGTTCGAAATCTTCAGCAGTTAGTACTACGTAACGATCTTCGAGTTTATAACCTTTAACAATATTTTCCCATTTCACTTCCTTACCTGTGCTTGAGTTTACTCTTTTAAAATTGATATTCGACAAGTCATTCTTATCTAGCATATCCAAATCAAGATTGCTTTCCCCGGTTGCGGAATACAGTTTGATAGGGATATTTACAAGTCCAAAACCGATAGCGCCGTTCCAAATTGCTCTCATATATGATGTTTTGGAAGCCACATCAAAAATTCGTCCAAAGGAATTAGTCATCTAAATTTGAAAAATTCGTCTTTATGAAAATCGCAACCTATAATGTTAATGGAATTAATGGGAGACTGCCGGTTCTTTTACGGTGGTTAAATGAATCGCAACCAGACATTGTTTGTTTACAGGAATTAAAAGCACCACAAGATAAATTTCCTTTTGAATCAATTAAAGAAATAGGATATGATGCAGTATGGCGTGGACAAAAGAGCTGGAATGGGGTAGCCATACTTTCTAAGATTGGTGAACCCGTCATTTCGCGCAATCGATTACCTGAAGATGAAAAAGATGAAGCCAGTCGTTATCTTGAAGTTAAAATTAATGACCTCATTATAGCTTGTCTTTACGTACCTAACGGCAACCCAACCCCCGGACCAAAATTCGATTATAAAATGAGTTGGTTGGAAAGATTAGATGCGCATGCGGAAATGTTGATTACCTCGGGTAAAAAAGTAATATTAGCCGGTGACTTTAATGTCATGCCTACTGAAAAGGACGTCTACAAACCTGAAAAGTTTGCTAAGGATGCCTTATTTTTGCCGGAAGTTCGGGATGCTTTTCAAAGTCTTTTGGATCAGGGTTGGACCGATGCTTTGAGATCTCTTTATCCAGAGGAAACGATTTATACTTTTTATGATTATTTTCGAAATGCCTATCAAAGAGATGCCGGCTTAAGGATTGATCATTTTTTACTTTCGGAAGAAGTTGTACCACTTCTAAAGAATGCAGCAGTTGACAAAGAGGTGCGAGGCTGGGAAAAAACCAGTGACCATGTTCCGGTTTGGATTGAGCTAGAGGAATAAAAAAAACGTTCAGCGGTTTGCTGAACGTCTTATTTATAGTAGTGCTTTTGATTAGTCAAGTCCACCTTTTCTGTTTGGCTCTCTTACCTCAGGCCATTTTGCCGGTTCACCGGTACGTGGGTTTGTACCTAATTTAATTCTTTCAGTGGAAGCTTTTTCAGGATCTTCACTTGCCATATAAGTTAAGATGGCGATAGTTGCAACATTACTCTTCACATCATCGAATACAATTTTGTCATAAGTATCACGGTTGGTATGCCAAGTATAGTTTCCATAGCTCCAGTTAAGAGAACTCAACATAAATGCCGGTACTCCAGCAGCCACAAATGATGCATGATCCGATCCTCCACCGCCTGGAGTTCCAGGGAAAGAAGTTTCAATATCTTTTGTCAGTTCATTAGGCACTGCTCTTAACCATCTACCTAAATAATCATAAGAATGTAAAAAGCCTTGCCCGCTAATATTAGCGATTCTCCCAGTTCCATTATCTTGGTTGAAAAGTGCCTGTACTTTTGGCATTTTATCTTTATTAGCAGATACATAGGCTCTAGAACCGTTCAGACCTTGCTCTTCACTTCCCCATAGTCCAACCACGATGGTACGTTTTGGATTTGGATATAACTTTTTCAGGATTCTCGCTACTTCCATCATTGTAATGGTTCCCGTTCCGTTATCGGTTGCACCAGTACCTCCGTCCCATGAATCGAAGTGAGCAGAAAGAATTACATATTCATCAGACTTTTCAGTACCTGGAATTGTTGCGATGGTATTAAATGTTGGAGCCATACCTCGGTCTTTAGAGTTGGCTACAATTTTTACCTTTGGTGTAGTACCATGCTGAAGCATTCTGTATAATTGTCCGTAATCCTCCAAAGCGATGTCCACAACAGGGATTTTTTTTGTTCCGGCAGAGAAAATTTTGTTAACCCCGAAACCTCTTGACCAATTTGATGAAAGGATACCCGCAGCACCTGCTGCTTCTAGTTTCGCATTTAGGGTACGGCTATTTTCGCCTGTTGCTTTGATAGAGTTCATCCAAGCTTCAGAAGCTTCTTTAGACTCCTTCTGCATTTTCTCGAATGATTGTGGCGTTGCAAATTCTTTCCAGTTGTACTCAGGACGTCCGGAAGGTTGGTATTGAGAAACCATTACCAATTTTCCTTTAACACTTGGTAGCCAAGCATTGAATTCGGCTGCACTCGTAAACATTGGTAACTTCACCACTTCCGCTGTAATTCCTTTGGAAGAAGTAGAAGGACTAAACGCCAACTGCATTCCTTCAATAGATTTAGAATAAGGTGTAGTCATCTCGATTGTCGTGGTACCTCTTTCCCAAGATTTCCATTCTCCCCACTGTTCGTTTTTAGCATCGATTCCCCAATTTGCAAAACGCTTCACCGCCCAATCGTGAGCCTGTTGCATCTTTGGACTCCCTACAAGACGAGGTCCAATGCCATCAAGAAGTTCATAAGCGAGTTGCTCTAATTGTGAGTTGTTGTACGTTTCATCCATAATGGACTTCACCATGGCATCATTGGTTTGGGCCTGCAATCCTGCTGCGAAAACAGTAGAAATCATCCAAACTTTTGCATAATTCTTCATTTAAAATAGTTTTTGCGGATGAAGATATAGAAAAAAGCGCAAACTTGAAAACAAAATTGCGTGTGAAGCAGCTAATAATAAGGAAAACAAAGTATTTAGTTATCAACTTGGCAAATTACTTGTATAAGAAGATTTATGTTAGCAAAAAATATTATTTTAGTGATGTGCTTCCTATTTATCAAGTTGAGTGCACAGGGAAAAGCAGATTTGGTATTAGGAAAGTGGTTGGCTACAGACCACAGTGTAGCCGTTGAAGTTTATAAGAAGAATAATGAATACAAAGCCAAGGTCATTTGGTTTGATGAATCTTTAGGCAGTGGACTTCCGATGCATAAGAGATACGATACAGAAAATCCTAATCCCGCTTTAAGACACCGTAAGGTAATTGGAATGGAAATTCTTCATGGACTGCATTACAACACTAAAACTAAAACTTGGGAACAGGGAAAAATATATGATGCAACAACAGGAAGATTTTGGGATTCTTCTGCACAAATAGTATCTAACGGAATTATGAAGGTCCGTGGATATTGGAAGTATAAGTGGATAGGCAAAACCATGACTTTCAAAAAAACAAGCAACGATATATTAGCTAAACTTTAAATTATAAACTATGAACATTATTATCCGACTTCTAGTCACTGCGATTGTAGCTTTTTTTCTAACAAAGATTTTCTCTGGGGTACACATTGATGATTTCGGAACCGCACTGGTTTTTGCAATCGTTTTAGGGGTACTTAACCTAATCGTTGCACCCATTTTAAAAATTCTTGGCTTACCGCTAACAATTATCACATTGGGATTATTTTCGTTAGTTATTAACGCAATCGTAGTTCTCATTGCTGATTATTTTATTGACGGAATGACAATCGATGGTTTCTGGTGGGCGTTTATCTTTAGTATTGCGCTATCATTAATTACCTCGTTATTAAGTAATATATTTACTTCAGCCGATTAAAACGGCAATATTAACAATTTTGAAGTCTTCATTTTTTATGAAGACTTTTTTTGTTGGCTTTCCTCTATTTACAAGCAAACACATTTTTCTATCTTTGTTGAAGGCAGTTTCTGCAATAATAAAATTGTTCTTTATGAAAATAAAAACCACTTTGGCTGCGCTGGCAGCACCATTTCTTATGAATGCACAACAGGTGATGACACCCGAAATTATGTGGACGTTAAATAAAATCGGAATAAGTGCCGTATCACCCGATCATAGCAGTCTCATTTACTCCATTGGAAAAACTGATTTATTTACTGAAAAAACCAATAAAACCAACTTCTTTCTCAATGTTGGTTCCGCAGAAGCTACTGCGTTAGATTTAGGCAAAAAATCAATCATCCAATGGGATAAAAATGGTTTATATGCTAAGGAAGGAGATCAAATTGTCGTTTCAAAAGATGCAGGTAAAACCTGGACCGATTTTTACACTTTACCGGATGCTGACAACATTATCATTTCCCCTGATGGCAAAAAAATAGCTTTCAGCCGCGAAGTGATGATCGAAAAAGTAATGGCAAAAGAAAAATATGAAGATACCCCGAACAGTTCTGCGCATATTTACACCGATCTTAATCACCGTCATTGGGATTATTTTAACGAAGGTAAATACAATCATGTATTTATAGTAAATATTAACCAATCTGCCGAGCAAGCAAAAGATTTGTTGGAAGGGAAGGCGTGGGACTCACCACAACGACCGTTTGGAGGCTCAGAAGACTTTGTCTGGAGTCCAGATTCTACAGAATTGCTTTATGTTACGAAACCCTTCAGCGGTTCTGAATACGCAAAGTCAACCAACACTGATATTTTCGCCTATAATCTAGCTACCGGAACTACTGTAAATCTTACGACTTCTAATAAGGGATATGACGTAGCACCGAAGTTTTCTCCAGATGGAAAACAGTTATTATATCTGTCTATGGCTCGTGATGGTTATGAAGCGGACAAAAACAATATTAAAGTAATGGACTGGGAGACAAAGAACGTCCAAAACTTAACCCAGAATTGGGATGAAAGCGTTGTAGGTGATGTATTTTGGACTAAAGATTCTAAAAACATTTATTTTACAACGGCATATCGTGGTACTAAACAGCTTTTCAGCCTTAATCCTAAAAGCAAAAAAATTCAACAGGTTACAAGGGGAGATTTTGACGTTGCAGAAATATTTGCCGAAGGAAAAAATCAACTTTTGGTAAGCCGTACCGATATGAATCACAGTGCTGAATTATTTTCCGTTAATCTTAAAAATGGAGAAATGAAGCAAGTAACGGATGTCAATGCAGAAGCTTATGCCAATATTTCCCCATCGAAAACCGAGTTGAAAATGGTTAAAACTACGGACGGAAAGGAAATGGGCGTGTGGTTTATTTATCCACCAAACTTCGATCCTAGCAAAAAATATCCGGCGCTTCTATATTGCCAGGGAGGTCCACAATCTGCGTTGACACAAACCTTCAGCACCCGTTGGAATTTTTCTTTGATGGCTGCCAACGGCTATGTAATCATTGCCCCAAATCGCCGAGGAATGCCTGGATGGGGAACAGAATGGAATGAGCAAATTTCCAAAGATTGGGGCGGACAGGTAATGGATGATTATCTATCCGCTACAGATTATGCGAAAACACTGCCTTTTGTGGACAGCGATAGAATTGGTGCTGTAGGAGCTAGCTATGGGGGATACAGTGTGTATATGCTGGCAGGGATTCATGAGAATCGTTTTAAAACATTTATTGCACACAACGGATTATTTGATATGAAATCGTGGGCTTTAACTACTGAAGAATTATTTTTTGCCAACTGGGATCTGGGGTCTCCATTCGAAACACCGCTTCCAAAATCTTATACTGAGTTCAACCCAAGCAACTATATCAGCAAATGGAATACTCCGATTATGATAATTCAGGGAGGAAAAGATTACCGTGTACCTTATGAACAAGGCCAACAAGCTTTTCAATCTGCAAAACTTCATGGCGTAAAGGCAAAATTCCTTTATTTCCCTGATGAAAACCACTGGGTTCTTAAACCTCAAAACGCACTTGTTTGGCAACGTGAATTTTTTGGCTGGCTGAAAGAAACTCTATAAACGATAATGGTTTCCAATTTTTGGAAACCATTTTTTTATAACTGGACTTTAATTTTGAATCCTGAATTAATCTTCATATTTATTTGATCGGCATTTGGTGAGGATGCCATCACTTCCATAATCAAAGAATTCTGAGTGGTTTTAAAGTAATTTAAAAGCTCTTCATCTAAAATCGTGAATGTAATCGTATCGGGATTGGTATTATCATAAGCAGTAGCAATAAGTTTCTCATCCATATTGGGTGTCTTTATATAAAGCCTTGCATTTTTAATCACGTTCAGTTTAGTATCTGCTACCGCACTTATCCAAGTGAAGGTTAAGGTGTTAAGCTTAACCGATTTTAGGTTGTTAATAGAGTAATTTGGATTGTTCTCTTTAATCTTGGCATCTAGATCAATATTCATGGGTATCTCAGGAGTCCGGGTATAGGATGTCGTACTCACACCTACAAAAGGCACCGTTATATTCGTGGAATAGGGCACATCGAAAGGTGGAAGCGCGTCCAAAACAGTATTCACAATATCACGACAGCTGCTCACCATCAACATAAGCAGCATTCCGGTAAGGAAGGTTAACTTTTTCATAATTGACGAATTTTAAATTTTAGCTTACATTTATCATTCCAATCATTCTATATACCTTGAATTTTAAAATGTCTGAAAGAATATCTTCATTTCCGCCAATCATTGCAGAAAATGCTAAAGTTCTCATTTTAGGGTCGGTTCCGGGGGTGAAATCTCTAGAAATGCAACAATATTACGCACACCCTCAGAATCAGTTTTGGATATTAATGTATACTATTTTTGAGCAAAAATTTTCTTTGCATTACGAAGATCGAATTAAGCTGATACTAGAAAACGGACTGGGTTTATGGGACGTCATCGATACATGCGAACGGAAAGGAAGTTTAGATTCGGCGATAAGAAATGAAGAAGCCAACGACATCCTGCAACTTCTGGAAAAGCATTCTTCCATAAGATCAATCTTCTGTAACGGCCAGAAATCATTTAATAATCTCAAGAAAATCCTACCAAAAGATGTTGATTTAGACATTCATGTCATGCCATCTACCAGTCCTTTACACACCATTCCTTTCGAAAAAAAGTTAGAAAAATGGAGTTTACTTAAGACTTTATTTTAAACTCTTTGTTCACCTTAACTTTAATTAATAGGCAATAGCCTTGACAAAGCCTTTCTGAAAGCGTATCTTTGCAGACCGAATTTTCGGGATAATTTTTAAACCGTAATTTAAAAAATGAAAACATCTGATTTCAATTTCCACCTGCCGGAAGAACTATTGGCAGAGCACCCTTCAGAACACAGAGACGAAGCAAAACTAATGGTTCTTAACCGTAAAACCGAAACCATTGAGCATAAATTATTTAAAGACGTTGTTGATTATTTTGACGAACACGATCTTTTTATCTTCAACAACACTAAAGTTTTTCCAGCTAGACTTTACGGAAACAAGGAAAAGACCGGAGCTAAAATTGAGGTTTTCTTACTTCGTGAATTAGACCGCGAAACGAGAGTATGGGACGTATTGGTAGATCCAGCAAGAAAAATCCGTATCGGTAACAAACTTTTCTTCACCGAGGACGAGTCTTTAGTGGCAGAAGTTATCGACAACACAACTTCTCGTGGACGTACATTGAGATTTTTGTATGATGGTTCTTATGAAGAATTCCGTGCAAAATTAAAGGAGCTTGGAGAAACACCACTTCCTAAATACATCAAGCGTTCTGTTGAGCCGGAAGATGCAGAGCGTTATCAAACCATCTACGCGAAACATGAAGGAGCTGTAGCTGCGCCAACAGCAGGTCTGCACTTCTCTAAGCATTTGATGAAGAAACTTGAAATTAAAGGAATTGATTTTGCAGAAGTTACCCTTCACGTAGGATTAGGAACTTTTAATCCGATTGAAGTTGAAGATTTAAGCAAGCATAAAATGGAGTCTGAAGAAGCCATTATCGACCAGAAAAATGCTGATATTATTAACAAAGCAGTAGCGGAGCAGCGTAGAGTTTGTGCCGTTGGTACTACAACAATGCGTGCTTTGGAAACTTCTGTTTCTTCAAACAAAAAAATTGGACCGTATCATGGTTGGACCAATAAATTTATCTTCCCACCACATGAATTTGGTGTTGCCAATGCCATGATTACCAACTTCCACACGCCAAAATCTACTTTATTGATGATGATTGCAGCGTTTGCAGGAAAAGATTTTGTGATGCATGCTTATGAAGAAGCCATCAAACATGAATATAAATTCTATTCTTACGGTGACGCAATGTTAATTCTGTAATTAGGGAATTTCTAAATATAAATGCACAACTTCGGTTGTGCATTTTCATTTTTAGCAATCGATATTCATGAATTCAGAAACTTTATAAAGTATTCAGCGAATCTTTATACCATTTTTCCGACAAGGCTGACCTTGAGACTCAGTAGGTTCAGTATTAATTTTTGTATCTTTGCCGACTGAAAAATCCATGCTTTTGAAAGACATCCGTACCTTATCTCTTGAAGAATTAAAAAACTACTTTATCACGCTTGGTGAAAAGCCTTTCCGTGCAAAGCAGGTCTATGATTGGCTTTGGAGTAAAAATCTGCATTCTATCGATGAGATGACCAACCTTTCTAAGGAGTTGCGGGAGAAAATTGCACTGGAGTATACCATTAATCCGATCTCGGTCGATCTTCTTCAAAAGTCTTCAGACGGTACCATTAAAAATGGCGTTAAACTTCACGACGGTTTGTTGGTGGAATCCGTTTTAATACCTACGGAAACCAGAACCACTGCTTGTGTTTCGTCTCAGGTGGGATGCTCTCTAAACTGTGAGTTTTGTGCTACTGCAAGACTTAAAAGAATGCGGAATTTGGAAGTTGCTGAAATTGTAGACCAAGTAGCATTGATAGATCAGCAAAGCAAAATGTATTTCGACCGACCGCTTTCCAACATTGTTTTTATGGGAATGGGAGAGCCAATGATGAACTACAAAAATGTTGTAGAAGCCATTAAGAAAATAACCGAGCCGGAAGGTTTAGGGATGTCGCCTCGCAGAATTACCGTTTCAACCTCGGGAATTCCGAAGATGATTAAAATGCTGGCTGACGAAAATCTGCGGGTGAAACTCGCTTTGTCGCTGCATTCCGCTATTGAGGAAAAGCGAAATGTAATTATGCCGTTTTCAGACAAATTCCCGTTAACCGATATTATGGATGCTCTTAAATATTGGTATGACAAAACGGGCAATCCAGTAACGTTCGAGTATTGTGTCTGGAAAAAAATCAATGATAAAGATGAAGACATCAAAGCTCTCATTAAATACTGCAGACAGGTTCCCTCCAAAGTAAATCTCATTCAGTACAACCCAATCGGGGATGGAAAGTACGACCAATGCAATAAAGAAGCGGAAGAAAACTACGTACGTCAACTGGAGAATGCTGGTATCACCGTGCTAATCCGAAGAAGTAGAGGAGGAGACATTGATGCGGCATGTGGTCAATTAGCAAACAAAACAACTTAAAATGAGATATTTTTTTCTTTTTATTTTATCAATCACCATTAGTACTATTAGTGCACAAAAGCAGAAAACTTTAAAAATTAAAAAATACCAGGTCGCTAAACTGTCTGATACCATCAGCGAAAATTCCGGACTTACCTTTTTTCAAAATTCGATGTACACCATAAACGATGGTGGTAACCCAGCAGAGATTTATCAAATCAATCACAAATCCGGCAAAATCCAGAATATTTTTCCAACAAAGTTAGAAAACAAAGATTGGGAAGCTATTACCGCTGATTCAACAAACATTTATGTAGCAGATTTCGGAAATAATTTAGGTAATAGAAAAGATTTAGCGATTTATAAAATTCCTTTTCACGGAAATAAAATTTCAGATAGTGTAAAGGCCATCAAGTTTTATTATCCGGAACAAACAGATTTTTCCCGCAGAAACATCAATAACGATCACGATGCTGAAGCATTGATTTTTTTGAACGGAAAACTTCATTTATTTAGTAAAGAATGGGTTTCAAAAGGTACTGCGCATTACGTAATTGATCCCGATAACTATAATTTACAGGCTGCAGAGAAGAAAGAATATTTCGATGTTGGTTATGTGGTGACGGATGCTGCCTATCACAATCAGAAACTTTACTTAGTAGGATATACCAAAAACACAGAGGTTTTTCTGACTATTTTTAATGAAACGAAACCAGGTATTTTCTTCGAATCCGAACCTAAAAGATATTATTTGGGTTCTTCGTTTTCTTTAAGTCAGATTGAAGGGGTTGAAGCGGATGAGCAGGGAGTTTATATCTCTGGCGAAAGTTTTACTACTCCATTGGGTACTAAGAAACCTACATTGTATTACATTCCGCACCGTGTTTTCAAATAAATAATTCTGCTGAAAGTGGCTTTGTATTTGCGTTTGAAGCAAAATACTGCCTAAATTTTAAGTATATTTGTCATCATTTTATTCAGCACATACAATATCCGTGGCCAGTACTGTAGAAGAAATTAAGAAACCGATCAGCGCAGAGATGAAACTTTTCGAGCAAAAGTTTTATGAATCCATGCAGAGTAACGTTCCTCTGCTTGATAAGGTAACGCGTTTCATCGTTACTACAAAAGGGAAACAGATGCGCCCCATGTTTGTGTTTCTTTGTGCAAAATTAGTCGGCAATGTTAATCAGAAAACCTACCGTGGTGCGTCGATGATCGAGCTTATTCACACCGCGACCTTAGTGCATGATGATGTTGTCGATGAAAGTTTTAAACGTAGAAATTTCTTTTCTATCAATGCTTTATGGAAGAATAAAATTGCGGTACTAGTTGGTGATTATTTACTGTCCAAAGCTGTTTTGCTATCCACCGATCACAAAGATTTCGATCTTTTAGCCGTTATCTCAAGGACCATTCGTGAAATGTCTGAAGGCGAACTTCTGCAGCTCGAAAAGGCTCGTAAACTTGATATTACAGAGGAAGTCTACTACGAAATTATTCGTCAAAAAACGGCTACTTTAATTGCAGCATGTTGTGAAATTGGAGTTCTTTCGAATAACGCAGACCAGGACACTGCCCAAAAGATGATGCAATTTGGGACCTATGCCGGAATGGCGTTTCAGATTAAAGATGATTTATTCGATTATTTAACTTCCAACATTATAGGGAAGCCTGTCGGAATTGACATTAAAGAGCAGAAGATGACGCTTCCGCTTATCTATACGTTGAAAACTGCGAGTGAAAAAGATTACCGTTATTATTTCAACACTATTAAGCGATACAATAACGATACGAAACGGGTGAAAGAATTAATTGCCTTCGTGAAGTCTTCAGGTGGTTTAGATTATGCGATCTCTGTCATGAAAGATTATCAGCAAAAGGCAAAGGACATCCTCAATGAGTTTCCTGATTCTGACGCTAGACAGTCTTTACATCTGATGTTAGACTATGTGATTGAACGCAAATTCTAACTAAACTTTCAAAAGTTTCTTTAAATACAGTGCATTCTTAATTGCAGCGGTACCCCAAGTGTTATTGAAATAAATATACACGTCGGCCTCACAAGAATTTATCTGCTCTTTTAAATTTTCCAGTTCAACTTCAGAATATTCAGATTTAAACATTATTGGTTTTCCATGTAGGCGGTAATACGCAGTAGTCTGGTGACAAGGAAACTCATCGCTAATATTTTTCGGAATACTGACCCCACTGAAGATAATATTCGAATTCTTTAGCTTTTCAAAAACAATTTTGTCCCACCAGGACTCATGTCGAAATTCCACCACATTTAAAAAAACCGGATCGACCGTGTTGATAAGTCTTTCTAAATTTTCCTCAGAAAATCGGTAAGTTGGAGGCATTTGAAAAAGGAAACCTGCTAGCTTATCTCTTAATCCGCTCACGATATGATTGCAAAAATCAGAGGTTTCAGACCTCGTCTCTTGAAGTCTTTTGATATGAGTTATTGTTTTAGGGATTTTCACAAAAAAACTGAAACCAGCATTAGTTCGCTGGTACCAGTTTTCTATTGTTTGAAGACGCGGTCTTCGGTAAAATGTTGAGTTGATTTCAACAGTATTAAAATGCTCAGAGTAAAAATTGAGTTGATCTTTGTTGGGCAACTCTTCAGGATAAAAAAATCCCTTCCAGTCACGACTTGAAAAACCAGAACAACCAATTGATATCTTTCTGCTCATTTCTTTAAAATACCTTCGGTGAGCGCTTTCCACTGCATTTCGCTGGCAATTAACATTCCGCCAGTGGCAACTAAGCCATTTCTCATTTTTTCAATTAGATCAAGATCGTCAGTATTGGGCGTCTCATTTCTACCGTGAACTTCGGCAAATACTTTGTTTCCTTCACGTTTTATTAAAAAATTGGAAGTTGCTTCCGGATTGAAAAAGTGTGCAATATGATCGTCTGGCTTTGTAGGATTCGCACACGGACGAACCCGAATGTAAGCGCACGCATCATGCTCATTAGTTTCTTCCTCCACATGTTCGATACACACCCAATCATAACCATCGCCGGTTTTGTTGTGCAGGGCAGGCATTTTGATGCAGAAATAATTTCCCACGTGTGGTTTATCAAGCAGTAAATTTCCCTCACCGTCTCTAAGAGAAAATTCAGCTTTCTCTTTTCCGGCAAAATGTTCCCAGGAATTCATGTCATAGAAGCGTTTTTTTACTTTCTCGAAGTGCTCAATGGCTTCCTGTTCAGTATCAAATTCAACATGAGAACTGACGTCGGTTTTTGCACCGCTCTTTTGAGATGGAATTTGCTCTTTCATAATCGTGAGATTTATTTTGCGAATTCCTGCACGATTCGCTCGTTGAAGGCAGGAAGATCGTCTGGTTTACGGCTTGTTGTAAGATTACCATCGGTCACCACTTCCTCATCTACCCAATTGGCGCCAGCGTTTTTAAGATCTACGGCAACAGAATTAAATGAGGTTAATTTTTTGCCATTCACAACTCCGGCTGAAATAAGGGTTTGGGGGCCATGACAAATTGCGGCCACTGGTTTATTAGCACTAAAAAAGTCTTTAACGAAAGTTACGGCGTCCTCATCGCCACGTACGGTATCAGGATTTAAAACTCCACCCGGCAGAAGAAGTGCGTCATAATTCTCAGCTTTGACATCTTTTACAACTTGATCAACTTTCACAGAATTGCTCCATTCGTGATCTTTCATTGCTTTAATTTCACCGGTTTTCAAAGAAACAATTTCTATAGTGGCACCGGCATCTTTCAAAGCTTTTACAGGGCTTTCTAATTCTGATTGTTCATAGCCATCTGCGGCTAAAACCGCAATTTTCTTATTCGATAAATGTGACATAATTTAATTTTTTTATTTACAAAAAGGGCTGCAAATATATTGCCGCCCCTTTATTATAGCTGATATTTTAAAACTCTTTAACGATTATGCTTTCTTTAAATTTATACGATTCAACCGAAGAGAATTAAGAATTACGGATAATGAACTCACACTCATTGCCGCCGCCGCAATCATCGGACTAAGAAGAATCCCAAAGCTAGAGTACAAAACACCGGCAGCCAGAGGAATTCCCAAAATGTTGTAAATGAATGCAAAGAAGAGGTTCTGTTTAATATTCTGTAGAAGTTTTTCGCTAAGCCTTTTGGCTTTCACCACCCCCGATAAATCACCTTTTAGTAAAGTTAGGTCTGCACTTTCTATGGCGATATCTGTACCAGTTCCCATTGCAATTCCAACATTTGCCTGAGCCAACGCCGGGGCATCGTTTATACCATCACCCGTCATCGCCACAGTGTTTCCTTCTTTTTGACGTTCCTTAATGTATTGAAGTTTATCTTGAGGTAGTCTGCCTGCCAAATAGGTGTGGATTCCCAATTCATTTGCCACGGCTTTCGCGGTAGCTTCATTATCCCCAGTAATCATTATAACCTCGATGTTTAATTTCTGAAGTTGCTGAACCGTTTGAACTGCGGATTTTTTAATTCGGTCCGATAAAGTTATGTATCCTAATAATTTCGAATCTTGAGCTAAAAAAGAAACAGTTTTTGCTTCGTTTAAATGCTTTAGGATTTCCTCTTGAACCGATTGTGGTACTTCAACTTCAAACTGACCGAGTAAAGCTTGATTTCCCAACAACACCTTTGAAGACGCTATGTTTCCTGAAATTCCTTTTCCCGAAATATTTTCGAAGTTCTCTACTTTATAAAAATCCGAATTTGATTTTTGATAGAAAGAAGTAATGGCATTTGCCAATGGATGTTCAGAGTTTTGGTTTAATGATGCGGCCAATTTAAAAACCTCATCTTTAGAGAGTCCTTCCACGCTGAAAACTCCATCTACCGTAGGTTTACCTTCAGTTAACGTTCCTGTTTTATCGGTAATCAGAATATTTACTTTACGCATTTCTTCCAAAGCCTTTGCATCCTTAATAAGAATTCCGTTTCTAGCGCCTTTACCAATCCCCACCATTAAACTCATAGGAGTTGCTAAACCCAAGGCGCAGGGACAAGCCACAATTAACACTGCAACAGCATTAAGAAATGCCATCGTTAATCGATTTTCATTGCCGAAAAAATACCATCCAAAAAAAGTGAGTATAGAAATTACAATCACTGTCGGAACAAAAATTTTACTTACTTTATCTACCAATGTCTGGATAGGAGCTCGACTTCTGCTGGCTTCATGAACCATCTGAATGATCTTTGCCAACAAAGTTTCTTCACCGATCTTTTCAGTTTTCATCAGAAAACTTCCATTTCCATTAATAGTACCGGAACTTACGTGATCACCTTTACTTTTCTCCACCGCAACTGGCTCCCCAGTGACCATACTTTCATCAATATTGGAATTTCCCCCAATAATTTCTCCGTCAACAGGGATTTTCTCGCCGGGTTTTACGCGAAGAACATCTCCTACTTTAATGTCACTTACCGAAACTTTAGTCTCGTTGCCATCAGTCACTAGATTTGCGACATCCGGTGCCAGATCCATCAATTCTTTGATTGCTTTCCCTGTTTTCTTATGCGCAGCTGCTTCCATTAACTGACCTAAAATCACCAAGGTTAAGATCACACAAACGGCCTCAAAATATAAAGGTATTTGACCGTTATGTGCCATTTCATGAGGAAAAATATCAGGAAAGAGTAGGGCAATGATACTAAAAACGAATGCTGCAGCAACTCCCAATGTAATTAAGCTGAACATATTTAAGTTCCAAGTTCGGAATGACGTCCAACCACGTTTCATTAAGAACCATCCTGCAAAAAATAGAACGGGTAACGTTAATGCCAGTTCCAGATAACCTTTCCATAAATGAATGGCTGAAAACTCCAGAAACATACCGCCCATGGATATTACAAAAACGGGAATTGTAAAGGCTAAAGCAATTATAAATTTCCGCTTGAGAATGGTGTATGTTTCATCTTCGGAATCTACATTAGCCGTCGCAACCAAATCCATCCCACAAATAGAACAATTTCCCGGCTTATCACTCATGATTTCGGGATGCATAGGGCAGGTATATTCTTTGTTTTTTGCCTTTCCGGGATATTTAACGAGATCCATCCCACAAACCGGACAACCTACGTTACTGTCGTAGACTTTATCTCCTTCACAATACATCGGGCAGTAATATTTACCCGCTTGTGAAGGTTTGCCATGATCTGTGATCGAATGTTTTTTAGATTTATTTTGGAGTAAATCTTCCGTAATCTCTTCAAGATGCATATGACAAACCGGGCAACCTACATCACTTGAGTAGGTTTTGTCCTGTTCGCAGAACATCGGGCAATAAAACTCACCAATTTTATCCTCGAAACTTTCAGGAAGATTGCCTTTGCTGTAGGTTACGGGCTTATTTCGATAATCTTCACGCTCTTCAATAGGGACCAGAAACATATTGCAAACCGGACATCTTTTTCCTTGAGTGAAGTACACTTTTTCACCTTCGCATTCCATCGGGCAATAATACACTGAACTTGGAGAGTGTCGCTGAGAAGGATGAACTTCCGAAGAATGGCTGTCGTTCATAAATATATCTTTTAATCTTTCTCTATATTTTTAAGCCGATCAGCGACATACTCTATTTGAGTTTTACCATGTTTCGCGGGTTTCCCATCTTCCCCAATTCCAACAAAGATGATCTTATCGATGGTAATGATAGTTTGCTGAGTCATCATATTTCTCACCACACAGGTTAGGGTAATTGAAGTGTTTCCGAATGCTGTCGCTTCAATTCCTATTTCTATAATATCGCCTTGTCGCGCGGAACTGACAAAGTTAATTTCCGAAATATATTTGGTTACACAACGTGGGGTTTCTAGTTGAACAATCGCATATAATGCGGCCTCTTCATCAATCCATTGGAGAAGTCTCCCACCAAATAGCGTGTGATTGGGATTGAGATCTTCTGGTTTGATCCACTTTCTTGTATGGTAATTCATAAAATTGCTTTTAATTAACGGGTAAAAACCAGTTTGTTTTCAGTAGACATTTTCTCATCAATTCGATAACCTTCCAAATTAAATGCTTTAACATCATCTAAAGTTTTAGCTTGAGTTTGCGCACAATACCGAACCACTAATCCTCTTGCGTGTTTGGTATAAACCACAATGGTTTTAGGCTTGCCTGTTTTCATTTCGTAGAAATCGAAATCAATTACATTTCCTTTCAGAACTTTGCGGTCGATAACTTTAAAATATTCGTTGCTTGCCAAATTTAAAACCAATTCTTTTTCCTTAAGTTCTGAGTTCAGTTGAGTTGTAATTTTTTCCTTCCAAAATTCATACAAGTTTTTAAAATGCTCGAACTGAAATTTTCTCCCCATTTCTAAACGATACAGCATGACCCGGTCTGAGGGTTTTAGTAAACCATAAAGGCCGGAGAGCATTCGGTAATTCTTCTGGAGGTAATCCACCGCTTTCTTATCTAGAGTTGAAGCGTCAAGACCCCGATAAACTTCACCAGTAAAAGCCCACATCGCTGGTGCAGATTCTTTACCGGAAGGTTTTGGTTTCCAGTTTTGGTTTCGTTCCCAATTTTCGTCTGCTAATTTTGCAGAAAGTTCCATGAGTTCTGAAAGTTCTTTCGGCGTTCTTTCTTTCAGATGAGAATGTATTAAAGATGCTTCCTCGATAAATGTTGGCGTGGTACTTCTAACCAAATCGGTTGTATTTTCAACATTCATCAATTTTGCAGGGGAAGTAATGATCTTCATTAAATAGTTTAGTTTTTAATCATAATTTTATAATTCGCCTTTTCCCATTCGGACAATCTCCGGTTCGCCCGAGGTAAGATCTACGATGGTGGAGGCAATGTTATCTCCGTAACCTGAATCAATTACGATATCTACGAGATGATCATATTTTTCAGCAATTAATTCGGGGTCGGTAGAATATTCGATAACCTCATCTTCATCTTTAATGGATGTTGATGCGATGGGATGACCTAATTTCTCAACAATTAGTTGTGGTACATTGTGATCTGGCACTCTTATCCCAACGGTTTTATTTCCTTTATAGGCTATCGGAAGACTTTTGTTTGCTTCGAGAATAAAAGTGAAAGGACCTGGTATTTTGCTTTTCAAAAATCTAAATACTGGGGTGTCAATTGCTTTTGTAAAGCCTGAAAGATGGCTTAAATCATTACAAATAATTGAAAAATGAGCCTTCTCTAATTTTACTTTTTTGATTTGTGCGAGCTTTTCCATCGCCCGAATATCAAAAATATTGCAACCTAATGCATAAACCGTATCAGAAGGATAAATAATAATTCCTCCATTCTTTAACACCGCAACAACTTCATTGATAAGATGTTCCTGTGGGTTTTCGGGATAAATTTTTAGAATTTTTGCCATATACAAATTTAGGAAAAACCAAATGAATGCAGAATTTTTCGAGATTAATTTGGAGTTTTATAAAATAGTCGTATATTTGCATCACAATATCGCGGGGTAGAGCAGTAGGTAGCTCGTCGGGCTCATAACCCGGAGGTCGCACGTTCGAGTCGTGTCCCCGCTACTAAAGTAAGAGAGAATCACTGATGTGATTCTCTTTTTTTTTGTCTTATTCGAAAGAAAAAGGGAGATTTTGAATCTCCCTTTTGTATTTAGATGATGAATTTTGCCTCATAAGGACTTTCATTGCCTGCACGATCAATAGCTTGTAAGGCAATCGCGGTTAATTTTTTACCATCCTTATTTAAACTAATATTTATTGAGGATTCGGATTTACTTAAAATAATCGTTTCCCAGGAATCTCCATATTTCGTGTAAAGGACGTAATTAGAGATTTTTTGCGGCTCAATACTTCCCCATTTTACCCTTACTTGATTTCCGGAAAGTTGATAATCAAACGTAGGTTTTGCTAATCGAGAACTTTGTAACCAAGGGCTTTTAGGCACTAGTGCCTTTTCACGGTAAGGACCTGCCTTCAATGCTTCTGCCAACTGGAGATTATTTGTTAAACCTGCAACACTATAATGAATTTCACCGCTTCTTTCTGAGATTAGATTACGCGTCGTTTTAATTTGCCCAATAATCTCAACAGTTTTATCAACTTCTTTCACTCCGACCGTATTTAGACCGGGCCAGAGATGCCGTTTTTTTGTGTTCTCATTTTCCCACCATTTCAGTAAAGAGCTGAATCGCTGAGGACCCTCTTCTCGCCAATAAAGTTGAGGAGAGAAATAATCTACCCAACCTTCGTTTAGCCACAGTTTAGCATCTGCATAAAGTTCATCATACTGTGAGGAGCCCTTAACATCGGATGGATAACCACTTTTCCAAATACCGAATGGACTTATACCAAACTTTACTTGAGGTTTTTCTGCCTTAATTTCCTCATAGATTCTCTTGATGAATTTATTGACATTGCCACGTCTCCAATCTGCTTTACTTAGCGTTCCGCCGGATTTCTGATATTGTGACCATGTTGTAGTATCAGGAAAATCTTTCCCGCCGTTATACTCTCTATAAGGATAAAAATAATCGTCGAAGTGGAGGCCATCAATATCATATCGGCTTACCAATTCATTGACAACTTTAGAAACATGATCTTGAGTTTTTTCATTTGATGGATCAAACCAATAGGTTCCGTTTCTAAGCTTTACGATCTCTTCCGGCATTTTTTTAACCATCGATTCGTTTGTAATCTTTCCACCTGTTGTATGGTGGGCACGATAAGGATTCAACCACACATGCAGTTCCATTCCGCGACGATGCGCCTCACTTATCCAAAACTCCAAGGGATCGTATAGAGGATATGGCGCCTTTCCCGTTTCTCCTGTTAAAAAAGGAGACCATGGCTCATAACTACTTTTATAAAGTGCATCAGCAGCAGGTCTCACCTGAAAAACCACGGCATTAAAGTTTAAGTCTTCAAGAAAATCGAGCATTCGCACTGCTTCCGATTTTTGTTCTTCTACACTTAAATTATTTTTTGTGGGCCAATTAATATTAGCAACAGTTGCTACCCAAGCGGCACGAAACTCTCTTTTAACCTCTGGCAGGATAAGATTTGCTGCTTTTTCTTCTACAATCACTGCGGAACTTACCGACTTCGAAACTGATGTATCCGAAGCGGTAGGCATTACATTCTTTGTCGCTCCACAAGAGGATAACAAAAGGAAGCCTGCAACGATAATACTATATTTTGCTTTTGGTTTATTCATGTAGCAAAAATAGTATTATTTAAATATCAGCAACTCAATCACAATAAACGGCTAGAGAAAATTAGCAATATGAATTATAGCGAATAATAGCTATTTAACTTTATAATTGACATTTATTATCTAAATAAATTATTTATTTTATATTTGATTTACTTAATCTTTAACAATTAACAAATATGAAAAAACTTTTATTATCTTGTTTTTTAGCCCTTGGGTTAGGACTCAATGCACAGATTAGTTATCTGTCAGATTTTGAAACGACTACTGATATAGATCAGTATGCCCAATTTGGAGGAGGAACCTTCCAAGCAACTGCTGCATGTAATGGAGAATTTGGAGGACAAATTGCATTAAGTGCCGCCCAACCTTCAAGCGGATGGATGGTGCTACTCGACGTATTGGTCGAGGAATTAGGTAAGCCCAATAATTTCCAGTCTACTGAAGTTACTTTAAATTACAAAAAAGCAGCTACGAGTTCGACAGCGACCTTAAACATTGCATTATTTACTTACAACGCTGCAGCCAATAACTGGAGTATCGAATACATCGGTTCATCCACATCGCTTTCCGCTGCTGCCATTAATACTTGCGCAAGCAAGACCGCTACGATTCCAGCCGGTAAGATGCAACCTGGAGTAAGCTATGGAATCGGGGTATGGATTAGTGGGGCAGCTGGTAATTATTTCGTTGATGACATTAATATTGTACAGGAATCAGTGGCACAACCTCCCGCATGTACCTCTTTCACGAATGTGACAGATGGAGGAGTAATTGCTGCAGGTACAGCAACCTTCACTTGGTCAGCGGTTGCGACAGCAGTTAATTATAATGTGGCGATAGGAACAACTCCTGGAGGAAATAACGTGTTCTCTGGCGCCGTTGCCGGTACTTCATTAAATGTTTTCTTAAATCCTAATACAACATATTACGCATCAATAACACCAGCAAATACAGCGGGAACTGCATCAGGTTGTACACCTATAACATTTTCAACTAATAATGTAGTGGGTTATTGTGGAGTAACGACCACTGCTCCTAACGCATTAGCTCCTATTAAATCCGTGAGCTTCGCAAACTCCACTTATACTTCTGATCCTTCTGCAGTTACCATAGGAGCTCATACCTTATATCAAGACTTTTCTAATCAAATTTTTGAAGTTAGAGACGATGTAACAACGCTACCAATTACCATCCAAGGTGTTACCAATGGAAACCCTGCTAATGGTTGGGCATATTCCGTATTTATTGATTGGAATAGTGATGGTGATTTCACTGATGCTAATGAATCTTACTTTAACACAACTGCCACAATGATTAGAGTAGGAGGTGTAGCAGACAATCCAGTAACATTAACTGGTAATATTACTGTACCAGCAGGAGCAATATTTGGTCAAAAAAGAATGCGTATTAAATACAATTTCTCAGGAACAACGATAAACCCTGCCTTAGCAACAGCATGTGCAGTGATGACCAATGGTCAGGTTGAAGATTATACCATTAATTACCAAGCAGCATTGGCAGTGGGTGATGTACAGGCGAGCAAACTATCAGTATATCCTAACCCTTTCGTTGATGTATTAAACATTACAGACATCCGGGGCGTGAAGTCGATCATTGTAACCGATGCAGTTGGTAGAGTAGCACAAACATTTGCGCCTGCTAAACAGATTGATTTAAGCAGCTTGAGATCGGGAATGTATTTAATTACTTTAAAGTATGAAGATGGCAGTACTAAGACCTTAAAATCTATCAAAAAATAAAATTTCTTATTCACTATCCTCATGAGGCGGCAATTTTGCCGCCTCTTTCTTTTAAAATTAGCTATAATTTCAAATTTTTTTTTGAATTAATTTTCCTCTAATTTTACCGAAATTCTTAAGTCTTCATGTATTTAATTTTCGATACCGAAACCACAGGTTTACCTAAAAATTTCAATGCACCTTTAACAGATTCAGACAACTGGCCAAGAATGGTACAGATCGCTTGGCAACTGCATGATAAAAACGGAAATCTACTCGAAAACCAAGATTACATTATTAAACCTGAGGGTTACGACATTCCTTATAATGCAACAAGAATTCACGGAATATCCACAAAAATGGCCTACACCGAAGGTCGTGACCTTCAAGAAGTTCTCAATGAATTTCGTGAAGTCCTTGCCAGAACAGAAGTTGTAGCAGGTCATAATATTGATTTTGATTATAAAATTGTAGGTGCCGAATTTTTACGAAAATCAATTCCTGACAATTTGCAGGAATTACCAATGGTCGACACTATGGAAATCGGTAGAGATTTCTGCAAACTTGGTGGAGGAAAGAATGGCAAATACAAATCTCCAAAGTTAGAGGAACTTTATTTTAAACTGTACGACCATAAATTTGATGAAGCGCACAACGCGGCCGCTGACGTAAATGCTACTGCGCAAGTATTCTTCGAGATGATGCGTATTAATCTAATTCCGGCTTCTTTACTCAAGATTACTGAACTTGACTTGCAGGAATTTATTAGTGCGCACCCACAATCATTTAGACCTTTTGACATAAAAATACGCCGTCAGGTTGAAGATTCGAAAAAGAAGAAAAAAGTTGATTTCGGCGACAGTGACGAAATTGAGCTAGGAGAATATTTTAATTTTCACAACCACAGTATATACTCATCTTTGCAATCTTCAACTCATATCAAGGAGTTAATCGATAAGGCTTTGAAAGACGATTTTCTAGCGGTTGGGATCGTCGATTTAGGCAATATGATGGGAGCTTTCAAATTTGTATCTGAAGTAGAAAAAGCTAATGCAGGCATTAAATCAAAATATGCCGATTACGAAGCTAGAAAAGCCGAGGCAGAGAGAAACGGAACACCTTTTTTAGAAACTGAACCTCGGAAAAAGCCGTTAATCCCAATAATTGGGTGCGAATTCTACCTCTCAGACCGGCCGGAACAGAAACAATTTACAAAAGATGATCCAGATAGGAGAACCAACGTAGTTTTGCTTGCAAAAAACTTCAACGGTTATAAAAATCTAGCAAAACTTTCAAGTCTTGGTTTCGTAAACGGATTTTACTTTGGCGTACCAAGAATTTCTCGTGAAATGGTTGCAAAATATAAGGAAGATCTTATCGCATTTACCGCCGGCACTCTTGGCGACGTCCCAAATACAATTCTAGAGTTCGGGGAACAAAAAGGGGAAGAGATATTCCGGTGGTGGAAAGATACTTTTCAAGATGATTTTTATGTTCAGCTGCAAAATCACAACGTTGATGAAGAACAGCATTTAAACGAAGTTCTTCTTTCTTTTGCAGACAAATATGAAGTTAAAATAGTAGCCCAGAATGAAACATTCTATACCGATAAAGCGGATGCTAACATCCAAGATATACTTTACTGTATTAAAGATGGAGAAAAGCTATCGTCACCTGTAGGCAAAGGATTTGGCAAGAGAAGAGGTCTTCCAACAACAGAATTTTACATTAAATCAGCTGATGAGCTGAAGCAAACTTTCATTCAATTTCCAGACGCTTTTGAAGCATATTCAGAACTTATTCAAAAGTTTGAACCTTACACCTTAAAAAGGGATGTTCTCTTACCAGAATTCGACATTCCTGAAGAATTTTTAAGTGACGAAGACACAATTGACGGAGGTAAAAGAGGTGAAAATGCCTATTTGAGGCATTTAACTTATGAGGGTGCGGCAAAACGATACGAAGTAATCACAGATGAGATCAGAGAAAGACTGGATTTCGAGTTAGATGTTATTGCCAACACAGGTTATCCCGGATATTTCCTTATTGTACAGGATTTTTGTAATGAAGCCCGAAAAATCGGTGTCTGGGTAGGACCAGGTCGTGGATCTGCTGCCGGATCTGCCGTTGCGTATTGTATCGGAATTACCAATGTTGATCCTATTAAATATGATTTGCTATTTGAGCGTTTTCTTAATCCGGAAAGGATTTCGATGCCGGATATTGATATCGACTTTGATGATGAAGGACGAGATAAAATTATTAAATGGGTCGTTGAAAAATATGGAAAAACTAACGTCGCCCAAATTATTACCTACTCAGTTCTCGGGGGTAAATCTGCAATTAAAGATGCGGGTCGGGTCCTTGATGTTTCAATTCCAGAAACCAACAACATTGCAAAATTAATTCCGCCTTCACCCGGGATGAACATCGCAAAAGCTTTTGCAAAATTTGAAAAACTTAGTCCGGAAGACAAAATCTTAGCTCAGGAGATGAAAGACATCCTATCCCATCCTGAAGACAGTCGCTATGAAGTCCTTTCCGCAGCTCAAAGAATGGAAGGCTGTATTAGAAATACAGGAATCCACGCTTGTGGTGTAATTATTACGCCTGAAGATATTTCTAATCTGGTTCCGATAAGTATTGCTGCTAAAGATCCGGATATTCTCGTTTCCCAATTCGACAACTCAGTTGCTGAAAGTGCGGGACTTCTGAAAATGGACTTTTTAGGACTTCGTACGCTTACAATTATTAAGCACGCAATAAAATTAATCCAGCAAAGACATGGTGTTTTAATCGATCCTGATGCCATCCCTCTTGATGATGTAAAAACCTATCAACTTTTCCAGGAAGGCCGTACCGTCGGTATTTTCCAATATGAAAGTCCGGGGATGCAAAAGTATATGCGCGAATTAAAACCTACGAAATTTGCCGATCTTATTGCGATGAATGCTCTTTATCGCCCCGGCCCAATAAAATATATTCCGAACTTCATTAATCGAAAACATGGTCTAGAAGAAATCGTTTACGACCTTGAGGAGACCAAAGAATATCTCGAAGAGACTTACGGAATCACTGTCTATCAGGAGCAGGTAATGCTTCTTTCTCAGAAATTAGCCAACTTTACAAAAGGTGAGGCTGATACGCTGCGAAAAGCTATGGGTAAAAAGGACCGCGCAACCTTGGATAAAATGTATCCCAAATTTATCGCAGGTGGAGAAAAAAACAACTTGGATGTTGCTAAACTCAACAAAATTTGGAAAGACTGGGAAGCCTTTGCTGAGTATGCATTTAACAAATCGCACTCTACTTGTTACGCCTTGATTGCCTATCATACTGCATATTTAAAAGCGAATTATGCTGCAGAATACATGGCAAGTGTGATGACTAACAACCTTAACAACACTAAACAGATTACCATGTTCATGGAAGATTGTAAAAGCATGGGCGTAGACGTATTAGGTCCAGCGGTGAATGAATCTCAATATGAGTTCTCGGTTAACGAAAAAGGTCAGATTCGCTTTGGTTTAGGTGCTATTAAAGGTATTGGTGAAGGTCCAAGTGAGGCCATCGTAGAGGCTCGAAGAAAAGAGCGATACAAGAATATTTATGATTTTTTCGAAAAGGTTCCGTGTTCACAAATGAACAAGCGTGTTGCCGAAAGTTTGGTGATTGCTGGGGCATTTGATGAATTGGACACTTACCACCGAGCGCAGTATTTTCATGAAGATATCTCCGGCAAAACCAATCTAGAACGTTTGTTGAAGTATGGACAAAGTTTTCAGGAGAGTAAAAATGAAATTGAAAATTCGCTATTTGCAGATTTTGCAGAAGAAGTCAAGATAGAACCTCCAAAGATTAGTCCTTCACCAGAGTGGCAAACCATGCACAAACTCAATAAAGAGAAAGAAATTATCGGATTCTATTTATCGGCTCACCCCTTGGATGAATATAAATATCAGTTTGAGTTTTTGAAAGGCGCACTAGGGAAGAAAGAGGTACTCGAAGGGAAGAAAGATGAAGTCGTAGAATTAGAAAAAGTAATTCTCCCAGTGGATGTGGCTGATGTTGACGAAGATTTGGAAGATCTACCCGCTGAAATTTTGGAAGGCGATGACGAAACGCTCTTGGAGGAACCAACCAAAAAAGCCGAACCCAAGGGAAGTTTTAATTTCCTAAACCTTGATGAAGTAGATGCTTTCAAGGATAATGTATTTGTAGCCAAACAGCCGGATCTTTTCTCGAATGCCAATTTGAGCTGGAAGGATAAACAGGCTCTGAAAAATAACACCCCTGATTATATGGTTGCCGGACTCGTCAACGAATACACGGTGCGTGATGGGAAAAACAGTGGTGAAAAGGTTGCTTTCATCACCCTCGAAGATTATAGTGGTAGCTACAGCTTCCGGTTAGGCGATAGAGATTATATGCGATTACGTGAAAAAATCGAAATTCAGCGTTTTGTGATCTTCAAGATTAAATTTTCGCAAGCAAAGGATGGACGTGTATTCGTTAATGTTTCTGAAGTTATAGATCTTAAGGATGCTTTTGAAAAATTTGCTAAAAAAATGACTGTTGTTGTCGATCTTAATGATTTGCGTAAGGAAGACATCGATTTCTTCCGCGAAAACTTCAGTGAATATTCAGGCGATCAAAAACTCAACTTCTTAGTAAAAAATCCGCTGGACGACACTACTTTGGAAATGATGTCCATGAAATCCCAAATTGAAATTAACGGAGAATTACTACAGATAATCAATGAGATGCAGAAATTTAAAGTTTTTCTTAATTAAATAAAATACGCTAACATGCTGCCAGAAAGCATTACCATAATTTAGAGATACAATTGCTTAACAAAAGCTTTAAAAAGTCTTGAAAATAATTGTGTTTATATTGAAAAATTTATAAATTAGCACTCAAACACAACACAATACATGATGAAAAGAGAAATTATCTTCTATGATAATCATTATCTTTCCGTGGAGGCTTTTCAGTGCTTTTTGGAAAAAAATGGTTATCAAAAAAACTTCGGCTATCATGGTAGCGAAGACCCTTCCGAGTTCCTAACTCTAGTGAACAAACACACAACGGTTGCAATTATTAACATTTGTGGACTTCCGGTCAGCGAAGCACTGGAAATTCCCGAAAAATTGCTTTCAATTAATCCTCAACTTAAAATCATCATCATTTCCGGTGATCCCGACGTAAAAGTGGTGAAGAAATTTTTTGAAAAAGGGATTAAAAGTTTTCTCACTAAGCACACCGACAGCGCTGAATTTTTAAAAGCTTTAGAGGAAGCTATTGCAGGACGCGTTTACTTAACGGAAGAAACTAAAAATGCCCTTTACAATTTTATTTGCAATACTGAGCAAATGGAAGAAAAAAAGCATTTCCGTTTGGAAGCGTTAACATCCCGGGAGAAGGAAGTCCTCCATCACATCTGCGAAGGCCTGAGAACGAAGGAGATCGCTGACGAACTATTTATAAGCACTCATACGGTAGAGTCTCATCGCCGTAATATAATGCAAAAGTTAGAAGTAAGAAGTTCGTCCATGTTGGTGAAATATGCGTTAAGCAACAACTTGGTATACTAAACTTTTTCATATATATATAAGAGCGGCTGTAAGACCGCTTTTTTTATCTACCAACCTTTTTTTCTAACATAAAAGAATGTCAATATAGCGATAAATGCCATTATCCCTAAGGTGATAAAATATCCATAAGGTTGTTCTAATTCCGGCATATACTGAAAGTTCATCCCATAAATTCCGGCAATAAAAGTGATAGGAAAAAAATACATTGAATAAATTGCTAAGACTTTCATCACCTGATTAGCGCGCTGGTCACTCATGGCTAAAAACATGGAAATTAAATTCGTCGCTTGTGCAGTTAAATGCTCGAAATCTGTTAAAACGTCGTCATGTTTATCTTGTAAATCCTTCATTTGAGAGTCATTAATCTCTAACAATCGAAAATTATTGATCCAATCAGATGAATTATTCAAAATTCTGGAGTTGAGACCTGCCTTACGTTTAAGCTGATAAAGTTTCCTGATCTTATGAGATCCTGCGCCACGTTTCAAAAATATTTCATCTTCGAGTTTATCCATGGATTCGAGAAGTTTTTTAGATTCATCATCAAAAGACTTCATGACTTTTAATGCCAAGATTAATGCAATCTGATCAGTTGAAATGATAGAGTCTTGCTGGAGTTTAATTTCTTCTCGAAGTTCATAAATACTTCGGTTTTTCATCCGGTGAATCGTAATTATTCTACCTTCAAATATAAATACGCCGAGTTTAGTCGATATATCACTAAGGTTATTGAGATTCTTGCGTTCAAGTTCTGTACTTTCCCGCATGAGGAAAAACTTTAAAGATTGATCCTGCTCAAACTTTGGAAGGTGATTGGGATCGGTGGTATCTTCTAAAAGAAGAGAATTAATCTGGTAAGCCTCTTCCAGATAAGCCAGATCTTCAAAAGTGGGTGACTCCACATCAATCCACTCACAGTTATCGTTCTTAAATACTAGTTCTATAGGCATAAATCGGAAATAAATTTGAAGATGAAGGTAAGAAGAAAGAATTAGTTAAGTATCAGTATCTTTGTGAAATTTTTAAAAATTTTACATGACTAAAAGTATCATAAAGGGTATAGGCCACTATGTTCCGGAAAATGTGGTGACCAATGACGACCTTTCTAAGTTGATGACAACCAATGATGAATGGATTACGGAACGTACTGGAATTAAAGAACGCAGACACCGTAAAAACAGAAACGATTCTGAAGAAACAACTGCTTATCTCGGCTACAAGGCAGCACAAAAAGCGCTTGAAATGGCAAATTTAACTGCAAAAGATATCGACTATATCGTTTTTGCAACACTGTCTCCGGATTATTATTTCCCTGGTTGTGGCGTTTTACTTCAAGAAATGTTGGGCTGTGACACGATCGGTGCTTTGGATGTTAGAAACCAATGTTCTGGGTTTGTCTATGCGATGAGTGTTGCTAATGCTTTTATCAAGTCTAATACATACAAAAACATTCTTGTTGTGGGTGCAGAGATTCACTCTTTCGGACTTGATTTCAGTGACCAGGGTAGAGGAGTATCTGTTATTTTTGGTGATGGTGCTGGAGCGGTGGTTCTTTCAGCAGCTGATGATTCTCACACAGGAGATATTTTGTCTTTCAATATGCATTCTGAAGGTAAATATGCGGACGAACTTTGTACGAAATTTCCGGGCTCAAAATATGGTTGGAGTGACCGTATGAGACTAGAACCTGAAAATGTAACCGATGCAGAAGTATATCCGGTAATGAACGGAAACTTCGTTTTCAAACATGCAGTAACACGTTTCCCTGAAACGATGATGGAAGCTTTAAGCAGTGCCGGAAAAACTATTGAAGATCTTGATATGTTTATTCCTCATCAGGCTAATTTGCGTATTGCACAGTTCGTACAACAAAAGATGGGATTACCGGAGGAGAAAATTTTCAATAATATCCAAAAGTATGGTAACACCACTGCAGCATCCATCCCAATTGCCTTAAGTGAGGCGATCCAACAAGGTAAAATTAAAAGAGGAGACCTAGTTTTATTATCTGCTTTTGGAAGCGGATTTACTTGGGGTTCAGTTCTTTTCGAGTTCTAGAATCTGAAATGATATGAAAAAAATGCGTCAAATAATTGACGCATTTTTTATGGAAGTTCTTTTTCAGTTGATTCCAATGCTGCAGAATCCACACCCATATTTCGCCTTTCGTCAGCGCTATGTGTTTCTTTAAATTCTTCGCGTTTTTCTTCTTTTTGTACGCAGGCTGTCAGAAATGTTCCTCCTAAGACTGCCAAGAGCAATAACTTTTTCATAATTTATTTTTCATTAGCCATTGCAAGAAGTGTGCAAGGATGATTCTCTTGCTCAAAGGTTTTGAATAAAGTCTAGATGTTGATCCAGAATTAATTGAATACTTCAAAATTTTCTCCATCAAAACTAGCAAATACCATTTTTGGATGAGAATCCTGATGGAAAATGGTTCCATGATAATCAATTGCAATGGCACCTGCAAAACCATCGAACTCTTGTAGTTCATTAAAAGTTTTACTAAACGCCTTAGAAATCGGTAGGCCATCGGTAACCCTGGTTACTATCTTTGCCGCTGTAGCGTTACTCACGATATCTTCGCCAACTCCTGTACAACTTACCGCGCAGAACTTATTGGCATAATTACCAGCTACTGTCGCTGAGTCTGATATACGGCCAACAATTTCAAAACCTTTACCACCCGTTGAGGTTGCCGCAGCTAAATTGCCTTCATTGTCTAATGCAACACACCCCACAGTTCCTTTCCCGCCATTTTTGAGTTTCTGCTCATATTCTTTGCGGCGCTGCGAAATTTCTGTGGAATAATCTGCAAATCCGTGTTTTGATGCGTATGCTTTAGCTCCATCTCCACCAAGCACACGGTCATTTTCGTGCATCAATAATTGAGAAACTTGGATCGGATTTTTTACATCTTGAATATTAATAACCCCCGAAAATTTTTGAGATTTACCGTTCATCAACGAAGCACTCATACGGATTTTACCATCGCTCTGTATCTGAGATCCTGTTCCGGCGTTAAAAAGCTCATCATCTTCCAATAAACTCACAGCATAAACAACTGTTTCTTCAGCAGTGTTGGTTTTTAAATAATCATAGGATTTTTCGACAATACTTTTCAGCGAGTTTTGTTTAGCTGTTTTTGTCTCTAAACTTTGATCGCTCTCGGAAAAAAAACCTCCGTGGATAATTAATTTCATCTAATCTACTTTATATATTAGTCGGAATGGGGCTGTACTGAGAGTTATTAATCTTCAAATCTTTTGTTTTAAGATCATACGAATCGTTTTGAGACATCACATGTACCGTTAAATTATCAATTGAAATTGGTTGACCGAGTTCAATTTTAGTCAAATTAGTGTCTTTAATGAAACGTCCATCTACTAATATTACTAGTCCTGAACCAATAGCTGTCATTCGATCCTCATGGATATACAGACCTGTATCTTCACCAAGACCAATCCCCAATGTACGAGGATTATTAACAACAGCCTGAAATAATCTGCCGATTCTTCCGCGTTGTACAAAGTGCGTGTCTACAATTACGTTCTCAATAAAACCCAAACCTTGCGTAGTCTTAATTTCTCCTTTTAAAAGTGCTTCACTACTGGAGCCCTGATAAATCATATTTTCGGAGGCTGCCGCAGCTCCAGCGGAAGTTCCCGCATAGATAAAATTCTGCTCTTGATATTTTAGTAGAATAGCTTCATGAAACCTCGTTCCTCCAAGAATAGAAGTTAATCTAAGTTGATCACCTCCCGTAAACATTACCACATCAGCAGCATTGGCTCTCGCTACGATGGCGTCGCTATTCGCTTGCTCGCGATTCTGAATATCTAAAATATTAACTGTTTTTGCTCCAAGAAATTCAAATGCTCTTTTATATTCCGGACCTACAATTTGTGGAATTTGAGACGCTGTAGTTATGACTTCAATTACCGAGTTTTCCTTTAAACGCGACTCGTCGATAATCTTGCGGAGAATTCCACGCTCAAAAAAATTCAGGTTTTTTTCTACATTCTGGTCGTATTCGGTTTCTGTAAAGCTTCCTTTATTAACAGCTCCACCGATAATCATTAATTTTCCAACTGGTCTCATAGCCTGCAAATTTAGAAAAAATAAAAAACCTTAATATTCAGATTGTTCTAAAAATAATAGATATTAATAACGTTCTCTTAGCCTTATATAGCGAAAAATTATTTCAAATTATTACGCTTTTCTGTTATCTTTGATTTTCTATTAGCACACCAAACCCAATTACAAGCATACATTTTTATGAAAATTGAAAAAATACAGGTTCTACGCGGCCCTAATATCTGGAGCATTCGCAGAAAAAAACTAATCCAGATGAGATTAGATCTGGAGGAAATGGAGCATCGTCCAACCAATAAAATTGAAGGTTTTCGTGAAAGATTAGAAGCCCTTATTCCATCACTTATCACTCATCGTTGCTCAGAAGGGGTGCAGGGTGGATTTTTTCAGCGTGTAGAAATGGGAACATGGATGGGGCATGTCATAGAACATATCGCTTTAGAAATTCAAACCCTGGCTGGTATGGATACCGGTTTTGGACGCACCCGCGAAACAAAAACACCCGGAGTCTATAATGTTGTATTCAGTTATATTGAAGAAAATTGTGGTATTTATGCTGCAGAACAGTCGGTTGAACTTGTTTCTAAACTAATAGACGGTGAAGACTACGACATTGAAGCTTGTATACAGCGTCTTAAAGAAATTCGTGAACGGGAAAGACTTGGCCCCTCAACCGGAAGTATTGTGGAGGAAGCGGTTGCAAGAAATATTCCTTGGATTAGATTGGGAAAAAACTCGCTTGTGCAATTAGGTTATGGCGTTAATCAACAACGTTTTCAAGCTACAATTACCGGGAAAACAAGTTCAATTGCTGTAGAAATTGCATGTAATAAAGAGCTGACTAAAAAGATGTTGAACGATGCTGCGATTCCGGTTCCTATCGGTGAGCTTGTCACAGATGAAGAAGGCTTGCAAGCAGTCATTGCTAAAATAGGTTACCCAATCGTTCTAAAACCACTTGATGGTAACCACGGTAAAGGAAGTTCTATCAATGTTACCAATTGGAAAAGTGCAAAAATCGGATTGCAACATGCACAAAACTATTCGAGAAAAGTTATTGTAGAACGATACATTTCAGGATACGATTTCCGGGTTTTAGTCATCAATCACAAAATGGTTGCAGCAGCTCGTCGCGTACCAGCACATGTTGTGGGAGACGGCGTTAAAACTATTCAAGAACTTATCGAAGTTGAAAATAACGATCCACGAAGAGGATATGGTCATGAAAATGTGTTAACAGAAATTCTTGTAGATAAAGATACCAATGAACTTCTTGACAAACTGAACTGGACCCCCGACAGTATTCCTCAGAAAGGTGAAGTGGTTTACTTAAAATCAACTGCAAATCTTTCCACTGGCGGAACTTCAATTGATGTAACCGACATGGTACATCCCGAGAACATTACCATGTGTGAGAGAATTTCAAAAATTGTCGGCCTCGATGTGTGCGGAATAGATATTATGGCAGAAAATCTCACTCAGCCCATTAAAGAAAGTGGTGGAGCAATTATCGAAGTGAATGCGGCACCCGGTTTCCGAATGCATCTTGCACCAAGTGAAGGATTACCAAGAAATGTTGCAGCACCGGTTGTTGACATGCTTTATCCACCAGGAAAACCATTCCGAATTCCTATTATTGCGGTGACAGGAACGAACGGAAAAACAACAACGACCAGAATTATTGCACATATTGTAAAGAACAATGGCTTTCGGGTTGGCTTCACCACTTCAGATGGTATTTACATCCAGAATACTATGCTTACGAAAGGAGACACTACAGGTCCAATCTCCGCAGAATTTATTTTGAAAGATCCAACTGTAGAATTTGCTGTGTTGGAAACTGCTCGCGGCGGAATTCTTCGATCCGGGTTGGGTTTCAGCACTTGTGATATCGGTGTACTAACCAACATAAAAGAAGATCATTTAGGATTAAGCGACATTCATAATTTAAAAGATCTTACTCGTGTAAAGCGGGTGGTTCTTGACGCTGTAAAAAAAGATGGTTGGAGTGTTTTAAATGCAGACGACGAATATTCCATGAGATTAATGCCGGATCTTGATTCGAAAGTGGCACTTTTCAGTTTGGATGAAGAAAATCCGCACATTAAAAAATTCGCTAAAGAGGGTAAAGTAACCTGTATTTGCGAAGAAGGTTTCATCACCATTAAAAAAGGAGATTGGAAGATTCGGGTGGTGAAGGTGCAGAATATCCCTATTACCATGGAAGGGAAAGCACGCTTTATGATTGCCAACGTTTTGGCTGCTACACTCGCAACTTATCTGCATGGTTTTGCCATAGAAGATATCGCCAACTCACTTCGTACCTTTATACCAAGCGCTGCGCTAACTCCAGGACGACTAAATATCTTTAAGTTTAAAAAATTCCAGGTGTTAATAGATTTTGCTCATAATCCGGCAAGCTATGAAGCTATTGAAGACTATTTGAAAAATGTTAATTCACCAAAGAAAATCGGAATTATTTCCGGGGTGGGAGATCGTCGCGATGAAGACATTCGAGAATGTGGAAAAATTGCGGGTAGAATGTTCGATCATATCATCATCAGAAATGAAAAACATCTTCGTGGAAGAACTGAAGACGAAATTAACGGCTTGGTCATCGACGGGATGCAGAGTTCTGGAAGAGATGTGAGTTATGAAATTATTCCAAAGGAAATTGATGCCTTAAAACACGCAATGAGTTTAGCGGAAGAAAATACATTTATCACCGCATTAAGTGATGTCATTTCGAATGCGATAGATCTGGTTCAAGAATATCAAGCTAAAGAAATCTTAGAAGAAGGGAATTTTCAATAATTAAAGTTTTAAAAATGATATAGACAGTTTTCAATTGAAAGCTGTCTTTTTTATATGAATTTTCAGCAAATAAAAACCTTCTCAAAGTTTTATCTTCCCGATTATTTCCATATTTTTGACCGATGGAAAATTTTGTAGTTTCTGCAAGAAAATACCGCCCGCAGGAGTTTGATACTGTTGTGGGACAATCTCATATAACAGACACCCTCGAACATGCAATCGGAGCAAATCAACTTGCTCAGGCTTTGCTTTTTTGTGGTCCGAGAGGGGTTGGTAAAACAACCTGCGCGAGAATTTTAGCCAGAAAAATAAATGAGAGAGACGGTTCTACTTCAGAAGATGGATTTTCCTATAATATCTTCGAGCTCGATGCTGCGAGTAATAACTCAGTAGACGACATACGTAATTTAACTGATCAAGTTCGTTTTGCACCTCAGGTTGGTAAATACAAAATTTACATCATCGATGAGGTTCACATGTTGTCACAAGCTGCGTTTAACGCATTTTTAAAGACGCTGGAAGAACCCCCGGCACACGCTATTTTTATTTTAGCGACAACTGAAAAGCACAAAATCATTCCGACCATCCTTTCCAGATGTCAGATTTATGATTTTAAAAGAATTACCATTGAGGACATTCAACTTCAACTAAAGAAAATCGCGGATAAGGAAGGTATTTCCTACGAAGAAGACGCCTTGTATATGGTCGCGCAAAAAGCTGATGGTGCGATGCGCGATGCACTTTCAATTTTTGATCGTCTTTCCACGTTTACTCAGAAAAACATCACCCTTACTAAAGCTGCCGAAGTTTTAAATATCCTCGATTACGATCAATATTTAAACATTGTCGATTTAGCCCAAGCGAACGATATTCCGAATATTCTGACAGCTTTCAATGACATTGTAAAAAAAGGATTCGATCCTCACCAGTTTATTGCTGGTTTAGGCAATCATTTCCGGGATTTAATGATGGCCCAAAATACTCACACACTTAATTTGATTGAAGTGGGGGAGATTACAAAAGCGAAGTTTGCACAACAGAGCAGCAAATGGAACGTTCAGCATTTAATTGACGCTATTGAAATCTGCAATCATGCGGATATCAATTATAAAAACTCTAAAAATCCAAGACTTACCGTAGAAATTGCCTTAATGCAACTTTCGTCGCTTTCGGCAGAAGGTTTGGCTTCAAAAAAAAAAAGTTTAGAATCTTAGCTCCACTTGTTGAAGCATTAATAAATCAAACTTTTGAGAAAAAGGAGAAGTCAAAAGAATCAACTGTAACACCACTAGCTGAAACTCCTAAACCTGTAATTCAGAAGACATCGGAACCTGTGTTGGACAGAAAGCCGGTCTCCAAATTCAGCATCAATGCAACTTTACAGAAGACGGAAGAAAAACCGCAGGAGACTACGATTCAGGAAGAGAAACTGCCAAGTAACCACTTTACAGATACCGATCTTCAAGAAGAATGGAGAAAATTTCTTCTTAAACTTCGCAATGAAGACATTATCATCTTCAGTGCCATAAGTTCTTTCAAACTTAAAAAATTAAATGAAGATATTGTAGAAATCTCCTATCCATCGGATTCAGCTAAAAGTGAATTCGAGAAAGTACGGGCAGATTTTTTCAATCATTTCATGCACAAAGTGAATCATTTCAATATCAAAATCGAATATAAAAATGATGTCACAATTAAAAAAGAAATCATCACCAAAAAGAAGATTTTCGATAAATTTGTTGAAATAAACCCTGTTTTAAAGGATTTGGAAGACTTATTTAAGTTTGATCTCAACTCCTAACAAAGTAATTAACGCTATTATTCATGAACCTTAAAAATACAGACCAATCTTGGGTAAAAAAATATCCAAAACCACTTATCATCGCCGGACCGTGCAGTGCTGAAAGCGAGTCGCAAATGCTGGAAACTGCAGCCCGAATCAAAGCATCATCCGCAGAAGTGCCTATATTCCGTGCCGGGATTTGGAAGCCACGTACCAAACCAAATGGCTTTGAAGGCGTTGGTGTTATAGGTTTAAATTGGTTAAAAAAAGTAAAAGAAGAATACGGATTTGAAACCGCCACCGAAGTAGCTAATGCCCATCACGTGGCCGCTGCTCTGGATGCTGACGTTGATATTTTATGGATTGGGGCACGTTCAACAGTTAATCCTTTTACCGTACAAGAAATCGCGGAAGCTTTAAAAGGTACTGACAAACCTGTTTTTGTAAAAAATCCGGTGAATCCTGATCTTGCCCTGTGGATTGGTGCGATGGAAAGATTATTAAGTCAGGATATCAAAAAGTTAGGAGTAATTCACCGTGGTTTCTCTAATTATCAAAAGACTAAATACCGAAATATTCCTAATTGGCAAATTGCTTTAGATTTCCGAAATCAATTCCCCAACATTCCGATGTTGGTAGATCCGTCTCATATCTGTGGAAACCGCACCGGTCTCGCAGCTATTGCACAGGAAGCTTTAAATGTTGGCTACGACGGAATGATCATTGAAACGCATGCCGATCCCGACGCGGCTTGGAGTGATGCGGCGCAACAGATTACTCCCGAAGTTTTGGCAGATCTTATCGCGAACCTACAATTAAGAAATTCAGATATTTCTGCGTTTGATGATGATATGGGACGCCACCGAACTTTAATATCTGATCTCGATTTTCAGCTCATCGAACTTTTAGCACACCGCATGAAGATTTCGGAGAAGATTGGTTTGTTGAAAAAGGAAAATAACATTGCGATTTTTCAACCGGACCGCTGGAAAATTATAGCAGAGTACGCCAGCCAAAAGGCTGATGAAACAGGAATGTCTCAGGAGTTTATCGAAAAGGTTTTCAAGGCGATTCATGAAGAATCAATTGAAGTACAAAACAAACTTTAATACGTCTCATTTGAAAGGATTAGTCACCAAATCTACCGGCAGCTGGTATCAGGTTCTTGATAAGGAAACCGGGCAGTTTTATGAAGCCCGGATTCGCGGTAAATTTAAACTGATAAAGACCAGACTAACAAATCCACTGGCAGTTGGGGATTATGTAGAATTTTCGCTGGAGCAGGATGATGTAGCTTGGATAACCAAAATAGAAGCTAGAAAAAATTATTTGATTAGAAAGTCCGTAAATCTTTCAAAGGAAGCGCATATTATCGCTTCTAATATTGATGTAGCATGCTTTATTTTTACAATGAGAATGCCGGAAACCTCCCTCGGATTTCTCGACCGATTTTTAGCATGCTGTGAAGCCTACAACATCACTCCTTTGATTCTTTTCAATAAAATGGATGTCTTAAATGATTCGGAAATTGAAGTTATAAAAGACATCGAATTAATGTATCATGAGATTGGTTATGACACCTTAGAAATTTCGTCCTATTCAAGACTAAACTTGGAAAAACTAATATCGATTATTAAGGATAAAGTTTGTGTGTTTTTTGGACATTCGGGAAGTGGAAAGTCGACGTTGGTGAATGCTCTTCAGCCAGACTTAAACCTAAAAACTTCAGAAATTTCCGAAACCCATCTTAAAGGTAAGCATACTACTACATTTGCTCAAATGCATTTTTGGACCTTTGGTGGAAGTGTGATAGATACGCCGGGTGTTCGGGAATTCGCAATGATTGATGTTGAAAAAGAGGAAATACAGCACTATTTTCCTGAAATTTTTGCAACGGGAAGATCATGTAAATTTCATAACTGCATGCATGTGAACGAACCGAAATGTGCGGTATTAAACAGTTTAGAGAACGGAAATATTGAAGAGTCGCGCTATGCTACCTACCTGAAACTCATGGAAGAAGCCGAAGAAAATTCTGAGGCATAAAAAAACCCAGCCGAAGCCGGGTAAAAACTAATAACCATGAAAACTCAAATTAAACATGAGAATCGAAGTGTAATTTACAACTTCTGTGCCAAAAAATTTTCAGCTTCTCTTAAGATGGAATTTTCGGTGCAAATATATAAAAGTTTTTGTACTTTCGCACCACATTAAAATAAGATATATGTCAGGTAAAATTACATTCACCATGATTAAGCCAGATGCGGTAGCAGACGGACACATTGGTGCAATCCTAGGAAAAATCGCAGAGGCAGGCTTTAAAATTAAAGCAATGAAGTTAACGCAACTTACTGTTGCTGATGCAAAAAAGTTTTACGAAGTACATGCTGAAAGACCTTTCTACGGAGAATTAGTAGAATTTATGTCTTCAGGACCCATCGTAGCTGCAGTTTTAGAAAAAGATAACGCTGTTGAAGATTTCAGAACTTTAATTGGAGCTACTAACCCTGCTGATGCCGCTGAAGGTACAATCAGAAAAATGTTTGCAAGAAGTGTTGGCGAAAATGCCGTACACGGTTCGGACTCTGATGAAAATGCGTTAATTGAAGCTCAATTCCACTTTTCAGGAAGAGAAATTTTCTAATCCAGAAAATTCCAAATAAAAAACAGTCCGACCGGACTGTTTTTTTTATAATATTTCTTCTAATTTAAATCTTCAAAAGCTCAATGGTTTTTTCAGGATTCTCAGCAGAGAATACTGCATTGCCTGCCACCAGGACATCGGCCCCAGCTTCAAATAATTTAGAAGCATTCTCCAAATTTACGCCACCATCAACCTCAATTAATGCGGTCGAGTTATTGGATAAAATTAAATCACGTGTTTCCGAAATCTTTTTATAGGTATTTTCAATGAATTTTTGCCCCCCAAAGCCTGGATTTACACTCATTAAAAGCACCAAATCTACTTCTGAAATGATGTCTTCTAATAACAAAACTGGGGTGGAAGGATTAAGTACCACACCTGCTTTTGCACCTTTATCTTGAATTAAATTAATCGTCCGGTGGAGATGAGTACAGGCTTCGTAATGCACCGAAACCAAATCGGCTCCCGCATCAATAAATTCTTCAACATATTTTTCCGGTTCTATAATCATTAAGTGGACATCCACAAATTTTTGTGCATGTTGTTTCACCGTTTTCATTACAGGAAACCCGAAAGATATGTTTGGAACAAATCTTCCGTCCATTACATCAATGTGAAACCAATCGGCCTGAGAGCGGTTCAGCATCTGAATGTCACGCTCCAGATTTCCGAAATCAGCTGACAACAGGGAAGGAGCGATTAATTTAGTTTTCATTTTTACTTTTTACTTTATTTATTAATGGTATTTCAAATTCATATCCGGTTTAATCTGTAGCAGCGTTTCATAAATAAGCTTAATAACGTTAGATACATCTTCTTTAGAAACCATCTCAACCGTTGTGTGCATATATCTTAAAGGCAAAGAGATAAGCGCTGAAGGCACACCACCATTTGAATGGGCAAAAGCATCGGTATCGGTCCCCGTAGCACGACTTGCAGCAGCTCTCTGGAATGGGATATTTTTATCCTTTGCTGCACTTACAATAAGTTCTCGAAGGTTGTGATGAACACTTGGTGCGTAAAATACGACAGGACCATTACCACATTTTTGGTCTCCTTCTTTCTTTTTTTCAATCATTGGAGTGGTGGTATCGTGCGTAACATCAGTCACAATAGCGATGTTCGGTTTAATGGTATCAGCAATCATATCTGCTCCATAAAGACCCACTTCTTCCTGAACCGAATTAGTAACATATAAACCAAACGGTAATTGGTTTTTGTTTTCTTTAATTAATCTTGCAACTTCAGCAATCATGAAACCTCCAATTCGGTTATCTAATGCACGACAAACAAAATAACGGTCGTTCAACTCAAAAAATTCATCCGGATAGGTAATCATACAACCCACATGGATACCAAGAGCTTCAACTTCCTTTTTGGTAACAGCTCCACAATCAATAAAGATATTTTCTAATTTTGGTTGAGGATCGTCAGAATTTATTCCGCGGGTATGAATTGCCGGCCAACCGAACACTCCCTTTACAATACCTTTTTCACCATGGATATTGACTACTTTTGACGGCGCAATCATCTGATCAGAACCACCATTTCTAATCACATATATTAATCCGTCATCAGTGATGTAATTCACATACCAAGAAATTTCGTCAGCGTGAGCTTCAATTACAACTTTAAACTCTGCTTCCGGGTTAATGATTCCGAAGCAAGTACCATAATGATCAAACTCAATTTTATCAACATAAGGTTTGATATAATCCATCCAAAGTTTTTGACCTTCATGCTCGTAACCGGTTGGAGATGCGACATTTAAATATTGCTCTAAAAATTTTATTGATTTATTTTCAAACATTGTAGAATGGGAATGAATTTTGTTGTGTATTTTTGATTTTAGACGACGTAAAAATAATGAATTTTAATAAGATTATATTCGTCCTTCTGCTTCTAACCGGATCTCATGTTGCTGCGCAAAAGGACACCATACTTATCGCTAAACCTATAAGCCAATATCCCCCTGAACTTTTGCAAACCGATGAATTCGGAAATAAATATTATTACGACGAAGCACAGAAAGCTAAAATATACGAAATCGAGGGGGAAAATGTTGTTGTGATGGATGAGTTAATCCTTTTAAATAAGCCAAGATTCAACAACCAGCTCGATCAGAATTATTACTATTTTCTCAACAAAAAACTTAACCGGGTTTATCCTCTGTTTCTCACGGCTTTAAAACAATATCAGCAGATACAAGAAGATCTGAAGGTTATGAGTAGGTCCGAGCAAAAGAAATATGTGAACGAAAGACAGAAAGCTTTGGCGGACCAATATGAGATGCAACTGCGGGATCTTACCACAACAGAAGGAAAGGTTTTCACCAAATTGATGAACAGAGCGACCGGTAAAACTGTTTTTGAAATCATTAAAGAGTTACGCGGTGGCTGGAGTGCATTTTGGTGGAATGTTAAAGGAAACATTGCCGATGTGGAACTGAAGGAACCCTATGATCCCCATCGAAACCGAACAGATGAATATTTGGAATCTTTGTTGCAAAGCAACTGGAACGCTGGTTATTTCCAACCATACCCTGGATACAGAAACTTTAAAATCAAAAGATAATTTATGACCAAGACCATTAAACAGCTGATGCTTCTTGCAGCATTGGTAAGTTTTAATTTCGCCTATTCTTATGGCGTCACCGGACACCGCATCGTTGCTCAAATTGCTGAAAACCATCTTACCGGCAAGGCTAAACGAAATCTTAAAAAAATCATTGGCGAGCAAAAACTTGCTTACTGGGCTAACTGGCCCGACTTTATTAAATCTGATACTACAGGTACGTGGAAGCATGCTGACCAGTGGCATTACGTTAACATTGACCCACAACCGGACTTTAAAAAATTCAGCGATAGCTTGAAAGCTCAAACCGGACCCAATCTTTACACTCAGATCCAGAAATTATCAGAACAAATAAAAGACAAAAACACCCCAAAAGCTGAGCGAGAAATTGCGTTAAGATTTCTCATTCATATGATTGGTGATCTTTCTCAGCCGTTGCACGTAGGACGCGCTGCAGATTTAGGAGGAAATAGGATTAAAATGAAGTTTTTTGGTGAAAACACCAATCTCCATTCATTGTGGGACAGTAAGTTAATAGACTTCCAAAAATATGGCTATGAAGAGTATGCCCGGTTACTGGATATTAAATCAAAAGAAGAAGTAAAACAAATACAATCCGGAACGCTGGAAGAATGGTTCTATGACAGTCACCTGAAGGCTAATACCATTTATGCGAACACTAAAGCAGATCAGTCCTATTCATACGACTACAACTACAAATTTGCTGACTTGATGGAAAGACAGTTGTTGTACGGTGGATTAAGACTTGCTAAAGTTCTTAACGAAATTTTATAAGAACTTTTCCTTAAGTTTTTCAAAAGCAATTCTGTCTATAGGCAGTGGAAATGGATTCTCGTAGGTGTTAATGGGAATCCATTCTATTTTTTCTATGCACGGATCTAAGATGAGAAAATCATTTTCATCAATAATTTCCACCATATAGTAGACTATAAGCAATTGTTCATTTTCACGGAAACGGGAAGTTACAAACTCTTCCTGCGTATATAAATGGGATAAAATTCTAATTTTAACATTCAATTCTTCTTCAAATTCGCGATGCAGGCAGTCCAGCAGTCCTTCACCAAACTCCAAACCGCCACCGGGGAGTTTCATTAAATGATCGCCGGCATATTCTTCGTGCAATACCAAAACTTTTCCGTCTTTCACCGCTGTTGCATAAACTCGAATATTTATCTTGTCGATCATAGTTTGTAAATTAGGTATCTAAATGTAATAAAAATTTCAGAGTTAGCGATTAGGCTTTAACAGCATTGATCATTTCTCTTTTACCCGGTGGTCCCTGCTTTTTTTCAACTTTGAAATGAAGTTCCTGCAGAATTCTGCGCACTGCACCTTTGGAGGAATAGGTAGTTAAAAGTCCGCCTCTAGCCATTTTATCAGCTACCATTTCAAAAAGCGGTTTCTCCCACAAATCTGGCTGTACACGGGCGCCAAAACAATCATAATAAACCAAGTTAATTTTAGGAAGGTCGATATTCTTCAACTCAAAAAAGTCCGTATGAAATTTTGTGAAGAAAAAATTGGGTAGAATTTCCACTGTTTCGCCCCATTTTATTTGATGGATCTGCTTCAAAATATTCTTAATTTTTGGAGATTCGAAATGAGAATCATATCCCAAGCATAATATTTCGTCAAATGTTACAGGATACTTTTCTAAGGTATGGTAATGAACGATATGATTTTTATCAGTTTTCAAAAATTCATCGATTGTTACCAAAAGGTTCAAACCAGTCCCAAAACCAAGTTCTAAAATAGAAATTTCGCAATTATAAACAATATTAAATCCATTTTTAATAAAGACATGCTTTGCTTCTTGAAGTGCTCCGTGACTAGAATGATAACTTTCATTCATTTCACTGATATACAATGTTTTACTTCCATCAGAAGTCTCTTTTATTTCCCTTTTCATCCTAAATTTTCTCAAATTTAAATTAAAATTTTGATATTTAAAAAATTATGTTAAATTTGTATTACATCAATAAATTTTTTTAATATGATAATCCAAAAAACAACCAACTCGAGAATCTCTACTTTCAACCCGCAGGATTTCTCGTTTGGGAACACCTTCATAGATCATATGATTATTTGCGAATACGAACACGGCGCGTGGGGCGATGTAAAATTAGTGCCTTACGGACCACTTCCTTTTTCTCCGGCAATGATGGGAGTTAATTATGGACAGGCGTGTTTCGAAGGCATGAAGGCTTATAAAGATAAGGATGGACAGGTTTTCCTTTTTAGACCTGAAAAGAATTTGGAGCGTATTAATAAATCTGCTAAGAGATTGGCAATGCCGGAGGTGACTGAGGAAATGTTTATTGACGGTTTAAAAGCTTTAATTGATATAGACCGCGCTTGGATACCCGAAGGAGAAGGCATGTCATTATACATTCGTCCGCTTATTTTTGCTACAGAAGAGGCGTTAAAGGCTAGGATTTCGAATAAATATATGTTTGCAATTGTAGCAACTCCTGCTAAAAGTTATTATACAGAACCTGTGTCGGTGTTGATTTCTGATTTCTACTCCAGAGCGGCAAGTGGTGGTGTGGGATCTGCAAAAGCTGCTGGAAACTATGCTGCGTCTTTCTATCCAACACAATTGGCGATTGAAGAAGGCTACGAACAAATCATTTGGACCGATGATGCAACTCACCAATACTTCGAAGAAAGTGGTACCATGAATGTATTTGTAAGAATTAACGACACCATTTACACGCCACCAACTTCAGAAAAAATTCTTGATGGAGTAACAAGGGACAGTTTCATTCAACTTGCAAAAAGAAGAGGTATTGAAGTTAAGATTGAGCCGGTAGCGGTAAAAACGGTTATTGAAGCCCAGAAAAACGGAACCTTAAAAGAAGTTTGGGGTGTAGGTACAGCGGTGGTAACCAGTGTTTTTCGTGCGCTAGGATACAAAGGTGAAAAATTACAATTACCAACTCTATCATTAGAAGAAAGCTATGCTTTAAGTTTACAGAAGGATTTAGTAGACATCCAGACCAACAAAGCTGAAGATACTTTCGGCTGGAGAGTTTTGGTTGAAAATAAAATTTTAGAGAACGCATAATTCTTTAATATCAAAATAGAAAGCCGGGATATAGTCCTGGCTTTTTTATTCTTTTTATTGTGAACTGAATTATGTATTTTCGCAGTGTTTATGAGATATATTTTCGCAATCTTCTCAATTGTTTGTCTTAGCTGTGTTCAAAATACACAGAGTCATCCGCCCGTTGGCGGCTTTTTGAGCGAAAAGGATTTGGCAACCTCAAAAAACAGAGCCAAGAACCTAAATCTAACCGAAAGAGCACAAATTCAGGATTGGATTAACAATCACTCTGAGGCATTTTATCCTATGAGTCTCAATTATTGGGTTAATCTCCAGGATCTTAACATGAGGACTAGGAAAGTTAATGGCGATACGGTCTCTTATCAATACGATATCTACGATTTTGATCTGGTAAAACTTTATGAGGAGCCAACTAAGAACTCGAAGGTCCAGTTAGGACGGTTTGATGAAATTAAGGCGGTGGAAGATGCTTTACGATATTTGAACACAGGTGAGGAGGCTATGCTCTTAATCCCTTCCGTGTTAGCATTTGGGACATACGGCGATAATAATAAGATTCCAAACGATATGCCTCTGATCATTAAACTCAAAGTTCTCTAAAAATGTTTAAAAAGAAATTATTAATTGCAATGACAGCCATTTCTGTGGCAAGTTGCACCCCAATTTATAAAAAAATGAATGTAGAAAAAGAAACGTACGAAGGCCTGCAGGAAGGTCTTTATGCAAATTTCCAAACATCAAAAGGAAATATGATTGTAAAGTTCCAAGACAAAAAAGCTCCGGTTACGGTAGCAAATTTTGTTGGATTGGCAGAAGGTAAAATCGAAAACAAAGCAAAAGCCAAAGGAGTACCTTTTTATGACGGAACTATTTTTCACCGTGTGATCAAGGATTTTATGATTCAGGGCGGTGACCCAAAAGGAACTGGCATGGGAGATCCTGGTTACAAATTTGACGATGAGAAAAACGATCTTCAACACACCGGAAAAGGAATTCTTTCCATGGCAAATTCAGGTCCTAACACCAATGGTTCGCAATTCTTTATCACTGAAGTGGCAACTCCATGGCTAGATGGTCGTCATACTATTTTTGGTGAAGTAGTGAAAGGAGAAGAAGTTATCGATGCCATTGCAAATGTGGAAAAAGGCGCTCAGGATAAGCCGAAGACTGACGTGGTTTTAGAAAAGGTTTCTGTTTTCTCGAAAGGAGAGGAGTACAAAAATTATGATGCAGCACAGATTTTTGCTGAAGGCAAATCTAAAATTCAGGAAAATAACAAAGCCATTCTAGAAAAAATAGAGGCTGATAAGAAGAAAAAAGCTGAAGAATTTGCTGCAAATCAGGAGAAGAAGGCGGAGGAAATGAAAGCAGGAATGGAAAAAACTACTTCAGGTCTTTATTACAAAATCACTAAATCGACAGAAGGTAAAAAGCCGTCTGCTGGTGACGAAGTGGCAGTACATTATTCAGGTAAATTAGTTGATGGTACTGAGTTCGATTCATCTTTCAAAAGAAACCAGCCAATAGAATTCCAAGTAGGAATCGGCCAGGTTATCCGTGGCTGGGACGAAGGAATCATGCTTTTAAAAGAAGGTGAAGCAGCGACATTCTTGATTCCATCAGATTTAGGTTATGGAGCTCGTGGCGCAGGAGGTGTAATTCCGCCAGATGCGTGGTTAATTTTTGATGTAGAACTGGTAAAGATTAATGCCGGTTTAACGCAATAATCTTATTATGTACAACAAAAAAAAGGAGCGCCATTGCGCTCCTTTTTGTTATACCTAAGCCTAAAAACCCGTGAAAATTTGGTAAAAATGACGATATTAGATAAGGTGATTTAACGGTGAAAGTAAGTATTTTAAGGATTAAATTTGTAGTATAATAATGAAGAAAAAATAAACACAGCAATAGATAAAGAAATCTCTCTCAATTGAACAGTTTTAACCATAAGATATTGAGGTAAAAACTAAAAACCATGAAAACTAAAAACACCCAACCGTTATATTGATCAGCGAAGATAAGACATAACGAAACGAAGAACCATTAACACAAATGATTGAGAAGAGAAAGGGTGCATTTCGAAAGAAATGCATCTTTTTTATACTACTTTCTCACCGCAAATTTTGCAGTAACGTGCATCATCATCGATATCATCATTACCGCATCGATCGCAAACCTTTTCTAGATTCTGTCTTTTATTACGCATTTCTGCAGTAACAATCCCTGTAGGTACCGCTATAATGGAGTAACCTGCCAGCATCAACAATACCGAAAGAAATTTTCCAAGAGGGGTTCCGGGTGAAACATCACCATAGCCCACGGTGGTAACCGTCACCACAGCCCAATATATACTTTGTGGAATACTCTCGAAACCTTCACGGTGGCCTTCTACCATAAACATCATAGATCCTACGATTACAGAAAAAATTACCAGGAAAAGCAGAAATATATAGATCTTTCGGGAACTGTTTTTTAAAGCTCTTACAATAAAGTACCCATCATGCATGAAGTCCATCAGGTTAAGAATTCTAAAAATCCTCAACATTCTTAACATTCTGATGATTAAGAAATATTTCGTAATCGGAAAGAACAAGCTTAGATAAAATGGCAAAATAGCAAGAAAGTCGATAATCCCGAAAAAACTGAAAATATAGGCTTTCTTATTCCGGATCGTTAAGATCCTCAACACATACTCAATCGTAAAAAATCCAGTAATAATAATTTCAAGAATAACAAAAAGACGATGAAGTTTCGCATCATAAATCTTCACGCTTTCTAACATAACAATCAGCGTGCTCAGGATAATAAGCGCCAGCAAAATCAAGTCGAAAAGCTTCCCTAAGCGAGTATCCGATTTAAAGATGATTCGGTAGAGTTGTCTCTTCCATTTGGTTCTTTCGGGGATAAAATCATGTTCTTTTTCCATGGAAAAGTTTGGGAAAATAAATGTAAAGAAATAATGCTTAATTTCGTTATAAACTTATAAAAATGACAATTAAAGAGGCAATTTCTCTTATAGAGGATAGGATAGCGATGCGCCAAGCCGAAGATTTTGACAATGTTGGTTTACTTTGCGGAAACCCTAATCGCGAGATTAAAAACATTATCGTTTGTCATGACGCTTTGGAAAATGTTGTGGATGAGGCGATTGCTAAAGGAGCCAATTTCATTGTTAGCTTTCATCCTATCATATTTTCTGGTTTAAAATCGATTACCGGCAAAAATTATGTAGAACGAGTTGTATTGAAAGCCATCGAAAATCAAATCGCCATATATGCCATTCATACAGCGCTTGACAATGATTATTTTGGTGTGAATTACAGAATCTGTGAGGAATTAGGATTACAAAATCAGCAGATTTTAATGCCTAAAAAGCAGAATCTTTACAAACTCGAAGTAATGGTTCCTGAAGCACAAACAGAAGTGGTTAAAGACGCTCTTTTTAATGCCAATGCCGGAAATATTGGCTTTTATGATGAGTGCAGTTTCAACCTAAACGGGAAAGGAACTTTCCGTCCATTAGACGGTTCAAATCCCTTTTCTGGAACTCCAAATATAAGAGAAGAAGCAAACGAAAATTTGGTTTCTGTGATATTTGAACGACACAAAAAGAATCAGATTCTTGCGGCGATGAGATCCGCACACCCCTATGAGGAGGTAGCCTATCAGTTAATTTCTTTAGACAATGAAAATCAATACTCCGGTTTGGGGAGATTCGGAGATTTGCCGGAGGCTATGGAGCCTGAAGACTTTCTGAAGTTTGTTAAGGACAAATTTAATTTAGCAGCTATTCGACATTCAGCTATAAACTCCAATAAAATCAAAAGAGTAGGGATTCTAGGAGGAAGTGGCGCAAGCGGTATCCGTGCGGCTTTAGTAAAAGGCTGCGATGCTTATTTAACTGGTGATGTTAAATACCACGAATTCTTCCAAGCTGAAAATAAGATGATGATATGCGACATCGGTCACTACGAGTCTGAGCAATATATTGTAGAACAATTAATTGAAATATTATCGGAAATTTTTCCTAAATTTGCAATCTTAAAATCGCTCGAAAAAACGAATCCAGTAAATTATTTTTTATAAAACTATGGCAAAAAAATCTGTAGAAATTACCGTCGAAGATAAGCTAAGAGCTTTGTATGATCTGCAAATCATCGATTCTCGGTTAGATGAAATACGCAATACCAGAGGCGAGTTGCCTATTGAAGTAGAAGATCTAGAAATCGAGATTGAGGGGCTGGAAAAACGTGCTGATAAATTTCAGGCAGAAATTAAAGAGCAGAATGACGAAATCAACACCAAGAATGAAGTCATTAACCACGCTAAGTCACTGATCGACAAATATAAATCTCAGCAAGATAACGTTAGAAACAACAAAGAGTTTGAAGCGTTAGGAAAAGAAATCGAATTCCAGGAGCTTGAAATTCAGTTAGCTGAGAAGAGAATTAAAGAATACGGAGCTAAAATCGCTCACAAAAATGAAACTCTTGAAGAACTTAACAACAAAATCGAGGATTTAAAGACTCACTTAAAGTTCAAAAAAGAGGAACTTGAAACTTTAGTTGCAGAAACTCAGAAAGAAGAAGAATTCTTAATGGAAAAATCTGCTGAATTCGCTAAGAATATTGATGAAAGATTATTGGCATCGTATCAAAGAATTCGTACCAACTCACCAACCGGTTTAGCAGTTGTAGGCCTTGAAAGAGGTGCTCCAAAGGGTTCATTCTTTACTTTGCCTCCACAAAAGCAAATGGAAATTGCGCAGCGTAAAAAGATTATTATTGATGAGCACAGTGGCAAAATCCTCGTTGATGATGACTTGGTAAACGAAGAAACTGAAAAAATGCAGGAAGTGATTAAATTCAACTAATCATCCCTAAAAAAAATAAAGAAGGTTCGAAATTTTCGAACCTTTTTATTTTATATATTTTCAAGACACTCTTTAATCCGTTTCATCGCTTCTACAAGGTCAGCCTCTGATGCTGCATAAGAGAAACGTATACAATTAGGATTTCCGAACGATACCCCGCCAACACAACCTACGTTTGCGTTTTCCAGCAAGAACATTGCAAAATTGTCAGCGTCTTTAATTTCTTTGCCTTTCAATATCTTTCCAATGTAATACGAAATATCAGGGAAGAAATAAAACGCAGCTTCCGGATAATTAACCTTGAATCCTGGAATATCTTTCATTAAATTATACACCAAATCGCGACGACTTTTAAATTTGTCTATCATATAGGCATATTCTGATGGATTAGTTTTCAAGGCGGTGATTGATGCTTTTTGAGCCATCGTATTCGCTCCACTTGTCATTTGTCCTTGGATTTTTTCACAGGCTTTCGCCAACCAGTTTGGACAAGCAGAATATCCAATTCTCCAACCAGTCATTGCAAACGCCTTCGACATTCCGTTAATCACAGCTGTTTGTTCGTAAACCTGTGGAAACTCTGCTATTGAAGTATGCTTTCCATCATAATTGATGTACTCATAAATCTCATCGGAAATGATGGTGATCTGAGGGTATTTAGCGACAACATTGGCAATCTGTTCTAATTCTTCATAGCTGTAAAAACTTCCCGACGGATTGCACGGAGAGCTGTATAATAAAATCTTAGTTTTTGGTGTAATGGCAGCTTCCAACTGTGCCGCAGTCATTTTAAAATCAGTTTCGATAGAAGTTTCGATAAAGACTGATTTTCCGCCCATCATTTTTACCATTTCATGATAACTAACCCAGTAGGGAGCAGGTAATATCACTTCATCTCCGTCATTCAATAAGGCTGCTAAGACGTTTATAATCGATTGTTTTGCGCCATTAGAAACGCAAATCTGAGACGGCTGATAAGAAAGATTGTTATCTCTTTTCAACTTCTCACAAACCGCTTCTCGCAAATCCAGAAATCCCGGAACCGGTGAATAATGACTAAAATTGTTGTTAATAGCCTCGAAAGCGGCCTTTTTTATGTTATCAGGAACATCAAAATCAGGTTCCCCAAGGGTGAGACTAATGACATCATGCCCTTCAGCTCTCATTTCTCTCACCCGGTTACTCATTACAAAAGTTTGCGAAAAACTCATGCGTGTCAACCGGTCGGCAAATTTTTCCATACGTATTCTTAAAACTCAAAGATAGTAGTTTTTCCTCCTATACCCGGATGCTTTTTTTTAAATTTGCAGAAATATCGATACATGAGTGCTACCATCATTGAGCAGTATTTCCCTGATCTTTCTGACCTACAAAAACAGCAGTTTGAAAAGCTGCAGGAACTTTATAACGAATGGAATAGTAAGATCAACGTCATTTCACGGAAAGATATGGACTCGCTTTACGAAAAACATATTCTACATTCCTTGGGTATTGCTAAAGTGATGGAATTCGCACCTGGTACAAAAGTTTTAGATGTCGGAACAGGAGGAGGTTTTCCCGGTATTCCGCTTGCAATTCTTTTTCCGAAGGTGGAGTTTACGCTGGTCGATTCTATCGGCAAAAAAATTACTGTTGTAAAAGAAGTTTCTTCGGGGGTTGGTCTTAAAAATATTACTGCGATCCATGGAAGAGCTGAAGATGTTAAAGAGAAATTCCATTTTGTAGTGAGTAGAGCTGTTACACAGATGCCGGTTTTCTTGCGATGGTTAAAAGGTAAATTTGAAAAAGAACAGTTTAATTCGAAGCACAATGGTGTTCTTTATCTTAAAGGCGGTGACCTTTCTGAAGAACTTGCAGGTCTAAAAACAGAAATATTCGATCTTAAAAATTATTTTGAAGGAGAATTTTTTGAAACAAAAAAAGTAGTATATTTATCTAAAGGAAATTTCAATTCCTGATAAAAACACTGATGATCCACCATTCTAATAGTATAAATTATGAAAACTATACTCAAGATCATACTTCCGTTGGCGGTGTTTGCCGGAATTTCAAGCTGTAATGACCGGGTAGAAGGGGACGAAATCATCAGCATTGATGCGGTTAAAATTGACAGCGTAAGCATTCCACAAGACACTATGGATGTTTTTTCCACTCAGACCATCAAAACTTTTTCTGAATACACCACAGGATGTGAGGGCTTTTATGGTTACGACTATGTACACAGCGATACTTACGAAAGAAAAGTTTCCACCTATAAATTTAAAACTGATGCAGATTGCGGCAATACCCTCAGCAAGCCTTCACAAATAAACTTCAGACCGATAGAAGCCGGAAATTATAGTTTTCTTTTCTGGGCTGGAACCAATACCTCAGGTGAAGATCTCTGGATTGAAAAAATCATTGTAGTGCAGTAATAAAAATTGTTTGCAAAACATAAGCATCTGGTGAATATCAGATGTTTTTTTTGTTTTAAATTTCTTACTTTCAAAGTTTCGCATCACTATGAAATTCCTAGATAAAATTATAACTGAAATCCTTTCTGAAACACCTGATTTATCAGAAGTTAACGTCGTAATTCCCGGAAAACGACCAATTGTTTTTATTCGAAGAATTCTCTCTGAGAAAGGTTACTCTGGTTTTCTCCCGAACTTTTATACCATTGAAGATCTCATAAGAACAATCGCAGACAAACAACCTATACAGGGCATTGCATTATGGCTTTTTGCCTACGAAGTCTATCGTGAAATTCAACCATCAGAAGATTTTTCCTCATTTCTAAAATGGTTTCCGACTATTTTGAAAGATTGGGATGATATCCTTAAATTTTCAGAAAGTGATAAGGAAGTGATCGACTATATGTTCAGCGAAGAACGTATTAAAAACTGGGCAGAAAATTTAGGAGATAATGAAGATGGAGCGCGACAAAAAAACCTGAATTTCTGGCATAGGATGAGTTATTTTTTGCCTTTACTTAAAGCTAAACTTCAGGATAAAAATTGGGCAACCGCTGGAATGATTCATGAAACTGCGAAAAGTAAAATAGAACATTTCGCCCAAACCACTACGGAAACATACATCTTTTGCGGCTTTAACGCATTTACTCCAGTAGAAGAAAGTTTGGTGAAAAATTTACTTCAGTGGGATAAAGCCAAATGTTACTTTCAGGCAGATGAATATTATATGAATGATGTAAGACAGGAGTCCGGAAAATTTCTACGAAGCCATATCAAGTGGAAAGAATTTAACGACAGTAGACCATTTCAGTGGGTTGAAAATGATTTTTCAAAGCCAAAAAATATTAAGTTATATGAAGTTTCTGGCAATATTTCACAGGCGAAGGTTTTGCCCGAAATTTTAAAAAATATTCCTGAACCAGACATTTCCAAAACCGCTGTTGTTTTATTAGATGAAAATCTTCTTCCGGCAAGTTTAGATGCGCTAAGGTCTATCGAAAGACTGAATATTACCATGGGTTTTCCTCTTAAAAACCTCGCTTTCAGCAATGCCATAAAGCAACTTTTCTACTTACAGAAACAACTCGAGCAGAAAGACAGTTCTTATTACTATAATGATCTTTTATCAGTGTTGGAAGAACTTCCTAACGATGATAACGACATAAAAATTGTTGCGGATTTCAAGTCTCGCATTGAAGAGCGGAACATGGTTTATATCTCCAAAAAGCAACTAGGCGAAATGTTGTCGGGACTTTCTTATTATGTTTTATTTGAGAAGCCTGCCTCTGTAAACTCTTTTCTAGACCTCCTGATTCGATATTGTTATCAACTCAAATTTCGTAAGCTGGATGATATTCTGTACGAAAATATCTCCCATTTTGAGAAGACATTCAAGATTATAAAAAATCAACTTTCTCCATATCAAATCTCCATTAACATGGAGACTTTAGAGGTGTTAATTAATCAACTCATCTCAAGCGAAACCATTGATTTTCAAGGCGAACCACTACAAGGACTGCAAGTGATGGGACTTTTAGAGACTCGTTTACTTAATTTTGAGAATATCATTTTACTTTCTACCAACGAGGGAAAACTGCCGCTCGGGAATACGCAAAACACGTATTTGCCATTCAACATTCGGAAGCATTTTAATATGCACACCTTTTTAGAAAACGACAGTATTTATGCTTATCATTTTTATCGTCTTCTTCAAGATTCTAAAAATGTGCATCTACTGTTTAACGCATTAAATTCTGGTGTAAATACCGGTGAAAAGAGCAGGTTCATCACTCAAATGGAAATTGAAGATCAACATCACATAATTGAAAATATCATTATCGAAAACAGCTCTGAGCCCATCATGCAGGAACCGATGGTGATCCCTAAAACGGAAGTAGTCTTGAAAAAACTTCAGGAATGGAAAGAAAGAGTTTCAGCATCACATCTTACTTCTTACGTCTACAATCCAATTGATTTTTATTTAGGTAAAATCTTAAAAACTCGTGAAACTGATGAAATTGAAGAAGAACTTTCACAGCGTAGTTACGGAAATCTCGTGCATTATGCGTTGCAGGAAATTTATGAGAAATTTATTGGGAAGCAACTCACAGAAAAAGATTTGACGTTTTCCGATGAGGAGGTTGGGAAAATAATAAATCTGGCTATTGAAAAGATGAACCACCAGATAGAGTTCTATCAACGGGGGATGAATTTCATTCATAAATCCATTGCTGAAAGGGTTGTGCGCGAAGTTGTGAATTTCGACCGTAACCTTGTGAGAGACGGAAATACTTTAGAGATCGTAGGTATTGAAGGAAATTTTGAACATGCCGGATTCTTTCTGGACGACGAGCATTCAGATTTGGTGAAATTCTACGGTTTTATAGATCGAATCGACCGATTGAATGGCAATCTTAGAATTATTGATTATAAGACTGCAAAAACAAAAAATCTTGCCATTAAACATCCTCGAAGATCTGAAAATGAGGAGAAATTAGATCTTCTATTTTTTAAAGACGATTATAAACAGGCCATGCAGCTGACAATGTATGCCTATTCAATTTTTAATACAAAAAGATTTTCGGATAACACGTTGCAGTGCGGAATATGGAGTTTTGCTGAAGTCAATAAGGGGGTACAAAACTTATCAGTCTTTGGTGAGGAAGATTTAAATCTCACACAACTTGAAGTACCTCTCAATGCTGTAAAAAATGTAATCCAAGAAATATTAAATCCCGAAATTCCTTTTAAGGAGACTATTCGTGAGAATTACGTATAATAGAAAAAGCCTCTTCAACAGAGGCTTTTATTTTTATTAAGAGAAGGCATTGATACCGGTGATATCCATCCCTGTAATAAGGAGATGAATATCGTGGGTCCCTTCATAGGTGATAACCGATTCGAGATTAGCGGCATGTCTCATCATCGGGAATTCTCCCATAATTCCCATACCTCCTAACATTTGACGTGACTCGCGAGCAATTTCGATCGCTATTTTCACATTATTTCTCTTCGCCATAGAAATCTGTGCGGGTGTTGCACGATGGTCATTTTTAAGCCTTCCTACCTGAAGACAAAGCAATTGCGCCTTGGTTATTTCGGTTAAAAACTCTGCTAATTTTTTCTGTTGTAACTGAAACCCTCCAATTGGTTTTCCAAATTGTTTTCTTTCAGAGGCGTACTGTACCGCTGTGCAGTAGCAGTCGATAGCCGCTCCAATAACACCCCACGAAATTCCGTAGCGCGCAGAATTAAGACAAGAAAGCGGACCTTTTAATCCGACAACATTGGGTAAAATATTTTCTTTCGGAACTTTTACATTATTAAATACCAATTCTCCGGTTTTCGAGGCGCGAAGACTCCATTTGTTGTGAGTTTCTGGTGTCGTAAAACCCTCAAAGGAACGTTCAACGATCATTCCCTGAACTTTCCCATCCTCATTTTTAGCCCATACCACGGCAATGTCGCATAAAGGTGCATTGGTAATCCACATTTTGGCGCCATTTAGCAAAACATGATCTCCTTTGTCAACAAAATAAGTTTCCATTGAGGCCGGATCAGAACCATGATTAGGTTCGGTTAGACCAAAGGCTCCAATCATTTCTCCGGACGCTAATTTTGGCAAAAATTTTCTTTTTTGCTCTTCACTACCAAACTCATTGATAGGAAACATCACCAGTGAGCTTTGGACAGATGCGGCGGATCGTACCGCAGAATCTCCCCGTTCCAGCTCCTGCATAATAATTCCGTAGGAAATCTGGTCTAAACCTGCGCCTCCATATTCTTCAGAAATATAAGGACCCAAAGCGCCAATTTTGCCCAACTCTTTCATCAAACCAGGAATATCTGTATGGTTTTGAGCTGCCTCATCAATTTGAGGTTTCACGAAACTTTCCACCCATTCTCTCACAGATTGTCTGATAAGTATATGCTCATCGGTGAGTAATTCATCCATTAAAAAATAATCCGGGATAGAGGTGAGCGGATAGTATGACATAATTATTTGATTTGGTTAAATATAGTATTTTTTAGAAATATAGAGAAATAATCTAAGTGCCTATTGCAGAATGGTCTCCTGATTTTTATCAACAAAACGGTAGAGATAAGGAGCTTTGTTGGCAGAGCCGTCATAAAGCTTCTCCAGCCTTTCAAGTGAATTTAAAGTCAAAATTTTACGTTGAAAATTATTTCTTCGGAATTTTTCACCTAAAACAGTTTCGTACACCGTTTGTAACTCCTTCATCGTAAATTTTTCCGGTAGAAGATTGCTGGCAACAATCTGGGTATCAATATTCTTTCTGATATGCGCAAGTCCCGCGCTGATAATCCTTTCATGGTCGAAAGCCATTTTTGGTAGCTTGTTCACCTCAAACCAGGCGCAGGTCTCATTAAAAGCATCTGGAAAGGTGTCAACCAACGAGAAGTCAATTAAACTGCAATATCCAATTGTTACAAAACGCTGGAAAATCCAGTGGTCTTTTGGCACTTCAATTCCTTTATTACGCAATAAAATCTGGTGGACATTATTCTCCGTCCGGTCTTTTCTCCCGAAGGTGTGAAACTGCTCAAGGAAAATATTAGACAAATGGGTTCTTTCGTACAGCACTCGTAAAGCTGCTTCACGTAAATCTTCGTCATTAAATACAAAACCGCCGGGTAAAGACCACAAATCCAAATCATGGTATTTGAGCAGCAAAACTTTTAAAATTCCTTCATGAAAACCAAAAATGGTACAATCTACCGAGATGTGTTCCACAAAATCTTTAGTGTTAATAAGTTGCTGTAAATTCTGCTTGTTTTTACTGTCGTCGATTATCATATTTAACAAAATTAGAAATTATTTTCTTTTATTGAGACATAAGACTTGAAATAGATAAAACTCAAGGAAAATAAGACTATCAAAGCAAAACTGATGAAGACTGCATAGAGAGATCCATAATTAAGTTCGAAAATATAAGACATTATAATTGAACCAAATGAACTGCCTAACGAGGAAAAAATGACGATTAACGAAGTGAATATATTGATATGGCCCTTGTCGATTTTCGGAATCATCTGCGAACTGATTACCGGATACAAAGGAGCAAAGAAAAACCCAATTAATGGGAATATGAAAAATGAAATAGTATTAAATCCATTCTGAAACATTAACTGAGCTATAGCCAGAATGGTAAAAACAGATACAATACAAGTGAGATAATACTTCTTAATTGAATACCGATGTATGATTTTCGACGTAATTATTCTACCCAAAAAAGAACACAAAGCCATGAAAGCTGGTGCCTGAAGAGCCCAAAACGAATTTACTCCCAGATGATTTTTATAAAACGAGGGTAACCAAGAGTTGAAATTCTGTTCAATAAATACAATGCAGAAGATGATAAGGAGGAAAAAGATATACTGCGGAGCAACAAAGGATTTCAAGGTTGAACCAAGACCTTTTTGTTTGGGAATCTTAAATTCTGTTATGTCTGTTTTTAAAAGTAGAAAAACGTTGATGGTTGATAGCACCGCAATACCGATAAAGCCAAATTCCCAATATTCTGAATAAGAAGAGGATATTAAGGTTCCAAAGCCAATATTCACGATGAAAATACCAATCATGAAAGATGCTTCAACACTATTCATCACTTTTGCCAATGAAGTTTCGGACGTTATATTATTTCGTAAGATGCCATACACTGAAATTTTAGCGATCGAAAAGCATATTCCGATCAGCGCAAACCACAATTTAAAAAACCAAAACTCTGCGACGAATGGCAAAGCAAAGCAGCAACTCGCGACAATTGCTAAGGCTAGGGTTAAGGATTTTTTAGAGCCAAAACGGTTAATAAAATTTGCTGCAAAAAAGGATATAAATGCGATGGGCAAATCTTTAAAAGCTTCTAAAAAACCTAGGTTCGAATAAGAGACCGTATTTCCGCCGAGTTGAAGAATAACGATACCCATACAGTTTAGTACCATCGAGAAGATGAGAAAACTGATTTTTAATGGCAACGATAAGGGGATTGAACCGAGTTTCAAACGAATAATGGTTTGTAGAGTGATGTTTTCGGGGATAAATTTAAAATAAATTTTCAGCTCAGGAAACTATATTTAGACTCTAAAATCCTCATAGTAAAGCAAATCTCAAATAAAAAAGAAAAATCTTAAAATTTTCAAAAAAAGGAATATATTTATTGTCTCAAATTGAGATAACAAAAACTATATCAATGAATAGAAAGTATTCTAAAAGTCTGGGATTAATCGCAGCACTTTATTTTACAGTAAACATGAGTGCACAGGCGCAGGACACCCTTCGCGAGAAGGACATTCAGGAAATTGTAGTCATTGGCTACGGTTCTGTGAAAAAGAAAAACGCCACCAGTGCTATTGAAAACATTAAATCTGATGTATTCGAAAACCGACCAATTTACAACGTCGGACAAGCATTACAAGGGAATGCTGCAGGGGTAAGCGTGGTACAGAATTCAGGTAAACCCGGACAGGGCCTTAACATTAAGATTAGGGGTAATAACTCTATTTCTTCTGGTGTAAACCCTCTCTACGTAGTTGATGGGATACAAACTAACGACATCAGTGGTATTAATCCGGACGATATTGTTGATATCACCATCTTGAAAGATGCTACTTCTACTGCAATTTACGGAATCAATGGTTCTTCCGGGGTCGTAATCGTAACCACAAAACGGGCTAAAAATGCACAACCTCAGCTTAATTTTAATGCATATTGGGGAGTCTCTAAAGCGGCGAATAATGTGGAAGTATTAAATCCGCAGCAATATAGAGCTTTGATGGGAGAAATCAATCCGGCTTATGTAGCGACAATCGATAACCCGAGATATGCAGGGATTAACACCAACTGGCACGATGAAGTTTTCCGTACAGGATTCGATCAAAATTATAACGTTAATTACTCTTTCGGAAATGAAACGGTAAAAGCTTATACTGCGTTGGGTTATCAGGGAATTGATGGTATTGTAGATCCGTCTCGTTTCGACCGTGTCTCGGCTAAGATGAATCTTGATGCCAAGATTACCGACTGGTTGAAGGTAAATGCAAGCTTAAACTACATCAATACGGGTCTTAAAAACACTAATGATAACGCGGCAGGAGCGCGTGCAGGGGTAATTTTGAGTACACTGACCACGCCAACCTTCATGCCGGCTTACGCCAATCAGCTAAAAGTACGTGAAACCGATGCCAACGGAAATTATATTGATGGATATAAAGATGGGCAATTTGCAATGAATCCTTTCACCGCCGGTTGGGAGAATCCGGTAGCTTTCCAATACCGAGGTTTAGATAACACCCAGACGCACCGTTTTCTTTCAAATATTAGTTTTGAAGTTAACTTACTTAAAAATTTGGTATGGAAACCAATGGTTTCATTCGACCATATTGATAGTGTAAATGATAAATTTATTGATCCTTTCCGTTCAGTATATGGACGTCAAGAAAAAGGTACAGGTAGCCAAAACTTCAATCTTTATCAGGATTTGAATGTTGAAAACACTTTAAATTATACGTTTAAAAATGATCTTCATGATTTAAACCTACTGGGAGGATTCCAACTACATGAACGTAATTTTGAAGGACAGTATTATTGGGGGAACCGCTTTCCAGAAGATTTAAGAGAATTTGTTTACGAACTTTCCGAGAATCCGAACCAGATTTTCAGAAAAGAAGTCTTGCACGAACTTTCTTATTTCGGCCGAGCGCTATACACCTTCCAGAACAAGTACACGGTGATGGGAGTCTTTCGATATAACGGAAGTTCTGCACTCGCAGAAAACAAAAAATGGGGCTTTTTCCCAGGAGTTTCCGCCTCTTGGAATATTTCTAACGAAGATTTCTTAGCCGACAGTATAGTGATCTCAGAATTAAAAATTCGAGGTGGCTGGGGTAAATCAGGTAATGCATCGGGCATTCCTCCGTACTCGCATTACAACTTAGAAAGACTTAATCAGGAGGGCGAAAACGGCTCGTGGTCAACTTATCAGTGGGGAAGCGACATCGGTTGGGAAGTCACTACAGATACTAATTTAGGGATTGATTTAGGCTTCTTGAATAACCGTATTCGGCTTACTGCTGACGTTTATAAAAGAATTACAGACGACCTTATTATGCCAATCAACATGGGTCAAATTGGTAATATCTTAAGAAATGTTGGTTCAATGGAGAATAAAGGTTTAGAATTTACCCTTAACACTGTGAATTTTAAAAACACAGATTTTACTTGGAATACCAATTTCAACATTTCATTTAACCGTAGTAATATTAACAGTTTAGCTTACATGCCAAACATTGATCGCGTCGGGATTGAAGGTATGGGAGATTTAGTAAGATTTACTGCTGGAACTCCAATTGGTTCTTTCTTTGGTTATCAAATGGAAGGGGTAGATCCGCAAACAGGAGATATTGTTTATGCTGATCTTGATGGGAATGGCACTTTCAATACTTCAGACCGTACGTTCATCGGAGATCCTAATCCTGACTTTACTTTTGGTTTCAACAATAACTTCAGTTACAAAAATTGGTACATGGACGTTTTGTTCACCGGATCTTTCGGGAACGACATCTATAATGCTTCTCGTTTTGAGCTGGAGTTGATGAATGACTTTAAAAACCAATCCACTGCTGTCCTAAATCGTTGGACAACCCCTGGACAGATCACCAACGTGCCACGAGCCAACAGTGCGTCAGCCATGGTTATTTCGGATCGTTTTATTGAGGACGGGTCTTTCATCAAATTAAAAAGTGCTACACTGGGTTATAATTTCGCAAATCCATTTTCCGGAGTCAGCAAAATCAATGTTTATGTGACAGGTCAGAATTTACTAACCTGGACAGATTACACTGGTTTTGATCCGGAAGTTAACGCGTTTGCCTCTACCAATGGAGTTTTAGGTATTGACTACGGAACCTATCCTCAAGTGAGAACTGTCATTTTTGGTATTAAAACCAATTTTTAATCTCTTAAAAACGTATTATGAAACTTAATAAAACCCTATTATACCTACTTCTAGGAAGCGGATTATCTTTAACTGCCGTATCATGTGCTGATTATCTTGATACAGAACCGATTACAGACCGCGCTATTGAACTCAGTGACACTCCATATAAAACTGCTGCCGAAGCAGAAGATTTGATAACCAGCATTTATAATTCTTTTGGAAGCGAATATTGGCAGTTGGATTATTTCTTTAATGGAGATGCACAAACAGATATTGCGTACGTAGGTGGAGACAATCCCCAAAACATGCAACAGGCGGAATACCGAATTATTGCTACAAACAGTAACGTTTCCCGAGACTGGAATTACCTTTATGGCCTAATCAACAACTGTAATAAAGTTCTTAATTATATTGACAACGTTCCAGATCCCGCTTTAACCACAGAACGGAAAGCACAAATGAAAGCGGAAGCAGCAACGTTAAGAGCGCTGTATTATTTTCACGCAGTTCAACTTTGGGGCGACGTTCCATTAGTTACCAAAGCCGTAATCGGGGTGACCTCAGATAATTTCGATGAAGTGTATTCTCAAGTGTATCCTGCAAGAAAACCGATGAATGAAGTGTATGACCAAATTGTTGCTGATCTCGAGGGGGCTTTAGCGGTGTTGCCACCAAGTGCTGATAAATACAAAGTTTCCAAGGGTGTTGCTCTGGCAATTTTAGCGCAGGTTAATGCCACAAAACCAAGTCCGGATTATGCAAAAACGGTGAGTTATATCGATCAGTTGAGCACCTTGGGGTATTCGCTTCTTCCGAATTACGACCATCTTTTTGATGGAGCACACCCAGCAAACGCAGAATCTATTTTCGAAATTAACGGAAATGGTGGTAGCATCTGGTGGTGGGGTGCATCCATGTTTTATGGCAATGATTGGAAGAAATTCAATACTCCATCCAATGATCTTGTTAAATCATTTAATGACGAAGGAGATTTGGTGAGAAAAGCCTCTTCAGTAAAATTCATGTCGGTAGGCTGGGCAGATAATTTCTGGCCTAGCAATAATTACCCTTTCGCCTGGAAACAAAGAGATACCAACGGAACTCAAAATGTTTACCTTCTTCGTTATGCCGACCTATTATTACTTAAAGCAGAAGCTAAAGTTCGTTTAGGAGATTTCACGGGAGCTGCTGCATTGGTAAACCAAGTGAGAAATCGAGCTGGTCTAGCAAACATTACCATAACCGGGGCAGAGGATGGTATTACTAAAATCCTTCATGAAAGAAAATTAGAACTCGCTTTTGAAGGACAACGTTGGTTTGATTTGAAAAGAACAGGGAAGGCTATTGACATTATTAAGTCAAGAAGAGACGGTAACGGAAATATTTTAAGTTTCACTTCTAATCTTACCCCGGAACGTCTGTTGTGGCCAATACCACAAACACAGATTGACAATAATCCTAACCTCACTCAAAACTCAGGATATTAATGGGGAATGCAAAATCATATATAGAAAACTTAAAAAATGCTGCACTTAGCGCTGCAGCATTTTTTGCAACAATGGCGTGCGACAGCAATATCGCATCACAACAAGACGAATCTTCAACAAACCATGTCGCCTATTGGTTAACTAAAGGAGACGAAACGGTTAAGTTACAGCAACAAAAGTCAATATCGTTTTCTCAACAGATTAATAATAGTTTCCCGATCATAGAAGTTGATGAAACTCAAACCTTTCAGACCATTGATGGTTTTGGCTATACCTTAACCGGCGGTAGTGTGGAAGTCATCAACAGATTAACTACTGAAAAGAGAAATGCCTTACTGCAGGAAATTTTTGGAAAAAAGGAGGGCAATATTTCAGTAAGTTATTTACGTCTTAGCGTAGGCGCATCCGATCTTGATAGTGAAGTTTTTTCATACAACGATCTGCCCGAAGGTGAGACTGATCTTAATCTTAAAAAATTCTCGCTCGCTCGTGATAAAGATTTAATTGCGATGCTGAAGGAAATACTATCCATTAATCCTGAGATTAAAATTATTGCTGCTCCCTGGTCACCGCCAGTATGGATGAAAGATAATGGCAGTTCTATCGGCGGAAGTCTGAAACCGGAATATTATGGAGTTTACGCTAAATATTTCGTGAAATACATTCAACGAATGGAGAAAGAAGGAATCACCATCGATGCTATCACTCCACAGAACGAACCGCTGCATCCAGGAAACAATCCAAGTCTTTTAATGACTTCTGAAATGCAAAGAGAGTTCATCAAAAACCATATGGGACCTGCATTTAAAAATGCCGGCGTTAAAACTAAAATTGTGGTTTATGATCATAATTGCAACAAGCCCGAATATGCCATTAACATTCTGAATGATCCGGAAGCGAAGAAATACATCGACGGATCGGCCTTTCATCTCTATGAAGGAGATATTTCAGCATTGAGCACTGTCCATAATGCGCATCCTGATCGCAATTTATACTTCACAGAACAATGGACCGGCGCGAAAGGTACATTTACAGAAGACCTAAACTGGCACACCAAAAATGTCATCATCGGATCCATGAGAAACTGGAGCAAAATCGCTTTGGAATGGAATTTAGCCAATGATGCCAACTTTGATCCTCACACTCCTGGTGGTTGCACAGAATGTAAAGGAGCAATAACAGTGAACTCCGCCAACGATTTCAAGCGTAATGTCGCGTATTATATTATCGCTCATGCTTCCAAATTTGTTCCGCAAAATTCACTTCGCATCGCATCAACCCAGACGGATAATATTGCGTCGGTTGCCTTTAAAACCCCTTCTAATAAGATTGTTGTTATTGTACAGAATAACAGTCAAATGGATGAAAATTTTAATTTAAAATTAGGAACACATACTGCAGAAGTAAGCATTCCTTCTAGGTCAGTGGCTACACTGGTTTACTAACATTTAACTGACAGAAACAGCAAAACTTTTTTAATGTTAATGCAAAATCTTCATATCATGACTTTGAAAGCAGGTATTTTGCTGTTTTTGTCAGTAGCAAATTTCACTTATGCAATGGTTGTAATGCCACAATTTTTTTCGGACAACATGGTGATTCAGCGGGATGCAGAAATTCCGGTTTGGGGAAAAGCTGATCCTCACGAGCTGGTTACAGTGATTTTTAAGAATCAGCGGAGAATAGTAAATGCCGACGAAAATGGCCAGTGGAGTGTAATCTTTCGACCAGAAAAATTTGGAGGACCTTACACGTTGAAAATCTCTGGAAAGAATGAAATTTTAATACAAAATATTCTGATTGGAGATGTGTGGTTGTGCAGTGGGCAAAGCAATATGGAGTGGAGTCTTTCGCAGGCAGACAGTTTCGAAAATGAACTTATGCAACCAGAAAATCCTTTGATACGTCATATTAAGATTCCGAGATCTATTAACACCATTCCACAACAGAATGTTGAGAAAGCATCGTGGCAGATCGCTCATCCGTCAACCATCGGAGGCTTCTCAGCAGTAGCCTATCATTTTGCAAAAAAAATGGTTACCGAAACCAAAATTCCCGTGGGGCTAATCAATGCATCGTGGGGAGGTACCAACATTGAAACATGGATTCCCAGAGATGCGTTCGAGAAATCACCTGATTTTCAGAAAATGATCTCTAAGATGCCAAAAATCAGTCTCGATTCACTTTCAAAATTGGTGGTTAAATCTAAGATTGATGATTTGCAGAAGAGACATCATCTAAAGCTCAACACCTTTAATGAAACGATATTCATTTTAAATGAATTTAATGACAAGGATTTACCCGAGATTATCCAACCGATGCCATGGGAAGCACAGGGTTTTGAAGGTCTCGATGGAGTAGTGTGGTTGCGAAAAACAATTACTTTAAGTGCTCAAGATCTGCAGAAAGATGCACAGCTGAACCTTTCGCAAATCGATGATGCCGACGTCACCTATTTTAATGGAGTACAAGTAGGAAACAGTGATTCATATGATGCGGAGCGACAGTATACCATTCCAAAAAATTTACTAAAATTAGGTAAAAACGTAATCGCTATAAAAATATCAGATTACGGTGGTGGTGGCGGAATTTGGGGAAGCGAAGACAACCTGAAATTAATTACGCCTAAATCTGCTATAAATTTAAAAGGGAAGTGGAAAATTGCGGTTCAGTCAGTTCAAGAACAGATTAATCAAAACGACTTCCCATCGTTGACATATAGCGCAATGATTGCTCCGCTCGTACCGTTGAACATAAAAGGATTTTTATGGTATCAGGGAGAATCAAATGCTGATCGTGCAGTGGAGTACAATAAATCATTTCCGTTACTCATTAATAGTTTCAGAGAAAAATTTGGCGAAGATCTCCCGTTTTATTTCGTTCAACTCGCAAGTTTTGAAACGCCCGGAAAAGACAGCAATGAAGGAAGTCCGTGGGCAGAACTCCGTGAAGCTCAGCTCCGGACTTTGAAGACTAAAAATACAGGAATGGTGGTGACCATTGACATTGGTGATCCGAAAGATATTCATCCAGGAGACAAAAAATCGGTAGGAGAGCGACTTGCCAATCTTGCATTAAAAAACGGGTTGATAAGCCCCATCTTTCACGATTACAAAAAACATGATCATGTTATTGAAGTTTCTTTTACTCCAAATCATCAATTAACAGTGAAGAATAATGCCTCTCAAATCAAGGGCTTCGAAATCTTGGATCAAAATGGCAAATTTCATCCTGCTAATGCTCAAATTAAAGAAAATTCCGTAATTGTATGGAGCGATTCCGTTAAAAACCCTTTAGGTGCAAGGTTTGGATGGAAAGGTGATGCCTCAGAAAACAACTTATTTACGGAATCTGGCCTGCCGATCGCTCCGTTCAGAACAGATAATTTACCACTTAAAACAGATAAAGAACATTACCGAATCATTTTAAACGATTCAGTAATCAATAATTAAGTTTAAAAATATTGAAAATGAAGAAAGCTTTGATTTCTTGTCTGCTTCTCGCAGGCTTTGTAGAAGGTTACAGCCAAAACTATTGGAAGAATAATTCCAAGAAAACGGCTCAAGTTATTTTAACCAATGCAGCAACAAAAGAAAAATTAAAGGACAAAGGAACTGTAAAGTTTGAGAAATTCGCACAGCCTAAGGAGACTGATGCCTGCATCTTTGTAGATCCGGATTTTAAATACCAGAAATTAATCGGCATCGGTGGCGCCATTACAGATGCTTCCGCTGAAACTTTGTACAGAATGCCTAAAGACAAACAGAAAGAAATTCTGAATGCCTATTATGGTAAAGACGGTTTAGGTTACACGGTGGTGAGAACCAATATGAATTCTTGTGACTTTTCCAGCGAATCGTACACGTACGTAAAAGATGGAGACACCTCACTGAAGTCCTTTTCAATTGCACGTGATGAAAAATATAAGATCCCAATGATTAAGAAAGCGCAAAAACTCATTGGGGATCAATTTACATTCTACTTTTCTCCTTGGAGTCCGCCAGCATGGATGAAATCTAATAACAATATGTTGAAAGGTGGTCGCTTAAAGGATGAATATTATCAGCCATGGGCAAACTATTACATTAAATTCATACAAGAGTACGAAAAAAGAGGGATGCCAGTTTGGGGCCTAACCATCCAGAACGAGCCTATGGCAACGCAGACATGGGAGAGCTGTATCTATACCGCTGATGAAGAAGGCGCTTTCTTAAAAAATAATTTAGGGCCGGCACTTTGGAAAAATGGCTATAAAGATAAAAAAGTGATCATTTGGGATCATAACCGCGACCTGATGTTTCAGCGTGCTACCACAACGCTTCAAGATCCTGAAACAGCAAAATATGCACACGGAATCGGTTATCACTGGTATGAAACATGGAACAACAAAACCGAACTTTTTGACAATCTAGGTGAAACACAGCGCGCTTTCCCAAATATGTTTTTAGCCTTCACAGAAGGTTGTAAAGAGAAATTTTCTTTGGACGGAATCTACGATGTATCATTAGGAGAACTTTACGGCAGAAACATGCTTAATGACTTCAATAAAGGAACTGCTTTATGGACAGACTGGAACGTGCTCCTGGATGAAACCGGCGGACCTAACCATGTCGGTAACTTCTGTTTCGCACCAATTATTGCCGATACGCGAACCGGGGAAGTGCACTATACCTACGAATATTATTACATCGGTCATGTCTCCAAATATGTAAAACCAGGTTCTCAGCGAATTGCGAATTCTTCCAACCGCGCGGCACTTTTGTCTACCTCATTTATGAATGAAAATGGACAATTGGTTACCGTCATTATGAATGAGTCTGATAAAGATACCGATGCTTATCTATGGATTGAAGGTCAGGCTGCAAAGTTGAATGTTCCAGCCCATTCTATTCAAACCGTTTTATTGTAAAACTTGTTCATGTTATAAAAAAAGAGCAACCTAACTTGGTTGCTCTTTTTATTTTAATAATCTTTAACTCCGTCCTTAATCGTTATTTTCAGCAAAACGATAGAGGTAAGGAGCCTTGTTCGCAGATCCATCGAAAAATTTCTCCAAGCGTTCTAAAGTATTTAGTCCAAGAATTTTCCTTTGAAAGTTATTCCTTCGTAATTTCTGACCTAAAACTGCTTCATAAACGGTCTGCAATTCTTTCATGGTAAATTTTTCAGGAAGCAACTTGCTTGCAACAATCTGGGTATCAATATTTTTTCGCAAATGTTGAAGTGCGGTATCGATAATCTCTGCATGGTCAAATGACATTTGGGGAAGCTTATTCACCTCAAACCATGCACAGGTTTCATTGAAGGCATCCGGAAAAGAATCGACCATTTGAAAATTGATAAGACTGCAATAGCCTACGGTAATAAATCGCTGAAAAATCCAATGATCGGGTGGGACTACAATTCCCTTATTTTGAATTAGAATTTGATGAACATTATTCTCCGTACGTTTCATGGCTCCAAAAGTGTGAAATTGTTCCATAAAAACATCTTCGAGATTCGTTCTTTCGTATAAAACACGGGCGGCAGCATCAGCCAAGTTTTCATCTGAAAACACAAATCCACCAGGCAAACTCCAGATATCAAGATCATGATATTTCAATAACAGAACTTTCAAAATACCATCTTCATAACCAAAAATCGCACAGTCAACTGAAATATGAGGTACGAAATTTTTGGTATTCAAAAGCTCTTCAAGACTCTGTTTATTTTTAGAATCATCAATTTTCATCACCTTAATTCTAAATGTTTGCTATGAATTAAAATTAAATACAGTTAATTAAAACTTGAACTGAGTTTCATATTTTGTACAATCTACCTGACTCAACTCATGACCTTCATACTTAAGTTTACCGGGTGTCGCATAGGTTGCAATATTACCCTCAGTCTTCTGGTCACCAATCCCTTCAATGAGTTTACCATCTTTCTTCACAAAATAGATCTCGCGTTCGGAAGTCATGCCTTCAGCTTCGAAAACGTAATTGAGCTTTAAGGTATCGCCATTCTGCGTACCGGAAATATCTCCGTAGGAACTGTCTTTTTCGAAATTTTTATACCTCATTTTACCGATAATTGTTCCTAAGTTATCTTCTACGGAAACAAATACGGAATCTTTACCCACAACGCCTAAATAACAATTCTGAATAGTGGAGGGTTGCAAAGGTTCGCTGCTTTCCGGAACAGTTACAGAGTCTACAGATGTTTGTAGTTCGGTATTTTCGTCGGTTTTCTTTTCACAGCTCAGCATTAATATTGACAAAGCAGAAGCAAAAATTATTTTTTTCATAATCCTTAAATTAAATTTACATTATGTTAAATTAAAACATGTCACATTCAGTTTTTTCGAATACTAAACTGTTTGTGTAAACTACATCAGAAGGATTTGCAAAGAGTGCCGTAGAGTCATTGACTTGCGTTATTTCACCAACGCCTTCGTAAAGTTTACCTTGCTTTTCAAGTAGATATTTCTCCCGATAAGTAGGCTGATCAGAACCTGTAGAACGAACAGTAAGTTTCAAGGTATCACCAGAACGTATACCGGTAACAGTACCGGAAGATTTGCTGGATTCTGGATTTTCAAAAATCAAGGTGCCGGTTATTTTATTTTGATCAGAAATTAAAGAAAGCTGCACGATGTCATCAGCTTCTAAACCTTCATAGCAGGTTTCCACAGACTGTTGATTTACCGAATTCGATTCAGATTTATTGCCGCAGCTTAAAAAACTAATTACGGTAAGAGAAACAAGGGCTGTATATTTCATTCAGTTACAATTTGGGAGATAAATATAGTAAAATAAGGTGTAAACTCCTACTTTCATCTCAATTCAAAAACCTTCTATAATTTATATTATGTTAAATTAAATATATTTTACTCTAATGAATATTTGTAATTTGTATAAAAAACAAAAACCTTCCGAAGAAGGTTTCTATTTTAGTTTTTAAGACATTTTTCTAGGAACTGATCTTGCTCCCATAATACATGCAAAATATTTTCTCTTGCCGCGTATCCATGAGATTCTAATGGTAGCAAAACCATTCTCACTGGCGCACCGAGGTTTTTCAAAGCCTGGAAATAACGCTCTGTTTGAAGTGTAAATGTTCCTGGGTTGTTATCAGCCTCACCATGAATTAACAGCATTGGAGTTTTCATTTTATCCGCATTCATAAACGGCGACATGGTGTTGTAAATCTGTGGAACGTCCCAATAGTTACGTTGCTCACTCTGGAATCCAAAAGGTGTTAAAGTTCTGTTATATGCGCCACTTCGAGCAATTCCACAAGCGTAATCTTTAGAATGACTCAACAAGTTGGCAGTCATAAACGCACCGTATGAATGACCACCAACAGCTACTTTGTTTCTGTCGATGTACCCTAATTGATCCACTGCATCAATAGCTGCTTTTCCATTTGCTACCAATTGTGGGATAAAGGTATCATTCGGTTCTGTTTTGCCCTCACCAATAATTGGGAAGGCTGCATCGTCAAGCACCGCGTAACCTTTTGCAACCCAATAAATAAACGAACCATAACTTGGGAACGTGAAATCGTTAGGATTTTGAGTGTTTTGTCCTGCAGTATTTTTATCCTTATATTCCGTTGGATATGCCCAGATTAAAAGTGGCAATTTCTCTTTCGGATTTTTACGATCGAAGTTGGCGGGCAAATATAAAGTTCCGGTTAATTCTACACCATCGTTACGCTTGTATTTAATAACTTCTTTATAAACATCCTTGATGCTTTCGAATGGATTAGCAAATGTTGTTAAAGCGGTCGCTTTTCCGTTCTTGATATTTCTAACAAAATAGTTTGGATATTGATTAGCAGATTGCTCTACTACAAGTACGTTGCCCGCTTTAGCATCAATAATGTCAACAATTTCCTCTTTAGAGTTTTTTAACTTCGAAGTATAAATTCTTTTCTTTGCTAAGGTGCTTAAATCGATTTCGTCAATGAAGGGGAACTGGCCACTTTTCGTGAAGCCCTCTCCTACCAAATATGCCTTATTGTTTTTAGCATCAATAACCGATCTACCAAACTCATTCTTGGTAGTACTAAATGTCCCTGGATCTGAGTAAACATCTTGATAATTTCGATCGTCAATGATTTTTGTGGAATTATTTTTTAGGTTAATCAAGTATGATTTACTGTTTCGCGTATCATACCAACTATCCGAAACAATTGCAAAATCAGCATTCGACCAATCCACACCTCTGTAACGTTGTGCCGTTTTAAAGAAAGATTTAGGTGCTTGCGTAAACGGCGCTTCCCATAAAAATACTTCATCACGGAACTCTGCTGCTTTCGATTGATCGCCACTATCCAAAGCTTCAGCATATACTAAAGTTGCAGGTTGGTCGTCTCTCCAAGTCATATTGCGTTTTCCGGTTCTAACAGAAGAAAAACCTTTAGGCATTATTTCTGTCAACGGAACTTCATTTACTTTCTTCACCAGTTTTCCTTCTTGGTCATAAACTTCGGAGGTCATCGGGAAACGGTTAAGAGGGACGATGTAAGAATATGGACGTTCAATTTTTGTTAACATCACATATTTACCATCCGGTGAAAAACTCATCCCACTGTAAATTGCTGATGATTTGTAATTGCTGATATTTCCATTCAAATCAACCTTTACCAATTCTGCATTCGCTAAAGTCTCGAATTTGGCTTCGTCCTGCGGATTTTTTAGCAAATCCTGATAAGTGCGGTTTTGAGAAACTTTACCATCAGAATTAGAAACTGTTGGGCCTTTCGGAATTTCTTTCGAGGAATCGATAAGTGCGTTTCTTTTGGCCGGAATTACTTTCACCAACAACTCCTTAGAATCTCTCGTCCAAGTATAAGGCATTCCCAAATTAGCATTCAGGTTATCTCCTGTAATTTTTTTCGCGGTTGCAGTGGCTAAATCTACCACCCATAATTCTACTCCCTGGCTGGTGGTATTGGTGAAAGCCATCATCTTCTCATCTGGAGAGAAAGAAGTGTAGGTAATTTTCGCATTCGCAGGCAATCCTTTAACCTGAGTTTCAGATTTGTCCTTTAACTTCTTAATTTTAAGGTTATTAATATAGGTAACCGTGCTGCTAATGTTGGTTACTGGGTTTACTCGTAACCCTGCCAATCTCATTTCTGGCTGGTTAAGTTCTTCCAAAGATTTATATGTTGAACGATAGGAAAAGATTAACCATTCTTTTTTGCTATCCATCATCACGCTAGGCGCACGCTGGAAATCTGCTAGTTGTAGAATCTCAGAAGACGGTTGCTGGTAGGTAATGCTTTCTTGGGCATATACCATTCCGGCAAATACCAAAGCCGCCAATGTAAGTTTAATTTTCATAAGTTATTATAAAGGTTGATTTCTGAAATAAAAAATACATTAACAAGTTTTGTCAATGCATTAAAGATTTTACCATCTGCTTTCACGTCGTCGTGCAATCATGTGATCCACGGAATAACGTCCTGGGCCATACGCAAATAGGATCATATAAACTGATAAGTAGAGTAAACTCAACTCCCGTTTATCAAAAGAATCGGAACTGTGAACCACCAAACCGGCGACTGCCATGGTGATAATTAGGAAAAATACCGCAAATCTGGTAAATAATCCAAGAATTATAAATATAGAGCAAACAAATTCTGCAAATACAGCTAATATTAGAGATGTTTTACCGCTCAATCCCAGAAACTCATAAAATTGTATTTCTTCCCCTGAAAGCCACTGCTGCAATTTTGGAAAACCATGGGAAAGCATGGCAAACCCTACAAAAATCCGAATAACCAAAATTACGATATCGGTAATAACAGCGTTACTTTTCGTTGAAGTAAAATAGTTCATGAAACAAATTTTACCAAATTTAAGAAAAATAGCGGTATATACAAGGGTTTAGCGGTATCCGAAGTTTTTCAGATCACGATCATTTTTGCGCCAGTCTTTCTTAACTTTTACAAAAAGATTGAGATGAATTTTCTTATTGAAGAATTTTTCCAAATCAAGACGGGCTTCGGTACCAACTTTTTTAATCGCCTCCCCTTTATGCCCGATAATAATCCCTTTTTGCGTATCTCTTTCTACGTAAATAATAGAATCTATGAAGATAATACCTTCTTTTTCCTTAAACATTTCAGTAACGACTTCAACTGCATATGGAATCTCCTTTTCGTAGTTCAACAATATTTTCTCGCGAATAGCTTCGTTTACAAAGAATCGTTCGGGCTTATCGGTATACATGTCCTTATCGTAATAAGGCGGATTTTCAGGCAGAAGTGATTTTAATTTTGGAAGAATAACTTCGGTGTTGAAACCACGGAGCGCAGAAATCGGGAGAATTTCAGCTTTCGGAATTCTTTCGTGCCATTGCTCCATCACTTTTTCAAGATCTTGTTGATTCGAAGCGTCAATCTTATTAATTAGAATTAAAACCGGAACAGGGATCTTATTAAGCTTCTCCACTAAAAATTCGAATGGTTCTGTTTTATCCGTAATGTCGACAATGAATAAAAAAACATCCGCATCTTGTAAAGAATCCTTTACAAAATCCATCATTTTCTCTTGAAGACCATATTTAGGATCAAGAACGCCTGGCGTGTCCGAAAAAACAATCTGCAAATCATCTTCATTATAAATACCAAAAATGCGGTGGCGCGTAGTTTGAGCTTTTTGTGTAACAATAGCCAACTTTTCGCCCATTAATTGATTGAGAAGAGTAGATTTTCCCACATTAGGTTTACCTACGATATTTACAAATCCTGCTTTATGCATGTTTCGGAATATTAAAATTAGAATAAAAACATCACCTGTAGCGATGATGACAAAGATAAGGAATTAATGAAAGATGCTTATTTGAAAACGACAGGCAAAATTTCGTTTTCTCTTAAACCAAAACGCTTTTGGTCGGCTTCAGAGAATTTCTTGGAGTAGAAATTTGCTTCGACGCGAAAACCTACTTTACGAAGACGTTCAAAATAATCCATTCCATACCAACGGACGTGATCGTACTGCCCAAAATGCTTTTGTCTTTCTTTGGGATCTGTGATGGTAAAGTCTTCATAGGTTTTTTCTAAAGAATTCTTCATCGGAACCTGAAGAATACCCCATCCACCAGGCTTCATCACGCGGTAAAGTTCGCTCATTGCCTTTTGGTCGTCGATGATATGCTCTAAAACATGGTTGCAAAAAACCACATCAAAACTGTTATCCTCAAACGGGAGATCGAGTAAATCGGCTTTTACATCAACAATCGGGGAATATAAATCAGCAGAAATATAATCCAGATTTTTCATCTTTTTAAATCTACGAAGAAATTCCTGTTCAGGAGCAATATGCAATACGCGGTATTTCTTTGAGAAAAAATCGGTTTCATTCTGAAGGTAAAGCCACATCTGACGGTGTCTTTCAAGACTTAAAGTTCCAGGGGAAAGTGCATTTTCACGCTGTTTGCCATAACCGTATGGTAAAAATTTACGATAAGAATTTCCGTCAATAGGGTCGGTAAAATTATTGCCTTTAAAAAACTGATAGATAACAGGTCGCATCAAAACACTTAAATTAATAAGCATCGGACGCGGAATTTTATTCAGTAAAAAGCTGGCAATTTTCTTCATCTAAAAATCTAACGTGAAAGGAGCTTCCTCGTCACTCACAATTCCGAGTGCCTCATAAATATATTTGAAAGTTGAAAGCAAAACGGGTTTTCCACCAATAATCGCAACGTCATGCTCAAAGTGCGCTGACGGCGAGTTATCTAGTGAAGTCACCGTCCAACCGTCATCGTGAAATTTCACTTTTTCAGTTCCCATGTTCACCATTGGTTCTATCGCCAACACGATTCCATCTTTAAGAACCTTGCCACTTCCTTTGCGCCCATAATTAGGGACTTGCGGATCCTCATGCATTTTTCTGCCAAGACCATGACCAACGAGCTCTCGTACCACGCCATATCCGTGTTTTTCGCAATGCGTTTGGATACCGTTAGAGATGTCTCCAACCCTTTTACCACGCACACATTGTTCAATACCTTTATACAAAGATTCTTTGGTAACCTCTAATAACTTCTTAGTTTCTGGTGCCACTTCACCAACTTGAAAAGAATACGCATGATCTCCATAAAAACCATTCATGTAAACTCCGCAATCGACCGAGAGAATGTCGCCTTCATGAAGCGGCTTATCATTGGGAATACCATGAACAACTTCTGCATTTGGGGAAATACACAAATTCTTTGGGAAACCATACATCCCTAAAAATGCCGGTTCGCCCCCATGGTCGCGGATATATTCTCCGCCTAATTTATCCAGATGATTAGTTGTGGCTCCGGGAACGATTTCTTTCGCCAACATCCCCAGTGTTTTAGAAACCAATTGAGCGCTTTCACGCATCAAACGCAGTTCATCTATTGTTTTTAGGATAATCATATTAATGTTTTTACCAGAAAAGACCCTTCTTTTTCTCTTTTTTCATCTTCGAATAAGGTAAAACCTCTCTGCCTTCAACTCGAAACTCGATTCTTTCGTTGATGATATTATAAATTTCTCCCCAACCCGGGAAGCCACCTAAATTACGGTCATCGATGAATAAATCAGCATCAATTTTTCGAGAAGCCGTATCACAATCATAAATCTCTCCCTCGAAACTTGAGTTTACGGCATAAAATTCAACTCCATTTTTGCGGCAGAACTCTACTGCTTCTTCTAAAGATTTACCATGTCTGTAGGTCCATAAAATAAGACGGTAACCTTCAGATTGTAACTTTTTTAGCGTGTCGAAAGCAAAAGTTTTCGGTTTACCAATTCCAGGATATGCATCATCAACGATGGTTCCATCAAAATCTATAGCGAGTTTTTTATTACTTCTCATTGTACAAAATTCGGACTGCAAAGATAGGAAAATAAAAGAGCGGTAGAAAACTTCTGCCGCTCACTAATTTGAAATGAAAGTTATTATGATTTTACCCATTTAAATTGATACTCCTGGTCTGGAGTTGAAATTCTGTCGGTAATTTTTTGTAGTCTTGATGGCAGCTTCATCAGATATTCCTGCGCTTTTTCAGCCTTTTCATTCAGTCCGGTGATATGCTCAATCTTCCAATCCTTTAGAAGTTCGCTCAAAATATTGATATAATCCTGACCGGTATAAACCATTGCTCTTTGAGCCGCATCTGAAAAATGGCCCCAAAGTTCACCTGCTTTCTGTCCGGATTCACGCATTAGATGCGCAGGCATAACAATTTTTTTTCTCATCATATCTTCGAATGCCAGCATCATTTCCGAAGGATCAAGTTCAAAAATCCTTGTTACGAAATGTTTATAGGCTTTTGCATGTCGAGCTTCATCCGCAGCAATTACTCCACACATTTTCGCCAGTTTTCCGTTACCACTTTGCTTTGCAAGTGTTCCTACCCGACGGTGAGAAATATTTGTTGCTGTTTCCTGAAAACTTGTGTAAACGAAATTACGGTAAGGATCCATGGAGGTTCCTAAATCAAAACCATCTTGGATAAGATATTGGGTCGTTATTTCTACTTCCCTCATGTTGACACGGCCACACAAATAAAGATATTTATTAAGAAGGTCTCCATGTCGGTTTTCTTCCGCAGTCCAACTTCGTACCCACTGTGACCAACCACCACGCTCTTCCTGCTCTACCCCATCAATCCCCATAATCCAAGATTCGTAGCTTGGTAGTGCCTCTTCGGTAATACAGTCGCCGATGAGCGTTACGAAGAGATCATAACCCATTTCTTGAGCGTAGGTTTGAAGTTCTTCTAAATCATATTTAAAGTTTTCGGAGGAAGGATCCGGTAAAAAATCGGTCGGTTGCCATATTTTCTCAACAGGGGTAAGATAAGTTGAGATAAAATCTCCCACTTCCTTACTTAAATTCCGCATTACTTCCAGCCTCACTAATTTATTATACATTTTTTAATTCTTGTTTAAGCAAAGGTAATAAAATTCTATTCATTACATAAAACCTCTGCCGTTTGTTCTTATTCCTTTAAAATTCAAATGTATGCATTCTTTGTGAAGAATAAAAAAAGACCTGACATTAAAAAATAAGTCAGGTCTTAAAATATAGTGTTTAACTTTTACTTAATCTACAAGAATATCTCCTGTCATTATTTCGGGGATTTCAATTCCCATTACTTTTAATATCGAAGGTGCCACATCACCGAGTTTTCCAGACTTAAGATTCCATTCCCTGTCTTTATCCATCACAATTAAAGGAACTAAATTGGTGGAATGCTGTGTATTTGGGCTTCCATCAGGGTTTTTCATCACATCAGAATTGCCATGATCTGCAAGGATAAATACTGCGTATCCATGTTCGTAAGCGGTGGTCGCCACTCTTTCAATACAAGAATCTACGACTTCAGCTGCTTTTACTGCCGCAGAAAATACTCCGGTATGTCCCACCATATCGGTGTTGGCAAAATTTAAACAAATAAAGTCTGCGGATTCATTTTCAATTTCAGGTAAAATTCTTTCTGTGATGTCGTATGCGGACATTTCGGGTTTAAAATCATAGGTAGGAACATCCTTTGGACTCGGACATAAAAGTCTTCGTTCACCAAGAAATTCTGCTTCCCGACCACCTGAGAAAAAGAATGTTACGTGCGGATATTTTTCAGTTTCCGCAACGCGAATCTGTGTTTTACCGTGCTTTTCTAAAATCTCTCCCATCGTTCCTTCCAGAACATTTTCGTCAAAAACTACTTTAATATTGTCGAAATCTTTATCATAATTGGTCATCGTTACATAATATAGCGGAAGATGACTCATCCCAAATTCCGGAAAATCGTTTTGAGAAAGCACTTCTGTAATTTCTCTTCCACGGTCGGTTCGGAAGTTAAAACAGAATACCACATCCTCCTCCTGAATACGGGCTACAGGAACACTTCCCTCTTTCATGCAGACAATCGGCCGAAGAAATTCATCAGTAATTCCATCTTTATAACAATTATCGAAAGTTGAAAGTATATCGTTGGTGCGTTCTCCAATACCGCGAACCAAAAGGTCGTAAGCAAGTTTCACCCTTTCCCACCTGCGGTCACGATCCATGGCATAGTAACGCCCGATAACCGTGGCTAATTCACCGGTTGTATTCGCCATGTGGTTCAGCAGATCTTCAGTAAACCCTTTGCCAGACATTGGGTCGCAATCTCTCCCATCAGTGAACGCATGAACATACACATTGTTGGTAAATCCATATTCGTGAGCCGCTGTCAACAAGCCTTTCAGGTGATTAATATGAGAATGCACCCCACCATCAGACAATAATCCGATAAAGTGAATGTTTTTTTTATTTAAGGCAGCATATTCGAATGCTTGAGTAATTACATTTTCTTTCCCAAGCGTAGCATTTTCAACCGCCATGTTGAGTTTTACCAAATTCTGGTAAACCACACGGCCTGCACCAAGATTCATGTGTCCTACTTCAGAATTTCCCATTTGGCCAAACGGCAAGCCTACTGCAATTCCGCTGGCTTCCAAAGTTGTATTTGGATATTTTTGATAACATGAATCGATAAAGGGCGTATTTGCTTGAGCAATTGCGGAAACCGAAGGATCAGTACCTAATCCCCAACCATCTAGGATTGCTAAAAGGGCTTTTTTAGACATTTGTATATATTTTAATATACAAATTTAACGAAATACAAGGACTTTATCTGATTGTTAAGCTATGAATTATCTTAGAATCTTCTGAAAAGCTTTCCTCGCACTGCCTCGGAAATAGACTTCGCCACAATACGTATAACCCAGTTTATCCAATATCTTGAGCATTGCAGTATTGTCAAAGTTGGTATCGACTTTTATGCTGTTGATATTTTGAGCTCTTGCTATCTTTTCAATCTCTTTGAAAATAATTTGCGCCAGGCCTTGACCTAAAAAATCTTCAGATACTGCCACGCGATGGACTACAATATAATTATCATCCTGCAGCCATCTTCCTTCAATTTCTTCATAAGCAGGTTCTGGTTCATCAATAACTGCAGCATACGCCGCAATTTGATGTCCTATTTCTAAAACATATGCAAAACCTTTCTGAATATCAGACTTAACCGAATCAGGATTCGGGTAACCATCCTGCCATTGATTGCTACCTTCTGTCCGGCGTCGTTCGATACCTTGCTTTAAGATCTTCCAGATTTGTGCCTGCTCTGAAACTTCAGCTTTTCTAAATTGATAATTCTCCATAATAATTTAATATCCAAATTTAGAAAGAATCTCGGGATGAATGTTTTTTTAATACTAATCTGTATAGAGCACAAAAAAAACCGATTGTAAAACCGGTCTATATATTTTCCATCATTTGTGTCTTGAAATTTGACAGCCCAAAAGTAATTATAAACTATGATGTAGAAATACGTTAAAACACCCTTTTTTAAAACAGATTATGTTTTATGGCAAAAAGCACAATACCTACACGGGATTTGACATTAAGCTTTACAAAAACTGAATCCCTGTAACCATCAACCGTTCTGGGACTTACAAACATCTGATCAGCGATTTCACGATATGTTAATTCGGAGCAAGCCAGACGGATAAATTCGAGTTCTCTTTCTTTTAGAGTATCATTCAATGTTTCCATGAATTTCTCTTCCGTCTTGATTTTAAGCAAGCTTTGAGTCACTAAATCGGTGTAAAATATACCTTTTTCATGTACAATGTTAATTGCATCAAACAAAATATCGGGAGACATATCTTTCAGTAAATAACCTTTGGCACCCGCTTTAAGCATACGGATAATGGTAGCTTCGTGGTCTTCCATTGTTAAAGCAATTACTTTGAGCTGAGGAAACTCTTTAGAAAGTTCAGCAGTAGTTTCAATACCGTTTTTTATGGGCATATTGATATCCATTAGCGCTACATCGGGAATATCTTGTGCCGTGCGGAGGGTATCTAAGAAATCTTGACCATTGCAACTATTAATTATTACATCAAAATCCGGATTGTAAGAAATCATATTTTCTAGTGCTTTAGAAACTAGTTTATGATCATCTACGATAGCAATTTTTATCATCTGTGTATTATTTCTTGTAAACTACAGTTATCTGTGTCCCTTTATTCTCTACGGAACTAACTTTTAAATCGGCATTAATAATTTTAGCTCTGTTCATCATATTTTTCAAACCAATACCTTCCGTACTTTTATTTTTTTTTAAGCCAATGCCTTTGTCGATAACCTGAAATTTTATTTGCCTTGTTTGATCTTCCACGAGAAGTTGAATACTTTTCGAGCGCGAATGTTTGATGACATTTGTAATACATTCCTGAATAATCCTGAAAAGAATTAAACCGTGCTCTGGATTAATACTCAGATTATGATGGTTAATCTGATAATGCACCTGAAGCAACCGCAACCTTTTAATTCTGAAAACTTCACGCTCTAAGGACTCAACAAAATCAAAATTAGTGCTCTGCTTCGAGATAAAAGCTTTCGAAATATTCCGAATGTCCTGCAAACATTCTCCAATCAACACATTTATTTCGTCAGTTACTTCTTTGACATCAGTATCCGGCACGTGCAAAACTTTGTTAGTCATTAACCTTGCAACTGACAATTTTTGCCCTAAATCATCATGCAACTCCTGTCCTATGTGTTTAAGTGTTTGATCTTGAAGTTCAACCTGGGATAATGCTAACTGTTGCTCGAAAATAGCGTCTTGTCTCTGTTTTATCAGAAGAAGCTCGGATTTTTTCTTGATAAAAACACCGTAAATGATCACCATCATCAATACGACAATCAGAATAACGAATGTACTCAAAATGATGATAATTTCCGCTTGTGAGAGATGCATCAGTTATTCTTTTGTTTTTTAGCATTGAATATTCCAATTAAAAGTACGGAATATCCCAATATATTCACTAATAATAGAACAAGATAGTATACATCAGCGCCCAATGACTGTATGTTATGCCTGGCAAAAACTAGGGGCCCTGCGCCTAAATAAGTGATTAGTACGCTAATACATGCCCAAAACGGAAAGTAGTTCTTTATTGAAAAAACTTCTGGAGAATTAAAAGTTTCCGCCAGAACTAAAATGATACTGGTTGAAACGATAAAAACTCCCCCAAAGAAAACAGTTAAAGGTGGATCAATAAAAAAATTTTTAGAAAGTAAAACTGATAGTGTAAAATTAGCAAGGAAAAATATAATTAGGCACTTACTAATCATTCGATACTTTGGCGTTTGTAAAGTGAGATCAAAATATAGAAGAAATAGAAAGAAGAGTACTAACGCGACTCCGATTAAGGATAATGGATAAGAGTTATACTCCGGATACATTGCCCTACAGTAGGTCCCATAACCATGTACTATTGTGATAACTCCTAATGCAATGATGAAAACTCCACAATTTCTACCGAGATATTTCCGTCTATAAATTGCGAGGACGAAAGTTATGAGTAAAATTACTACAATCAATATTCCGGCAATATGTTTCATCTCAAATAGCTAAAAAAAACTTTATAAATCACCACATCATGATCTCCTGGCTCAATATCAAATATAAAAAAAATCATTATTTGATAAATGGGTGAATAAACCCGATTAAGAAGGGTATAAAAAACATTTTTTGAAGAATGCAGTACGATTGTTTATCTTTAAACAATAAAATTGATTCCATGATTAATGCGAAAGAAACTATAATAAACTACCAATCAGTTTTAGAAAAAATTCCTGAAGGAGTGCAATTGGTTGCGGTATCTAAAACGCATCCAGTAGAACGCATACAAGAATTATACGATGCCGGTCAAAGGGTATTTGGCGAAAACAAAGTGCAGGAACTGTTAGAAAAAGTACCATTACTTCCCGAGGATATTCAATGGCATTTAATTGGTCATCTGCAGACTAATAAAGTGAAATATATTGCGGAATTCATTCACACAATTCAAAGTGTAGATTCTGAGAAGATTTTACAAGAAATCAGTAAACAAGCCACTAAAGCCAAGAGGACTATAAATGTTTTGCTTCAGATTAAGATTGCACAGGAAGACACGAAATACGGTTTAGAGAAAGAGGAAGCCGAAGAAATTTTTCATAAATATCTGAAGAATGAATATCCGAATGTTAAAATAAATGGCTTGATGGGTATGGCCAGTTTCACGGAAGATCAATCACAGATTAAGGCAGAATTTCAGAAACTTAAAAATATTTTTGATGAATTTTCCGCCATGCAGAACCTGGAGACATTATCAATGGGCATGAGTGGCGATTATGAGATTGCAATAGAGTCAGGTTCTAATTCTGTGAGGGTTGGTTCAGCGATTTTTGGCCACAGACAATATGACTTATAATCGACCTTAGGTACGATTCTTGTTTCCCTGCTTATCGGAAAATTTCCATATTTTTACACCAAATAAAACTTATTTAATGCAAAAAATCTTAATTGTTGAAGATGAAAAGATGATCTCCGGAGTGTTACAAAGCATCCTATCGGATGAGCTTCCGGATTATGAATTTGTAATTGCCGAAGATGGGCTTCAAGGGCTAAAGCATGTAGAAAAAGAAGATTTTGCCTTGGTCGTTTCTGATATCAAGATGCCAAAACTATCGGGTACAGAATTTCTTAAGCAATCGCTTCAACTTAAGCCAGACACAACTTTCGTAATGATTTCAGGTCACGCTGACATTGACACGGCTGTAGCGTGTTTAAAGGAAGGTGCGTACGATTTCATCTCGAAACCTGTTGATATCAACCGATTAATTACCAGTGTTAAAAACGCATTAGATAAGAGAAATCTGCAGAGAACCAATCAAGTTTTACATGTTGAAAACACCACACTTAAAAAGAAGGTTAATAAAAAGTTCCAAATGATTGGTGAATCTCCTGCACTGAAGAAAATTCAGGAGATGATTGAAAAAGTTGCGCCTTCCGACGCCCGAGTTCTCATTACTGGACCTAACGGAGCCGGTAAGGAATTGGTGGCACACGCCATACATTCTCAAAGTGACCGTAGTAAAGGACCGATGATTGAGGTTAACTGTGCTGCAATTCCGTCAGAACTTATTGAGTCTGAACTATTTGGACACGTTAAAGGAAGTTTTACTGGAGCCATCAAAGATAAACAAGGTAAATTTGAACTGGCGAATAACGGTACCATTTTCTTAGATGAAATTGGTGATATGTCGTTGGTTGCACAGGCAAAAGTACTTCGTGCTTTGCAGGAAAGCAAAGTTTCCCCAGTGGGTAGCGACAAGGAAATTAAAGTGGACGTTCGTGTACTAGCTGCAACGAATAAAAATATGAAGGAGGAAATTGCGGCTGGGAAATTCCGCGAGGATTTATACCACCGTCTTTCCGTGATTGAGATCTATGTACCACCTTTGGATGACCGAAAAGAAGATATTAAATTACTAGTGGAACATTTCGCTAAAATTATATCAGAAGAACATGGAACCGCCCAAAAGACATTTGATGATAAGGCGATTAAAGCGCTTGAAGGTTTTAGCTGGACTGGTAACATCCGTGAATTGAGAAACGTTGTTGAACGTCTTTTAATTTTAGGATCTAACCCAATTTCCGAAACTGATGTCGCGAGTTTTGTAAGAAAATAAAATAAGAACCAATTTATCGTGAAAGTTTGCAGTATTTTTACTGCAAACTTTTTTTATGGCATTTTTAAACAAGGATTATACTAAAGCCTGCCTCACGTTAGCCTTGCCGGTAATGATTACGCAAGTTGGTCAGGTTTCCGTTAATCTTTTTGACAACATTATCGTGGGTCGATTGTTGGGGGCCCAGGCTCTCGCTTCTGTTTCTCTGGGGAACGCTGTTTTCTTTTCTATTTTTGTGTTTGCACTGGGGTTTTCATTTGCGATTCCGCCTTTGGTATCGGAGGCACATTCTCAGCAGAAACATGAAACCATTAACTCTGTGTTTCGTCACGGTTTCGTTATCAATTTAGGGATTGGTTTACTACTGATGCTCCTGCTATTTTTAGGAATGCCTCTACTCCATCACATGGATCAGCCAAAAGAGATCATACCAGATACTATTGGCTTTTTAAGCATTATGACTTTGTCTATCTTGCCATTTATGGTATTTCAGACTTTGAGAGAAGTTTCTGAAGGGTTATCTTATACCATCGGAGTTACCAAAGCAACCATCATTGCGAATGTGATTAACATTATCCTGAATTATGTTTTCATCAAAGGCATGTTCGGAATTCCACCGATGGGTGTTGAAGGATCTGCTTTAGCGAGTTTGATCGCTCGAATATTCATGATGGTTTTTCTTTATTACGTATTATTAAAAGAAGAAAAGACAAGACAATATATTAAGGCTTTTTCATTGAAAATCACGGAATTTTCAAAAGAAATGTTCCGCAAAATGTTAAAAATTGGTTTTCCTACCGCCTTACAAATGTTTTTTGAAGTTACTGCGTTTGCGGGTGCAGCGTTTATCTGCGGATTGGTTTCGGCTAATGACATTGCTTCTCATCAAATCGCGTTATCGATGGCTTCATTTACCTTTAATTTATGCATTGGTTTCAGTGTTGCTTCAACTGTTTTAATAGGTAGAAAACTAGGAGAAAGAGACTTTACAGGACTGCAAAGGGTTGGTGTCAACAACTTAAAGATTGTGTTTATTTTCATGTTCGTTTGTGGTCTCATTTTTATATTTGGACGCCATATTCTACCCACATTTTTCACACAAAAAGAAGATGTAGAAGTAATTGCCTTGGCTGCACAGCTAATGATTATCGCAGCTTTATTTCAGCTTTCGGATGGTATACAGGTCGTTGCTTTAGGAAGTTTGAGAGGTATCCAGGATGTTAAAATTCCGTCCATCATAACCTTTATTGCCTATTGGCTAATTACAATGCCACTTGGTTATTTACTTTGTGTCCCGTTAAAGATGGGTGCTTTCGGAATGTGGATCGCCTTAGGACTCGGCTTAACAATTTCTGCTGTCTTACTCGTCGTGAGATTCTTAAAATTATCACAGAAAAAAATAGGACGCTGACCTTGCGACTGCATAAAAATAAAAGCCACCTCAATTGAGGTGACTTTTTTAATGTTTAACTAAAGATTAAAACTCTAGTTCATTCTCAGGATGAATGTGATCGTAATCAGCTTTCATCTCTTGATCGTAATCTACTTTTTCTTCTTTAGAATATTTATGCTCTAGTTTTACTACGATGTAATAAACCACCGGAACAATAATTAGCGTAAGAAATAGTGAGGATAACAAACCACCAATAATTACAATTGCAAGACCGTTGTTCATCTCTGCAGCTGCTCCCGATGCTAATGCAATTGGCAACATACCAAATACCATCGCAATCGTTGTCATCAAGATCGGACGAAGACGCGCGTGGTTAGCTTGAATAAGAGCATTTTCAATTGTTTCTCCTCGATCCATCCTATGGTTGGCAAAGTCGACCAAAAGGATCGCATTCTTCGCTACCAAACCAATTAACATAATAACCCCCAAGATGGTGAAGATATTCAAACTCTGGTTGGTTAAAGCAAGTGCCCAAAGTGCTCCAATAAATGAGAGCGGAATCGAGAACAACACGATAAATGGTTTTACGAAGTCGTTATAAAGTACCACCATAATCATGTATACCAACATAATTGCAGCAAGTAATGCGACTCCTAAAGTACCAAAACCTTCACTTTGGTTTTCCATGTTACCACCCCAAACCCAGTTTACTCCCGCAGGCTTTTGGATATTCGCCATTTTCTCTTCCCACTCAGCAGCGATCGTACCGGTAGTTTTACCAACAACCTGCGACTGTACCGTTACGGATGGTGAACGGTCGTACCTTTCTAACAAAGCAGGACCCGATGCATTGGTAATTGTTGCAAACTGCGAAAGTTGTACTTTCTGGCCTTGGTTGTTAATAAAATTAATGTTCTGTACATCTTCGATGCTTTTTCTGTAAGCTTCGTCAAGAATGATATTAATGTCATATTCCGTATTACCGGTTCTGTATTTATTATCATCATTTCCACTAAATGCAGTTCTTAACGTTTGACCAACAGTTGCTACATTCAATCCAAGAGAAGCCATTTTATCGCGGTCAACATTAACTGAAATTTCAGGATTACCTTCTTCAACAGATAACTCTACCTCAGATGCTCCATCAATGGATTTTAACTGGGTCTCAGCTTGTTTAGCATATTTCATTACATCTTCAAGCGTTGGTCCTACAACCGTCATCTGTAAAGGAGCCTGCTCAGCACCCATGAAACCAATAGGAACAGTTGTAATCTTCGCTCCTACTAATTCTTTCTCTAAGTCACGTTTAATTCTTGCTGCATAAACTTTAGAACTTTCATCACGCTCACTTTTCGGAGTTAATGTGATACTGATTTCTGACTGATAGCTGGTCGCCTGTGCTCCACCCATACCTGTACTTGCCTGTCCTACGGTAGTAATCATACGTTCTACAGCAGGTTGCTTTTGTAACAAATCTTCAGCGCGCTGCGTCATAAAGTTGGTTTCTTCGATGGAAGCATCTTTCGGCATCTCAATTTGCACCAAGAATTCACCTTTATCAGTTCCTGGGAAGAAATCTGACCCGATATAACCAAAGACCATCAATAAAATGGAGGAAACGAAAAGTAGAGCTGTGATAAGGAAAGTTTTCACTTTATGATGTAAACTCCATTTCAAAATTCCGGTAATGAAATCGGTGAATCTTGTTAAACCAGCTTCGAATTTATAGATGATCTTCCCAAAGAAAGAATCTTTGCTAATTAAATCTAACTTACCATATCTTGAATATAACCAAGGAACCACGGTAAATGAAACAACTAATGATAATAACGTTGCAATAATTACGGTGACACAGAACTGACGGATAATATCAGATACTAAACCGCTACTAATCGCAATCGGTAAGAATACTACCACAATTACCAAGGTAATCGCTGTAACGGTGAAACCAATTTCTGAAGCACCATCGTACGCTGCCCGAACCTTGTTTTTACCCATCTCCATGTGACGGTGAATATTCTCAATAACAACAATCGCGTCATCCACAAGGATACCTACTACCAGGGAAAGACCTAGCAAACTTAAAAGGTTTAGGGAATAACCAAGAAGATTAAGACCGATAAATGTAGCAATTAACGAGGTTGGAATTGCCACCATAACAATAACCGCATTACGGAAACTGTGTAGGAAGAACAACATAACAAAAGCTACTAATCCTACCGCAATAAATAAATCCTTGATTACAGAGTTTGCAGCTTCTAAAGTAAACGTTGACGTATCGTTCGCAACGCTGATCTGTACATTCTGCGCTTTATACTGAGCTTGTAACTGACCGATTTTTGCTGCTACAAGTTCACTTACTTCAACAGCGTTGGCATCAGTTTGTTTTTGAACCTGAAGCAAAATGGTATTCTGCTTGTCAACTCTTGCAAGTTTTTCAGTCTCTTTTTGAGTATCTTGAACCTCAGCAACGTCTGATAAACGGATATTTTGTCCGTTAACCGAAGAAATGGTAAGGTTACGAAGTTCTTCAACAGTCCTAATTTTCCCTGATAGACGAATCAAAGTACTGTTTTCACGAGTCTTCAACGATCCTGTCGGGAAGTCAAGGTTAGAGGTTGAGATAATCTGCTGAACTTGAGGAATAGTTAACCCGTAACCATCTAATTTATTCTGATCGAGATTTACACGGATTTCTCTCTCCTGTCCACCAACAATATTTACTTGCGCTACCCCTTGAATTCTTGAAAACTCTGGCTGAATTTTCTGATCGATAAGGTCGTAAAGTTCACTCTCCGTTAAATTAGCTGTTATACCCATACTTACAATAGGCATATCAGACAGGGAAAACTGGGAAAGCGACGGCTCATCGATATCCTCCGGAAGCTCGGATCGAATTGCATTGATTTTTCGCTGAGCGTCATTCAATGCATAATCAACATCCGCATCATTATTGAATTGAATAATTACAACGGATAAACTTTCGTAAGATTTGGTTTGAATTTTCTTGATACCTTCCAATGATGATACTGCATCTTCAATCTTTCTGGAAACCGTATTTTCAACCTCCGAAGGTGAAGCCCCAGGATAAACTGTAGAAACGGTAACAACCTTAACCTCGAATTTTGGAATAAGCTCGTAATTGAGCTGCGAATAACTGAAAAGTCCGCCGATGATGAGTAATGCAAGCATTACAATCACCACACTGGGTCTTTTAATCGATATTTCTGCTAATTTCATTTATAATTTGTTTAGCGATTTATTTAATGATTCTCACTTTGTTTTTGTCGGAAAGGTTAATCTGTCCGCTGGTTACTACTACATCACCTTCTTTAAGACCACTAATAACTTCTACTTTATCGCCGTAGTTAATTCCACTTTGGATTTTCGTTAAATAAGCTACATTATCTCTAACAACAAAAACTTGATTATCACTAACACTTCCTACGAAAGCCTGACGTGGGATTGTAAGTACATTGTTGGTACCTGCTCTGTTAAATACAGCGGTTCCGTACATCCCTGCTTTCAATTTGTTAAAGTTGTTTGGTACTGTAATTTCTACCGGAAATTTCAGCGCTCCAGACGCAGACGGCGCAATAAAGGTAATTCTACCATCCACCATGTCTTCGATAACATCTGGTTTTACTTTAACAGTATTGCCCACAGAAAGCTGACTCACCAAAGCCTGATCAACATCAACTTTCAACTTCACTGCAGAAATGTCTACGATCTCCACAATTGGAGTTCCTGGAGCGACTACAGCACCCACTTCCACTTTCTTCTGATTCACAATTCCGCTAATTTTTGAGATCACATTGGTATCACCAGATGTTAATTGCGCTGCCTGAACTTGCGCACGAGCATTTTTTAATTGAAGACGAGCTTGGTCTAACTGTAACGCAGTAACACCACCAGTTTTATAAGCTGCTTCATATCTGCTTAACGCTGATTGTGCCTGAGCAAGATTAGCTTGAGCATTAGAAACATCAACATTAATTTTTTCGCCTCCTAAACGACCAATGCTTTGACCCGCGCGTACATAACTACCTTCTTTTACGTAAAGTGCAATTAATTGTCCACCAATCTCAGCGGAAATATCTCCCTGTCTGTTCGGAAGGAAAGTACCATTCACGCTAAATTCCCCACTAATTTCCTCACGCTTAACAGGTGCAGTACGTACCGCAATATCGGTGTTTTTCTGAGCCACAATTGCCACCTCTTCCTGGTTTTTCTTTTTATTGTTTTGTAGAATAAAGAAAAATCCAACACCTACAACCACAATGGCTAATATTGTTATTAAAGTCTTTTTGTTCATTTTTTTAGTTTATTTCTTTTAAAGTATTTAATTTTCCCTGAGATTTTAACAATTCAATTTCAGCAAGTTTGTAATCTAACTGAGCTGTTGTAAGATTATTTCTGGCAGAAGTAAGATCTCTTTCTGCATCCAAAATATCATTGAGTGTAGCCAAACCATATTGATAGTTAGAACGGGTATTGGCTAAAACCTCCTCCGCTAACTTTACATTGTTTGTCTGCATCTCAATAGTGGTCATGTTGTTTTCTAGAACTGCCAATGCATTCTTATGAGCCATATCCAAAGCCAGTTTTGTATCCCGAAGATCTGCCTGGGCCTTTTCAATTTCTATCTGGTTAAGTTCAATTCTTGATTTTGTGGCAAAGCCGTTAAAAATGGGAACGCTGATATTTAAACCAATCGAAGATAAATCCGACCAGAATACGCCATTTTTTTCACCATTCCACCATGGGAATTTTTCACCTTGACCTAAGAAACCATAGTTTGCTGAAAGTGCAACGGTAGGATAATATTCTGCTTCCGAAGCTTTTTTCTGCCATTCTAACAACTCTATCTGCTTGTTAGCTAGACGAAGTTCAGTTCTATTTTCAAAATCACCTTTATCACTGTCTGGCAGAATCGCAGGATCGAAAGTTTGCTCTGGAAGATCAATTTCTTGTTCCATCGGCATCCCGATCATAAATTTCAAGGCATTCTCACTCAATTCGACAGCATTTTCTAACTGTTGTTGAGATGCCATAATATTATTTTTAGCAACTTCTGTTCTGTCAAAATCTATTTTTCGAGCTAAACCTGCATCAAATAAACCTTTTATGATGTTACTTGTTTCACTAGTAATTTTAAGATTGCTCTCTGCATTATCTAGCATTTGCTCGCTTTGGTACACCTGAAAGTAAGCATTCGCTACCCTTTCAATAATTTGCTCCTCAGTAAGCTGGGCATTGATTAAATAAAACTCCTTTGTAGATTTGGCAGCTTTTAAACCGGTGAAAACAGACTGGTTAAAAAGTACCTGCTGCAGTTGTAGCATATTGCTGGATGTCCACTTTTGACCAAATGCCACTTTAACCTGTTGGCCTGGCTGACCGAACATTTCACCAGGTAAAACTGTTTGTTGAAGTAACGGGTTGTAGGTAGTACTACTTCCGAAGGAAATATTTGGATAAGCACTGGACTTTACCTCTGCAATCTGTGCATCTCCCCGTCGGATATCAAGGCGAGCTTTTTCAGCTTCCGCTTTGTTCTGAAGGGCATAGCTTATGGCCTCAGGCAACGTAAGAATTCGTGCTTCCTGGGCGGATAGCATCGCTCCTACGAACAGCATACTCATTGCTAATTTTTTCATTTACTATTTTTTATTTTTTTAATTGTTTCTTTACCTTTTTCAGTTGTAATTGCATGCATATACATCATCATCGTTTCTTCTTTATAATGCTCGCGAGGCACCGTTGTAGTGTCTATATAAGGTGAACTATCATAAGACATGATTAGTTGAAAGAAAATCTTCGCATAGATATCTGCGTCGAAATCTTCTCTGTAATAACCTTGCACCCTGCCCTTCTGAATGTTGTCTACCAAAACACATGCAAACTTTTCGGAAAAATCCAGCATGTGTTTCGTGAATATCGAAGGATAATACTTCATCAACTGCTTGATCATTAATGTTTTATTGGTGTGCGAAATTTTTTCGATCTCCTCATCCCGGCAAAACATACGTTCGATGGCACTCTCAACATTTTCACTTAAGTCCTTTAGTCTATTAATAACCAATTCTAAGTTAAACCGAAGAATTTCTTCTAGGAGCTCTTCCTTATTGCGAAACATCTGATAAAGAGTTTTCTTGGATATTCCGAATTCAGATGCAATATCATCCATAGTCACAGCTTTAGGACCGTTTTCCAGAAACAATTCAAAAGCCTTATTTAGAAATAATTGTTTATCATCCATAATTGGATGCAAAGATAAGACAAAAAACTAAAAAACAAAAATAGTTTCCAAGTTTACCGTAGCTATTTGTCTATAACAACAATAGAATTTTTTAATAGGTTATTTAACCCACCATCTAATGGTATTAATTGATTTTTTAAAATTACTATTAACGTGTGAGGTATCGAGTTGCCAATCAATCTACCTTTGGTGTACAAACTAATTAAAACTTTTTAACCATGAAAAAATTACTTGTAAGTGCTTTTGCACTTTTCGCAGTAAGCTTCGCTTACTCACAGTCCAACAGTGACGTTTCAACTCAGATTGGAAACGACAATGAAGCAACAATCAACCAATCAGGTTGGCTTAACGACAATGTTCTAGATCAAATTGGGGATCGTAACGAAGCAACTATTGATCAAACCGGATGGTGGAACGAAAACGTTGCGTTAAGTGAAGGTGATGATAACAGCATCGATGTTGATCAGGTGGGTATCTGGAATGTTAATACTACTGAACAATTCGGTAACGAAAACGTTGCACAAACAGATCAAGACGGTACTATGAATACGGTTGAGCAGTTGCAAGATGGTAATAACAACGACACTTATGCTATGCAAGATGGTTCATTAAACTACGCTTCTCAAGAGCAGCTTGGTAATGGTAACGATGCATCATCAGAGCAAGAGGGTTCATTTAACGAAGTTATTCAGGAGCAGGATGGCAATAATAATGATGCCATAGCAATGCAGGATGGCGATGGAAACTACACTCATCAATTACAAGATGGTAATGGAAACTATGCATGGCACGACCAAGCTGGTGACGACAACTATGCCGACGCCCACCAAATTGGAAATAATAATGATGCTATAGGTTATCAGTATGGTGATGACAACACTATTTTGCAATATCAAACAGGAAATTCCAATTATGCTGATGACTATCAATCAGGAAATAACAATATGGCAGATATTTCTCAAACTGGTTCTTCTCATTATCATTACGGTACTCAGATAGGTAACGGTAATACTATGACTGTTACACAATCTAACTAATCAATTATCTAATTATATCACGCAGGGGAAATTTCGGTTTCTCCTGTGTTTTTAAAAAACAGTAAAATGAAAAATGCTTATTTACTTTTAATAGGCTTGATGTTTTGCTCTTTCGTATCTGCACAAATTAATAGTAACAATGTATTAGCATATTACGAACAATTAAAGACTACTCAAAGTTATACTGAACAAAATTCAATACTTGTTGCACAAGTAGGAAATAATAATGTTGTTGATGTGATAGATCACAATCCTCAATTGCTTGCCATAGTGCAAGTGGGAGATGTAAACAGTACTGTTTATGAAAACTACACAGACTATCCCACGAATATGGAGATTAGTCTCATAGGTTCTGGCAACTATGTAGAGATTGAAGGTGCGAATAGTATATCAGACGGTATAAAAATAAACATCAGAGCCGATGACATGACTTTTTTAATGAGAAATCAGTAATCCCCCTTGAAAATGAAAACTCTCATCCTAAACCTAGTCGCAATTTTACTTGCTATGAACTATCATGCACAGACCTCTGATAATGTGAGCGGTAAAATTATTACAGAACAGAACGAAGGACTGCTAAAAGTTAAAGCAGCCGCAATTAACACTGCAAAGACCTATCTCGCGCTAAATTATATTATGGTTTCCGTTAAAAAAGGGAAGTCAGGAAACTCTACTAATAAACAGAGCGGCAAATTCACCCTCGATCCAGAGGAAACAAAATCACTTGCAGAGACAAGTTTTAGATTATCAAAAGGCGATGGCCTCAAAGTATTTCTATTCATTAAAGAAGAAGAGACCGACAAACTTTTATCGAAGGACAGTCTTGAAATTAATGCCTCCCAGTTTAATGCCGAAGTTAATTTTATCCCAGAAAATAAACTTGAGCTGTCAGGATTAACAATTGACGACACCAAGACAAGGTTAGGTCAAATTTTTTACGAGTCCTTCTTCAAAAAATACAATCAAATTCCTCGAAAATTCGAAGGCACTATAACCATTACTGAAATTCCGTCATTTGGAAGAAACAGCAGAGTTACGGTAAGCCAAGATGATCAAGTAATTCACAGCTTTTTAACGAAGCCCGATGAAGAAGCTTTAGATAGTGAAGCAAGCAGAGCCCTTTCTCTTCTAGCAGAATACAACTCTCGAAGGAATGTCCGAAATCAAGAATTTAAATACTAATGATCATGCGCAGATATATTTTTCTATTTCTCATAATACCGATGTGTGCATTAGCACAACAAATGGTGTACAAGCCAATAAATCCAGCATTTGGAGGAGATACTTTTAACTACCAATGGTTAATGAGCTCCGCAACCGCCCAAAACCAGTTTAATGATACAACCACAAGATCATCTTTAGGTGGAAGAAGTTCCATAGATAATTTCACTAATAATTTAAATCAACAGATTCTTAATCAACTTTCAAATAAACTTTTTGGTGAACAGTTTGGTGAAGGTGATTTGCAGCCAGGGACCTACTTGTTTGGATCGATCTACTTAGAGGTAACCCAAACCGGACAAGGTCTTTTAATTAATATTCTGAATACCGATACTGGAGAACAATCTGAAATATTGATTCCAGGAGGCGGTTAGACCAATTAAATCCTTGAAAAACATCCCCCATGAAAACAAACAAGCTTACTAAAAATGTGTTATTAAGCCCGTTGATTATGCTGCTTTCGAGTTGTACATTATTCAACCTGCCAACACACAGTGAAAAATCTACCTTAGGAGAAACCACTCCTTACACGCCAGAGATAAAAAACTTACCCCCTCCGAAAGAAAAATTGGTTGTCGGGGTGTATAAATTCCGTGACCAAACCGGTCAATATAAAGCTGCCGAAAATGGAGCAAGCTGGAGTACTGCCATCCCTCAGGGAACTACAACCATTTTACTAAAAGCATTAGAAGATAGCCGTTGGTTTACGCCGATTGAAAGAGAAAATATCGGTAACCTTTTAAATGAAAGGCAAATTATTAGAAGCACCAGGAAAGAGTATGCAGGAAACGATGCTAATGAGGCATCTTTATTACCTCCGCTACTTTTCGCCGGGATTATTCTAGAAGGAGGCGTGGTTTCTTATGATACCAATGTAATGACTGGAGGTGTCGGAGCCCGATATTTTGGCCTGGGAGCAGGAGCTCAGTATCGCCAAGATCGGATTACTGTTTATTTACGCGCCGTCTCTACTTCCACAGGTGAAATATTGAAAACGGTGTACACGTCCAAAACAATTTTGTCAACAAGTATCAATGGAAACTTCTTCCGTTTTATTGATACCGAAAGACTTTTAGAATCGGAAATAGGCATCACCCAGAATGAACCTGTTCATTTAGCAGTAACTGAAGCGATCGAAAAAGCAGTACACAGCCTGGTTATTGAAGGTGTGCGTGATAATCTATGGGCAAATAAACAGAAAAACCCACGAGATTTCGATCAAATTATAGACATGTATAGCCGAGAAACCAATGAAAATGATGCAAGAACAATTGGGAATAAGTTTCCACAAAACTATCGTGGCAATATGGCATTATTTGGTAATGCAGAAGCATATCAAATAAAAGGAGATTATGTAAATCCAAAAATGAATTTTGGAGGCAAAGTCGGATTTAAGGCTTTCGTGAATGAGCATTTTAATGCAGAAATTAACGTAAGTACAACTACCTTCGAAAATACTGAGATCTATAAAGAATCTGTAGTGATGTCGGAGATTAACCTTGAATACCTTATGTTACCGCATTACAAACTTACGCCATTCGTTTATGCAGGAGGTGGAGCATTACTAATTGACAATGAATTTCATTACAAAGCGCAAGTTGGAGGTGGCTTAGAGTATCTTCTAAATACCACTCTAGGGATTCGTGCTAATGCCCAGTATGATTTTGGGTTTACTGATAATTGGGATGGCTTTATAAACGGAAGTCAAAAAGATCAAGGAGTAAGGATTGGACTTGGACTAATCTACTATTTCGGTGGCAGAAATAACTAAAAATGAAAATCATGAAAAAATTTATATATATATTCTTATTGGGAATCTTTCCTTTGCTACTGATTTCATGCAGCGAAGACTTGGTTGATAAACTTCAAACCGGCAGCGTTAAAGGTATTGCAATAAAAAAAGGCTCTAATGAACCATTAAAAAATGTAAAAGTTCTCACGACCCCTTCAACAGAAACTGTTTTTACTGGCGATGATGGAACATTTATCATCGAAAACATACCCGTTGGAGATTACTCATTGAAGGCCGAACTAAACGGATATCTTACCAGTATGCAAGGAATTAGTATTAAAAATACTGGTCAAACCGTATCCGTTGTTTTTGAAATGAGTGACGATAACTCCCTAAATAGTCCACCTACAGCACCAGTTTTAGTTAGTCCTGTAGATAATGCGGTTAATCAGCCATTATCAATTGATTTGGTTTGGACTGCCTCGGATGCAGATTCAACTGACGTGTTAAAGTATAAAGTGGTGATTAAAAACGATCTTAATGATAATGTTATTGAAATCAACGATCTAACTGAACAACATTATTTTCTTGAAAATCTCAAGTTCGGAGTAACTTATTATTGGCAAGTGACAGTTGATGACGGAATCAACCCTCCAGTAAACAGCGCAGTTTTTCGTTTTAAAACCAATGCAGTTCCTAACAATCGTTTTCATTACGTGAAGAAAACAGGTGGAAATTATTATATCGTATCAAGTAACGAAAGCAATACCAACTTTAACTTCACTCCACTTACAGCCAACAGCTGGAGACCAAGGATGAACCAAAATGCCGGTCTAATTGCATTTCTTAAAACAGTAGCCGGCAGCACTCATCTATTTACGTCCAAACCTGATGGCTCTGACGTAAAACAGGTTACAAATCTTCCCGTTTCCGGATTTAATACTTCCGAGTTGGACTTCTCTTGGAGCACTAATGGTAAAGAATTAATCTATCCAAGTTTTACAAAACTTTATCGTATTAACAAAGATGGTAGTGGATTAGAACTTGTCTATACAACGCCTGACGGAAGCTTTATTTCGGAATGTGACTGGAGTTACGACGGGAGTAAAATTGCAATAAAAACAAATGATCCCAATGGTTATAATGTTAAAATCAGAGTAATTGACATGATGGGAAATGTACTGGCGACTGTGGTTGAAAACGTTCCTGGTGCAGCTGGTGGACTAAATTGGTCGGTAGATGGAGTTTCTCTACTCTACACCCGCGATGTTTCTGGTTATCAAGATAATAATTACCGACAGTTAGACAGCCATATCTTCATTTATAATATGACGACAAACGCATCACAGGACATTTCACTTTTAAGTGAAAAGCCTACAGGTATGAATGATCTTGATCCTAGATTTTCACCAAACAATGCCGAAATCATATTTACCAATACCTCAAATGATGGAATTTCTGTAAGAAATATTATGAAAATAGAATTACAGGAATATGAAAGAACAGCTTTATTCCCCGACGCAGAGATGCCGGACTGGGAGTGATGTTTTCAAGGGGAGTTGAGGAATTTATTTCCTCAACTTTTTATTTTATCAAAAAAAGCAACGATTCCGTTGCTTTTTTTAGTTAGGGGACTTGTGTAAATAACGTGAAAGTTTAATACCCAGATCTGTCCATATTATTTTAGCGTTAGCGTTTCTTTCCAGGTGGTAATCGGCTTCGGAGATTTCATCGAGAATGCTTTTGATATTAGCACCATGAATATATTTCGAGAAACTTTCCCATTTAAATCCGCCGGAATCAATCTTCGCATAAACTAAATTATTGTTACCATAGTTTTGAAGCATTGCCAAACGGAACATTTCTGAGCAATACAACAAGAAGCTTTTCTGTTTTTCACGGTTCCAACTAGCAATATTTCTTCCCCATAACACGATATTTTTCAGGAACTGAGGTTTCTTTTTAACTTGAAAAGCTTCACGTACCCAAGCGATAAACAGTTGTTCAAATTCAGCTTTATTGTTTTCAGGAGACAGCAATCTCTGTATGCTGTTCCAATCACCTTGCGCTTGAAAAATAATTTCTTCTGCTTTATCAGCGCTGAGATTATGTTCTGAGATTAATCTTGTTTCTATATCAACATCAATTATTCTTGGGACTTCAACCAATTGTGTTCTCGACAAAATAGTTGGTAAAATATCGTCAACACTTTCTGCTAGTAGTATGATATAGGTGTCTTTTGGGGGTTCTTCTAAAAATTTGAGGAATTTGTTTGCTGCCGCGATATTCATTTTATCTGCCTGCCAAACAATTAACACCTTGCTACCACCCTCGTAACTTTTTAAAGAAAATTTATTGTTTAACTCATCAATTTCGTCAGCGTAAATGACGAGTTGTTTGTTTTCAGATTCTAAAATTTTACTCCAATCTTCAGGATCAGAATAAGGATTTTGAAAGATCATGGAACGGAAGTCCTCTAAAAAAGATGTGGATAAATTAATGTTCTTATCCTTGTAATAAGGAAAACTGAAATGGAGATCCAAGTGATTAAGGTGGTCTATTTTGGAGGTGGATTTAGGGTTTTCTTGCAGAAAAATTTCTCGTGCAAATGCTAACGCCAATGGTAAAACACCATAACCCGAAGGACCCACAAAAAGCTGAGCATGACTAATACGTTTATTAACAACACTTTCTTTTAAAAGAGCCTTTAATCTATCTTGCCCTACAATCTCGTCCCAATTCATTTTTCAAAGATAAATATTTATCGCAGAATTTTTAAAACCTAAGCCTTATGTTTTCGTTTAACCATCAATACTGGCAGGCAGCCCCTTAACAAACTTTAACCAAAGTAAATTTCTTCAATTCAGTTATATTTAGGATATTTGCGCATTATTTTTAAAAATAAAGAATGAAAAGAATTTTCGTATTACCTCTGATTGCCGCGGCGTTTTTAGCTCAAGCGCAAACCATTGGTAATTCTCCTTACGCAGCCTTCGGAATTGGCGATGTAAAGTATGACAATACGGTCGACATCAGTGCGATGGGAGGTATTTCTACTGCATACATTTGGGATTTCAATAATAATTTTAATTTCAACAACCCGGCAGCTAATAAAAATCTAGAACTAACCTCCATAAAGGTTGAAGTAAGCAACGAAAATAATTTCTTTAAGTCTGATTTTGATGGAAGCAATGTAAACAAACATTCTACCTATTTATCAAATATATCAATCGCTTTTCCGCTTTCTCCAAAGGTTAAATTTGGGGCCGGTTATCAGCCTTACAGCTCCAAAAAATACTCGGTGGCAATCGAAGAAGCATTGGCTAACGATGTAACAAGAGTTAATCTGTTTCGTGGTGAAGGTACTTTGAACACTGTTCAAGCTGCATTATCATATCAAATTGTACCGGAATTTGCAGTGGGTTTCCGTACCAATTTTAACTTTGGAAATTTATATGACATTAACGAAGTTGCCTATACCAACGCAGAGTTAATTAATGGTTACGAGACAAAAAATACCATCCGAACATTTAATTTTACGGTAGGTACTGCCTTCCAAAAAGTTTTTAATACGGATAGAAAATTCACGGCAGGAGCAACATATACCTTTGGTAATACTGGCGAAATGGAGACCTCTTATACCAACAGTACTTATTACTACGGGAGCGGAGAGATGAAAGAAAATGTCAGCGTAATTGATGAAGATTTCAGCACCGACAAAAACTTAATCCCAATGGAGTTTTCCGTAGGTTTAGGTTATGGTCGTGATGCAAAATGGTTTTTCGGTACTCAGTTCGATTATAAAAAAGGAGAAACCATCCAGTTTTTAGGTCAACCATTTAGCAACGAAAATTCTTATAAAATTTCTGCCGGAGGTTGGATTTTACCAAACTACAACAACTTCAGAAGTTATTTTTCAAGAGTAACATACCGTTATGGTGCTTATTATGAAAAAGGGAACTTGACACTGAATGGGACTAATATCAACCAATTTGCTATTACCGGTGGGGTAACTTTGCCTTTCGAAAACAGAAGTGCCAGCCGTATGAGTGGTATTGATCTCGGTATTGAACTTGGAAAGCGAGGAACTTTAGAAAATAATATGATTCGCCAAAACTTTGTGAACTTCAAAGTTGGATTAAACTTTGCCGATAAGTGGTTCCAAAAACGTCTTTACGATTAATAGATGAACTGGTCTTTCAAAATAGTAAATAAAAATATAGCGAGCCTTCTAGGTTGTGCTATATTTTTTGCTTTAAATTCTTGTGACGAAGATCTTACAACGATTAACCGGAATGATAATACCAACTTCCCTTCTCAAATTATTAACAATGCGAATATCATCCAGCGGGACTCCGGGATGGTAAAACTCCGTGCCACAGCACCGCTAATAGAAAAGTACGAATATATCGACTCTCCTTACATTGTAGCACGGAAAGGCATCAATATCCTTTTTTACGACAAAAAGAAACCCCAAACTCCCGGAAAGATTAATGCTAAATATGCAAAATTTAACGAGAAAAAAAGGTTTTATGAAGCGAAAGGCAATGTGAGAATTATAACTAACGAAAACCAAATGTTTGCCATGCAATCTATTTTTTGGGATCAGGTTAAACGGGAGATTTATACCACCGATACAGTTTACGTTACAGATAAAGATGGTTCTACATTGGTCGGGGCAAACGGGATGCGCGCAAAAGACGATTTTTCAGAATATACGTTTTTCAACAGTTCAGGAAACATTAGCACACAAAAAATACCGGAGCAGGGAAGATAATTTCGTAAATTCGAGAAAATCTTAACCATGACTTACCGAGCCATTGGACTCATGTCGGGAACCAGTCTCGACGGATTAGATATCTGTTTTGCAGAATTTACCAAAACATCAAAAGGTTATCATTACGAAATCTTAAAGGCTTCAACATTACCCTATTCTGAAATTTGGGAACAGAAACTCCGCGATGCAATCGGTCTAAGTACAGCAGATCTTCTGGAGTTGAACGCGGATTATGGATTTTATCTTGGGGAACAAGTCCAATCATTTATCGCGCAACATCAGATTTCTGGAATCCATCTGATCGCCTCACATGGGCATACCGTTTTTCATCAACCACATCGAAGATTTACACTACAGATTGGCGACGGACGCGCTATTAGATTAGTTAACCAAATTCCTGTGGTTTACGATTTCCGATCACAGGATGTCTTAATGGGTGGCAATGGTGCCCCACTCGTTCCGATTGGTGACGAAATTTTATTTAGTAATTATGACTCTTGTTTAAATCTCGGTGGTTTTGCCAATATTTCTTTTAAAAATTTCGGAAAACGAATTGCATTTGATATTTGTCCGGTAAATATCGTGTTAAACGAACTTGCGGGCCATTTAGGCAAAAAATTTGATAAGGATGGAACGATCGCGCGAAAAGGAAACGTTAATCAGGAATTACTTTCTGCATTAAATGCTCTCGATTTCTACAGTATACAAAGTCCAAAATCATTGGGATCAGAATGGGTAAAAGAAAATATTCAACCTTTTTTAAGAACTGATGATACAGAAAATCTTATCGCTACCTTGACCGAACATGCGGCATTTCAAATTGCTAAGGTGATAAAAACCTATGGACTCCAGTCGGTTTTAGTCACAGGTGGAGGCGCTTACAATAAATATTTAATTGAGAGAATTCAAAATGCAACTCAGGCTGATATAATCATTCCCAATTCTGAAATTGTTGAATTCAAGGAAGCTTTAATTTTTGCTTTTATGGGAGTACTTAGACTAAATGGAGAAAATAATGTATTGTGTTCGGCAACCGGTAGCATCCAAGACCACAGCGCGGGATTAATCGTTTAAAATAAAAATTATGCAGATAGATATTAGAAAACTTTCAGTAGATGATTATGATGAATTGAAGGAAACCATGCAAAAGGCTTATCCTACAATGTCGGAAAATATCTGGTCGAAGAAAAGCATTGAAAAATTAATCAGGATCTTCCGTGACGGACAAATTTGCATAACAGTAGATGGTAAAATAGCTGCAGTTGCACTGTCACTCATTGTTCAGTACGAACTCTTTGGCGACGATCATACTTACAAGGAAATCACGGGAAATTATACTTTTAATACCCATTCGGAAACCGGAAATGTATTGTATGGTATCGAAGTCTTCGTTGATCCGGAATATCGAAAACTTCGTCTCGCCAGAAGACTTTATGATGTAAGAAAAGAACTTTGCGAGACACTGAATCTAAAATCCATCATGGTTGGAGGCCGAATCCCAAACTATCACTTACATAGCGCAGAACTCTCCCCCAGAGCCTATATTCAGAAAGTTCGAAATAAAGAAATTTATGATCCGGTGCTGAGTTTCCAACTCGCTAACAACTTCCTTCCGGTAAGGATTCTTAAAAATTATCTTCCTGAAGATTCCCATTCAGAAGAAAATGCTGTTTTGCTTCAATGGAATAACATTTATTACAGCAAGAAACCGAACTCCATGCAGGATTCAGTCATCCGGCTGGGACTGGTGCAGTGGCAGATGCGTCATTTTAAAAACCTAGACGCGTTTTATGAACAGGTGGAGTTTTTTGTGAATGTGATGGCGGATTATAAATCTGATTTTATCATGTTCCCAGAGTTCTTTAACACCCCTCTTTTGGCACCCTTCAATCATCTTTCGGAACGAGAAAGTATGTTCAAATTAGCCGAATTTACAGAAGAAATAAAAAATAAACTTTCGGAATTAGCGATTGGTTACAACGTTAATATCATTGCTGGAAGTATGCCTTATGTAGAAAACGGAGAACTTTTCAATGTGAGTTATCTATTACATCGTGACGGTAAAATGGATGAACACCGTAAAATTCACATTACGCCGAACGAAAGAAAGTATTACGGAATGAAAGGTGGTGACCAGATAAAAGTTATCGATACCGACTGCGGAAAAGTTGGTTTGGTAATCTGTTATGATGTTGAATTCCCAGAATTACCTAGAATATTAGCCGACCAAGGAATGAAAATTTTGTTTGTTCCCTATCTCACGGATACCCAAAACGCGTATATGCGTGTACGCCACTGTGCCGCTGCAAGAGCGATTGAAAATGAATGTTACGTCGCTATAGCAGGATGTGTTGGTAATCTTCCGGGAGTTAATAATATGGATATTCAGTATGGGCAGGCCGCAGTTTTCACTCCGTCAGATTTCGCTTTCCCTTCCAACGCAGTAAAAGGTGAAGCGACTCCCAATACCGAAAGTACGCTGATCGTTGATGTCGACTTAAATTTACTGAAAGAACTTCATCATTATGGTGCGGTGAGAACCATGAGTGATCGTCGAAAAGATTTATACGATACTGTTGATCTTAAAAGAGATAAAGAATAGAAAATCCCAGCAACTGCTGGGATTCTTTTTATAACTTAAAGTCGAGTTTAACATTGAAAAACCGTCCTGTTAAACGTACCGGAACGGGATAATTATAACCTGATGAGACATCATTCACCCATTGGTTGGCAACAGTATTCTGAATATTGAAGGCATTAAAAATCTGAACGCCCAACGTCAATTCTTTAAAATTACTAAAGAAACCACTGTTTACTTTGTTATCTTTCTGGTCGACAAATACTTTAGAAAGCCCAATATCAACTCTTTTGTAAGCCGGCAATGTGCGTTGATAATTATATGCTGCCTGGAAGTTCGGGGTGCCGTCTCCATTTAAGGTAATCGGAGTTCCGGAAGGTAAACCGCTTGCGTAGGTTAACGTAAGATTAACCCGCATTGAAGGAAACTTAGGCATATAATCTTGATAGAACATTGAAAATCTAAATCTCGGATCCGTTGGCCTCGGGAGATCTCCCTGCTCGTTTATATTTTCGTAGACCCGAGCATAACTTGCGGAAATCCAAGAGTCGACACCAGGGACAAATTCTCCAAACAAACGGGTATCTACCCCATATGCGTAACCTTCGGCGTTATTCTGACCAGAATATCTAATTCTTACATTATCCAAATAATAAGGAATTAAATCATCCATTTTTTTATAGTAAGCCTCTGTTGTAAGCTTAAACGGACGATCTATCATTCGGAATTCATAATCGTGTGATAAGATGACCTGCATTGAGCGCTGAGATTTAATTTCCGAATTAAAACTGCCATTTACATCCTTAATTTCCTTATAAAAAGGAGATTGATAATAAACACCACCAGAAATTTTGAAAAGCATATCCTGTTCCCAATCCGGCTTAATTGCAAACTGTGCACGAGGAGAAATAATGGTTTCATCGTTAAAATCCCAGTGAGAGGCTCTAATACCGGCATTTACAAAAACGCGGTTTGTTCCCCAATAAAATTTTCTGGAAAATTGTGCGTAACCCGAAATTCTTGTGGGTTGAATATCATTTTGACCCATAATTTGATATCGCAAACGAAGTTCGGACGGGTCTAGTTCTCCAGGATTGGTATAATCGCGCGGCGTACTATAACCCAAAGAATCGACTAACTGCCACTCATTCGTAAAATCCTGCAAATCTTCCTTCTCGAATTTCAAACCTAATTCAATATCTGTATTTACATTTGGCGAAAAACGTGTTTTCAATTGCGAGCCATAGGTCTTTACCAACAAATCATTTCTAGCGTGATCTATTTGTCCGCCGACATCGTAAGAAGTGATGGGGTTTCCGGTGATAGGATCAAACGTTTGAAGTAGATAAGCAGAGGCAATCGTATAATATTCTCGCTCGCGGTTCTGATACGCAAAATTATCAAGGGTGAAAGTCCATTTTTTATTTGGCTTGTAGGTAATGGAAGCCGTCCCCATCATATTTTTGTAGGAATCATCTTCCTGGCCATCATAGAAAACGTTTAAACGCAACGGTGTTTGCAAACTTCCGAAGTCTACTTCTTTCACTTTCGGAACCATTTCGTAGTCATTTTTACTGAAATAACCTATGAAGCTGAAATTCCATTGATCATTCAGTCGATAAGAAATGTAAGACTGAAAATCCATATACTGTGGATTAAAATCCGTGTCTTCATTTAAAGTATTGAGGACCAAGTTCGTATTACGGTAACGTCCTGAAAATAATGCGGTAAGCTTTTGATCTTTCGTTGCAAACCCAGTAGATAATCTCCCACCAATAAGACTTGCCTCACCCGAAAGTTCAAATTTTGTAGGTTGTCGGTAATAAATATTGAGCGCAGAAGCCATCTTGTCGCCATATTTTGCCTCAAAACCGCCTGCAGAAAAATTGATGGCCTGTACCATGTCCGGATTGATAATACTCATCCCTTCCTGAAGCGAATTTCTGATCAAGAAAGGTCTGTAAATCTCTATATCATTGATGTAGATCAGGTTTTCATCATAATTACCACCACGCACCATATATTGCGACGAAAGTTCGGTGTTGGAGTTTACTGAGGGTAAAGTTTTTAATAAACCTTCCACACCGCCAGAAAGTGACGCTACTTGTTGTGCTTCTTTAGCTGAGATTTCGACTGAGGTTAAATCGGTAACCTTAGGTTTGCCTTTTTTCTGAAATACTACTTCCTGAATCTGAGACTCTCTGCCTACATTCACAAAAAGCACATTAATATATTGCACTTTTGGGGTTGAACGAACCGTTTTAGTAAAACCTTTAAAATTTTCTTTTTCAACCCTTAACAGCTCATTGGTTTCCGCAATGGGAATTTTAACAAAGCCATTGGTATCTGTAAGAAAATTTTCATTGTTATACTTCACATTAGCCTCTGCTACGGGAGCACCATCTTCATCTAAAACTTTAAGGTTTATCTGGGACATCGCGAAAGCCGGAAGCAGCGCAACAAATAGTAGGACTTTTTTCAATGCATTGAATTTTAGCTTTAAAGATAACAAATTAAAGAATTGCTTCCCTAACGCGAGTCAGTTTCTGAAGCAAATTTTCCAATTTATCAAGTTGAAGCATATTAGCACCATCGGAAAGAGCGCAAGAAGGGTCCGGATGTGTTTCTATGAAAAGCCCATCTGCTCCCACTGCGATTCCTGCTTTGGCAATAGTTTCAATAAGCTCCGGGCGACCCCCGGTTACGCCTGAATTCTGATTAGGCTGTTGCAAAGAATGGGTCACGTCCAAAATTACCGGTGCATATTGCTGCATCGTCGGGATTCCACGGAAATCCACAACGAGATCGGTGTAACCAAAAGAATTTCCTCTTTCGATAATCGCTGTTTTTTGATTTCCAGAGTCGGTAATTTTCTCTACTGCAAACTTCATTGCTTCAGGCGAAAGAAACTGACCTTTTTTGAGTGTTACACACTTTTGAGTTTTTGCCGCCGCGACCAATAAATCGGTTTGTCTAACCAAAAACGCAGGAATTTGAAGTACATCTACGTAATTGGCAGCCAGTTCCGCATGACGATTTTCGTGGATATCTGTTGTCGTTGGAATGTTAAACGTCTCTCCTACTTTTTTAAGAATTTCAAGAGACTTTTCTTCTCCAATGGTAGTAAAACTGTCTACTCTACTTCTATTTGCTTTTTTGAAACTACCTTTAAAAATGTATGGAATTTTATACTTATCGGTGATTTCCATAACTTTTTCAGCAATACGCAATGCCATATCTTCTCCTTCAATAATGCATGGACCTGCGATTAAAAAAAAGTTGGTAGAATCTTTATGCTTGATATTTTCTAAGTAATTAATCATATTCATTATTTTAAATTGAAACTAAAATCTCGGTTAAACTGCTAAGACAGACATTAAATTTTTTGCGAGACTTTTTGAATGGTATTTATATTTCGGGAAGTAACCAGATTTTTATAATGTCTGTTACCGAGTATTTTCCCGAAGTCGGAAGTTAAGGTGATGCCCTTTGGAATTTGCCAATAAAAATGATTGCCGGACATCGTTGCCTTTTCGCCTTCCGAATGTTCTACTTTATTAAACTCATTAAACAATAGCGTTTCAACATTCTGTTCACCGATAAATACATACGTGTGAAAATCGGGGTTTGTTTGAAAAGGCAGATCTGTTAGCATGCTTGCAATTTCATCCTCCTTTTTGATAAATAAAAAAGCATTGTATTGGAAATGATTGCTCATTGCTTTCTCCAAACGGATTTTTAAGTCCGAAACCGGAAGTTCTGATGAAAAAAGAATGTTGCCCGAGGCCAAGACAGAGGAAACTTGCTGCATTCCTGCCTCTTCGAAAACATGACAAACTTCCGCCATTTTCATTGACGTTCCGTTTACATTTACCCCTCGAAGAAATGCACAAAATCTCATGCTCAGATTTATTGAGTGGCTTTAATTATTGCGTTCGTGATTTGGTTTTCTTTTTCTCGACTGTAAGTAGAGTCATACGGATGCATCACATCGAAAAGATAGGTATAGAAAGGCGTAATCTTCTGAACTTTTTCCGATTCTTTATAGGCTTTTTCTTTACCCATGGTCGTTAAATCTTTTACGAAGGTGTTGAATCGTTTGTCAATCGGCTCAATAGATTTAACTAGATAATTATAACCCTGCACGCTTTTACCAATACGGTTATAAGCATCAGCAACAGCACCTACAACTAAAGAATATTCCATAGGTTTTGTGCGCATCTGTCGTGAAACAAAACGTTGCTCATCTAAAGAAAGACTTGTGTAATAATCATATTCACTGAAAATACCTTTCTTCAGTTCCTCCGCAAGCTGTAAGCCTTTCTGCTCTTGTCCTGCCACAATATATCCGTAAACCATTGAACTTAAAGAACGAGGATCATTGTATTTAGAAACCGGAATTTCGCGTGATGCTAAATCCAACATTTCTAAAGCTTTGTCTTTCTGACCACTTAATGCTAATGCTTCAGCCGCACGGCTTGCAGAACTTCTATAACTAACGATATTTTGAGTGCAAGTCTCATCGAAATGAACACTTAAATCTTTAAAATTACCCCAACGGAAGTTTTTTACATTGTTATAAAGGGACATCGCATCTACTCTACCCATTTCACCATCTTCTCTTTCTTCGGTCTTAATCGGTACCAATCGATAACTGAATCCATCATACTGAAGATAATCCCCAAGATAGAAGATGTTTTCGGGATCGTAAATTCCGCCTGAGGAAAAGTTAATCGGTCGTCTCCAGTCATTTTGCGCCAGCAAATCCATAAGAATCAAGTTATTCTTAAACATACTCGTACTCTTGTACTGAATAGTGATTTGGTCTACCGCTAAACCTAAATCTTTTGCTTGGATAGATCCTGACTTAACGGCATTTGCTTTATTCACAGGAAGAATAAACTTAGAAACCGGAAGAAAATTAAATTTCTCATATTTCTCTTCGCCAAAAAGCATTTTCAAAATTTCATCTTTATCATCGGATTTTGTTTTGATAAAATTAACTGCCTCTTTAAGAGTCATGTAATCTTGGGTAAGATATTTTCTAAAATCTGCAAAAACAGTTGGTGGCGCGCCCTGATCCTGAAGATTTGCAAATACATTTGCCCAATCGTCCGGACTCATCAAGAAAATCTGATCATTGGTGCCGTCGCGGTAATCCTCATGCTTTAAAATTGACGGAATTGGCATCGCATTATACGTTCTGCGCTTGACCTGATCGATATTCCAAGGTGTAGAAAGTAAGGTAAAGTTTACCACTTTTACGTCATCACGTAGGCCAGAAGTTTCCTGCATCCCCCAAATTGGATAGGTGTCGTTATCTCCGTAAACGAACAGAATATCATTTTTGGGTAAGGATTTTAATGTAGAGTACGCATAATCATAGGCTGCGGTTCTGCCACTTCTGTCGTGCGGATTATAATTCTGGAAGCCCATCATCATCGGAATACCTAATAGAACTATCCCAACAACAATATTAACAGCATCTGATTTTACCTTTTTCTGAAGCCACCAAAGAATCGCAGCGGCTCCAAAGCCTATCCAAATTGAAAAGGCGAAAAAGGATCCTACCATCGCGTAATCTCTTTCACGAACTTCAAAAGGTTTTACCCCGGTGTAGAAGATAATACCGACACTTGTTAAAATAAATAATGATAAGATTGCATAAAACCGCCCAAAATCACGATTTAACTGAAAGAAAAAACCAATTAATCCTAAAATAAGTGGTAAGAAGAAAAACGCAACGGTGCTTTCATTTTTAAATTTTGCAGGCATTTTACTTTGATCGCCCCACAAAGTGTTGTCAATAAACGGAATACCGGAAATCCAGTTTCCACGGTTATTCTCCATTCTGCCTTCTAAATCATTCTGTCTTCCGACAAAATTCCACATCAGATAACGAATGAAGTAATATCCATTTTGGAAGGTAATAAAATAATCAAAATTCTGCGCAAATGTAGGCTTCTGAACGTTGATAAGATTGTATGGTTTTACCTGAAGATAATCCTCTGCTTTGATAGTTCCCGATTCATATTTAGCTCTTAAATCTTCAAAAATCTTTTTAGCTTCCGGACTGTCTGCGACATCAGGATTGTCATAATTAAATGAGAAATCCGGAGCGCCGTACATGGAAATGTAATTGGCCATGACATCTCTGTCCTCACTAAACATTCTTGGCATAAAACCTACATGAGCGTCACTATAAACGTAATTGAAACGGTCTCCAACTTTTCTATAAGTTCCAGTTTGTTCGTCCTTCTCGTAAACATCACCCGTTTTTCGAGTTTTGTAACTACCATCCTCGTTTTTCTGAATTCCGTTTGCATCCAAATAGGCGGTGTAGTTTTGTCCGTAAAACGTTGGCCAATCACCATACTGCTCACGGTTATAATAATCTAACATTCCGATCGCGTTGTTAGGATTATTTAAGTTCATTGGTGGGTTAGCGTTTGCCCGAATTGGGATTACCATCCAACAAGAGAAACCTATAATCATATAGATTACAGATAATACAATCGTTGGGTAAATACTTTTATTGCTTCCACGCGCATATTTCACTCCAAAATAACAAAGTGCCACAAGAATAATAAAGGCAATAATAGTCCCTGAGTGAAACGGTAAACCGATTCCGTTCACCGCAAAAATTTCCATCTTACCGAAAAGCGTCATAATTAATGGGAATATTCCTTTAAAGACGATCCCTAAAATAAGCAACGTCGCAAGATTTGCCCAAAGAAAACTCTTCCAACTGAACTCATAATTTCTCGCATAGTAAATAAGGCAAACTGCTGGTATCGCAAGCATACCCATCATGTGTACTCCTACGGAAAGTCCTGTCACGAAGAAAATAAGGATAATCCAACGTTCGTTATCGCCGTCATGATATTCGTTTTCCCACTTCGTAATTAGCCAAACTAATAATGCGATGAACAAAGTTGCCATCGAATATACTTCGCCTTCTACTGCTGAAAACCAAAAAGTATCAGAGAAAGTAAAACATAAAGCCCCAATCGCTCCCGCGAAAAGAATGGAAATTTCCTCATGTTTTGAAATTTGGTCGAAATCTTTGTTTAAAAGTCGTCGAACAAGATGGGTAATAATCCAAAATAGAAAAAGCACCGTAAAAGCACTAAATAGTGCGGACATGCCATTAATGATAATAGAATAATTATCGCCATTTCCGAAAGCGAACATTGAAGCAACCGCTCCTACTAACTGAAATAAAGCGGCGCCCGGCGCATGAGTTACTTCAAGTTTTGCAGCCGATGCAATATATTCCCCGGTATCCCAGAAACTGAAATTATGTTCAATGGTAGTTAAATAAGTTAGAAATGCAATGGCAAAAATTACCCAACCTAAGATGGTATTCCACTGTTTAAATGACCAATTTTTCATAAATTAAATATCAATCCTGCGAAAATACGGTTTTCTGTGGTTATCGTGTTAATTTGAGTTTATTAAAATCTCCTAATCTGAAAAATCAATGTTGCACATAACGAATTGAAACATTGGGAATCAGACGATATAAATTAGAAAAAAATTCATAAATTGTGCTGTTACTATTTTTTTAGTATTTTTGCCCACGGTTTTTAGAGAATAAAATGACGAAAAATGACTAATGTTTACGAGAACATTCTGGGGTTAATTGGCAATACCCCGTTGGTTAAACTTAACACAGTAACCAAAGATATCCCTGCAACCGTATATGCAAAACTGGAATCTTATAACCCTGGTCACTCTACCAAAGATAGAATTGCTATCCATATTGTAAATGCAGCCGAAAAGAAAGGTTTGCTTTATCCAGGCGCAACTGTTGTTGAAACGACTTCTGGTAACACCGGTTTCTCTATTGCCATGGTTTGTATCATCAAAGGTTACAAATGTATTCTTGCGGTGAGCGACAAAACTAAAAAAGAAAAAATTGCTTATCTAAAAGCGCTGGGTGCAACCGTATATATCTGTCCTGCAAATGTAGCAGCAGATGATCCAAGATCTTATTATGAGGTAGCAAAAAGAATAGCTTCTGAAACTCCTAACTCTATTTATATCAATCAATATTTTAATGAACTGAATATTGATGCTCATTACCAAACAACCGGTCCCGAAATTTGGGAACAGACCCAAGGGAAAATAACTCATCTTTTTGCTTGCACAGGTACAGGTGGGACCCTTTCAGGCTCTGCTAAATTTTTGAAAGAACAAAATCCCGATATCAAGATTATCGGTGTTGATGCAGACGGTTCTATTCTTAAAGGTTATCACGAAACTGGTGAAATCAATAAAGGAGATATCCATCCATACCAAATTGAAGGCATGGGCAAAAACTTAATTCCATCCGCTCTTTTATTTAATAAAGTAGATGAGTTTGTGCGAGTGAACGATGAAATGTCTGCGTACCGCACTCGTGAAATAGCTTTAAAAGAGGCAATAATGGGTGGTTATACCACAGGAGCTGTTGTACAAGGGTTGCTACAATATGCTAATACTAATCCGTTCTCAGAGAATGATTTGGTGGTATGTATTTTCCCAGATCACGGTTCGCGTTATATCACAAAAGTGTACAGTGATGAATGGATGGCAGAGCAAGGCTTCGTAAATAACTGTGTACATAATTATGATTCTGTTTTTAAAACCGAGCACATCAAGTAAAATATTACTGATTATTACGCATATATAGAACCTTTTACACCATGTAAAAGGTTTTTTTATGCCTTTTTTTGTTAACTTTGCTACCATTAAAATTTCATAAAAAATACCATAATATAATGACAGATATTTTTGACCGGTTAAGACAAAATCCCGGACCGTTGGGGCAATTCGCCGATTATGCTGAAGGATATTTCGTGTTCCCAAAATTGGAAGGACCAATTGGACCTCGAATGAAATTCCAAGGACGTGAGGTTGTTTTCTGGAGTGCTAACGATTACTTAGGTCTCTGTAATCATCCGGAGGTATTGGAAGCTGATGCGAAAGCTGCTGCAGAATATGGAATGTTCTATCCAATGGGCGCACGTGCTATGTCAGGGGAAACTGCACAGCACCAGCAGTTGGAGCAGGAACTTGCCGAGTTCGTTCAAAAAGAATCTGCATATTTGTTAAACTTTGGTTACCAGGGGATGGTTTCTACCATTGATGCTTTGGTGACAAGACATGATGTTATTGTTTACGACGCAGACTCTCATGCATGTATCGTTGACGGTGTTCGCTTACATATGGGTAAAAGTTTCACCTTTAAACATAACGATATTGCAAGTCTAGAGAAAAACTTGGAACGAGCTACCAAAGTTGCTGAAGAGAATGGCGGAGGTATTTTAGTAATTACTGAAGGAGTCTTCGGAATGCGCGGGATGCAAGGAAAAATTAAAGAAATTTGTGATTTAAAATCTAAATTTAAGTTCCGGTTATTAGTTGATGACGCTCATGGTTTCGGTACTTTAGGAAAAACTGGTGCGGGTGCCGGTGAAGAGCAAGGATGTCAAGATCAAATTGATGTTTACTTCTCTACTTTTGCAAAATCTATGGCCGGCTTCGGAGCATTTATCGCCGCTGATCAAGATATTATCCGTGTATTAAAATATAACCTACGTTCTCAGATTTTCGCAAAATCTCTAACAATGCCAATGGTAATTGGTGGCTTGAAGCGTTTGGAGTTATTAAGATCTCGTCCAGAAATTAAAGACAAGTTGTGGGAAAATGTGAACAAACTGCAGAATGGTCTTAAAGAAAGAGGTTTCAACTTAGGTAATACCAATACATGTGTAACACCTGTTATGATGCAGGGTTCTACCGTGGAAGCTACTCTTCTTGTTAGAGATTTAAGAGAAAACTACGGAATCTTTACTTCTGTTGTTATTTATCCGGTAATTCCGAAAGGGATGATCTTATTGAGACTTATCCCAACTGCTTCCCATACTGATGCGGAAATTAATGAGACTCTGGAAGCTTTTGATGCCATTCATGACAAGTTAACGTCAGGGTTTTATAAGCAACAGGAGCAACAACTTTTAGAAGAAGAAGGACTTTCTTTTAAAGGAAATTAATTGATATCAATTATAAAATAAAAACCGTTTGTTAGTTCAAGCGGTTTTTTTTTAACCAAAATTTTCGTCAGTGTGTCTACCGTTATATTAGAAAAAAAACACCCATCTGTCTTGATGAGTGTTCTTTTAGGTATATAGTGATGTGTTTTATAAGAATAGATTACAAAATTATTGCATATATGTTGTGATTAAATGCCCAAATTTGCCCATAATAATGTATCTTAGTAAGCTTATGATCAACAAACTTCGCGACGAATTCAATGAAATCTATTTCAGTACAATTTCCACCACTAAGGGATTAGAGGAAGTTGCTGGAAATATTGGCATTTCAAAAAATTCTCTGAGAAGATTTTTGGGAAAACTTAATGATGGTACCAAGCTTCGAGCATCTACACTTAACTTTATTGCACAACATCTTGGTTATAAAAATTATCAGGATTTCTGTACAAGTAGTGGCAAAAATAAAGTGAGCTTAGACTTTGAATTACTCGATATCTACTATGGCATCGTAAAAGGTCATGGGACTCAACACAATGAAACACGTTTTCAATTAGCCAATTATTATTTTGCAGAAAAAATTATTTCTGATCCGGACAATCTGAAAGAATTTATGAAACGTTTTGCTGACAATCATGAAGCTCTGGAGTATGTCTTAGCGTGGCATCCCTCTTATGAAAGAATTTCCCAGGAAAGCTATCAACAAGCTTTATTAAAATTCGCCAAGAGTTCGCCAAAACCGGGAATAAAAGTTTTTGTTTACTCATTTATCCTGTTTGGTAAATTCATGTCGGAAAACCTTACTCTTGAAGAAGCGGAAAACAGACTGAGACTTATCAGAAAATACGTTCACATCATGCGAGAAACGTCACAAGAATTTGACGCTTTTCCTGAAGCACGATATACCGTTGCTAAATGCATCTGTCTTTTCTTAAAAGGAAAAACGACGCAAGACAGAAAACCTGACGCTGAATTGCAGCGCCTAATTTCCATGCAGACCTTTGGCGAGCAATCTTTAGAGAAAAAAATAATCTATAAAACCTACGTTACCAACATTCTCAATATTTTGCGTGATTACGAAAATGCAGATTTATGTTATGGCGAACCTTTACCTTGTAAAACGCTATTCGATTTTTGTGATCAATATCCGCAATACAGCGCTCATGCATTATTATATCGGCTGAACTGGTGCATTACACAATTTCATTTAGGAAAACAGCAAATTGCTTTAAAGGTTTTCCAAAATCTGCCAAGCGATATTAACGACATGAGAACCTTCTCTTTTGATAGTAAAATATACTTCGAAATTAAATACCTGTTTTTTGCAAGAAAATTATTTCCGAAAAGAAAAACCATGCAGAAACGATTCGACATTTTGGTCAAGAGAACGAAGTTCACCTATCTGAAAAGAATTGACGAAATGCAACTCTCCTAAATTATACAAATGAAAAAGCCGGTCGTAACCGGCTTTTTTATCGATAAGAATCTTACTGCTATTATTCCGCAAGAATAATTCCTTTATTGTTACTGAACTCTACCACACCACTCTTCACTTCGAAAGAATAAACGCTGTCGCCAGAATTTTCCTTAGTAAAATGTTTTGCGTAGTTTTCATCAATTTCATTGGTATAAACACGAACTTTGCCACCAATAAGAGACGCGACAATGGCAGCGTGATCTCTTTTAATATGGAAGTCGCCATTTTTACCAGGAAGTAATACAGAGTTTACTTCACCATCGAAAGCTACGAATTCAGGGGTTAATATTTTGATGTTCATTATAATTTGCTTTAAGCTACAGACCAAACGTCATTAAGCGGTTTATGCATTTTCAGCTAACATTTTTTCACCAGCTTCAATTGCTTCTTCGATGGTACCTTTAAGGTTGAAAGCTGCCTCCGGCAAGTGATCTAGCTCTCCATCGATGATCATGTTGAATCCTTTGATGGTATCTTTAATGTCTACCAATGCTCCTTTAAGACCTGTAAACTGCTCTGCAACGTGGAATGGCTGAGAAAGGAAACGCTGTACTTTTCTTGCACGGTATACAGAAAGTTTATCTTCTTCTGAAAGTTCTTCCATACCAAGAATCGCGATAATATCTTGTAATGCTTTGTATTTCTGAAGAATTTCTTTTACTCTTTGTGCACAGTTATAATGCTCGTCACCTAAGATCTCAGGTGTTAAGATTCTTGAAGTAGAAGCCAATGGATCTACCGCTGGATAAATACCTAAGGAAGCAATTTTACGATCAAGTACCGTAGTTGCATCTAAGTGAGCAAAAGTTGTAGCTGGAGCCGGGTCAGTTAAGTCATCCGCAGGTACATAAATTGCCTGTACCGATGTAATTGATCCGTTTTTAGTTGAAGTAATTCTTTCCTGCATCGCACCCATTTCAGATGCCAATGTTGGCTGGTAACCTACCGCAGATGGCATACGACCTAAAAGTGCAGATACCTCAGATCCTGCTTGGGTAAAACGGAAGATGTTGTCAACGAAGAAAAGTACATCTCTACCTTGTCCTTGTCCGTCACCATCACGGAAATATTCTGCAATTGTTAAACCTGAAAGTGCTACACGCGCTCTTGCTCCAGGTGGTTCGTTCATCTGTCCGAAAACGAAGGTACATTTAGAATCCTTCATTTCTTCAAGATTAACTTTTGATAAGTCCCAACCTCCATTTTCCATAGAGTGCATGAACTCATCACCATATTTAATAATGCCAGACTCTAGCATCTCTCTTAAAAGGTCATTTCCTTCTCTCGTTCTTTCACCTACACCAGCAAAAACCGAAAGACCACCGTGTCCTTTTGCAATATTGTTAATCAATTCCTGAATCAATACGGTTTTACCTACACCAGCACCACCGAACAAACCAATTTTACCTCCTTTCGCATAAGGCTCAACAAGGTCGATTACCTTAATACCGGTAAATAAAACCTCTGCTGACGTAGAAAGTTGGTCGAATTTTGGAGCTTCTCTGTGAATTGGTAAACCTGTTTCTTTTGAAACTTGCTGAATACCGTCAATAGCATCTCCTACTACGTTAAAAAGACGTCCATAAACACCTTCCCCTGTAGGCATTGTAATTTGGCGGCCTTGGGAAACAACTTCCTGACCTCTTTGAAGACCATCTGTTGCATCCATTGCGATACATCTTACGGAATCTTCACCGATATGCTGTTCAACTTCTAGAATTACTTTGTTACCGTCCTCTTTCGTGATTTCTAGTGCATCATAGATCTTTGGAAGCTCTGCAGCATCTGCGAAAACTACGTCGATTACCGGGCCGATAATTTGAGAAATTTTTCCTTTAATTTGGTTTGCCATTGCTGATTTTTTTCGTGTGTGCAAATATAATGAAACTTCCTAAATCTACAATTGGTTTTAAAAGAAGATTTTTATCATATTTGCATGATCAAAATAGCCACTTTTGAAAATCATCAAAAACCTTCACGAATACACTTCCCAAAAGCCGCTGGCACTCACAATCGGAATGTTTGACGGGGTTCATCGCGGTCATCAAAGCATTATCAAAAAGCTTACTAATACTGCTCATGAAAAAGGGTTGCAGACCGCAGCTTTTACATTTTGGCCTCATCCGCGAAAGGTCTTTAATCCGAATGATGATTTACAACTCTTAAATACGATTGAGGAAAAGACTTATCTATTAGAAAAGAACGGCATCGAAATTCTCATTTTGAAAGAATTTGACGAGGCTTTCCGCAACCTCACTGGTGAAGAGTTCATCCGCCAGGTTTTGGTAGATACTCTAAATGTTAAGCATTTAATTATTGGCTACGACCATACTTTCGGCAAAAACAAAAGCGGTAATTTTCAACTTTTACAAAAACTTTCAGACGAACTAGGCTATACTTTAGAACAGGTTTCGGCCGTAGATTACGGTGATCAACCGATCAGTTCTACCCAGATTAGAAATGCTTTAGTTTCAGGAGACATTCAGTCGGCGAATGAAATGTTAGGTTATGTTTATTTAGTTTCAGGAAAAGTGGTCCATGGAAAAAAGTTGGGCAGAACCATTGGCTACCCTACCGCCAACATTGAGGTCGAGAACTTAAAACTCCTGCCTAAAAAAGGGGCCTATATCGTAGAAGTTTTCGTCAACAATCAGCATTACAAAGGCATGCTGAGTATTGGGACTAACCCAACGGTAAATGGCAAAGAATTATCCGTCGAGGTCTATATACTTGATTTTAATGAGGATATTTATGGAAAAGAGATTTCAGTAAATTTCCATTCTTATCTTCATGATGAAATTAAATTTGATGGATTAGATGGTCTTATCGAGCGCTTGGATGAAGACAAAAAGCTAACTGAAAGCTATACTTTTTAAGCATTCAAAATCTCAGCTTGTTTTTTCTTGATCAACGATTCAAAGATCAACTGGTAAGAATGGTCTATTAATTTAAAGATTAATTCTTTCTTAATTCCAGAACATAACACCGAATTCCAATGTGTCTTATTCATGTGGTAAGCTCCTGTAATCTGGGCGTATTGTTCGCGAAGTTCAGCACTCCATTCGGGATCGGTTTTAACTGCAATCGTCAAAGGCTGACTTTCTAAGGAAATCAATAGAAACATTCTGCCTCCAACCTTAAGAACCAATGTTTCTTTGTCGAAAGGAAAAGTCTCTTCAACTCCTTTTTTGGCGCTAGTGTAGCTTAAAAGTTCCTCAATTTCCATTTTAATTCATTTTATAAACCGGTGTGACTTTCTGTAAAATTAAAGTTTATCTATAGAATTTTGGCAAGAAAAATGCAGCGATTACGCAAATAAAAAATATGAAGGCATTAGTGATCGGGGCAACAGGCGCAACAGGGAAAGATTTGGTAAAGCAACTTCTTACAGATGTAGATTTTACTGAAGTTTCGGTATTTGTGAGAAAGGAGCTGGATTTTTCCCACCCAAAACTTACAGTCAATATTATTGAATTTGATCGACCAGAACAATGGAGCAAACTGATAATGGGCGATGTCGCTTTTTCATGTTTAGGTACCACGTTAAAAGCTGCTGGCGGAAAAGAAGAACAATGGAAAGTAGACCACGATTATCAGTATTATTTTGCAAAAGCAGCTAAAGAAAATGGTGTGGAAGATTATATTTTAGTTTCCTCTTATGGTGCGAGTCCAAAATCAAAGATTTTTTACTCGAGGATGAAAGGCGAACTAGAAGAGAAAGTTAAGGCGCTCCATTTCGAAAAAATTACCATCTTCCAACCCGGTATGTTGGACAGAAAAGATTCCGAAAGGCCTAGCGAAGTTTTAGGTGGAAAAATAATCAAGTTTGCCAATAAACTCGGCATTTTGGAAGATCAAAAACCTTTGCCAACCGATGTGCTGGCTAAAGCAATGATAAACGCTTCGAAAATAAAAAGTTCTGGATACTCGAAGATTAAATTAGGCGCAATTTTCAGTTTTGCAGAAAAATAAATGGTCCCATTAATTGGGACCATCATTTTATACCTTCATAATATCTGCCTCTTTTGCTTTGAGGTGTTCATCACAAATCTTAACATATTTGTCTGTTAAATCTTGGATATCAGCTTCTGCACCTTTAATTAGATCTTCAGAAACTCCATCGAGTTTTTTTAGTTCTTTCATACCGTCCTGACGAGCATTACGTACTGTGATTTTGGTAGACTCTGTTTCTGCTTTTGCGCTTTTTGCCAAATCTCTTCTTCGTTCTTCAGTCAATGGCGGTACATTCAAAATGATATTTTCACCATTATTCATCGGTGCAAAACCGAGATTTGAATTGATGATTGCTTTCTCAATAGCTCCAATTGCAGTTCGATCCCATGGTTGGATAGAAATCGTCATCGCATCCGGCACCATCACGTTTGCCACTTGATTAAGAGGTGTTGGCGCTCCGTAATATTCTACCATTACATCCTGCACCATTGTGGTAGAGGCTCTTCCTGCACGAATTTTCTGAAAAGCATGATCAAGGTGTTTAATGGCTGCATCCATCTCTTGCTTCACCATATCCACGATTAATTCTAATTGTTCCATAATTTAATTATTTCGGTTGATTAGCCGGTTCAATATTAATAATTAAACCAAGCCTCTATATTTCTTAAGCAGTTACTAAAGTCCCAACGTTTTCGCCTTGTACAACTTTTAAGAGATTACCTTCTTTATTCATATCAAATACAATAATTGGAAGATTATTCTCATGACTTAAAGTAAATGCTGTCATATCCATTACCTTAAGATCTTTTGCATACACTTCATCAAATGTTAACGTGTTAAATTTGACAGCGTCTTCATTCTTTTCCGGATCAGAATCGTAAATACCGTCTACACGTGTACCTTTTAAAATAACATCTGCCGAAATTTCAATAGCTCTTAATGTTGCAGCTGTATCGGTGGTGAAATAAGGATTACCTGTACCTGCACCGAAAATTACCACTCTACCTTTTTCTAGATGCCTAGTCGCTTTTCTTTTAATAAATGGTTCTGCTACTTTATCCATCTCAATTGCTGACTGAAGTCTGGTATGGATACCGGCATCTTCCAAAGCTCCCTGAAGAGCCATACCGTTAATTACTGTAGCAAGCATCCCCATATAATCACCCTGAACCCTATCCATTCCGGAGGCAGCACCTGCCAATCCACGGAAAATATTACCGCCACCAATCACGATGGCTACCTGACAACCTAAGTCTACCACTTTTTTAATTTCGGCAGCATACTCTTTAAGGCGTTCGTTATCAATTCCGTACTGACGGTTACCCATTAGGGCTTCGCCGCTGAGTTTTAGAAGAATTCTTTGGTATTTCATTATTTATTTTATCGCATTTTTAGCATTGCAAATATAAGGAAACGCTGATAATTCCGTTAATAGATTTATATTTACAGCGAATATTTTTAAAAAACTAATTTTTACCATCATATCCTAACTGCTTGAAAAAGTTTGCTGCACTCTCGTTAGTCCTGTACACTGCTTTTATTAATGCTCAGGAAGGGACTAATATTTACCCATTTCTTAATCTGCCTGTTTCAGCGCGTCAAGCTGCTTTAGGTGGAGATGCTGTATCGGTAAGAGATTATGATGTCAATTTTTCAGCGGTGAATCCTGCATTAATGAATGTCGAGCAGGATGAAATGATTTCACTAAACTACGCATCTTATTTAGCCGATTCTAAATACGGAACACTCAGCTACGTTCGTGATTTGCATGAAGGACATCTTATAGGAGTAAATGCACGATATATGGATTACGGAAGTATGCCACGTACCGACGAAAGTGCAGAAATCAGCGGTGATTTTGGCGCAATGGACGCATCTATAGGATTATCATATGCTTACCAGTTTCATGAAGATTGGACGGTTGGCGGAAGCGCAGATTTCGTAACCTCCAAAATTGATAGCTTTACCTCAATGGCAGTGGTTGGGACTGCCGGTATTACTTATCACAATCGCTTGAGTAACGAAACCCTCGCGCTGGTTTTCCGTAATTTTGGCTATCAGTTTAAGACTTATAATGGTCTTAGGGAAGATGTAGCTTTCAGAATTGATTTAGGATACACCAAAATACTTGACGATTTCCCTCTGGCCTTCACCATTACAGCGCACGACCTCCAAAAGTTTAATATCTCCCAAGATTACAATAATAATGGACAAGCCATCAACTGGACGCGTAAACTTGCGGACCATTTTTCTTTAGGGGCAGAACTATTCCCACAACAAGCGTTCAACATCCGATTTGGTTATAACGTTAAACGAGGAAATGAGTTGGCGGTACTCGATCAACGAAGTTTTACGGGTCTTTCTGCAGGCTTCGGTATTAAAATATCGTCTTTTCGATTTGATTATGCACACGTTCGCTATCACAACGCTTCCAATGTAAACCTTCTCGGACTCACTTTAGATCTTATTGAAGTTGGTGGAAATCGACGATAAAATCAGTCCAATTCTACTCATTCATATTTCGGATTGTCAAAAAAAATCGTGAAATTTGCCTTATGAGAAAACCTGTAATCGCGGTTGACGGATATTCCTCTACCGGTAAAAGTTCCATTTCAAAAATCATTGCAAAAAAACTCGGACTTATCCATATGGATACAGGTGCTCTATATCGTGGTATTACTTATTTTGCCGTGACGAATTGCAAAACTGATGGCAAAATCAATCTTCCTTTGCTCTTTGAAAAACTTCCGGAGATTAAGATGGAATTTCGAACTATTGATGAAGAACTAGTTCTTTTCTTAGATCAACACGATATTTCGGAAGAAATTCGAAGTAAAGAAGTCTCAGAAAATGTTAGTCTTATTGCAGCACAACCCGAAGTGAGAGATTTTCTGTTAAATACACAACGTGCAATTGCAAAAGAGGGAGGTGTAATTTTAGATGGCCGAGATATTGGGACCGTTGTTTTACCCGATGCCGACTACAAATTTTTCCTTACTGCAAGCATTGACGAAAGAACGAAGAGAAGATATCTTGAATTAAAAAATTCTGGTATAGAAATGCCAGAAGAAGAAGTCCGAAATAATTTGTTGACACGTGACAAAATAGACAGTGAGCGAGAAGTTGCGCCACTTCGTCAGGCAGATGATGCAATTCTTATTGACAACTCTGATTTGACCAAAAAAGAAACAATTGAGCTTTTATTATCGCATATCAAACAGTTTTAACAAAATTTAAGAACACCTTAACTCAATTGGTATATTAATTGCAATTTCTCAAGTATTATTATACACATTAATATTAACTATTAAAATTATCAAAATGTCTAAAAAAGGAAATAACTCGGCAGGAATATTAGCAGGTTTACTAGCAGGTGCAGCAGCAGGATTAGTATTAGGAATGTTGTACGCTCCTGAGGAAGGTGCTGAAACCAGAAAAAAAGTAAAAGCTAAAGCAAACGATCTTAAAGATCAGGCTGTAGATCAGTACGGAAGGTTAAGTGAAAAAGCGAAAGAGCAATTTCAGGATGTTTCCGGAAAAGTTAGAGATCAGTATGGAAACCTTTCTGCACAGGTTAAAGAAACTGCGGACAAAGTAGTAAGTTCTGTAAAAGAAGGATACGATAAATATAAAGACCAAGCCATTGCAACAACTACAGAAGTGGTTAAAGATGTTGAAAATGAGTTAGACGGGATGAAATCTTAGTACTGTACTAAGGTTAAATTAAAAGGAACTTTAATTTTGAAGTTCCTTTTTTTCTAAACAAAAACAATAAACTATGCTGAACCTTGTAAAAGATTATGCCGAAAAACGCCTCGATCTTCTTAAAATGGAAGCGACCGAAAAGTCATCAATTGCTGCCGGAACCACGACTTACCTAGTTCTCGCTGCAGTTGCCAGTCTTTTCTTTATCATTCTTTTAAATATTGGTCTTGGTTTCTTAATTGGCACTTGGGTAGATAATTACGGCTATGGTTTCTTAATTCTTGCTGGTTTTTATCTTCTTTTAATAGTTATTATTTTCTTGGCAAGAAAATCAATTAAAGATACTGTTGCCAATAAAATCATTAAATCATTAAGCAATTAATACGATGGAAACAAAATATAACAGTCTCGAAGAATTACGACGAAAAAAAGCGTTACTGAAAAAAGAAGTTTCCGAGATGGAAGACTTACTTACCTTCGACAATACGAAGCAAAGTTTAAGCGCTTTCACCAATGGTTTTACAGATAAATTTTTGACAGAAGAGCCTAAGCCTGGCGGAGGAACACGCTTGACATTCGATTCGAGTGGTATCGTGAAAGAATTTGCAAACAATTTCCGCGAGTCTGTATTGACAAGAAAAAATATTAGAAGTGTCACTTCAAGTCCCGAAGCAGTAAGCGTTGCTGAAAATGCACTGAAACTTGGTGCCGTGAGTTTAGTGGGCAAGTATGCCCGACAAAATCTTAGCGGAACAAGCTGGAAGAAAAAAGCTATAGGGCTGGCTCTAATATATGTTGCGCCCGTTGTATTAAAAATGGTGCGCGAGCGTCTCGAAGATTATCAGAGAAATAAGACTACATCAAGTATGCAGCATCTTATATAAAACTAAAAACCGCTATAAAGCGGTTTTTTTATTTTCTAGAAAAAATTTCTCCCAGAATTATACTGGTTGCCATACTTACATTAAGACTTTCAGTTGCTTTAGACTTACCAAAGCGAGGTATTGTAAGTTTCTCCGTCAATAAGTTTTCAACTTGTGGACTTATGCCGTTGCCTTCGTTTCCGAGTACCAGATCAAACTCTGATGGAAAACTATACTGATAAATATTGGTTCCGTCCATATCTGTCCCTAAAACCACTCTATCACTCTTCTCCAAATAATTCGCGATATCTTCGTAGACAACATTTACCCTTAAAAATGAGCCCATACTTGCTTGAATAACCTTTGGATTATAAACATCAACTGTGTCAAGGCTACACCGTATCTGCTCTATCCCAAACCAATCTGCTAAGCGGATGATCGTACCCAAATTGCCAGGATCCTGAATAGAATCTAAAATGATCTGAATAGGAACATCTGGAAGAATTATCGGTTCTGGAATTTCACAAACTGCAACGGAATCCTTTGGATGTTGTAGAAAACTAATTTTTTTAAGCTCAACTGACGAGATTTCTAAAGAATCTACTCTGTCTAAATCCTCTGGTTTTATTGAAAATACCTCTTTAATAGCAAACTTCGATCCTGGGATTTCTCTGATTGTTTTATTCCCCTCAACCAAAAACAAATTGTATTTTTGTCTGAACTTCTTCTTATCAAGAGACTGAAATATTTTTATTTTATGAGCCGTAAGCATTTATCAAAATATCTTCAAAAGTATTATATATTTTCCTCATCTGCAATTGCGGCACTCGTACTTTACGCTTGCAGCACTACGAAAAAAGTCCCTGATGGTGATTTTCTTCTCACGAAGAACAATTATATTTTCGAGGATGGAAAACTATTTGATGGCGAAATTGATGCATACGTTAGTCAAAAGCCCAATAAAAAGCAGCTATTTTTGTTTCCGGTAGGTCTTTGGATGTATAATGCAACCAACCCCAAGTACGATTCTATTCTCAATGAATATATGACCTATCCGTCGGAAATGAGAGATCAAAATCTGAGAGATTCTCTTTTTCTAAAATATAACCGACCGGAATTTGTTGGCAAAAGTCTGTTTTATGAAAGATTTATGCACAATATCGGTCAGCCACCGGTAATTTTGGATCAGGGAAAAACGGAAACCAGCGCCAATTCGATAAGAAAGTTCTATGTTTATCGAGGCTACTGGGATGCAGATGTAAAATTCAGCCACGACCTTGATTCTGCAGCAAAAAAAGCGGAGGCCAACTACTTAATCACCCATCGTGATCCTACGATGATCAGTGATTACTATTACAATATCCCCGATCCTAAAATCAAGGCTATTTACGAGGAAGATCTGTCAAAAAGTATTATAAAAAGCAAGCAAAGACTTGATCAAGAAAATCTGGAACAGGAAGTAAAAAGGATTGGCGATTTAATGAAAGATCGTGGTTATTATAAATTTAATAACTCCAACGACCAGATTTATTTTACCGCCGATACTCTTGAAAGTCGAAAGCAAGTTCCTCTCACCATGGATATCCACCGCGATTCTCTCAATACCCCATATCGGGTTACCACTATTGGTGACATTAAAGTTCATTATCTTGAAAAGATTTCTGATACTGTTGATACGGTGAAAGATTCTCTGTTAGGAATTAACTTCTATAAACTTGATGATCAATATAAAACAATGTCACTTTGGCGACCCATCATTCTAAGAAAAGGCGAAGTTTACCAGCAGAGAAACCTAGATCTTACCAAGCGTAATATCGCATCCATGAACAACTTCAGTATGCTTCGTTATGATGAAATATTGAGAAAGGGTAACGACAGTATTTTAGATGTCAGTTATTATTTGGCGCCGCTCCCAAAGTATGATTTACGAATCGCCACCGATATTAATTATTCTCAGATTTTAAATTTTGGGGTCTCTCCTTCCGTGGATTTAACCAGTCGAAACATCTTTGGTGGTGCGGAAAACCTTACGACCAGCGTGTCGGGAATCTTCGGATCTGTAGTAGATACTAAAAATACGGATAAAAGAGCTATCGCCTACGAAATTTCAGCGCAAGGAACTTTAAATTTCCCTCGTTTGTTACTACCGTTTAAAACCTGGAAACTGATACCTAAACGATACTCTCCTACCAGCTCTATCAATTTAGGAACCTCAATTCAGAATAATATTGGTTTGGGTAGAATTGGTTTTAACACGAGTTTAAATTACTTTGCAAACGTTAATGACATTTTATCCCATCGTTTGTCGCTGTTCAATATTCAGTTGAGTTTAACACGAAATGCCGAGCGTTACTATGACTTTTTCCCGGCTGATGCTGTTGTTCGGGATAATGTTTTCCAAAATTATTCACCAGATTTATACTCCGATTTCCAAAATGGAAATATCAGTTCCGATGAATTTTCTACCATCATTCTCAACGATAGCAGTTATCAAAATTCATTAACCGGAGATCCGCTTTCGCAATACAATACATTCCGTCAATCTTTACTCAATAAAGACCGACAAACGCAGGACGTCCTCATCTCTTCGCTGATATATAATGTAATTTATAACCAAATTGGTAAGAAAGATTACATCAATCCTTTTTATTTGAATGCGAAGGTTGAAGTTGCAGGAAATCTGCTGAACGTTTTTAGTAATGCTACAAATGATGATGGTTTGGTTACCGAGGCTACTAATACCATCTTCGATATTCCTTACTCGCAGTTTGTGAAGTTTGATGTTGATGTAAGAAAGTATTTTACGTTCTTCAACAATAAACATACTTTGGCCCTTCGCCAATTTATTGGTGTTGGTATTCCGTATGGTAATTCGTCTACAATGCCTTTTGTACGGTCGTATTTTAATGGTGGATCCAATGACATCCGAGCGTGGAGAGTATTTGGTGGTTTAGGACCAGCTGATTCTCAATTGGATGAAAAAATCCGTTCTTACGCGATGGATAATGTAAAACTTACCACGAATATTGAGTATCGACTTCCTTTCAACGAGATGTTTGAAGGCGCAGCCTTTATCGATGCAGGAAATATTTGGAGTCTGAAGGACAGCGGATTTGGGGATGAATTTAAGTTTAATAAATTCATTTCTCAAATGGGTGTGGGTACTGGTATCGGTTTAAGAATTAACGTCGCCTATATTACGCTGCGTTTGGATGCCGCTTATAAAGTACACGACCCTAACCGCCCGGTCGGTGAGCGATTTGTCTTAGGAGAAACTTGGAAACCCGTGTTAAATTTTGCTTTTGGATATCCGTTCTAAATTATAGCCGTAGTTTTCTACGGTTTTTTTGTTTAATCATGCGTGAAAGGCATAAACTTAGCTACAAGTTGCATTACAATTTACTGGCTGATTAAACATTAAAATATAAACATATGAACGAATTACCACAGTTTAAAGTAACACTTGGTATTATGCCAAATTATGCGGATACAACAGATGGAATGCTCATTGATGGCGTATCGGAAGACCGTCCGGCAGCGATTGCTGGCATTAAGGCTGGTGATATCCTTACCCGGATTGGTGATTGCGAGGTAAAAGAAATCTATTCTTATATGAACTGCCTAGCAAAAGTCAATCCAGGTGATGAGTTACCACTTACGGTTATTCGAAATGGTGAGGAATTAACGATGAATGTTAAATTTTAGCATAAAAAAGTCGCCTACTTAAGGCGACTTTTTTCAAACAATCTATTCACTTAGATCGAATAAATCGCCTATTGTGCCTTCATCCGGAAACTCCGGGTCTTTCACATCCTGATCGATAAATCTGATATGACCTTCGGTACTTTCGACCACATCAAATCCGGGATTGATATCCTCTGTAGGCTCGGGAATGGTAACGTTAATAGCCTTTACTTTATTCTTTGTAAGTTGGTTACCGATGGCTTTAATTCCTTTTACTGAAATAAATTCGTCAATATTAATCGTTTCCGGTTCGCGTTGTTTATCTTTTTCCTTCGCAAAAATAATTTCAGCAGTAGAACCATTTGCAGAAATAACCTGCTCTATAAAAGATTTCGGATGATCACTTGGCATGAAATGCTGAACGTTCATGGTATTTTCAAGCAAAAAGCGTTTAATGAAATAAATTTGCTTCTCTCCGTCGTAATAAATAGCCGTCAGAGGTTGTTCTGGATTCCATTTTTCAAGGATTAAATATTCATCATCAAATCTGTTCATTAAATCGAAACTAATCAGTTTAGCTTCGCCATTGGCATTAACCGTTAAGATTTTATCATCTCCTTTAAATGTGCCTAAAAGAGTGCCTCTCGCATCAGCATTTAATCGGCGAACAGTTTCATCAAACCAGATTTTTCTTGGAGCAAGCGTTGAATGACCTTCTTCTTTTAAATCAACTTTCTTTACAGCATATTTCGTTACCAAGTTTCCTTTAGAATCACGGCCTTTTATACCTATTTCAGCGAAATCGATTTCAATTTTATTTTTTCTGATTCGCGCGTTAGGTTTAAGTAAAACAGTTACTACTTCTGCCTCACCATTAGGATTTGCGGAAAAATATAGAACTTGAGAACCAGGTTTATCAGAAGCTAATTTATAATCAGTATTTCGCGTAACTCCCGTCACCGAAAAACGCTTCATGTAATACGGCCCCTCTTTTCCTTCGCGATAAATCATGTTGTACACGGTGCGTTTATCGTTTTTCTTCCAAACTGCCACGTGCTCGATATTTTTACCGATAAAGGTTTTAGGCTCTACCTTAACGACTTTCATCGTGCCATCCTTTTGGAAGGTTATAATATCGTCAATATCCGAGCAATCGAATAAATATTGATCCTTTTTAAGGGAAGTTCCAATAAATCCTTCGTCAAAATTCGCGTAGAATTTTTCATTAGCTAAGACCACTTTAGTCGCATCGATTGTATCAAAAACCCGAAGTTCCGTGCGTCTTTCTTTTCCTTTTGCGTATTTTTTTTGAATATTAAGGAAGTAGTCAATGGCATAGGTTATAAGATTCTCAAGATGATGTTTTACCTGCTCTATCTTTACTTCGAGTGCAAGAAGGTTTTCAATGGCTTTATCTTGGTCATATCTTGAAATACGCATGAACGGAAGCTCAGTCAACTTTACGATGTCTTCGGTGGTTACTGCGCGTAAAAGATTAACTGTAAATGGTTTCAACGCCTTGTCCACCGCTTCGTAAACTTCATCCTTGGACGTTCTGCCTTTAATTTCCTGATAAATTTCGTTCTCAATAAAAATCTTTTCGAGACTTGCAAAATGCCATTTTTCCTGAAGTTCATTAAGCTCAATTTCGAGTTCTTTTTTCAGAAGAGACACGGTATGATCTGTATTTCTTCTTAAAATTTCCGAAACAGAAAGAAACTCCGGTGTATCACCAACAATTACACAGGCATTTGGTGAGATTGAAATTTCACAATCCGTGAAGGCATAAAGAGCATCAATGGTTTTATCGGGCGAGACATCGTTATTCAACAGAATGTTAATCTCGACCTGATCGGACGTATTGTCTTCAATTTTCTTGATTTTAATCTTGCCCTTTTCATTGGCTTTAATAATAGAATCAATTAAATCGCCTGTATTTTTACTAAATGGAAGTTCAGTAATACAAAGAGTATTTTTATCCTTCTGAATGATACGTGCTCTAGCTCTGACCTTCCCACCTCTTTCACCATCGTTGTAGTTCGAAACATCTAACAAACCACCAGTTAAGAAATCCGGAAAAAGTTCAAACCTTTTACCTTTTAAATGTGCAATCGAAGCATTGATAAGTTCATTAAAATTATGTGGTAGAATCTTGGTAGAAAGCCCCACACCAATCCCCTCAACTCCGGAAGCCAATAAAAGTGGAAATTTGACCGGTAAATCTACAGGCTCGTTATTTCGCCCATCGTAAGACTTTACCCACTCCGTTGTTTTGGGGTTGAATACCACCTCCAGTGCAAAGGGCGTAAGTCTTGCTTCAATATATCGCGCAGCGGCGGCTGAATCGCCTGTATAAATATTTCCCCAGTTTCCTTGAGTGTCAATTAAAAGTTCTTTTTGACCGATTTGCACCATTGCATCGGTGATTGATGCATCGCCATGAGGGTGATACTTCATGGTGTTACCCACGAGGTTAGCTACCTTGTTATAACGACCGTCCTCAAGTTCGCGCATCGAGTGTAAAATTCTACGCTGTACAGGTTTAAAACCATCAAAAATAGACGGAATTGCACGATCGAGAATCACATATGATGCGTAGTCTAAAAACCAGTCTTTATAAAGCCCTGATACTTTTTTAAGAGATGTTTCTTGGTGATTTTGTTGTTCTTCCATCAACGCTGTTGTCGCTTGTTCTTAATGTCTTTTTTGAAAGAAAGGACAGTAAAAAATATAGGTATTCTAATAATTACAATTTTAAAGTTCGGCGTCGGCAAGGACTTCCTTTTTGTCAATATCGGGATCTTCAACGACCAGATTTTCAAGAATGAAATTTTGTCGGTCGGGTGTATTTTTACCCATGTAAAACTCCAGGATTTGATCGGTCGTTTGGTCTTTCCCTATAACCACCGGTTCTAAGCGAATGTCTTTCCCTATGAAATGCTTAAATTCATCCGGGGAGATCTCACCTAACCCTTTAAATCGTGTAATTTCTGGGTTTTTACCCAATTCATTTAAAGCTTTTATCCTTTCCTGTTCGGTATAGCAATAGCGGGTTTCTTTTTTATTACGAACTCTAAATAAAGGTGTTTGCAAAATATAAAGGTGACCGTTTTTAATTAAGTCTGGGAAAAACTGAAGAAAGAAGGTGATCATCAACAACCTGATATGCATCCCATCGACGTCGGCATCGGTAGCAATAATCACGTGATTATAACGCAGATCCTCGAGTGAATCTTCAATGTTTAAAGCCGCTTGCAAAAGATTGAATTCTTCATTTTCGTATACGACTCTTTTCGTCAAACCGTAACAGTTCAGCGGTTTACCTTTCAAAGAAAATACGGCTTGCGTTTCCACATCTCGAGATTTTGTAATCGATCCCGAAGCCGAATCTCCCTCGGTAATGAAAATCATGGTTTCTGCCTTTCTCGCTGCTTTTTGATCATTGTAATGATGACGGCAATCGCGCAACTTTTTATTGTGAAGCGAAACTTTTTTTGCCCGTTCTCTCGCTAATTTCTGAATTCCAGAAAGTTCTTTTCTTTCTCTTTCAGAAATGATGATTTTGCGGTGAATAGCTTCGGCAATTTCCTGATTTTGATGAAGGAAATTATCGAGTTTATTTTTAAGGAAGTTCGTTACAAATGTTCTTACTGTTTCTTGTCCCGGAGCCATTTCATTCGAACCCAATTTTGTCTTGGTCTGAGACTCAAAAACAGGCTCGATAACTTTAACTGCTACCGCTGCAATAATGGATTTTCTAATGTCAGCGGCTTCGAAGTTTTTGTTGAAATATTCGCGGATCGTTTTAACGAATGCTTCTTTAAAAGCGTTAAGGTGCGTACCTCCTTGGGTCGTATTCTGTCCATTAACAAAAGAAAAATACGTTTCCGACTGTGATTTGTCAGAATGGGTAATGGCTACCTCAATATCCTCATCTTTTAAGTGGATGACGGGATAAAGGATTTCACCTTCAATTTCTTCCTGAAGTAAGTCTTTAAGACCGTTTTCCGAGAAAAAGGTTTCACCGTTAAATACAATTTTGAGTCCCGGATTTAAATAACAATAGTTTTTGAGCATCTTTTCGATGTACTCTTTACGGAACTTATAATTCACGAAAATGGTATCGTCCGGGGTGAAGATAATTTCTGTTCCGTTTCTATCGCTGGTATCAGTCTCGGGATGATTCTCCGTGATAATCCCTTTGGAGAATTCAGCAATCTTGGCCTTACCATCACGAACAGACTTCACTCTAAAGTAACCAGAAAGCGCATTTACTGCCTTCGTTCCCACTCCATTCAGTCCGACTGATTTTTTAAAAGCTTTGGAGTCGTATTTCCCTCCGGTATTCATTTTTGATACGGCATCTACCACTTTTCCTAAGGGAATTCCTCGTCCGTAATCACGGATTACCGCTTTGCCTTCATCAATTTTAATTTCTATTCTTTTGCCCGCCTTCATTACAAACTCATCAATAGAGTTATCGATGATTTCTTTGAGCAAAATATAGATGCCGTCGTCAGCTGAAGAACCGTCTCCCAATTTCCCGATGTACATCCCGGGACGAATTCGGATATGCTCCTGCCAATCGAGGGTACGAATATTATCTTCTGAGTAGTTAACAGTGTTGTTTTCGATCATATTTTTTGTCATAATGCTTCTAAAAAGCACTATTCTACAAAAATAACGAAACAAAATTTATAAGTGAAATTTTAATGAAAAAATTTCCTTTAAAAACAGGTATGAAAAAAGCACCTCCAAAAGAAGTGCTTTATCAATATAAATTATTGGGTCTGTGTTAAAAACCATCACCATCAAGCATGCGTCCAAGACCGCCAAGAACACTGCCTTCCTCTCCTTTTTTGCCATTTCCAAACTGAAGAATTCTTCCGGCTAAACGCGAAATCGGTAAAGTCTGAATCCACACTTTTCCGGGACCTCTTAGTTGCGCAAAGAACAAGCCTTCCCCACCAAAAATGGTGTTTTTAATGCCACCCACGAACTGGATATCATAATCTACCTCTTGAGTGAAAGCTACAATGCAACCTGTATCTATTTTAAGAATTTCTCCTGGCTGAAGAGTTTTTTCAATGACGTGCCCGCCACTGTGTACAAAGGTAATACCGTCGCCTTCCAGTTTTTGCATGATGAAACCTTCACCGCCAAAAAGTCCTGTACCGAGTTTTCTTTGGAATTCAATCCCTACAGCCACTCCTTTCGCCGCACATAGGAATGAATCTTTCTGACAAATTACTTTACCTCCCAATTCTGAAAGGTCGAGCGGAATAATTTTCCCGGAATATGGAGCTGCAAATGAAACTTGTCTCTTACCAGACGAGGTATTGGTAAAAGCAGTCATAAAAAGATTCTCCCCAGTAAGCATTCTTTTCCCTGCAGAGAAAATTTTGCCCATAAATCCTTTCTCGTTACCATCACCAAACATTGTCTGCATTTGGATACCGTCGGTCATCATCATAAAACTTCCGGGCTCAGAAATTACGCTTTCGTTAGGATCTAGTTCTATCTCCACACATTGCATTTCTTCGCCGTGGATCTTGTAATCAATTTCGTGATTATTCATTTATTTTTAGTTTGCTAATTAGTAAAATTATAAATTGAAATGTTACATAGATTCGGGATCTTGAAGTATCTTTCCTTCATGCTGCAACTTCTCCTGTTCATGATCTGCCTGATTTTTAAAGCTTCTTTCCATTTCAAAAACCCGATATAATATGCCAGGAAGTGATAACAATACAGGACCGAATATTAACCCCATAACGCCAAAGATCTGAAGGCCTAAAATTACTCCAAATACAGTGATTAGTGGGTGGATATCTGCAGTTTTTTTGAGTAACGTAAAGCGCAGTACATTGTCAATACCTCCAACAAGCGTAAGACAGTAGGCACCGAGAATCAAACCTTCCGTAACATCACCTGTTGCTGCATGGTAAATCGCAATAGGAACGTAAATAAGCATTGTACCCAGAACAGGAACGATAGAAGCCGCTCCCGTTAACAGTCCCCAGAAAATTGCATTATCGATCCCGAAAATAAAATAGCCGATCATCGCAATGATGCCCTGGCTAAGTCCTAGAACTGGAACCCCGTAAGCATTTGAGCGAATTAACGCGGCATTAGCATGAATGAAATATTTCTTGCTTTCCCTCGAAACCGGTAGAATTTCTTTAAATTTTTGCTCCATCATTGCAGATTGCTTCAACATGAAGTAAAGAATAAACAAAGCCACAAAAATATTTCCGAAAGTTTGGCCTACCCAGTTGAGTGTCGAAGGAATATAGGAAATCACCTTGTTCACTACCTGGAGAATCTGCTCATTAGACACGGTGATATTGAATCTTTTTAGGAATTCGTTGTTCTCCAGAAATACCCGAATTGCATTATACTTCTCCAATATACCTTCCCTATCGTTGATAAATTCGTTGACTTTAGGAATCAGAATTTCCAAGAGTATCCAAAACGGAATTGCAAAGGTGATAATGATTAAAAAGATAATCAACGTAATGGCTAGGTTTTCATTCCATTTCTTTTGAACGGTTAACTTTTGATAGAATTTTCGGGTCAACACATACAACATAATTGATCCTAAAAATCCGGAGATAAAATAATTAAGTTCAATTAAAATAATTAAAATTATAAGCAGTGCAAGAAATAATATGGCCTTTTGCACATTAACGTCTTTGAAAAGTTTTTGCATTAGTTTTTGTTTAAGGTAAAAATAAAAACTACTGCGCAAATTCGCATCAACAAATCTGGATTAATTGTGTTTAACAAAGATAATTTTATACAACTCGAGGACTGCTAATGGTAAAACTCCTAAAAATATCGCCATTAACCAACCTTTCTGATCGAGCATGTGCAACTTGAAGGCGTCTCTTAATAACGGAACAAACATGACTAAGATTTGTAAAGCGATTCCTAAAATGATAGCGCCTATAAGGTATTTATTGCTAAAAATTCCGACTTTATGCAGCGGTTTTTTCATGTTTCGAAGCCCTAGAGAATAAAAAAGCTGAGCACATACCAGCACCATAAAAGCAAGCGTTCGTGCATTTTTTAAAACCTCATCAGGAATATTTTCATCTGAGGGTGAATAACCCAGTTCATAATATCCATAAATATATGCAAACATGGTAATCAAGCCTATAAATACTCCACCGATAATGGCTTGCAAACCAGCACCGTGAGAAAAGAAATTTTCATTAGTGGTACGTGGTTTTTCCTTCATCACATCCGGATCTCCGGGATCCATCCCTAAAGCAATAGCGGGAAGCGAATCGGTAATAAGGTTAATCCACAAAAGTTGAGTGGCTATCAGTGGTGAAGCCCAACCCACAAGAAGCGCTAGAAACATTACCACGACTTCGCCCAGATTACAGGTTAATAGAAAAATAACTGATTTTTTAATATTGTTATAAATATTTCTCCCCTGCTCAATGGCTTTTACAATGGTGGAAAAATTATCATCAGTAAGAATCATATCTGCAGCACCTTTAGCAACGTCTGTCCCTGTTATCCCCATCGCGACCCCGATATCAGCAGCATTAAGAGACGGCGCGTCATTTACGCCGTCACCGGTCATCGAGACCACGTTTCCGTTTGCCTTCAGAGCGCGCACAATTTTCACTTTATGTTCTGGAGAAACTCTGGCGTAAACCGTATAATATTGTACTTTATTTTTAAGATCCTCTTCTGAAAGTTCATTCAGTTCCGGGCCGGTGATTGCCTCATCCAAATTCTTTGCAATTTCTAAATCTTTTGCGATTGCAAATGCAGTATCCTTGTGATCTCCTGTAATCATCACCGTTTTAATGCCTGCTTTTTTGGCCAATTGGACCGAAGGCTTTACTTCGTCCCGCGCAGGGTCAATCATTCCTACGATACCAATCATTACAAGATCTTGCTCCATTTCATCATGTGAAACTTTTTCTGACAGAGGTTTGTAAGCCAGCGCCAGCGTTCGTAAAGCCTGCATCGACATGTCGTGTGCGACATTACTTAAAGTCTTCAAATCTTCTTCTGTAATATCCCGAATTTCACCTTTGTCCAAAATCTTGGTTACGACTTTTTTAAGACTTCCTAGTGCCCCCTTGGTAAACACAGTTAAATTTTTCTCGCTTTCCTTCACCAAGACCGACATCATTTTCCGGTCGCTGTCAAACGCTTTTTCATCAATTCGCTGAAATTGGGCACTCAACTCAGTTCGATCAATACCAATTTGGTCGCCAAAAGCCAATAGGGCAACTTCCGTAGGATCACCGGTAGATTCGTCTTCATCTAAGGTTGCATCAGAACATAAGATCATTCCTTCCGCCAATAGTTTTGCCGATGCCGCCACGTCTTTGGAATTATCCAAATCAAAAAGTCCATCCGAAGTGTAGACCTGCGTTACCGACATTTTATTCATTGTTAAGGTTCCGGTTTTATCCGAACATATCACATTGACCGATCCTAAAGTCTCTACGGCAGGTAGTTGGCGGATAATAGCATTTTTACGGGACATTGCGGTAACTCCAATGGAAAGCACCACCGCAACTATTGCCGCAAGTCCCTCCGGAATCGAAGCTACTGCCAATGAAACAGCCGTTAAAAACATTTCGCCTAAATCTCGTCCCTGAAACCATGACAGCAAAAAAATGAATGCGCAAACAGCTACGGCAATTTTACCCAACATTTTACCCAAGTCGTTTAGGCGTTTTTCCAAAGGTGTTTTGGTACTTTCCTCATCATTGATTAAGTGCGCTATTTTACCGACTTCGGTATTCATTCCGGTTTCTACAACCACTCCGACTCCTCTTCCATAAGTGATCACTGATGACATAAAAGCCATATTTTCTCGATCTCCAAGGGGAGTATCTGATTCTTGAAAAATAGCTTCAGCCACTTTAGTTTCCGGGACGGATTCACCTGTAAGGGCCGACTCTTCAGTCTGAAGATTTGCAGATTCAATAATTCTAACGTCAGCCGGGACCACTCTGCCTACTTCAAGAATTACGATATCACCGGGCACCAGCAGAGCACTATCAATCTCAGTCACTTTAGCATTTCTTTTGACTAAGGCTTTTGGTGAAGACATTTCCATCAACGCCTCGATCGCTTTTCCGGCTTTTACTTCCTGATAAACTCCGATACAGGCATTGATAATAATAACGAGAACAATAATAACACTGTCCACATATTCAGTCATCAAAAAGGTAATTATTACCGCCGCAAAAAGCACATAAATTAACCAATCATTTAACTGAGCAACGAATAATTGAAAAACTGATTTCTTTTTTTTTGAAACGAGTTTATTCTCCCCGTATTTTGTGAGCCTTTCTTCCACTTCCTTTCCGGTAAGACCAATAGTGGGATTTATATTCAGTTCGCTAAGCGTTTGTTCGATTGATTTGGTAAACCACATATTAGATTTTTTAGAATAGCTTTTTAAATTTATGAAGAAAAATCCTGGTTACAAAGTCTTTACCATGATTAGAATAACAAAAAATCCCTGAAAAGTCAGGGATTTCATTATGGTGTTTTTAAAATTTATTCACCCAATCGGCGAAAGCTTCAAGATATTTTCTAAAGAAATCTTCGGTGCTGTCAACGAAGGTTTTACCATCTTCTTTGAAAACTTTTGTAACATTTGCGATATATGCTTCAGGTTGCTGCATCATAGGTGTATCTCCAAACACTACTGCTTGCCTTAGATGATGATTTGCGCCGAAACCACCGAGAGAACTCGGGGAACTGGAAATGACTGCCCCCGGTTTTTTGGGCCAAACACTTTGTCCATATGGTCGCGAACCCACATCAATAGCATTTTTAATCACACCAGAAAACGAACGGTTGTACTCCGGAGTAATAAACAGGACACCGTCCGAGTTTATAAGTTTCTCCCTAAACTCTACCCATTCTTTTGGTGGGTTTTCTTCCAAATCTTCATTATAATGTGCCAATTCACCGATCTCAACAATCTCTAATGCAAGGCGGTCATCGGAGAGGCGAATTAATTCATGAGCTATTTTTCTGCTGTTAGATTCTTTTCTCAATGATCCAACAATTACCGCGATTTTCTTTGTCATAGATGTGTTTTAAGAGTTACCATACAAATTAGACTCACCTCCATCGATAGCGATTACCTGTCCGGAAATATAGCCGTTTTCTTCACTCAGCAAAAATGCAACCAGTTTACCAACATCTTCTGCTTTACCCAATCTTCTGGTTGGGTTTCTTGAAGCGTACTCTTTTTCAGCCGCAGCTGGATCATTTGGGTTAACTTGTTTAAACGCTTCCGCCACCATGTGGGTAAGGATAGCTCCAGGGGCAATGGCATTTGTGAGGATATTATCTTTTCCATACTCAACTGCGGCATTTTTTGTCATACCGGCTACAGCATGTTTTGTTGCAACATATGCAGTTTGATTCAGCACTCCTCTAATTCCGCCTACTGAGGAAACGTTTACAATTCGGCCACCGCCATTCTTTTTCATCTCTGGAATAACGTACTTCATGCCGTAGTACACTCCAAAAAGATTAATATCGACTACTTTTTTGAAGATATTAAGGTCATATTCTACAAGTGGCGCTTGTTTACCTTCAATCCCGGCATTGTTATAAAGTCCATCTATTTTTCCAAAGGTTTCTACTGTTTTTTGCACGTAGTTTTTAACTGCTTCTTCATTGGATACATCAGCCGTGATCGCTAAAAATTTAGATTCCGGGAATTCCTTTTCTAAATCTTGTTTTGCCTTTTGCAACGCTTCTTCATCATAGTCTACGATAACCACATTTGCACCTTTAGATGCTAAAACTTGAGAAGCTGCTAGACCAAGTCCCATTGCGGCACCAGTCACGATCATTACTTTGTCTTTTAAATTTGCCATAATATTTTGTTTTTGATATTTCAAAGTTACGTCAAGTTCAATGCCTAGGTCTTGATGTAAATCAATTTAACAAAACGTTATGATTGACGAAAACTCATTTAGAAAAAAAACAGGCTAGAAGCCTGCTTGTATTTATTTTTTTATAAATTTTCTTGAAATGATATTGCTCTGCGCATGTACATTTAAAATATAAGTTCCTTTTGGTAAAGATTGGACGTCAATTCTGAAAGAGGTAGTTTCCTTAATTACTTTTCCACTTAAATCAAATATTTTAATACGGTCAAAATTCTTTGAAGTTTTTATATTGATGAAGTCTGTTGCTGGATTAGGATAAACCTGAAAATCAGTATTCGTTTCATCAACCACTGAAAGATTGTTTCGTGTGATTTTGACATCATCAATCCCCATATAAAAAATATCAGAACAATTGTAATGTCTGAATACAATCTTTACTGCTTGACCCGCGTATGAGGATATATCAATATTTACAGTTTTCGCTGAAGAAGTGTATCCTGCATCTAAGGTTTCTTCAAAAACCGGTATTTCGGTTCCTGTAAAAGTACTGTTGGACGGGATTAAATATACGGCGTAATGCTCTTCATACAATTCATCGTCTCCCGCGGCAACTTTAAAGGTAAGATCCAGATTACCTTCCGAAGGTAGAGTGATTGTAGGACTCGTCAAAACATTATCGGGAGTAAATGCTTCAAAATACCATGAAAATGATGCCCCGAAATAACCTTGAGAAGAAGGAACTTCGTTTAAGGTGGCATCTAAAAACTCCCAAGTATCATTATCACCGTCCAGTTCGCTGATATTCCAAAGGGCGCGATTGGCGGGATTTTCAAAATTTTCCTGATAGATTACTGTTTGTCCAAAATAAAAAGCGCTAGTTGCTAAAGCGGAAATAAAAAATAGTTTTTTTATCATAAATATTCATTTTTGTGCTAATATATAATTTAAATAAAAAAGTTTACTGCGAAATCAGTAAACTTTTTAGGTATGGTCGTATGAAATTATTTATTATACATTAAATCGGAAATGCATAATATCACCATCTTTCACGATATATTCTTTTCCTTCTACAGAGAGTTTTCCGGCCTCTTTCACTTTTGCTTCAGAACCGTAATTAACATAGTCATCGTATTTAATAACTTCTGCACGAATAAATCCTTTCTCAAAATCCGTGTGAATTACCCCGGCAGCTTGAGGAGCGGTCCAACCCTGCCCAATTGTCCAGGCACGAACTTCCTTAACTCCCGCCGTAAAATAGGTCTGTAATTTTAAAAGATCGTAAGCCTTTCTAATCAATCGGTTTACACCAGGCTCTTCCAAGCCTAGTTCTTCCAAGAACATCTGTCTTTCTTCAAAAGTTTCCAGTTCATTGATATCGGCTTCAATCTGAGCAGCCAAAACCACTACTTCAGCATTTTCTTTCTGCGCCATTTCTTCTACTTTAGAAATCCACTCATTTCCGTTTCGGATGGAGTTTTCGTCGACGTTGCATACATACAGAACCGGTTTTTTCGTCAATAACTGAACATCATCAATGATTGATTTGCTAAAATCATCTGTTGGGAATTCACGTGCGTTTTTACCATCTTCTACAAACTTCTGCAGATTTAAAAGGGTTTCATAAGTCAAAACATCTTCCTTTTTACCTGATTTGATGAATTTTTTAGCTTTCTCCACCCCTTTGCTCAAAGTTTCGATATCTTTCAGCTGCAACTCGATATCGATAATTTCTTTATCACGCATAGGATCAACAGAACCTTCAACGTGTACAATATTTCCGTTTTCAAAACATCTCAGAACATGGATAATGGCTTCGCATTCGCGGATATTAGCCAAGAATTGATTTCCTAGTCCTTCACCTTTGCTAGCGCCTTTTACCAAACCTGCGATATCTACAATTTCCACAACTGCCGGTAAAACACGCTCTGGTTTCACCAGTTTTTCAAGTTCGAATAATCGGTGATCCGGTACAGAAACGGTTCCTAAGTTAGGCTCAATGGTACAGAAAGGATAGTTGGCAGACTGGGCTTTTGCGTTGCTCAGGCAGTTAAAGAGGGTTGATTTACCTACATTTGGCAAACCTACGATACCACATTTCATATGATGGATAATTTATTTTGAATTAAAGCTATAAATCTGAAAGGCGCAAAGATACGCATTTTAGTCCATGCTTAAAAGCACAAAAAATTCTCTTCGATGTGAAATAATTCAATTGGTTATCAGTACTTTAAACAATATTTGATCTTATCACTATAAAAATAGTTGTACACGTGAAAAATATGCCTACATTTGTATCACTAAACTTATAGTTATAATGAAAATTCCACAACTTACGAAGGCTGAAGAACAGGTAATGCAATATCTCTGGGATTTGGAGCGGGCATTTCTTAAAGATATTTTGGAAAAATTTCCGGAGCCAAAACCTCATACCAACACGATTTCTACTCTATTGAAAGTATTAAAGGAAAAAGAATTTGTGAATTATAAAGTCTATGGCCGCCAACATGAATACTTCCCGAAGATAAAACGGGAACAGTACAGCAGCAGATCGATGAAAAGTCTGGTGAAAAATTATTTTGAAGGATCTTACAGAAATGCAGTGTCTTTTCTGGTAGAAAAAAATGAATTAAGTGTGGAAGACCTGGAACTTCTACTCGATGAATTAAAAAATAAAAAGTAATGGAAGCTATTTTCTGGTATGCTGCGAAAGTTATTTTCACCTGCGGTGTAATGTTTCTGTACTATCAGTTGTTTTTAAAAGATAAGACCTTTCACCATTACAACCGGTTCTATTTATTGGCGACAATGGGTGTAGGTTTGGTTTTACCTCTACTTGAAACTAAATATTTCACGGTAGAGCTTCATCCATCCATGTATCTATTATGGAATAATGTAAAAGAACTACCTGCTAAAAACTTGAACTATGACTTCCCTTATTATCAATATTTTGCTTTCGGTATTGGATTGGTTGCTGTCTTTTTTCTCTTAAAACTTGTTTTAGGTATCTTTAAAATTCAGCGTTTCAAAAGCAGTTTTCCTAAAAGTAAAATTCAAGGTATCGATGTCTATCAAACCGATATAGAAGATGCACCATTTTCCTTCTTCAGAAATCTTTTTTGGAAAAACAGCATCCTTTTAAGTTCGGACTTGGGACAACAAATTCTGAAACATGAAATCGTCCATATCGAGCAAAAACACTCTTACGACAAAATCTTTACTGAAATTTTATGCTCCATCATGTGGTTCAATCCTTTCTTCCACCTTATTAAGCGTGAAATTTCTCTAATACATGAATATTTGGCTGATAAAAAAGCCCTTAACTCCTCGGACACAAAAGCATTTGCGCAGATGCTTTTGGCAAGTCGGTTTTCCGGAAAACCGATACCCGCAACGAGTCCGTTCTTTAATTCTAACCTTAAAAAAAGACTTACAATGCTTAAAAAACCTACATCCAAGCAGAGTTACGTGCGCAGATTATTTGCACTACCGTTATTGTTCGCTCTCATATTCAGTTATATGGTGAACGCAGAAAACAAAGAAATTCTTTTGTTAAATAATGAAGTTGAAAAACTTATTAAACAGGATACGATAATCCCTGTACCACCGGTTCCACCAGTTAATACAGCTGAAATACCTCCTATAAAGAAACTTCCGGAGTCTAAATCGTTAAAAAAAGAAAGTCTGAAAGCCCAAAAGCTAACGGAAGTATTGAAAAGTAAAAGCCAAGAACTTGCAAAACTCAAAAATTTGAATCAAGAAAATAGTCCGGAATTTAAAAAACTGGAAAAAGAAATGGCAAGTTTAAGCGCGGATATGAACAATCTTTTCAACAGCGAAGAATTTAAGGCTTCCATAAAAGAAATGGAAGCGAAGGTTGCCGCGAATGAGGCTTATTTCAATTCTGACGAGTTTAAGAAACAACTAAAATCTGCTGAAGAAGCTGCACGCAAAGCGGAAAAGATGGTAAATTCTGCAGAATTTAAAATGAAAATTAAAGAGGCAGAAAAAAAGGCCAAAGAAGCGGAGAAAATGGTAAATACCCCTGAGCTTCAACTTAAAATTAAAAACGCAGAAAAAAGATCTGCGGAATTTGAAAAGGAGGTTAATTCACCAGCATTCCAGGCTAAGATAAAAGCTGCCGAGGAAAATGCTATAAAAGCCGAAGTTGAAAAACCCGTAATATATATAGACGGAAAACTCGCTTCCCAAAAAGATATGGAAGCGTTACCACCCTCAAACATTGAAGCCGTATATGTTGAAAAGAAAGGCTATAACGGCAGCAAAGAATCTTCAATAAAGATTACCACAAAGAAATAAACAAGAAACCAAGGCAATCCTTGGTTTTTTTATTGGAAGTCTGATATTATTCATATCAACTTTAACCATAATTTTAGGTAACTTTAAGGTAATAAAATCTTAAAAATTAAAAGTCATGGAAAACCACAATCTGACCAATGAATTTCCGGAGTTCGAAAGCAAAATAAATGCTTTGAGGCTGAATGACTCTGACTTTAAAAAAATGTATGTGAATTATGAGGAAGTTAATGCACTCATTCAGCACTACGAAGAAGGCGAAGTTAACCACACTACGGATGAGCACCTTACGGATTTGCGTAAAAAACGAGTTCATCTAAAGGACGGGCTCTACAGTTATCTTAAACAGAACTGATTTTTTCGAAATATTTTTTTTTAGCGGCCGAACAGCCGCTTTTATTTTTTTGAGCATTAAACTTTCTTCAATTTTTTGCATTAATATCTGTTAATACATTAGCACTAACCAATTTATTCCACAAAAAAGTTTACTTTTGCACCGTCAAAAAACGATTATGCAAAACATTAGAAATATCGCAATTATTGCGCACGTTGACCACGGTAAAACTACTTTGGTTGACAAAATTATTCACGCTACCAACATCTTCCGGGAAAACCAAGAATCAGGAGAACTGATTATGGATAACAATGACCTGGAGCGTGAGCGTGGCATTACCATCCTTTCAAAGAACATTTCTGTTACTTACAAAGATGTAAAAATCAACGTTATCGATACGCCTGGTCACGCCGATTTCGGTGGTGAGGTAGAGCGTGTATTGAAAATGGCTGATGGTGTTGTTCTTTTAGTAGACGCGTTCGAAGGGCCAATGCCTCAAACACGTTTCGTTCTACAGAAAGCTTTGGAGCTTGGGTTGAAGCCAATGGTTGTTATTAATAAAGTAGACAAGCCAAACTGTCGTCCGGATGAAGTTCATGATCAAGTGTTTGATCTTTTCTTCAATCTTGATGCTACTGAAGAGCAATTGGACTTCCCAACTTTTTATGGTTCGTCTAAACAAGGTTGGTTTAACACTTCATTAGAACCAACAGATAATATTTTACCACTTCTTGATGGTATTTTACAATATGTTCCGGAACCTAAGGTTGAAGAAGGAAATTTACAGATGCAAATCGTTTCTCTTGACTATTCTTCATTCCTTGGCCGTATTGCGATTGGTAAAGTAATCCGTGGCAATCTGAAAGAAGGTCAGTGGATTGGTCTTGCGCAGGATGGCGACAAATTGGTAAAAGGTAAAGTGAAAGAGCTTTATGTGTTCGAAGGACTTGGTAAAAAGAAAGTATCTGAAGTTAACGCTGGAGATATTTGTGCTGTAGTAGGTTTCGATGCTTTCCAAATTGGTGATTCTTTCGTAGATCTTGAAAACCCGGAACCACTCCCAAGAACTTCTATCGACGAGCCTACTTTGAATATGACATTCTCCATCAATAACTCTCCTTTCTTTGGGAAAGATGGTAAATATGTTACTTCAAACCACCTTAAGGAAAGATTGGAAAAAGAATTGGAGAAAAACCTTGCATTAAGAGTGCAGCAAACTGATGATGCGAACACCTTCTTAGTTTTCGGTCGTGGTATTCTTCACCTTTCTGTACTTATTGAAACCATGAGAAGAGAAGGATACGAAATGACAATCGGGCAGCCGCAAGTAATCTTGAGAGAGGTTGATGGCGTAAGCTGCGAGCCTTATGAATCTTTGGTAGTTGACGTACCGGAAGAATTTGCATCAAGAGTTATCGACTTGGCAACGCAGAGAAAGGGCGATCTTCACATTATGGAGACGAAGGGTGAGATGCAGCATATGGAATTCGAAATTCCTTCCAGAGGTCTTATCGGTTTACGTTCTCAGATGTTAACAGCAACTGCAGGAGAAGCTATTATGGCTCACCGTTTCACCGAATACAAGCCTTTCAAAGGTGCTATTCCGGGCAGAAACAATGGGGTGCTTATCAGCAAAACTCAAGGTCCAGCAACCGAATATTCTATTAACAAATTACAGGATCGAGGCAAGTTCTTCGTGGATCCAGGTGAAGAAGTTTATGCAGGAATGATTATCGGTGAACAAAACAAACCTGGTGACCTTGTTGTAAACATTGTAGAAGCGAAGCAGTTGAACAACATGCGTGCAGCTGGTAAAGACAAAGATACAGGGGTAGCGCCGAAAATTTTATTCTCCCTTGAAGAGTGTATGGAATATATTCAAGCGGATGAAGCTATTGAAGTTACGCCAAATTTTATCAGAATGCGTAAAAAAGTACTTTCTGAAGAAGAAAGAAAAAGAATTGAAAGAAACGCAAAAGGATAATCTAAGTATTTCTTTTTTATAGAATAAAATTCCGTTCAGAAAATCTGAACGGAATTTTTTATTTTCTCAATAACACAAAAATAACACTCTGTTAAAATAAAAGAGAAGGTGTATAACCCTCTCTTTTTTAGTAATAATATTTTTTTATTCTAAATTCTTTTTCTAAAAATCATATAGCCGATAGTAAGACCAAAGCTAGAGTTCTTAATGTGACTGTCGGTTTGTCCTTGAGGATAATTCAGAATGTTAGCTAGACCTTGGGTATATCCTGCTCTCAGAATAAGACCTTTCTCAAAGGCATAACCCACCCCTAGATTGATACCATAATCAGTATTTTTATAGGAATAATCACCATCGTTAATCTCTAGGTTGCCAAGATCGGTTTCAGCACTAAGAAGGTAGCCGAAATAACCTCCAGCCGACACAAAAAAGCTACTTCCAACAGGCTTTACTTTATACACTACCTCCAATGGTAAGGTAAGGTATGTTAATAAAAGTTGATCTTCGGTTTCGTCTAACTTTGTTCCATACAAAGCAGCACCAAGCCCTGGATTGATAGAAAATCTCGCATCGTTCAGCGGAATCCAGTGCACGTAATTAAATTTGGCCATAGGTCCGTAGTCATGGTCAACCTGCTGACCTTCTACACTTTCATTAATTTTTGAAAGTCCGCCGGTGATACTTACCTCTTGTGCATAGGTAACAGTTGATACAGCCAACGTCAATAATACCAATAATTTTCTCATTTTCATAGTTTATGTATTTTATAAAGTTTTTAATATGCGTACAGTAAGTGACATTCTCCACCGTCTGCCTTTTTCATCCTGATAGACATCCTGGAATAATGAGAGTACTTTATTGTCAAGTGTCCAAGTGTCCAGTCCTGCTATAGATTTGTAGGCGACGTCATTACTACAATTTTCGACAAGGCTTTTATAATACTGAACGTGCTTATTTAATTCGGAGCTTGCGCTGTTAAAGCTTAGGTCGCCTTGGCCGTTGCTGTTAAAGTAAGCAATCTGCTTTTGGTAACCCACTACCTTATTATCCTGAACCAACACAGCATAAATATTATTATCGTAAATAGGCTTCCCTGTTGTGGCATTGTAGGGAAGTACAAAATTCCTTTTATCCTCGAAATTGATGCTTTTAGAATAATGGATGTAAACCGGTGAACCAGAAGAAATCCCAGGCAATTCAGCAATTTTTAATTTTTCAGGGAGAATTTGTGGATACTGTGCCTTAAATTCTTCTAAACTTAAGCCTATTGGCAGATCATCCAAGGTGTACGCCATAAAATTATTTTTACACTGCTCATTGGCTGCTAACTGCTGAAGACGGCGGGCTTCAGCTTCGTCCTCAATTCGTTTTTTTTCTTTTAACCAAGCTTTTTTGTCTTTGATTAGATTCAATTTTTTAAGATTTTCTCCTTCTGCATATACATCTTTAAATTTATCATCAAGTCCATTTTTCTCCGTTGCTTTGAGGTACTTTTTGATATTGTTATCCAAAGATATAAATAGATTGTACTGCTCATCGTCTGCATAATAGTTGCTTGGATTAAACAGATTTTTCTGAGAAATAATTCGAAGATATAATGATTTGTCTGTTACTCCGCCTAGCACCTTTTCAAACTCATTCACCTTTTCAATGGTCGTTTTAAAATCTTGATTATTAAAAGCTATTTCTGCTTCTTCAAATTTTAGCTCAGCCACAGCATTCTGCGCTGCAGTTAAACCGCTGATCAACAGAAAAATATAAAGTAAAAGGGTTTTCATGTTTCTTATTTAATTATTGTTCCGTAATTGCTTTTTTTATTAACTTTCTCTTGTGAGACTGGTACTGATTTAATCTCTGAACCCGATAACACCCTTCCAAAGGAGGGCTGTGATGTTTTTTTCGATTCCTCATGGTTGGACTGGGCAGGTTTACCTTTATAATGTACGTCTAAAACATTCATCCCTGTGCTTTTAAGCGTACGTATGAGATTGTTTCGTGACTGCTCCGCATCGTCATAAGTATAATAGTATCCATGCAAAACCTCAGTGTGAGGTGTAAGGCTTTCAATCTCCTTTATAACGTTAGCTGTATAAGCGCGCGTGCCATCCCTATATTGCCCCACCTCAAAAACATTAGAAATATAAGCGGTTGAACCATATTCGTTACTTAGGTCATTGTGAGAGTAGATAAAGAAGTACAGGATAGGTGCTTTTTCCTTAGACATTAATGGAATATCCATAGCAGGCAGTATCGAAAACGCATCTCTACGGTTAGTTTGCATCACAAACAATGCATGCTGGCGTTGTCTTTCTTCTTCGGCTTGGCGCTCGGCTATAGCTTGTTGACGCTCTTTCTCCGCACGATTGTACTGAACAATGCCGTTAATGAGATTTGCCATCTCAGTTACACCCTGTGTGATAATTTCGTCACGCTGTTGGGTGTATAATCTATCTGCAGCCAATTTGCGCTGGTATTCGGCCTGCTGTGCAGCAATTCTCTGTTGTTGGAGTTCCTGCTGTTGCGCAATACTGGTTGAGGTTTTCGCAGCACTTGAAATCTGCGAAATTTGGTTAAATGCCGTTTCGGTGGTCTGATGCGTTGTACCATCTGCTCTTTTTACATAAGGAACGCCGTTCTCACGGTAAACCTGTACGTACTCTCCGTTAACTTTTACTTTTTGCGACAAATTCGCACTTGGAATATCGCTAGAACGAACGGAACCCGTGGAGGATATAGGAGATTTTACGTTATCACTTGAAGTCTGTGTCATTTTTTCAAGGCTTTCACGTTGCAATCTGTCGCGCTCGGCATCGGTAGCTTTCTGTTTATGTTTCTGTTCTGTTTCTGCTCTTTTCCTCAGTTCTTCTTCCGCTTTTTGTCTTTTAGCTTCTGCTATTGTACGCTCCTTTTCGGAAATATTTTCAATTTTTACAATCTTATAATACACCGTAGAAATCATACTGTATAAACGGCTGCCGGTCTCATCTTCCCCCATTTGCTTCCACGAATCTTTAGGGCACGCACTAGCAGTAAGCCGAACTGCAGAGCCAATACCATCAGTACCATAGGGTTTTCCCACGGTCTGTGATGGGTTAATAGTGATTCCGTCTCCCAATGGACCAAGCTTATGGCTTTTTTCCGCACCACAAACCAGACGGGCACCGTAGTCAATATAGACTTTTAGTTTATCTTGAGTGTTATTGGTAACAGTTATGCGGTAATCCTGAGTCAACATCCCAAAAGCATGGTTCTTTTCCTGGTACATTATAGAGACGTGAACCCTTTGATCCTGCTGAATAACAGGGATATTAACCATATATTTTTGACCGCAAATAAAGGCAGTTGGTAACAGAACGCCCATCACCTGTAATAGCTTAAGGATGTGCATTTTTAATCTTTCTGGTAGATTCATAAATCAATCATGCTTTGCATGCAAAACTATTTAAAAATCTTACACAAATCATCCCACTTAAGTACTATTTTTAACATAATTTTAATATTCAAGGTTTAGATGTTAAAAAAATTAAAAATGGAGTGTTATTTAAAAAGGTTTCAGCACTTTGCACGGCAAAATTTTTGCACATAATGAAATATGAAGAAAATAAATTTCCTTTTCATACTCATATTTCTGTTCATATTAATCAGTTGTGAAGGTTTGAAGAAAACTGCTGATAAAATTTTTGAAAGTACTGAACGTGAAAAATACGAACGTCGCTTTTCTGGTCCAGATAGTCTTCTTGCAAAATGGCAAAACAATTACCAAGAGAGCTTTTCAGACTCCTTGACGATAGAAGATCAATATTCAATGACTGCCGTTTATAAAAGTGGTGATTTACATGCGATTTCTTATTTCATTGAATTGAAAGAGGGCGACCAGTTGACTATTGTATCGGAACTTGTAGACTCATTGGATGCTAAATTTTTTGTGGACTTTAATTTAGCTGAACTTCCTTCACAATCATTTGTTAGCGAATTGTTGTTAAAGAATAGATTTCAGGAAACTGTACAACAGACGGGACTTTACAGAATTATCCTCCAACCTGAAATTGGCTTTATTGGTAATATCAGATTACAAATTTATACGCAACCCTCCTACGCATTTCCGGTTGCCGGCAAAGGAAATTCTGCCGTACAAAGTTTTTGGGGTGCAATCCGGGACGGCGGAAGTCGTAATCATGAGGGAGTGGACATTTTTGCTTCCAGAGGAACTCCCGTAGTAGCCGCGGTGGACGGATTTATAACCAGAACAGGAAATCAAGGTCTGGGTGGCAAACAGGTTTGGCTCAGGGACGGAATTTTTGGCAATTCCCTATATTATGCCCATCTTGACAGCATTATCGCAAATAGTGGAGACCGTGTAAAGATTGGTGACACTTTGGGACTCGTCGGAACTACTGGGAACGCTGAAGGGGGTGTACCTCATTTGCATTTCGGAATTTATACCGGCAATGGTGCTGTCGATCCCTGGCCTTATTTAAGAAAACGCGGAGTTCCGAAATTTCCTGGCGTAACTTCTTTTGCTTTCACTCACATTAAAAAAGGAAGCAATCTCCGACTCGGGCCCGGGACTGAATACGAGATCATTCACACATTTGATGAATTAACTCCTTTAAAAATTATTGCTGCAAATAACGAGTGGTATCACGTTTCTGCTAATAATCTACAAGGTTTTATAAGTAAATCTAGGTTGCAGTAACACTCACATATCTATATTTCTGTACTGAAAACATTCATATATAAAAGAAAAAATTTTATATAAACAATTGACTGATAAATTTATAGGTAACTACATTTTATATTGAAGGTTTAATATGAAAGTTTTATATTCGTAAACCAATAACCAAATCAACTGATCACCAATGATATACCCTCATTTACTACAGAGTAAAATGAAAATAGCTTTGCTATTACTTATATTCTCATGTAATTGGTTATACTCAAATTCTCCAGAATTAAACTGCTGTCGTAAACGGTGTGATTCCCTAAAAGCAAAAATGGGGAATGATCAGTACACTGATATGCTTAGAAGTAATTTTGCGAAACCTCAGTTGCAGAAATCTAAAAATTCTTCTGGTAAGAAAAAGTCGGCTCACTTAACCACTAAATATGACAGGGTGAATGTACGTTCAAAACCAAATATCAACGCGGGCATCCTATTTCGCTTGCCACAAAATACCAAGTTAATCATATTAGAGCAACACGTTTCCTGGTATAAAATTAAAGTCGCCAAAACGGGTAAAGTGGGTTTTATACATCAATACATGGTAAAATAAAAAGCGCCAACTTATTTAAAGTTGGCGATAATATTTTGCTTTCTGTGGAAAGACTGTTTGTTTATTAATTTATACCTCGCACTTCATGCAAAACTGATCGATCATGGCGATCTGTCTATCGTTGGACATAAGTTTTAAATCAGTATCTAGAATCGCGATAGGAATGCACTTTTCAAATTGTAAATAGATGTATTCATCATCACTGCTCAAATACGCATATTGCGGATTTGCCATTAAGGATGACAATACAGCGATTTCACAATGATTTTCTTCCATCATAAATTGATGATCGAACGCGACTGTTGACCGATGAAACCGTAGGACCTTCGTCCAAAGCCCAGGATGATTTGCACCTTTACCGACAAATAAGGTATCCGTATTTTGATCGATACCAATAACAAAATACGGTTCCTTCTGACCGAGCGTTAATTTTCTTTTTCGTTGTCCAAGACTGTAATTTTCACAACCATCATGTTCGCCAATTACAATACCATCGTTAATGGTATAATCCTTTGGATATGCAATTTTGCTTAAATTTTGTGGGGTGACAGGAATATGGAAGTCCGAGAATATTCCTGCTGAGAATGGGATCTCAACAATCTTTCCTTTTTTCATTATTTGTGTTTAGTTATTTGTGTTTTCCCTTAACTAATTAAGGTGATGCAAATTAACACTTTTGGGGGATATTTACAAATAGTAGAAAATAATTAATTTAAATTTTCAAAAGAAAAATATTATTGCATCTATTTTATTGGTATTTAAGTTTTTACGAATTTTAATTCAACTTAGTTCAAATCTAAATTTTTCAATTTAAACACAGATATGGTTGTTCTCCTAGCTTTCAACGCATCGTAATATATGCAGGAAAAACAGATTTTACCGAATAATATTTACTTTTTTGAAGAATATGAATTGAGAAAAAAAGGTGCAAATTTGCAGTCCGACTGTTAAATGTGGTAAGGAATGAAATTATGTATTGCCGAGAAACCAAGTGTTGCCCGTGACATTGCCAAAGTTTTGGGAGCCGATATGCCGAAACAAGGATATTTCGAGGGTAACGGTTATTGGGTAACTTGGACGTTCGGACACTTGTGTACCCTTAAAGAACCTCACGATTACAGCCCGCATTACAAATCGTGGGACCTTATCTTTCTGCCGATTATTCCTCAAAGTTTTGGGTTAAAACTAATCCCCAATAATGGTGTTGAAAAACAATTTAAAATCATTGAAAAGCTAGTAACAGATTGTGAAGAGGTTATTAATTGTGGAGATGCCGGACAAGAGGGTGAACTGATCCAGAGGTGGGTTCTGCAGAAAGCGAAATGTAAAAAACCAGTCAAACGACTTTGGATTTCGTCTCTTACGGAAGATGCCATAAAGGAAGGCTTTGAAAATCTTAAATCCAGTGAGGAATATCAAAATTTGTATCTCGCCGGAAATGCCCGCGCAATCGGAGACTGGCTTCTGGGGATCAACGCGACTCGCCTTTTCACTAAAAAATTCAGTGGGGGGAATGGGGTTTTATCAATTGGTAGAGTTCAGACCCCTACTCTTGCCATGCTGGTGCAGCGACAGAAGGAAATTGATGCCTTCAAAGCTGAAGAATATTGGGAGCTTAAAACCCTCTACCGGGAGGTACTTTTTAACGCTGCAATTGATCGGCTGAAGACTCAGGAAAAGGCAGATAAAGGTCTTGCCTATCTCCAGCAACATGAGTTTGAAATTGTTTCCTTTGAAATTAAAGAAGGTAAAGAAAAAAATCCTAGACTTTTTGATTTAACGGCACTTCAGGTAGAAGCCAACCGCAAATATGGCTTTTCAGCAGAGAATACCCTAAAATACATCCAGAGTTTATACGAGAAAAAACATACTACTTATCCGCGCGTTGATACTACGTACCTATCAGAAAATCTGTATCCGAAAATTCCGGGTATTTTACGCAATATGCAGCCTTATCAATCGCTGATAAATCCTTTGTTGCAAAGCGAAATTCCGAAAAGTAAAGCCGTTTTTGATGATTCTAAAGTCACCGATCACCACGCTATTATCCCGACTGAAATTTCGCCATCCGGGTCATTAAGTAAGGAAGAAAAACAGATTTATGATCTTGTAGCGCGACGTTTTATCGCAGTATTCTATCCGGAATGTAAAATATCCAACACGTTGGTTGAAGCAAAAGTAGGAAGCATTCCATTCAAAGCGAACGGAAAGCAGATTTTGGAGCCTGGCTGGCGGGAAGTTTATGCTAAAGACCGAAAAGAGGAATCGATGAAGAAAGATAAAGAGGAAGAACAACATATTCCTAATTTTGTCCAGGGAGAAAAAGGACCCCATGAACCACTCGTCCATCAGGGGAAAACGACTCCACCGAAGCCATACACTGAGGCGACGCTCCTTCGTGCGATGGAAACTGCCGGAAAGCAAATTGATGATGAAGAACTTCGTGAAGTATTAAAAAATAACGGAATTGGAAGGCCTTCAACCCGTGCAAATATTATCGAAACCCTATTTAAAAGGAAATATATTGAACGTAAAAAGAAGAATATTTTTGCAACGAGCACAGGGGTCGACTTAATCGACACAATTGATGATGAAGTTCTCAAGAGTCCGGAACTTACTGGAGAATGGGAATATAAACTCCGCAAAATTGAGAAAGGTGAGTACGAGGCGCAACAATTTAAAGATGAATTGGTGCGAATGGTTAGCGAACTCACCCAAAAAGTGATTAGTGATAATTCACGAAAAGTAAGTTTTCAGGCTGAAATTAAGAAAGAACCAAAAGCTAAGGTGACCCGTAAAGTTCAAAAAATTGAATGGTCTGAACATAATTGCCCAAAATGTAAACAGTCCTTGGTGAAAGGTAAAACTGCAATTGGCTGTTCAGAGTTTAAACAATGTGGCTTTAAAATTCCGTTTGAGGTACTGGGTAAAAAGTTAGCGGAAAAGCAAATCCTTGAGTTGGTACTTAAAGGTAAAACATCCAAGCTTAAAGGGTTTGAGGATAATCAAGAAGGAATCTTGATATTCGGGGAAGACGGAAATGTGAAACTTCAGTAAAGCTTATTCTACGCACTCTAATTTCAAAAGGTTACCTTTGCGGTGGCAGTTGCCAAAATATTTTAGAAACCGAGCAGTTCAAGCTGTTCACAAAAAAATCAGAATGACAATAGACAAAAATCACGTTGTAGCGCTGCATTATAATCTCAACGCTGTAGAAGCGAACGGAGAGCAGACCTTCATCGAAAAAACAGATGCAGATAACCCTTTTACTTTTCTATATGGTGTTGGGATGATGTTGCCAAAATTTGAAGCAGAATTAAACGGAATGGCCGCCGGTGATAAGAAATCTTTTACCGTTTCTCCATCTGAAGGTTATGGCGAAAGACAGGAAAATGCAACCACTCAACTTCCGGTAGAGATGTTTGAGCAATCTGGTATGCCACCGGTTGGTGCAATGCTACCATTGCAAGATTCTAACGGAAACCATTTAAGCGCCGTAGTCCTTGAAGTTACCCCAGAGGCAGTATTGGTAGACCTTAATCACCCAATGGCAGGGAAAACGCTTGCTTTTGACGTAGAAGTAGTTGCTACACGACCAGCAACTGAGGAAGAACTGAGTCATGGCCATGCACATGGTATTGATGGTAATCAGGGTCACTAATTTCATTTGACCTAAAAATAAAAGCTGCTCTATTAAGAGCAGCTTTTTTTAGTTACAGAAAACCGATTAATATCGGATCTCTCCTTAAAGTTTGTTGTTAACATCTATGTAAGAACCTGTAATCGTTGGCACTGCATTTTTCGTTACTTTACCTACGATGGTGATTTTGTTATTAGATCCAATAAACTCAATCTTGGTATTATTGTTAAAAGTTACATCACCATTAATAATGATATCCCCTTTCATCTTTAAAGTTGCTCCACTGTTGAAAATCATATTACCATAAGTGGTTAACTTACCTTCAACGTTAAGAACAGATCCTGTGTTGATGTTAAGGCTGTTCCATACATTATTTTTATTCCCTTGGTAAAGTTCGCCATACATATTGAAGGTAGCATTGCTGTTCACATTTAATGATTCAAGTACGGTTAAATTACCACACCATGATAAAATATGATTCACATTTACCCCTTGGAAACTTTTGGTACCTGAATATTTTAAATTCTGACCACTGTTGATATTTAGCCATCCACCATTGCCGTTGTATGGAGTGAAAGTTGAACAATCTGGTCCTGTTGCCGGCCAAAGGGTTTTAATAATTTTAAAACCTGATTTACCCATTGCCGCAAAAATATATTCACCACGGCTCATGACGAAGTTACAAGAACCTGGCAGATCAATTGTTCCAGCCAATGCAAGAGATGTTCCGGTATTTTGATAAACAGATAATCCAATTCCGCCATTAGCAGCGAAAACATAACCGTTATTCACTGAAACGGCATTAGTTACACGGTCAATCTCGTCAGCAGTCGTAATTGCAGGAAGTGCAACAGTTTGCACTTTGTTACCTGTACTTAAATTGTAAACTCCGAAGCCATTTGCACCCTCAGAAACCAAAACATCGGTGCCCATAAAATCGATGGTACGTTTAGATTCTAAGGCATTGGTTGCCGTTGGGAACGATTTTACCAATCCCAGATTGTTATCATATACTTTAATTCCGTCAGAGCCGCTCAAGACTACTACTCTATTGTTGTTATAACCGATAGAACGTAAGTCAGCTAAAGGAATGCTCATCTCCACCTGGTTGTTGGCTTTGTTTATTTTGGTAAGAGCACCGCTAGCACCGGAAACTGCGTAAAATTTATCATTTGCCGCAACTACTTCATGCCCTACCATCCCTTTTAATTCAGTTTGAAGATAATTGGTACTTAAAAGATTGTTTGCTAAGGTCATTACTCCCGCAAAAGCTGGTGTTGCAGCACCTGTAGTATAGATGTCACTTGCTCCAGAAATATAAAGTTTACCACCTTCGTAGTATACAGAACTGATATCGGTACCAGGGAAAATGGCCTGTGTTACCAACACTGGTTTATTCGGATCGGTAAGATCAATAACTTCGAGTGCTCCCAAATAATCTTCGCCTTCCGTATTGTAAGATACATAAGCGTAATTACCTTGTATAGAAACGTGGGTTGCACGAAGGGTGTTTCCTTCATACACTGGGGAAGAAACTTCTGCCACCAAAAGCAACGGAATATTCACCAAGCCTGCTGTTTTACTGTCTTTGTCTCCTTTTAGCTTAAGGACCCCAGAATTATCGAGGTTGATACGTTTGCTGAGTTCGTCCTTGTCGGTATTCAGGATGATTTTGTTCACTTCTTCAGCGGTAGGATTGCCGTCTTCACGACATGATACTGCTGACAAAATAAGACCAGCAGAGCAGAGCATAAATAGTTTTTTAAACATTTGATGATTTTAAGGCTGCAAAAGTAATCCTTAGATAACCTTAAACCAATAGCTTACTAAAGATTTTTATCAGGTTTTCACTAAAAGGGTGAAAACACGTTATGCTGAATAAATGGACAGTAAAATCGGGCACCAGAGCATATTTTTATACGGATATTCTTTCAATATCAATAAAATACATCTGCTTACGATCATTTAAATTTTTGGCGAAGCATGAAGAAAAAGAAATGAGCTGCTATTTTAATGATCAAATGATGGTGAGATTCACCAAATCATACCAATTGTCTAATTAATGTGTTGGTACATCTTCAATCACTTTAAATAAGGTAATTGATACCACAGGTCAGCGTATTTCTGCTACCATTTTGATGTTTAGACAGCTAACTTTGCATTCCAAATAAACAATATGGAAGCAACTCACATTAAAACAATCTTAGTACCTACTGACTTTTCAGACAAGTCTGAACGGGCGCGTAAACTTGCGGTCCAAATGGCATTGAGGCATAATGCGGAGTTAATTATGATTCATGCAATGGGATCAAGATTTATCACCGACCGAACCGGAAGGCAGGTCATTGGTGCTGACATTGTAAAAATGAATACCGAAAAGGCCGATAAAGCGCTGCAAAATATCAAGAAGACTGCTTTAAAAAGGCATCCTCAACTTTTAATCCGGACGATTCTAAAAACGGGAATGTTGCTGGATGTCCTTAATGAAACTATCGAAAATCATGATAACACCATTGTCGTGATGGGCATGTCGGGTCAACAGCGATTGAAGGAGTTATTCTTAGGTTCTTATTCTTATGAAGTGTTGGTTTCTGTAAAATGTTCCGTACTACTTGTACCTGTCGAAAACAGGAAAACTTTCTTCCGAAATATTCTCGTTCCTATCCGCAATGCGAACCAAAGCCATACGAAGATTGCACTTACCAAGGCTATTGCAGAACGTAATAGAAGTGAGGTGACCCTCTGTGGTGTAGCCAATGAGGATACTTTACTTGAGGTTCAGCATGAGTTAACGACTACTGAACCTCTCATCGAAAATACTCATTGTAAAACCGAGCTGGTGCTGACTGCAGATAAAGCCGAAGCCATTTCAAGAATCAGTAATAAAGATAAGAGTGACCTCATTATTTTGAGTTACCATGATGAAGCCATTTGGAAATCTTTCTTCGGACAAAACTTCTTCAAAAGAATAATTAACCGTACGTCTTCTCCCCTGTTTTTTATCAAAAGCCAACCAGAAGTTACTCCGTTACCAAATACAGATCAAGTCTCCGGATACGATCTTTCACTCCCGATACCGGGTTAAAAAAAATAAAATTATGATTACAATTACTACTTATACCCAAAATGGTAAGGCAGATCATGCTGTCCTTAACGAAATAAAAACTTTTTTACACCAGCACCTTGAACAGTACGGTGACAGTATTCCTGACATTGGGAAAGCCATGGATTATGCCATGGGCGTTGATGGAAAACCTGGCGGACATATTATCGAAGCCAGAGATGAAAAAAATGAACTTCTTGGTGCTACCGTTATCAATACAACGGGGATGTCAGGTTATATCCCGGAAAATATCCTGGTGTACATCGCAACCCACAGCAAGGCACGGGGCTTAGGCATTGGAAAACAACTGATGCAGAAAGCCATCGAAGAAACCACCGGTGATATGGCGTTGCATTGCGATGCCGATAATCCCGCCCGTCATCTTTACGAAAAACTCGGTTTCCAGAATAAATATCTCGAAATGAGACTAAAAAAATAATTATGTCATTTATTACCCTTAATAGAAATAAACTTCAACACAACTATACTTTCCTCGATCAGCTCTTTAATAAAAACAATATGGACTGGGCCATCGTGGCTAAAATGCTGTGCGGTCATGAGGGATACTTGGCGGAAGTTCTTAAAATTTCAGATCGGGATATTTGTGACTCTCGACTTAGTAACTTAAAAGCCATCAAGAAAATTTCTCCTGAAGCACAAACCATTTATATTAAACCACCTGCACAACGTTTGGTAAAAAGTATTGTGGAATATGCGGATGTTAGTTTTAATACAGAAATTCAGACCCTTTACGCATTGTCAGCAGAAGCGGTGAAACAGGATAAAGTTCACCGTGTGGTACTCATGGTGGAGATGGGTGAACTCCGCGAAGGTATTCTACCTGATCAGTTGGCGGATTTCTATGAAGAAGTCCTTCACCTTCCCAACATTTTAATTGTAGGTCTGGGAACAAATCTAAACTGCCTGAACGGTATTTTACCAGACGAAGAAAAACTTCAGAATCTTAAAAAGTGTCGGGAAATGTTGGAGAAATGCTTCGGGAAGAAGATTCCGTACATCTCCGGAGGTTCATCGGTAACCTTGCCATTGCTTTTGAATAATGAAATTCCCGATGGAATTAACCATTTTAGGATTGGCGAAACACTTTTCTTTGGAACTGATGTCTATGCAGATGCCTATATAGAAGGGATGTGCCAGGATGTATTTACTTTAACGGCAGAAATTATCGAACTTAACGAAAAACCAAAAGTGCCCACCGGAATTGCAGGCACCAATCTTACCGGAGAGCAACCGGAATTCGATTTGGCTGATGAAGGAAAAACTTCAGTGCGGGCCATTGTAGATATTGGTTTGCTGGATATTGATGCTAAAAACATTTCTCCTTTGCGAAGTGACATCTCTATTATGGGAGCGAGTTCGGATATGTTGGTGCTTGATTTAGGAGATAATGAAACTGCTTTTAAAGTTGGAGATACTTTGGAATTCGGAATGAATTATATGGCGGTTTTACGAGCGATGAACTCTGATTATGTTGATAAAGTCGTGATAGATACTGTTACGGAGCCACTGGAAAATAAAGAATCCATACTATCCTAGATATACCGTGGTATAAATTATGCTGATAAATCGGCTGTGATTGATACCACTACTCCATGACTAAAACTAACATCCTTTCCAGTCAAGCACTGCGACAATTTCTGTCTGCCAAGATGTATGATGGCGAATTTGCGATTCTGAACACCACAGAAATTAGTACTCTTTTCAATAAAGATAATCCGACTAAAATCAGATTTTACGGACTTGTTTTTTCCAAGAATGGTGGGGGAACTGTTCAGATTGATCATCATTCTTATCCCCTTCAGAAAGGCAGGATTTTTTTCATGAATTATGATGCTTATCTCCATTTTGAACTGCAAGATCATGCTGATGTTCAGGCAATATTCTTTACCAAGCTTTTTTATAACCGAATCTATACGGGGAACAGAAAAATAAAAAGTGATACTGCCCTTCGCGGACTTCCCCACTTTTCAGACGCTAAAAAGTCAGCTTTTAAGCACTTGGCAGAGGTACTCGCATCTACCTATAGCGAATATATAAAAAACACCATCTTAAGCCGTGAAATACTTTGTTTACAATTAAAAACAATGATGTTGATGTACATCCGTATTTCGGGAGGTGAAAATGTAACGGTGGCGAAGACTGATCGTAGAATGACCTTTGTAGATGAGTTTAAAACATTGGTCGATCAACACTTTAAGGAGCGCAAACGCACTTCCGACTATGCAGCGCTTATGCACATTTCTGCCAACTATCTGAATGCGGTTGTAAAAGACAAACTGGACATTCCGGCGGAACGTTATATACAGAACCGCGTCGTCCTTGAAGCGGAGAGACTCTTACTCAACACCGACCTGTCAGTCACCGAAATTGCCTATGAATTAGGCTTTTCCGACAAATCTCATTTCGGCAAATACTTTAAGAAAATTGCAGGTGTTTCTCCTAATGGGTTTAGAGAGAGATAATAAAAGTTATGGGGCTTCGGCTCCGTTCATCCACCACAATTGTTTATTTTAATTTTCAGTCTTCCGGTGATTGAGCAACACTTTTCCGGTGATTGAGCGGAGTCGAAATCATCCCTTTGGCTTCGGCTCCGCTCAGCCACCCGAATTTTTAATTTGAATCCATTTTCTTTTGTGATTGAGATGAGTTCCCGGAGATAAGCAAGGTCCGGTGATTGAGCGGAGTCGAAATCACTATAATACAGTGTGTATTTGTAAAGCTAAAACTTTAACCTGCTTTTAAAGGAAAGCTCCACAATGCAGTCGTGCGGGAGCGGGAGAAATCAAAAAAAGCGAACTGAGGTGTCCGCTTTTATAGTCTTATAAATTTTAAAATTAACTTATTACAAGTTCATTTTGAAAGAAAGTTATTATATTTTCTTTAAAATTATTTTCCCGCTGTTCAATGTCTTCTTTCATCCAATCCTCTTTGTAATATTTACTTAGATCCTTTACAGAAGCAATGGAGGACAAATTGTACTTTTGCTTTTTTATACCAAAATATCCATTCCCCGCTTGAATGTTAAGTTTCTTTTCAAAGACAATTTTGTTACCAAAACGATCTAAGTACTTTACAGCATCATCTATATTCCAGCCGTTGTAGTTAGTGTTTTGCCATTTTTTGGGGAAAATATGCTCAATGTCAAATGTTTGAGGAATTAAAGTTTTTTGCTCAGGATTCAAGTAAGCATCTAATAACAGTAAGGCTCTCGAAATACGTGAAGAAGAGTGATTATCTATTTGCTGTTTTAATAGTTCTTCGTCTAAAGATATCTTAAACTGCAATTCATTATTATTTTGCAATGAAATACACGAACTATAAATATCATCTTTTATCGCATTGACCGATGGTGCATCAATAAACTTTGCAAATAAGAATGCAATCAATTTCCGCAACATTTTACTAAAATCATCAGCAAAGAATTCGGAATCTTTATTCTTTAAAAAGAAAACACTTGTAGCATACTTCCAGAATTCATTAGGATAGCATGACAGGCAGTGCAAATGTTTACGGGCTTCATCAGTTATGATATAATTTACTTCTTCCTCTGGCTCCACATCAACATTAATGTATCTCCAGAAATTAGCTAAGTCCATTATCTCCTTCATCAGCTTTTCATCTTTGAGGCGATTGTATTCCTTCTCTGCGTAGAACTTTCTTAAACCAACTTCTTTAGACTTGTCATCTTTTCTGGCTCTTAATACGTGTGTATAATATCTAAAAATGTCATCTATGGATGTATGCGATTGTTTACAAATCTGAGTTAGCTCTTTCCACGTCGTGGTAAAATCTTTTCGTTTTTCTTCAGATTCCAGATTACGGTAAATCTGGGCTTTAAAAATATCCGAATCTGCCAGAGGTAATCCTCTATCGTTCAGTGTTGAAAAAATAGTTAAAGCAGTTTCAGGTGTATCACATTCAATCGGCAGTATAATACATTGGTTTAATATGGTGACACAAAGTTCTTTCCATTGCATTGGATTAATAGTAGCATACTCATCACATTGTTTTTTAAAAAAACGGTAGTTAACAGAATAGTTATCAGTTGCAAGAATGCTACTCTCGCCCGTCTCTAAAATTTTATGAAAAGTTTCATTATCTTCTTCAGTTGCAACCAACGATTTTATGTGGATTGCTGTAGGATCAACTACTTTACCAGAAAAGCGATCAGTGTCCCAAATACACGGTGCAACTTTATTTTTTAGTCCTATGACCTGATCATCCTGTGGCATGTCTTCAAGTTTTCTAAAAAACGCTCTTAATAAGAGGAAGAAAGAAGTAATTCTTTGTTGACCATCAATAATTTCCGGGTCCTTATCATCATTCACATAAGTTACAATTGTTCCCAAAAAATAATCGGCTCCCGCTTTTGCATCCGTTACAGTAAAATTCTCTATATCATTCCAGAGCGTTTCACATTTTTCGATGTTCCACTTATAGGGTCTTTGAAAATCAGGAATAATAAATTTTCGATGTTGCATATCGCTAAACAACTTACTGATACTTTTCTTGCTTACATGTAATTCGGCCATAGTTTTATTAACTTTTTAAATTGGGGGTTTATATATTTTTATTATTTAAGCAAGCCTATTTTCAAAAGCAACCCCAATGCAGGCGAATGTGTCAACGGCACATAAGGTTTAAAGTTTGCTGTTTTAAAATCTTTCAACTCATGATAAGCTTTTAACACTTGCTTTAGATCCATAGACCATTGCTCACCAGTGGACGTTCTAGTAAAATTTATAATTGATCCTGAAATTGAGTTTACCACATATTCATTTCCTTCCAAACTATTGAAGGAAGCCAATGAAGCAACCAACCTGATAAAGTCAATATATTTTATTGTTGGATTTGTCTTTTTATATTCCACGTGACTGTTTATATAACTTCTTAAGATTTTTGATAACTCACCTTCTCCTCCGCCACCATACCCAGCTCCTCAACATCCCCTACCGTTACCTGCCCGTTCATCAGCATGGGCAGCAGCCAGTCCCGTAATTGGGCGAACTCTTGGTTTTGTTTTGCATTAGTGATTATTTTTGCGAATAACGGCTTTGCAATTTTATAGTAATTTTCTAAAACAGTAGTTTTAGGAATGATAAATAAAGACTTATCTACAATAGCCTTATTAATATGAGGTTGCTGTGCGCCCGTTCGTAATTTCATTAAACGGCTTATGTCATTAAGCACAGAAAAGTAGATATAAGTGTTCCTGAATTTTTCATTTTCTGCAATAGCAACTACTGACTGATTAATACATGCATCAATTCCCAAGATATTCACTCTTAAATGCCTGGTTATCGATAATAACACGCTTCCTTTTTTTAATAATCTTGTTGAGGAATTATTTATTGCTTCCTTAGTTATACTTTGCTCTGTTGACATTAAAGGAAAATTAGCAACTTCTCCGGAATTTAACCATGGTATATTTCCATTCCAGAACGCTGCGTTAGAAGTAGACGGAGTTCCTCCTAAATATGTTTCTAAGACATTCCCTATGTTCTTCACCTCCCACCCCTCCGGAATCTCCCTTTTCAGCACCTCATTATACACCATTTTTCCGCCGGAAGATTTATAAGGCTGTCCTGATGCATCGGGTTTACCCTGAGCGAAGTCGAAGGGAAAATCAAACTGCACAAACCAATAATCATACAGCGTTTTCGCCATGGCTTCCAACTCGGCATTGATTTGATTGTTGAGTTCTATTTTGTTGTCTAAAGCGGATAGGACATCACCAATTTTTTCTTGAATAAGCAAATTCTTTGGTAGATGAATATCAAGATTTCTTAAGTCGGAAATAAAAAAACACTTCTGAACAGCACCTTTTGACAAATCATTGACTCTTTTCCTAACAAATTTTGTATTCAGATAATAGTAGAGGTAATTAGTATTAACTAGCCCTGTATTTGGCTTGATAATTCCTACACTTCTCTGAAAATCATAATTTATTGAGCCTTTAACTATTGCACTTTTTCCTAATACTCCAACCGTAGAGAAAACTATATCACCTACTGCCAATTTGGTCCTGCGATTTATCTTTTTAAAATCAGTTTCAGATATAATTCGGTCATTGGAGTTATAATAAATTTTTCCATTAATAATATTCTTATTACTTAATAAATAATAATTTCCTTTGGGATCATCCATAATGGAACCGTGTTCACCATCAGTAATATTGTTACATATAGCGTCAAGCTTGGAAATTTTCCAATCAGTCATACTTCAATGATTTTAATTGTTTCTGAATCTCCCTATCCAAACTATTTCCCTGCTCAAACAAAGTTGTCAAGCGGCTTTCAAATCCACTCATCTTCTCTGCAAATTCTTCGGGTGTAATATCCACATACTCAATTTTCACCTCAAAATACTGTCCGGCCGAGAAGGAATAATTCTTCGCCGTAATTTCTTTTTTGCTTACCACTACCGATAAGTCTTCCACCGCAGTTTTGCTGTTGAAGGTTTCCACAATCAGCGCTTCCTCATCACGGGTCAGCACGGTGCGCTGGTTTTTGCCCTCCTTAATGGTTTCGCCCAGTTTAGAGGCATCCATTAAAATAATATGTTCGCTGTCGGCCTCCTTGTCCAGAAAAACCACTGAGACATTGGTGCCGGTACTCGCAAAAATATTGCTCGGCATGCTTACCACGCCGCGCAGCCAACCGTTCGTAATCAGGCGCTCCCGGATTTTCTTTTCAATTCCGCTTTGCGCGGTAATGAAACCGGTGGGCAGTACAATGGCGGCCTTGCCGGTATCGCTGAGGTTGTACATAATGTGCTGAATAAACAGCAGGTAGATGGCCATGGATTCTTTCTTGGCCTTCGGAACATTCGGGATGCCGGCAAAGAAGCGTTTCTTGAAGGCGTCTTTGTCCAGCTCTTTATGAAAATCGGAGAAATCCAGCTTGAAGGGGGGATTGCTGACAATATAATCAAACTTCGTATCCAGATAGTACGGATGCGCAATGGTATTGGTCTTGATAATGTTTGGGATGGAATGCGTAAGCCCGTTCAACACCAGGTTCAGGCGGAGCATATTGCTCGACTTCTGCGAGATGTCTTCGGAATAAATCATGCAGTTTTCCTCGCCAATCTTGTGCGCCAGACTCATGAGCAGGGTTCCCGATCCCGCACTTGGATCATAGACTTTCACGCCTTTCACCGGTTCGGGCACCATAATGTTGGCCATAATCCTAGCTACAGCGTGCGGCGTGTAATATTCAGCGTATTTACCTCCGGAATCAGTGTTGTAATCTTTAATCAGGTATTCGAAAATGGTGGCGAAGAAATCGTATTTTTCCTTAAACATTTCCTCGAAACTGAATTCAAACAGTTTATTGATGAGCGCTTTGGCAAAGGCATCCCGCTGCGAAGAATCGGAAATAAACTGGGTAAGCTCATCGAAGAGCGTATCCTTGGCTCCCGAAAAGGATTTCACCGAAAAGACTTCAGCATTTTCAATACTGATCTGGCGCAGCGTATCGTCGAATAGCTTGGCAAAATCGTCGTCGTTCTGCTTGGTGAACAGATGCGAAATAAGATGATAAGGCTGCAGCCTCGGTACATTAGGATCAAGACTGCCCAATAAAAAGGCATATTCGTCTTCATCCATCTGTTTCAGGGTCTCGGTAAAGTTCTTTTCGTCTGCGAGTTCCGGCTTTTCTTTTTTTACTTCGTAGCGGAACTTGTCGTTCAGAAATTTATAGAGGAAAACCTGGGTAATAATTTTAAATTCGTTGCCGTCATTTCCCAAACCGTAATTGGCACACACACTTTTCAGATTGTCTATGAGTGCTTTGGTTTTGGTCATGAAGCTGATGTCCTGCGTCATGGTTATCTGGATTGGTATAGTTGAATGTATTCGTTCATGATCAAATGATTGATGTTTTCGGTGGTGGCGTAATCGAGAGTAATATTTTCTTTTTTCTTAAACTCGCTGATGACCACCTGCATCAGGTATTTTTTAAAGAAAGCTTCGTTTTTCAGGATGTCTTCCTGGCCTTCCAGTTTCTGGTCCACCTGCGATTTTACCTGCATCAGGGCACGGTGAAGCTGCATTTCCTTAGCGTTAAGCAAAGGTTTTTCACTGAGTCTTTTGTGAATGCGCGCATATTTTTCGTCGTTTTCATATTTCGCCCGGATCAGCGCGTTCTTGCGGTTGAGTTCTTTGGCACGGTCGTAAATCTTTTCCAGCAGGTGCATGTTCTCCACCATATCGGTTTGCGTAACATCGCTCAGGTTTTTCTTTTTGAAGATACGCTCGAGTTCCTCCCGTAACGTAATAAACTGCGGATCATGCTGGTCAATATTGAGCTGCAAAGATTCCCGGGTTTTGCGCAGGATATTTTTAAAGTCGTCGGCGAGTACCAATTCGTTTTCCGAAACTTTAATAAACTGGAAAGCAATATCTTCTAACGCCGTATTCAGAAGATTGCGCGAAGTTTCCTCGTTGCCGATGCTTTCCACAAAATTCAGATTGTCGAGGCGGTTCTGCGCCTCGGTAAGAAGGCGGTTCCAGATTTCAAAATCGCCCTCACCGTTCAGTGTTTCGTAACCGTTTACGGCAATAATATTTTTGAGTTCCCTCGCCAGACGCAGGGCTTTGATGAGTTTCATCAGCTCTCCTTTGTCGGTAATCTGCTCAATCTGCTGTGAAAAAATTTCTTTATTCTGAGTATCGTAATGAAAAAGGGTTTCCCGGATTTCTTCCAGATCCTTTTTAATTTCTGCTTCAGATTTAAAGAGATAGGAATACATTTCCATTTCATCGCCCAACTGCTCCTGCAGTTCGTCGAAATACATTTTGTTGGTCTTGTCGAACTCCCTGGAAATATCCGCAAAATCGACCACATAGCCGTATTTGTATTTTTTGTAAGGCCTGTTGACGCGCGTTAAAGTCTGCAACAGATTATGATCCTGAATGACTCTTGCCAGATACAGCTTTTTCAAACGGCTGGAATCGAAACCGGTAAGCAACATATTATACACAAAGAGCAAATCAACCTTTGCTTTTTTATAAGCCGTAATAAGTTCTTTTCGTGTTAGTTTGTCATTTTCATCATGCAGGATGAGCGCTGCAGTAAGTTGGGGTTCATCGTGTCTTCCATACCTCGCAGGCGCTTCCGCTACCATCAGCACACTGGCATCGGTTTCCTGAGCGCCGTACTTTTCTTCAAACTGACGGAAGAGTTCTTTGGCCTGCGCGGCGGAATCGCATACGACCATTCCGCCTAATGAAGTGTCCTCCTCATCGCGGCGGAACTGAATTAAATCTTTAACGATATAGTCCAACAGCGGTTCGGTAAATTTGGGATGTGCATAGAGGTCAGACTTTTTGATCTCACCCTGCAGAACCTTGATCTGATCCATTACTTCCTGCATGTGCATTCTGAAATTACCGCGAATCTCTTCACGGATCAGACGCAGCGTATAGCCGTCGGCAATGGACATGTTATAGTAATATTTATGGAAGTAATTCCCAAACAGCATTTTAGAATCATATTCCTTCGCCACTTCCTTCAGCAAAGGTGTTCCGGTTAAGGCAATGATAATGGCGTTTTTATCTGAATTCATCAGGCTTGCCAGGTAGCTGCCTTTAGGATTATAACTTCGGTGTGCTTCGTCAAGAAAATAAATGCGCTGCACATTAATGTCGTACTCAGGATATTCGATCACCGTCGCATCATCAGTGAACTTCTGAATGTTCACGACACTCACCTCCGGAATCCCGCTGTCGTTGTGTAACGCTCCCACTGTTTTCAGGTCTCTGATAAATTCCTGCTTGGAGTTCACCGTTTTAACTTTCAAACCACGGTTGCTGAATTCCGTTGAGGCCTGCACCAGCAGATCAAGCCGGTCCACAATGAAATAGAATTTCGGGATGGTATCTTTCTTCTGAAAGTAATCGGTCAGGTGTTTTACGTTAAAGTATGCCAAGGCCGTCTTGCCGCTGCCCTGGGTATGCCAGACAATCCCTTTACGCTGCCCCATATCCAGTTTTGCCGCAATTGCCTGTGTAGCAAACAGCTGCGGATACCTCATGATGTGTTTCTGCCAATAGATCTTTCCGTTATCCTCCCCTTCCACATAAGCAATGGCGTACTGCAGCATAAATTTCAGTCTTTCCCTGCTGAAGAGCGAGGTCAGGATTCTGTGCGTGGATGAATTCGCATTCTTATTGGTGGAAAACTCAGGATTATGGCGGATCACCATCAGGTGATTGTCTTTCAGAATGGAGATTTCCTGATCTTCGGTAACGTCCAGCAAACGCTGCTGAACCGGATAATCGGGATCTTCACGGAAATAATTAAAATGCAGGTCGCTATAAGCCGAGGTGGCATAAAAAGCACCGTACACAGGGTCCACAATGCCGTCTTCGTACTCCATGTTATTGGAGAAGACCATGAGTTGGGTAATATTGGCAAACTTGCGGAAATACTTATTCTTAAAGCGGGAATTAATGCGGTTACGCTCCGCAATGACGCCTTCCTTGTTGTGCGGTTTCTTTACTTCAATAAAGGCGAGAGGCATGCCGTTTATCAAAAGTGTAATATCCGGTCGGAATTCCTCATCCCCGTTTTTGCAGGTGAGTTCTGTGGTGACATGAAAACTGTTGTTATCGAAATTCCTGAAGTCGATGAGTTTGATACCGGACGTAGCGGTCAACCTTTCATAGAACTTCTTTCCCAAATCCTCATAATCAAGTTCAAGATTGATTTCATCTAAGATTCTCTCGATTTCCTCCGCGTCCGTTTGTGGATTGATGCGCAGCAGGCTCTCAACAAAAATATCTTTGAAAATATTGTGGTCTTCAATTCTGTTTTGATCCACGGCAGGAATATATTCATAGCCCAGCCGCATAAGATGCAGAATAGCCGGAATTTTGACGCGGGAATTTTCGTTAAATGCCATTTAGTTTTTCAAGGGTTATTTGGGTGTGAAATATACAACATCCTGTCTAAATTTTTAGTGCCCAAGGCTGTCCAAAAGTGTAGATCAAAAGCCCAAAGCGAGTTGTATCATTCTGAGTTGTTTTGGCCATTAAATATTTCTGTTTGAGGAATGTACTGTTTATATCTCTTTTCAGAAGTTTATGGTATCCTAAATAATTGTAGAGAGACTAAATACCATGTTACATTGTATTATTACATGGAATGCTAAAGCTATTAAGAAAACATTTCTTCCGCAAGAGAATTTTCACTGAAATTTTATGAAATTTTAATCAGTGGCTTCGGCTCCGCTCAGCCATCGTTTATAGTTTTTGAATTTCCTTTATCTGGTGTTTGAGCGGACTTTTCCGGTGATTGAGCGGAGTCGAAATCACCCCTTTGGCTTCGGCTTCGCTCAGCCACCACGGTATTGGCTTCGGCTCCGCTCAGCCACCGTTAGGGTTTTATAAAATATGTTTTCTTCAGAAGCCTTTAAAATGAAACATTACTGGAGACTGCTCGCACCATTCCTGCCGTTCTCTTCCCAAAAAGCTCCTATTTTCGAAACAGGTTGGCAAGGATTCCCGAACGAGTCTGCAACAAAACCCCTCTAAAACCGGACAACGGGCGACATCTGCAGACAATTTTAGCAACTTGATGACAAGAGAAGTCATTTACAGCCAATTGCAGTTGTTTTCTGCAATATTCCGACAAACCCAAAAAACCACCGTCAAGAATATCTTATTAAAGCCATCTTGCGACAATTAAAGTCATTGAAAATCAATCTATTGCATTGTGTGAAGAGATGTTATACTTTTGACTTATTAATATAATTTTTTATGCTTATGGGCACAATCAAGAAAGGAATCCTCGGAGGATTCAGTGGTACGGTCGGTACCGTAGTAGGCGCTAACTGGCGCGGAATGGATGTCATCAGAAGCCGTCCAAAGGCTTCAAGCAGTAATCCTACACCCCAACAACTGTTGCAAAGGGAAAAGTTTGCCCTTGCAATCAAGTTTCAGAATGCACTCCGGCAAATGCAAAGCCGTCTCTACGGCAATAATGTCGGTGTAAAATCCAGGGTCAATCTTGCTGCAAGTTATCTCCTGAAAGAGGTGGTTACCGTAGAGAACGGGGAAGCCGTTATTCAGATGGACAAAGTGTTGATTACCAAAGGTGACATCACCGGATTTGAGAATCTCACGATGACGGTAACAGCCAATCAAACGCTGGAATTTGTTTGGGACGATAACAGTAATCAGATGCAGACGCAACAGGGCGATATTTTCTGTACTGCTGTTTTTGAGGAAGAATCTGGAACTTTCAGCGTAAAAGAAGGGCCGGAAACCCGAAATCTAGGAGCGGCTGCTGTCTCACTGCCTGTGAACTGGACAGGAAAGACCGTCCATGCCTACGCGTTTTTTCAGAACGTTGAGCAAACGGCGGCCTGCAATTCGGTATATCTGGGGACCGCAACTCTTACTTAAGGCGTCTTAGTAATTACAAAAAATACCACTGCCCATAGGTAGTGGTATTTTTATGCTTTTTAGAAGGTGGCCTAATCTGCTAGATCATTATTCCCACTCATCATCTCATCTACTTTCTCTGCAAGATAATAAATTTTACCACCAACCTTCTTCCCGCTGATAATTCCTTCATCGCGCCATCTTTGCAACGTTCTACTTGATACATTAAAAAGCTGCATCATGTCTGCATTGTCGTAATAAAGTTTCTGCAACGAGCGGCTGCGGTGAGGCTTTAGCCAACTTGGATTTCGGTAAAATGGACCATCATTTCTTTCATTGTCTCTCATTCGTGAATTTTTAATTAGACTTCCGTAAAGGTTTCCCTTGAATTTGATGTCAATAAGTAAACCTGTTTACAAAAATAAGAAACACTTTAAGTGAACCCCAGTAAATATCTATTAAATAGGAGTTTATGATTACAAAAGTTTTCCACAATAACGTTAACCCCGATGAATAGGGTGTTTTATAATCTCCATCGTAGGAAAAGCGCATAAATAGGAATGTTGACAGTTAAACAAAATGTCAAAAACTCAGGATTAATAAGCATTTCAAGTTAAACTTAGCCATTATTCTTGTACAGGAGAATGGAGGATCGCCATTAGAAAATCAAAATTTTGAATCGCTATTTTTGAATTTTTAAGGGTCATTTGCCCAACAGATTTTCAATAACGAACTCCACCATTCTTTGAAAAATGGGTTATTCCTGTGAATTTGGAAATCTCGATGATAGTAGTAAAATAATAATTTATCCCATTCTTTTTCTGGGCAGACCGATTTCGTGTTCCTGCGGATAGGGTTGACGCCAGGTCATGCTTACATCTTCATTAATTTTACGGTGGATTTCATACTGTTTTTCCTCGTCTTCTGCATACCGCGGATCCGGAATAAACGGCATTTTTGCCATTTTCAGAATGGTGATGGTGGGAAAATAAAAATCGACTTCCACCGTTCCCAGCAGCAGATAACATCCCCCGCCCTGGAAAGGATACTGTTTCAGATTATCCGGAAAGTGTGCTGTATCGAAATACTCGCCTTCCGCATCAATCCAGGTTCCGAAAAACATCGTTCCTTTCTTGGTGGGCACGTGTTTTCTTGAGATAAGATACGCCAGCATTTTCACCTGCTTTTTATGGAATTTCAGTAAGTCTTTGGCCATCACCGAACCTCTGTAACCGGTCTGCAGCATATCGAACGGACTGCAACTGACGGAAAACCCCAGAATTTCTATTTCATCAAAAGCATCTTCCAGCACATTACGTTTCAGCTCGGGCAACCGGTATTCCCTGGTTGGTTCTTCAAAAATGGACTGATGACGGTATTCCGGTTTGAAGTTGTTCATCAACGTTCTGGCTTCAATCAGCAGTGTACTTTTCGATTTACGGGTAAAACGGAATGCCCCGACAAAAATCAAAGTCTGCAAAGTTTCTATCCCCACCGGAACTCTTTTAACAAAATTTTCAAGCGAAATATAATCACCATTCTTTTCTCTTTCCTGCGGAATAAACTGTGCAATCCGGGCTTCAAGATTCTCAATATGCATCAGACCTAAATATACATCCTCACCGTATACGGTGGTTTCAAACAGGCTTTGGTTCACACACGGATTATGTATTTTTCCTCCGGACATTCTGCATTCGTGGACATACACCTCTGTTCTGTAAAATCCTCCCCCATTATTAATGGCAGCCACCATAAATTCAATCGGATAATGCACCTTCAGGTAAAGGCTCTGGTAACTTTCTACCGCATAGGAAGCGGAATGGGCTTTACAGAAGGAATAGCCGGCAAAACTTTCAATCTGGCGGTAAACTTCCCGGGAGAGTTTTTCGGGATGGCCCTGCTGGGCACAGCATTCAAAGAAATGGTCTTTTACTTCCTGAAGCTTTTTCAGGGATCGGCTTTTCCCACTCATGGCTCTTCGGAGAATATCGCCGTCATCTGCAGATACACCGCCATAGTGCAGCGCGATTTTGATAACATCTTCCTGATAGACCATAATGCCGTAGGTCTCACCCAGCTGTTCTTCAAAAACTTTATGAAAATATTCAAACTTATCGGGATTATTGTGCCGGAAAATATATTCCCGCATCATTCCGCTTTGTGCAACACCAGGCCGGATGATGGACGAGGCTGCCACCAGAGTTTTGTAATTATCGCACTTCAGTCGGCGAAGCAAACCGCGCATGGCAGGACTTTCAATATAAAAACATCCCAGAGTTTTTCCGCGGCTTAAATACTCATTGGCCATAGCTTCATTTTTGGAAATATTCGTATCCCGAATGTCCACCCTAATTCCACGGTTCTTCTCAATGAGCTGCACCGTATCATAAATCGTTCCCAGTCCTCTTTGCGACAGAATATCGAATTTTTCAAAACCGATATCTTCAGCTACATGCATATCAAACTGAATAATCGGAAAGCCTTTCGGCGGCATTTCCAGAGCGGTGAAATTGGTAATCGGTTCTTCTGATATTAAAATTCCGCAGGAATGCATACTCCGCTGGTTAGGAAATTTTTCCAGCAGCATTCCGTATTTCTGAACGAGCTTTACTACATTGTTGTCCTCATGCAGTGCCATCGGGTTCTTGGCGAGATGATCGAGTTCTTCTTTGGGCAGACCAAAGGCTTTACCGACCTCACGGAAGATCGAACGGTATTTGAATTCCACATTGGTTCCGCAAAAAGCAACATGGTCTTTACCATACTTATCGAAAATGTATCTCAGGATTTCATCGCGCTCCCTCCAGCTCCAGTCGATGTCGAAGTCGGGAGGTGATTTTCGGTTCAGATTCAGAAACCTTTCAAAATAAAGATCAAGTTCGAGCGGACAAATATCTGTAATCCCAAGACAGTAACTCACGATGGAATTGGCACCACTTCCCCTTCCCACATGCATAAAACCACGACTGTTGCTGTACTGCACAATATCCCAGGTAATGAGAAAATAGCCGCAGAAATCCAGTTCATCAATCACCTGCAGTTCTCTTTCCACCCGCTGTTTTGCTGCCTGATGATGATCGCCGTAGCGTTTTTTCAGTCCCTCATAAGCCAGCTGCCTTAAAAGCTTTTCATCATCAACTTTATTTTCGGTGAAGTGCTTCTTGTTTTTCGGGGTGGAAAAATCAAATTCAAAGTGGCAGGAACTGATGATTCTTTCCGTGTTTTCAATAATCTGAGGATAGTTTTTATAATGACCGAGAAGTTCCGCAGTGGGCATCATTACCTCAGTCGTTCTGCTGACATCTGATTCTTCAAGTTTTGAGATCAAAGTGTTTTTATCAATTGCCCTTAAAATACGGTGAAGGTTGAACTCTTTCCTGGTTCTGAACGTGACGGGCTGAAAAACCACCATTTTGTGCAGAAGGGCTTTCCATCTTTTTTGAACCAAAAGGTTGATCTCTTCCGGGCGGATTGCGATAAATTCATTCTCATTAAGATGTTCAGGAATATTATCCAACGGATAAATTAGGAATACATTTTCAAATTCAGGGTTATGCCGAACCAATGGAATTCCTTCACAGTTCGCTGCGGTAAGCATCCGGTTGATCTCCGCAATCCCTTCCCGGTTCTTTGCCAGTGCCACATACAGCGGCTTATCATCTACCCTGATATCCATCCCAATGACCGGTTTAATCTGGTGAACTTTGCAGAGTTTGTAGAAATCATATATTCCTGTAATGGTATTGATATCCGTTAGTGCCAGCGTATTTACCCTGAGGCCAACGGCCTGTTGAACCAGTTCTTCAATTGAAATGGTTCCGTAGCGCAGACTGTGATAGGTATGGCAGTTTAAATACATTATTTGTGGTTGACTAATAATCCTGAGGCTTTTCCGACAGCGTATTTTCCGAAACGCAGTTTCATTTTATCCATCGCCTGATAAAGGTTGATCAGCTCTTCGGTGTCTTCAAATAAATTCATCTGATGGTTACCGTGAACAAGCCCGGAGAACTTTACGCCGACCAGTCTCAGCCGCATTCTCCGTGTGTAGAGTTTCTTGAACAGATCACTGATGTATTTTAAAATGGTATGATCCACCGCTGTATAAGGAATCCGAACCTGTTTGGTCTCTGTATCGAAATTGGAATAACGGATTTTAACCGAAACCACAGAGGTAAGCCATTTTTCTTTTCTGAGCTGAAAACACAGCTGTTCCACCATGGCCGAAAGCAGACTTTCCATGTTTTCCACATCCATGGTATCCTGTGAAAAAGTATGTTCCGTGGAAATGGATTTTCTTTCGGAATAAGGAACAACGGGCGTTTCATCGATACCATTGGCTTTCTTCCAGAGTTCGCCGCCGTTTTTACCGAGAAGCTGCTGCAGGGCATCCATCGGCATTTCGGATAAAGTCTGAATTTTCCGGATTCCGATTCTGGACAGCAGCTGAAAAGTGGCATTCCCCACCATGGGGATCTTTCTGATGGATAACGGGTTGAGAAATGGCTGCACCAGTCCAGATTTTATTTCAAGTTTACCCAGTGGTTTGGCTTCTCCGGTTCCGATTTTGGAAACCGTTTTGTTTGTGGACAACGCAAAACTGATGGGCAGTCCCGTATTCTTAGTCACCGATTCTGCAATTTCCGCAGTCCATTTATAGCATCCGAAAAATTTGTCCATTCCCGAAAGATCCAGATAGAATTCATCCACGCTCGCCTTTTCCATAACGGGAACTTTTTCCTGAATGATTTCGGTGACATCTTTCGACAGTCTGGAGTAAAGGTCCATATCACCACGAATTACTTTGGCTTCGGGACACAGCCGCAAAGCCATTTTCATAGGCATTGCCGAACGGACACCGAAGTAACGGGTTTCATAGGAACAGGACGCTACAACTCCGCGCTCTCCGCCACCGATGATGACCGGTTTCCCGATAAGTTCCGAATGCCGGGTTCTTTCGCAGGACACAAAAAAGGTATCCAGGTCCATATGTACAATTGCTCTTTCCACACTGCAAAGCTATTGCAGATTCGTAACATTTTATCTAAATTTGTTGTTCTAATTTGTAACAATGTCAGTTTTATCAGATAACATCAGGGTTTTGAGGACCCGGAAGAACATTTCGCAGCAAAGCCTTGCCGATGATCTTTTAATTACCCGGAGTCGCTATGTAAAATACGAGGACGGAACCTCGGAACCGCCGATTGAACTTCTGATGCGGATGTCGAAATATTTTAACATGAGTATTGATCTGCTGGTGGGTGTAGACATCCGAAAATATCCTTTGGAAGATATGCTGACCGTTGCCGAAAACAGAATTATTCTGCCGGTAGCTGTGGACTCCAAGGGCGACAATAAAATTGAGATTATACCGCAGAAAGCTTCAATGGGATATCTTAACGGATATAACGATCCCGGATATATTGAAAGCTTGCAGACCCTTTCGCTGCCTTTTCTGCGCAACGGAAAGTACCGCGCGTTCCCTGCAAAAGGCGATTCGATGCCGCCCTATAAGGACGGAACTTATATTGTGGGAAAATTTGTGGAGAGCATTACTGACCTGAAAACCGATAAAACCTATGTTTTCATTACGGTGAACGACGGTATTATTTATAAAAGGTTTCAGTTTCATGAAGGTAATTCGGTATGCGTAAAGTCGGACAACAGTTTTTACGAACCCTATAAAATTCCGCTTTCGGAGATTTATGAAATCTGGGAGTTTGCGTGCAGCATCAGCACAGAAGAATACGAGCCCGGAGAATTCACTAATCAGAATATCAGAGAGATGTTTGGCGAAATTAAAGCAGAGATTACTAAGTTGCAGAAGAAAGTGAAATGATGGACAACTTTTCTATTCCTCCAAAAACAATTTCAGGAAGAAACATCCCATTTAATTATAAAGCCTGCCTCATAAAGTTTAGGTTGAACTGATAGAATTCTGGACAGTAATTATTTCTGCCCGTATCTCGTGTTTAAAATACTCAAAGTTACTATTCTCACAAAGCTATCATGACAACTTGGATTAATGTTTGGATTTTAAGTAAATGGCGCTACATTAATAAGATGCGAAAAGCCTACTTCCCGATACAGAATTTAGAAAAGATATTTCCTAAGACTTCATCATTGGTGAACTCTCCTGAAATTTCGCCAAGGTATTCGAGGGCGTTACGAAGTTCATACGCCAAGAGTTCGGTGGAGATTTGAGAGGTGATGGCTTGTTCGACGCGTGTGACGGCATCTAAAGATTTTTCAAGGGCTTCAAAATGGCGTTGGTTGGTGATCACGACATTGTTCTCGCTTGTTTTAAGCTGCTCTACATAGTTAGTCAGCTCATTTTTTAATTCATCTAAATTATGATTTGCTTTCGCTGAAATTTCAAGAAAAGTAAAATCGTTATCGAGAGCAGAACGTAATTTATTTTCTAAAACAGTCGTTGATTGCGATGCTTCATCAATTTTGGTGGCGCAGATCATCGTTTTTAAATCATGACGAACAATTGATTGCAACATGGTAATATCTTCACTTAAATCCTGTGTATCAGCATCAATAAGGTAGATAAGGATTTCAGCTTGGTTTACCTTTTCTTTGGCTTTCTGTACTCCGATACGTTCAATTTCATCAGCCGTTTCGCGCAAGCCTGCAGTATCAATTAAACGGAACGCGTTGCCCTTAAGATGAATAAGTTCTTCAATGGTATCTCGTGTGGTGCCTGCAATGTTGCTGACGATGGCACGTTCTTCTTTTAAAAGTGCGTTCAACAGGGTAGATTTCCCGGCATTTGGTTTTCCTAATATCGCTACCGCTACCCCATTCTTCAAAGCGTTTCCGTACTGAAAACTTTCGATGAGCGCATTAAGTTTATCTTCAATTTTTGTCAAGAGACTTCGAAGGGCTGTACGGTCTGCAAATTCAACATCTTCTTCTGCAAAATCAAGTTCGAGTTCAATTAAAGAGACGAAATTGAGCAAATCGGTTCGAAGTACCGAAATTTCATTGGAAATACCTCCTTTCAACTGATTAAGAGCCACTTTACGCGACGCTTCATTTTCTGCAGCGATAAGATCGGCAATCGATTCTGCTTGGGAAAGATCGATTCTTCCATTCATAAAGGCACGCATTGTGAACTCCCCTGCTTTAGCCATTCGTGCGCCATTGCGGGTTAACAGCTCCAGAATCTTTTTTCCGATGAAAGGCGATCCATGAAACGAAATTTCGACAGAATTTTCGGTTGTAAAGGTTTTTGGTGCTAGAAAAACAGCAGCCATTACTTCATCAATCGTCTCTTCACCATCTTTAATAAAACCATAATGTACCGTATGCGATTGTACCTTCTCCAGGTTTTTACCGTCAAAAATTTTGTTAACTACGGCAAGAGATTCTTCACCGGAAACACGGATTACGCCAATAGCACCAGTTCCGTTGGCAGTCGCTAATGCACAGATGGTATCATTATTCATACTGCAAAAATACAGAATTTAAGAGGAAGACTATTTGTAGGTGAAAATAAAAAAAGTGCAGTTAATCTGCACTTTAAATATTATAACGGTTTAATCTGTTCGAGGAACCACTCTTTAACATCATCATCCAATTCCGAGGTGAGTTTTTCTCCACACCAAGCATGATAATTATTTAACCATTCAACTTCAGGCTCAGTAAGAAGTGATCGGTCAATCACTTTTCGGTCAAAAGGACAAATGGTGAGGGTTTCGAATTCGCAGAACGTTCCAAAATCAGTTTTCTCGGTTTCCTTTACTGCGATGAGATTTTCATGTCGAATACCGTATTGATTTTCCACATAAAAACCGGGTTCATTGGATACGACCATTCCGGGAAGTAATTCCTGAAAATTCATGTCTTTACGGATGTTCTGAGGACCTTCGTGAACATTCATGAAACTGCCAACACCGTGCCCCGTACCGTGATTATAATCTTTACCTTCTTTCCACAAAGCCATTCTTGCGAAAGCGTCAAGTTGTACTCCACGTGTTCCTTTCGGGAATTTAGCCATGGAAAGCTGGATCATCCCTTTAAGCGTCAGCGTACAATTGTGTTTAAACTCGTCCGAAACGGCGCCCAGAGCAATGGTTCTTGTAATATCGGTTGTTCCTTCAAGGTACTGCCCTCCCGAATCGATGAGGATTGAACCATCATTGGTTACCGACTGACTGCCATTTTCGGGTGCTGAATAATGAATAATTGCGCCGTTGCCTTTGAAACCGATGATGCTGTTGAAGCTTTCTCCCACGAAGTTTTCTCCAGCCTTACGGAATTCCAGTAATTTTTCTCCGATGGAATACTCGGTCATTTCTTCTTTTCCGGCTCGATGAGTTAGCCAGTATAGAAATTTCACCATAGCTACCCCATCACGTTTCATTACGGTACGGAAGCCTTCGAGTTCAGTTTCATTTTTCACTGCTTTCATTAAATTTCCCGGGACAGGAGCTTTAATGAATTCGTTTTCATCTTTTAAGGTTTCGAAAATGGATTGATTACTGTTCGGGGAAACCAATATTTTCTCATCGGAAATCGATTGTAGATGATTGAAAAATTCATCATAACTTTTCACTTTAACGTCAGAATCTTCCATTTGCTTTTTGGCCTCATCGGTTAGCTTTTCCTCATCAACAAAGAGATAGGCTTCATCCATTGTCAAAATAATATATCCTAAGAATACCGGATTTGCCTGAACATCACTGCCTCGTAAGTTCAGCGTCCATGCTACATCATCTAAACTTGAAATAATGTGAGTTGTCGCTTTTAATTCGGACATTTTATTTCGAATGTCATTCAGTTTTTCAGCAACGGATTTTCCTGCACGGGATACCGGATGCACAAATACCGGATTTTTAACTTGGTTTTGAATTCTATCTGTCCAAATATCTTTCAATAAAGGTTGATCTACAAGGCTAATGTTATTTTGCTTTAATTTATGCTCGAGCAATTCCCAATTGGCATGAGATGTCGCCAATGCATTGACGGCAACCTTGCCATTTTGTGGAATTTCTGAAACGATCCAGTCGATATAGTGAGGTGTTCCTTCTTCTCCGTCTTTCATTAAATCAATTCCAGAACCTTCAAGTTCCTTCGGCGCTTGAACGAAATATCTTCCGTCGGTCCAAAGTCCACCTTTATCAGCGGTAATCACGACAAATCCTGCAGATCCTGTGAAACCTGAAAGCCAAGTACGTTCTTGCCATTCGTCAGGCAGATATTCACTCATATGAGGATCGGCGGAGTATACGATAAAAGCGTCAATATTATTTTCCTGCATTTTTGTTCGCAGGGCCTTGATTTTATCTGAAGCAGTCATACAAAAAATAATTTTCCGTGAATTTACAAAAGAAATACGGAACGCTTCTATTTTATCATCCTTTTCAACAGAAAATGCACCGCAAAACGGTGCATTTAATGATGAGTAAAATATCGGAATTTATTTTTGTGAGCTAAGCATCGCTGCTTCTTTCGCTTTGAATTCTTGGTATTTTGCTTCTTTTTTATTGGACAGATAAAGACCTTTTAATAGGCTTACCGCATCGATGTTTTTTTGGTCGGTTTCATACCATTTTTCTGCATAGGGTAATGCAGCTGCAAGACGTGCTCTTCTCGCTTCGATGATTTTATTTGCCTCTTCGGTTTTTCCTGCTTTTTTAGCGGCGTTATAAGAATCGATTGCTTTAGCATCGTCACCCATTGTTACGTAGGTTAGATTTTGCCAAGCCTGCGCCATATCCGGCTTCAATTCTACTGCTTTTTTGTAAGAAGCAACAGCATCTTTCTCGGTGCTTGGATCTTTGCTCTGAAGAACTCCCAGATTGTACCAATTGGTCGCATCATTAGGATTTTTCTCAATTTGAGTTTTCAGGTTCGCTACAAACTGATCCATTTTACCAGACTTGTAGTAAGCGGTACCTTGAAGTTCTGAAAGTTTTGCATTGGAAGGGAATTTTTTAAGACCTTTCTCAATAAAAACTAAGGCATCTTCGTACTGCTCATTGTCGATTAACAATGCAGCATTGGTTTCAAATAGTTCTTTTTCGATACTAGCAGTTGTTTCACTTTTAAAATCAGAATATTCAGAAGAAGCTCCCATCTTCTTATTCAGTTCCCAAGTGGTTTTATCCAAAGGCTCGACCTCTCCAGACTTCTTATTTTTTGCAGTATAGTTGGTCTGTACTCCTGTGTAGCCATTGTCAATAAGTTGGTTGTAAACCTCAATGGCTTGAGATTTTTGATCTGCTAAAGCATAGTTTAATCCCGCATAGTATAAATACTGTTGATTATCTGTACCACCTGCCTTTAAAAGATCGTAAACTTCTTTAAATTTGGGAGCTGCCGCAGCATAATTTTTCGCATTGTAAGCATCCATGGCTGCTTTATTAGCACTTTCAATCAAAGGATTGATGGTTCCACCAATTTTTGAAACTAAAGAGGGAGTATAAGTTTCCTCCTTTAGGCCTTGGATTCCTGATTTATCAGCTTCTGCTTTCCCTACGAAATACACTTTATTTTTTTCGCTGTCGCGACCAGTATAAATTTTTTGCTTTCCTAAGTCGCTCATCTTTGCCAAGTATGTTGCGCCCTCTGCATTTTTACCAGACTTTAGCAAAGACATTCCTTTAGCATAATAATACTGCTCCAAAAGTGACGGTTCTACCAAATAGGTTTTACCACCCATTGCAGCTTCCGCAGCAGAGATTTGAGCGTTTGTAGTTGCCATATCCCCAGCGTCTACTGCCTTTACTGCTGCAGTGATTTCTTTCTTCTGAGCGAAGGCTAAAGCGGAAAATGTTACCGCAACGCTTAAAAATATTTTTTTCATAATATTTTAAATTAAATGGTTTTATTGTTACTCAGAATCCTCAGTATTATCATCCTGAAGACCCTCTTCTAATTTATTGTTTTGTTTCTCTTCTTCCTCTTCAATCTTCTTTAACGTTTTTTCGTCGCCCATATTGCTTATCGCATTATCTCCGGTACGAGGTACATCGCTGTATTCTACCAAATCACTGGTTACCGATGCCGGTAAAGTCTCAGTTTCTTCAACTTCTTCCTCTACATCTTTGTCCATTTCTACCTTAGCAATGGCTGCAATAGAATCGTTATTTTTCAGGTTGATCATTCGAACACCCTGTGTATTTCTACCCATAACGCGCATTTCATCCATTCCCATACGGATGGCAACGCCGGATTTGTTGATAATCATTAAACCATCTTCGTCGGTAACGTTTTGGATGGCAATTAACTTCCCAGTTTTATCCGTGATATTTAAGGTGATTACCCCTTTACCGCCACGGTTGGTTTCACGATAATCCAACACTGCAGTTCTTTTTCCATATCCTTTTTCAGAAACAACAAGTACGGTTTCTTTATCAAGATCATTTACTACAATCATTCCGATTACTTCATCATTTTCTTCTAAAGTAATACCACGAACTCCGATGGATGTTCTTCCTACTTCTCTTACTTTTTCTTCAGGGAAGCGGATACATTTACCGTTTTTCGTAGCAATCATGATTTGAGAGTTGCCGTTGGTTAAGTAAGCACTTAATAACTGGTCATTATCACGAATCTCGATGGCATTCACCCCATTTGTTCGAGGACGAGAGTATGCCTCCAAAGAAGTTTTTTTGATGGTTCCGTTTTTGGTTACCATCACCACACTCATTTGGTTGACATAATCAACATCTTTTAGATCATTGGTTCTGATATAGGCTTTGATTTTATCATCTGGTTCGATATTAATTAGATTCTGAACCGCACGACCTTTCGCTGTTTTCGATCCTTCTGGAATTTCGAATACTCGAAGCCAGAAACATTTTCCTTTTTCTGTGAAAAATAACATGTACTGGTGGTTGGTGGCAGCCACAATATATTCTAAGAAATCTTCGTCTCTTGTGGTTGCTGCACGGTTACCTACTCCTCCACGGCTTTGGATTTTATATTCTGAAAGAGAGGTCCGCTTGATATATCCTGCATGAGAAATGGTAAGAACTACCTTTTCATCCGGAATAAGGTCTTCGATGGATAATTCACCACCAGAATAATCGATTTCTGAACGACGCTCATCTCCATATTTTTCTTTAATTTCAAGAAGTTCGGTTTTGATGATTTCGTAACGACGACCTTCATTTGCTAGAATATCTTCATAATCACGAATTAAATTCATGATTTCTTCATATTCAGCGCGGATTTTATCCAACTCCATTCCCGTAAGTCGGGCAAGACGAAGATCCAGAATTGCCTGAGCCTGAATTTCAGAAAGATCGAATTCTTTAATTAATCCTTCCTTCGCTTCCGCCGGATTGGCGCTGTGACGAATAATAGAAATCGCTTTATCCAAATCATCCTGCGTACCGATCACTTTCATGAAACCTTCGAGGATATGTGCTCTTTCGCGCGCTTTTCTAAGTTCAAACTCCGTTCGTCTAACCACCACTTCATGACGGTGATCAACAAAATGAGTGATAATATCCTTTAAATTAAGCTGTTCCGGACGGCCTTTCACCAACGCGATATTGTTGACACTGAAAGAGGTTTGTAGCGAAGTATATTTATAAAGCATATTCAGAACTACATTCGGAATTGCATCGTTCTTCAATTCGTATACGATGCGAAGACCCTGACGGTCAGATTCATCTCTAATTTCGTAGATTCCAGGAATCTTCTCATCCTTTACAAGCTCTGCGGTACGCGCAATCATTTCTGCTTTATTAACCTGATAAGGAATTTCCGTTACCACAATAGCATTACGGTTCCCTACTTCTTCAAAATTAATTTTAGCACGAAGAATAATACGCCCACGACCGGTATGGAAGGCATCACGAACGCCATCATAGCCGTAAATAATTCCGCCAGTTGGGAAATCAGGAGCAATGATGTGCTTCATGAGCTCATCTATCGTAATTTCTTTATTGTCAATATAGGCAACAATGGCATCAACACTCTCAGAGAGGTTGTGAGGAGCCATATTGGTTGCCATACCAACCGCGATACCCGAAGCACCATTTACCAAAAGATTTGGTATTTTAGTAGGCATCACCGAAGGTTCGGTTAAGGAGTCATCAAAGTTATTCTGGAAATCAACAGTTTCTTTATCAAGATCAGAGAGTACTTCATCTGAGATTTTCTTAAGCCTAGCCTCTGTATAACGCATTGCTGCAGGCGGGTCACCATCCATGGAACCAAAGTTACCCTGTCCGTCAACTTGTGGATAACGTAAACTCCAAGGTTGCGCCATACGTACCATCGCATCGTATACGGAAGAATCTCCATGTGGGTGATATTTACCTAAAACATCCCCAACAATTCTCGCAGATTTAAGGTATTTACGGTTAGAAAAAACTCCGAGTCCGTACATGCCGTAAAGAACTCTTCTGTGAACGGGCTTTAAACCGTCTCTTACGTCTGGTAATGCTCTGGAAACAATTACCGACATCGAATAATCGATGTAAGAGGATTTCATTTCATCAACAATGTTGATAGGAATTAACCTTTCTCCTTCTTTTTGCATAATTTATTTTAATAAAATGAAAATCAAGCATTTAATAAAACGCCTAATAGTTCCTTTTCTTTTAATTTTAAGAACGTGCTAATTTACGAAAAAAATACCGATTTTTGTGCGTGAAATTATTCACAAAACTGAAATATATCCTATACATCATGAGCGTTTTAAGCATTACATTTCATACACCAGCTCCCCTCCTCGAGGCTTGGGAAACTTATGTAAATAATGAACTGCACCAAATGGCGGAGAACCTTATGGATGTAGAAAAATATGTGCTTTCTGAAGTGTATAGTGAGATGATTAATGAAGGAAAAAATACCAATCTTCTCCTAATATTTGAAAATGACGAAAAACGTGAAGATTTTCTTGGTATCGAAATGCAAAATATTACCGAAAGAATCGAAAACCAATTCGGACATGAGGTGATGGTTTTTCAAACACTCCTCAATCCGATTAAAACCCGCTTTTAGATAACTTCTAAAAATTTCATCGTATCTACATGATCAGCATAGGTGGCCAAATCCGGGTTTTGTGCCTGGCCTAATGCAATGGTTTCTACTCCTAAATCTGCTTTGCTCACTATAGCTTGTATATCCTGTTCGTGTTCCGCAATAAATTGTTTTACTTCCTGTAAATCGGAATAGCGTGAAAAATTAATCACTGAAAGCGGCGAGAAAAGACTATTATCTTCTTTTAGCATGACGAAGTTATTATCCCAAAACTTCTCCTCGTTCAACAAATAGACAGCACGGTTATATTCGTAATTATTGGCGTATTTATGATGGTTAATAACTTCTTTAAAATCAATGAAGTTTTCAAAAAGTCTCGCTAAATCAAAGTCTTGCGGAATAAAAAGTCTTGTCACATTACGGCATCCTAATCCGTAATAGCGAAAAACATCTTCTGCCAATAATTTTATTTCATCATCTGATTCATCACCCGTTAAAACGGCAATAGAAGTGCGGTTTTTACGGATGATGCTTAAATAATCTTTGAAGTAATATTCCAAATAGCGCGCGGTATTGTTGCTGCCTGTTGCAATGACAGCATCATAGTTTTCCAGTTTTTCAACAAAGTCAAACTCTACCATTCCGTTTGCAAATTCCTTCCATTTTGCTAATAAAAATGGAAGTATGTGCTTATCTTTTGAAGATAATTTGATGACCGGAATATGATTGCTTAAAATCACCGAAATAACATCATGAAACCCGACCATTGGGATGTTCCCTGCCAATATTAAACCTACTCTTTTAGGAGTCGCTGATTCTTGGTAAGGTTGAAGCCAACTTTGTAGCTGATCTTTAGTGAGAAGTTCTGCCCATTTTTGAAGTGCAAACTTTTGGTTTTCGATGGTAAACCACGGATTTTCAATCTCTGATTTTCTTAGTAAAGCCATGAAGCGTTCATCTTCTTGGGAATAAGACGAAAAATCTTTCGTTAAAAACTCCTGGATGTAATTTGCTAGTAATTGTAAACCGTCAATTTGCTGTTCTCGTTTCATAAGGCTTTTTAGAGGCGCAAAAATACAACAATTGAAATAATTAGACTTTAATAATTCGCAGACTACTTTTCCGCTTTCTTTAATACTTGAACAAGAGTATCCAATATTTTTTCAGCAAATATTTTTTGATTACCGGCTAATTTCTCGCTTGCATTACCCATGATTCGTTTTGAAACAAGAACTTTACTGAATTTCGTAATAGCAATATAGGCATAACTGTTCTCAATACCATCTTCTGGAACAGGTTCTGCGTATCCAGTAACTGAAATTCCCATCTCTGAGTTAAAGCGACTTGCAACTTCCAACGCCATCTTTTCTGCGATATCTTTTGATACGGAATTACAGTCTTCTGCAAAAATAGGATTCACGTTAAGTTGCTTGGCTTTTTGTCCCGCATTATAAGCGGTGAGCCCACCCTGATAAAAGGACATGGAATTTTCTGCTTGAGAAAAAACCATTTGTAAAAGTCCTGATGTGCAACTCTCTGCAACAGATAGGGTAAGCTGTTGTTTAATCATTAACGTCGAAACTTGGGCAAGGTTTTTGTTGTCTTGAAAATCCATCATACAATGCTTTTAATTCTGCTTGGTGAAAGTGTTTTCACTGATTTAATTAAAGGTTGATTAACTGAACTTTTAACAAAAATAATTCCAAATGAATCGGGACGGTTATACTAAAAGCATGTGGGAAAATATTGATTTCCCCTCTCAAAAAACAGCATTGGATCATGAAATTTACGACGTCTTAATTGTCGGTGCAGGGATTACCGGACTTACGCTAGGTCTCGAACTTCAGCAAAGAGGCATGCGTTGTTTAATTATCGAACAAAAGAATATCGGCTTTGGTACCACTGGTGGAACTACCGCACATATCAATACATTTTTTGATGAATCTTACGACAGCTTAATCAGCAAATTCGGCGAAGATAAGGCGCAGACCATCGCTGATTACGCGGTTAAGGTTCCTGCTAAAATTAAACGTTGGGTTGATCGCCATCATATTGAATGTGAATATGAGGACTGTAAGTTTTATTTATTCAGTGCCGAAAAAAAACAGGATCGTCAGCTCGGAAAGATTCACGAAGCACATGAGCAACTGGATGTTCCTTGTAAAAAAGTTGAAGAAATTCCTTTCGAAATTGATTTTAGACTGGCAATAGAAATTGATGGGCAAGCGCAGTTTCATCCTTTAAAATATATCAAAGGTCTCGCTGAAGCATTTATTTCTGCGGGTGGTAAAATGGTAACCGATACAAGGATTACCGACCATCAAACAAAAGAAGAATACATTGAAGTCCAAACAAAGGATGGGATACCGTACCTTGGAAAAAAATTAGTTTGGGCGACGCACATTCCGCCAGGACTCAACCGTTTTAGTACCCTTACTGCGCCATATCGTAGCTATGCTCTCTCAGCTAAATTACCTACAAAGCCAAATATGATGGCGCAAGCCGCTGATTTGTACGATCCCTATCATTATTTTAGATATCACAAAACAGACGATGAATACTATTTGATTGTCGGTGGGTTTGATCACAAGACCGGACATGAAGATGATACTGAAAAGCCATTTGAAGACTTAATTTCCTATGCCAAAGAAAACTTCAATATTGGTGAAATTACTCATCAGTGGTCTTCACAATTTTATGCTCCCGTAGATGGTTTGCCTTATATAGGCCTAATGCCGGGTGAAGATAACATTTTTGTTGCCACAGGTTATAACGGAAACGGGATGACATGGGGAACTCTTGCAGGTGAAATTATTGCAGACCTAATCGAAGGTAAGGAGAATGAACTAGGCGATATCGTCTCTCCTTCCAGAATAGAAGTTACTGCCAGCGCTAAAGAATTCGTGATAGAAAATGCGGACGCTGTATTTCATCTGGTAAAAGACCAATTCACTGCGGAAAATAAATCAGCTTTAGAAGAACTTCAACCCGGAGAAGGAAAAGTTATCAACTACGATTCACAGCGAGTTGCAGCCTATAAATCTTATGATGGAGAAATAAAACTCGTATCGGCAGTCTGTCCTCATATGGGTTGTATTGTAAATTTTAATAATTCAGAAAAAACATGGGATTGCCCTTGTCATGGTTCACGATTCTCTACTTGTGGGGAACTGTTGACGGGTCCCTCATTAATCGGATTAAAAAACTTAGAATAAATTATGGAAAACTCAGATATTAAACCTGCAAGAGGCATGTCTACCATTATCCCCGGTAAGTCCTCCACCATCACTCATGGTTTAGGGACCACCAATATTGTCGTTTCACTTTACAATGTTGCGACGGGAAACGAACTTAACAGCGGAATCACCATAGTAGATGAAAACTCCGTCATGATTACTACCGCTAGTGGCGCTCCGGAAGAAATTAAAGTCGTCATAGTAGGATTTTAACCCCTCAACAAATCACCAAAATCAATAAATATTAATTAAAAACAATTGTATGAAAGCAGCCGTATTTCACCGACCGGGTAAAATTACTTGTGACGAAGTAGAAGACCCAAAAATCGAAGAACAAAGCGACGTCATTTTAAAAGTAACTTCCACCGCTATTTGTGGGAGTGATCTCCACATCCTCTCTGGCGGAGTGCCACAGGCAAGACCGATGGTACTAGGCCACGAATTTATGGGGATCGTAGAAGAAGTAGGAAGCAATGTAAAAAATCTAAAAGTTGGAGACCGCGTCGTGGTACCTTTCCCCATGGCTTGCGGCGGATGTTTTTTCTGCACGCATGGTCTGCCAACGGCCTGCGAAAACAGTAATGAGGAAATGTATGGTCCAGAAGGCGGGATTTTCACTGAAAAAGGAGGCGGATTATTTGGTTACGGAGACTTGTATGGAGGCCATAATGGCGGACAAGCACAATATGTTCGTGTACCGTATGCTGACCATGGACCTCGTATCGTGCCGGAAAACTTAACAGATGAACAAGTTTTATTCTTAACCGATATTTTCCCTACAGGTTATCAAGGCGTATTGTGGGGAGAAGTTCAACCTGGAGAAACCGTTGCTATTTTTGGTGCAGGTCCGGTTGGAGTGATGGCAGCAAAAAGTGCCATGTTACATAACGCGGGTAAAGTCATTGTTATTGATACTTTAGATTATCGTTTAGAACATGTGAAAAATCTAACAGGATGCGAAACGATTAAATGGGAAGATCACAAACAAACCGTTGAACAGATCCGTGATATGACGGAAGGTCGTGGAGTTGAAGTTTGTATTGATGCAGTAGGTTTTGAGCCTGAAAGAGATCTTGTCGACCGAGTGAAAGCGACTGTAAATTTTGAAAAAGGCTCAGTAAAAGTACTGGAGGCATGTTTCAGCGCGGTGCGTCGAGGCGGTAGAATTTCTATTCTCGGAGTTTATCCTGTGAACTATGATAACTTCAAATTAGGTCAGATCTTCGATAAAGGCTTAATGGTACGTGGCGGGCAAGTGCCTGTTCACAATATTATTGACAGGCTTCTGGGTTATGTTCAAGAAGGAAAAGTTAAATTAGACGATGTCATCACCCACAGAATGGCACTTTCAGAAGTTTCAAAAGCCTATGAGATATTTGATAAAAAGCAAGATGGCTGTGTAAAAGTGGTTTTAGACCCATGGAGCTAACAAACTTAACAACAGAAATGCCTCGAAAAAATCGGGGCATTTTGTTTTGATCCACTTTCTTAAAACCACATGTGGCCAAAGTTTTATGTTAAATAAACCTCCACATATAATGCTTGAAACTGACGTTTTAGCGCAGAATTTTTTCTATATTTGTGCAAACTAAAAATATACTATAGCAATGGCTATCAAAATAACAGATGAATGTATAAATTGTGGTGCCTGTGAGCCTGAATGTCCAAATAATGCCATTTATGAGGGCGCAGTGGATTGGAAAGCCTCGGAAGGAACTGCTTTAAAAGGCAGAGTTGTTATGAAATCGGGGCTGACCATCGATGCAGATGCGCCTCAGGAACCGGTTAGCGATGATGTTTATTTTATTGTTACTGATAAATGTACTGAATGTATTGGCTTCCACGAAGAACCACAGTGTGCAGCAGTTTGCCCTGTAGATTGCTGTGTGCCAGATGAGGATAACCAAGAGTCTGAGGAGAGTCTTTTGATGAAAAAAGCCTTCCTTCACGGAGAATAAAAATATCTTTCCGCTCACCTTGCCGTGAGCGTTTTTCTATAAAACACAAACATTACGATAAACTAATTTATGCCTATGAATAAGATTCATAATTTCAGTGCCGGCCCTTGCATTCTGCCTCATGAAGTTTTTGAGAAATCAGCTGAAGCAATACTTAATTTTAACGGAATTGGACTTTCCATTTTAGAAATTTCTCACCGAAGTAAAGATTTTGTTGCGGTGATGGATGAAGCTCGTGGTATCGTAAAACGCCTTATGAAACTAGGCGATGATTATGAAGTTCTTTATCTAGGAGGTGGTGCAAGTCTTCAGTTTTTGATGGTTCCTTTTAATCTGATGAAGGAAGGTGGTAAAGCTGCTTATTTGGATACAGGAACTTGGGCGGCTGGATCCATTAAAGAAGCTAAATACATGGGCGAAGTTGATGTAGTAGGTTCTTCCAAAGAAGAAAAATATTCTTTCATTCCTAAAGACTATAAAGTAGGTAGTGAGTATGATTATTTCCACTGCACGTCAAACAATACCATCTATGGAACCCAGATGAAGGAATTCCCGGACGTAGATACTTTATTGGTGTGTGACATGAGTTCGGATATTTTTTCACGAGATATCGATTTTTCTAAATTTGATCTAATTTATGCCGGAGCTCAGAAAAACATGGGTCCAGCGGGAGTAACTTTGGTGGTGATTAAGAAAAGTATATTAGGCAAAACAGGGCGTACAATTCCGTCCTATCTTAACTATCAAATGCATATCGACAAAGAGTCGATGTTTAATACACCACCGGTATTTCCGGTTTACGCTTCATTGCTGACTCTTCAACATCTTGAAAACAATGGAGGTATCGCTGCAGCGGAAAAAAGAAATATCGCAAAAGCTGAATTACTATACAACGAAATCGACCGTAACCCAAACTTCGAATGTTTTTGCCAAAAGGAAGACCGTTCATTAATGAATGTTTCTTTTAGGCTTATAGACGAAAGTAAGAAAGCAGCGTTCGATGAAGCCTGGAAAGCTGCGGGAATTAGTGGATTAAACGGTCATAGAAGTTTAGGCGGTTACCGCGCAAGTCTATACAACGCAATGCCTATCGAAAGCGTGCAGGTGTTGGTGGATGTCATGAAAAATTTCGGTTAACAAATACCCATTATTTACATGAAAGTTTTAGCAAACGACGGAATTTCTGATGCGGGTAAATACGCCCTACAAGAAGCTGGAATTGAAATCCTTGAAGCTACCGTTTCTCAGGAGCAGTTAGCCAATTTCATCAATGAAAACAACGTAGATGTGTTATTGGTTAGAAGTGCCACTCAGGTTCACGCTGACTTAATTGACGATTGCCCGAGCCTTAAGATTATTGGGCGTGGTGGTGTGGGTATGGATAATATTGACGTTGAATACGCCATTGAAAAGGGTCTTTACGTCATCAATACTCCAAAGGCATCTTCAAGATCAGTAGCTGAGTTGGTATTTGGCCATTTCTTTTCACTCGCCAGATATCTTCACGAATCTAACCGACTAATGCCTCTAGAAGGCGATACTCATTTTAAAGCGATGAAAAAATCGTTTGCAAATGCGGTTGAGCTTGAGGGAAAAACATTAGGTGTGATTGGATTCGGCGGAATTGGTCAGGAAGTCATCAAAATGGGTATTTCTCTGGGAATGAAAGTGAAAGTTTTAACCCGAAAACCCAGAACAGAAACCATTCAGCTTGAATTTTTTGACGGTCAAACAGTAAAGTTTGAGATTACTTCCGGCAACGACTGGGACGAATTTTTGAAAGATACCGATTTCATCACCGTGAACACTCCAAAAACAACTGAGTATATTTTAGACACTCCACAATTCATGAAAATGAAAGACGGTGTTTTCATTGTCAATACAGCAAGAGGCGGTGTTCTTAATGAAGTTGCACTACTCGACTTTATTGATAATGGTAAAATTGCAGGTGCAGCGCTCGATGTATTTGAGAACGAACCTGCTCCTGAATTGCCTCTACTTATGAATCCTAATTTATCTCTTTCCCCACACTTAGGAGGAAGCACGCTTGATGCTCAGGAAAAAATCGGGACCGAACTCGCAGCACAAATTATCGAAATAAAAAACAAACTATAACCCACTTATGCCAATCTTTAAGCCATTCCGTGGAGTAAGGCCCAACGAAGATTATGTTGATGTGTTCCCTACTCACCCACTGGATAACTTTTCTCAGGAAGAAATTAATAAAAAAGCCCAATTAGAATCTTCCTACATACAAATGATAAAGCCGTATGTAGTAAGCAAATCGAAAGACGTCGATCGTAATCTTCGAAAAATCCGAACCAATTTCGAAGAATTATTAGGAGATAAAAAGTTGATACAGGATAATTCCTCCTACTATCTATACGAACAGTTTTTACCGAATAAATCGGTATTTAGAGGTCTGCTTGGTCTCGTAAGTGTAGAGGATTTCTGGAATGGGAAAATAAAAAAACACGAGTCTACCCTAACTCATAAAAAAGAAAAATTAGCGCACTATTTAGAGAAAGTTAATCTGCAGGCAGAACCTGTTCTTTTAACTTATATGGCCAATCCAAAGGTTGAACTTTTGATGAACCATGAAGAGAAAAACGTCCCGGTACTGAATTATCTCGATGATAACAAGGTTCGCCACAAAGTTTGGCGCATCGATAATCGACTGAAAATGCAACAATTTAAAGAGGTTTTAGAGCAAATAGATTCTTTTTACATTGCGGACGGCCACCACAGAATTGGTTCTACCGCATTGAATGCCAAAAATCAACAGGCGAAAAATAAAAAACACAACGGAACGGAACATTATAATTACGTTTTCAGTTTTATCGTATCTAATCAATCCATTAAAATTCACGATTATAACCGTCTATTGAAGGATTTGAATGGCTTGTCGGAAACCGAATTCCTTACAAAAATTGAAGAAAATTTTCTAGTTCACAAAAAAGGACAAGAACCCTACTACCCTTCACAAAAATTCCATATCTCCATGTATCTTGGAGGTGAGTTTTATTCGCTTCATGTTAAACATGACCTCAGAAAAAAGATGAGTGACATGAATGATCTAGACCATTTTTTGTTAGAAGAATACATATTCAAAGATATTCTTGGTATTGATGATCCTAAAACTACAGATAAAATCACCTATGTAAAAGGAGATTCTAGCATAAACGGAATCGTTCAGATTAAAGAAAAAGTGGATAGCGGCGACTTTAAGGTAGGATTCGGAATTTATCCTGTAAGTTTTAATGATTTGTTGAAAGTTTCGGATCGAAATATTAAGATGCCTCCAAAATGTACCTACATTGAACCTAAACTCGTAACAGCACTTTTGATGTACGATATGAAACAATAATTACCTATTGCCGTTCGAAGAGAACGGCTTTTTATTTAGTGCCATGAGAAAACCTCCAATTTATAAAAGTGTACAAAATGCCTTTAGGGGTATTTTCAACATGATTAAAAATGAACGCAATTTTCAAATTGAACTGTTTGCATTAGTGATAAACATCATTTTGATAGCAACTTTAGATCTTACGAATTTGGATCGCGTTTTAATTTTAACAGTTTGTTTCGCGGTGCTAAGTGCAGAAATGTTCAATACTGCCGTTGAAAAGATTTGTGATGTTATTCATCCCGATTTCGATCCCAGAATAGGATTAATTAAGGACATTGCAGCCGGTGGCGTACTCCTCATGACTATTTTATCTCTTATTGTAGGAGTCATTATTTATTATCCTTATTTTATAAAATAAAAAACCATCCAAATTGGATGGTTTTTGCTTAGAGCTTATTTGTCTATTTCAGCAAATATTCTTCCATAAATCGGATAACAGCTAACCGATGATAGTCAATATTTTCCTTTTTACGGAAGCCGTGACCTTCATTCTTAGCTTCAAGATACCACACCGTATTACCCTGTGCTTTCAGCTTGTCACGCATTTGAGTGGCCTCTGTTACCGGAACTCTTGGGTCATTGGTGCCTTGAATAATAAACATGGGTTTCTTAATTTTATCCGTGTTATTAAGGGGAGCAATTTTGGTAAAAAACGCACTCATTTTAGGATCACGTTCATCGCCATACTCTACTCTTCTTAAATCACGGCGGTATTCTTCAGTGTTTTTAAGAAAGGTATTAAAATCTGATATTCCAACAATGTCAACAGAACATCTAATTTTGTCCGCATATTCATAAGCAGTTGCTAAGGTCATAAAACCACCATAACTTCCGCCCATAATCATAATTCGGTCTTTGTCAAGTTCTGGTTGCTTTGCAATCCAATCCAGCAATGCTCCGATATCTTTAACGGAATTCATTCTATTAAATCCGTTATCGCTTGCAATATAGGTTTTTCCGAAACCAGAAGATCCACGTACATTCGGATAAATTAAGGCGACGCCCATTCCATTCGTATAATAATTATTAGATCCTAATGAAGACGCCATCGACTGACCTTCAGGACCGCCATGAATATTGATTAATACTGGTCTTTTGCCGGTAAATTTCTTTGAAGCAGGATAATAAAAACCCGTAATTTTCATGTTATCAAAACTATTCCAAGAAATGAGTTTTGGTTCAGACATATCGGCCTTCTGCATTTCGCCTTGTTCACTGTCTGTCCATCTTTCAATTTGATTAGAAGCTAAATCGAGGCGGTAAATATCCGCCGAAGAATCGTAGGTGGATTGAGAGAAGAACAAGGATTTACCATCTTCAGTAAATTCGAAATTGTTAATCAGACCAATCGGAAGACCTTTTATTTCATTGTATTTTTTAGTTGCAGTATCCATTAGATATAGTTTATGGAGACCACTTTCATTGGTTTCGAACACTATTTTTGCATGGTCTTTAGACAGCGCATAATCTGAAACCTCCCAAGGAATGTCTGAGGTGAAATACTGAATCTTCTTAGTTTTCAGATTCATCATCGCTAAACGGTCGAATTCATTATCACGGTCGGTCACAAACCATATTTCATCAGGATTTTTGCTGAATTTCGCACTTCCCTGTACAATTTTTTTGTCCTTTCTGTTCGTTATCGGCTCTAGTTTTTTGCTTACTGTATCAAATAAATATAAGTGAGATTCGTTAGCAGAAACATATTCACCAATAATCAGTTTAGTGCCGTCTTCAGAAATATCATTTATTCCCCAACCGCCACCTTCAACCTGAAGAACTAACTGTACTTCCTGAGGTTTCATTGGGTTCATGTAATAGATGTCACGGTCTCCGCCATTTCTTTTTGTTGATGAGAAGTAGAATCCAGAACCATCTTTCTTCCAAGTCACACCACCGTTTTGCGATCGTCCTCCATCGGTTAAAAGTGTTGATGACTTTGTATCTAAATCTAATCTGAATAGCTGTCCAAATTCGTTACCGCCAATATCTTTGGAGTATATTAAATAAGAACCTTTCGTAGGTTCGAAGCTTGCAAAATTTACCGGCTCATCAAAAAAGGTAAGCTGCTTGCGTGCTCCCATAGGTTTTGCGAGTTGATGAAGTTGGTTGGTAGAGGCAAAACGTGTTACCATAATTACCTCTTTTCCATTTGGGTGAATTGAGGTGAAGTTAGCGCCACGGCTTTCAGAATATTTTTTAATCTTCTCACTTAAGCTTTTTGGGATGGCTGGAATATTTTCAACAATCAAATTTTCATTGGGTACAACCACCTCATTTTTCGACTGCGCAAAAAGCGAAGATCCGGCAAGCAACATTACCGGAAATATAAATTTATAATTCATGGATAATTTTTGGTGTAAGATAATAATTATATAAAGAAAAAACCACAGGAAATCCTGTGGTTTAAAGTATTTATTGAATATTTTTAAATATGAATTACTTCCCCATACGCTGCAGCCGCGGCTTCCATAATCGCTTCCGAAACCGTTGGATGCGGGTGAATTGATTTGATAATTTCGTGGCCAGTAGTTTCTAGTTTACGCGCAACAACTGCTTCAGCAATCATATCAGTTACGCCTTCACCAATCATGTGACAACCTAACCATTCTCCGTATTTCGCATCGAAAATAACTTTGATAAATCCATCTGTGTTTCCGTTTGCGGTAGCTTTACCAGAAGCAGAAAGAGGGAATTTACCTACTTTAATTTCATAACCTTTTTCCTTGGCTTGTTTTTCAGTAAGACCTACGGATGCAACTTCCGGTGAACAGTAGGTACATCCCGGGATATTGCCGTAATCGATCTTTTCAACATGCAGGCCTTTAATTTTTTCAACACAAGTAATACCTTCAGCTGAAGCTACGTGCGCCAAAGCTTGAGTTGGTAAAATATCGCCAATTGCATAATAACCCGGCACCGAAGTTTCATACCATTCGTTTACTAGAACTCTTCCTTTATCGGTTTTAATTCCAACTTCTTCAAAACCTTGACCTTCAATATTGGCAGCGATACCAACAGCAGAAAGTACAATGTCTGCCTCCAAAGTTACATTTCCATTTGCTGTTTTCACATTGGCTTTAACACCTTCTCCGGAAGTATCTACACTTTCTACTGACGCGTTCGTCATTATATCAATCCCAGCTTTTTTCAAAGATTTTTCTAAGTGTTTTGAGATCTCTTCATCCTCAACAGGTACGATATTCGGCATAAATTCAACAATCGTCACTTTGGTACCCATCGAATTGTAGAAATCTGCGAACTCAACCCCAATTGCTCCGGAACCCACAACAATCATCGATTTTGGTTGCTCTGGAAGGTTAAGCGCTTGACGATAACCAATCACTTTTTTACCATCTTGTGGAAGATTAGGTAATTCTCTTGACCTTGCGCCTGTTGCAATGATAATATGTTGCGCTGAATACTCGGTTGCTTCACCATCAGCATCTGTTACTTGAACTTTTTTACCTTGCTGAACTTTAGCAGTTCCCATGATGACATCGATTTTATTCTTTTTCATCAAGAAAGAAATACCTCCACTCATTTTTGTCGCGACTCCACGGCTTCTTTGGATTACTTTTGAAAAATCAAATCCTGGATTTTCAACCGCGTTTAAACCATACTGATCAGCGTGTTTCAAATAATTAAATACGTGAGCAGATTTTAGTAATGCTTTCGTTGGAATACATCCCCAGTTAAGGCATATCCCGCCTAGATTTTCCTTTTCAATAATTGCTGTTTTAAAACCCAATTGTGAAGCTCTGATGGCCGTAACATATCCACCGGGACCACTACCGATGACAATAATATCGTAGTTCATGAAATTTAAATTTATGCGAATTTACATAAAAATATTCAGCATATAGCACAGTTACGCGCTGCATAAAGTCTAATTTTTTGTCAACCAATCTTTAAGAAAATCAATTTCCTTTTGCTGTTCTTCGATAATTGTTTTTGAAAGGGCGATAAGTTCTTTTACCTTACCATATTTAAGATAGACCTTCGCCATATCTACTGCACTTTGGTGATGCGGAATCATCTGCTGAACATAATCTTTATCAATATTATGATGTACTGGAATCTTGGAATTCATCATAGGTGCCATGGTTGCCATCATTTCTTTCTGGAATTTTCCGCTTTCAGGAGATTTTGTTGTTAAATCATCATAGCGATCAAGTAAATCAATTTCTTTATTCTGAGCATTAATTACCTTTTGTGCAAAAGATTTCAAATCACTATTTGAACTTTTTTGAAGTAAAATTTCAGACATCTCTACTGCACCTTCATGATGATCGGACATCATATTCGCATAATCTGAATCAATATTTCCAGTAGGTTTTTGCTGATGCATCTCTTCCATCATTTCTTTCATTGCCGAAACCATTTCATTCTTACTGCTACTGTGTATTGAATCCTTATTAGAATGAATAATATGATCCTCGGAACTAACTTTTTCCTTGTTATCCCCACATGATAGCATAATTAGGGTTGCGCTGGCGAGTAATAAGTATTTTCTCATAATAAATTTTTCATGTGGAAGTCCAAAAATCATGCATTAAAATTTGCAACAAAAAAGCGGGCTTTAAGCCCGCTCTTACTATTTAAATTTTAGGAAAGTTTTGAGGATTGTTTTCATGGAACATCGCATAAACTTTCTCTACCATATCATCCACACTAGGTTTTGAGAAATAATCTCCATCGCTCGCATACGCTGGACGGTGATTTTCTGCACAAATGGTTAGCGGATATGCATCCAGATATCTGAAAGCTTTCTGTTTTTCCAGTACTTGCTGCATAATGAACGCAGAAGTACCACCCTCTACATCTTCATCGATTACTACCAATCGATTCGTTTTCTTAACACTTTCTGCAATTTCGTTCGTAAGGTCGAACGGAATTAAGGACTGAACATCAATAACTTCTGCGGAAATCCCGATCTTTTCTAATTCTTCGGCTGCTTCCATTACCAATCTCCACGTAGATCCATATGTTACTAAAGTCACATCGGAGCCTTCTTTTGTAACTTCAATCTTGCCCACTGGTACCGTAAATTCTCCTAAATTATCCGGCTGCTTTTCTTTGAGTCGGTATCCATTCAAACATTCTACAATTACCGCTGGCTCATCACTTTGAAGCATGGTATTATAGAATCCCGCAGCTTTAGTCAGATTTCGAGGGACTAAAACCAAGATCCCTTTCGAAAGATTGATGATACCAGCCATCGGTGAACCAGAATGCCAAACACCTTCCAGCCGGTGTCCACGAGTTCGTATAATTACAGGGGCTTTTTGTCCGCCTCGTGTTCTATATTGTACAGTGGCAAGATCGTCACTCATCCCCTGAAGGCAGTACAAAATATAATCTAAATACTGAATTTCAGCAATTGGTCGTAAACCACGCATTGCCATTCCAATCCCTTGTCCCAAAATAGTGGCTTCACGAATACCGGTATCGGCAACGCGAAGCTCTCCATATTTCTCCTGCAAACCTTCTAGACCTTGGTTAACATCACCAATATTTCCGGAATCTTCGCCAAATACTAGTGTTTCAGGATACTTTTCAAATATCTTATCGAAATTATTACGAACCACAACGCGTCCGTCAACGATTTCTGATCCTTCACTTAATACTGGAGCTACTTCCTTGACATTTGTAGCTTTCCATTCAGATTGTGAATACAAATGTGAAGAATAATTCTCCTTTTCGATCCCAAAAACTTCCTGATATTTTTGAGCCAATGCATCTCTTTCAGAAGAATTCTGACCACGAGAAATTAGTAACGCTTTACGCATCAAATGGAAAATATCTTTCTTAGCAACTGAAATGATTTTACTGAACTTTTCAAGTTCAACCGAGATCTCAGGATGTAAAGTTTTTAGAGCTTCAACCAACGGCAGCACACTTGCTTTCAGCTCTGTAATTGGTTTTTGATAATTTTCCCAAGCTTTTTTCTGACCTTCTTTTACGAATTTTTTAGCCTCCTCATCAACTTGATCTAATTCTTCCGCAGTTGCTAAAAGCTCTTCATTTCCTTCAATTTCGATTGAATAATCTAAAATCCATTCACGGAATTTATTTAAGCCATCATACTCACCTTCCCATTTCAGTCTTTCTTCATTTTTATATCTCTCATGAGAACCTGAGGTGGAGTGACCTTGAGGTTGGGTAACTTCTACCACATGTACAACCACCGGAACACTTTCAGTGCGCGCAAAATGCTCGGCTCGTGCATAGGCATCTAATAGTGAAGGATAATCCCAGGCCTTAACTTGAATAATTTCACAACCTTGGTTTTCTCCTTCTTTTCTTTGAAATCCAGAAAGCATTTCAGCGATATCTGCCTTTGCACGTTGGTTTTGAGTAGGAACCGAAATCCCATAACCATCATCCCAGATCGAAACAATCATTGGAACCTGTAAAGCGCAAGCTGCATTTAACGATTCCCAGAAATGACCTTCCGCAGTCGATGCGTCACCAATGGTACCGAACGCAACTTCGTTTCCTTGGTTAGAGAACTTTTCAGAGCCGTCGAAAGACACCGTTTTATATACTTTAGAAGCCATTGCCAGACCTAACAATCTAGGCATTTGACCGGCGGTTGGTGATATATCAGAAGAGATATTCTTTTGCTCCATGAGATTTTTCCAAGAACCGTCTTCATTTAAGCTTCGTGTTGCATAATGACCATTCATTTGTCTTCCGGCAGAAGCAGGTTCGCGCTCGATGCTAGTATCAGCATATAGCTGTGCGAAGAAACTCTCAACAGTAACCGCATCGATGGCTAAAGCAAAGGTTTGATCGCGATAATATCCTGAGCGGAAGTCCCCGTTTTTGAAAACTTTAGCCATTGCCAACTGCGGCAATTCTTTACCATCTCCAAATATTCCGAATTTCGCTTTTCCTGTTAGAACTTCGCGACGGCCTAAATAAGACATCTCCCGAGATATTCTACCTAATTTATAATCCTGAATGACAGAATTTTTAAAATCCTGAAATGATATTTGTTGCGTTTCGATATAGGTACTGTCCATAAATTGTGATTATTTTTCAAAGGTACGAAAATAATGAAAGTTGTTTATTTTTCTCATTTATAGCGATAATAAAAAAGGTTCTTCCGCTAAACACACGCGGAAGAACCAAAACACAAATGATGAAAAAAAAATATTCTAGTTTAGTGGGTTATTTTTTTGGTGGTGGTAATAATTCGCCATCAGCTTCTAAATTAGATGAATCATCATCTTTTGGAGCTTGAGCTGCGTTGCTGGAATCTTGGATTTTCTTTAATGTTGCGGATTCCATTGGTGATAAAGCTTCATCTGGTTGTCTGCAGGAATTTAATGATATAATACTAAAAACTACTGCTGTAAGGATTGTAAATTTTTTCATGTGTTTAATTTTTACAAATGTATGTCCTATGAACTTCGCAATGCAAATAATTTTACTCGTGATTTTTAAAAAATAACCCCGTTTTCTTAAATTTCGAAGCATAATTTTAAAAAAAATACTGTATTATTGTAAACCGAATGACGAAAAATGATTTATCTAGCTGTTAATCATTTACTTAATAGTTTATGCTAATACCAAGAATATTTTCTCACTACACTTTCATTTTACTGTTTTTGTCTGTTTTAATAAGTTCTCAGCAACAAAAAAACATCAATTTAAGCAATGAGGAGATTGAAAAAAGAATAGATATGTATAATAGTGATTCTACTAAAATGTGGAATCTTATACAGTTATATATAGAAAAGTCCAAAAATGAGCAAAATATTGAAGCTTTATTCTATGCTTTCAGGTATGCAAGTATCGGCAGTAAATATCCCATTAATATAAAGTATGCTGACAGTGCCTTAAATACTGCAAAGCTATCTAATCAAAATAAAATATTAATAGATGCCTATTTAAATAGAGGTAATATTAATATGGCAGAGGAAGATTATCAAAATGCCTTGGAGGATATTTTAGTAGCAAATAAACTTTCTCAGCAGTCAGGTAACGAATATATCTATAATAAAACCATTTATATCATCGCCCAAAATAAAATTTATTTGGGTCAATATGCAGATGCGAAAAAAGAGTTATTGGTATGCTTAGAGTTTTTTAAAAATAACTTGCACAATAAATCTGCTTTAGGCAAGAATTATGAGATGTATTATTTATACTCATTAATGAGTTTAATAGATTCTAATACAAGGCTGAGGGCTTTTGAGGAGAATAAAGCCTTATTAAATGAGGCATTTAATTATATTAATACAAATAAGCTCGAACAATATCGACCTTATTTCGTTTCCTCTCAAGGAACAAATGCTTATTATAAAAAAGATTACAACACTGCGATATCCAAATTATCACAAGCCATCCAACTCTATAATGATCAATGGACTCATATAACAGAGGTTTATTATTTAGGCCTCTCCTACTGGCAAACGGGCAAAAAGCAGTTGGCGGTAAAATATCTTGAAGAAATCGATAAACATTATACGAAAACTAAAAAACTTGATCCACAATTTCGATCTGCCTACGAAATCCTGATTAAATATTACAATTCCATCGGTAATACGGAGAAACAACTGGAGTACATTAATAAACTGATGTTCCTTGACCGCTCCTATGAAAAGAATTATAAATATCTGTATCAAAGAATCGTAAAAGAATACGATACCAAAAAACTAGTGGCAGAAAAAAATCGTATTGAAAGCAGTCTGCAAAATCAGCGAATTATTTTTATTGGACTTTTAATTGTGATCGTTGGTGGCTTTGTCTTTTTCGGAATTAGAATCTACAGAGAAAATCAAAACTATAAGGAAAGGTTTGAAGAAATTCTCGCCAGTCAAAGCATTGAGCCTGAACCGACCGATAGTGAGCAAGAAAGCGTTAACATCATCTCTGCCCCTCAACGAAAAGAGTTTGATTACGAATATTATAATAAAATTCCTGGTTTAAATCCTTTATTTGTGGAGAACATCCTGAAACAGCTGGACCTTTTTGAAAAGGAAAATAAGTACCTCGACCCACAAATTTCACAAAAACTACTTAGTGAAGAACTCGGCACCAACTCTACCTATTTTTCCAAAATTATTAATACTTATAAAGACAAAAATTTCACTTTATACATTAACGATTTACGATTAGATTATTTAATCGGTTTGCTGAAAAATGATGTTAAGTACATCAATATGGATGTGAAGGAATTAGCTTCCATTGCTGGTTTTTCCAGCGCAGAAAATTTTTCAGCCAATTTCCGTAGAAAGTTTGACATGAAGCCATCAGTGTTCATTAAATTAATGAGAGACAAACTGTAAGAAATTGTTAGTCCATAAAAAACCGGAGTTGAAATAACTCCGGTTTTCTGTAAAACGTAAAATTTAAAACTATGATATAGGTTTTAGGGGTTCAAAGAAAGATCTAAATCGGTTTGCTTTAAATATTCATCAATTACTTCAAAGGCCTTTTTCTCGTCCTGAAGATTAACCATTAATCTCACAGTATTTGCTGTAGGCGTTGTCGTAAAAGACATATATTTGTCATTAACGAACGACTGAATGTCCTGAGCTTCTAATTTAGATTTAATTAATTGGATTTCTGCTGGTTTTTCACTTTCAAAAACTGATACTCTCGTTTCTCTTTCCATTTCTATTTTCAATTTTCAGTTATAAATTTATAAAATAATGTTCGTAATTTAATGTTAAATTTTATTAAAGTTTAATATTTATGCTAAATTACCTCCATTTGTGCAATCATATCAAAGCTTTTCAATATTTTGTTCAATTATTTCTATGGCTTTAGTGATTTCAACTTTACTTACATTCAAATGAGGACGAAATCGTATCGAACGACTTCCGCAGCCCAGAATTATTAATCCAGAATCATACAGGATCTGTCTTAATTGATCACGTTCCTCACCGGTAGGCAAATCAATCGCACACATTAAGCCTCTGCCGCGCGCATTGCTAAATTTTTGAGGATATTTTTCTTGAAGTTTTTGCAATTGCTCTAATAAAAAGTAGCCAACTTCTGCAGCGTTTTCTACTAGATTTTCTTTCTCAATTACTTCCAAAACGAGTTGAAAGCGTAACATATCAACAAAATTTCCGCCAAATGTAGAATTTATTCTGGAGCTTTCTCTAAAAACATTTTTTGGTACTTCGTCGAACTTTTCGCGATTCGCTAAGACTCCACAAACTTGCGTTTTTTTGCCAAATGAAATGATGTCCGGTTTCGCTGTAAAATGTTCGAACGCCCACATTTTACCTGTTATTCCGATACCTGTTTGTACTTCATCAAAAATCAATAAAACTTCATTTTCATCACAAAGATTTCTTAAACCAGTGAAAAATTCGTCTCTGAAATGGTTGTCTCCGCCTTCTGCCTGTATAGGTTCAATAATAATACACGCAACCTGATCCGGATTGGTGATAAGCGCTTCCTGAATATGCAGTAAAGCTAATTGTTCATTTTTGATGGTCTCTTCAAGATTTTCGTCGGTAATCGGAAAAGTCAAATACGGATTAATAATTCTTGGCCAGTCGAATTTCGGGAAGTATTGATGTTTTCTTGGATCAGAGGTATTGGTTAAACTTAAGGTATAGCCACTTCGTCCGTGAAAGGCTTGCTTAAAGTGAATACAGATCCCCGCTTCTATATCTAAACCTTTCTCGAAATTTTTCCTCGTCTTCCAATCGAAACAAGCCTTCATTGCATTTTCGACTGCTAGAGTTCCGCCTTCAATGAAGAATACATTTTGTAATTCTTCCGGCATTGCAACCCGTGAAAAGACTTCCATAAAATCTGCAAATTCTTGTGAATAAACATCGGCAAGCGTAGGTTTGTTAATTGCCATCTTCCCTAACCATTCTGTTTTCTCTAAAAGATAAGGGTGATTGTACCCAATTGAAGCCGATGCAAACATTGAAAACATATCAAGAAACTCTCTTCCTGTGTTTCGATCGTGAATCCAGCTTCCGTGAGATTTTTCAATATCCATCACAAAATCGAAGCCGTCAGCGAGTAAATGCTTTGAGAGTGTCTGTCTGACTTCATTAGGAGCCAGAGAAGTTGCTGAAGTATTATCCATAGTATTTAGTTAGAAGTTTTTTAATTTTTAAACGGCATCAGTTTCACCTCCGTCCAAATCAAATTTAATCCCTTGGGCCAAAGGCAGACTAGTTGTATAGTTTATGGTGTTTGTTTGACGTCGCATGTAGTATTTCCATACATCCGAACCCGACTCTCGTCCTCCACCGGTCTCTTTTTCTCCTCCGAAAGCACCTCCAATTTCGGCTCCTGATGTTCCGATATTAACATTGGCAATTCCGCAATCTGAACCTGCATGCGATAAAAACAACTCGGCTTCACGTAGATTTTGTGTCATAATCGCAGAACTCAAACCTTGAGGAACATCATTCTGAATTTCAATAGCCTCGTCTATAGACTTGTACTTAATAAGGTATAAAATTGGTGCAAAAGTTTCGTGCTGAACAATTTCATAAGAGTTTTCAACTTCTGCAATGCATGGTTTTACGTAACATCCGGATTCAAATCCTTCACCTTCTAATACCCCTCCTTCAACAACGAAGGTTCCTCCTTCAGCTTTACATTTTTCAATGGAATCTAGATATTGTTGAACGGCATCTTTATCGATGAGCGGACCAACATGATTTGCTTCGTCCAACGGATTACCTATTTTTAATTGTGCATAGGCTTTCACTAAGCGATTCTTGACATCCTCATATACTGATTCGTGAATAATTAATCTCCTTGTTGAAGTACATCTTTGCCCTGCAGTACCTACTGCTCCGAAGACTGCACCAATAATAGACATATTTAAGTCGGCGTTTTCAGTAATAATGATGGCGTTATTTCCTCCCAGTTCTAAGATTGATTTACCGAAGCGTTCTGCTACATTTTTGCCTACTTCACGGCCAACTTTTGTAGAACCTGTAAAGGAAACTAAAGCAACCTTCTTATCCTTGACTAATTTTTCGCCCACCATATGATCACCTACAAGCATAGTGGAAATTCCTAGAGGCATGTTGTTATCTTTTAGGACTTCAGAAATGATATTTTGACAAGCAATTGCACACAATGCTGTCTTTTCAGAAGGCTTCCAAACAGTAACATTTCCACAAATCCAAGCCAAAGCCGTATTCCACGACCAAACAGCAACCGGAAAATTAAAAGCCGAAATAATGCCGACAATTCCTAGGGGATGATATTGTTCATACATGCGGTGACCAGGACGTTCGGAATGCATGGTATAACCGTGAAGTTGACGTGACAGTCCAACTGCAAAATCACAGATGTCAATCATTTCTTGCACTTCACCCAAACCTTCTTGCAAGGATTTCCCCATTTCATAGGAAACAAGTTTTCCTAAATCATCTTTATATTCTCGTAGTTTGAGACCAAATTGACGAACCAATTCTCCTCTTTTGGGAGCGGGCATCAAGCGAAATTCCTTGAAAGCATTTTGTGCTTCCGCGATTGCAGTCTCATAATCAACTGCATTTCCTGTGACCACCGTTGCAATAAGTTTACCATCCGTGGGAGAATAGCTTTCGAGTAAATCGCCGTTAGCAAAATATTCACCTCCAGTAGAAACCCCCAGATTTTTCTCGGAAATTCCTAAATTTTTAAGCGCTTGTTTGATACCGTATTGATCGGAGTTTTGGGACATTTTTATTTCTTTTAGTTGTCCCAAATTACGATTTTATTGCTGAACAGAAAAGAAATGAAGCATATTTAATCTTCAATTTAAATGATTCTATTATAATTTTTATCAGGTTAGAACCTATTTTGCCAATAATTGAAGAATAAATTTAAAGTAGAATTGACTTCTCCAGTTCCAAAAGCTTTTGTTTTCTCCAAATTCCTCCAGCATAGCCTGTGAGCGTTCCATTGGTGCCGATAACGCGATGACAGGGAATTAGAATTGCAATCTTGTTCAACCCATTGGCATTGGCTACGGCCCGGACTTTCTTTGCACTTCCTAAAAATTCTGCTTGTTTGCGGTAGCTCCAGGTTTCTCCATAAGGAATCTGTTGGAGAGCAGACCAAACTTGCTTTTGAAAAGCTGTCCCATGAAACGAAAGCGGGACAGTAAAAATTTTTAATCTGCCCTCAAAATATAAATTGAGTTCTTTCTGTAACAACTCGAAATAGGGATTTTCTCCCCAGATAATAATCGCATGATGAACTTTAGCCAAATTTAGCAAGGTGTTTTGCAGCGTTTTTCTTTCACCAAATTCCAATAAACATATTCCATTTTGATCGGCCGCAGCGAGCATAGGGCCAAGCGGAGTTTCCAATCTTTTTAAATCAATTACATTTCGCTGCGAAGTTGAACTTGCTGAAATCCCAAAAGTATTCTTGAAACTCTCTGTGAAACCGCTAAGACTTTCAAAGCCCGATTCTATTGCTGTTTCTATAACCGATTGTCCATCATTGAGTTTTTTGAAGGCTGCATTAAGTCGGTGAGTTCTCTGGAAAGCATGAAAAGTAATATCGTGATTTTTTTGAAACCAACGCCGAATGCTTGCAGGATCAATCCCTCGATCATATAAAGTTTGATCTGTTATTTTAGTCTCTGGATTTATATTTAGCTCATTAAGTATACTTTGAATATACTCTGGTGTCTGCTCCGGATTTTCAAGTGGTTTACATACTTTACAACCTCGATAGCCATTGTTCATTGCGTCTTTAATGGACGTGAAGAATTCCACATTTTCCAATTTAGGTTTTCGGGCACGACAAACAGGTCGACAGAAAATGCCTGTTGTTTTTACGGCCAGCCAAAAGACCCCTTCGAAGTCTGGATCCCGGTCTAAAGAAGCTTTGTACATTATTTCTGGAGATAATTCCATGATGAAAATTTAATCAAATGTAATGGTATTGATTTGAGTTTACAACCGAAAATTTAACAACTATTTTTCCATAAAAAAATCCAGCCTTATGCTGGACTTCTTATCTATTTTTTGCTTGCTTCTCTTTCGATTTGCCGAATCTCTTTTAGCTTATCGATAATTTTTGTGGTAGCAGCTGCATTAGCTACGTTGATGGTGGTGTTCACTTTTACATCGTCCCATTTAATGGTAAGGTTGGTTGAGAAATCGTCCACCGGAGTCAAATCAATTTCAAACCACTCTGCTTTTTCAGTGCTCTTCTGAACTGGGACAGTAACATCCGCCACATTGAGTTTTTCGTCGTAAGCGAAAGCTCCCCACTGTTGAGAATCTTTATTGAGAATTAATTTCCAGTCTTTTTCTGTGGGCAAAACAAATAAACCATAAGTTCCTGCGGGCACGGTTTTTCCACCAAAACTCACCGGCTGATCGAACGTAATTTTCGTTGAAGAATTTGCTCCGGCTCGCCAGATTTTGTTATAAGGAACCAATTCGCCAAAGATTTTTCTTCCTTTCACGCCTGGTCTTCCATAATCAACCGTAATTTTTGAGGTAGAAAATTGTTGTTCTATTTTTTGTCGGGGACTTGCGGCCGGCAACATCATCTGGGAATAAACGTTTAGAGACGAAATAATAAATGCGGTAACTAGTAGTTTTTTCATTTTTAATATTTTATCATTTAAAGATATAGAATTTTTAAAATAGAACAAGCTATGGTTAAGAGTTTCTTATGTTCAAGGCAAAAAATAACCCCGTAAAGATATCTTACAGGATTAATAATTTTTTGTCAGAGATTCTACATCATTTCCATTTTGAAACTCATGCTTTCGATTACTTTGAGAATGGCTTCCACCGTGTCTATTGAAGTTAAACAAGGTACTCCGTTTTCTACCGATGTTCTTCTAATCTGGAATCCGTCACGTTCTGCTTGTTTTCCTTTTGTGGTAGTGTTGACTACGTATTGAACTTTCCCTTTCTGAATAAGATCAATAAGGTTGACATCTTCCTCCCCAATTTTGTAACCAATCTTGGTATGAACTCCGTTTTCTTCAAAATACTTTGCAGTACCTTCAGTCGCCCAAATTCGGAAGCCAATTTCCTGAAAACGACGCGCTAATTCGCACGCATCTTCTTTATGTTTATCTGCCACCGTGAAAAGAATTGCCCCATGTAACGGAACTTTGTTACCGGCACCAATCAGTCCTTTGTAAAGAGCCTTTTCAAGTGTGGTATCTTTACCCATAACTTCTCCCGTAGACTTCATTTCTGGTCCTAGAGAGATGTCTACTTTCGCAAGTTTAGAGAATGAAAACACCGGAACTTTTACGAAGATCCCATCTTTTACCGGGGCTAAACCATTTTCGTATCCTAAGTCTTTCAGTTTTTGTCCTAAAATAGCTTTCGTAGCCAAGTTTGCCATTGGGATCTCTGTAATCTTTGACAAGAATGGAACTGTTCTACTCGATCTAGGGTTAACTTCAATTACAAAAACTTCTCCGTCCGAAAGCACATATTGAATATTCATCAAACCGATAACATTTAGTCCTTTCGCTAAACGCTGAGTATAATCAATTAAGGTATCTATTTGAGTCTGAGTTAGGTGCTGTGGTGGATAAACTGCGATAGAGTCTCCAGAGTGAACTCCGGCTCTTTCGATATGCTCCATTATCCCCGGAATGACAACGGTTTCTCCATCAGAAATTGCATCAATCTCTACTTCGGTACCTGTCAAATAACGGTCGATCAAGATTGGATGTTCGGAGTTTTCTTTCACTGCATTGGTCATATAGTGACTCAAATCCTTTTCGTCGTAAACGATTTCCATAGCACGCCCTCCCAATACATAACTTGGCCGAACTAATACCGGGAAACCAATTTCTTGAGCAATAACTAATGCTTCTTCTTTTGTGAAACAGGTTTTACCCAAAGGCTGAGGAATCCCCAGTTCTTGTAATGCCGCCTCAAATTTATTACGGTTCTCAGCTCGATCGAGATCTTCTAAAGAAGTACCTAAAATCTGTACGCCATGTGCCGCTAATTTATCAGCTAAATTGATTGCCGTTTGACCTCCGAACTGAACCACCACTCCTTTTGGTTTCTCCAGTTCAATAATGTTCATCACATCTTCTTCCGTCAGCGGTTCAAAATAGAGTTTATCAGAGATCGAAAAATCCGTAGAAACCGTTTCTGGGTTATTGTTAATGATAATCGCTTCGTAACCGAGCTCCTTTATTGCCCAAACCGAATGAACTGTTGCGTAATCGAATTCAACCCCTTGCCCGATACGAATTGGCCCAGAACCAAGGACGATGATTTTATCACGGTCTGAAGGGATACTTTCGTTCTCTTCTTCATACGTTCCGTAGAAATATGGAGTTTCACTCTCAAATTCAGCAGCGCAGGTATCGACCATTTTGTACACCGGCATGATATTCTGCTCTTTTCTGAATTCAAAAATTTTCTTTTGATCAGAATTCCACAAATACGCAATATGAAGATCGGAAAATCCTAATTTTTTAGCATCCCGAAGAACTTCGGCGTTGAAGGTATTTTCAGAAATTGTCTTTTCAAAATCAATCAGTTTTTTGATTTTCCAGATGAAGAATTTATCAATTTTGCTCCACTCCACAATTTTCTCCCAATCGTATCCGCGTCTAAGCGCATCACCGATGATGAACAATCTTTCATCATCACAAACACGTATTCTTCTTTCAATTTCTTCTTCAGTTAAAGCTTTTGCTTGCTTGGTTTTTAGACCAATATGTCTCAAACCTGTTTCGAGTGAACGAATTGCTTTATTTAAAGATTCTTCAAAATTTCTTCCCACCGCCATTACTTCACCAGTGGCTTTCATCTGAGTAGAAAGTCTTCTATCAGCGGTCTCAAATTTATCGAATGGAAATCTTGGGAATTTCGTCACCACGTAATCCAGAGCAGGCTCAAAACATGCATAAGTCTTACCTGTGACAGGATTCATGATTTCATCGAGCGTTAACCCCACTGCAATTTTTGCAGCAATCTTTGCGATAGGATACCCGGTTGCTTTAGACGCCAAAGCTGAGGAACGGGAAACCCTTGGATTTACTTCAATGATATAGTAGTTAAAAGAATGAGGATCGAGTGCCAACTGTACGTTACAGCCGCCTTCAATTCCCAGTGCGCGAATAATTTTCAGAGAAGAATTTCTCAGCATTTGATATTCACGATCCGATAAAGTCTGAGAAGGTGCAACAACGATGGAGTCTCCCGTGTGCACACCAACAGGGTCGATGTTCTCCATGTTACATACCACGATTGCGTTATCGTTTTTATCACGCATCACCTCGTACTCAATTTCCTTAAATCCCGCAATTGATTTTTCAATTAAACATTGCGTAACCGGAGAATATTTCAAGCCGAAGGCCGCGATTTCTTTTAATTCTTCTTCATTATTCGCAATACCTCCGCCGGTGCCTCCCATCGTAAAAGCAGGACGAACAATTACCGGATAACCAATATTTTGAGCAAATTCTAACGCACCTTGTACGGTGTTTACAATATCAGATTCTGGTACCGGTTCATTTAATTCGCGCATTAATTCGCGGAATAAATCACGGTCTTCAGCCTGATTAATTGCCGAAAGCTTAGTCCCCAAAACTTCTACTTTACATTCCTCTAGAACTCCGGATTTCTCCAGTTCAACGGCCATATTTAATCCTGTTTGTCCACCTAATGTCGGTAGAAGTGCGTCAGGTCTTTCTTTTCTAATAATATGACTTACAAACTGCAGTGAGATTGGTTCAATATAAACTTTGTCTGCAATTTCCACATCGGTCATAATAGTTGCCGGGTTAGAGTTAATCAGAATTACCTTGTAACCCTCTTCCCGAAGAGACAAACAGGCTTGTGTACCTGCATAGTCAAACTCTGCCGCCTGTCCGATGATAATTGGTCCGGAACCGATAACTAAGATTGTTTTTATGTCGTTTCTTTTCATTTTTGATTAGATCGTAGAGATTAACTCTAATATTAAATTCCTGAATTAAATTATAAACTTGCGGCTTTTACTTCTTTATTTTTGAAAGCCTGCATCATTTCGATGAAGTCATCAAATAAATAATTGGCATCTTCAGGACCTGGACTCGCTTCCGGGTGATATTGAACGGAGAAACAAGGGTGAATTTTGTGTTTCAAACCTTCATTAGTACGGTCATTTAAGGCAATATGGGTTTCAATAAGGTTTGTATTTTTCAAACTTTCTTGATCCACAGCATATCCGTGATTTTGTGAAGTGATGGCCACTTTATTCTTCTCGAGATCGAGCACCGGATGATTTCCTCCGCGGTGACCAAATTTCAATTTGAATGTTTTAGCACCGCAAGCCAAACCAATTAACTGATGGCCTAAGCAAATTCCAAAAATCGGAACTTTTCCCAAAAGTCCACTAATAAGTTCTGATGCGCCTTTAACATCTTCTGGATCACCGGGACCGTTAGAGAGCATCACCCCATCTGGATTCATCAATAATATTTCTTCGGCAGTTACATTTTGAGAAACTACTTTCACATCACAATCGCGTTGGGTCAGTTCTCGAAGAATCCCAAGTTTAGAACCGAAATCTACCAGAACTACATTCAAACCCCGTCCTGGACTTGCATAAGAAGTTTTGGTAGAAACCGAACTCACCTGGTTGGTTGGGAACTCAGTGTTTTTTAATTCATTGATTACTTCATCATCATTTCTTTCATCGGAAACGATTTTGCCTTTTGCTACTCCAGAATTTCGGAGAACTCGGGTAAGTCTCCGTGTATCAATCCCTGAAATCCCAGAAAGTTTTTTAGATTTGAAAAGCTCATCCAAATTGAGTTGATTACGGAAGTTCGATGGATAATCGCAAAGTTCTTTCACGATTAAACCTTTAATAGCAGGTTCAATACTTTCGTAATCATCACGGTTAATGCCATAGTTTCCGATCAACGGATACGTCATACATACGATTTGTCCGCAGTAGGAAGGATCAGAAATTAATTCCTGATATCCTGTCATGCTGGTATTGAAGACTACTTCCCCTTCAGTCTCAAGGTTCGTTCCGAAACCTTCGCCGTGAAAAACTTCTCCAGATTCTAATATTAACTTCTTTTTCATTCTTATTTATTGGATAAACCTCTTGGCTTTTATTTAAATAGGTGTCCTTTTGTTTCTAATTCGGTTTTTAATATGGCCATACGTGCATAAACCCCGTTTTCCATTTGCTTGAAAATTCGTGAGCGTTTACATTCTACCAATTCGTCGGCGATTTCTACCCCTCGATTAATCGGTGCAGGATGCATAATGATGGCATTATCCTTCATCATTTTTTCGCGAGCCACCGTTAAACCAAACTTTGCATGATAGCTTGACAATGATAACTTCATTTTTTCGCCGTGTCTTTCGTGTTGAATTCTCAACAACATCAACACATCAACTTCTTTTACAAGATCGTCGATGGAAAGATAGGTACCATTAATGATGGTGCCTTCATCAAACCATTTTTCCGGTCCCGAAAAATACACTTTTGCGCCTAACTTCCTGAGTGCGTCAGCATTAGATTTTGCAACTCTACTATGCTTTACATCTCCCACGATCCCAATTTTAAGACCTTTAAATTTACCAAACTCTTGTTGAATGGTCATTAGATCTAAAAGGGTTTGAGAAGGGTGATTTCCGGTTCCATCCCCTGCATTAATAAGTGGGATGTCAATATTTTTAAGTTCATCGTAGAAACGCTCTTTACTGTGTCTAATTACCAATAAATCAGTCCCTAAACTTTTCAATGTTTTTACTGTATCGTAAAGAGATTCTCCTTTGTTTACAGAACTTGCGCTAACATCAAAAGGAATAACTCCCAACCCCAGTTTTTTTTCTGCAATATGGAAGCTCGTTTTTGTTCTGGTGCTGTCTTCAAAAAATAGATTTGAGACGAAAATATCGTTTTGGGCACGAAGTATTTTACCTTTCGAAAACTCATCGGCGGTCTTCAGTAAAGTGTTAATTTTTTCTACAGTTAAATCGGTGGTTGTAAGCATACTTCTTTAATTTGAGTCAAAAAAAAACGAAGCCAAAATGACTTCGTTAAATAAAATAAATATTGTTGTGTCCGGCATCGCTGCCAAATTGTACATCGTCTAAAGGAAATGTGGATTTCATTGTCTGCAAAGATAGAACTTTAATCTGAAAAACGAAAATTTGACCGAACTAATTTCTTTTTAAAAATTAAACATTCAAAAAATATTTTTAAATTTAAGATCTAAATCCTAATAAATATGAAGAATTACTTTATTGACAATCTCCCAGATTATTTTAAACAGTATAAAAAATCGATTAAGAATCCGAAGAAATTCTGGGATAAGATTGCCGATGAAAATTTTGTGTGGTACCAGCGATGGAGCAAAGTAGTTGATTATGATATGCAGGAAGCGCAGATAAAGTGGTTCAAAAATGCTAAACTTAATATCACTAAAAACTGTATTGACCGTCATTTAAACAGCCGTGGCGATAAGACAGCCATCATCTGGGAGCCTAACAATCCTCAAGAAGAGGCTCAGTACATCACCTATACTGAACTTCGGGATAGAGTTTGTAAAATGGCTAACGTACTAAGAGATTTGGGAATTCAAAAAGGTGATCGGGTGTGCATCTATCTACCAATGATCCCGGAATTGGCGGTAACTATGTTAGCGTGTGCTCGTTTAGGTGCTGTACATTCAGTTATTTTCGCTGGCTTTTCGGCATCCGCAGTAACTTCGAGGGTTAATGACTGTGGTGCTAAACTTATCGTTTGTTCTGATGGAAGTTATCGTGGGAGTAAAGCAATTGATCTAAAGGGAATTATTGATGAAGCTGTTGAGAAATGTCCAACAGTAGATAATGTTTTGGTTGTTAAAAGAACCGGTGGTGAAGTGAAAATGAAAGAAGGACGTGACCTTTGGCTTGAACCACTTTACGAAAAAGCACCCACTGATTTTGTCTCCGTAATTATGGATGCGGAAGATCCTTTATTTATTCTATATACTTCAGGCTCAACGGGCAAACCAAAAGGTATGCTGCACACCTGTGCTGGTTACATGGTTTACACTGCGTACACCTTTAAGAATGTTTTTAATTATCGCGAAAATGACATTTACTGGTGTACGGCAGATATCGGTTGGATTACGGGACATTCGTACATCTTATACGGACCGCTTGCTAATGGCGGGACTACTGTTATATTTGAGGGTGTGCCCACTTATCCGGAGCCAGACCGTTTTTGGGAGGTGATTGAGAAGCATAAAATCACTCAGTTTTACACCGCACCGACAGCCATCCGTTCTTTAGCGAAAGAATCTTACGAATGGGTAGAAAAACATGATTTATCAAGTTTACGCGTAATTGGCTCTGTGGGAGAACCAATTAATGATGAAGCTTGGCATTGGTTTAATGATCATGTTGGAAAGAAAAAGTGCCCCATTGTTGATACTTGGTGGCAAACGGAAACTGGTGGAATTATGATCTCCCCAATACCATTTGTAACCCCAACAAAACCAACCTACGCTACCCTTCCGTTACCGGGCATTCAGCCGGTTTTAATGGATGATAAGCGAAATGAAATTACGGGAAACCAGGTTGATGGTAATCTGTGTATCCGTTATCCTTGGCCGGGCATCGCAAGAACGATTTGGGGCGATCATCAACGTTACAAGGAAACCTACTTCACAGCATTTCCAGGAAAGTATTTTACCGGAGATGGTGCATTAAGAGATGAAGTGGGATACTACCGAATAACCGGGCGTGTTGATGATGTGATCATCGTTTCAGGGCATAATTTAGGTACGGCGCCTATCGAAGACAGCATTAACCAGCACCCTGCCGTAGCTGAATCTGCAATCGTTGGTTATCCACACGATATAAAAGGAAGCGCGCTGTATGGCTACGTAATTCTTAAAGATATTGGAGAAAGCAGGGATCGGGACAATCTTAGAAAAGAGATTAATCAAGTAATCAGTGATACAGTAGGTCCTATTGCTAAACTGGATAAAATTCAATTTGTTTCAGCGCTACCAAAAACCCGTTCAGGCAAGATTATGAGAAGAATTCTAAGAAAGATTGCGGAAGGCGATTTCTCTAATTTTGGTGATACTTCTACCCTTCTCGATCCAGATATTGTGGAAGAAATTAAAAATGAAAGAATTGAAGGTTAAGTAGAATTTGTTAAGAATCATTAAGGCGGAATGTATTTAGAATCTTACCTTTGCACAAAATGAAAGTACATGAAATTTTTTATTGACACTGCTAATCTGGACCAGATTAAAGAAGCACAAAACCTCGGAATTTTAGATGGGGTAACCACTAATCCTACGTTGATGGCTAAGGAAGGAATCAGCGGGAAAGAAGCTATTAACAACCATTATAAAACAATTTGTGATATTGTTGAAGGGGATATTTCTGCAGAAGTTCTCAGCACTACTTACGAAGAAATGATCAAAGAAGGTGATGAGTTGGCAGCCATTCATCCAAATATTGTGGTTAAAATCCCTATGATTAAGGACGGAATACGTGCTTTGAAGTACTTCTCGGATAAAGGAATCAAAACCAACTGTACCCTCATTTTCTCGGCTGGACAAGCTTTATTAGCTGCGAAAGCGGGTGCAACTTATGTGTCTCCTTTTTTAGGTAGATTAGACGATATTTCGGTTGATGGACTTAATTTAATTGAAGAAATTCGAGTGATTTTCGATAATTATATGTTCGATACAGAGATTCTTGCGGCATCAATTCGTTCACCAACGCACATCATTAACTGTGCGAAGATTGGAGCTGACGTAGTAACTTCTCCTCTAGCTTCGATTCTAAACTTACTTAACCACCCTTTGACCGATAAAGGTCTAGAGCAATTCGTAGCCGACGCTAAGAAATTAGGATAAAATTAAAACCACCAAAAGGTGGTTTTTTTATGTTTAAATGAAATAAATTGCACACAATTTAATTTTGTACTATATTTGCATCATCAAATAAAAACAAATTATGTCATTAATAGAAGATTTAAAGTGGAGACATGCGGTGAAAGCCTATAATCCTACTAAAAAAGTAAGCGAAGAAGATCTAAACAAAATTCTTGAATCAGCTAGATTAGCGCCCACTTCTTCAGGTCTACAACCATTCCGGGTGATTGTTGTCGAAAATCAGCAGTTGAAAGAAGAAATGGTAAGAGGAGCCTTAAATCCTGAAGTGATGAGAGACTGTTCTCATGTATTGGTTTTCGCGGCTTGGGACGATTATTCAGCTGAGAAAATCGATAAAGTTTATGATTACCATACCGATGTTCGTGAGTTACCTAGAGGTAGATTTGGAAGCTATACCGACCAACTGAAAATTTTATATTCTAACCAAACCCAGGAACAGAATTTTGCACACACCGCACGTCAAACTTATATCGCATTGGGTCTTGCGATGGCTCAGGCTGCTGAATTGAGGGTTGACAGTACACCGGCAGAAGGTTTCAGTACAGAAGTTGTAGATGAAGTGTTAGGATTAAAGGAACTTGGTCTGAAAAGTGTTACCCTATTATATCTTGGATACCGTGATGAGGAAAACGACTGGCTATCTAAAATGAAGAAAGTCCGCATCCCAATGGAGGAGTTCATTATTAAAAAATAATTAATATGGTTGACAGCGGCCACACCCCAAAGCTTGACGAGCAACTCTGCTTTCCCTTTTATCTTATTGCCAAGGAAATTGCAGGGATGTATCGCCCATTTCTTGAAGAAATGGACATCACGTATCCTCAGTATCTCGTAATGATGGTTTTATGGGAAAATCAGCCTTTAACCGTTAATCAGATTGGGGCTAAGTTAACTTTAGACAGTGGTACGCTTACTCCCCTTTTAAAAAGGTTGGAAGTAAAGGGGTATCTTGAAAGAAAACGAAATAAAAACGATGAACGGGTGGTGGAAATTTTCTTAACGGAGGAAGGAAATAAACTGCAACAAAAGGCTTGCGTAGTTCCGGAGCAGTTAACCAGTCAATTAAATTTGAGTATTGAGGAAATTAAAACCTTAAAAACAATTTTAGACAAATTAATTACCAAAATTAAAAAATAGCAATATGAAAGCAATGTACATAACAAGCGTTACTGCAACGGGCGGACGCGACGGACATGTAAAAAGTGACAACGGCATCCTTGAAATGGATGTTAGAACTCCTAAAGCTCTTGGAGGGCAAAACGATGATTACACCAACCCAGAAATGCTCTTTGCAGCTGGATACGCAGCATGCTTCGACAGTGCGTTAAATCTTATGATTAAGAAATCTCGTTCAGAGGCAGGGACAACAACAGTGAAGGCGGATGTAGCCATTGGACAAATCGATAACGGAGGATTTGGTTTAGCTGTTGAACTTAATGTGAATGTTCCGGGAGTTTCTCAGGAAGAAGCTGAAAAACTGGTAAACCAAGCACATGAGGTTTGTCCCTACTCTAACGCCACAAGAAACAACATCGAGGTTACTTTAAACGTTACGAACAATTAATACGGTTCGAAAACACATAGAAAAAATAAACGGCTAACTTTAACAGTTAGCCGTTTTCGTGTGACCGCGGAGGGATTCGAACCCCCAACCCTCAGAGCCGAAATCTGATATTCTATCCAGTTGAACTACGCAGCCTTAAGTTTATAACTTAAAAAGAAATTTTCACTCCCCCTAAAATCTGTGCTCCCAAAACTTTATATCCTTTAAAAGTTTGATAATTGGTGTTCAAGAGGTTATTTCCGTGTGCGAAAATACTGAAATTTTTGTGAATTTTATACTCTGCCGACAAATTTAAATCTGCAAATCCGCCCACTTTATCATCGGTATTCTCAGATGGTATAAAGTAATTTGGGGAAGTCCCTGAGTTTGTGTAAGAAAAGGAATTCGTGGTACGGTCGGTAGCAAAAATCATCTTTGCCCCCACATTCAATTTCTTTTGCAATAACATATAATTTGCACCAATCGACGCACGCAATAACGGAACATTGTAAATATGTTCGTACTGATCCAAATCGTATTTTATGAAATTAGCTTCTGCCTGCAAGGCGAGATCCGCTAAGGGAAAATACTGCACACTTGCGTTTACTTCACTAACAGTTCCATTATCATAAGTTGCTGAAAAAGTATTTGCGTAGTCGTAAGGATTTCTATTAGCATCAACATTTTCATCAAAGAGGCTGTTCGCACGGAAAAACATAATGTCTTTTACTTCACCATATCCCGCGTTAAAGTCATACTTTAAAGTTTGATCGATATCACCTCGAATTCCGATATACCCTTTGTATTTTGTTTCAGTTGGACGAAGTTCCTGGTCTGCAACCAAATAAGGATTTTGCTCTAAAAGGTTAGCATAACTGTTCAAATGCAAACCTCCCTTCACCCCGGCATAGAATTTAAATTCCTGTGCTGCTGCAAATAAGACTTCAGCCTGTGGAAACCAATACGTCTTGTTATACTTCTGCTGCTCGGACAATTGAGTATTATTATATTTCCCATTGAGAAAGGAAAAGTCTGAACCAATCATCAAATACGAATCTCCTTTATAAAACGTTACTTTAGGCGAAATCTCAGCATTCAAATAACGAGTAGAATTTTGGTTTAAAATTTTAAAATCGGTATTGAGTGTTTCCACGCCCAGCCCCAGATCGGCATTCATGGTGTAATCATCCATCAAAGAAATACTGTGCTTGGACAGATTCGCAAGGATTTCCGCTTGTGATTCTTTCGCGTCAAAATAATCTCCCATAAAAGACGATTTTACTCTAATATCATTTAGGATTTCATTGTTATAATGATCATAAAATGCATTCACTTGAAAACGATTGGTTTTCTGTCTTAAATCGGTTTCAGAAGAAGGATTCAGAGCATAAATTCCATAATAGTTATAATCATTAAGGCTGTAATCTGCTACTACATTAAACTTCCCTTTCTCTGCATAAGAATTTAAATAAGCAGAAACATTACCGGAATTTTGTTTAGAGCTCCAAGGATATTCTTTCTTAAGACCCGACGTCGAAAGTACATGCAAATCTGCCCCAACTTCTAGATTATTTTCAAGAACTGTTGAGATATTACCATCAGCTAAAACTCTACCGTAATTTCCCATCCCCACCTGGAAATAATTGTTTTGGTGGGTTGCATCGAATTTCGGAGAAATATCTTCACCTTGAATCGTTGACGTCTTAAAATCAGATGCTGCCGGGACATCGGTAATTGTATAGCGCAGATTAAGCGAATCTTCAGTCTTCTTCTCTGCCGGAGGATAATTTTTCTCTACCGCAACAGATGTTTTTTTCTTCTCGATGTTACGAACTTCCGGCTCCCGTTTTCGGTCTAGAATAAGTTTTTCTTCTTTAATCTGTGAATAGGCAAACTGCGAAAACCCTACAAACAAAACGGATAATATGGTGATTCTTTTCTTCATTAATTTAAATTTAAAGCAACAACAAATGGGCTCGTGGGTTACTTAACCATTTTTTTTACTTCTTTGGCTTCGGCAACAATTTCAGGGAAATCCTGATAGTTGGCAATAATTTGATCAACGGTGTAACTTGCCTGATATTTGTCCTTCAAACCAACATAATTACGCGCCATCAAAACCAGTGCTTTTGCTCCCCAATAATCTTCTGATGCATAATTGTTAGCCAATCTAAAGATGGTTTCATTCGAAGATTTGTAGGCTTTTGCTTTGTTCTGATAATAAGCTTTTGCATAGAATGCTTCCGCGGCAACTTCGGTATTGGATGATTTTTCAAGGGATGAATAAGCGCTCTTGGCTTCAGCATCTCTATTTTTGTTCATCAAACTTCTGGCTTTTATCACCTTTGCCTGCTCTGTGGTTGAAGCTGAATTTTTGGAGTTTCCTAAAACTAAATCTGCATACTTTTCGGCTTGAACAAAGTTTTTTTCTTCTGCATAAATCTTCATTAATTCGATTTGTGCGAAGTTTCTGATATTTTGATTACCAGAATTGCTGATAGGCTCCAAGTATTTTTTGGCCTCCGCTAAATTGTTCTCTGTAATATAAATTTGAGCAATTCTTGTTGCTGCATCTTCTCGATAATCATTTTGTACCGCAGCGACTTCCCTGAGAACTACCAGTGCCTGCGTCGAATTTTTTGTTTGATATAAACTTTCTCCCAACTCATATTGGGCCTGGTACAGTCCTTCCCCAGTTGGATTTTGGGTTAAGTACTTTTCGTAAAGCGCAATTGCTTTATTATAGTCTTTTGAAACGTAGTAATTACGTGCAGCGGCAAGATTGATCTCGTCGATTTCGGACGCATCAAGACGAACACCTAGATTTCTTGCAAAATTTTCATATCCAGAAGTATCGCCGTTTTTCAAAAACAATGGTTTTGCGGCCAAAACAATTTTCTCCGCATAAGATGTGTTTCTGTACTGATTTCCTAATACTTGCAGCTCGCTTAGAGCCTTAGAGTCCTGCTTCAAGTCAATATAGTTTTGAGCTCTGTAAATCTGTGCATTAGCAACTAAATCGTTATCTGAACTCGACTTAATAACTTGATTAAAATAATCGTTGGAACTGTTATAGTCTTCATTAGCAGCGTAAGCGGTTGCAATTTCGTACTGTGCGTCGTCTACATACTCCGAAGACTTGTACTGAGACACCAATTTTTTAAGCTCATTGATTTTCGCTTCTGTATCTCCTTTAAAGCCATACGCCATCCCTTTCTGGAACATCGTATAGTCATCTGCATTTTCTACTCCATCGTAGATTGCGATGGCTTCATTAAGCTGATTGTCCGCGTAATAAGTATCTGCTAAACGAAGTTCTGCATCATTCTTAAACTCGCTTTTCGGATTTTTCAGATACTCCTGAAAGTATTTTTGAGCCTGAGTAAATTTCTTTGATTTAAAATAGGCATATCCCAAATCATAAGCTAATTGCTGTTTTTCAGGGAAATTCTCATTTTGTATTTTCTCATATCTCACAATCGCTGAGAGATAATTTCCTTTTTGATAGTAAGTTTGAGCGAGCCAATAGGTTGCTCTGGTGTGGAAATCCTTATTAATATTAAATTCTAAACTTCTTAAAAAATATTCTTCGGCTGCATCAAAATTCCCTTTATTGAATTCTTCTGTACCCAATAGAAATGAAACTTCCTGATCTATTTTGTTAAGTTCGGGTGTGGAGTTCGGCATCTTGTCAATCGCAGCTAAGGTACCTTTGTAGTCGCCACTATACAGGTAAGATTTCACCAAAAGACCTTTCAGTTCTTCCGTTTCAGTTGTTCCTGGATATCTATTGATGTAGTTTTGGATTACTACAGGTGCCGATTCGAACGGGTTCCCAATATTGTAGCTTAATTTTGCGTACTGAAGATGAGCCAATTTCTGCACTTTAGGGTCATAGCTCATCTGGTAAGCCGAACGAAATGCAGAAAGTGCTTCCTGCTTTTTTCCCACTTCCAAATAGGCATTTCCCAGTTGGTAATAAGCGTTCTGTGAAGTTGCAGAATTACTGTTGATTAACTGGTTGTAATAAGATACCGCCTCGTCATATTTTTTTAATTGTGCAGCCACAAAACCCATTTCGTACAAGTCGCTTTCCGAAGGATTCGGATTACTCTCCAAATAAATTTTAAGATGTGGATAAGCAGAAGCATAATCTCCTTTCATAAAATAACTTTCGCCAATAATCTTATGAACTTCAGCTTTGTAGCTTTCTGACACTGAAGAGGCCAATAACACATTTCCTTCCTCTATTGCACGATCAAAATCCCTATTATTAAAGTACATCTGCACATAGTATGGTTTTACCACACGCACATATTTTTCCTGATCTTTGATGGTGTCAAAATAGGTAAACGCCAAATCGTTTTGTCGGTCTGCATAATATAGATGCCCTAGCATATAAGCGATATCGTTTTTATCATCGCCTTCTGAACTTTGATAGGCAGCATCAAGAGCCTCAATCGCTCCGCGAGAATCGCCAGTCATAAACTTAGCATAACCAAGTTTCATGATATACTGGATATTTTCTTCACGAGAAAGTTGATATTGATTTACGTTTCCGAGCAGCTCTAAGGCTTTATCGAAACCTTTTTGAGCGAGATAATAATCCGCAAGAGGTAAATTTGCTTGAGCAAAGTAAGCAGAATTAGGATACTCTTTGATGAAAGCTTCTAAACCATCCTCCGCATTATTTTTCTTGAGTATAACTCCTATCACGTTATCAAAAAACTGTGCAGCTTCTTTTTTCGAAGCTGACAATTGCTGATCGTAAAAATACTGGTTGGCATATTCAAACTGAGCGGCGCCGTAAATTTTGTTTTGATAAAGATTCTCAGCAAGACCTTGACGGTAAGCTTGTTTGTTACTGAAAAATTGTGATTGTTGTGCCTCGGAAAAGCCGAAATAAAATATTGCGGCAGCAAGAGCTAATTTTTTTGACTTCATTGAATCCTAATTTTCGGGTAATGAATGAAATAACTCTTACTTGAAAGGTAAGAAGTTTTCCACATTTTACTGAACGAAAATATAAAAAACTTATTGTCCGTGCAAGATTAGCTTAATGTGGAAAACTATAAAATATTTTAGAAAGACATGGAAACCAGTCGAGTAACAGAAACCATTGTAAAACTTAATTTCTATTTTTAAGTAAAATCCAACCCTGTCGCTGTTCGTTCTTTTGAATCACCGAATCATACCAAAGTAAATTATACCAATAGATCCCCGTGGGAACAGGTTTACCATGCAGTTTTCCGTCCCATTCCACCTGATTTGGGTTATCAGATTTGAATACAAGATTTCCCAAACGGTCAACAATCTGAATCGACACCTTTTCCATTTTATCCAGGTTTTCAATCTTCCATTTTTCATTCTTTCCGTCTCCGTTAGGGGTGAAAGAGTTGTAGACTTTTATAAAATAAACAGTAGCGGGTGGACCAAGACAACCTGTGGCAGATTGCACCTGTACCGTATACGATGAAGCAGTAGGATTCATTAAAATATTTGAAGATTGGGACACTCCATTGAAATAATATCGATACGGCTGTACCCCACCTTCTGCAATAACCTCTAAAGAATTTGCTGTCTGGTTAATCACCTTTATTTTTGGTTGATTCTCATCAGAAACAGTGAAGTTGTGGGTATAAGAACATCCCAATGAATTGGTTAGGATAACTGAATAACTTCCTGGTTTACTAATTTTAACCCTTCTGGTGGTTTCACCGGTACTCCATTTCCATGAGGTATTCTCTGCGCCAGCATCCACTAAAATTTCTTCTCCAAAACAGATCAAATAGATGTCCTGAAGTGTTGTAGATTTTGAAGGGGTATTGACTTTTAAATTCATCTTTGCAACAACAGGACAAAGACCTACTTCCCTAATCTTAATATAAATAGTTTGGTGAAAAGGAATCTCGTTGATGTAGTTACTACTTATTGTTTTGGTTAAAGCAGCGTCAAGAAAATATTCAAATACTGCGGTGGAACTTCCTATGTAGGCTGTTTTTTGAGAGCCTAAATTAAATGTTGTTTTGCCATCAAAATCTGTATCACATAGTATATAGTCCGTTTCAGTTGTCAATAAAATAGAATTATCTCCCTTAACAAATGTAATCGACTGTAAATTTGAAAGACAACCAGTACTGTTATTTCTGATATAAAAATCAATTTTACTTGGTAGGCTATTTAAATTAAAATCAGTAGGTAATGGTTGACCATCCACAGCGGTAAACGTATACAATTCGGGATTAGATATTGCCTTCGCTTTAAAATCTTCTAAATCATAGTTTGTTTCTTCACATATTATAATTTCCGAAACCAGAGATCGTGGTTTTGGATTATAAGTTAGCTGAAAATTCACCACATCATTACAGGTAGTATTATAAACAATGTTTATATATGGTGATGAGCCATGAACACTTTCATTATACGATGCTACTTCAGCAGGTGTTAACAACGTTCCGGTACTACTGTAATATTCAAGGTAAGCACCGATGGAAGCTGAAGCGTCAGTTAAAGCTGAAATGTTTTGACTTAAATTAAAAATTGTATTGCCTTCGCAATTTTTTAAGGAAAGATTTGAAATCAAAAGATTAGGCTTTCTATAAACTTCGAGGCTAATTGTTGGATGATTAGGACTCACACAGCCCGTGCTATTATTTATTACTCGAATATACAAAACGGTAATACCGAGGCCTCCTCTAAAGTAAAGACTAACTGGATTCGTTCCAGTTTGAGCATCATTTAAATTGCGGTGGAATGTTACCGTTACACTAGGATCATTATTGATTTCGGGAATGAGTGGAGCTAAATCGAAATACTGAGTAGCACTTGCGCACTGTGGAGGAAGTTGCGTTACAGGAGTATTGGCTATTACTTCCGCATGAAAGTCAAAGTTCAGCTGAACAATGCTTTCACAGCCCGAGACTGTATGTTTTAATTTAACGAGAACAAAACTGTAATTCTGAGGGTTAATCGAACTTAATGAAATAAAAGTGCTCCCTCCATCGGTTGAGTACGTGAAAGAATATCCGGTACCAAATGTACTTTCAAAGTTTGATAACGCATAAGAATTTTCGTCCGAACAAAGTTTAGGACTTGTATAGATGGTACCTGCCTCCGGTAGACTATAAAATGAGAGTACAGCAGTATCAATATTAGTACACGGGGTGGTCGTGTTTACACTCGTTACTTCTGCAGTTATTGTTCTCGGGGTGCCAGTTGTTAAGATGAAATTTGTCGGATTAGAAATTACAACTCCATTTTCCTTGAAAACTAAATTGTACTCTGATGGATTTTCGGGATAATAATCATATAAATTCACCGATGTCGACATTGAGCCATCTGTCTTGCATAGCATTCGAGGAGCAGTTGTAAATCCCGGAAAAGCGTAGTTTAAGGATAATATTTCGGGGGCAGACTCTTTATAGCAACTAAAGCCCGGAACCTGACGGATTAATCGTACGAAATAAGATCCGGATGCTCTGGCAGTTAAACTGTTTGTCGTTGATAATACAGTGGCATCACCTGCTTTGTACCATTCGTAAAGAAATCCGGGAATTGAATCGGTTTCCAATTTAATCTCAGCACAGGAAGCGGAAGCTCTTCTAATTACCGGCGCACTAAATGAGTTGAAGATAATCTCGTCAGTTTCCACCGTTCCTACTACATTTCCATGCTCATCGGAATAGGTCACTTCAATTTTTAACACATCTCCATCATTGGGAACGAAACCTGTTAAAGTATCATTAGTTGCACCCGCGATTTCCACCCCATTTCTAAACCACCTGATCTCTGGTGTAAGATTAAGGTTTGGCGTAAATCTGAAAGCTACTCCCTCAGATTTCCACCGACCATTATTATAACTATATGAGACGATACTGTGTGAGGGAACTTTAAATTTTGTTGCATTATCATTCTGTATCCCTAAAATGGCGTTATAGTTATCCTCAGTCTTTCCATTGACATTAATCAGTATTTCGCCACCTTCTATAAGAATGACATAACTGTTATAGCGGGAACTTGAAATTCCACCCACACCGTCAGTTTGTATTTGGTTTTGAAAAGAAATTAAAAGCGCATTTTTACCTTCCAATGTAATTATACTGTATTTATATTCAACAGCGGGATTGGTCGATTTAGGAACTAAATCAGTATAGCCTAAAAATATTTGAGCGAGATCTAATTCTCTGACCGGTTCGCTAACGAACACCTTGTTATAATCTCTGGAAGCCAAAATTGTAGGGGCACCACCTCTGACCCCGCTAAATGTTCGATCAATGTAAATGGTATTATCGTTAAGATCATCTAATTGAGGATCGTTGGTGAAAACAAGTCTGCCATTACTACCTAGAACCACTCTCGAATAGGTCTTGCCGTAAAAGTCGAAATTAAAGCCTATCGGAAATGACTCGCTGAATTTATTGCTTCCGGTTGGACGAAAGTTTATAGGAACGGAACCTGCAGTAAGGGCCGGAGAGGGCAACTCTTTTGAAATACCGTAATCTCCAGTAGAAGTAGCAATAGCATCAACCTTGAAGCTGAAAGTTTCCCCAGAACAAAAAAATTGGCTGTCTCCGTATGTATTTCCACTTGTTGGTTCATATAGATTAATAGATTGTGCCGACAGAATACTCATCCACAGCATCATTATAACAGCGTATATTTTCCTCATCAAAAGTGAAATTTATTCAAAAGTACATTTTTATTTCAGAATGAATTATGCATACTTCATCGATGTTATCCTAATAGAAAATGATAAAAATCTCTATTTTTTCTTTTCTTTGTAGCAATAAACTATGATATGAGTCAACTTTTCAGAAGAAAACAATACAGCGAGAACGACCAAACCTCTGGATTAAAGCGGGTGCTTGGCGTTCGGGACATCGTACTTTTCGGGATTGCCGCCATTATTGGTGCCGGAAGTTTTACCAGTTTAGGAGAAGCCGTTTTTCGGGGTGGGCCCGGCGTTATTGTTCTTTATTTGATTTGTGGATTTGCTTGTGGTTTTACAGCGCTTTGCTACGCTGAATTCGCGAGTAGAATTCCGCAAGCAGGTTCTGCCTACACTTATGCTTACGCCAGTTTTGGAGAATTAATCGCGTGGGTTATTGGCTGGGCACTTATTATGGAATATTCATTCGGTAACATTTATGTTGCTTTTTCGTGGAGTGACTACTTTACGAGTTTCATGGATCGAATTGGGATTCATATCCCTGATTATCTTAGTTGCAGCTATACTGAAGCAAAAAAAGCTTTCTATGGAGGCTCTGAAAATGCGGAACTCCTTAGTGCTTGGCAAACCGCACCTGTCATTGGGAATTTAAAAATCATATTTGATCTTCCGGCATTGGTGATTAATGGTTTAATCACTTGGTTATGTTATGTAGGAATTAAAGAATCAAAGAATTTCAATAATCTCTTCGTGCTTTTGAAGTTGTTTATTATCCTTCTCGTTATTGCAGTCGGGATAGGATACATCAACACGGGCAACTGGTTTCCAATCAGCACAGTTACCGGTGAATCTTCTTTTATGCCTAACGGTTTCACCGGTGTCATGACCGCAGTTTCCGGTGTTTTCTTCGCCTATATTGGCTTTGATGCTTTAAGTGTATTGTCCGAAGAAACCAAGGATCCACAAAAAAATCTGCCTCGCGGAATGATTATCTCTCTGGTACTTTGCACCGCCATTTATATTGTGCTAACTCTCGTACTTACCGGAATGGTAGATTATCGTAAGTTTGATGGTGTCGGCGACCCACTTTCCTTTATATTCTCTGCTTCAAATGCTGATGTTCCTTGGATGGAATTTGTAGTTGCTCTCGCTGCCATCATTGCGATTACCACGGTTTTATTGGTTTTCCAAATGGGACAGCCGAGAATTTGGTATGCGATGAGCCGTGATGGGTTAATGCCCAAAAAATTTATGGAGATCCATCCAAAATACAAGACTCCATCGTTTGCGACCATCATAACAGGTCTTGTTGTAGGTTTACCCATCTTATTCACCGATAAATCATTTATCCTCGATTTTACAAGTATTGGGACTATTTTTGCGTTTGTACTAGTATGTGGTGGAGTGTTGTTACTACCTCCAAAACAAAAAGTGAAAGGCAGATTCCAAATGCCTTACATTAATGCAAAGGTTATATTTCCTGTAATTTTTTTGGGAGGTTTAGCGTTTTTTTACTTCTGGCAACCTGAGTTTTTCCAGAATGTTTTAGATTGGCGTGATGCTTCGGAACGAGAATTTAGGATCTCTATCACCGTTTTTATCATCCTTAATTTAATCCTTTGTATTCTTGCATTTATTAAGAATTTGTCCTTGATTCCGCTGATTGGTTTATCATCATGTCTTTACCTTTTAACAGGAATGAGCCATGACAACTGGTTTTGGTTTTTGCTTTGGTTTGCGATTGGTATGATTATTTATTTCTCCTATGGGTTCAGAAACAGTAAACTGAACAAAGAACCAAATGGAGATTTAAATTAAAAACCGATGAATGAAAGAATTAAAACTTACGAAGAATTTTACACGTATTATTTAAGCCAACACCAGAATGTAGGAACCCGTATTCTGCATTGGGTGGGCACGTTAACAATATTTGCGGTTATCGCTTATGTGGTTGTTAGTGGCAAAGAAAGATTTTTATGGTATATTCCTATTTTCGGATATGGCTTACCGCTATTGAGCCATTATGTTTTTGAGAGGAATAATCCAACCTTTTTCCGCTACCCTATTTGGACGTTGATATCTGATTTCCGGATGGCAATTGAACTTTTAAGCGGAAAGATTTGCTTTAAGAATAAGTTAAGCAAGACTTAAAAAACAAATTCCCGGGTTTAGCCGGGAATTTATATTTATAAGTGAGTATGTCTGCTTGGAGGCGGTGGAAGTTTATCATTCGTTGTTTCTTCCATTTTTTGTGTTGCTGCCATAGACACTACAAGATCATTTAACATTGAACTTGCTGCATGTGGTGAATTGGGCAATAATACCAAATTGCTTCGGTTATTTGCACCCACGCTGTGTAACGTGTCGTAATGCTGTGTCACCACAATAAGTGCAGAAGCTTCCTGAGAGCTAATACCCGCTTCATTAAGCATTTTTACAGATTCTTCAAGACCTTTGGCGATTTCGCGTCGTTGGTCAGCGATACCCATACCCTGAAGTTTTTTAGATTCTGCTTCCGCTTTTGCCACAGCAACAATTCTGATTTTTTGAGCTTCAGATTCATATTCAGCAGCAGTTTTTTCTCTTTCAGCAGCGTTGATACGGTTCATCGCGTGTTTTACTTGCTCGTCTGGGTCAATATCCGTCACAAGAGCTTTGATGATATCATAACCATAGCTTTGCATCGCATCTTGTAATTCGCCTTTTACTGCGATAGCAATGTCATCTTTACGAACGAAGACATCATCTAACTTCAGTTTAGGAACTTCAGCTCTAACGACATCAAAAACGTATGAGGTGATTTGGTTTTCAGGATTTTCAAGTTTATAAAAAGAATCCGCTACTTGCTCTTTGATTACCTGATACTGAACAGAAACTTTCATTCTGATAAATACATTGTCAAGCGTTTTCGTATCAATAATTACATCGAGCTGCTGAATTCTCAAATTCATTCTTTTGGAAACCTGATCGATAAAAGGGATTTTAAGGTGTAGACCCGCGTGACGTACGGAATGGAATTTGCCCAAACGTTCAACAATTGCGGCGGTCGCTTGCTTCACCGTAAAAAATGAAGCGAAAAGGACAATTAGTCCTAAAAAAATAAGAACATACAAAGTGGTCATTATTAAAATATTAAATGGTTATCAATTATTTTTGTCAACTTTCTAAATATAGCTAAAATAGTTGAATTTTCCTAAGCAAATTTTCATTAATTACATAGTCATCCCAATATCAATCCCTTTGATTTTTCGGTAAAGATCAGTCGCATAATTATCAGTCATCCCCGATACAAAATCTATCACTCCCAAAACCTTTTGATATTCGGTTCCATTATCATACACAAACTGTTGTGGCAGAAGCTTTAATGCCATTTTATCGTATGATTTCCGTTCTTCTTTATTTTTTATCACCGATGGAATAAAATGATTAAGAAGTTCATACATAACATTATAGCCTGCATTTTCAATCTCGATAACTGCCTTATGATTATAAATCTTTTGAATGGAAAAATTTTCAATCTCTTTTAATGCCTTGTTTTCTTTTTGGTAGATATCTAAGAGCGCACAATCCAACTCACCTTCCAAGATTTTTTCAGAATTATCTTTAAATATCTGAATAGATTTATTAATTAAGGCATTGATCACTTTGGCCCGAAGGTAAGAGATTCTTTCGTTAGCATTTGTAATCATTGATAGCTTATCTTCTACCCTTTTTGTATCGCCTGCTTCCGACTTTACAAGTTCGAAAAAAAGATTTTCACAATCAGAAGTCGACACAATGCCAAGACGGTGTGCATCCTCCATATCAATGATATTATAACAGATATCGTCCGCAGCCTCGACTAACCACACAAAAGGATGCCGTTTAAATATTATAGGATTATCATTTTCCTGATGAAGACCAACTGCATCTGCAATTTGTAGAAAAGTATCTTTTTCATTTTGGAAGAACCCAAACTTTTTACGATGTATAATCCCCATCTTTTTTGCTACCGCTTCGCAAGGATATTTAGCAATACTAGCAAGCGTTGTAAAAGTAAGCTGTGTACCGCCTTCATCTTTCCCATTTTGCTGATGTGTTAGCACCCTAATTGCGTTAGCATTTCCTTCGAAGTTCACTAAATCTGCCCACTCTTTTTCGTTAAATCGTGATTTTAACTCAGACTGGTTTTTCTCAAAATAACTGGCGATAGCATCTTCACCGGAATGTCCAAATGCAGGATTTCCTACATCATGACATAAACACGCCGCAGCAATCACATTTTGCAGATTATGTTGATAGAAATTCTGCGATTCCGGCGCTAAATCATTTTTGTACCGTTTAGAAATAAACTCTCCCACCGCGCTTCCCAAACTTCGCCCAACTGAAGAAACTTCGAGAGAATGGGTTAACCTGTTATGTACGAAAACGCTTCCTGGTAAAGGAAAAACCTGGGTTTTATTTTGCAAACGTCGAAAGGGCGCAGAAAATATAATTCGATCAAAATCCCTTTGAAAATCAGTCCGGCTTGCTGTTGTTGCTTTATCCTGACCCGTTCTTTGATTGGTGAAAATACGGTTTAAATCCATGGTTCCAAAAATACGGTTTTTATGGTTCAGCTTTTGAATGGTTAGCTTATAAATTTAACACGAAATAATGCCGGAAGGACCTTCTATAGTGATTTTAAAAGAATTGACTGAAAAATTCATAGGTCAAAAGGTTTTGCAAGCTTCGGGAAACGCCAAGATTGACCATTCTGTCTTGCTCAATGAACACCTCCTGGAATACAAGATTTACGGTAAGCAGTCTTATTTAGTGTTAGGAAAGCATGTTATCCGAATACACTTCTTATTGTTTGGCTCCTATTCTATTGATGAACAGACTAAACCAGACCGACAGTTAAGGCTTCATTTAAAGTTCCAAAACGGCGATCTTTACTTCTTTTCCTGCTCTGTAAAACTACTTGATAAGGCATGTTTAAAAGAAATCGATTGGTCAGGCGATGTCCTCAGTGACGAGTGGAATCTTTTAAAAGCCAGAAAAAAGCTTAAAGCTCATCATGAAATGATGGTTTGTGATGCTTTATTGGATCAAAATATATTTGCTGGTGTTGGCAATATTATTAAAAATGAAGTCTTGTTTAGAATTGGTGTTCATCCAGAATCTTTAATCGGAAATCTTCCGCCAAAAAAACTCTCAGCACTTATCGCTGAGGCCCGCAACTACAGCTTTGATTTTTTAAAATGGAAAAAAGAATTTGTTCTAAAGAAAAACTGGCTCGTACACACCAAAAAGACTTGCCCTAAATGCGGACAGAACCTCTTAAAAAAGCACACTGGTCTAACAAATCGTCGCAGTTTCTTCTGTGAGAAAGACCAAAAACGATACTGACTAAGACAAGAAATTAAATTTTCAGATAAATACCAAACTGGAGTGTTTTATAAATAATATTTACCTATTATTGCGAAAATTTAATTTTAATGAAGCATATTTACATTTTGGCGACCGCAATGTTCGCCACCACATTAACCGCTCAAAACAACATTTCTTTCGAAACCTCGGAAAATTATCAAACCGGCAACATTATGCCCCAGAACGGATGGATTGTGACCGATGATGGCGAAGGAAATTACATCACCAACCAGCTCATTACAACAGAAAAGGCGTCGAGCGGAACTCAATCTTATAAAAATGGGTTCGTACCGGAGTTTGGAGTTCAGTATTTTCCAATTATGGGGGCTTCAAAAAATTTCGCCCAACCTGTATCATATCGTAACGCCACCGTTACTTTCGACATGATGGTAAATGAATCCGATGGGTCTATATTTGAAGCGGCAGCATTTGGTATCGATGCAAACGAAGAATATATTCCAGTTTTTGACCTTGTTTTCGATTATTTGGGTTCTTTTAATGTGATAACCTCAGTGGATTATGATATGCAGGATACGGAAGTGCAATGGACTGCTAACCGTTGGCATGCCATCAAAATTGATATTAATGAAAATCAAATTAAATATTATGTAGATAATAGTTTGATTTACACCACGCCGAACTTCTCCAAAGTAGATTTGGTGGGGCTTAATTTCTTACACGATAATTATTCTGGTGATGCATTTATCGATAATATTAAAGTGAGTAGCGGAATACTTGCAGTGGATAATATAATTAAAGAAGGGCTATCAATCTATCCCAATCCAGTTGCAGATATCTTAAATTTCAAGTTAAATAGTACAGATATTAAGAGCTATTCTATTTTTGACTTTTCAGGAAAGCAGGTTATGAGTTCTTCTCTAGACCAAAAAAGTATCAACGTAGCGTCGTTAACTCCTGGATCTTATGTGCTAAAAATCACTGGAAAGAATGGTGAGAACCGTCAAACCAAATTTATCAAGAAATAACATTAACTTTTTATTCAAATAAAAAACCCAAATCGGAAGATTTGGGTTTTTCTATAATTTATATTTAACTCTTACATATAAGATTCAATAGGTTCGCAGGTACAAACTAAATTTCGGTCTCCGTAAGCCTCATCAACTCTAGCCACAGAAGCAAAGAATTTATGGTCTCTCACCCAGTCCAAAGGATAAGCTGCTTTTTCGCGACCATAAGGTTTATCCCAACGATCCGAAATTACCAGTTGCTCCGTGTGTGGTGCATTCTTTAAAACGTTATTGCTTGCATCCGCAGTTCCATCAGCAATTTCATCAATCTCCTTTTTAATAGAAATTAAAGCTTCTGCAAAACGATCAATTTCACTCTTGCTTTCAGATTCGGTAGGTTCTATCATCAAAGTTCCTGCTACCGGAAAGCTAACCGTTGGCGCATGGAAACCATAATCCATCAATCTTTTAGCTACATCGGCAACTTCAATTCCCACGGCTTTAAACTGTCGGAAATCGACGATACACTCATGCGCTACCCTACCTCTATTATTCGCGTAAAGAATTGGGAAATGTTCTGCTAATACTTCTTTTAAGTAGTTGGCATTTAAAATAGCATGTTCAGTTGCTTTCTTAAGTCCTTCTGTACTTAACATCTTGATATATGCATAAGAAATATTTAAAACCAAACTAGATCCATAAGGCGCAGCGGAAATAGCATCAATAGCCTGTTCTTCTCCGATTTTAATATTCGGATTGGACGGTAAGAATTTCACTAAATGTTCTGCTACACAGATCGGCCCTACTCCCGGTCCGCCGCCTCCATGCGGAATAGCAAAAGTTTTATGAAGATTTAAGTGGCAAACATCAGCACCGATATGTCCCGGAGAAGTATACCCACATTGCGCATTCATATTCGCGCCATCCATATAAACCTGTCCACCATGATCGTGGATGGTTTTAATAATCTCTTTGATATTTTCATCAAAGAAACCATAAGTAGATGGATAGGTAATCATGGCAGCGGAGAGATTTTCTGAGTGTTGAGCTGCCTTTGCTTTTAGATCTTCGTGATCAATTTCTCCGTTCTCAAGATTCTTCACCACTACGACCTTCATCCCTGCAATTACTGCAGAAGCAGGATTGGTTCCGTGAGCTGATTGTGGAATTAAAACGATATTTCGATGATGGTCTCCACGTGATTTATGATATTCACGAATAACCATTAAACCTGCATATTCTCCTTGCGCACCAGAATTTGGCTGAAGCGAAGTTCCCGCGAATCCGGTGATCTGCGCTAAGTCTTTTTCAAGTTCTTTAATTAGAGTTTGATAACCCTGAGCTTGTTCGATAGGTACAAATGGATGAACATTTCCCCACTCCGGCCAAGAAATTGGCAACATTTGAGTGGCAGCATTCAACTTCATAGTACAAGAACCCAAAGAAATCATGGAGTGCGTTAAAGACAAGTCTTTTCTCTCCAATCTTTTGATGTAACGCATCAACTCGGTCTCCGTGTGATATTTGTTGAAAACTTCTGCAGTTAAAATTTCATCCTTACGAAGAAGGTCTGCAGGTAAAGCAATCTCTTCTTTAATTTGTAAAGCAAAACTCTGTTTCTCTTGGAATTGAGCTAACGCATCAAATAGAACCTGCAGTTTTTCTAAAGTAGTACTTTCATTAACAGCAATGCTAACTGCTCCTTCTGTGAAATAGTTCAAGTTTATTTTATGATCTTGCATCACCAGTCGAAGACGGTTTTTGTCAACTTCAGAAATACTAAATTTAATCGTATCGAATACCGGTTCTGCCGATACTTCATAACCGATAGTTTTCAAACCATCTCTAAGTGCAGATGCCTTAAGGTGTATTTGCTCTGCAATAAAATTAAGACCTTGCGGACCATGATAAACCGCATACATGCCCGCCATTACTGCCAATAATACTTGTGCAGTACAAATATTGGAAGTTGCTCTTTCTCTTTTAATATGCTGCTCTCGGGTTTGAAGCGCCATTCTTAACGCACGGTTTCCGTTGGCATCTTGCGAAATACCGATAATACGTCCCGGAATATCTCTTTTATAATCGTCTTTGCAAGCGAAGAAAGCGGCATGAGGACCACCATAACCCATCGGGATGCCAAAGCGTTGCGTTGTTCCAACGGCACAATCAGCTCCCATCGTTGCAGGTGATTTCAGTTTCACCAACGCCATTGGGTCACATGCCACAACAACCTGTAGATTAAGTTCTTTATATTTTGCGATGTCAGAAGTATAATCTAACACTACTCCATTTTTACCAGGATACTGAAGGATTACTCCAAAATACTCATTATTAAATTCATGATTTGAATGATCCCCTACCGTGATTGCGATTCCCAAACCTTCAGCTTTCGTTTTCAAAACTGCTAAAGTTTGTGGTAAAACCAGTTCAGACACAAAAAAGCGATTTGCTCCTCCTTTTTTCTGATCCTTATTTCGGCTTTCGAAAAACATATGCATCGCCTCTGCTGCAGCAGTTGCTTCATCAAGCAAAGAAGCATTAGCCAGTTCAAAACCTGTTAAATCACTAATAACTGTTTGAAAATTTAAAAGTGCCTCCAGTCTTCCTTGAGCAATTTCGGCTTGATAAGGAGTGTAGGCCGTATACCATGACGGATTTTCTAAAATATTCCGTTGAATAGCACTTGGCAAAATAGTCCCATGATATCCAAAACCAATGTAATTATCATACATGGCATTTGTAGAGGCTAAATCTTTGGAGTGTGCAAGCATTTCAGATTCTGAAAGTGCCGGAGAAATTTGAAGATCGTTTTGAAGACGAATGGAATCCGGAATGGTTTGGGAAAGAAGTTCCGCTACATCCGAAACGCCAATTTTCTTTAACATCGCTTGCTTATCAGCTTCATCAAGAGAAATGTGGCGGTTTACAAACTGCGTGGTGTTCATTATTTTTACTTAAAATTTATTAGAAATAAGGTTCGTAAAAATACGAATTATTATGCTAAGGACAATTCAAAAAAAATGGGCTCTATTTTAAAAATATTATTTTGATTAATTCTAAATTAAAATTATATTTGCAACATGAATTCATCAATCATCCCGTTCAAAATTGCTCCTTTAACGCCTCGTTTTCAGACACAAGAGGAAATGTACTGCGACAAAAAGAAATGTTGTAAAAAATTTAAAAAAGGAAAGCGTTGTAAAAAATGTCCGGGCAGACTTAAGATGGCTTAAATTTATTGCTCGAAAGTTTTCAGCAACAGCATAAGCGCTATAACCAGTAAAATAACTGCCAGAATTATCTTAAGAAATTCGGGTTTTGTTACCGCTTTTTTTGCTACCGGTGTTCTGCCGCGAAAAAGCTCCTCCGCATCATCCCTGTACTGTTCCTTATCAGATGCTAAAATTTCCTTAATGGTAATGCCACGAACAACGGTTTTGTTCATCAGCGTGTTGGTGGCATGCAACAATAACTGAAATTCACCATTTTTAAACTCGGTTATCTTAAAAACTCTTTCCCCAAAAGGTTTCTCAAGACCAAAAGGAATCACTTTTACAAGGTCGGCATTATTAGTCTGCCACTTAATGATAATTTCTTCTCCTTTCTCTGCCCTAATTTTATTGGCACTAAAATTTCGAATTGCCGGCGGAAGATTTACTTTAAAACTCCGCTGATGCTGACTTAAATTCTCATCATAAACCCTGCGCTTTTCTTGATCGGTTAAGATTTCATAAGCTTCTTGAGTTTCCATAAAACGCGATGCGAAAAACGAATCATTTTCGTTTTTATCGGGGTGATACTTCACGGAAAGTTTGCGGTAAGCTTTTTTAATTTCGTCCTCAGTAGCATCTTCAGAAATGCCAAGGAAATAATAATAGTTCTTCATGCAGACGCATTTGCGTAGGCTAAAATAAATGTTTTAAAATTACTGTTCGGCTAAATTTTTAAGAAGTTCGAATCCTCGGTTAAAGCCATTATCCATCATTTCTTGCATCTCATTCGTTCCATGGGTAATTGCTCTCAATTCTGTCGTATTGTCATCAATACTCCGAAGGAAATATTTTTCTTCAGCTCCACTCCATTCCAGCCTATTTACGGTTGTAGTATCTACGACACCGTTTTTAACAAGTCCAAGATGACTAAAAATAACTTCTTCAGGTTCTATTAACGTTTTAATGGTGGAAAGCATTCCGTCTCCATTCTTATTTAGAAAAAAGGTTTCACCATCAACCTTCCAGTCTGTTTTAAATTGAGATCCTTCACTAAAAAATTGAGTCCATTGCTTATAGGTCTCTTGATCCCATAATAAATCCCAAACTTTCTGCCTTGGTGCATTGATGATTATTTCATAGTTGAACGTTGCCATAAGAGTAATTTTAAAAATGAGAATTTGTTTGATAAATTGCAGCAACTAGGTTGCCAAAGGCTAAGAATTGTAAGCTTTCTCTAATTCACTAATAACTATTTTTTCCATCGTAAACATAGACTGGACCACTTTATGTCCTCTAATAGGATCGGGATCGTTCATCAGTTCAATAAGTCTTTTCGGTACAATTTGCCAACTTACTCCATAAGGATCTTTTAACCAGCCACACCGAGAAGGTCTTCCTCCATTTGAAGTTAAGTTATTCCACAAATGATCAGTTTCAACTTGATCGTCAGTCATTACCACCAAAGAAATTGCCTCATTAAAACTAAATTCGTGCGGATGGGAGCTATCGAGACAAAACAGGGTATAATCGTCAATAGAAAAATGAGCATGTTGTACATTCTCTGGTATTTCATGTGATTCATTACCCATTCCGTCACCATATTTTAAGATTCGACCCATTGATGAATCAGGGAAAATCTCCGTATAGAACCTCATAGCTTCTAATGCTTTACCATTATTTTCTCGTATAAACATTAAGTTGGGAAATATCCTTTGTTTATTTTGACTTTCGCCTAAGTATAATTGCCAAGTGACGCCATGTTGATCTTTTACCCATCCATACTTCTTACTCCATTCGTAAGATTTGAGTTCCATTAAAACCTTTCCGTTTTGTACTAATCGCTCCCAGTACTGCTGTACTTCATCTTCTGTATGGCAGATGACGGTAAATGAAATAGATGCGTTTTTTTGAAAATGCGGACCTGCATTTAGAATCATAAATTTCTGACCGAATAACTCGAAATTTACTACGCTTGGAGTATTGACCGTAATCTTTCCTTTAAAAGTATCTGCGTAAAAAGCGGCGGCTTGATTTCCTTGCCCGTCAAACCACAGACACGGAAAAATATTGTTTTTCATAACTTTTTAAATTCTAATGATTTTCCACGTACTTATGGAAATTGTTCAAGATCGCATACCAACCGTCACGCTGCATTTCTCTGGAATTTTGATATTCCGGATCGAAAGTTTCTATTACTGTTGTGGTATTGGGATCAACTTCAATAAATTGTATTTCAACTTTTCTATTATCTTCCAAGTGGTAGCGCAAAATTTGATAAGGGATTACTTCATCGTAAATTCCCACATAATCTAAACCAAAACTTTTATCTTTTGCTTCCATCCGAGCATATAGCTTTCCGCCCACGCGCAAATCGTTTTCAGCTTTAGGGCAATGCCAAGTTTCATCAGCGAAGTTCCACTTGGTAATGTGCTTCGGATTATTAAAATAGTCCCAAACTTTAGAAATGGGCTTTAATATGGTAATTTCAATTCTAATAGGTTCCATTGTTTGTTTTTCTTAAAAATAGTAAAACTCTGAATTCTTAATCATTCAACAAAAAAACGCAAATCTCTTTGCGTTTTGATTTTTAATCTTTGTTTCTCAAAATACTTAGAGCTGCATCATAGTTGGGTTCTTGTGCAATTTCGGGAACTTGTTCTTTATATAAGACTTTTCCGTCCTCATCGGCTACAATCACCGCTCGACTTAGTAAACTTTTCATCGGAGAATCATTCATTGTTACGCCATAATCGTCTCCAAAAGAGCTTCTAAAATCAGATAGGTTTTCAACATGATCTAGGCCTTCTGCAGCACAAAATCTACCCAAAGCAAAAGGTAAATCTTTAGAAATATTAAGTACAACGGTATTTTCTAAACTTCCTACCTCTTGGTTAAACTTTCTAGCAGAAGCAGCACAAATTCCAGTATCAATACTTGGGAAAATATTGAGAATTTTACGTTTTCCCCTATAGTCTTCTAATGTTTTAATTTCGAGTTTATCATTCACCAAAGCAAAATCTTTGATGGTTAAACCAATTTCCGGAAGTTCTCCAATTGTTTTTACTGGATTTCCTTTTAAAGTTATTTCTGCCATAGTTCAATTTTTTAATCGTTTTCCAAATTTAACGAATTTATCCTCTGCAGACTTGTAAGACTGGGTTAAATTAATCTTAAAGTTCGGAAGACTGAACTTTTATAGTCGCGCAGAAATCCGTAAATTTGTTTTCTTTAAAAATAAACAAAAAAAATCCTATAATGTCAGATTATTCTAAAATTGTCTATACCTGGACGGATGAAGCGCCAATGCTGGCCACCCACTCTTTTTTACCGATTGTACAAGCATTTACAAAAACTGCTGACATCGAGATTTTACCGAAAGACATTTCACTTTCCGGCAGAATTTTGGCCAACTTTCCTGAGTTTTTAAAAGAAGACCAAAAAGTTGAAGACGCTTTGGCAGAACTGGGAAAAATGGCGACAACACCGGAAGCAAACATTATAAAACTTCCGAACATTTCGGCTTCTGTTCCTCAGTTAGACGAAGCTATTGCCGAATTGCAAAGTCAAGGTTATGCGGTACCAAATTATCCGGCTGAGCCTAAGACCGAAGAGGAAAAGGCAATTAAGGCGAAATATAGCAAAGTTCTAGGTAGTGCTGTAAATCCCGTTTTACGCGAAGGAAACTCTGACCGTAGAGCACCAAAAGCTGTTAAAAATTACGCGAAAGCAAACCCACACCGTATGGGAGAATGGGCTGCCGACTCCAAAACGAAGGTTGCTCACATGACAGAGGGCGATTTTTACGGGACCGAAAAATCGGTAACGGTAGAAAATGACAGCCAATTTAAAATTGAATTTGTAAATAACAACGGTGAGTTAAAAGAACTTAAAGGCTTATCACCACTTAAGGCAGGAGAAATTATCGATAGCTCTGTGATGAACCTTGCCTCTCTTAAAAAGTTTGTTGAAAAGACCATCGCAGAAACTAAAGAAGCAGGAGTTTTACTTTCCGGACACTTGAAGGCAACAATGATGAAGGTTTCTGATCCCATTATTTTCGGAGCAATGGTTGAGGTTTTCTTTAAAAATGTATTCGAGAAATACGCTGATACTTTCAAAGAACTGGATGTAAATCCTAACAATGGTTTACAGGATTTGTTCGATAAAATTAAAGGTCACACTTTAGAAAGCGAAATCCGTTCTGAAATCGAAAAAGCATTGGCTGAAGGCCCAGCGGTAGCGATGGTGAATTCTGATAAAGGGATTACCAACTTCCACGTACCATCCGATGTAATTGTAGACGCATCAATGGCTGCATTAATTCGTGGCGGCGGTAAGATGTGGAACAAAGAAGGAAATGAAGAAGATACCGTGGCGATGATTCCGGATCGTAATTACGCTGGTTTTTATCAGGCCGCCATTGAAGATATGCAGAAAAACGGTGCCTTAGATCCACGTACTATGGGATCGGTTCCTAATGTTGGATTGATGGCTCAAAAAGCGGAAGAATATGGTTCACATGATAAGACCTTCCAAATGACTGATGCTGGTACAGTACGAGTTACCGATGCAGAAGGAAACATCTTCATGGAACAAAAGGTTGAAGCTGGCGATATTTTCAGAATGTGCCAAACCAAAGATGCTCCTATCCAAGATTGGGTAAAATTGGCGGTCAACCGTGCAAGACTTTCTGGTACACCAGCAGTGTTTTGGTTGGATGAAAAGCGTGCTCACGACAATGAAATGATAAAAAAGGTAAATCAATATCTTAAAGATCACGATATTGAAGGTTTGGATCTTCGCATTTTGAATATTGAAGATGCAATGACCTACACTTTGGGACGAATCAGACAAGGACTTGATACTATTTCGGTTTCCGGAAACGTATTGAGAGATTATTTAACTGATTTATTCCCAATCCTAGAACTCGGTACTTCGGCAAAAATGCTCTCTATTGTTCCTTTGATGAATGGTGGAGGATTATTTGAAACGGGTGCTGGTGGTTCTGCTCCAAAACACGTTGAGCAGTTTACAGAAGAAGGATATTTACGTTGGGATTCTTTAGGCGAATTTATGGCGCTACAGGCGAGTCTAGAGCACCTTTCACAAACCCAGAATAATGCAAAAGCACAAATTCTTGCTGACGCTTTGGATGTAGCGAATGAGAAATTCTTGGCTAACGACAAATCTCCAGCGAGAAAAGTAGGTTCTATCGATAACCGTGGATCGCACTTTTATCTTGCTTATTATTGGGCAGAAGCTTTGGCGGAACAAACCAATGATATAGAAATCGCCGACTTATTTAAACCTGTTGCTGCAGCGATGAAGGAAAATGAAACGAAAATCAATCAGGAACTTATTGATGCACAAGGTAAGTCTCAGGACATTGGCGGTTATTATCACCCTAATTCTGAAATGACTTATGCAGCAATGCGTCCTTCAGAAACTCTGAATAATATTATCGGGATGTTATAAATCCAGAGTATTATAAAATGAAAGCTTTCCTTATTTGGGAAAGCTTTTTTTATGGTCAAAAAAAATCCTTGAAGATTTCAAGGATTAGATTTTATTAAAGCATTTTAAGATTGTTCACTTCCAAATCGGTTAAGATTCGCCAATGTCCTCGTTTAATATTCTTTTTGGTAAGTCCAGCAAACATAACACGGTCTAAAGCTTCGACTTCATAGCCTAATTTCTGAAAAATTCGGCGTACAACCCTGTTCCAACCAATATGAATTTCAATGCCGATTTCATTTTTCGGTTTTCCGTCAATATATGAGATACTGTCAACTTCAACGACACCTTCTTCTAGTCGAATGCCTTCTGCGATCGCATTAAGATCTGCGCGATCCAATTTACGATCTAAGGTTACGTGATAGATCTTCTTCATGTTGAAAGAAGGATGTGTTAATTTCTTCGTCATGTGTCCATCATTCGTCAATAAAATCACCCCAGTCGTGGACCGATCTAGCCTACCAACAGGGAACAATCGGTACGGTGAAGCATTAGCAACCAAATCCATCACTGTTTTTCTTGCCTTTTCATCCTTAGTCGTAGAGATATAACCTTTCGGTTTGTTCAATAAAACATACACTGGTTTCTCCGGCGTAATACCCTGACCATCAAATACCACTTTATCAGTTTTTTGAACTTGGTAGCCCATCTCTGTGACCACTTGTCCGTTTACTTGAACTAATCCCTGGGTGATCAATTCATCAGCTTCGCGGCGGCTACAAATCCCGGAGTTCGCAATATATTTATTTAAACGAATTGAATCTTTATGGGTGTCTTTTGAAATTTTTTCGAATCTTCTCTTTTGTACAAACGCTCTAGTTCGGTCTTCATCGTTTCTTTCGAAAGATTTACCTCCTTTTTTAGAACTGAACTTGCGATCTCCGTTCTCATATTTATCTCGGGTATCAAATGTTTTACCGGTACGTTTGCCTGTAGATCTTCTTGCAGGCTTGTCTAAAGACTTTTCAAAAGATTTAGCTTCTGATTTAGAAAGTAATCGTGGTGCTCTCTCTTTTGCTGGCTTCTTTTCTGCAGCATCTTCAGCTTTTACAGCACGTGGACGTGAAGCAGCCGGTCTCGAACCGCCGGCATTGGAAATTTTAGAAATTCTTGGTTTTTTTGGTTTTCCGTTACTGTCTCTGTCTCGGCTCATATTTGAAAAAATTTATGCAAAGATACGCATTATCGGGAGAAAACTCTTTGTAATCTAATTGTGCATATAGAAAATACAATTATAGTTTACCGGCTATCCCGTCGGCTAACATTGCGATAATCCCGATGAATACCCAAATTCGAAGAATATTAATTGAAATAAAACTGTATTTCTGAGTCTTTTTCAAGAAAAGGAAAACGATAATTAGAAGTATCGCAATGCCGGTGAGGAAGTAATAATGTAAGATTCTATTTGCGCCTGAAGTGCCAACGATAATGGCAGACGTCACCATGGCAGAAAAACACAACAATATAACAACATTTTGGGTTAAAGCATTCCCAAAACGATTTGGCAACGTAGTATATCCAAAGATTTTATCTGCATTTTTTGTGAGCAAATCTTTTATAATGTCAATAAGCAGGAGAATTAGGAAAAGAAACACCGCCATTACAAATACTTTCGCAGAAAATGTTTGATAGTACACCATCATTCCGAAAAAAGGATACAAAGTGAGACTCACAAACGAAATATTATTAGCAACAAGTATTTTGCTCAGCTTGTGGCTGTAAAACCACATAAAAAATTGATAGATTACGAAAAAGATGAAAACTCTGAATGAGATAAGGAGAGCTACCGTTAATGATATTATTGATAGGGTTAAGTAGGCGTACAAAAAATATTTCTGATTAAGAAACCGCTGCAACTTGCTTCTAAAAGGTTTCGTTAATTGATCTTTTTCCCGGTCATAAAACTGATTAATAATTCCGCCTGATAAAATACTTAGCACGGTACAGAAAATAATCCCGTGAACTTTGAAATCGAAAACAAATTCTCGTAAACTTTCTTCCTCGTTAAAAAGAAAAAAAGTAGAAACATACAATGCAAAAGTCAGTAGCATGGCCACAAAAATTCTTGCCCCTAAAAGAAAGGCGATGATCTGAGAAATTCTGTAAAATAGTGGATTTTTCATGTAAGCCGAACTTTGGAGTTAGTGTTCTGACTTAGGACTAAAATCTATAGATCACTTCTTTTTGGAAACCTGATAGCATTTCTTCCGCCTTTTCATAATCGCGGGTAAAACCTAAAATATAACCTCCTCCTCCGCTTCCACAGAGTTTTAAGTAATAAGCATTGGTATCTAAACCATTCTTCCAAGCGTTGTATATACTCTCTGGTATCATTGGTTTGAAATGCTCATATGCCCACAGGGAAAGATTTTTTAAATTTTTGAAAAGAGGCGTCATTTCCTTTTTTAAGAACGAGTCGATGCAGGCGTTGTTGTAGCGGATAAATTCTTCTTTCAATGTTTTGCGAAAACCTTCAGTCTTCATTTTTTCAAAGAAAATCTGAACCATAGGTCCGGTCTCTCCCGTCATCCCGGAATCGATTAAGAAGATGGCACCTCTTCCCTCTTCACTTTGTGGAATCGAAACCCGGTCAACATTCTCTTTATTTTCAATGAGAATCGGGAGATTCATATAACAAATCAAAGGATCGATGCCGGAACTTTTTCCGTGGAAATAGCTTTCCAACAGACCAAAAACTTTTTTAAGTTCTTTCAATTCGTCTTTCGAAATACTTTCAGGAAGATACTTTTTAACGGAATATCTTTCGAATATCGCTGCGACTAACGCTCCCGAACTTCCAACTCCATAGCCTTGCGGAATATTAGAGTCGAAAAATAAACCTGCCTTGATATCTTCATCAAACTTTTCGGTGTCTAACTGAAAGTTTTCAGGAAGCTCTAACCCCTTTAAATAGTTGCAATATTTTGCTAATGAAGCGTTTGAATTCTTTTCAAACTCAGAGTCCAAATCAGAAAACTTCAACGCTCCTTTGTAAAAAGAATAAGGCAAGGTAAGACCTTGAGAATCCTCAATGATTCCATATTCTCCAAATAGCAAAATTTTAGCGTAAAAAAGTGGATTGGTCATAGTTTAATTTAATCCGTTGATATCCAGTTGCAAAATTACGAATTTATTTCGAGTTATATGATAATCAAATATTCAGCCAGATTCGGTTACGATTTACTTTTAAAGACATTTAATTTCACAAATCGAATTAAAATTAGTCCAACCAGAAAGAAAGCAGACATTGATAATGCTGAAAAACGCATATTATGGTATTTCTCAATCATCGTTGCAAAAATAAAAGTTCCTAAAATAATTGCCAATTTTTCAAGAACATCGTAAAAACTGAAAAATGTGGTATTATCCATAGAATCCTCAGGCAACAACTTTGAGTAGGTTGATCGGGACATCGCCTGTAAACCTCCCATCACCAAACCAATGATCGCTGCAATACCGTAGAATTGATATTCTACATTAGGATTTTCTTTATTCAGATAATAGGCCGAAAGACAAGCGACGATCCATAGGATTACTGCGATAGAAATCACATTTTTATTACCTATGACTCTTGAAAGTCTTGAAAATATCAACGCTCCGATAATTGCTTCAATTTGGATCAGAAGTAAGGTTAGGATTAATTTGTCTTGATCCAAGTTAATTTCACTCTTACCAAAAAGGGTTGCCATTAAAAAAATGGTCTGCATCCCTACACTGTAAAAAAAGAAACTAGACAAGAAAAACTTAAGATTACGGTCTGCGAATAGTGTTCTACCCACCTTATATAATTCGTTAAAACTTTCATTAACGATATCTTTGTAAAACCTGATATTATCTTTCAGTACCTCCCAAAAACCTCCTTGTTCCGCGTGCTTTTTAAAAATGTTTTTATAGTTTAGCAGTACCAAATCCTTGGGTAATTGCTTGTGAACGGCACCAAATTGTGGTAAATGCTTGAAAGTGTATTGAGAAAATCCAAACCACCAAGCACCGGTTAACAAGAATGAAATACGAGTGTACATCTTAGCTTCTTCCGGGGTTTTAGCAAAAACCTGAATTAACACCAGGCAAATCACAACCAAAACCACCGATCCTAAATATCCGTACACATAACCTTTTGCAGAAAGTGCATCTTGTTTATCTCTTGTCGCAATATCCGGTAAAAAGGAGTTATAAAATACCAAACTACCCCAAAAACCGACACTCGCCGTAATGCTAAACAAAAGCCCCAAGAAAACATTCTGCATGCCTGTGAACATTGCCAATCCCATACACGAAGTTGCTCCCAGATAGCAGAAAAACTGCAGGAAGGATTTTTTATTTCCAATGGTATCGGCCAATGAAGATAAGATTGGGGATAGTAAAACGACTATGAGAAATGAAATTGTCAAAGAATATCCATATATCGCATCTGGTTGATATTCTTTCCCGAAAATGGTGATCATGTGACGAACAGGGACTTTAATCCATTGTCCTGTTTCCTGGACATATTCCGTTTTTTCAGTGGTAGTTGTTAAAATGGAATAATAAATTGGAAAAATAGTTGAAGTAATCACTAAGGAATACACGGAATTAGCCCAGTCGTAATAAGCCCAGGCTTTCATTATCTTAGGATTATTTTTTATTTCCGGCACACTTAAACGGTCGTTATCGGGCATTAGCTTTTAAATTTTAATAAACAAAAATAAAAAAACCATTAAGAAGACGATGAAAAAATATCATGAATCTTCCTAATGGTTATGAGATGTAATATTTGGTTATTACTGCATATTTTCAATAACAATAGCAGAAGCTCCTCCTCCACCGTTACAGATGGCTGCGGCACCCAATTTACCGTTATTTTGTTTTAAGACATTAATGAGCGTTACAATAATTCTAGAACCGGAACTTCCCAGTGGATGCCCTAAAGAAACTGCACCGCCATTTACGTTTACTTTTGAAGCATCAAGTCCAAGAATCTTATTATTGGCTAATCCAACAACCGAAAATGCTTCATTAAACTCAAAGAAATCGATGTCAGAAACTTCAAGACCAGCTTTTTTCAAAGCGGTTGGTAATGCTTTAGCCGGTGCGGTAGTAAACCATTCTGGCTCGTGAGCCGCATCAGCATAGGATATAATTTTAGCCAATGGCTTTAATCCGAGTTCTTCCATTTTCTCTTTAGACATCAATACCAAAGCCGATGCTCCGTCATTTAAAGTGGAAGCATTAGCTGCTGTAACCGTACCGTTTTCCTTTTGAAAAACCGTTGGAAGCGTTGCCATTCTCTCGAAATTTACCGCCTTATATTCTTCGTCTTCAGCAAAAATTATAGGCTCTCCTTTTCTTTGCGGAACTTCTACAGCAACAACTTCGTCGCTGAATTTACCTTCACTCCATGCTTTTGCGGAACGCTTGTAAGATTCTGTAGCAAAATGGTCCTGGTCTTCACGAGAAAACTCATGTTCTGAAGCACATTTTTCAGCGCAAACACCCATATGAACTTTACCATAAACATCAGTTAAACCATCAACCAACATTCCGTCCCGCATTTTAACATCTCCAAGTTTGGTGGAGTTTCTTGCACTAAAATAATGTGGAACTTGGGACATATTTTCCATACCTCCTGCAACAATAACATCTTGGTCTCCGGCTTTAATAGACTGTGCAGCCATCATTACCGCCTTCATCCCTGAAGCACAAACTTTATTAATTGTTGTTGCCGGAGTATGATTTGACAAGCCCGCGCCTAAAGCAGCCTGTCTTGCCGGAGCTTGACCTTCACCTGCTTGAAGCACATTTCCCATATAAACCTCCTGAACCAAACTTGGATCAAGATTAATTTTATCTAAAGCGCCTTTAATTGCTGTTGCACCGAGTTTCGTAGCCGGAACTGTAGAAAGACTTCCTAAGAAACTTCCCATGGGGGTACGAACTGCAGATACAATAAATACTTCTTTCATAAATTTTTAAATTATTTTAAGGTACGCCAAAATACAAAAAAAAGCACACTTTGTAAAGTGCGCTTTATGCAGATCATTTTAGATTTTAATGGGTAAGATTTGCCACAGCCTTGGGATCATGCTTATGCTTGAACAGCAGTGCGAAAGCGACAGCGACAACCAGTGCGTAGATGGCAAAGACGAACCAAATTTCGTCCCACATTTTTAATCCGGATGCATCTGTAAAATATCCCGAAATTAACCATCCGCTGACTGAACTTCCTAAAATTGCACCGAAACCATTCACCATCATCATGAACAATCCCTGTGCGGAAGAACGAATTTTACTATCCGTGGTGCTCTCCACAAAAAGCGAACCCGAGATGTTAAAGAAATCAAACGCCATCCCGTAGATTATATTAGAAAGTAAAATCAGCAGCAATCCAAATCCTTCCGGAGCACCAAAAGAGAAGAATGCGAAACGAAGAACCCATGCTACCATCGAAATCAGCATCACCTTTTTGATTCCGAATTTGTATAGGAAAAATGGAATCGCTAAAATGAATAATGTTTCTGAAATCTGTGAAATTGAAATAATCATGGTTGAATACTGCACAACGGCTGAATCCTTATAAGCCTCCACCGAACCGAAGTCTTTTAGGAACGTATCACCATACATATTTGTAAGCTGTAAAGCAGCTCCCAAGAGCATGGAGAAAATAAAGAATAATGCCATCTTTCTTTGCTTGAATAGCTTAAAGGCATCAAGCCCAAGTTTTTCAGAAAGTGTAGCGTCCTGACTAATCAACCTTGGAGGTGGACATTTTGGAAGAAAATAAGCGAAAATACCTAGTCCAATCGCAAAAACTCCAGCAAAATAAAACTGATTGGCATTCAATGAGTTTCCGAAAAATTCGGCTACGCTTGTTCCGAAGTTAATTCCGAATTGAGAAAAAGATTGTTCGTCACTGAAAATATTGGTACACCACATTGCGGCAATAAAACCGATAGTTCCCCAAACTCTGATTGGCGGAAAAACTTTTACCACGTCATAATGGCTGTCCTTCAGTAATTTATAGGAGATGGAGTTTGAAAGCGCTAAAGTTGGCATATAGAAGCACATCCCGACTAAAAGAATCCAAAAGAAAGTGGTAGGATCATTTGTTTTGGCGAGCATGAAAAGGGTAATTCCGTAAAGAATATGCAAAGTGCCGTAAAGTTTCTCGGCATTGATCCACTTGTCTGCGATAATCCCCATAATGGCAGGCATGAAAATCGATGCGATACCTAAGGTAGAGAATACTGCTCCAAATTCGGCTCCGCTCCACTGTTTGTAAGCAAATCCGTACGTTCCTAAAGTGGTTAACCACGCGCCCCATACGAAAAACTGCAGAAAACTGAGGATCGTAAGACGTAATTTCAAGTTCATATAGTAGTTATAAAGTTATTCAATCTTCTTGTTTCTGCGTTTAATCTCATTTTGGATTTCCATTGCAGCATCAAAGTCTTCATCTTTAACAGCTTCATCCAACAATTTATGCAAATCATCGAGCGGCAAAGTGCTTAAATCTCCTTCATTAGACGTAGTGCTAAAGTCCTCTTCAGACGTTGGTTCTTCCAATTCCAAAAGAATTCCGGCTTCATTTAAGACTTGCGGTGTCGTGAAAATGGGCGCATCAAAACGGACTGCCATTGCAACAGCATCCGAAGTTCTGGCATCTAAAATCATTTCCTCACCGTTCGCATTATTTCGGAAATTAAGATTTGAGAAAAATACTCCGTCAACAATTTGATAAATGATCACTGACGTTAAAGTATAGTTAGCAGAGTGCACAAATTTGGAGAATAAATCGTGCGTTAACGGACGTGGTGGATGAATGTCTTTCTCCAACCCCAATGAGATGGCCTGCGCCTCATAATTGCCAATTACTACGGGTAATTTTACATTCGATTCTTCATGTTCCAAAAGGAGTGCATAGGCTCCTGACTGCGTTTGGCTGTAAGAAATTCCTCGTATGGTAAGTCTTTGGTAATCCATGGCTACAAATATAATTGATTTTTTAGATTTGGATTTATTTTTAATGATAATCCTGGAAAAAATCAGTAAGGGCGAAATCTCTTAACAATATTTTTTAGTTTTTGTTGGTAAGGTTAACGGTGATGGTAAAACTGCTCCCTGCGTCTGATATATCTTTACGAAACGCTGCACCAAGAAAACGAATGCGTGAATCGATGTTGCTGAGTCCTATCCCACCATGGTTTTTCAGTTCGGAAAATCCAGTTCCGTCATCTTTTACAGTGATATTCAGTTTTTCCTTACTTGCGTTAATAAGTACTGCGGCCTTTGTGGCACCCGAATGTTTAATGACATTGGTAACAAGTTCCTGAACAATCCTATACAAATGCATTTCGGTACTTCGACTTAAGATAAACTCTTCACCCTCAACTTTGAAATGAATCGGAAGTCCGTAAACCTTTTCCTTTTGTCGCACGAAAATCTTCAGAGCTTCAATAAATCCTTGATTCTCTAATGTCGAGGGCGAAAGATTGTGAGAAATTTCACGAATTTGAATATTAGCTTTATCAATTATTTGCTTTAAATCCGTAATTAAAATCTCTTTTTTATCTGCGGCATTTTCATTCGAGAGTACCGAAAGTGTGTATTTTAACGCAGATAAATCTCCAGCCACCCCATCATGAAGTTCCGCCGCAATCCTTTTTCTTTCTTTTTCTTCACCTTCCAAAAGTCCATGGAGTTTGCTCAATTGTCTTCGATGTTTAGCGATACTTATTTCTCGTCTTACCCGGTTTTTTTCGTCATTAATTAATTTAATTTTATAACAGAGTCCCAAACTGAAGAAAATAGTTTCTAATACAATACCGGTATAAAAATAACTAATGGGACTTTCCATCTCCAGAGCGGGTATATAACTTCCTAATAAAGAAGTTACCGCACATACAGCAAAGGCTGAAACGCCTGTCAAGAAAAAATGCCTGTGATCACCTGTATACTTCAAGGCTTTGCCCAACGTAATAAAAAAAAGGATCAGAAGCCCCGGTACATACGCAAATAAATAAATATAAAGGTAAACCCTTGTAAATCCTGAAATGAATATAATGATCCCGAAGATTAAAAATATAATATTAGTAAGACGCACCAGATGCCGAACCTGACGAAAAAAAACTTTACTACTTATATCGAGATCTAAAAAGTAAAGCGAAAAAATGGTGTAAAAATTATAGAAAAGTACCTGTATATAGAGTATCGAAATATAGAGGAACCTTTTTGCGTTACTTTCGCCCAAATTTGCGACCAGAAGGCGCCTTATTGTTTGATAGGTTACATCATCTCTTGTGAGCAGATAAAGCAAGAGAAAACCATTATAAAGTGCATAGAACTTAAAAGTTCGGTCTTTAAGGAATAGGAAAATCACCGTGCTGAGTAAAATAAACAGCAACTGAAATGAAATTGACATGTTCCAAATAAAAACCTCCATATAATGATGTAAAAAGGTAAATTTAAATAAAACACTTGATTATAGCATCATTCATCAAGTAAGCCAAAAAAAAAGCGTCGTTAAACGACGCTTTCTGTTTTATTCTAAAACCATCCTATCCTTTGATAGCTTTGATTTTCTGAGTTAATTCTGGGATGATTTGGAAAGCATCTCCAACAACTCCATAATCTGCAGATTTGAAGAATGGTGCCTCTGCATCACTATTGATTACTACAATAGTCTTAGATGAGTTAACCCCTGCTAAATGCTGAATAGCTCCTGAAATACCCACTGCAATGTAAAGGTTAGGTGCAATTGCTTTACCGGTCTGGCCAACGTGCTCTGAGTGAGGACGCCACCCAATATCTGAAACTGGTTTAGAGCAAGCCGTTGCAGCACCAAGAACACCTGCTAATTCTTCAATCATACCCCAGTTTTCTGGGCCTTTCATACCGCGACCTGCAGAAACAACTACTTCTGCTTCTTTCAAGTCTAGTTTTCCTGAACTTTGTTCGTGAGAAAGAACTTTAGTATCCTCATTAGCAATGGTTAAATTTTTAACCTCCTCAGAACCTGAAGTTGCGTTTTCCTTCACACCATATGCATTTTGAGATACGGTCAAAATAACTCCAGTACCCTCAGCTTTAGCGTTCATAAATCCTTTTCCTGAAAATGCTCTTCTTTTAACTTGTAAAGGCGAAGTACTTTCTGGTGCAGCAACAACATTGGTAATTAATGAAAAATCTTTCATTACTGCCAGCATCGGTGCCACAGAAGAAGCATCTGTAGTATGAGGGAAAACAATGGTATTTCCATCTAACACTTCACTAACCGCTTGTGCATAAACTTTTGCGCTGAAGCTTTTTAAACCTTCGTCTTTGATGTTGATTACTTTATCTGCTCCGTATTTGTATAACAAATCTGAAGCATCTGTCGGATTAATGGTAATTGCGGTAACAGTCTCACCCGCTTTTTCAGCCACGGCTTTAGCATAAGAAACTGCCTCAAAAGCTGCTTTTTTGTAAATCCCGTTTATATTTTCTGCATATACGAATATTGCCATTTTTTTATATTTTATTTGAATTAAAAAATATTAGATCGCTTTTGCTTCCTCATGAAGTAAGCGAACCAACTCATCAAGATTGTCCGGAGCGACCATCTTTACAGATGCTCTTGGTGGCACTGCCTCGAAAGAAACACCTTCTACTTTTGCTGCTGCACCCGTTGGCTCTTGTATTTGCAATGGTTTAGTACGTGCAGACATAATACCTCTCATGTTAGGGATAATTAAGTCCTTTTCATCCACCATCCCTTTTTGACCTGCAATAACCGCAGGAAGTTTAACAGAGATGGTTTCTTTACCTCCTTCAATTTCACGAACAGCAGTAACCTCAGATCCATTTACATCTAATCCTACACAAGCATTAACGAAAGGTTGGTTTAGTAACTGTGCGACCATCCCCGGAACTGCACCACCATTATAGTCGATGGATTCTTTTCCGCACAAGATTAAGTCGTAACCTCCTGCTTGAGCAACAGATGCGATTTCTTTTGCAACAGAATAGCTGTCTTTAGGTTCAGCATTGATACGAACTGCGTCGTTGGCACCAATCGCAAGCGCTTTACGAATAACTGCTTCAGTGGTATTATCACCCACGTTAAGTACAGTTACAGTAGCACCCATGGCTTCCTGCAACTTTACAGCTTTTGTTAATGCGAATTCATCAAGCGGATTGATTACCCACTGAATTCCATTTTTGTCTAATGCAGATTTATCTGCCGTGAAATTAATTTTGGAAGTAGTATCTGGTACACTACTAATGCAAACTAATATTTTCATGCTTTGATTTATTTGTTTCTTTTTTAATATTTGTCTTGATGGACTGTTGCTAAATTAATCATTTATTTACTATGCATGCATAGTATTTTTGCCTTTTTTATATTTGATACATAATTTAACTGTTTGGTCTTGAGGGGCGAATTTCGATTTTACTAGGAAGAGTTCGTGGATTCATATTGAAAATATTTAGGATAAGCTCACCCACATCTTCGGGCTGAATCTTCCAAGCATCTTTTTCTGATGGTTCGTTGCCATTAAAATGGGTAGAAACCGAACCTGGCATAATGGTAGAGACTTTAATATTATACTTCCTCAAATCGATCATGGCTGCCTGAGTGAAGCCTACCGCACCAAACTTGGAAGCATTGTAACCCGCTCCTTTTTCAAAGAAATTGGTTCCTGCCAAACTTGCGATCGAAATATAATATCCTTCCGTTTTTTTAAGGGCTTCAACAGAAGCTTTCATGGTATGAAAGATCCCCGTAAGATTGGTATCAATCATGGAATTCCATTCTTCGGCAGACATTTCATCAACTGGTTTAAAAACGCCCAAACCGGCATTGGCAATCACAAAATCGAGTCTTCCGAACTTTTCGATTATCGCAGATATTGCCTTTTCTTCATCCTCAAGTTTTCTAACGTCAGATGCTAAACCTAAAACCATAGAATCGTCGCCCAATTGTTTTGCAGCTTCCTGAGCATCTTCCAGTTTTCTACCAGAAATAACCACTTTTATACCTGCTTTCAACAAAACTTCCGCAATTCCGTATCCGATTCCCTTTGTCCCTCCCGTGATGTAAGCAACTTTATCTTTATGCATAATTTAAATTTTTTGTGGCTTAAAGATAGCAAAAACGCCTCAGAACCGAGGCGTTTATACGGATAAATTCAATAGAAATGATTCCGTGGAATGAAAAATCAATTCATTAAGATTTAGCGTAATTTTCAAAAAATAGCGGAATACTTTCAATCCCTTTGTAGAAATTGTAAAGTCCGTAATGCTCATTCGGTGAATGTATTGCATCAGAATCCAAACCGAAGCCCATTAAAACAGATTTAGCACCTAAGACCTTCTCGAACATTGCGGTGATAGGGATACTTCCACCACTTCTGTAGGGTAAAACCTCTTTTCCGAACGCTGTTTCCATTGCTTTTTTAGCTGCTGAAAATTCTTTGGTGTCACTTGGCAACACGTAAGGCATCCCACCATGGTGCGGTGTAACGGTTACTTTTACATTTTCCGGTGCTATTTTATTGAAATAAGCAGTAAATTTCTCCGTAATTTCTTCTGGTGTCTGATAAGGAACCAAACGCATCGAAATTTTAGCATAAGCTTTGGATGGAATTACTGTTTTCGCGCCTTCACCTGTATAACCTCCCCAAATACCATTGCAATCTAAGGTTGGACGAATGGAAGTCCGCTCTAAAGTGGTATAGTCCTTTTCACCTTCCACACCATTTAAGCCAATCGACTTCTTGAAGGCTTCAGGATCGTCTTTAAGCTTATTCATTTCCGCTCTTTCCGCGGCAGAAACTACTTCCACATTATCATAAAAACCATCAATAGTAATATGACCATCCTCATCAATTAGTTTAGCGATCATTCTGGACAAAACATGAATTGGATTTGGAACTGCTCCTCCATAAAGTCCTGAATGAAGATCTCTGTTTGGCCCTTCAACTTCAACTTCAACATAGCTTAGACCTCTAAGTCCAGTTGTAACTGTTGGTTGCTCATTAGAATAGATATGAGTATCGGAGATTAAAATGGTGTCACACGATAATTTATCAGTATTCTGTTTTACGAATCCTTCCAGACTTTTAGAACCTACTTCTTCCTCCCCTTCCAAAATAAACTTCACGTTACAAGGAAGCGTGTTGGTCTTCATCATTGCTTCGAACGCCTTTACATGCATAAAAAACTGGCCCTTATCATCGGCAGAACCTCTTGCGAAAATCGCACCTTCTGGGTGAAGTTCCGTTTTCTCAATATAAGGTTCGAATGGGGGTTTCTTCCACAGCTCTAACGGATCAGGTGGTTGCACATCATAATGTCCGTAAACAAGCACTGTTGGCAAATTAGAATCGATTATTTTTTCGCCATAGACAATTGGGTAACCTTCTGTCTGGCAAACTTCAACTTCATCTGCTCCGGCGTTTCTCAAATGTTTTGCTACTTCGTCCGCACATTTTAGGACCTGGTCTTTATACGCTGGATCAGCAGAAATTGAAGCTATACGTAATAAATCGAAAAGTTCTTCAACATATCGCTGCTTATTCTCCTGAATGTAATTGAGGGTTTCTTGCATTTTATATTGTTTGTATTTATTGCAGGTGTAATCTTGTAAAAATAAAAAAAATGTCCTGCATCAGCAAGACATCTTAAGTTTTTATGTTTGAAGGTTTAGTGGGCTGATGAGCCTACTGCACGTGTACTATCGGTAGAAATACTAACTTCTTCAACGGTTGCGGTTCTTAAAGAATCTTTCTCGACACCTTCTACTCCTGTAGCTACGGTGTGCACTCTCTCGGCATTCTGTGCGCCAGCATCATAAGGAAATCCTAATGCTCCTGATTTTTCTTCTTCCATTCTTAGAACAGATTTGTTAGAACCTTCACGTACTTTCTGACAACTCATTACAAAACCTGCAGCAACTGCTAAACCTAAAAATATTTTTCTCATATAGAATTTTTGATGCTCCAAAAGTAATAAATATTCGGATTTTCCGCAATATTAATCTTCTAATATCAAGTAGATTTTAGAATTATTTTTTTTCCATCCGCACTTTGGGTGAAGATCAGATAAGCATTTCCACCATCTCTAATTTTATATTTCTTCTTAATTTGATCCGGAGTTAGCGGATAGTTTTTAGAGATAATGTTGAATTTTTCTCCCTTGACTATCTGACTGGCTTGAATCGGCTCCACTTCAAGAATACGACCTGGAAATTCTGCTATTAATTGCTCCGAAGTATAAAAATGAGTGTTCGGATGTAACTTACTAAGCTGAAAACGCTCTGCTATCAAATTAAAAGCTCCTGACTTTAAAACGGCACTATTGGGAAGGTAAAGATACTTTTGGGGGCTGATATACTTTACGTCGACATGCTTTTCATCGCCACTGACAAAAGAAAAATCTAAGTCTTCACTTTCAAGATTAAAGCAGGAAATTTTGGTCTCAGCGATATTGGCATCGGGATAAATAATAACTAGAAGTTCTTTAACCTCATTTCGTACCGCAATTATTTGTACTTCTGAGACGTTTTTTATAACCTGTAACAAATACGAAATATCGATTAACGGGGACAGCTTGATTATAACCTTATTTCCTAAAGCATGCAGTTGATCTTGAATATCGATAATGTTTGGAGACAAATCCTCCAGTAAGAATTTCTTACGATCATCACTTCCCCGACGTGCGGGATCAAGGTACACTAAATCATATTTTTTAGTATTCCTTGCTAAAAAGTCCTCTAATTCTGTATTTATAAAGTTAGCTTCTCTGCCTAAGTTATTCCAGTTATGTTCGACAATTTCTGATAGATCTTTATTTCTCTCTACCAAGGTAATTTCTTCAAAATTTTCCGAAAGAAAGTAAGCATCAATTCCGAAACCTGAAGTTAAATCGACGAACGATTTTCCAGTTAAATTTTGAGCTTTAAATTCTGCCGTGGATTCTGAAGAAGCCTGTTCCAAATTAAGATGGGGCGGAAAGATTATACCGTCCTTTAATAAAAATTTAAACTTTTTTTGAGCTACTTTCTTACCTTTAATTTGTTGAACAATCTCCGCCATCGAAACCCCCTCGAAAGGTGACTTTTTCAATAATAAAGAATGCAAATCTGTGTTGAGATTTGCATTCATATAATCTTGAATTTCAGTATTTAGTAACCTATTCTTCATCATTCAAACATTTCAGAAAGTCTTACCGGCTTAATGATTTTCTTATCATATAGTTGTTCCACAGTTGTGGTTACTTCCAATTTAGGATAAAGGTTAACGCCTATTAATTTGATTTTGCCTTGCTCAACCCATTTTTGCTCTAAAACAGCGTGATCGTAAATAATTTCTTGAATCTTACCCGTTTTTAGCGATTCGCAATAACCACCACTTTGTTCAATATCTAAGAAAAGTTGCCACGCTTTTTCACAAAACTGACGCGTAATTTCCTCAACATAATAGCTGCCATTTCCCGCATCATCAAATACATTAATGATGCTTTCGTAAGCTAAAACAATCTGTTGCTTAAATGAAATTTCTTCCGAAGATTTTTTATCAGTCAAATCATATGATTTACTAAAAACAGCATCCGCCCCACCGATCATGGCAGCAGAAAGTTCCATGGTTGAGCGGATTAGATTATTTTCAGCATCGAATTTAGACTTGTTTCTTAAGGTTGTTTCCGCGAAAATGTAGGGACACTGTTTTACCCCGTACTCCGATGTCAATTGAGCAAATAAAAGTTTAAATGCCCGAATTTTTGCTATCTCGAAGAAGTAATTAGAACCGACAGCAAATCTGAAAGTTAGTTTATCTAAAATTTCTTCCCCGAAAATTTCAGCCAAGTCTTTGGTTTTAGCCAGAGCAATCGCTAATTGCTGCACGATTGAAGCACCGGCGTTTTGGTGAAGTGATACGTCGATGCCAATATTTCGTTCGAAAGATTTTTCATGAAGTTCTCTCGCAAGTTGCTCGTTTAGCTCCCCTTTTTCATCATCGGAAAAGACATCGATAAGAGAAATATATCGATTTTCTTCTTCAGCAATAATATGTTCCGCTAATTCTTTATTGTTAATGAAAATAACTTTTCCGGTTAGATTTTCAACATTTTCGTCCAAAAGAAACGCATATACCTCTTCCTCTAGGTCTTCGTGATAAGGAGCAACCAATTGAGTAGATTCTTCAGCCCGAGGGAGTATACTTGTTGGCTTCGCTACTTCAGCATAATATGGCTTAACCTTTACGCCTTCAAGATTGTCTTTCGACAAAACTGAGTAAATATCATCAGTTTTAAGTTGCTTCTGAACTAGATTTTCCCAATCTGTAATTGAATTACCCGACATGTTAATTGTTGTTTTTGAGATTAGTACTGTCCACTACCAGAATGAAAATTTCTTCATTTGGCTTCTTCATAAAGTAATTTTCGCGGGCAAATTTCTCTTTCTCCTGCTTGTCATTCATGAGTTTTTTATAAAACTCGTCGTTTTTGCGATATTCTTCTTTGTAGTAGGCAAGCTGTCTTTCATATTTGTTGATTTCACCGTTCATCTCGTTGACTACGAGAAAAGAAGTACTATCAAAGAATGTCATCCAAACTAAAAATATGGCAACTGTAATAGAATATTTATTCAGTACATACTTCTGAAACAGTTTAAACCTGCGGGACTTTGGCTTAATATCTTTGATTAGTTCACTCATGATACGTGAGATTTTTTCAGCGTATTGTTTATTACAGTAGACAGGAAATCAATAGCGACCGTATTTTGTTTCATATTAGGAACAATAAGATCCGCTTCATTTTTTGAAGGTTCGATAAATTCCTGATGCATTGGTTTTAAAGTCGTTTGATAACGGTGAAGAACTTCCTGTAGATCTCTTCCACGCTCTTGAGTGTCACGACGAATTCGGCGAATCAATCGTTCATCGGAATCTGCATGAACGAAAACTTTCAAGTTAAACTCTTTCAACAAATCCTGATTGGTAAGGACTAAAATACCTTCAACGATAAGGACATTACGAGGTTCAATTAACACGTGATCTCCGGTACGCGAATGCGTTACAAATGAGTAAATTGGCTGCTCTATAGACTCTCCGTTTTTAAGAGCTTTTACATGCTTAATTAAAAGTTCAAAGTCGATGGATTTCGGGTGATCGTAATTCAGGACCTCACGTTCTGCTAACGTGAGTTGTTGGTTATCATGATAATAATTATCTTGGGAAAGCACATTAACTCCTTCTACATTCAGTTGTTGAAGAATTTTGTTAACCACTGTGGTTTTTCCTGATCCTGTACCTCCGGCAATTCCGATTACGAGCATATTATAAAATTTTTGCAAAGATAAGATTCTGCAACCGTTTTCATTAATTGAATACTTCAATTTATAAGAAATTTAGCTAGTCTCATTCTTGTGCTCTATCCCAAAGATATAAAAAACTACGGCTTGCACCCTTGCTAAAAATTCTCTAGATTGGTTTCGGTAATAGCTTTGGTTAGACAAAACATCTTGTGCATCAAATCCTAAGGCGTTCATCTTGTTGTTTCGGGCATAAAATAATGCGCGAAGATTATGAAAACCCTGAGAAACGATAATCACATCCTCTTGATTAAAGACATTTTTACAATTATAAATGCTTGCCTGCGTTTTAAAACCGCGTGGATCTTCAATAATAATATTTTCAGGGACACCTTCTTGGTAAACCAAGTAATTTTTCATGGCAAACGGCTCATCATATCCTCTACTTTTTTCTCCACTGACGATGATTTTTTTAATCTTCCCGTGATGATACAAAAGCGCTGTAGCTTCCATGCGTTTGGTGAAATATGGATTTGAAATACCAGATTTCATTCTAGGAGAAGTCCCTAAAACCAAGGCCGTTTCTCGTGGTGGGATTTTAGATATTTTGGTAAAAGTTCTTCCGTTTGTAAGGGCAAACACCCAAATGTTGGCTAAAATCATAAGCAAAGCTGCAATTTCAACCAAACTGAAAAACAATTTCCATATGTCTAAAAATCTTTTCAAATTACATCAGGTCAAACATCAAAATTTACTTTTATCTTATCACTCAACACCACCGACATACAAGCGAGAATCTTCCCGGATTTTTCTTCTTTTTCGGTAAGGTATTCGTTCTCCAACAATTCTACTTCGCCTTCTTCAAGATTACAGATGCAACTTCCGCAAATGCCAGATTTACAGGAGTAAGGAACAGGAAAATTCTGAATCAAAAGTTGCTGAAGGAGTTTTGTTTTATTGTTTTGAAGCGTGGTTGAATAATTTTTATCAAACAGTTTAAAGCCAACCTCAATATTTTCTACCAAAGGAAATTCTTTCTCAACAGGATATATATCTTCGTTGTACTCCTGAAATAATTCGAAGTGAATGTTCTTTTTGGGTATTCCATTTTGATAACATGCATTTGCCAGGGATTTTATCATCTCCCCTTTTCCACAAATTAACACTTCATCTACGGCATCCCATATAGTACTTTCTTCATCAGTATCGTCTAAATGCAGAATCTGATTGATAATTAAATGCAGTTTGCGATCATCCAAACGGCCTTGAAAAAGGGTGTCCGCAGTTTCCTGCCTTGAATGGAAATAATAAATCTGTAACCGTTCACCATATTTCTCAGAAAGCGCATCGAGTTCAGATTTAAAGGCAATTTCATCTGAATCTCGCGTACCGTAAAAAAGAAAAAGCCGAGTCCGAGGTTCGCTGTGTAAAATATGCTTGAAATGACTTAAAATAGGCGTGATACCGATACCACCAGCAAACCCTAAAATGGTACGAAATTCATGAGGCTTTGATATTAGAGTGAAGCGACCCCGCGGTTCGGAAACTTCAATTTCGTCCCCGACATTCACCTTCTCAAATAGGTCTTTGGTACTGCTATCTTCTGATGAAATTTTAATTCCTAAAGAAATTTTTCCTTCAAAGGGCGCAGAGGTCATAGAATAATCATTTTCCACTGTTCTACCTTGAGAAAAATAGCGCAGCGTTACATATTGCCCCGCTTCAAACTCAAAATTTGGTAAAAGGTGTTCCGGTATCTGAAACTCGAACGCAAAGGTGTTTTTGGTTAGTAGTTCCTTTTTCGTTAATTTTAGCCGGTGAAAGACGCTCTGTTTTGCTTTGTGCACAAGTTTTTCCATAACATTATTGTTTCAAAAATAGAAAAATTAAATGAAAAAAGCAGTTCTCAGCACCTTCCTTTTCCTTGCAGTAACAGCATGTAATAAAGAAACTGAAAAAATCGAAAATACAGTTGATACAAACACAGATTCGGCTGTCACGATGCCTGAAGATTTCCATAGTGAGCCAATCGCTCCTTTTCGAGCCGTAGAACTTAGTACTGTAGAAACCAGTGAATTGCTAGCAAAGAAAAATGATACTTTATACGTAACCAATTTTTTTGCGACTTGGTGCGGACCATGTGTACGCGAAATACCACATTTTAGAGAAAAAATAGAAGAAACTGAAAACCAACCAGTAAAGATAACTTTTGTCGCGTTAGATGCGAAGGAAGACTGGACAACCAAAGTAAAACCTTTTGTTGAAGAACACCGCATTGCCGAAAACACCGTCCTAGTAAATCCAGAGCTTTTAACACCGGAGTTTTTCCCAGAAAATTTCGAAAAATGGGATGGCGCTTCGATCCCTTTTACTTTTATGAGAAAAGGCAACAAAACCGACGAAACAATTGGGATGATGAGTAAAGAAATGCTGGATAGAAAGATGGCTTCTTTTAGCAACTAAACTGTATTTCATGTATTTAAGTTTCCGGAATTTATGCGTGCTCATTGCCATCGGAATTGTATGTTCGATTATTATAAATCTGAATACCGGATATCTTACTTTAACATTTGAAGATTTTTTATCCGGAAAGTCTTCCTATTCCGAAATTGCACAGATAAGAATAAACCGTGTCATTGCCGTCATGTTGGCAGGACTGGCGATACCAACGTCCGGTTTTCTTTTGCAAGAATATTTCCAAAACCCGCTTGCAGGTCCTTCTGTATTAGGCATCACTTCTGTCGCTAGTTTAAGTGTGGCTTTTTACATTTTTTTTTCTAAAAATTTTATTCTTCCGGAATTTCTACAAAATAGTTTAATAAGTATTGCTGCGATTTTTGGGGCGTTTATTTTAGTACTTATATTAATTGGATTTTCCCGGCGATTTACAGACAAATCATTTATAATCATCTTCGGATTTTTAATTTCGGCGTTAGCCGGAGCTGTTGTATCGGTCTTGCAGTTCTATGCAGATAGTCAAGATTTAAAAAATTATATTTTATGGAGTTTTGGCGCAAATAATCAGGTCTCAAGAAATCAACTGATTATTCTTGGTATTGTTGTTCTTTTAGGAATTATGGTAAGCTTTAAGACCATAAAACCATTAATAGGCTATTCTTTAGGCAGCAGCTATGCCCAAACATTTGGCGTAAATCTGGATACGCTAAAGTATTTTGTAATCATCGCGTCGTCAGTTTTATCGGCATCCGTAACAGCTTTTTTAGGACCTATTTTATTTATTGGGATTGTTGTACCGCACTTTTGTCGCATGATTTTTAATCCAGCCAAGCTATGGCATCAATGGATTCTTAATATGATTTTGGGTGTTTTTATCATGCAAACATTTTCTGTAATTTCAGAAATGACGCAGTTCCCAATTAATATAATCACTTCAGTTTTCGGAATTCCCGTTATACTCACTATGCTTTTAAGCAAAAAAACAGCAAACTGATATGTTTTTGGAGTTGAATAATGCCACCATAGGATATAATGAACCCTTAATCGAAGGAGTTCAAGCCTCTCTTCGTTTGGGTGATGTTTGTCTACTCATTGGAAATAACGGTGTCGGAAAAACCACGTTCATAAAAAGCTTATTAAATCAAATTCCACTTATAAAAGGGGAAATTATCATCGCAAATAAACCGATCAGAAATTTAAGTTCTAAGGAAATTGCTCACCAAACTGCAGTCGTATTTTCGAAAGCAACTATTCCGTCAAATTACACCGTTGAAGATCTAATATCGCTGGGCAAATATCTTCATTACCCCTACTATTTTAATCTCAATATTAAAGATCGAAAAGAAGTTTCAGACATTATCGCAGACCTTAAATTAGAGCAATACCGAAACTATAACTTATCGGATTTATCAGATGGAAACCTTCAAAAAGCTTTTATAGGTCGTGCATTGGCACAAAACTCATCCATGATTATTCTTGATGAGCCTACAACTCACCTCGATGAGGAAAATAAAATTACAATCCTCAAACTTCTTAGGAAATTAGCTCGAAAACATCAGAAACTCATTTTATTTTCGAGCCATGACTGGCGTTTGGCAAAAGAATTTGCAGACCAAATATGGCTAATAAATGAGAGAAAATTAGAAGCAGGTGTTGCCGAAGAAGTTTTATTAAAACATCACGAACTGCTGAACGGTCATCTCTTTCAAATAGATGAAGGTTTTGTTGCACCAATAATTATCGCCCCTGAGTTGGAGAAAGAAATGTTATACTCTTATCTTCAGAAAAACTTCAAAAATAATCTGTCGGAGTTCAAAGTCGTTTTCTCTAAAACATTTTGGGAAATAGAAAAGGGTAAATCACACCACATTTGCCATTCTTTTGCCGATATTTCAAAAATTCTACAAAACGCTGATTAATTCGTTATTATTACTATTGTTTAACAAAGTTTTAACAAAATGCTATTATGCATTTCATATTATTTATATAGTTAACTTTCAGTAACTTACATATTCAAGAGCAAAATACTATGCATGCATAGTATTTTTTGTTTATATTTGAGAATAACGATTGAAAGAAATTTATGGAATCAAAAACTGTTGAAAAGGTAGAGAATATCGATCTCATTTTGAAATCTACCTGGCTAGCCGTCTCAAAAATGTACTCTGACTTAGCACAGGATCACGATGCAACTGCAGTTCAGGCGCTTACACTTTTAAAAATCGATCCTAAAGAAGGAACAAGAAGCACCAACTTGGGTCCAAAAATGGCAATTGAGCCCACTTCACTTACTCGTATTATTAAACTTTTGGAAGATAACGGGTATATCTACAAAGAGAAAACAACTACAGACAAACGCGAGGTTATTATTAAACTAACTGACAAAGGTCTCAATAGTAGGAATCTGTCAAAAGAAGCCGTGGTCAATTTTAATAAAGCAGTCGCTGAAAAGATTCCACATGATCGACTTATTGTATTTAAAGAGGTCATGTCTCAAATATTAAAAATAGCAAACGAATTAAATATAAAAAAATAAGAACATAATGAAAAGACGAATCAAACATGTAACGGTTCTCGGTTCTGGTATCATGGGTTCTGGTATCGCAGCGCACTTTGCCAATATTGGCGTAGAGGTTTTGCTGCTCGACATCGTTCCTTTTGAGCTTACTGAAGCTGAACAGAAAAAAGGTTTGACTAAAGAAGACAAAGCAGTAAGAAATAGAATTGCTGCTGAAAACTTCGCGAAACTACAGAAAGCAAGTCCTGCCCTGCTCTATTCTCCGAAATTCGCAGATCGCATCAGTGTAGGAAACTTTGATGATGACTTGCAGAAAATCAAGAAAACCGACTGGGTTATTGAAGTGGTGGTTGAAAGACTAGACATCAAAAAATCAGTTTACGAAAAAATTGAGCAGTACAGAAAACCTGGCACTTTGGTTTCTTCTAACACATCAGGTATTCCAATAAACATGCTGGTAGAAGGCAGAAGCGAAGATTTTAAAAAACATTTTGCTGGAACGCACTTCTTCAATCCGGTAAGATATCTTCCTTTATTAGAAGTCATTCCTACCACGGAAACCGACCCGGCAATTGCTGAATTCTACATGGAGTACGGCGCTAAAATGTTAGGTAAAACGACTGTTTTAGCAAAAGACACACCGGCATTTATTGCAAACCGAATCGGAGTTTTCTCTATGATGAATCTTTTACACGAGGTAAAAGGTTTAGGTTTAAATGTTACTGACATTGATAAATTAACCGGACCGGTAATTGGTAGACCAAAATCTGCAACTTTCCGTACTGCGGATGTGGTAGGTTTGGATACTTTGGTGATGGTAGCAAAAGGAGTACACGGAAGCGGAACTGAAGCGAACAACTTCAATAATGTATTCGAACTTCCAGATTATATCCAAACCATGGTTGATAACAAATGGTTAGGATCTAAAACACAGCAAGGTTTCTACAAGAAAGTGAAAAACGCAGAAGGAAAATCTGAAATTCACGGACTTAACCTAGATACCATGGAGTACGAACTTCAAGGTAAATCAAACTTTACGACACTTGAAATGACTAAAAATATCGATAAACCGATTGATCGTTTCAAGGTATTAATTGGCGGAAAAGATAAAGCTGGTGAGCTTTACAGAAAGTCTTTCGGAGCACTTTTCGCTTACGTTTCGCATAAAGTTCCTGAAATTTCTGATGAAGTTTATAAAATTGATGACGCAATGCGCGCCGGTTTCGGATGGGAAAACGGTCCTTTCGAAATTTGGGATGCAATAGGTGTTCAAAAAGGTATTGAGCTGGCAACAGAAGCAGGTTATGAAGTTTCTGATTGGGTAAAAAATATAGAATCTTTCTACAAAGTGAATGAAAAAGGTCATAAGATCTTCTTCGATCAAACTAAATCGACTTATGCAGATATTCCAGGTCAAGATGCCTTTATTATTCTGGACAATATCAGAAAAGATAAAACCCTTTGGAGCAATTCCGGTTCAGCGATTCAGGATTTTGGTGACGGCATCATCAACTTCGAGATTCGTTCGAAAATGAATTCTCTTGGAGGTGAAGTTCTTGACGGACTTAACCGCGCGATTGATTTGGCTGAAAAAGAATATGACGGTTTGGTAATTGGTAACCAAGGAGCAAACTTCTCTGTCGGGGCTAACCTTGCAATGATTCTTATGATGGCAATTGAGCAAGATTGGGATGATCTGAATATGGCGATTGCTTACTTCCAGAAATCAATGATGAGAGTTCGTTACTCTTCAATTCCGGTTGTAGTTGCGCCTTTCGGAATGACCTTAGGTGGTGGTTGCGAAATGACGATGCATGCAGACCGTGTCGTTGCTGCTGCAGAAACTTATATTGGATTGGTGGAAACCGGTGTTGGAGTAATTCCTGGCGGTGGTGGTACCAAAGAATTAACGCTGAGAACTTCACGCGAATTCAATAAAGATGATGTTAAAACCAACCGTCTTCGTGATGCTTTCATGAATATTGCGATGGGTAAAGTTGCCACTTCTGCTTATGAAGCCTATGATATGGGAATTTTAGAGCAGTACAAAGACATCGTGGTGGTGGATAAAAACCGTCAGTTGAAAACAGCAAAAATGCTCGCCATGAGCTTGGCAGAAAACGGCTACACTCAACCAATTGAACAAAAAGTAACTGTTTTAGGCAAAGACGCACTCGGTATGTTCTATGTAGGAACAGACCAGATGCTTGCCGGAAATTACATCTCCGAACACGATAAGAAAATCGCGGACAAACTAGGATATGTAATGGTAGGTGGTAACCTTTCTGAACCAACTTTGGTAACAGAGCAGTACCTGTTAAATCTTGAAAGAGAAACTTTCTTACAACTTTGCGGTGAAAGAAAAACTCTGGAAAGAATCCAGCACATGTTACAAAAAGGTAAACCTCTAAGAAATTAATTGTATAACGTAGAAAGTACGAAGTACAAAGTATTTTGAAGTGAATAATTAAACAATGCACAATTTCAGAGAACTTGACGTTTGGAAAAATGCAATTTAGCTAACGACGCTTTACTACCAATTTTCCAAAGATTTTCCAAACGAAGAAATATTTGGATTAACCAGTCAATCTCGAAGAAGTTTAATTTCTGTTTCATCAAATATTGCAGAAGGTGCAGGTAGAGATTCAAATAAACAGTTTGTACAGTTTTTATCTATAGCCTTAGCATCCTCATTTGAATTTGAAACTCAAATTATTGTTGCTAAAAATCTTAATTATCTGTCAGAAGAAAATTATGATGACGTTTTTAACGATTTAAGACACATTCAAAATATGTTAGTGAAACTTATTAATAATTTCAAACAAATCTAAAGTACATTGTAAACCTTACATTGTACATCATACAAATAATATGAAACAAGCATATATCGTAAAAGGATACAGAACGGCGGTAGGTAAAGCCCCAAAAGGCTCACTGCGTTTTACACGTCCGGATGTTATGGCGGCAACAGTGATCGAAAAATTGATGGCTGATGTTCCGCAACTCGATAAAAACAGAATTGATGACCTAATTGTTGGTAACGCAATGCCGGAGGCAGAGCAAGGTCTTAACGTCGCTCGTTTGATTTCCCTGATGGGTCTTCATACCGACAAAGTTCCGGGAGTTACCGTGAACAGATATTGCGCATCAGGTTCTGAAGCAATTGCAATCGCATCCGCGAAAATTCAGGCCGGAATGGCTGACTGCATCATTGCTGGTGGTACAGAATCCATGAGTTATATCCCAATGGGAGGTTACAAACCGGTTCCAGAAACCGACATTGCTAAATCTAACCCAGATTATTATTGGGGGATGGGTTATACAGCAGAAGCAGTAGCTAAGGAATATAATATTTCTCGTGAAGAGCAAGATCAGTTTGCTTACGAATCTCACATGAAAGCTTTAAAAGCTAACGCTGAGGGTAAATTTGCGAATCAGATTGTGCCAATTCCTGTGGAATACAACTTCCTTGATGAGAATCAGAAGATGCAAACTAAAAAGTTTGATTTCGCCATGGATGAAGGTCCGAGAAAAGATACTTCATTAGAAGGTTTAGCTAAACTCCGTCCGGTTTTCGCAGCGGGAGGTTCGGTTACAGCAGGTAACTCTTCTCAAATGTCTGATGGGGCGGCTTTCGTCATCATCATGAGCGAAGAAATGGTGAAAGAATTAGGTATTGAACCAGAAGCTCGTTTGGTTTCTTACGCAGCTGCAGGTCTTGAGCCTAGAATTATGGGTATGGGACCGGTCTATGCGATTCCTAAAGCCTTAAAACAAGCGGGTCTGGAGTTAAAAGACATCGAATTGATTGAATTGAACGAAGCTTTTGCTTCTCAATCGGTGGCTATTCAGAAGAAGCTCGGTCTTAATAAAGAAATCCTGAACGTTAACGGTGGAGCAATCGCTTTAGGTCACCCATTAGGGTGTACAGGTACCAAATTAACCGTACAACTTCTTGATGAAATGCGTCGCAGAGGCAACAAATATGGTATGGTAACCATGTGTGTGGGAACTGGCCAGGGTGCAGCTTCAATCTTCGAATTGCTATAAATCAATCATATAATTAAACTATAAACCTCGTACTGCTTAATAGCAGCTACTTAATACTAACAAAAAAATGAGCGATACAACACAAAAATCATTAGTTGGGGGTGACTTCCTTATCAGAGAAACTCCAGCACAAGAAATCTTCACGCTGGAAGATTTATCTGAAGAGCAAAAAATGCTTCGTGATTCTGCTAAAGAATTCATTGACAGAGAAGTTATTCCGCATAACGAAAAGTTCGAAAAGAAAGACTATGCTCTAACCGAAGCAAAAATGCGCCAATTAGGAGAACTTGGCCTTTTAGGGATTGCGGTTCCAGAAGAATACGGCGGTTTAGGGATGGGTTTCGTATCCACCATGCTTGCTTGCGACATTGTATCTGGTGCTAACGGATCCTTAGCAACAGCATACGGTGCGCACACTGGTATTGGTACCCTTCCGATCCTACTTTATGGTACCGAAGAGCAAAAACAAAAGTATCTTCCGGATTTGGCTACCGGAACAAAATTCGGCGCTTACTGTTTAACTGAGCCGGATGCAGGTTCTGATGCAAATTCAGGTAAAACGAAAGCTAAACTTTCTGAAGATGGTAAACATTACATCATCAACGGACAGAAAATGTGGATTTCGAATGCAGGTTTTGCTGAAATCTTCATCGTATTCGCAAAAATTGATGATGATAAAAACATCACAGGATTTATCGTAGAAAGAGAAGGCACTGAAGGTCTTTCTTTCGGTGAAGAAGAGCACAAATTAGGTATTCGTTCCTCTTCGACGCGTCAGGTTTTCTTTAACGATATGAAAGTACCAGTTGAGAATCTTCTAGGAGAAAGAAACAACGGTTTCAAAATCGCCTTGAATGCGCTGAATGTTGGCAGAATTAAATTAGCTGCCGCGAACCTTGACGGACAGAGAAGAATTTTAGGAAACGCTATTAAATATGCCAACGAAAGAAAGCAGTTTAATGTTGCAATTTCAACTTTTGGTGCTGTTAGAAAGAAAATCGCTGAGATGGCTACCGGAACCTTTGTTTCAGAGGCTGGTTCTTACCGCGCTGCAAAAGATATTCAAAACAAAATCGACGAGTTGGTTGCCGGTGGTATGAATCATCAAGAAGCAGAGTTAAAAGGTGTTGAAGAATATGCAGTGGAAGCATCCATCCTAAAAGTATTCGTGTCTGATCTTACCCAACAAACTTCCGATGAAGGGTTACAGATCTACGGTGGTATGGGCTTCAGTGAAGATGCACCAATGGAAGCAGCTTGGAGAGATGCACGTATTGGTAGAATCTATGAAGGTACCAACGAAATTAACCGTCTTCTTTCTGTAGGAATGTTAATTAAGAGAGCCTTCAAAGGTCAAATAGACTTAATGGGTCCTGCAATGGCAGTGGGTAAAGAATTAATGGGTATTCCATCTTTTGAAACTCCAGACTATTCTGAACTGTTAAGCGAAGAAAAAGCACTTATCGCAAACCTTAAAAAAGTATTCTTAATGGTTTCTGGAGCTGCTCTTCAAAAATATATGATGGAGATTGAGAAGCAACAGCATTTATTGTTGAACGCTTCTGAAATCTTAAACCAGATTTATATGGCAGAATCAGCTGTTCTACGTGCTGAGAAAAACTTCAGCGCAGATTCTGTAGAAGTGGCTATGGCACAATTAAACCTTTATAAGGCAACTGAAAAAATCATCACTGCAGCAAAAGAAGGAATTGTATCTTTCGCAGAAGGTGACGAACAAAGAATGATGCTTTCAGGTTTAAGAAGATTCACCAAATACACGAATCAGCCAAACATCATTAAACTGACAGAAAAAATTGCTGCTCATTTTGTAGAAAAAGGTCATTATTAGAATATAATATGACTATTTAGAAACGCTCCGAATTGGAGCGTTTTTTTTATTTCTAGAAAGCTTTAGCAACAACTTTTAAAAAGATTTTGAAAAGCTGTTTGCTTTCATTAAATTTGGAAAAACCAAGATTACGCAAATGGGGCACTTACCAAAGTTAATTGAAGATTTAGCATTAATATTAATTGTCGCCGCTTTTGTGGTGATTATTTTTCGTAGAATCAAACAACCTTTGGTTCTCGGTTATATCATTGCCGGATTTTTGGTAAGTCCTAATTTTAATATTTTCCCTTCCGTTGTGGATGGCGAAAACATCAAAACGCTGGCAGAAATTGGCGTTATATTTCTTCTCTTCAGCCTGGGCCTCGAGTTCAGTTTTAAAAAACTGATGAATGTTGGCGGATCCGCTTCCGTTACTGCGTTTGTTGAAATTATTTTCATAACCATCGCGGGATATTATACCGGTCAGTTATTGGGTTGGAGCACGATGGATAGTCTTTTCCTCGGAGGGATGCTGGCGAGTTCTTCAACAACAATTATTATCCGTGCTTTTGACGAACTCGGCGTGAAAACAAAGAATTTCGCAAAAACCGTTTTCGGAGTTTTAGTGGTTGAAGATATCGTGGTGATTTTGCTGATGGTGTTGCTATCAACGATTGCAGTGACCAAGGATTTCGAAGGAATGCAGATTGTCTTCACCGTTGCGAAATTGTTGTTCTTCCTCATTTTGTGGTTTCTTTTGGGCATCTTTTTACTACCTACTCTACTCAAAAAAATCAAGAATTATGTCGATGATGAAATACTTTTAATCCTGTCAATCGGTTTATGTTTAGGGATGGTACTGATTGCCGTAAACGTTGGTTTCTCTGCCGAACTCGGAGCTTTCGTAATGGGTTCTATTATTGCTGAAACAACAATGGCTGAGAAAGTTGAGCATACTTTAAAATCGGTTAAAGATCTTTTTGCTGCGGTCTTTTTTGTTTCCGTGGGGATGATGATTGATTACAACGCTATGATTACTTACGCCTGGCCTATTTTAGCAGTTACTTTACTTACTTTATTCGGGAAAATGTTCAGTTCTGCTCTTGGGGCATTAATATCCGGTCAGCCACTGAAACAATCTGTACAGGTCGGTATGAGTATGGCGCAAATTGGTGAATTCGCCTTCATTGTGGCTACTTTAGGTCTATCGTTAGGAGTAATCTCAGATTTTCTTTTCCCAGTTGCAGTAGGAGTTTCAGCGATCACCACCTTTACAACTCCTTATTTGATTAAACTCTCCGAACCATTTTATCAATGGCTGGTAAAGATGGTTCCGCCAAAATATATTACCAAAATCAACCAATATTCTTCCAACACCCAAAATATTCAAGCAGAGTCGAACTGGAAGAATATTCTGAAGAACTATTCTCGAATTATCGTCATCAACGGAATTATCATTTTAGCCATCTACTTGATGTTCTCTAATTTCTTAATTCCAGTCATTAACGAGCATTTAGACAGCAACGGCATTAAGAATATCATCGGGAATGCTCTTCCAGTTTTGTTTATACTTCCATTTTTATGGGCTTTAATGGCTAAAAGGCCAAGTTCGAGCGCTTACCGCGAACTGTGGACTAAAACGAAGTATAACCGGGGTCCTTTGCTAATATTAGAGATTTTCAGAATTACCTTAGGAATAGGTATTCTTGGATTTTTCCTGGATCGTTTCGCTTCGACAACGGTCTCCTTCTTCATCACCATTCCGGTGGCGGTCATCTTCATTTTCATTTTTTCGAAAAGAATTAATAAGTTTTATGACCGTTTAGAAAGACGATTTATATCTAATCTCAATGACCGAAGTGCCAACACGCAGGATGCTGCGGTAACGCGATTGGCAGGAAATTCGGAAGTGACCCAAAATCTTGCGGCGTGGGATGTTCATATTGTAGAATTAGAAGTGAATCCTCTTGCTGATTATCTCGGTAAATCTTTGGTGGAATTGCAGTGGCGAGAAAAATACGGGATTAATATCGGATATATTAAAAGAGGAAATAAACTCATCCACACCCCTGATCGCAACCAGGTTTTAATGCCCTATGATAAGGTTGGAATTATCGCAACAGACGATCAATTGCAAACTTTTAAACCTGTTTTCGACAGTCAGGAAATTGTCGAAGAAGAAAATACCGACCATATCAAATTGGGTAAGATTCTCATCAATCATCATTCCGCCAAAAAAGGACTTACCATTCGGGAATCCGGAATTAGAGATAAAACTGATGGACTTGTAATTGCCATTAGAAGAGGAAATCAGCGAATACTGAATCCTGAATCCTCTGAAGTTTTACAACTTGATGATATCGTGTGGGTGGTAGGAAACCGAAAGAAAATTGAAAAATTAAATCTGGAAATTTAAAGAGAAACTACTCAACTGTCTTTTCGGAATCTTGGAGAAGATCATCTAATTCTTTAAGCTCCGCAGGAGTTAAGTCGCGCCATTGCCCAATTAGAAGATCCAATTTGATGTTCATAATACGGATACGCTTCAGCTTCTTCACTTCGTAACCCAAAAATTCACACATTCGTCTGATTTGTCGGTTTAGGCCTTGCGTAAGTACGATTCTGAACGAAAGTGTATCGATCTGTTCAACTTCGCATTTATTTGTAACTGTTCCTAAAATGGGAATTCCATTACGCATCTTATGTAGAAACTGCGGAGTTATAGGCTTATCTACCCGTACAATATATTCCTTCTCGTGATTGTTTCTCGCGCGCAAAATCTTATTCACAATATCACCATCGGAAGTTAACAAAATCAATCCCTCACTCGGTTTATCAAGTCTACCAATCGGAAAGATCCTTTTCGGATGCTTAACAAAATCAATAATATTGTTTTTCTCTCTCTTTGTATCTGTTGTGCATACAATCCCAACTGGTTTATTGAGGGCAATATAAACGTGTTTTTCTTCCGTTTTGTGAATCGATTTGCCGTCAACCAGGATTTCGTCGTTTTCTGTGACTTTCGTTCCCATTTCCGGAAGTCTACCATTAATGGTAATTCTGCCTTCTACCAAAAGACGGTCGGCTTCTCTGCGGGAGCAAAACCCAACTTCACTTAGATATTTATTGATGCGTGTCTCCACATTGATAACATTTAGGTTAGTCCGCAAAGCGGAAGTCATTCTCAAGATATTCGGGATGGGCATCCTTAACAGAATACTCGCCAATTTTGGTTCTCCGAAGATTGGTTAAATAGGCGCCCACGCCCAATTTCTGCCCAATATCATGGGCCAGACTTCGGATGTAGGTTCCTTTAGAACAACCCACCGTAAAACGTACGAAAGGCAAATCAATCTCAATATCGTTAAGATAGTGAATGGTTGTTTTGCGGAGTTTCATTTCTACCTCTTCTCCCTTTCTGGCCAAATCGTAAGCACGCTGACCGTCGATTTTAATTGCTGAAAATACGGGCGGACGCTGCTCGATATCTCCTACAAAAGTATTGAGAATTTGAAGAATATCGTCTTCGGTAATACTGGAATAATCTTGATGTAAAATTTCAGGTTTTTCGGTGTCGTAAGACTCTGTCTGAACTCCAATTTTTATTTCGGTGAAATATTCTTTTGGTGCATCCTGAATTTCCGGAATCTTTTTTGTGAACTTACCAGTACACACAATTAATAAACCTGTCGCACGAGGATCTAATGTGCCGGCATGACCAATTTTAAACTTTTTAGGGAGATTAAACTCTCGTTTGAGTTTATATTTAACTTTATTAACTGCCTGAAAACTCGTCCAATCTAGTGGCTTGTCCAGCAATAAAATCTGTCCCTGGAGTAAATCCTGGTCTGTCATTATAATATCTTTATTTAAACAATCTATCCACTGCAGCCCGACCTGAGTGGAGCTCTTTTACTTGCGGCGGCTTTGCCGCCGCAAGTAAAGAGCGGGAACGGAGGGCGGAAAAGCTGCCCAAATTACCTACACGAACTGGGTGAAATAAATTAACAATACTACTCCTACGATAATTCGGTACCAACCCCACGGGCGGAAACCGTACTTCGTCAACACTCCTATGAAAAATTTTATTGCGATAACTGCAACCACAAATGCAACGACATTCCCAATGAGGAAAAGCATAAGATTGTCCCCATGCATCAACATCTCAAAGCCTTTTTGCTCGACTCCGCGGTAATTCCAATCTTTTACAAACACGGAATAAACGGTAACTGCCAACATTGTTGGAACCGCCAGAAAGAAAGAAAATTCAGCTGCTGCTTTACGGGTTAATTTCTGCTGCATCCCACCGATAATGGAAGCTGCACTACGGCTTGTCCCTGGCATCATTGCAAGACACTGCCAAAAACCGATAATGAGAGCACTTTTATAGGAGATATCTTTTTCGTCGTCTACGGTATGAACGGTAAAAAGTTTATCAATAAATAATAAGACAATCCCACCAATAATTAGAACGATGGCAATGGGAACTGGATCTCCCAATACCGCTTCAATCTTGTCATCAAACAGTTTTCCTAAAACCAAAGCCGGAATTACTGCAACTGCTAATTTTAGATAAAAGTTTAGGTTTTTAAAATCGAAAAATTTCTTCCAATAGAGAAAAACTACCGCTAGAATTGCCCCAAACTGAATAGAAACCTGAAACATCTTAACAAACTCGTCCTCCTGAATACCAAAAACTGAACTCGTAAAAATCATATGAGCTGTTGAAGAGACCGGAAGATACTCGGTAAGTCCTTCGATAATCGCAATGATAATTGCTTTTAATAAATCCATTATTGCAGTGAATATTAATTTTAAAAAAAATTGCCAAAGCTATTCTAAAGAACAGGACTTTGACAAATTATATGATCGTATTATCTGAATTATTTGCTTCTTTTCAGGATCGCATAAACTTCAATCACAAATCCAATCACTACCAAAAGTGGGGCAATTCGGATTCGGCGAATTGAGAAAATATCTTCGTTCCACAAATTGGGATCATACTTTCCGTCAACAGTATTAGCATCAGCCCCCATCATCAAGAGAAAACCTACAACGATAAATGCCAAACCAATAAGCATCAGTTTATAATTTTCTTTCCCAAAATAGAAAGAATTCTCTGATACTGCAGGCTCTGATTTACCAATGGAATCTGCTGAAAAGTTTTTGTATTTCTTTGTCATTTTATGAGTAATAAAGATCATCAACATTGGATCTTAGGAATCTCCATGTCGCGAATATGGTACTAAGAACAGTAATTAAAACCCCAAGCACAAAAATAGATGCCACCAGGATAATCAGCTTTTCATTGTCTTGGGCAAACGGAGTTCCGATTTGGGTAATAAAGTAGTACCATGCGCCAAAAAGCACTGCCAATCCTAAAACTGCACCAATTACTCCTAATATAACTGCTTCTTTCACGAAAGGTTTCAAAATGAATCTTCTTTTCGCTCCCACCAACTGCATCGTCTTTATAATGAAACGCTTAGAGAAAATCTTAAGTCTGATTGAGTTATTAATCAACACAACAGCTAATATTAAGAACAGGATGGAAAACGCTAAAATCCATTTTAGAATATTGTTCAGGTTGTTGTATACTTCAACCATCAATGTGCTGTTATTCTTCACATCAACAATCCCTGGCGTAGCTTTAATTTGTTGAATAGCATCTTCAATTCTGGCAGGATCTACATATTCTGGTTTTAAAGCAACTTCGACAGAAGACGGGAAAATATTTTCTTCAAACAAAGCACTCGATTCAATCCCCATACTTTTTTTAGCCTCTTCAGCTGCCATTTCTCGGGAAATGTAAGTAGCTCTTTTCACTGGCTGTAAGACCTGAATTTTTTTGAAAGCTTCTTCTTCACGCTTCAAAATTTTAAGGGAATCTTTTGCGTCGTAATTCTCATCAAAATAAGCATTTACTACAAGTTGTTCTTTAATATAATCCGAATACTTTTGGGCGTTAATAAGTATAAGACCCATGAGTCCCAAAAGAAACAAAACCAACGCGATACTTATTACTACAGTAATATTACTGGATCGCAGGCGTCTCTTGTTAAAATCTTCCGCTGTCTTAGCCATTAATTAAAAAATTTCTGCTAAAATAGAAAAAAACTTCCGTAATTTGCGGCCACATCAGAGAAAATCGCTGTTAAAAAAAACTTAAGTAATCGTTGTTTTGCTGTTTTCTCAACTAAATCTCCACCATGAGTGTAAAGGCTAAAAAACATTTAGGACAACATTTTTTAACGGACGAAAATATCGCTAAGAACATTGTTAATGGTTTAAGCGATAGCGGTTTCAATAAAGTGCTTGAAGTAGGCCCAGGAATGGGAGTTCTGACTAAATATCTTTTAGATAAAACGCCTGAAGTTTTTGTAGCAGAAATTGATCAAGAGTCTGTTGAATACCTAAAGCAACACTACCCTAAACTTACGGAAAAACATTTTACAGGAGATTTCCTTAAGATTGATATTGCAGAAACCTTTGGTGAACAAGTAGCCGTTATTGGCAATTTCCCGTACAATATTTCCTCACAAATTCTCTTCAAAATCATTGATTATTACGAAACCATTCCTGAGATGGTGGGTATGTTTCAAAAGGAAGTGGCGGAAAGAACCGCAGCGGTACCTAGGACTAAGGATTACGGAATTTTGTCTGTTCTTGTTCAGGCGCTTTATGATGTAAAGTATCTTTTTACGGTGCATGAGAATGTTTTCAATCCGCCGCCCAAGGTTAAATCCGGCGTTATTAAAATGACGCGAAATCCAAAGGAAGGTCTCGCTGGTAATGAAGTTTTATTTAAGCAAATTGTAAAAGCAGGGTTTAATCAAAGAAGAAAAAAACTATCGAATGCGCTGAAAACCTTGAATATTCCTGAGGCTTTGCAGCAGCACCCCTTTCTCGATAAAAGAGCAGAAGAACTATCTGTTGCTGATTTTATTTCTTTTACAATCCAGTGGAAAAATGCTTAACGCTCTTCAGGAGCATCGCGTAGAGAATCGTTTTCATTTTTTAAACCCTCTAATTCGCTTTGAAGTTTTTCGATAACTTCTTTCAAAGCTTTAATGTCATTTTTGTTCGATGACACATTGCTTTTAAGCATCACATTTTTTGCTCGCTCGCTGTGATCTTCTTCATCCTCGTCTTCCGCAATATCTTCGATATCTTCCTGGATGTCGTCAATATCCTCGCTAATTTCTTCAAGATCTTCACTAATTTCCTCAATGTCATCCTGAATTTCTTCGATATCTTCCCGAATATCATCGATGTGAACTTGGCTGCGGTTTACCGACATTTGGATGAAGATTGCCAGATATATTGCTTCTAATGATAGAACGGTTGTTAAAACCAAAAGCATTTTGTCGAAAGCCACAATCCCGAAAAGAGGGAGAAGAAAAGCTGTTAGAAAAACTATTGAATGAACAATCAATGAAGGAATACTGCCAATCCACCACATAATACCATCTGTTACCCTTTCTAGAGCTTGTATTTTTCGTTCGCGGTCTTCCTTTCTGCTCATTATAAGTAGTTTTAAGTAAAGTTAATTAAAAATCCTTCGAAACACCCAGTCCGAAAAGTGCAAAATCATATTTAGCTGGATCTTCTGAATCGAACTCACGAAGGATTAAATCCATTTCTTCAACCGTTTTCCAATCGTTTTGTTTACGCTCAATAAGCCCGAGCTTACGAGAAATATTTCCGGTATGAACATCCAACGGAACTGAAAGTGCAGACATGGGAATCTTATTCCAGAGTCCAAAATCAACTCCACGACGGTCATTTCTTACCATCCAGCGCAAAAACATCATCAGACGTTTTGCAGAAGAATTCTTATAAGTTGAGCTGACATGCTTATGACAGCGATGAACTTCGTTGCCTAAAAAGTTTTGTCGAAAACGATAAAGTGCATGATAGAAGTTGACTTCATTTTCCTCTAATAGAAATATATTTTCGAGCGATTCGTGTTGTTTATACAAACGCTGGAGGTTCCGAAAAAAAGCAGCTAAATCACTCCCATTGAAAGTTCGGTGGATTGTCTTCCCTTCTAAATTTTCAAGTTCTGCAATAGAAACGTTGGAAATAAAATCGTAGGGTGAATTCTCCATAATTTCGAGAATCTTCTCTGCACTTTTAATGATTGATTTACGATTTCCCCAAGAAATGGTAGCGGTGAGAAAACCTGAAATTTCAATATCCTGTCTTAAGCTGAAGCGATGCGGAATTTGGATAGGATCGTCTCCAATAAAATCTACGCTATTATAAAAATCAGCTTTTTCATCTAAAAAAGCTTTCATTTCTTCCTTCTTCATCATTGATATTTAGCCGATTTTGACTGGCTCAAGTGCTTTTGGTAAAAAAGTATTTGGAAAAATTTCTCTTGCTTCATCTGTAAAGACATGCAAGTCATGATACCGATTAGAAAAATGACCTAAAATGAGTTTGCCGACATTTGCTTTACGGGCAATCCTTGCTGCCTCGAGTGCCGTGCTATGACCAGTATAATCAGCCATTTCCTTTAAATCATGAAGAAATGTAGATTCGTGGTAAAGAACATCAACTCCTTCAACTATTGGGATAATGGATTCCCGATATCGTGTATCACTACAAAATGCGTAAGAAACAGATTTTGATGGATCGGTAGTAATCACTTCATTCTTCAAAACATAACCATCCTTTAATACATAATCTTTTCCAGACTTAATATTGTGATAATCGCAAGTCTCTATTTCCGGATATTTAGAAATTTCCTTCATATTGAGATGTCTATCTTTTGGTTTCTCTTTGAAAAGATAACCGTTACAGTAAATTCTGTGATTGAGCGGAATGGTATAGACTTCTACTCTCTTATCCTCAAAAATTTTTTCCGATTGTCTACCTTCAAGTTCGTGATAGATTAATTCAAAACCGCGATGCGTTTCGGTAATTCGGAAAATGGTTTCCAACATTTCTTTAATGCCTTTCGGCCCAAAAATATGCAAGGGGGTTTCGCGTCCTAACAGACGGAACGAAGCAATTAATCCCGGAAGACCAAAACAATGATCGCCATGAAGGTGCGAAATAAAAATATGATTTATTCTCGAAAAACGCGCTTTTGCCTTTCTTAATTGTACTTGAGTACCTTCTCCACAATCGATTAGAAAGCTACGCTCTTCCATCTCAAGAAACTGTGCAGTAGGCGAAGAATTCACCGTGGGAATAGCAGAATTGAAACCAAGAATTGTTAAATACGTAGCCAAGCGAAAGAAATTAGCTGATGTTAGTATAAATCGATAGGTGCAAATCTAATGAATATTTAGTCAGAAAACTCTATGCCATAACAAACAAAAAATCCTGGGAACAAGTTCCCAGGATTCTTTTATTTCTTTTCTAACATTTTCAGTTTATAATAAGATAAGGTTGAAACGATGAACATAAATGCGAGACCGATATATACCCAAGCCGGAACCGGTACAGGATCTCCCGCTGCGTAAGAGTGTAATCCACTTAGATAATAATTTACCCCGAAGTAGGTCATTACAATAGTACAAATCGCAAACAAGGTAGCAACATGGTACGGCCATCTTCCGCGCAGACCCGGAACCAGACGCATATGTAGTACAAATGCATACACCATAACTGAAATAAAGGCCCAAGTTTCTTTCGGGTCCCAGCTCCAATAACGACCCCACGATTCATTCGCCCAAATTCCGCCAAGGAAAGTACCTACTGTTAAAGCATATAAACCAATCGTAAGTGACATTTCCGAAACGATGGTAAGTTCTTTAATAGTCGTATCTATATGATTCTTGTAAATTCTTTTATTGGCGAATATGTAAAACATCAACACGATGATAGCGATTACCATGGACAATCCAAAGAAACCATAACTCGCCGTAATAATTGCTACGTGAATAATTAACCAATATGACTTAAGCACCGGAACCAACGGTGTAATTTGTGGATCTAGCGCCGATCCTCCGTGTGCAAACCCCATCATAATCACCGCAACCATAAATCCTGCAGCCGGAATTAATGCATTAGAATTTCTATATAATAATAAACCAGCACTAATACCCACCCACGATATGAAGATAATGGCCTCATAGCCGTTACTCCAAGGTGCGTGACCGGAAATATACCAACGGGCTACCAATCCTAAAAACTGGAAGAAATACCCGACTAATCCTACCAGAATTAATCCTTTAATAATTGTAGTAAGAATTCTGTTTGGCTTGAAAAGTTCGATAAACCCTAACACCAATAAAAGACCACCAATGATGGTATAGAATATTAGAAGGTGGAAATTAATGTTAACTTTATTCAAGAAAACCTCCAAATCAACTTTTGATTTCGCAGGCACCACGTTTTTACCCCAAGTCTGTTGATAATCCGATAGTTTTTTCAATTCTTCATCCGCACGGCTCCAGTTACCTGTTTTTTGAGCTGAAAGTACTTCTGAAAAATAGGGACCCATAACTTTTTGAGACTCCATGTCTGGTTCAAAATTTTGGTCTAACCAAGAGTGCCAAGTATTATTTGGATCGTTCTGAACAGGAACAATTCTCATAAACTGACCACTGAAAAACTCGTTAAAAGCCTGAACACGATCATTTACCGCGATTACCTCCTTATCATAATTAGTCTGCTCTGCCGGTTTTTTACGGAAAGCTACCTGATAATCTTCTTCTAAAACATAATGCAAATTGCCTTGTGAATCGGCCGGAAACAATGACATTAAAGTTGTATACCCTTCGTCATTGGCTTTAGTCTTTTTCTTTAATTCTTCACCACCTTTGGTACCTACTTTAATAATGGGAACCATCGTCCAACTCGCTGTATCGGTGTTGATGGATAAAAACCATTGGTTGGCGGTTAAAGATTTACCATCACTTCCACGGAAAGCATCTCTTTTATAAAGTTTTCGAAGAACATCGAGCGCCTGAGTATTCATCGGAACGATTCTTCCCTCGTAATTCTGTACAAGTAGATATGCAAATTTGTCTGCGTGTTCTTTACTGATGGTATTTCTAGCAATAATTTCATCCGCTGTAATTGGTCGCGGAGATCTTAAAGCTAAAGAATTCTGAGATTTTTTAGGAGCGGGCTCTTCTTCTAGCAATAAATCTGCATCACCATGATTATGACCATCGTTTGCAGAATGAGTTGTTGTACCGCTTCCATCGTTGGTGCCATGTGTTTCAATTTTTTGCGCACTTAGATTAAGTGTTAACAACAATAGAATAACGGAAGCAACTCTTTTGCGGTTCACGTCCTTCAACATTTTATTTAATTTCCAGAAGTGAGTGCCTTTCCAGAAGAAGATTACAAACATTCCACCGAATAAGAAGAAATACCCAATATAGGTAATCAAAGTCCCCCAGAAATCGTGGTTTACAGAAAGTACTGTTCCCATACGGTCCGGATCAAAACTCGCTTGGAAAAATCGGTATCCACCGTGATTCAAGACATTATTCATATAAATTTTATAAGGCCACTGTTTTCCTTCGTCAATCACCTGTACATGGCTTTCATAAGCACTTGGTGAAGAACTACCCGGATAGGTTTCCATAACGAAATCATCCAGTTTTAACGAGAAAGGCGTATTGTAAACTTTTGGTCCGTAACCTAAAATGATATTCATTCCGTCCAAAGAAATTTGCTTGAAAGCATTTGGATTTCCTTTTTCTACCGGAAGATCAACTACAGCTTTGGACTTTGGACCCTGTACTTCAACCGTCAGCTGATCCGAAACGTCTTTATCTTTTTTCTTATCACCTTCATAAGCAAAAAGATTTCCTTTAACCAAACCTGTTGGGACTACTAATTTTAAATCATTTACCGTATAAAGACTTCTCAGAACAAGTGGTTGATATTCTTCTTTTTTGGTCGTACCCGTCGCCTGGGTTGCCATCGTCATATATTCAGCATCAACCGGCGTTTTAATCATTAGGTTTCCGCCAGCGTTGTTAAATTCTACCGCACCTTCGATTGGACGATTGAACGACACAAGCATCCCATTAATGGATTTTGATTCTCCATTCTTGATATAAATATTTTGTCTACCTGTGTTTCCTGTGGATACAATATGAAGATATTCAACACCTTGAGAGTTTGCAATTAAACTATCTTTTTTACGCTGAATATATTTCAGTTGTTTTACATTGATCTGTTTTCCGTGAAAATCGTAACCTGCTTTGAAAGTGGTAGGTACCAATTTTGAGAAAATATTGCTTTTTGCAGCATCAGGAATCATGACAAAAGGCACATCCTGATAGTTAAGAACATCACCCTTCTCTTCGATTTGGATCTTAAAGAAGTTCTTATCAGTGATGACCTCGTTGGAAGTTTCACCTTCACGAATATGCATAATACCTTCGTAACTGATGTATCTGGTAACCGCACCACCCAAGAAAATGAGGATAAACGAAAGGTGGAAAACCAATACCGGCAGTTTCTCTTTTTTCCAGAGACGGTATCTTGATATATTCCCAATAAAATTGAGGATTAAAAGAAACATCACCGCTTCAAACCATTTTGCTTCGTAGATTAAAGCTTTTGCTGTTGGTGTTCCGTAGTCGTTTTCAATAAAGGTGGCGTAACCCATCGCGACCGAGTAAACAAGCAGGAGAACTGCCATGGTCCGCGTGGAAATAAGGATACTCTGGAGTTTTTTCATTTTTAAGAAACTATCGAAGATTTATCAAATTTCAAATAGTTGCAAAAATACGCTCAATTAATTTAATAAGCGAATATAACTCACAGAATTTGCCCCGAAGATGATATTTATCAAGTTCAGATTAGTTTCGGCTGCTAAGCATCGGTACAAACTTGTAAGCACCAAATTCTTCTTTTTCAAATTCTTTCTCAGACCGTTTGGTGAACCTGGTTAAAATCTGTTCATCGGTCTTCCCGAGTGGAATGACCATTTTGCCACCAACCTTAAGTTGATGCAGAAGTTCTGTGGGTAAAACTTCAGCGCCACATGTTACTAAAATTTTATCGAAAGGTGCGAAAGTTGGCAAGCCCGCGAAACCATCGCCAAAACTTTGAAATTTCGGTCTGTAGTGTAGTTCTCTGAGTTTTTTAGAAGAAAAATCGTGGAGATCTTTTTGTCTTTCTACGGTATAAACCAAAGCATTCATCGCCACAAGAACAGCGGTTTGATATCCGCAACCCGTACCAATCTCTAATACTTTTTCTTTATCCTGAACTTCTAAAAGCTGAGACTGCTCTGCAACGGTAGATGGGTGCGAAATAGTTTGCTTTGCTAAAATAGGAAATGCCCGGTCTTCGTAAGCGAAATCTTCAAAAATGCTTTCAAGAAAAAGGTGTCGGGGTACTTCGTTCATGGCGTTTAAAACGCGTACGTCTGAAATACCAATTTTATCCTGAAGATACTGTACAAGCATCTTTCTTTTCCCTTTATGTTTAAACGAATCCTGCATAGCACAAAACTAATGATTAGATTTGAAATTTCCCAGCATACGTTGATTCGCAGTCTTTATTTTTACACTACCGGAAGCGAATCTGCCTCACAATTTATATCTTTACAAAAATTTAATTTTTATGCTTAAAGCAGGTTTAGTCGGTGCCGGACATCTGGGCAAAATCCATCTAAAACTTTTAAATCAGTCAACTAAATACGACCTTATCGGCTTTCATGATGCCGACCGTGAAAATGGCAAAAAAATAGAAGCCGAATTCGGTTATCGCTATTTCGAAAATTTCGAGGAGCTTCTTCAGCAAATCGACATGATTGATATTGTGACACCAACACTTTATCACTACGATTATGCAATGAAAGCTATCGAAAACCGTAAACATTTCTTTATCGAGAAACCTGTTACACAAACTTTGCAACAGGCAGAAGAAATCCTTTTCAAATGCAGAGAATACGGAATTAAAGCGCAGGTTGGTCACGTTGAACGTTACAATCCAGCATTTATTGGCTCTAAAGACTACATCCAAAATCCAATGTTTATTGAGATTCACCGTTTGGCAGAGTTTAATCCGCGTGGTACTGACGTTTCTGTAGTTTTGGATTTAATGATTCACGATCTGGATATTCTACTTTCAATTGTCAAATCAAAAGTAAAAGCCATTCATGCTTCTGGTGTGGCCATCGTTTCAAAGTCTCCGGATATATGCAATGCGAGAATTGAGTTTGAAAATGCATGTGTTGCTAATCTTACAACCTCACGAATTTCGATGAAGTCGATGCGTAAATCAAGATTCTTCCAAAACGATGCTTACATTTCTGTAGATTTCTTAGAGAAAAAAGCAGAAGTTATCCGAATGAAAGAAGCTCCCGAGCATCCGACCGATTTTGATATGATTATTGAAAACGCAGAAGGAGAAAAAAATCAAATAATTTTCGAATATCCCAACATACAGCCTAATAATGCTATTTTAGACGAACTAGAAAGTTTTGCTGACGCTATTATTGAAGATAAAAATGTGGAAGTGAGTCTTGAAGATGGTACTGAAGCGCTTAAAGTTGCTCTAGAAATTGTTAAAATGATCAGCTAATGAGATCGTTGTTTGAAAGTTTAACGAGAAAATTTGTCTCTCTCGCATTGTTATGTTTGGGACTGTTGAGTTTCGCACAGTCTAAATGGGATTTGAAATTCTACACTGAAACTGTCGGCCGTGAATATTTTCTTTATGCTGATAATGGCGAAATTATGCCAATGTCGGTGAAATTCAATTTCAAGCTGGAGAATCTTCGAAATACACTTCCAGACAATTCCATTATAGTTGTACCTCCAAAGGTTAAGAAAATGCTGGTTGCAAAACTAACGCCAATCAATCTTAAACAAGGCAACCGCTTTTCGTACTCTAATACCTTCAATTTTGGTGATGTTACGATTACCAAATATGATAAAGATTTTATCTACGATTTACCTTATCCAAAGGGGAAGAGCTATAGCGTTTATCAAGGTTACAATGGAAAATTTTCTCACAGTGGAAAGTCGGCTCTGGATTTTAGCTTAAAAACAGGAGATGCTGTGCATGCTGCCCGTGGCGGAATTGTTGTGGAAGCAATCGGCGAATTTGACCAAGGTTGTCCCTCAATAAGTTGTGCCAAGTACAACAATAAGATCCTCATCATGCATTCGGATGGTACTTTTGCGGATTATGTCCACTTAAAACAGAATGGCATATTAGTAAAACTAGGAGATGAAGTAGAAAAAGGACAACTTATAGGATATAGCGGGAATACTGGCTACACAAGCGGCCCCCACCTCCACTTTTCAGTGTTCATCAATGGACTTAACGGAGAACAGACATTTATTAAAACTAAGTTTAAAACCGCATCCGGAGAGTTGTATCTTCAGGAAGGAAAATCGTACACGAAAAATAATTAATAAGTAAATATGAAAAACATTGTTGTAATTGGTGCCGGAACTATGGGAAACGGCATTGCGCATACTTTTGCGCAAACTGGGTTCAGCGTAAATCTTGTTGATGTTTCAGAAGAAGCATTGGCAAAAGGCATTAAAACCATTACCACCAATCTTGACAGAATTGTAGCTAAAGGAAATCTTACCGAAGAGCAAAAAGAAACTACACTCTCTAATATTACAACTTTTACAAAGTTGGAAGATGCCGCAGGAAATGCTGATCTTATTGTTGAAGCAGCTACTGAAAACCTTGATTTGAAGTTGAAAATTTTTAAACAAATGGATGAGTTGGCTCCGGAAAACTGCATTCTTGCAACCAACACTTCCTCTATCTCGATTACTAAAATTGCTTCGGTAACAAAAAGGCCGGAAAAAGTTATCGGCATGCACTTTATGAATCCTGTTCCTATTATGAAACTTGTGGAAATCATCAAAGGCTATTCTACCAGCAAAGAAACTTTTGATGCGGTTTACGAGATGTCCAAAAACTTAAGCAAAGTTCCGGTTGAAGTAAATGACTACCCAGGTTTTGTTGCCAACCGAATTTTAATGCCAATGATAAATGAAGCCATTGAAACCCTGTATAACGGTGTTGCCGGCGTAGAAGAAATAGACACGGTGATGAAGTTAGGAATGGCGCATCCAATGGGTCCATTACAACTTGCTGATTTTATTGGATTAGATGTGTGTCTGGCAATTTTGAACGTGATGTACGACGGCTTTAAAAATCCTAAATATGCTCCAAATCCACTTCTAGTGAATATGGTAACAGCAGGCAAACTCGGGGTAAAATCCGGAGAAGGTTTCTACGATTATTCGGCAAGTAAAAAAGCGGAAAAAGTTTCGCAAATGTTTGTAAAATAGCAGGTAACAGATTTTTAGATTTTAATTGATAACTAAAAAATTTGAAAATTCACTGCAAAGATTTTAAATAAAATTTTATTACTTTTGAACAGTTTAAACAAATTATTATGAAATTACCTAAGTTTTTATTAGCCGACAATTCAGAATTCCCTGAAGACTTATTTGTTGTTCATACGGAATATCCAAGATTTATCCTGAATGTAGAAGAAGAGGAAGTGGAATGGCTGGATGATTTAGAAGGTGACGACGAAGAAACCATGGCCGATGAGGCAACTAAAGTGGTGGAAGCAGCCTTCAAGTGGTGCGACGAAGAACTCGCTAAATACGACGAAGAAGAAGACGCAGAATAAAAAAAGGAACTCATTGGAGTTCCTTTTTTTTTACGTTTTATTAAAAATATCTACTGTTTGGTAAATTTCATAAGGAGAAGATTGTCTTTATAAAGTTCTAATGTAGTACCATTCACCACATACTTGTTAGCCTGGTTCAGCATTGAAAAATAATTATTCTCCACCTCCATATTTGGACATGCCATTTTAGTAGCTCCTACCCTTTGTGCAACAAAATTACCGGAAGCCTTATCCAATGTAAGTTCTCCAAAATAACTGTTGCAACCGCTGTTTCCATTAATTTTTGCAGAATCAATATTAAGAGTAGGTTTCTTACCACTTACGTCATCGGCCAAAACCCATTTGGTATTGGTAATATCAGGCTGCGAAGTGCCCACTTTAGTACTCGACAACGACGAACATGATGCCAGAGCAATCGCAGCAAAGGCTGCTAAAAATAAATTTTTCATAACAATACTTTGCTCAAATTTAAGCAATAAAATTAAATTGATGTTTAGATTTTGACCCGCAATTCCTGACCAAACAAAAAAAGCACTTCGTAAGAAGTGCTTTTTATTTTATTAAGATCGAAGTTCTGCTCCGAATTCTTTCTGATAAGTTTTTATGAGAGCATTCATTACCTCGTTAATGTCTTTATCTTCAAGCGTTTTTTCTTCGTTGAGCAGTTCAAAACTCAAAGCGTACGATTTTTTGCCTTCCGGAAGATTTTTACCTTCATATACATCAAACAGATTGATGTTTCTCAAGTATTTCGAAGGATTTTTTCTTGCTGAAGCTAATAGGTCCGCATAGGAAATATTCTTATCCACTAACAAAGCCAAATCCCGACGGATGACATTAAATTTAGGAATTGCTTTAAACTTCAATGAATCGGTTTCACGTAATTTCTGACAAGTTTCCAGTTCTAATTCTGCGTAAAAACACTCCTGATCGATGTCTGCATCCTTCAGAAGTTCCGGAGAAACTTTTCCTAATCTAGCCACTACTTTACCTTTACTGCTGATTACTAAAGCATCAGAAAAACGGGTGTCTTCGAGGGTACTTTCTTCCGTTTGTAACCCTAGTTTATCTAATAAAACCTTTACATACGATTTTAGATAGTAGAAATTGGTTGCAGATTTTGGCTGAAGCCAATTTTCTCCGGCCTCTCTTCCCGAAACTAGCAAAGCAATCTGCTTGCGCTCTTCGTATTTATCGGTCTTATGATAAATCTTTCCTATTTCGAAGAATTTAATGTCCTGGTTTTTACGCTTAATATTATAATCTGCATTTTGCAATAAACCTTCAAGCAAGGATTTTCTCATAAACTGCAAATCTCCACTTAAAGGGTTGAGCAATTTTACTGCATTAGCTTCATCTTTAACAGAAGTAAGCGAATTGTTCATTACTTCATTGAAACCATTACTTTGGAGGGATCTCGCCCAGAAATTTTCTAAGGCATCCTGATCATCAAATGACAATTTTATCGGTGTAAACGATATTTTTTGAGGCGCTTCAATTTTGTTATAACCGTAAATCCTAAGAATTTCTTCAATAACATCAATTTCTCTTGTTACATCAGCCCGGTAAGGCGGAACTGAAATTTCGAAGCCGTTCTGGATTTCGTTCAGTACCTGAATATCAAGCAAACGAAGAATTTCCTTAACTTTTTCTTTATGTATTTTGGTTCCTAGGATTTGCTCAAGTTTTGTAAATCGAAGAATAATATAATGATTCTCAATGGGCTTAGGATAATGTTCTAATAGGTTGTCCACGAGTTTTCCGCCAGCGATTTCTTCAATTAAAGCAATTGCATGACTAATTGCAATTTGCGTAATGTTTGGATCTACGCCACGCTCAAACCGGAAAGAAGCATCCGTATTTAGACCATGAGATTTAGCCGCTTTTCTAACTGCAACTGGATTAAAATAGGCACTTTCTAAAAAGATTGTTTTGGTTTCAGACGTCACCCCCGAGTTGGCTCCGCCAAATACTCCTGCAATACACATCGGTTGGTTTTCACCATCTTTAATCATTATTTCCGTTCCGTTCAAGGTGCGTTCTGCCTGATCAAGAGTGGTGAATTTAGTACCTGCATCATTAACTCCAACTTTTACTTTCCTGCCTTTAATTTTATCGGCATCGAATGCGTGCAAAGGCTGGCCTAAACCATGAAGAATGTAATTGGTGATGTCAACAACGTTGTTTATCGGGCTTAGACCAATCGCTTTCAACCGATCCTGTAACCACTGTGGCGAATCGCTAATTGTTACATTTTCTATGACCGCTCCAATATATCTTGGACATAATTCATCATCTTCAACTTCAAGTTCAAAAGCAGATTCTCCTTCCGAAGCAATTGATTTTGCACTAACTTTTTCAAACTCCGTTTTTAGTTGGTTGGAAGTCAGAAAAGCATTCAAATCCCGCGCAACTCCATAATGGGACATGGCATCGGTGCGGTTAGGTGTTAAACCGATTTCCAAAACTTCATCATTGGCAATATCAAAATAATCAGCGAAATTCTTTCCAACTTCATATTTGTCTTCATCTAAAATCATGATACCTCCGTGATCATCACTTAATCCCAGCTCATCTTCAGCACAAATCATCCCTTGGGAAACTTCCCCACGGATTTTAGCTTCCTTGATGGTGAAAGAGCTGCCATCCTTGGTATAAATCTCAGTTCCTACCACTGCGACAGGTACCACTTGACCGGCAGCAACATTCAGTGCGCCACAAACGATATTCAAGATTTTTCCTTCTCCAACATCAACAGTTGTTAACTTTAATTTATCAGCGTTAGGATGTTGTCCGCAGGTCAGAACTTTCCCGACAACGATGCCTTCCAGGCTGCCTTTAATGGATTCAAATTTTTCTATTCCTTCCACCTCAAGTCCAATATCAGTAAGATATTCTCCAATTTTATCGGAGCGCAAATCTGTTTTAATAAAGTCTTGAAGCCAGTTTTTTGAAATTTTCATCTGATATCTATAGTTTAAATCACAGGATCAATTGCCTGATAAGTTTGCAAATATCGTGTTTTTGAGCCTTAAAAAAAAATGAGGCCCGAATAAAATCCGAACCTCAAATAATTTATTATGAATCTAATTACATTCCGATTACTGGCATCGAAAGCATTAAGATATTTTCCTGATCCTCAAGACCGTCAACCGGTTCAATAATACCCGGACGATTCGGCTGAGACATTTTCATGGTGATATCATCCGAACTTAGTACTGAAAGCATCTCTGTAAGGAATTTAGAGCTGAAACCGATGTTAATATCTTCCCCGTTATACTCGCAAGGAATTTGCATATCTGCTTTGTTAGCAAACTCTGTATCTTCGGCATGAAGGTGAAGAACATTACCCGAAAGTTTGAAACGAACCTGATTGGTTGATTTATTAGACATAATTGAAGCTCTACGAATCGAACTCAACAGAAGGTTTCTGTTAATAGTAAGAACATTTGGATTTTCTTTCGGAATTACGGCTGAATAATTTGGATATTTTCCATCAATTAAACGACAAATCCAAACATTATTTCCGAAAGTGAATTTCGCCATGTTATCGTTGAATTCAATCTTCACTTCGTCAGTAGAATTCGACAAAATATTTTTGAAAATTGAAAGCGGTTTTTTAGGCATAATGAACTCGATAGGTTCCGCATTCATCAAATCTGTTCTTTTATAAACTACCAAACGGTGAGAGTCTGTAGACACAAAATTTGTTTCATCTTCCTTAAACTGGAAAAGAACTCCGGTCATTACTGGTCTAAGAGAATCGTTGCTGGTTGCAAAAAGGGTATTGCTTAAAGCTTCAGAAAGAATTCCTGCAGAAATTACCACTTGCTGCGAAGCATCAAATTCAGGCAGTTCCGGATAATCTTCTGCGTGGTCTAACGCCACTGCAAAGTTATCTTTCTCATCAAGAATCTCTAGAAGACTACCATTTCCGTCTTCAGAATCCTTTACTGAAAGCGTTAAAGGCTGCTCGCCGTATGTTTTTACGAAATCTTGAAATATTTTGGCAGGAACCGCAAACTTCCCACTATCCTCCGAACGAACTTCCAAAGAAGTGATTAATGTTGTTTCGCCATCCGAAGCAGTGATGGTTAGTGTATTTTCTTTAATTTCAAAAAGGTAATTTTCAAGAATCGGTCTGGACTGAGAGCTAGAAATCACACCGCTCACCGTGCTCAATGCCTTCTGTAGTTCCCCACTTGCAACAATAAATTTCATTTGGAATAGGTTGTTTTTTTTAATGTTCAAACGAAACGCATGCGCTTCATCTTAAAAAAATTATTTTGACAAATATAATGATTTGACTGAAAAGACCGCTAGGATATTTCCGAATTTTTAGTGATCATATTCTGGTTAATCTGCACCAGGAAATGCGAAATCTTTATCGTCTGATCCATCTATGGTAATATTAAGTGCTAGATAAAGAAAATGGATATTGCGGTTGCCAGACTGTGCAAATTCTCGCTGCCAAAGGTAGCCTGATGCAATCCCAAAGTTATCATCAATTTGATATCCAAAACCTCCATACACTCTGTTACGGGCGAAAAGTGGTTCCTGGGTAGTGATAAAGAAAACTTCATCGTAGACATTTGCGAACACCGTTCCTGGTTTTACCGATTCTGCATTTAATGGAACTGAAATATTCAGACGGTAACGCAAGCGGATACGGTCTGAAGTTTCATCGGTCTGAGGTTCATAAAACCAACTTTTCTCTGCACGAACGCGGTTTTCAAACTTGAATTTTCCGAGTTTTACATCAACTACATCTTGCAGCCACACCCGAAATTCTTCCTTATCGAGTTTTCGATCTACGTAGGTTACATAACGTCCTATTCCGATAAATGGTTTATGATTTTTCGTAAGGTTATACCCAACCCCACCCTTTATTTCATAATAATCAGGATAGGCGTAATCTTCAATTCCGCGCAACTGTCCTTCAACATATAAAAAGAACTTCGGATGAACTTTATAATTGACGGAAATCGTATTAAAACTCGAGATATGTTCCTGGGCAGAAAGACCGGAAAAAAACAAGCCTGCGAAAAACAGGAAAAGGTATTTTTTCATCGCGTAAAATTAATCATTTTATGTGGATAACATAAAACTTACCTATTAACTATACATAATCTTCGGAATCTCTTTATCTGCAATGGTTTTGAGTTTTAAAAATAATTTTTAATAATGATAATTTGGTAAAAATAATTACTAAAATTACAACGTAGCTTCAATTTTTAACAACAAGTCTCAAGTTTCTAATCTTCAGAAGATGAATGAAAAAAACCGTAATTTTGTACTCCTTTAAATTAAAGAATGGCTACAGACCTTAATATCGATATAAAAAAACAGATTTACGTTAAAAACGCACATCTGAACAACTTAAAAAACATCGACGTACTCATCCCAAAAAACAAATTGGTGGTGATTACCGGTGTTTCTGGAAGCGGAAAATCTTCCCTTGCCTTCGACACTATTTATGCAGAAGGACAACGAAGATATGTGGAAAGTTTAAGCTCCTACGCCCGTCAGTTTTTAGGTAAGTTAGAAAAACCGAAAATTGATGACATCAAAGGGCTTGCACCTTCTATTGCCATTCAGCAAAAAGTCATATCCTCCAACCCAAGATCAACTGTTGGAACATCTACTGAAGTCTACGATTACCTGAAATTACTTTTTGCGCGTGTAGGTCGTACTTACTCTCCCGTTTCCGGCGAAGAAGTGCGCAAAGACTCCGTGACGGATGTTATTGAGTACATCAAAAAGAACGAAGACCGGGATTTCTTGCTGAGAAGCCCACTTCATTTTGAAAGTGAAAAATTTTCAGAACTGTTAAAAACATTACGCGTATCAGGATTTACAAAGGTAGAAGTAAGTGGAAACGTTGCCGGCATTGAAGACCTGGAAAGTTTCGGCTTCACTCCCGATAAAGACATGGAAATCCAGTTGGTAATTGATCGTTTTCGCTATCAGGAAGACGAAAATTTCCTTCAGCGTTTGGCAGATTCCATCCAAATGGCATTTTATGAAGGTCATGGCTATTGTTCCTTAAAAGATACTGAGACTGGAGCAATCCGCGAATTTTCCAACAAATTCGAAATGGACGAAATCGAGTTTATGGAACCTAATATCCACTTTTTCAGTTTCAACAATCCTTATGGTGCTTGTCCGGAGTGTGAAGGCTATGGAAAAGTGATCGGCATTGATGAAGACCTTGTTGTACCCAATAAAAATCTGTCAGTGTACGAAGATGCAGTAGCAAGTTGGAAAGGTGAAAGCATGAGCGAATGGAAAAAATCTTTCATACGTAAAGTAGGCGGCGATTTTCCGGTTCATAAACCTTATCACCAACTCAGTAAAGAACAGCGACAGTATCTCTGGAAAGGGGACGGCTCCAGAAATTTCCCGTCGATTAACAATTTCTTCAAAATGGTCGAAGAAAACCTCTATAAAATTCAATATAGAGTTATGCTGTCCCGATACCGTGGGAAAACACTCTGTCCGACCTGCGAAGGATTGAGACTTCGAAAAGAAACCGAGTGGGTTAAAATTAACGGATATAATATTCAGTCTTTGATTGAATTACCTTTGGATGAACTTTTGCCGCTGATAAAATCTCTGGAACTGAATGAATATGATGCTGAAGTAGCAAAAAGATTACTCTACGAAATCACCACGCGGCTCGAATTTCTTGATAAAGTAGGTCTTGGTTATTTAACCCTTAATCGAACTTCCAACACCCTTTCCGGTGGTGAAAGCCAGCGCATCAATCTTGCAACCTCTCTTGGTAGTTCTCTGGTTGGCTCCATTTATATTTTGGATGAACCTTCCATTGGTTTGCACTCGCGCGATACCGAAAATTTAATTACTGTTCTAAAAAATCTTCGCGATTTAGGAAATACGGTTATCGTTGTAGAGCATGACGAGGATGTAATGAAGGCTGCAGATCATATCATTGATATTGGTCCGGAAGCAGGATACTTAGGGGGCGAACTTGTTTTTGCGGGAAATTTTGAAGAACTTCAGGATTCAGACTCACTCACCTCTCAATATTTAACAGGTAAACTTGAAATTAAAGTTCCCACGAAGAGACGAAAAGCAAAAGAATTCATCAAAATAAAAGGTGCGCGGCAAAATAACCTTAAAAACATTGATGTTGATATTCCATTAGAAAGCTTGGTTGTAATTTCGGGAGTATCGGGATCTGGAAAATCAACTTTAATGAAGGAAGTTCTCACCAATGAAATCCAAATCCAGTTAGGGATGGGCGGAAAAAAAGGAGATTATGATTCCGTGGAGTTTCCAAAAAAACTTATTAAGAATATTGAGCTGATTGACCAAAATCCCATCGGAAAATCTTCGAGATCCAATCCGGTTACCTATCTTAAAGCTTACGACGACATTCGTGATTTGTTTTCGAAACAGAAGATGGCTAAAATGCTTAATCTGAAACCTAAACATTTTTCCTTTAATGTCGACGGCGGTCGTTGCGAAGAGTGTAAAGGTGAGGGAGTGATCAATGTCTCGATGCAGTTCATGGCTGACATCGAACTGGAGTGCGAAACGTGCCGTGGAACCCGCTTTAAAAATGAAATCCTTGAAGTGAAGTTTGATGAGAAAAACATTTCGGAAATACTTCACATGACCGTTAATGAAGCCTTAGAATTTTTTACCGAAAACAACGAGCAGAAAATCGTCACCAAACTAAAACCTTTACAGGAAGTCGGTTTGGGTTATCTACAACTTGGCCAGAGCTCCTCTACCCTTTCAGGTGGTGAAGCACAAAGGGTAAAGTTAGCTTCATTTCTGGTTAAAGGGGTGTCCACCGAAAAAACTTTGTTCATCTTCGATGAGCCTTCTACCGGATTGCATTTCCATGATATTCAAAAACTTTTGACCTCGTTACAGGCGTTGATTGAACTAGGACATTCGGTATTGGTGATTGAGCATCAACCCGATATTATTAAGTCAGCAGATTACATCATCGATATCGGTCCGGAAGCCGGAAAATATGGTGGAGAAGTAGTTTTTACGGGAACTCCCGAAGATTTGGTAAAAGTGAAAGAATCGCACACGGGAAGATTTCTGTCAGAAAAACTGTAACTCATTTATCCACAATAATTTGTGAATAAGAGGTGAATTGTAATATTGCGTTCACATGGTGACCTTACCAGGAATCGAACCTGGATCTAAAGTTTAGGAAACTTCTATTCTATCCTTTGAAATATAAGGCCTTAATTCAAAATTAGTGAAAAAAATTCCGCACTTTAAGGTGCGGAATTTCTTATTTAAATATATGTGGGTTATCTAGTGTTTTTACCGTCAACAATAATTCTGTCAGGACGATTGACCAATTCCCAAGCCGTTGCATAAACCAATTGCGTACGCTTTTGTAGCGCTTCGTAATCAATTTTGTCTGCATCATCTGTCGGTTTGTGGTAATCTGCATGAATTCCATCAAAGTAAAATGCTACCGGAATATTATTTTTCGCGAAGTTATAGTGATCCGAACGGTAATAAAGTCTTTGCGTATCCGCAGGATCATCGTATTTGTAGTTTAGATCTAGCTTAACAGTCTTGTTATTGGCTTCTTCATTGATTTTCTTCAATTCCGAACTTAACATTTCAGAACCGATTACATAAACATAATCCTTACCGCAATTTTCAGGATCGCATCTTCCGATCATGTCAATATTAAGATTAGCCACCGTATTGGCTAAAGAAAAAACCGGATTTTTCGCATAATAATCGGAACCAATCAAACCGTGTTCTTCGCCGGTTACATGAAGAAATAGTACTGATCTTTTCGGACCATGACCTGCCTTTTTTGCTTGTTGAAATGCTTCTGCAATTTCCATTACAGCCACTGTTCCACTTCCATCATCATCTGCACCGTTATAGATTTCACCTTTTTGTACGCCAACGTGGTCGTAGTGCGCTGAAATTACGATAAGTTCTTGAGGCTTTTCACTTCCTTCGATGTAAGCAATGATGTTTTCAGACTCCGGTAATTTTCCGCCACGGGTTTTTGTAGCCATAAAACTAGCTGGAACGGTCTGATAGTAAGATTTCAGTGGTGCAGGGAAACCTACTCCCATTTTCTTATACTGATCAATCATGTATCTTCCCGCCTTTTTCTGACCCTCACTTCCGGTATTTCTACCTTCCATTTCATCCGATGCAATGACATACAGATTTTTCTTAAGGTCTTCTTGGGTGATCGATTCTAAAGACTTTTGAAAGGCTTTGCCTTCATAAGAATAATTTACCGAGGCGCAACTCGATACAACAACAGCCGAAACTAAAACCGGCAACAGGATTCTCTTCATAATTTTTTTTTGGATTCGCTAAAATATAAAACTTCTGCGGATGTATTTACATACTTATATCTTAAATTTGATTATGCTAAAAAGAAAACACTCAGGAAGCGAAATCTCTATCTTTTCGGAAATGACGGCTCTTGCCCAAAAATTTGACGCGGTAAATTTATCCCAAGGCTTTCCGGATTATGAAATAGATGAGCGCTTACAAAGATTGTTATTTGAAGGAACTTCAAAAGGTTTCAATCAATATGCGCCAATGAATGGTCTTCCAATCCTTCTTGATAACATTGTAACTCTCAATTGTGAGAGGGAAATTCCTTTAAAAATATCTAAAGAAAATATTACGGTTGTACCGGGCGCGAGTTACGGGATTTACTCCGCTTTAGCTGCAATTTTACAGCCCGGCGACGAAGTTATAGTGCTAGAACCTTATTACGATTCTTATTTACCATCGATTGAAGTTAACGGTGGTACACCTGTTTTTTGTTCTTTAGATGAGAGTTTCGCACCGAACTTTGAGCATATTAAAAATGCAATTACCGATAAAACTCGCGCAATACTTATAAATACGCCGCATAATCCAAGTGGAAAGGTATGGACAGAAGAAATGTGGAATCAACTGGCTACTTTACTTGACGGAACTGAAATTATGGTTATTTCTGATGAAGTTTATGATGTGTTGATTTATGATGACCGCAAATTTTACAGCGCCTTTCATCATCCAAAGTTGCGAGATCGTTCATTCTGTATCTTTTCCTTTGGAAAAATGTTTCACATTACAGGCTGGAAGGTGGGATATGTACTTGCCTCTCCTGAGCTGAATCATGCTTTTGGGCAAATACATCAATACTTAAGTTTCTGCGTCAATGCTCCCGCACAGTATGCCCTCGCAAAATATCTGGAAGTTTTTGACCTGAAGGAGAATCAGAAAAAAATGCAGAAAAAAAGAGATTATTTTCTAGAGTCGATTAAAAATCTACCCTTTCATATTCCACCGAAAGCTGAAGCAGGATATTTTCAGACGTTGGACTTTACCGAAATATCCAATGTGAGTGACAAAGAATTTGCTTTGTGGTTAACCGAAAAAGCCCAGGTCGCAGCTGTACCAGTTTCAGCATTTTATCATGGCCCTCATAATACGGGAATGTTACGGTTTTGTTTTGCTAAAAAAGAAGAAACCGTCCTAAAAGCTGTAGAGAATTTAAAACGGTTTTTCAACTAATTAGTAATATTTCATACCAAAGGTGGACGGACAATCTGCTTCTGGAATTCGCGGGAGGCAACATAATGCCACTGAGTAGATTCACTTGGTAAATCCTGCCCCTTTAACGCACATTCGGTGCAGATAGTTTGTGTTCGATAATCGGAGCTTTGCTGAGGAAATGTATGCTTTAAAATTAAGTATCCTTTTCTTTTAAGTGCTTCGAGAACCTCTTTCTTGGTGTACTCAAAACCGTTTATATTTATCTTCATAGCCTTAAGTTTATTGATGTTAGTTTTATAATTGATTATTGATAAATTTTTCACACATAAAATCATTCCAAAATTGTCTCAAAATGAAACTTTAAGAAATTTTTGGTAATTACAGACTTTTTCAAAGTATTATGTTAAACATTGTTAATCGAGTTTTGTGTGGCAAGCTAATTGAACGTACGGCAGCAACCAAATCAATATTAATTAAAAAATTTACTATTATGGAAAGTAACATGTACAGACCAGAATTCAGAAATGATTATGTATCGAGGGTGTTTAAAACCAGAGAAGAAGCAGATAGTGCTTATGAAGATCTTCACAGCCGTGGTTACACTAAAGATGATATTAATGTGATGATGTCCGACAATACCCGTGATCGATATTTTACAAACGTTGATCATGACTCGGAATTAAACGATAAAGTTTCGGAAAACGCAGGTAAAGGCTCTCTTATTGGTGGCGGTGTAGGTGCCGTAGTTGGTGCTGTTGCTGCAATCGGTAGTAACATTTTGTTACCAGGTTTAGGTCTTGTAATTGCGGGACCATTGGCAGCGGGACTTGCAGGCGCAGGTGCTGGAGCTGCGACAGGTGGGCTAATTGGAGCTCTAACAGGAGCCGGCGTACCGGAGGATGAAGCTAAAAGATACGAAGAAGACATCAAGAACGGTGGTATCTATATGGGTTACCGACCAAGAAATGAAGAAGATGCCCGCTATTCTTATGACCGTTGGTACACCAACTATAATGATGATACAGAAGCACGACTTTAGTCTCAATATTAAAGGAAAGTTCCACATAATTGTGGGACTTTTTTTTATTTTGGTAGTTGCGGAGGTCGCATTTTGTATTGATAACTGTGGAGCGAATTTAGGAAATCTTCCAATGCGGTAATTTCTTCCTCCGTAAGATTTAGTTTCACTAACATTTCTGATTTTGTAGGAAACAACTCGCTTTCTTTATTCCTCCTTTCGTTTGGCATTCCTGAATTATATAAATTTAAGACGCCCCGAATATGTGGAAATAAACCGTTGTGCATGTAAGGTGCTGTTTTCGAAATCTCGCGAAGCGTTGGTGTTTTAAATTTACCTACATCTCCTTTCTCTTTGCTGATGGCGTACAGACCCAAGTCTTCATATTCTCTCCCAAAATACGTTAAACCCACATTATGAAATTTATTGTCTGAAAAATAAGGAGTGTTGTGGCAATTAATACAATTCGCCTTCGTTCTGAATAAATGCAGACCTAAAACTTCGGAATCGGTCATTCGATCATTCTTCCCGCTAACGAACTGATCAAATCTGGAAGGCGGAGATATCAAAGTTCTCTCAAAAGTCGCAATAGCTTTGGTAATACGCTCTTCAGTTACCTTATCATCTCCAAAAACATTTTTAAAAATTTCGCGGTAGCCTTTAATTTTAGAGATTCTTTTCACGGCTAGGCGGGAATGCATGTTCATCTCGATAGGATTTTCAATCGGCATTTTCACCTGTTCCTCCAGATCTTTTGCTCGTCCGTCCCAAAACATTTTCGTTCCGTATGCGACATTCATAATCGTTGGGGTGTTCCGGGTACCTTGCTGACGGTCGTGACCGTAAGCCACTCGCCTGCCATCGGCAAACATCAGTTCAGGATCGTGACAGTTAGCACAGGAAATTTGTCCGGAACCTGATAATCGTGGATCAAAGAAGAGTTGTTTTCCTAATTCTACTTTCTCTTTGCTGTAAGGATTATCTTTCGGAAATACAGGTTTGCCCAAAGGCCCGATGTCAACAAAACCTTCTTTGGCTTCATCAAACAAATGAGGTTTGGGCCAAGAATCTACTTTGCCACTACCGTAGAGTGCCCGTAACTCTTCGATGGTATAACCATCCTGGATTTTGTTAAAATCGGTGAAAGAGTAAAAGGCAGCTAACAATGCCGCAACAGCAATAAGTTTCTTCATTTCTTCATTTAATAATAAATTGAAATACCTGAACTGAACATCGATTTTGGTCCAATATTGTTCAATATATTTCCTGTCGCAAAAAGCGATGCAAAATTAGCAAAAATCTTGAGTTGTGTATTTCGGTAAAAATCGCTGTAAAAAGAGAGTTCTGCAGTAAAACCGGTCTTGGTTTCTGCATCGTATTGTTGATCCGGCAACATCACATTCTGATAAAATGAAGTGTCTGAAGATGCCGCGTTATAAATTAACCCGGTTTCGAGCGAAACATAGTTTAGAACACCAATTTCTGCATTAATTCTATGCTTTTCACTTTTATACAAATCGTGGTGTACTTTAACATCAACTTCTAAGGCGTTCACTTTTTTATCACTCACGCCCAATAAATCTTTCGCTCTAAAATCATAAAGACGACTTTCTAAAGTCACACCCCAATTTTTAGATTTAGAATTATTACCTAAGAATCGAATGTTAGCAAAATATAAATCTGAGATCAAACGGTAGTTTTGTCCATTTTCCTGAATATTAAAATTGTCACCCGACATCAGTTCCGCACCGAAATCCGAAAACCATTTTCCGTAGGATGACTGATGCTGAAGATTAGCCGAAATCTTATGTGTAGTTTCGCGATATTTTAAACTCACCAAATTCGGATCGATGTAAACATTGCTATTTGCATCTTCCACGTAAATATTCTCCATTGCCCAATGGTAACGATAATTGACGTTTAATTGAGTTTTTGCAGTTGAAAATGAGTATCCGGCACCATAATTATGGCTATTCGTTCTATAAATAAATTCGCGGAAAGACGGGAAGTAGATTACTCTCCCATAACCGTTTGAAAATCTTACAAAATATTCTGAGTTTGCGGGTGCATTGATATACTGGTTAACCGAAATTACATCATTATTCTCGGTTTTACGACCCACACCTCCAGTCACGGAAATCTGATGCTTACCAAAACGATAGCCTGCAAATAAATTTCCGCTGTAGTCTGCGAGCGAAATGGCCGGTCGCGGATCGCTAATCCTAAAACTGCTTTGGTTTTTATACTCAGCGGTTAAACCGAATGTAAAATTCTTTTCATTATAATATCCGCCAACTTTAACCGTATATTTTTGGTTTTCCCAGTCTGAACTTTTAGGCACAAACAGATAATTTGGATTTAATACAAAATCATGGTCGGTTCGTCTGTTTGAAAGATTGTAGCCCATCTTTTCCTCATTCAGAAAATCATAATTAAATTCTCCGTACGCGCGGATTTTTGGGCTGATGTTGTATATACCTTTGGTATTAAAACTAAAAGATGAAGTTTTTTCAGGAGTTTGAACCCTCTTTAACTCAGCATCTGTAAAGTTAGCATAAACGCTTGTTTGCGTGTAATCTTTAATTTTTAGATCAGCATTTTGCACGGGATTTTCCATAAAATGCAACTCCAGCACTTCCGAACCTTTAAGGTCCGGAATATTTATGCTGTCGTTAATCTGTGCATTAGCGCAAACATTTAAAACTAACCCTAAGGCAAATAAAACTTTTTTCATCTATTAAGGTGCGAAAGCTTTTGGTAGTGCTTTCGTGAATTTTACAAAGTCGTTACTAGAGTTATTGGTATCTTCCAACACTTTTCTTCCGTTCGACATCGTTGTTTTTGTTTTTCTCATCACCGACTGAGAAATGTATGCTGCATCCGTATTGATGGAACCTGCATCAATGTCTGATCCTAATATTTTCGGACGGTTAGAGCTTGGGTTATAATGTTGAAGTTCTACCCCATCAATGATATCTGCTACCGGAATTTGCTTGAAATAACTTGAAGAAGAAGTTACTGAAGTTACTGACGGATCTGTAAATGTTGGATAAGTTGTGAAGTTATTGCTTCTGAAAATTGCAAAACTATCTCTACCCAGTGTATCGAAGATTAAATCTTTATTGTTGCTATAGTAACCCGGAATTCCCCAATAAGCAATATTCATATCTTTAACTGCAGGGTTTTGGATGTCATAACGGTAAATATCCTCGCCAATGCTTTCTCTGAATGTTCCTAAATACACTTCGAAATCTGCACCACGTAAATCAATTGTTAAATCTGGATTCTGAACATTTACCGGATTTCCACCGTTATCGGTTAAAGGTGCTTTATGGTTTACACCCGTTTGAGCAATCACAATACTTTCACCCGGCTGAATAGGGTACTGTGACCCGTTTCCAGGGATTTGGATCACATAATCAGCATAAACAAAATTCGTATTTGCCGCATTTCCTAAGGTCATTCCTAAAGATTTAGACCAGTCGAATTGTCCGTTCGCTTGGGTGAATGAAGACACCGTCGAATTGGTTTTGCCGTGAAGCTGTGCGATATACAAACCGTCAGCGAAAATCACTTCATTCGAATTATTGTAAATCTCAATGAACTGATCTCTCAATCCAGCTCCCTGCGTAATATGAGAACCCGCATAATGTATTTGCTTAATTACTAAATCACCTATTCGTGCCGCTTTTAATTCTACTGCTGCAGAGCTTATGTTTGCGTTAACTGTTACATTTTCCTGAATCCCATTAAAAGAAACTTCAGTCGTATTCGGTTCAAAACCAAAATTTGCACTGAATTCATTTTTGTCCATTGTCTTGGTTGCAGTTACCTTATAATTTCCGGGAATCACATTTGCAAAAACAGCTTCACCACTATCGTCGGTATTCTGCGTGTAGGTATCACCAGTATTGCTGTTCGTCAATAAAACTGTCACATTCTTCCCAATTGTACTATTTAGCGACGCATCATATTTTGCTGAAACGGTAAACTTGACCGGCTGTAAGGTATGTTCTCCTGATCCGAAGTCATCACTTCGACAAGAAAGCAAGATGAGAAACACCACGAAAAAGCTTAAAATTCTGTTCATAGTTCTGTTTTTATAATGTTTAAAATTGATATTCGATTTTAGCACCGAAGGAAAGATTTAACAAATCCGCTTTTGGTCTACGTTGGTAAGAGCCGTTTACATAGATGGTTTCAGTTTGTTTCAGGTCTAAAAAGTTGTTGGAATAGAATGAGAAACTAAATCCGTTTGTAAAATCTTTAGTAATTCTGAGATTAAGATTATGGAAAACTTTGTCCAAATTGGTTTCTACTTCATTGATGTTACCCGATTTGATGTTCGCAAATTGCGTCGGATCGTTAATTTGAGCCTCAGTTAATAAAACTTTTTCCAGATCTCTGTTGATGTATGCGTAAGGTTTATTAGGATTCGTGAAAGAATTGCTGTCGATAAAATAATGTTGACTTCTAACCGAAATAATTAATCCTGCTTTTGGCAAATGATAGTTAAGCGCTGCACTAGCATTCAATTGTTCGTAAGTATTATCGTAAGGTTTATAAAGTCCATAGACTTCTTCCGAATCGGCTGCAGTGGAACGGAAAAAGCGGTCTGTTCCGTTATTGGTGATTGTTTTCACATAATTCCCCTGAAGGTCGAGACTCAGGTTGCGGATGGGTAGCTTCTGAAGCGATGAAAGAACTTCAATACCACGGTCGCTGGATTGTAAGGCGTTAATGGTTCTGCTTCGTACAAAATAAAAATCCTTATACCCTGTAATCTCATAGGTAGGAACTTCCGTTCCGTTATAATTAAATTCAATGGTTGCCAAATCTCTCTTCTGCGCATAGTTTTCAGAGGTAAAACCATCTGAAATTTGGTTATAATACGCTGTTATACTTACATTTCCCCCTTTGAATTTGTAATCAGCTCCGATTTCGCTTCTTACACCTTTTGAAGGTTTCAAATCTGCATTGTTCGGTGCGTCAATAAATGTTTGGACAACCCCAACGTTATAATATCCCGGAAGTCTTACATCTGCCAAAACTGCATCAAAGTATCTAGGGCCGGTATAAATCATATTCAATGATGGTGCTTTGGTCGAAATACCAAACCCGGCTCGGAACTTAAAATCCTTGTAAACCAAATAAGAATTGATACGTGGCGCGAGACTGAAGTTTTCATTCTGATAATCTGCCCGCATACCGATTGAAGCGTTAAACAAGGTGTTTTCAAACTTTCGGAAAATATTGTCTTCCGCATAAACGCCTAGTTGATATTCAGCAATGACATTGTCTCCGAAGTTATATGGACGAAAAGCGGTGCCTCCTCCACCCGCGCCAAAACCAAAGGTATTTTGTAATGTTTCCGGACTACCAAGACGACCGGCTCCTTTGTTATCACTAACCGACATTGTTGTACCCACAGAAAAATTATGAATCCATTCTGAAGTTTTAAACTTTTTAGATAAGTCGATTGAGCCAAAAGCACTGATGGGCTTTCCCTCGATCTCCTTCGTTTGTCGGTAGCTTACGGGAGTATACACTCCGGTATAAACTCCTTCAACGATACTTGTACCCACTACATCACCGCCAACATTAACAATCCTGGAATCATGAGTGAACTGATAACCGTTGCTGTAACTTAAATTTACATTCAAATTGTCGAAGAATTTATTTTTGAAACCCCACTTAAGGCGATTACTGATTCGGAAGTTTCTTTTTTTATTATAGGTAATTTGTAGATTGGTGTCTTCTTCATCAAAATTAGCATCATCAAAGTTGTTGCTATACTCTACAGCGAGAGAGTTCTCAAAATTCTTGGCCGCATTTTGCCAGGTCCAATTCACTCTGGAATTCCATCTGGTAAAGACATTAAACTTCGATCTCGGATCCGTGTTACTGTCCATGTAATTAAGATTAAAGTTCAGGAAACCTGCCTTTTCACTTATTAAGAATCCTTTGTTGAAATTATATTCTTGCGTACCATCCCGGAAAGCGGCATAAAAACGATAGGGAGTTCGACCTTTTTTTTCAGTGATGTTAATCATACCCGAAGTCATATCACCATACTTAGCAGATGCGACTCCTTGTACCACTTCAATTTTTTCAATATTGTCGATACTAATTTCCCGAAGGTCAGCCCCAAAATTAGCATTGCTGAAATATCCGTTTCTTCCGGTGGCTACACCAAAACCTATTGAATTAGGTGAGAAAACACTGCTATAATTGGTGTTATACGTTTGCATGTTTTCATTATTAGAAATCGGGATACCGTCTACCACAATCGAGGTTCCAAAAGATTTGTTCCCAAAACCCTCATTACTCACCGTTGAGGGCGTTGCTGATCGGAAGACAATTGGTTTAAATTCGTTAAGGTTTAAATTGGTAAGTTTTTGTCCCGGAAGCTGCTCTAAAACTTCATTAAGAGAGAAAGCCTGAATGTTCTTCAAAGCTTCTTCCTTAATCTCAATTTCGCTGTACCGTTTTCTTTGAATGGAAATAGTTACTTCCGGAATTCTCGCTGATGAAACATCCATTTCTATCGCGACCTGTCTTCTCGGTAAATCTTTGTACTGTACTTTCTTTTCGATAAGGTTGGTTCGTGAGAAAGTTAGGGTTTCTCCGTCGGAAAGATTGATTCTGAATTTTCCGGACTGATCTGTTAAAGTCCAGATTTCTGAATTTTCTACTTGAACTCTAACATTATTAAGAGGAATCTTAGTGCCGCTTTCTATAACTACTCCCTCCAAAATTTGCGACTGAGCAAGAAAGATGAAAAACAGTAATAACAAAGATAAAGTGCGACTCACCATGTTTGGATTATTAAGCCGCAAAGATATTATTTTTATTTAGAACGATTATAATTAAGAATAGTAATTATTCAAAAAAATAACCTACTCGTATAAGTAGGTTATTTCTAAATCAGCGGAGGAACAGGGATTCGAACCCCGGGACCTGTTACAGTCAACAGTTTTCAAGACTGCCGCAATCGACCACTCTGCCATTCCTCCAGTAAAACGATCTCTCATTTTCAGTGGTGCAAATATAAAGACCATTTACGTATTTACCAAATCATTTTTCAAGAATTATTTTAAATAGCTCGTATTCAAAGGGAAAAATTTATGTTCGCATTAGAAACAGTCCCAATAAGACCGCTCCAAATCCCAATACTATACTCAAAAGCATATAAATGCCAAGAAGAATGTAATGACCATTTTGAAATAAATTTACACTCTCAGCTGAAAAAGCAGAAAAAGTTGTAAATCCACCACAAAAACCAGCAACCAGCATTGGTTTGATTGCTGAGTCGTCTTTAAAACTGACTGAAAGTAAAATTCCTATTAGGAAACAACCCATAACATTTACGAGTAGCGTCCCAATAGGAAATAAGTTAAAAATCCATAATTTATTGGTGAAAGCAGAAATAAGATAGCGTAAAACACTTCCGACACCTCCTCCAATAAAGATACAGAACAAGTTCTTCAAATTTCTTACAAGTTTAGTTTAACTCCGCCAAATATTTTTCAGCATCCATTGCAGCCATACATCCACTTCCTGCAGCTGTAATTGCTTGACGGTAGATATGGTCTTGCACGTCTCCTGCAGCGAAAACTCCCGGAAGATTTGTTCTGGTAGAACCCGGCACTGTTTTAATATATCCGTTTTCATCTAAATCAATTTGTCCTGCAAAAACTTCGGTATTTGGCTTATGTCCTATGGCGATAAATATACCGTGTACATCGATGGTAGATTTTTCCTGAGTTTGGTTATTGATTACTACCGCTCTTTCAACCAAAGCGTTTTCGCCTTCAATCCCGATTAATTCATGGTTAAATTTAACCTCGATGTTTGGGGTATTTTCCACACGGTGAACCATCGCTTTCGATGCGCGAAACACATCTTTACGAACCAGCATTGTTACTTTATTGGTGAGTTTTGCTAAATATGTAGCTTCTTCAGCTGCAGTGTCACCCGCACCTACAACAATTACATCTTTACCTTTATAGAAAAATCCGTCGCAAGTAGCACAAGCTGACACTCCCCCGCCAGAATATTTCTTTTCGTCTTCCAGGCCAAGATATTTCGCAGTCGCACCTGTAGATATAATTACAGTTTTTGCTAAAATCTCTTTTTTGCCTGCCCAAAGTTTGTGGATTCCACCTTCTTCATTAGAAAATTCGACTTTTGTAATTAATTCGTAATGAACTTTTGTATCGAATCTTTCAGCTTGTTTTTGTAAATCCATCATCATTTGAGGACCAGTAACTCCTTCTGGATAACCCGGAAAGTTATCTACTTCGGTCGTTGTCGTCAACTGTCCGCCTGGCTCCAAACCGGTATATAATTCTGGTTTCAAATCTGCTCTTGCAGCGTAGATTGCCGCGGTATAGCCTGAAGGTCCGGATCCTACGATCACACAGTCTAAAATATTCTGTTCCATTGAGAAATCTTAATGTTGAGTTATAAATTTTGAATGTTCAAAAGTCGGGAATTATTTTATTTCTGAATGGCTTTAATGATGAATAATTTCAATGACAACCATTATAAATAAGTCCAGCGACCTTATGTTTATGTTTTTACTTTAAGTTCGTTGACATGAATAATCTTAAAAACCATTTCTACAAGCAAATCCAGTTCGGTCATATTAACTGCACCTAAGCCTTTTCGTTTAAGATCATATTCCCGCAGGATAGAAATAATTCTTGTGGCATGTTTTAAGGAATATCGTTGTTTGGCAACTTCCAGTTCCTTTGCCTGATAATAATTCAGTCGTAGTTCGTCTTGGATAACTTTAGGATTTTGACCTGCCATGGTATGGTAAATGACCAAATTTGAAAAGAAATTGTACAAATATCCCATCATCATCTCGAAAGGATTTTGTTTTGGACTTTTTCCTAAATAATATGCAATGCGTAGCGCTCTGGCTTCATCTTTAGCTGCCAACGCCGAACTGAGTTCGAAAACGTTAAAATCTTTACTGATGCCGATATGCGTTTCAATAAGCTTTTCATCCAGCACATCAGATTCGTTCAGAATGATTTTGAGTTTGTTTAGTTCATTAGAGATTCGGGATAAATCGGTTCCTAAATATTCGGCTAACAACTCGGGTATGTGAGGCTTCGATTTTAAATTGACATTGCGGAGTTCCTGCTGAATCCATTTCGGAACTTCATGATCGCGCAATTTCTCACTTAAAAAAAGCATTTTATTTTTACTTAACGTCTTAGCAAAAGCTTTACGAGAATCTACTTTTTTGTGTTTGTGTGCAATAACTAAAAGCGTTGACGGTACAGGTTCTTCAGCATAATTTTTAAGTGCCAAGGAGTCAGCTTCCGTCAGTTTAATTTCTTGGGCTTCTTTAATGATAATCACCTGTTTATCGCCCATCATTGGGAACTGTCGCGCCAAAGAAAGTACTTCGCTGTATGTTGTTTCTTTTCCGTAAACAACAGTTTGGTTAAAAGCCTTTTCATCCTCTTCTAAAACATCATTTTCAAACGACTTTACCGCAACATCAATAAAATATGGCTCTTCACCATGAAAGAAATAAATCGGCAGAAACTCTTTATTTTTAATATTTTTGAGGACTAAATCTAATTCTTTCATATAAAAATGTTGCTTCCGGAACTGAATTTTGAAACTACTTTTGACTTTAAAATCAGGAGTGACAAAGATAAGTTTTTTATTTATGATGTTGTCCGCAAAAGCTGGCTTGTACTGACTCCCGAAGAGTGGGTACGGCAACATTGGGTACATTATTTCCACAAGAAAAAAGCACGGAACCTCTCTTCTCTAGTCCTTGAAAAGAAACTAGAATTGAATGGGACAACGAAGCGAATCGACCTTTTGGTGACTGAAAAAACAATCCCGAAAATTCTAATAGAATGTAAGGCTCCGTCTATTAAGCTCACCCCGCAAACTTTCGAGCAAATTGCCCGATATAATTCTATAATTGGGGCAGAAGAAATCATTTTGAGTAACGGAATTCAACACATCTATGGAAGGTTTTCAGAAAATCGTTATACATTTCTGCCTTTTGAGCTGTAAGTTTGCGCGATGAAAACTAAATTTCCCGCCCTCGCAATTTTCCCGTTACTTATTTTTGTATTTGTATTCTTAGGTTCGGGCATTTATTATAATGATTTTTATGCTTTGCCCTCACCTGTAGCTGCTTTCATCGGAATCACTGCGGCATTTATCTTGTTGAAAGGTTCTATAAATCAAAAGGTTGACACTTTTCTAAAAGGTTGTGGAGATGGTAAAATCCTAACGATGTGTATCATCTATCTTCTTGCCGGAGCTTTTGCAACGGTTACAAAAGCCACAGGAAGTGTAGATTCTATTGTGAATCTTGGCCTATATTACATTTCTCCGGCCTACTTTCCCGTTGGCGTTTTCATTATTGCATCGTTCCTTTCGTTTGCTTCCGGCACTTCCGTTGGATCCATCGTTACACTGGGACCGATTGTAATTGCACTAGCCGAAAAAAGCGGGTCCCCCTTAGGCTTGATTGCCGCATGTCTACTCTCCGGAGCCATGTTTGGAGACAATCTATCTTTAATTTCTGATACTACAATCGCTGCTACGCAAAGTTTGGGATGCCAAATGAAAGATAAATTTCGTTTCAACTCTAAAATTGCGTTGCCAGCCGCCGCTATAGCAATTGTGATTTTAACAGTTTTGGGATTAAGGATTGATACTCCCAATGCTGTCGCAACATCGTCAGAATTTAATTTTATTCTAATTATACCATACTTATTGGTCGTTGCACTTTCTATGGCCGGGCTGAATGTTTTTGTGGTTCTTTTTGCGGGACTTGTGTTCGCGGGACTTCTCGGTTTTGGTTATGGCAGTTTTGATTTTATAGGTTTTGCGAAAAGTACTTATGAAGGTTTTACAGGCATGACAGAAATATTTCTTCTCTCACTTCTTACTGGTGGATTGGCTGCATTAGTAGAAAAGGCAGGTGGAATTGATTTCCTAATCAAGAAAATTAGTCTCATTATCAATTCTAAGACAACTGCACTTTTAGGAATTTCTGGTTTAGTGTCTGCGACTAATTTATGTGTAGCCAACAACACTATTTCAATCATCATTTCTGGAAAAGTTGCAAAAGAAATTACTGAAAAATATGGCTTGCAGCCTCAGAAAAGCGCTTCGGTATTGGATATATTTTCGTGTTATATCCAAGGCTTAATTCCGTATGGAGCCCAAATATTGTTGCTTATTTCGCTCAGTAATTTTAAAATTGGATATTCCGAACTCGTAGAAAATGCTTTCTATCTGCACATTTTGCTGGTCTTCACTTTATTAAGTATCTTCTTAACGAAGAGATCTAAGCTTAAGCCTGCTCCGAGTAATTAATTCGAGAAGTAATTACGATTCGCGATTTACCAACTCCATAGAAAATGCAGGAAGACATATCGCCAAATATTCGCAAGGTTCATCAAAAGGATTACTGTAGCGAATACGAGCGCCTTTTTCAACCTTAATACTTTGTCCTGCTTCTAAAATAACGACTTCACCATCAATTTCGAACTGCTTCTTACCTTTGATGACGTAAGTAAATTCATCAAATTCTGGAGTTTGGTGTGGTTCGCTCCAATTCGGTGGGGCGATCATGTGCGCGATTGAAATATCAGAGTTTTGGTTAGAATTTCCCCAATGCTCCTCAATAAGCTTTCCATCTGTAGTGGGAACAATGAAAGGTGAATTCTGAATTTTATACTTAGCCATCTGTTATAATTTCAATCAAAATTAAAGAAAAAATCAGGAAAGAATTCCTGATTTAAAATGTAAACTTAGTATCGTTTTTAATGACAGACAGCACAATATTACTATGATATTGCCCTATATTAGGAATATTTGCCACGACCGTTGTCATGAAATTATTGTAATCCTTAATATTTTTGGCAACTACTTTAATCATATAATCATATTGGCCGGAAAGACTTACCACTTCCAAAACTTGAGGCTTCGCCATGATTTTATCTTCAAATTCCCGAAGTTTATCATTCGACTGTTCTTTAAGGACAATATTACAATACGCCATAATTTCGAAACCGCCTTTCTCAGCGTCAATTAAAACAACATTTTTACGAATGACACCGTGGTTTTTTAAAGATTTTACTCTTTCGTAAGTTGCAGTAAAAGAAAGGCCAATTTTCTCAGCCAAATCTTTTATCGAAATTGTAGCATCTTCCTGAAGATAATTAAGTATTTTATGATCGGTTCCGTCTAAATTTTTCATACAATTATTTAAAGTTCTGAAAGATTTCGTCAAAGTTTTTAGAAATCTCGTCGAGACACAAATTGCCAATACTGCCCTTGTGTGTGTGCTTTAAATCTTCGTTCCGATAGTTATAGGAGCCGTCTTCGATGGAATTTCCTACCTGTCGATAGGCTTCTCTAAAAGACGATCCATTAATTACCAAATCGTTGATTTTTTCGACGCTGAAAAGATAATCATATTTTTTGTCCTTTAAAATACCTGACTCAACTTTTATGTGTTGCAGCATAAATTCGAAAATGGAAAGACAATCTTTCAAATCCTGAATGCCCGGAAATAAAATCTCTTTGGACAGCTGGAAATCGCGGTGATACCCGGAAGGAAGATTATTGGTAAGCAAAGTCAGTTCGTTTGGAAGATTTTGAATTCTTGCAGATTTTGCGCGAATCAATTCGAAAACATCCGGGTTGTTTTTATGTGGCATAATGCTACTGCCCGTTGTTAATTCACTCGGAAAACTCACAAAACCATAATTTTGGTTGCTGAACATACAAAGATCATAAGCCAGTTTGCTGATTGTGGAGGCAATCGTGCTCATCGCCATCGCGGTAATTTTCTCCGACTTTCCACGAGTCATCTGGGCATAAACCGAGTTGATATTCATTTTTGCCAAGCCTAATTCGGAAGTCGTAAAATCTCTGTCCAGTGGGAAGGAAGAACCAAATCCTGCACCGGAACCTAATGGATTTTTCTGCACCACCGATAAAGCGGCTGATAAAACCTCTAAATCTTCTGAAAGTGATTCTGCATAAGCACTGAACCACAAACCAAATGACGACGGCATCCCAATCTGAAAGTGAGTATAACCGGGCATTAATTCTTTTTTGTGAGAATTGGCAAGGGATATCAGTCTTTCAAACAAGTTTTTTGAAAGCGAAGCAATTTCTTTAATCTCGGTAGCTAGAAACAGTTTAATGGCGAGTAAAACCTGATCATTACGCGATCTCCCTGTATGGATTTTCTTTCCGGCATCACCCAATTTCTTGGTAAGATTAAACTCTATTTGACTATGAATATCTTCTACTCCATCCTCAATAAAAAGTTTATTTTCTTTCGCCAAAAGGAACATCTCATCAAGTTCTTTCTGAATCGCTTCATTTTCATCAGACGTCAAAAATCCTACTTTTGACAGCATTTTACAGTGAGCTTTTGTGCCGATAATGTCGAACTCTGCCAGCAGAATATCGAATTCTTTGTCTTTTCCTACCGTAAACCTTTCAATGTTGTCAAGGTAATTTCCGTTCGCGGAGTCTTTTGCCCACAGTCTGTTCTTTTCCATTTTATAAAAGATGAGAGAGGATTTTAATATATTTTTCGATGCCTTCGCTTAATTCATTCTCGTAGATAAATTCATCTGCGGTATGGGATCTGGTAGAATCTCCAGGCCCGATTTTTACGGAATCAAATGGCATTAGTGCCTGGTCGGAAACCGTAGGAGAACCATAGAGGTTCGAGTTTTCTTGCTGTGCTGCAATAACAATTGGATGATCGAGATTGATTTTAGAAGAATTGAGTGCCAACGAGCGTGGCTCTACTTCAGATTGTAGTTCACGACGGAAAATTTCTACAATTTCAACGTTCGAATAATGCTCATTGGTCCTTACATCAATGGTAAAACTAGATTGATCTGGCACAACATTATGCTGTGATCCGGCGTTAACAATGGTAACAGTCGCTTTCACTTTCCCTAAAACCTCAGAAATTTTTTCGAATTCCATGCTTTCGACTTTCTGAATGTCGCGCATCGCTTTATAAATCGAATTATTTTCATTTGGATGTGCAGCGTGTGATGCAATGCCTTTTGCCGTGCAATTAAGAACAACTAAACCTTTTTCAGCAATCGCCAAATCCATTTTGGTAGGTTCGCCCACCATTGCGAAATTAATTGGACCTAATTTTTCTAAAATGCTGGCAACACCATTTTTACCGGAAATTTCTTCCTCTGCTGTTGCCGCATAAATTATATTATAGTTGAGTTTTTTGTCATAATAGAAACAGAAGGTAGCCCATAAACTCACCAGGCTTGCTCCCGCATCATTGCTTCCCAAACCAAAGATTTTGCCTTCTTTCTGCACCGCTTTAAAAGGATTTAAAGTGTAGGCTGAATTTGGCTTAACAGTATCGTGATGAGAATTTAAAAGTATTGTGGGAAGACTTTCATTAAAATGAAGATTTTTAGCCCATATGTTGTTATTCTCCCTTTCGAATGGAATATTCTTCAAATCCAAATACTTCTCGATAACGAGGGCTGTTTGATGTTCTTCGCGACTCAACGAAGGCGTTTCAATCAATTCTATTAAAAAAGATTTTGCTTCCTGAATTAGATTTTCCATTTTAATGCAGATTTATAGAAGTACCGGGCTTTCCGCCATTAAAATAGTGTTCTAGCGCATTACTTTTAATGATTCGAGTTTCTTCAACGCCATAATAAAGAGCCTGCAACGCCGTTTGGATTTTCGGAATCATGCCGTCTGCAATTTGTTTGGTTTCTTTCATCTTGGCAAACTCAGATTTAGAAATTTGCGAAATCACTGAACTTTCATCTGCAACATCTGATAAAACTCCGCTTTTCTCGAAGCAATACAGGAGGTGAACTTTGTATTTTAAACTCATTGCTTTTGCAACTTCCGCAGCCATGACGTCGGCATTGGTATTCAGCAATTCGCTATTTTCACTGATGCTTATGGAATTAACCACGGGAACTACGTCATGAGAAACGAAACATTCAAAAACTGATTCATCCACTTTTATCACGTCGCCCACATATCCATAATTTGTTGCCAGAACTTCGCGTTTTTTCGATACGATACAACTGAGATCTGCACCGGAAAGACCAATCGCTTTTTTATCGTGACCAGAAATCGAAGCGACAATATTCTTACTGATTAATCCTGCATAAATCATCGTACACAGATCTAAAGTTTCTGCAGTGGTAATTCGGCGTCCCTCAATCATTTGCTGGGGAATATTAAGACTTTGCGCCAATTCAGTAACTTTTTTACCACCACCGTGAACTAAGATGATTTTCTTGTCTGAAGTAGATATTGCTTTTAGGCAATTTTCAAGTGCGTGTTGATGGTTGATGGTTTCACCGCCAATTTTTATTACGAATAAATCGTCCATTACAGTGTATTTTCGAGGATTTTTTTGATAATCAATTGTGCAGAAAGCGTACGGTTATTGGCTTGTTGATAGATTAATGAGTTATGAGAATCCAATACCGCATCACTCATTTCCAGGTTTCTTCTAACGGGTAGACAATGCATGAATTTCGCTTGTGGATTGGCAGCCAAAAATTCTTCACCCAACAACCAATTTCCCTTTACTTCGGGCATCGCACCATAATCCTCGTACGAAGACCAATTTTTCACATATACAAAATCTGCATCTTTCAAAGCTTCTTCCTGATTATGATAAATTTTGGCATTTCCTGTAAATTCTTTGCTTAAATCATATCCTTCCGGATTGGCAATCGAAAAATCAACATCGGCAGCATTCATCCATTCAGCGAAAGAGTTTCCGACCGCTTGTGGAAGCGCTTTGGTGTGAGGTGCCCAGGACAAAACGACTTTGGGTTTCTCAACTTTGGTCCAATTCTCACGGATTGTAATTAAGTCTGCAAAACTTTGCAAAGGATGTCTGGTTGCAGATTCTAATGAAATTACAGGGACTGTGGCGTATTTTATAAATGAGTTCAAAACGAATTCATTGTAATCTTCGTCACGGTCTTTCAAGCCTGGGAAGCATCTCAATCCGATAACGTCACAATATTCACTCAAAACTTTAGCCGCGTCCTTAATATGCTCTACTGTAGAGCCGTTCATCAATGCATTTTCGGCAAATTCCCAGTTCCAAGCATCCTGACCGGCATTAATCACCTGGACCTGCATTCCGAGATTCATTCCCGCTTTTTGACTGCTCATGCGGGTTCTTAAACTAGGATTCAAGAATACTAAACCTAGCGTTTTATTTTTACCCAGCTCTCCAAAACCATAGAGATCTTTTTTGAGCTGCAAAGCCTCCTGAACTAATTTTTCAGGATTGGATATATCGTGTGCCGAGGTGAAATTTTTCATTTTAATTTGAATTTAAAACAGACTGAAGTGATGAAAGGAAATATTCGATTTCTTTATATGAAATGGTAAGAGGCGGTAAAAGCCTCATCGTTAAAGGATTTGTAGCACTTCCCACAAAAATATGATGCTCTTCTCTGAGTTTTTTTGAAATCTGCGAAGCCGGAACTTCAAAATCAATTCCGATAAGAAGACCCTTGCAACGAACTTCTTTGATATGCGAAATCTCACGTAGCTTTCTAATTAGATACTCTCCTTTCTCTTGAGTTTCGTCAAGTAGATTCTCCTTCTCAATAATTTCGAGCACCGCCAGAGCAGCAGCACACGCTAAGTGATTACCGCCAAACGTGGTTCCCAGCATTTTGTGTTTCGCAGGAATGTTTGGAGAAATTAAAACTCCCCCAATGGGAAAACCATTTGCCATTCCTTTTGCAGTAGTAATGATATCTGGTTCCACATCAAAATGTTGATGCGCGAAGAATTTGCCACTGCGGGCATAGCCAGACTGAATTTCATCAGAAATAAATAAAACTTGGTATGAAGAACACAATTCATCAATTTTATTCATCAATTCCGACGATGGAATCTGAATACCGCCAATTCCCTGAATTCCTTCGATGATGACTCCTGCAAGATCTGCCAGATTTTCTGAAAACAATTTTTCAAACTCCGCAACATTATTCCATTCACAAAAAATGAAATTTTCAGACTCGTTCACTGGCGCAATAATCGAAGGATCATCTGTGGCTGCAACTACGGCTGAAGTACGACCATGGAAGGAATTTTTGAAAGTGATAAATTTCTTTTTTCTGGTCGTAAAAGAGGCTACTTTCAACGCATTTTCATTGGCCTCTGCTCCAGAATTGCAAAGAAATAAGCTGTAATCTTCATAGCCGGAAATCTCACCCAACTTTTGTGCTAATTCTTCCTGAATTTTATTAATTACAGAATTAGAATAGAAAGCAATATGATCCAACTGATTTTTAATTTTATCCTTGTAATGCGGATGTCCATGACCCACTGAAATTACTGCATGGCCACCATAAAAATCAAGATATTCTGTTCCGTTTTCATCCCAAAGTTTACAGTTTTCTGCCTTCACAATATTTACGGGCATGAGCGGATATACATCAAATAATTTCATGATTAAAATACAGAAGGTTTAAGGTTAAGTCCAGCTTTTTCAGGGAAACCGAACATTAAATTCATGTTCTGAATGGCTTGACCAGAAGCACCTTTCAACAGATTATCGATTGCAACATGCACTGCCAAATTTTTACCGACTTTCTCGATATAAATCACCGCTTTGTTGGTATTCACCACCTGTTTCAAATCAATTGGACTGGAAGAAACAAATACGAATTTTGAATATTTATAGGCGTATTTGTAAATCTCTTCAATTTCCAGAAGCGCCAGTTCGCTTTCCATCATCAGCGAAACGAAAATGCCGCGCGTAAAATCTCCTCGCCACGGGATGAAGTTGATTTCGGTTTTTGTATCAGAAATTTGAGAAATACTTTTTTCAATTTCTGCAATATGTTGATGGGTGAACGTTTTGTACGGTGAGATATTATCGCTTCTCCAGTTAAAATTTAAGGTCTGATGAAGCGCTTTTCCAGCTCCGGTAGAACCGGTAATTCCGACACACTGGATTTTCTCAATGCTTTCCTGTTTTAAAATCGGTAAAATCCCAAGTTGTATTGCTGTGGCAAAACATCCTGGATTGGCGATGTAAGAGGACTTTGAAATGTGTTCTTTATTGAATTCTGAAAGACCATAAATAAATTTTTTATCGTTCCATTCTTCATCCACTCGAAAATCGTTTCCAAGGTCAATGATTTTTGTTTCAGGATCGATGCGTTTTTCATTATCCTTAAGCCAGTTTTTACTTTCACCATGAGGCAAGCACAGAAAAATGATGTCAGCAGGCTGCGCAAAATTTTCAAACTTCAGGGTTGTTTCTCCAAATAAATCTTTGTGAACATCACTTACAAATTCGCCCTGAAGACTTTGACTCGTAACAAACGAAATCTCCACATTGGGGTGATACAGCAAGATTCTGATTAATTCTCCTGCTGTAAAACCCGTTCCTCCTACTATACCAGCTTTTATTTTTTCCATATTAATTACCGTTTACCTGATGATAAATGCTCAGCGCATTTGAATAAATTTTCGAAAACCCTTTCACGTCAGAATCAGTCCAGATTTTATTCATTTCCCCGTAAGAACCGAACTTAGAAGACATCAAATCGTTGGGCGACTCGATTCCTATCAAATTAAAATGATAAGGTTTTAATAAAATATTTACGGTTCCGTTAACTGTTTTTTGACTGTTTTCAAAAAGTGCTTCCACATCTTTCATCACCGGATCGAGTACGAGACCATCGTGAAGATAATTTCCATAAGAAATGCTCAACTGATCTTTTACTAGAAGCTGATTTTTTGTAAGCGTATGTTTTTCTAATAAATGATGCGCTTTCAAAATAATCTGTGGTGCCGCCGCTTCAAAGCTTACTCGTCCTTTAATCCCAATTATCGTATCGCCGACATGAGTATCGCGACCGATACCAAAAGCTTGAGCTGTTTCCTGAATAAACTGAATGGCTTCAATAGGTTTAGAAAACTCCTGATGATTAACCGCTGTTATTTCACCCTGCGTAAAAGTGATTGACATTTCTTCCGGCTCTGATTTTGAAACTTGCGTTGGAAAAGCCTCTTCTGGTAGAGACAAATGTGAGGTTAAAGTTTCTTTTCCGCCTACCGAAGTTCCCCAAAGACCTTTGTTAATGGAATATTGGGATTTTTCAAAGTTAATTTCAAAACCGTGTTCTTTTAAGAAATCAATTTCTTCGTTTCTGGATAATTTCAGGTCACGAATCGGAGTGATAATTTCCGCGTCCGGAACTAAAATCTGAAAAATAGAGTCGAACCGTACCTGATCATTCCCTGCTCCAGTACTTCCGTGCGCGATGGCTTTCGCCCCAATCCTTTTGGCATAATCTGCAATGGCGGTCGCCTGAAAAACTCTTTCCGAACTCACAGAAAGTGGATAGGTATTGTTTTTAAGAACGTTACCAAAAATCAAATATTTAATGCATTTCTCATAATAATTTTCTGCATCATCAATCACCTGGAAAGACTTTACCCCTAACTGATAAGCGCGCTCTTCTGTTTTCTTAATCTCCTCTTCAGAAAATCCGCCCAGATTTACCATTACGGCGTGAACTTCCAGATTTTTAACTTTTGACAGGTATACCGCACAAAATGAAGTATCGAGTCCGCCACTGTACGCTAAAACTACTTTTTCCATAACATTGTCTTTATTTTTTTGAACTTCGAAAAGAGTTTCTGCTCAGTTTCCGAATCTTGATTTGGTTTGAATTGTTTTTGAGGTTGATCTTGAGGGTTGTAAAGCATGGCTGTACATAAGCAGTTTTTCCTTTCTTTACTCATGAGAATATCATAATTCACACAGCTTTTACACCCACTCCAGAACACATCATCCTGCGTTAATTCTGAATAGGTAACCGGTTTGTACCCCAGATTACTGTTGATCTTCATGACTGCAAGACCAGTAGTGAGGCCGAACAACTTCGCTTCCGGATATTGCTTTCGTGAGTAATCGAAAATTTTCTGTTTGATATCACGCGCCAGTCCATCCTTTCGGAACTTTTTTGCGACGATTAATCCAGAGTTTGCAACATAGGTCTTATTGCTCCATGTTTCAATATAACAGAAACCTGCCCATTCGCCTGTTTCTGAGAACGCCATTACTGCTTTTCTTTCCGCAATTTTTTCTTCTATGTAGACTGCTGAACGTTTGGCAATACCAGTTCCACGTTCTTTTGCAGACTCTTCGATCTCTTTTAAGATTGCAGGCACAAACTGAAGATCCTGATCTTCAGCAACTTTAATTACAAATCTGTTATTTGCTTGCACTATTATCTAAATTAAAGCGCAAAATTAGATAATTTAACCTAATTACAAAATTAATTCGGATAATTTTTACGTGCATTTACTTATAACCTTATAATTTAATCTGTTAAATGTTCTTTGGATAGATTTTATTCACAAAAAAACCTTCCCGATGGGAAGGCTGTTTATATTTAAAATGATGATTTAAAAGTCCATTTCAGGAATTTCACCATCTATTATTAAATCGGCTTGTGTTGCCTTAATGATATCTTCGACAGAAACGCCGGGTGCACGTTCTAATAATTTAAATCCTGACGGTGTAATATCCATTACAGCTAATTCGGTCACAACCTTTTTTACACACCCCACGCCAGTAAGTGGCAAGGTACATTCTTTAAGAATTTTACTTTCTCCAGCTTTATTCACATGCATCATTGCGACGATAATATTTTCCGCAGACGCAACTAAATCCATAGCACCGCCCATTCCTTTCACCATTTTACCCGGAATCTTCCAATTGGCAATATCTCCTTTTTCTGAAACTTCCATCGCACCGAGAATGGTTAAATCAACTTTTTGACTTCTTATCATCCCAAAACTGAAAGCAGAATCGAAAAACGAAGCTCCCGGCAAAGTTGTGATGGTCTGTTTTCCGGCATTAATAAGATCCGGATCCTCTTCACCTTCAAACGGAAATGGCCCCATGCCCAAGACGCCGTTTTCACTCTGGAATTCTACAGAAATCCCCTCAGGAATATAATTAGCGACGAGTGTAGGGATGCCGATCCCGAGATTTACATAGTATCGGTCTTTAACTTCTTTTGATATTCTTCGTGCAATCTGTTCTTTAGTAAGCATATTTTGTAATAATTAAATTTCTATAAATCCGCGAAATCCACGAACTGAATAATATGAGTCCGCACCATTATGGTAAATAAAAACCCTATTAAATCTACGATCTCCGAAAATTGCGCCGCCTAATTCTCTTACCTCCTTAGGAGTCTTCAACCAACTAGAAGTTTTGAGATCAATCTTTTTTAAGTCTTGTAGTTCTCGGTACTGGTCTTCATTTAACATTGTAATTCCCATTTCTGACGCTACCTCCTCAGCACTCGAAACGGGCTTATTCGCTTTCCGGGATTCCCAAGCAGCTTTATCGTAACATAAACTTCTGCGGCCTTTCGGCGTTTCCGTAGAACAATCACAATAGACAGGCTTTGATAAATCATCAAATTCAACAACATCTGGTTCACCACCACTTTTTTCCATCTCATTAACCGTCCAAAGTAAATTTGAAGATTTTTCCAACTTTTCATGAATTTCCTGCCAACTAATATTCGAATGAAGGCTTTTATTCAGAACAAACCTTTCTTCCAGAACCTTCAGAAGATTCTCTTTTTCAAGGGTGGTTAAATTTTTAGCGGTCATATTTAATTTCGGTTTCGGACGGTTCTTTGTTCAATTCTTTTTTCAAATTTTTCGCCTTGAAAAATTCGCTGAACCATGATCCCAGGAATATGAATTTGATTCGGATCCAATTCGCCTGGCTCTACCAATTCTTCCACTTCTGCAATGGTGATTTTCCCTGCCCCGGCCATTGGAGCATTAAAATTTCTTGCAGTTCCCTTGAAAATTAAATTACCGGCATGATCTCCTTTCCAGGCTTTCACAATCGAGAAATCTGCCTCGAATGCATGTTCTAAAATATGCATTTTACCATTGAACTCTTTGGTTTCTTTTCCTGCTGCAACCTCAGTTCCATATCCCGCCGGCGTGTAAAAAGCCGGGATACCATGTTGTGCTGCACGACATCTTTCCGCTAAAGTACCTTGGGGAATTAGCTCTACTTCTAATTCGCCTGAGAGCATTTGTCTTTCAAACTCTGCATTTTCTCCAACGTAGGAAGAAATCATTTTTTTTATTTGTTTTTTCTGCAGCAACAGACCCAAGCCAAAATCATCCACTCCAGCATTATTCGATATACAGGTTAAGTTCTTCACATCTTTTCTCACGAGTTCAGCAATACTATTTTCTGGGATTCCGGATAAGCCGAAACCACCAACGATTAAGGTCATTCCGTCCTTCAGCCCTTCCAGCGCTTGCGCTGCATTTTCTACTCTTTTATCAATCATAGTTTATCCTTGATTTTAGGTTACTAAATTTAGTATTTATTTTGGAATACGTCACTTATACTATAATCTTGATTTACAATAATAAGATTGCGTGAGGGATGGTAGCGGCATCCTTTTAATAGACTGGATCAAGCTAAGGTATTAAAAGATAGAGCGGACAGCCCGGTTTTGTGAGGCATGGAGCGCGAGCGAAGCGAGCGTGAAATGACCGAGCAAAGACACGCCGTTAATCTATGATTCTGAAGTTATTAATGCTCCTAATAATTTTATTAGAGTTATTGTGAATTTATTTTATTTGTCTTATTTTTGCAGCCTGTTAATCAACCTCTGACGAAGGACGTGAATGTTGTTTAGCTTGACAAAATTTTTTTTATCTAAAAAATGGATTTATTAAAGTACGTACAAGACAAGTACATTGCTAAGAAAGAATTCCCAGAATTCAAAGCCGGTGACACCATCACTGTGTATTACGAAATTAAGGAAGGTGCTAAAACTAGAACTCAGTTCTTTAAAGGAACTGTAATTCAGTTAAGAGGTACTGGACTTACTAAGACTTTCACCATCAGAAAAATGAGTGGTGATGTAGGTGTAGAGAGAGTTTTCCCTATTAACATGCCAGCGCTTCAAAAAATTGAAGTTGACAGAAGAGGTAAAGTTAGAAGAGCAAGAATCTACTACTTCCGTAATCTTAGAGGTAAAAAAGCGAGAATTAAAGACGCTGCTTACAAAAAGTAAATCGGACATTTGTCATAAAAGAATCCATCAGTTTTTATTGATGGATTTTTTATTTCATCAATATAAGGCACAAAAAAAGCCACCTTCGCAGGTGACTTTTTCTATTTATTTTGTACTGTTATTTCTTAATTAACAGTTTGGTGGAGTAATTTACTCCTACTCCGCTTACTTTAACAATATACATTCCGTGGGAAAGTTGCTGTGTGCTGATTTTCTCCGTACCGGAAACTTTTTGTGAAGAAAGTAATTTTCCGGTTACGTCATAAATTTCAACATCTACTTTACCCGAAAGTTTATTACCATTTTGGATATAGAACTCGTTTTTAGCTGGGTTTGGATAAATACTAACGGATTTACTTGTAGCCACAGCGTCAGTTCCTAAATTATTACACGCAGGATCTGCAGGTGGTTGTGTAAAATCTTCTACTTGATCATTAATATTGGTCGGTAATCCTGCTGATGCGTTTACCCCAAGACCTCTTCTTGCAAAAACACTCCAGATTAAGCAACGGTCTTCTCTACCTGAAGTTGCCTCTTCTGCTGCTAAAATTGCATCTCTACCTTGTATCAATCCAGGGTTAATCGGCGTTAACTTTAATGCATCTACAACCAATTGAAGAACTTTTGCACTTCCACTAGTCGGGTTTGCTACAACATCTGATGAATATCCGTACTTTTCAACATACTTCCAGTGAAGATCCCAAAGCATCGACGCCCAAATAAATCCTATAGAGTGTACATTTGGCACTAGATTCCCTGAAGTGTTTGTATATTCCATACCATTGGTATCGCCATAAGTATAATTATTAATATTATAATCCGGTGAATATTTAGCAGGACGAATTCCGCCACCTGTAATAGGTTCCGTAGAAGAGTAAGTGCCAATTCCTCTTGGCACAGACGCGTTATCTCCAGGCCTGTTCGTAAGCATTAATGCAAAGAAATCAGACCAACCTTCACCCATTTGCTCTTTGTTTAGGGACGAATTTAGCTGCCCAACCATACGGGTTGATATACCATGGCCATATTCGTGAATGATTATTCCGTTATCAAAACTTGCATCTCTAATTTTCTGAACCAATGGATCATATTTTAAAGTCATATTCACATTGATACCGCCATCTAAAAGACCTTTAATGTAAACTCCTTCAGTGTTCTCTACCAATACAGAAGGAATCACAATGTTAGGATTAACTCCCGCCATCCCACTTGTGGGTGAAGAATCTGGTAAATTGTAGATAATAGCCGCAACACCCCCTGCATCTTGCACTGCTTGCACTTTTGCTTGGAATTCACAGTTTCCTCTAGCTACCAGTCCAATTTTGCCTGTTAGCGATCCCGCTGGTAATGGTGTACAAGCATCAAGCACTGGTGAAACTATTACATCAGCTGTGACACCCGTTGGGGTAAGAGCCGGCCCAAATGTTGTCGAAATATAATTCTGAACCTCTCTACCGATTGCCTGTGGAGGTGAATTGTAATATACACGTTCCAGAATATTTGGATTCCATAAATACATCTGCATTCTTGGTCGCGAACCATCTCCCGGTGTAGAGAAATTAGCATTATTCGTCCCGGAACCATCTTGTGCTTCTGCTTGAACATAGTCATTCTGCAATCCACCCTTGCCGAAATTCCATGCTTGGAAATTTCTTGCAGTTTCAGTAAATCCTAGTTTGTAGAATATATCGTGAATCCTATTACTTACATAAAATAAATTGGTAGTTGCAGCCATTAAATTTCCAGCAGTATCATTCACTACAAAAGGAAAGTCAAAAATACGTGCTGTTCCCCCATCAGCATAAGATCCCGCTGTGTTAGTACTCGCTGCATCATCGTACGCCATTACATTATTACCTCTAGTTGTGGTATAATTTCCGGTATAGGTACCACCGAGGATCGAGTGCCATCCTTCCGGCGAAGCATCACTTAACCAAGGGTTGGCAACTAACTGTCTATTCCCATGATTAGGACTCTCAACAGGAAGAGGGAAAACACGGTAGGTCGCATTAAGTGGTGCCAAAGCCTCCGCGACTTTTTGATCTTCTATAGAAAAATTAAAATTAAATCCTTCTGGAATATGGGCAGAATAGTCATGTTGGTAGGCATCGTGGGAGAAGCTACATGATAAAGTTAAATTTTCTTTGCTTAATATTTCCCCAGTGACAGCATCCGCTATCACATCCCAATAATTGGAGGAACCAATTTCTTCAAATATATATTCGTGAGATAGTTTAAGATCATTATTAGGAGTTACAAAGTAAACCAATCGTGTTTTTACAAAAGGGGTATCTAAATCAGCATCTTTAATTCCGATTATCGAATACGAAGAAGCATCTTTCCCACTAAAGTTATTTACTACTTGGCTAAAAATCGCTTTACTTGATTTAGCTTCTGAAGTTTTTGAAACGTTTACGTAATTCTTAGTGAAATTTTCACTCAAATAATTTACTTTCTTATCTTTAATTAAGGCTGTACCAACAGCGTTATAAATAGGTATACCTTGATAGGATTGCTGAAATTTGATGACATCTCCTTTCATTGATGACGAAAAGTCTTCGGTTATAATCTCAAATTCATTGAGATCGGCTTTTAAAAAGCTCTTCTGAGATTGTAACTGTGACTGAATTAATGTTTTGAAATCCTGAGCCTCTGCCGCTCCGAATGAAAACATCAACCACACTGCTGCAATCTTCAAAGGTAAATTTCTGTTCTTCATGTATATTGTTTTAATGACGACGAATTTATCAAAAAAAACAGAAATCCATTATATTTTTTTCATAAAAAAACACCTCCCGTTAAGGAGGTGTCATTTTTATAGATAAGGGATGAGATTAGTTACCTCCTTCCATTTTCTTTTTAAGTTCTGCAAGAACATCTAAATCGCCTAATGTAGACTTTTCTTCGTTGCTTGAAGATCCTGCAGGCTTGTTAGACTGCTCTTTTACGTTCTTTCTCTCTTCGTCTCTGAAGATACCAGTGTGAGAAACAACTACTCTTTTAAATTCTTTGTTGAATTCAATTACTTTGAATTGAGCCTCTTCACCTTTCTTGATTTTAGATCCGTCTTCTTTCTCAAGAAGTCTGGAGGGACAGAAAGCTTCAACTTCTGCATCTTCAAACTGAACTTGAGCTCCTTTATCGAAAACTTCAGTTGCTTTTCCTGAGTGTACAGTACCTTCAGCATATTTAGTTTCGAATTTATCCCATGGATTTTCAAGAAGTTGCTTGTGACCTAAAGAAAGTCTTCTAGCAGCAGTATCCAACTCAAGAACAACTACGTTTAACTTATCTCCAACGTTGCAGAATTCAGATGGATGCTTGATTTTCTTAGTCCAAGAAAGGTCTGAGATGTAGATTAATCCGTCGATACCTTCTTCTAATTCTACAAATACACCAAAGTTTGTAAAGTTTCTTACAGTACCTGTGTGCTGAGAACCTACTGGATATTTGCTTTCAATGTTAGACCAAGGATCTTGGTTAAGCTGCTTCATACCCAAAGAGATTTTTCTGTCTTCTCTATCAAGCGTTAAGATTTCAGCTTCTACTTCATCACCAACTTTTACGAAATCACCAGCACTTCTTAAGTGAGTAGACCAAGACATTTCAGAAACGTGGATTAATCCTTCAACACCTGGAGCAACTTCAACGAATGCACCATAGTCAGCAAGAACTACTACTTTTCCTTTAACTCTGTCTCCAACTTTAAGATCAGCAGAAAGCGCATCCCATGGGTGAGCTTCTAATTGCTTCATACCTAACTGGATTCTTGTTTTCTCATCATCAAAATCAAGGATAACCACTTTTACAGTTTCACCGTCTGAAAGGATTTCAGATGGGTGGTTAACTCTAGACCAAGAAAGGTCTGTAATGTGGATAAGACCGTCAACACCTCCAAGATCAACAAATACACCGTAAGAAGTAATGTTCTTAACAGTTCCTTCAAGAACCTGACCTTTTTCAAGCTGACCGATGATTTCTCTCTTCTGACCTTCAAGATCTGCTTCGATAAGTGCTTTGTGAGATACAACAACGTTTTTGAATTCTGGGTTGATTTTCACCACTTTGAATTCCATAGTTTTACCTACGAACTGATCGTAATCTTTAATAGGCTTAACGTCGATTTGAGAACCTGGCAAGAACGCTTCGATACCGTGTACGTCTACGATCATACCACCTTTAGTTCTTGATTTAACAAAACCGTTAACGATTTCACCAGTTTCGTGAAGTTCGTTTACTTTGTCCCAAGCTTTAAGGGTTCTCGCTTTTTTATGAGAAAGCTGCAGCTGTCCAGATTTGTCTTCTCTTCTGTCAACCATTACTTCTACCTCATCACCTACTTGCAATCCTTGGTTGTAACGGAATTCGTTAAGAGAAATAACTCCTTCAGATTTGAAGTTGATGTCAACAATAGCTTCTTTGTCAGTAAGTCTTACAACTTTACCAACCAATACATCATTGTCGCTTAAGTTATTTAGAGATCCGTTGTAGATTTCCTCTAAATCGCTTTTTTCTTTTCTTGCATCAGCATCAAGACCAGATTCAAAAGAATCCCAATCAAACTGTTCTGGTGCTACGTTTTGGTTCAAAAGAACCTCTGCTTTGTCTGTCGTTTCTGACATAATAAAATAATTTGTATTCCTTCTTTTTCAACAATGGCTTAATGTGGGATTGAAAAATACGGAAGATGTTAGTTTTGAATAATTTAACTTCGCCAAATGCTTCCACAAAAAGTGGTGCAAAAATAAGCATTTATTTTATAATAAAAGTGATAAACATTAAGAAATATGCAAACTTTATCCCACTGATTTTCAAACCAAAGCCAATTGCTTTACCTTTGCAGCATGGATTTAGTGTCAATTTACCAAAAACTGCAGATTCAGGACATGAATCAAATGCAGAAATCAACCTATAAAACAACTGAAGACAATAACGATGTCGTATTACTATCCCCGACTGGCTCTGGGAAGACGTTGGCATTTTTGTTTCCCATTTTACGAAATCTGCAAACTTCAGAGGCAGGAGTCCAAACACTAATTCTTGTTCCGGCCCGAGAACTGGCATTACAAATTGAGCAGGTTTTTAAGTCCATGGGGACCGAACATAAAGTAACCATTTGTTATGGCGGTCACGATAAGAAGGTTGAGATGAACAGCCTCTCACAGACACCTGCAGTATTGATTGGTACCCCCGGAAGAATTGCCTATCACCTAAGAAACAATAATTTTGACCCTTCAAGTATAAAAACTCTGGTTCTAGACGAGTTCGACAAAGCGTTAGAATTAGGTTTTGAAGAAGACATGAGTTTCATTATTCAATCTTTGCATCATCTTTCCCAACGCATCTTAACTTCTGCTACAGCCATGGATAAAATCCCGGATTTTGTGGGACTCAACAATGCTAAAACTGTCAATTTCCTTAAACTCCAGGAAGCAAAGCCAGATATTCAGCTTAAAAAAGTGATAACCACCTCAGAAGAAAAGCTTGAAACTTTATTTAAACTCATCTGCAAAATAGGAAATAAAAGAACACTGATTTTCTGTAATCACCGCGATGCGGTAGATCGTATTTCAGCACTTTTAAGAGAAAAAGGAATTGAAAGAGAAACATTTCACGGCGGGATGGAGCAAGACGAACGTGAACGAGCTTTGCTAAAATTCAGAAATGACTCCGCGAGAATACTGATTACCACCGATTTAGCTGCCCGCGGATTAGATGTCCCGGAAGTAGAATCGATTGTACATTATCAACTCCCTCCGAAAGAAGATGCTTTTATACACCGTAACGGACGTACTGCCCGGATGAATGCGAAGGGTTTTGCTTATTTAATTATGACAGCGGATGAAAATTTTCCTTTCATAAAAACAAATACCCCAGAAGAAAGTGTAACTGAAAATTATAGAATTCCTGCAAAGACGCCCTTTGAAACCATTTATATCAGCGCAGGAAAAAAAGATAAAGTTAACAAAGTGGATATTGTTGGATACCTCATCAAAAAAGGAGAACTTGCTAAAGAGGACATCGGTCTTATTGAAGTAAAAGATACAACTTCCTACGTTGCAGTAGACCGTAAGAAAATTAAAGATTTATTGAAGAAGCTTGCCTCGGAGAAGTTGAAAGGCAAAAAAGTAAAAATGGAAATTGCTTATTAATTTTTAATAGAAAACACTATCTTTATCCTTCGACTTGTTGCTATGAAACTTAATCTACCAGACAAACTATACTACTCTATTGGCGAAGTTGCAAAAGCATTTGATGTTAATGCTTCTCTCATCAGATATTGGGAACAGGAATTCCCGATTATAAAGCCCAAAAAAAATAAGAAAGGGAACCGATATTTTACCCCTGAAGACATTAAAAACCTGCAGATTATTTATCATCTGGTTAAAGAAAAGGGCTACACCTTAGATGGAGCTCGCGTTGCACTTGCAACCAATTCGAAAATTTCTGAAACCGTTAGCATTATTAACCGTCTGGAATTCGTTAAGGCAGAACTCCAGAAACTTAAAGATTCCTTAGTTGAAAAACATTAAAAATTTTTAGGTTAAATCCTCAGAAATTTTCGGGTGTTTTAAGAAGTTCATCATGAATGTGCAAGCTTAATTTAGCTTCAAATTAATAAGCATGCGCACTTCCCTCTATTTTTCTTCAGCGAAAAATTATTTTCTCGGTCTCGCTACTTCAGGTGTTATTCTGTGTACGGGTTTCCTATATTTTGATGCCAAAAAACCTGTTGAAACAACTCCGGAACTATTAACTAAAGTCGAGTTTAAGTCTGAACCTGTAAAGAATATACAAGCATTCAACCCTAATTCGCTTACGAATGAAGAATGGCAAAAACTTGGATTTACCGAGAAGCAAGCTGCCACGATTTTAAAATATAAAAATGTAGTAGGTGGAGCATTCTCGTCCAAAGAGCAACTGAAGAGATGCTATTCAATCTCAGATGACAAATTTCAGGAACTCGAGCCATTTATTTTACTGCCGGAAGTTTCGCGAAGTCAAAGAAGTACATTTTCTAATAGAAGAGCCTATGATTATTCAAGTGCGGATAAACTTAATATTCGAGGCAAGTTTAATCCTGATCACTATTCTGTACAGGATTTTATTCTGCTAGGATTTACCCCTAAACAATCCGAAGCTATTATAAAATATAAGCATTATCTTGGTGGAAGTTTCATGAGCAAACAAAAATTCAGTGAATGTTTTGTGATTAGCCCGGAAAAATATTTACTCCTTGAACCTTATCTTCTTTTACCGGAAACCTCTCCTTCGGAAACTCGAAGAAACATATCTTCGTCAGTCGAGACTTCCAAACCATTAACTAAATTCAATCCCAACGATTTAGACACAAAAGGCTGGCAAGCTTTGGGATTCTCTGAAAAGCAATCTCAAGTTATTATAAACTATCGGGATAGGTATTTAAAGAATGGTTTCCAATCGGTGGATGATGTAAAAAAATGCTTTGTGATATCCGAAGAAAAGTTCGAAGAACTAAAACCTTTTATGATCTTTCAAGATGGTAATTCAGGAAACAATAATCAACCACAACAATCCGCAACCGATTTCAGTTCAATCGACCTCAATCAAATCTCCTATCAACAGTTGATCGAATTTGGTTTCGATCAAAAAAGTGCTGCAATGTTGCTGAGTTACCGCAAGAAGTTAGGCGGATTTGTCACCAAACAACAAATTGTGGAAACCTACGATATTGACAAATCATTAGCTCAAAAATTAGTACAAATTGCCAAACTTGATACTTCTCGTGTCGAAAAACACCTTCTTGTCGATGCTCCAGAAGAATGGTTGAAAACACATCCCTATTTTAAATATTCTGCCGACAAAATCATTTACCATCGGGTGACAAATCCAGATGATAAGAAGATTTGGAAATTGCTAAAACTCAAACCTGAATACGAAACCCGTATGAAACTTTATATCAGAGAAATCTAGTTTTTGATGAATTTTAAAATTTCATTATCAAGCTTAAGTAGATAAACCCCAGACGGTAAATTTTGAACGTTAAGACTTTCTGCATTTTTAAATGGCTCTGATTTAACTTGAAGTGACTTACCTGTAATATCCAGTATTCTTGCTTCTTTAATTTCTTTTAAATTTTTACCTGCTATTCTAATTTCTGACACAACTGGGTTTGGATAAATGACATATTTTTCTCGGTTAGTATTAACAGTAGACACGTTTAAAGTTCCTAAATCTGCACAGTAATCAACAGGAAACTCCTGCCATTCAGAAATATTAAATGCTGAGTTTGGCGCACCTACAGATGGTAAACGATAGAGTGATCTATCGGCTAATGTTGCAGCATTATTGCTATCTCTTAATCCAATAGCATCGACTGTAGATGATGCATAACGAAGTTCCATATATTGAGTTCCCGTATAGCTCAGCTGTGGTGCGGCACTTACAAAATCGGCATCATCATTTGTGATACATGATAAATTAGAGTATGGATTGAGAATAACTATACTTTCATTATCTGCAATCGATCCCTCCAATTCATACGGTGCCGGAAAATAATAATTTCCACTGCTTCCATTATAAAACTGGATACTTAATCTGTATTTGTTAAGATCAACAGAGTGGCCCGTCTTATTAGTAATTTCAATAGCATTGTTATTACCTGTCCCTTCTACATATTTTGTTATCATTAAATCACTGGCGTAGACATCACTATTGGCGGTGACCACCGTTAAAACTTCGCTGTCCACCGACTCTAAATACCCATTATCGTAGGCACGAACGGTGAAATTGTAATTCATTCCGGGCGATAATCGATCTATAATAACCTCAGAAGTCCTGGAAGTTGCAACTAATTCTCCATTTTGAAAGACTTTGTATCCTAGGATGTCGTTATCAGAAGCGGCATTCCACTTTAGTTTTACAAAATACGCACTGGTTTGATCTGCGATAAAGCTGCTTGGTGCTGATGGTGGAGTAACATCAGAAGCTTGATTCCAAATAGCGTTAACCCATTCTGGACGATCAATAAATGGATTTCTATTTTTCTGAATAGCAAATACTGCATTGTTACGGTCAATTTCGCGTTGAGATACAGGATCTTGGACATGCCAATTTTTCAACATCGTGATGTACCAATCTTCAAACGCCTTTTCCGCGGTACCATTTAGAGGATTAGTATCATTTGCAGCCGAAGTGCCAGGTGAGTGATTAAATGAACTTAATTTAGATTCATATCTTACTGCAAAATAGAGTAAACTTCTCGCAACATCGCCTTTAAACTCATCTATAGGCTCATAAACTCTTCCTGTATACCCAGAACCTGGAGTTCCGTTACGATTAATTTTTGAGCCATTCGAAAAAGTATGATAGTTCGTAGCACCTGCTATTCCATATGGATAATTACTTCGTAGTTGATTGATGCGCGCATCCGTTGGAACAACAAAAAACAGATCAGAATACATTGGATAGTTACTATAAAAAGTACTTTGCGGCATCATATGTTCACGGTTCCAACCCATTCCTTCAGCACTTGCCGAGCCTATCATTTGGTCTGCTGTATATTCGTAATTGTCTGCACCAGACGGAATTTCTGAATAGATATCTAAAAGGATTGATTGGTTCTCGTTTCCATGGTCATAATATTTATCGAGATCAGTCTGGTTGTAAAACTGTTGTAAATCACTATAATTCCAACTTATCGATTTTTTCGATACAATTTCATATAGTTTGGATTTTAATGCATAACCCGTTAAACCATTAGTGCCCTCATAATAATTTGTTGGTGCCTGAGAAAATCCGAGAATCGGAACCAAAGCTACACAGAGTAAAAGTCTTTTCATAATCGCAATTTATTAGTCTGCTAAATTACGCATTTATTAAACGTAAAGTGAATTTGTAAGTTTTGCATAGGTTTATCAGTAGAATTGGTATCAGAAGCTAAACTACTCTACAGTTTCTGCAAAATTGTACTCCCTATACGTATCATTTTAGTTATCTTTGGAAATATTATACTTTACATACTATGATGACTGAAATTACCGATAATTTAAAAATGATTGCTGAAACTGCTAGAGAATTTGCAGAAAAAAACATAAGACCGAATATTATGGAGTGGGACGAATCCCAAACTTTTCCTGTGGAATTATTCCACCAATTAGGTGAAATGGGCTTTATGGGAATTGTTATTCCTGAGGAATACGGAGGCTCTGGTATGGGTTATCATGAATATGTAACCATTCTAGATGAAATATCTCAGGTAGATCCTTCTATCGGACTTTCTGTAGCGGCGCACAATTCCCTTTGTACTAACCATATTTACGAATTTGGCAATGAAGAACAACGAAGAAAGTGGCTTCCAAAACTTGCTTCTGGTCAGGTCATAGGGGCTTGGGGACTTACCGAGCACAATACAGGTTCTGATTCTGGCGGTATGAGCACTACAGCAGAAAAGGACGGAGACGAATGGGTAATTAATGGCGCTAAAAACTTCATTACGCACGCGATCTCCGGTGACATTGCAGTTGTAATGACAAGAACAGGTGAAAAAGGAGCACGTAATAATTCCACTGCATTTGTTTTAGAAAAAGGAATGCCAGGATTTAGTTCCGGCAAGAAAGAGAATAAACTTGGCATGCGAGCTTCCGAAACCGCAGAGCTAATCTTCGACAATGTTCGTGTGCCTGATGCAAATCGCTTAGGCGAAGTGGGATCTGGTTTCAAGCAGGCTATGAAAATTTTAGATGGTGGCCGTATTTCTATCGCAGCCTTAAGTTTAGGAATTGCGAGAGGCGCTTATAAGGCGGCGCTAAAATATTCATTAGAGAGACAACAATTTGGAAAACCGATTAATCAATTTCAGGCGATTAATTTTATGTTGGCAGATATGGCGACAGAAATTGATGCCGCAGAATTATTAATCCAACGCGCCTCAACTCTTAAAAATGCTAAAAAACCGATGACCAAAGAAGGTGCTATGGCAAAACTTTACGCCTCGGAAGCCTGTGTAAGAATTTCAAATAACGCTTTGCAAATTTTTGGTGGATACGGATATACCAAAGATTTCCCTGCGGAGAAGTACTACAGAGACTCTAAACTCTGCACCATTGGTGAAGGTACTTCCGAGATTCAGAAGCTGGTTATCGGCAGAGAAATTTCAAAATAAGAAAAACACCGGTTAGACCGGTGTTTTTATTTCCAATCAAAATTCTTTATTTTATCTTTTTATTACATTCTACTCAATGGAAAAAATCGATGCCTTAAACCAAGTTGCCGAATTTCACAAAACTTTCAATGCACCCGTTCTTGATAAACCCCAAATCCCTTCTAAGGAGCGTGCTGCCTTACGTATTTCTCTACTTCAGGAAGAACTAAAAGAATTGCAAGAGGCGATAGACCAAAATGACATCGTGGAAGTGGCAGATGCTCTTTGTGATCTTCAATACGTTTTAAGCGGTGCGGTGCTGGAATTTGGATTAGGCGAGAAATTTGCTGATCTATTCAACGAAGTGCACCGGTCGAATATGTCCAAAGCGTGTTCTAACGAAGAGGAAGTTAATGATACACTCCAGTTTTATTCCGAAAGAGGTGAAGAAGTGTACACCGAAATTATGGGAAACAAAATAAATGTACTTCGTAAAGGTGATCAAAAAGTCCTTAAAAACAAATACTATTCACCGGCAGACTTGCAAAAAATTATTAATCGAATATAGTTTATGATAAAGAGTTTAAAAAAAAGTTTAGTAGCATCTATATTATTTGTCACACTCAACTCCTGTAACGCACAGCAGAATGTTAATACAACCGAAATTACTTCTCCCGAAGGAGAAAAAATGCTTTTGGGCTACCAATCGAAAGTTGAGTTATTAAAAGAACCCTATGCAGAGTGGTATAAAACTGAATATGACTTCTACCCTGTAGATAAAAAATCGATCGAGCAACTAAAAACTCTTAATTTCAGCGAATACTCATTATATGTAGCGCTGGGTACGTGGTGTGGCGATAGCCATAGAGAATTCCCGCGTCTTATGAAGATTTTAGATACCTTAAATTTTCCTGAAAATCAGATGCAAATACTAGCGGTGGATCGGCAGAAAACTGCTCCCAATGATGAACAGAAAAAGTATAATATAGAATTTGTCCCAACTGTTATTGTTATAAAGGACGGCAAGGAAATTGGAAGAATTATCGAAAATCCTTCAAGCGGATACCTAGAAAGAGATCTTTTAGCCATAATTAAAAAATAAATATTTAATCTTTGAAGAATTTCAGAAAAATAATACCGTATGCACTAGGCGCACTGGCAATGCTCCTAATCGTTCTAATATGGAACAGTTTAACCAGAAAACCGGAAGAGCAAGTTCAAAATGATTATTATATCATTACCAATCAAATCCGGAAGATGAATAAGATGGTAGTGATGGAGCAGGATTTTTCGAGTATTCAGAAAACAAAAATGACTTCTGAAGTTCTGGGAGGTTTTCTGCCCAAAATGGAAAAAGAACTGATCACGTTTACTAAAACCAATGCGCAAGTCTCTTACGACCTCAATAAATTGCAAATGGAGGTTGATTCTGCGGATAAAAAACTGATTATTAAATCACTGCCCCCAGCGGATATCAGGATTAATCCTAGTGTAGAAATTCAGTCTTTGGATGATTCTTTCCTAAACCGTGTGGATCAGGATGATTTGAGAAAAGTGACCCAGTCGGCAAAAAACAATGCCTATAAGATGGTGAATCAGCAAAAACTACGTACCGAAGGACGCAAACAGCTACAATCAAATCTAGAGCAGCTTTTTGTTTTGGCAAGAGCTTTGAACTATACTATCGAAGATCAAACAGGAATTGTGGATCAAACTCAATTATAAAATTTTGTGACTATGGATAAAGATAGTAAAGACAAGCCGGCAAACCCCGAAGTTAGAAAACAGAATCAGGATATACCAAATATTCCAGCATCGTCAGAAAAAATTCATTCTGAAGACAAAACCAAAAAAGAAATCCGGGAAAGCTCAGAACTTCACGAAACCGGTAAAACAGAAAATGAAGAAGAGAACGAAAAGTAATCGTTCTCTTTTTTGTTAAATAATTGTTAAATTAATTGTTCTATCAAAAATTAGTTTGTTAAGTTCTTTTAAAGTTTCTGTACTGAGCCTCGTTTGTCACAATGTTTGTTACGTATTACATACTAATCACAAAAAATTAAAATTATGTCTTACACAGTCGTAGGGATGTTCCCAACTAACGAAGAAGCAGATAAAGCCTCAGCAAAATTAGATAATGCAGGATTTGGAAAACAGGATTATCAAATTTCCCGATATACTACTACTGGAGAATACACAGAAGGTTCGGAATACGACGAAGATGAAAACACCAGCGGATTTTGGAACTGGCTTTTCGGTGATGATGAAAACGAAAGAAAGAAGTATAGTTATGCGGGCACCAGAAGTAATATCCTAACTGTTTATACCAATACCGCAGATCGTGCGGAAAAGGCTCGAGATATCATGAATGAAAATGGTGCACTTAATGTGAATGATTTTACAAGAGATCGATATTCCGGTGAAGAATTTGTTTCTCCCGACAACAATTTAACTTCTGATGAGCGTGCAAGAATTATTGCCAAAGCAAAAAACAACCTTTACATGACCACAGATAATCGTACCTACAACTTCCGCAATCGTGGAATGACAAGTGATATGGACTCTGCAGGAAACGAAACCGCCTTCTAAACCATCTTCATAATTTTAAATCAGGTTTTCTCTTTTGAGGAAACCTTTTTTATTAGGTCTTATTTATAAAATCTTCAGTTACAAAACTTCAAATGAAAATTGTATTTTTGCGATAAATTTGAAGTTCAAAATGATAAAAATCACACTTCCCGATGGGAGCATTAAAGAGTTTGAAAGCGGCGTTACTTCTTTGGACGTAGCGAAATCAATCAGTGAAGGTTTAGCCAGAAATGTTATTTCTGCCTTGGTTAATGGTACACAAACCGAAATCACAACCCCTATCACAACAGATTCAACTCTTCAGCTCTTGACGTGGAATGATGACATGGGTAAAAAAGCCTTTTGGCACTCTTCCGCTCACTTGCTTGCCCAAGCAATTATTGAATTTTATCCTGATGCAAAGTTGACCATCGGACCAGCGATTGAAAGCGGATTTTACTATGATGTAGATTTCGGTGACGAAAGTCTTTCTGAAAAGGACTTTGAGAAAATCGAAAAGAAGATGTTGGAAAACGCTAAGAAAAACTCCACCTTCAATCTGTATGCGGTATCCAAAGCAGATGCACTAAAAGAATATGCTGAAAATCCTTACAAAACAGAGCTAATCTCTAACCTAAATGATGGAGAAATAACCTTCTGTTCTCACGATAATTTTACAGACTTATGCCGTGGTGGCCATATTCCCTCTACAGGTATTGTAAAAGCAGTAAAAATTCTGAACGCTGCTGGAGCATACTGGCGTGGTGATGAAAAAAACAAACAACTTACACGGGTTTACGGTATTTCGTTTCCTAAGCAAAAAGACCTTACTGAATATCTGGAAAGACTAGAAGAAGCAAAAAGAAGAGATCATAGAAAGCTAGGAAAAGAACTGGGCATTTTCGCATTCTCTGAAAAAGTAGGTGCAGGTTTACCGCTTTGGTTACCAAAAGGCGCTGCCCTCAGAAAAAAACTTGAAAACTTCTTGTCAGAGGCCCAGAAAAAATCAGGGTACGAATTTGTAATGTCTCCACATATTGGTGCGAAAGAACTCTATGTTACTTCCGGTCACTGGGATAAATATGGTGCTGATAGTTTTCAGCCGATTAAGACGCCAAATGAAGGTGAAGAATTCTTACTAAAACCGATGAACTGTCCGCACCACTGTGAAATTTACAAGGTCGGACAATGGTCTTACAAAGATTTACCAAAGAGGTTTGCAGAGTTCGGCACAGTATATCGTTACGAACAGTCGGGAGAACTTCATGGCCTTACTAGAGTGCGTGGATTTACTCAGGATGACGCGCACCTTTTCTGTACTCCAGATCAACTTTTAGAAGAGTTCGAAAATGTAATCGATCTTACTTTATATGTTTTTAAATCCTTAGGATTCGAAGATTTTGTAACTCAAGTTTCGTTAAGAGATCCTGAAAACAAGGAAAAATATATCGGTACCGACGAAAATTGGAAGAAAGCAGAAGATGCCATCATCCAAGCAGCCGAAAAGAAAGGACTAAAAACGATTGTGGAATATGGGGAAGCCGCCTTCTATGGTCCAAAACTCGACTTTATGGTGAAGGACGCTCTTGGTAGAAGTTGGCAATTAGGAACGATCCAGGTAGATTATAACCTCCCGGAAAGATTTGATCTTTGGTATACCGGTAATGATAATGAAAAACACAGACCGGTAATGATCCACCGTGCACCTTTCGGATCTATGGAACGATTCATTGCTATCCTAATAGAGAACACCGCCGGAGATTTTCCGTTATGGCTTGCGCCTGACCAATTTACGATTTTACCAATCAGCGAAAAATATGTTGATTATGCGAAAAAAGTTTCACAATTACTGGAAAATCACGATATTTGCGGCCTGATTGACGAAAGAAACGAAAAAACCGGACGTAAAATTCGGGATGCTGAAATTAAAAAACTTCCTTTCATGCTTATTGTAGGCGAAAATGAAGAACAAAATGGCACAGTTTCTGTCCGCAGAAGAGGCGAAGGCGATTTAGGAACGATGAATATTGAAGAATTTATCACCTATTTTAAAAATGCCGCTAAAATATAATTAACATTAAAATTTAAAACCATAGCACAGAAATTTAACTACCGAGGCAGAGGTCCACAGCGACGCGTACAAGAAGACTTTCACCAGATTAACGAAAAAATCCGGGCAAAAGAAGTACGTTTGGTTGGCGATAACGTAGAACCAGGAGTTTATCCACTCTCAAAAGCCTTAGAAATTGCCAAAGAACAGGAATTAGACCTGGTGGTAATCTCGGACAAAGCAGAGCCTTATATTACCCGTATTCTTGATTATAAGAAATTCCTTTACGAACAAAAGAAGAAAACCAAAGAGCTAAAAGCTAAGCAGGTTAAAGTAGTTGTTAAGGAAATCCGTTTCGGTCCCCAAACCGATGAGCACGATTACGAGTTCAAAAAGAAACATGCTGAAAAATTCTTGGAAGAAGGTTCTAAATTGAAGACTTATGTATTCTTTAAAGGTCGTTCGATCATCTTTAAAGATCAGGGAGAAATCTTGCTTTTGAAACTTGCACAGGAGTTGGAGCATGTCGGTAAAGTTGATCAGTTGCCTAAGTTAGAAGGTAAACGGATGATTATGATGATGAGCCCGAAAAAACCAGCTAAATAATTTCTACTTACGATATAAAAAAGAGGTCTTTTGAGATCTCTTTTTATTTATACCGTTTGAAATTTATATTTCAAAGATTAATTTTTCTATCTTATTCCTATTTCGTACTTTTGCAGTCTGAATTGTATCGAGTACGAAGTTCTTGTGAAATTCCAGAGAAAAAGGATTGATAACAAACAGATAAATTAAGCAAAATGCCAAAATTAAAAACTAAATCAGGTGCTAAAAAGCGTTTTAAGCTTACCGGAACCGGAAAGATTAAAAGAAAAAATGCTTTCAAAAGCCACATCTTGACGAAAAAAGAAACTAAGCAAAAGAGAAATCTTACGCAAACTTCTTACGTTGCTACTGTGGATGAGAAAAGCGTTCTTCGCCAATTAGCAATTAAGTAGTTTTTATAAATCAATATTCGGTTTATAAGAATTCCTAAAAAATTCATTAAAAGTTAACCCTGAAACGGAGCCTATAAGAGAACTTTAAACGCAGTTCCGCCCTTTTCAAAAAAACAAAAAATTTAAATTATGCCAAGATCAGTAAACGCTGTAGCGTCTAGAGCGCGCAGAAAAAAAGTTTTAAAGCAGGCTAAAGGTTTTTTCGGTAGAAGAAAAAATGTTTGGACTGTAGCTAAAAACGCCGTGGAAAAAGCAATGCAATATGCTTACCGCGGTAGAAAAGAGAAGAAAAGAAATTTCCGTAGCCTTTGGATTATGCGTATCAACGCAGGTGCTAGAGAACACGGGATGTCTTACTCCCAGTTTATGGGCGCTCTTAAAAGCAACAACATCGAACTGAACAGAAAAGTTTTAGCAGATTTAGCAATGAATCACCCTGAAGCTTTCAAAGCAGTTGTAGATCAAGTAAAATAATATAACACTTTGTTATCAATCTTTAATCTCATACTTTTAGTATGAGATTTTTGTTTTGAAAGTATGAATTTTTATGAGCACATATTTATTCTTAAAACAATAAGTCCCTATTTTGCTCCCGCACGATTTTGCAACACCTTTTCAATATCGTTTAATGTTACTCCCTTCGCTTTCAGTAAAACGAGGACATGATAAAGAAGGTCTGCAGCTTCATTTTTAAACAAATCGAGATTATTATCTTTGGCTTCAATCACCACTTCTACCGCTTCTTCTCCGACTTTTTGAGCCACTTTATTAATACCTTTCTGATAAAGAGAATAGGTATAAGAATCTTCCACTTTGCCATCAATTCGGTTTGAAATTGTATTTTCTAATGTATACAGAAAACCCGAAGTTTCTTCCGGTCCAAAGCAACTAAAAGAACCCGTATGACAAACATTACCTGCCGGTTCTACCTTAATTAACAGCGCATCAGAATCGCAATCTTTAACCATATTTTTTAAATAAAGAAAATTGCCAGATGTTTCTCCTTTCAGCCAAATCCTGTTCTTACTACGACTGAAAAAGTGAACTCGTCCATCATCTTGGGTTAATTTGTAGGCTTCTTCATTCATATAACCTAACATCAGTACCTGCAAATTTTTGTAATCCTGAATAATAACAGAGACCAATCCATTACTTTTATTAAAATCTATATTCATCTTACTGGTAAATTATTTTCTTTTAAAGTCTGTTTTAAATGATTAATTGGTATCTCGCCAAAATGAAAAATGCTCGCGGCCAAGGCTCCTGTAGCATTAGTTTCTACAAAGAGATCAATAAAATGTTGCTCGGATCCCGCACCTCCTGAAGCGATTAAAGGTAGCTTTGAAATCTCTCCTACCTTTTTTAGCATATCAAGATCGAACCCTTTTTTTGTGCCGTCAAAGTCCATTGAGGTTAGTAGAATTTCGCCAGCACCAAGACTTTCAGCTTGTCTAATCCAATCCAACGTTTTCCGATCTGTTTTTACTTTACCACCACTTACAAATACAAAATCTTCACCTTCTGAGTATCGGGTATCGACTGCCACTACGACACATTGACTTCCGAATTGCTTTGCCAGTTCTTCAATGAGTTGTGGTCTACGAACTGCAGCCGAATTAACCGAAACTTTATCAGCACCGGCTTTCAGCAGTTGTTCTACATCATTCACCGATGATATGCCTCCGCCTACAGTAAACGGAATGTTGATTGTTGAGCTCAGATCTTCTACAAGTCTAATAAGAGTCTTTCTCTCTTCTAAAGTAGCTGTAATATCCAGGAAAACGAGTTCGTCAGCGCCGTCTTCCACATATTTTTTAGCTAGTTCTAAAGGATTTCCGGCGTCAATGAGTCCTTCAAACTGAACTCCTTTTACTGTTTTTCCATCCTTAATATCAAGGCACGGAATAATTCGTTTTTTTAACATCTAAATTAATTTCTGCAAATCCTGCATTGTTATTTTCCCTTCATAAAAAGCTTTCCCGATGATGGCACCCTCACAACCTAATTCTTTTAAATCCTTCAAATCCTGAAGCGATGATACTCCCCCACTGGCGATTAATTTTGTATCAGTTTGAGATAAAATTTCTTTATACAGATTTAAGCTTGGCCCTTCCAGCATTCCGTCTTTTGAAATATCAGTACAAATAACTTGTTGAAGACCGCTGTTCTGGTATGATTTAATAAAATCGATGACTTCCAAATCTGATTCTTGCAGCCACCCGGAAGTCTTAACTTTTCGATTTAAACAATCGGCACCCAAGATAAAACGATCGGCACCAAATTCTGCGATCCATTCTTCACATAATTCACGATTTTGCACCGCCAGGCTACCTAAAGTTACTTTTTGGACTCCAACATTCAGAACTAACTCTAAATCATAACGTGACTTTACGCCGCCACCAAAATCAATATAAAGATTAGTTTGCGATGCAATTTTCTCAACAGCTTTTAAGTTTATCACTTTGCCTGCTTTGGCTCCATCTAGATCTACTATATGAAGATATTTAATTCCGTTATCCTCAAACTGTTTTGCCATTTCAAGCGGGTTACCATAGGTCTTCTGTGTACTGTAATCGCCCTTTGATAGACGTACACATTGTCCACCAATAATATCGATTGCCGGAATAATTTTCATAGTTCTATATTTAAAAAATTCTTTAAGAGTTGCGAGCCTGCTTCTCCGGACTTTTCTGGGTGAAACTGTGTTCCAAAGAAATTATTTTTCTGAAATGTTGCACTGAACGGTAATATATACTCACAAACTGAAATGGTGTCGGAGGATAATTCGCAGTAGTAGCTGTGAACAAAATAAAAATTATCCTCTGGTGTGATTTTGTTAAATAGTGATCCACTCGGATTCTGAATATTATTCCATCCCATATGTGGGACAATATCGAGGGTAGGAAATTTTTTAACCTTAGCATCAAAAATTCCCATTCCTTCCACGTTGCCTTCTTCTGAAAAACTACACAAAAGCTGCTGACCGAGACATATACCCAAAAATGGTTGTTCTAAGGTTGGAATTAAAATATCTAATCCTTTTTCCTTCAATTTCGCCATCGCTGAAGAGGCTTCACCAACTCCAGGAAAAATTATTTTATCAGCAGATTTTATCAAGGAATGATCAGCAGTCACCACACTTTCATAACCCAATTTCGCAACCGCATTTTGCACAGACTTTACATTTCCTGCGCCGTAATCTATAATTGCTATCATAATGATCCTTTTGTACTTGGAATTTGGAAATTAGAGCCTTCAATTTTAACCGCATTTTTCAGAACTTTAGCAAAAGCTTTAAAAATGGATTCTATTTTATGGTGTTCATTATCAGCCTCACATTTAATGTTCAAATTACATTTTGCTGTATCAGAAAATGATTTGAAGAAGTGATAAAACATTTCCGTAGGGACATCACCAATTTTTTCACGTCGGAAATCCACGTCCCAAACGAGCCAATTCCTACCGCCAAAGTCGAGCGCAATTTGTGCGAGTGCGTCATCCATTGGTAGTAAAAAAGCATATCTTTCAATCCCTTTCTTAGAACCTAATGCTTCTACGAAGCACGAACCTAAAACCAAGGCGGTATCTTCGATGGTGTGATGTTCATCCACTTCTAAATCACCGTTTACTTTAATATTTAAATCAAAATTTCCATGTTTGCTAATTTGTTCAAGCATATGGTCAAAAAATGCGAGTCCGGTTTTGATCTCAGATTTGCCAGAACCATCAAGATTTAATTCAACAAAAATGTCGGTCTCCTTGGTCTTTCGTCTTAAGCTGGCTTTACGTGGCTTAGCTTTTAAAAACTGATAAATTTCGCTCCAACTCTGGGTCCTTAATTCTGCCTGCTCATTGTTTACCTTTGAAAGGAAAATTGCCTTTGCACCCAGATTTTTTGCCAATTCTATGTCTGTCATTCTATCGCCGATTACATAAGAATTAGCTAAATCATAGTTTCCATAGATATACTTTTGAAGCATTCCGGTGCGTGGTTTTCTATTAGGTGAATTTTCATTTTCGAAACTTCGGTCAATTAATACATCATGAAAAACAACGTTTTCGTTCTCTAACGTTTTGAGCATCTTTTCGTGTGGCACCGTGAAGGTTTCTTCGGGAAAAGAATCAGTCCCCAAACCGTCTTGATTAGTCACCATGACAAGTTCATAGTCGAGTTCCTGTGAAATTCTGGCTAAATTTTGAATCACTTCCGGATAAAACTCCAGTTTTTCTAACGAATCAACCTGAAAATCCAGAGGAGGTTCTATGATAAGTGTTCCATCGCGGTCAATAAATAATACTTTTTTCATGATGAGATTTGAGATAAAATGCTGATTAATTTTTCGTTTTGAGATGCGGTTCCTACGCTTACACGGATACAGTTTTTAATTTTAGGATGTCGTAAACTCGTGAAAATCCCATTTTTTTCAAGCTCCTGAAAAACCAGTTTAACATCTTTGAATTTTATTAGAAAGAAATTAGCATCCGAGGGGAAAACGTTTTCTACAATCTCCAGTTTCAATAAAGCATTGTTAAGCTTAGACTTTTCGTTTAGAATGTCTTTGATATTCTGTTCTGCAATGTTTGAACTTAATTGTTCCATAGCAATACGTTGACTTTCTGAACTTATATTGTAGGGTGGCTTTACACGATTCATCAATTTTGCAATTTCGTACGATGCGAAACCGGCTCCCACGCGCAATCCTGCCATTCCATAGGCTTTTGATAATGTTTTAAGAACAATTAAATTCGGGAATTTTGGAAGTAAATTTACTACCGATTGCCGATTGGAAAACTCAATGTAGGCTTCATCGACGACCACAATGCCAGAGAAATTTTCGATAAAAAAGTCCAGATTATCAATTGAATTTCCGGTTGGATTGTTAGGTGAACATAAAAACAAAATTTTCGCCTTACTATCCGAGAATTTCTCGATGAAAACCTTTTCTTCTAACTGAAAATCAGCATTCAGAGCTATTTTCTCAACTTTAACATCATTGAAGCCTGCATATACTTCATACATGGAGAAGCTGGGATCCAAAACGATGATGCTATCTTCTTTAGGCTCACAAAAAACACGAATTAACATATCAATCAACTCGTCGCTTCCGCATCCAAGAAAAACTTGATCTGCTGGAACCTTGTTTATCGCGGCAAATTTTTCGCGTAGTAAGCGGTATTGCGCATCCGGATAACGATTATAAATACCAACAGGACTTTCGTTAGCATCCAAATATAAACATGATTCTTCTAATACTGAAGGTCTGTTACTTTCATAGACTGCAATTTGTTCAAAGTGCGGACGAATGTATTGCTTTATATTAAATTTCATCTTGTAAATATTTTAAACGAATGGAAACTGCATTTTTATGAGCGTCGAGACCTTCGGCTTCTGCCATTATTTCAACAGTTTTTCCGAGATTCCTGATACCAGAGGCCGTGATTTTCTGGACGGTGATTTTCTTCTGGAAACTTTCCAAAGAAACTCCACAGTAATTACGTGCATAACCGTTTGTGGGAAGTGTGTGGTTGGTCCCACTTGCATAATCACCGGCAGATTCGGGAGTATAATTTCCTAAAAAAACCGAACCGGCATTAAACACTTTGTCAACAGCTTGTTCCGCATCATTTATCGATAAAATTAAATGTTCAGGCGCGTATAGATTACTTAGTTCAAGAGCATCTTCGATGTTGTCCAGGAGAATAAATCGGCTTTTATTAATAGCTTCAGTAGAAATGTCCTTTCGTGAGAGATTATTCAGCTGATTTTCAAGCTCGGATAATGTTTCAACAAATATTTTTTCATCCGTTGCAATAAAAACTACTTGCGAATCCGCACCATGTTCAGCTTGTGCTAATAAATCAGCGGCACAAAAAGCTGGAATAGCAGACTCATCAGCAATTACCAAAACTTCACTTGGACCTGCAGGAAGATCGATTGCAACACCATACTCCTGTGCAATTTGCTTCGCTTGGGTTACATATTGATTTCCAGGACCAAAAATTTTATCAACTTTAGGTACAGAAGTCTTACCCAAAGACATGGCAGCAATAGCTTGCGATCCTCCGATTTTGTAGATTTGCGTAATTCCGCACAAGCTAGCGGAAAACAATACTGCGGCATTCACTCTTCCATCTTTTTGGGGTGGCGTACATAAGATTATTTCACCACAACCAGCAATATTAGCCGGAACGCCCAACATTAATACGGTAGAAAACAATGGCGCTGAGCCTCCGGGAATGTATAGACCTACTTTATGTATCGCTCTACTTTCTCGCCAACAGAAAACGCCAGGTGTTGTTTCTATTTTGGGAAAAATTTCTTTTTGTGCAGAATGAAATTTGTCTATATTCTCTTTCGCCTGTAAAATTGCTTGTTTTAAATCATCGGGGATTTCATCTATTGCATCTCGAATCTCTTTCTCAGAAACTTTTAATTCTTTTAATTGAACGCCATCATACTTTTGCGTTAGATCAAAAAGCGCCTTATCCCCCAATTTTTGCACTTGAGCGAAAACAGAAGAAACTTCGGTTCTTAAATCTTGAGCTTTTTTAATCGGTCTTTTTATTAAAGTCCCCCAATTTTCCCGCGGAGGATATTTGTTTATATTTTCCATGATTTATAGCACCATTTTTTCTATTGGAATTACCAGGATGCCTTCTGCCCCCAGTTTTTTGAGTTCGTCAATAATCTGCCAGAATTGATTTTCCTTCACTACCGAATGAATACTACTCCAGCCTTCGTCAGCCAATGGAAGGATGGTTGGAGATTTCATCCCGGGAAGCAACTGTATAATATCTTTGATTGCTTTATTTGGAGCGTTAAGAAGAATGTATTTATTTTCTCTAGAATTCATAACCGCTTGAATTCTGAACAAGAATGAATCAAGAATTTCCGTGGATCTATAGTCTAAATTTGGATTAGATATCATCACTGCTTCACTACTTAAAAGCTGTTCAACTTCAGTCAAACCGTTGTGGAGAAGCGTGCTACCAGAACTCACCAAATCAGCAATACCATCTGCTAAACCGATTCCCGGAGCAATTTCTACACTGCCTGATATTTCTACAACTTCGACCTTAATATTTTTCTTCTCGAAATATTGATTTACAATAAATGGGTAAGACGTTGCAATTTTTTTTCCATTAAAAAAGTCAGGACCACTGTAATTAATATCTTTAGGAATAGCGAGCGATAAACGGCAGTTTGCAAAACCCAATTTACGGACAACCTTGATTTTTCTATTTTGCTCCAAAACTTCATTTTCGCCAATAATACCGATGTCAACGATGCCATTTTCTACATATTTTGGGATATCATCGTCCCGAAGGAAAAGTATTTCAAGAGGGAAATTAATAGCGGTATTTTTGAGCTTGCTCTTGAAATCGGGAAGTTTTATTCCGCATTCTTTCAGCAATTCCAGAGATTTTTCGCTTAGACGACCGCTTTTTTGAAGGGCTATTTTTAAAGTGTTCATACAATTTTCTCGATTATTTTGTCTGAACAGAGTCGCCTTTTCTTAAAAATAAAAAAACCGTCTATGCTCAGACGGTTTTTTAATTATTTTGGTGTTTACATTATTCCATAATTAGTCAACTCGTCTTGCGATGAGATGATGATGATGGATTGATGTAAATAAATTCTTCATGATTTTAAGATGAAGCAAAGATAGAACATAAAATTTCATTCCTGCAAGAAAAAAAAATTATTTATTTATAACTGATTGATAAACAAAAAGTAAATTTTCAGCAATAACGATATCGGTAAACTTTTGAGCATACTGTAGCCCAATTTCTGCGCGTCGAACACGTTCCTCCTGATTTTCCCAAAGGGCGATAATTTTAGCGCTGAGATCTTCAACATCGTGACTATTTATGTAAAGAGCACCTGGTCCTCCAGCCTCGGGCAAAGAACTAACATTGCTAGTAATTACCGGAGTTCTAGAAAAAAGTGCTTCAATTACAGGTATACCAAATCCTTCAAAGACACTTGGATAGACAAAAATATCAGCCATTTGATACAACGCTGAAAGTTCTTCTACAGTAACACCTTCTAAAAAATGAATTCTCTCAGCAAGTTTATGTTTCAAGACATATTTCTCAACACTCCGGTAGTATTTGGTTTTCTTACCAACCACCACCAGATGAATATCAGAATTGGTAATCGCTTTGACGATATTCAGTAAATTTTTTCTTTCTTCAATCGTACCCACATTCAGAATGAAACGTTGGGGCAACTTATATTTGCTCGTTACTGTCGCATGAAAAGCACTGGATTTTACTTTTTTAAAGGTTTGATGACAACCCTGGTATACCACAACAATTTTATCTTCCGGAACTTTTAAAAATTCAATAATATCATTTTTGGTTTGCTGCGAGATCGCAATGATGATATCGGCCTCGTGACAAGCTTTTTTAAACTTCCAAAGATGAATTTTACGATCAAAAAACGGATAAAACTTGGGATATCTTAAAAAAATAAGATCGTGAATTGTCACAATCTTTTTAATTGGTCTACTGTTCCATTTAAGTGGTAATTCGCCTGACAGACCATGAAAAATATCCGCATTAATACTTTGTGCGTCTACCCCCATCTTAAGCTGACGGGAAAATATACCTTTTGAAGTTTCGTGGAAAGTTACAGAATCTAAAGAAATAACATTTGTACCTCGATCTGATGTTCTGTCGTTAAGTAAAACATATTGATTCTCGGGAAAATTTTCTGCTAGGATTCTAACAAGATCCCTCGAGTAATTGCCCAAACCCGAAGCGTTGTTAAAAAAACGTTTGCCATCAAAAGCAATCTTCATGTTAGGCCGGTTTAATAATGTCCTGAGTTTCTTGCTTGCGTTTCCAGTGTTCAGATTTTTTACTGTACAGGAAAAACTTACCCAATTTATATTTGAATTTTAAATAGCCTCGATACTCGATCCCATCAAAAATCCGATGCGGAATCGTTGGATCTTCAGCTAAGCACTCGTTCACCGCTTTTGTAAAAACCGTTGGGCCAGTAGTTGCGTGAACGTCGTGAGGAAAACGGTGCGTTACAATATTATCCAACATTAACTCCATTGTTCTCTTTAGAAAAGGATGTCCTTCTTCGAAAATGAGTGCCCATTGGCAGTAAAAATGTACGTGTCGCTCCCTACTTAGAAGCGCTTTATCATCTTCACGGATTAGCTTTCGTAAGGGTTTGGAAATACCACTGTCTATGTCGAGATAAACGCCTCCAAGTTTATATAAAATCGCATACCGGAAAAAGTCTGCTTTTGCCGCACCAATCGTAAGGCGGTCATATGCTGCAAAATATTCGGGAGGATACTCCGCCTTTAAAAATTTTTCAATATCTGCATCATCGTAGAGAAAATACTGATATTCTGGATTTTGGCGCTGTATATTCCAAATATGCCACCGGGTAACCAGTGGCAATTTTTTGGATTTAAATGTTTGAAATATATTCTTAGGTATCGCCATTTTTATAGCTTAAACCGCCACATTATTTTCTCTTAATGCGTCATTAAGAGAAGTTTTCTTGTCGGTTGATTCTTTTCTTTGACCGATAATCAACGCACACGGAACTTGGTATTCTCCCGCTGGAAATTTCTTCGTATAACTTCCTGGAATTACCACTGAACGAGCAGGAACTCGACCTTTTAATTCTACCGGTTCCTCTCCAGTAACATCTATAATTTTAGTAGACGCCGTGAGTACAACATTTGCTCCAAGAACAGCTTCTTTTTCTACATGCACGCCCTCTACTACAATACATCTGGAACCTACAAAAACGTTGTCTTCAATAATAACGGGCGCAGCTTGAAGTGGTTCTAAAACCCCGCCAATACCAACTCCACCGCTCAGGTGAACGTCTTTACCTATTTGTGCACAGCTACCAACCGTTGCCCAAGTATCAACCATTGTTCCGGAATCAACGTATGCCCCGATGTTTACATAAGATGGCATCATAATGACCCCTGAAGCAATGTAAGCACCTTCTCTTGCAACCGCATGTGGAACAACCCTAACGCCCTTCTCTGCATAATTTTTTTTCAGAGGCATCTTATCATGGAATTCGAATGGACCAACTTCAATGGTTTCCATTTTTTGAATTGGGAAGTACATCACCACTGCTTTTTTCACCCATTCATTCACTTGCCAGCCATTATCAGTAGGTTCTGCAACACGTAACTCCCCTAAGTCGAGTTGACGGATTACTTCACGAATAGCATTTTGGCTTTCTTCAATCTGCAAAAGTTCTCGGTTATCCCAAATATTTTCAATGGTTTGCTGTAACATTATTATATTTTAAGTTTATTATTTCGAAGTGCAAACTTACAAAACTCTTCTCGCGAAAAGGTAAGCCTGATTCCAATATTTTTCGTTTAAAGATGAAATTATAACTCCTTTGGAAGTAGAAGCATGAATAAATTTCACCTCTCCATCATTTCCAATATCGTGTACAATACCAACGTGTGAAACTCTACTACCACCCGCGGTCGCAAAAAATACCAGATCACCGGGTTTTGTTTCCTTAATGCTGATTTCTTTTCCTGTATTAGATTGATCCTCCGAACGACGTGGCAAAGAAGTATTATTCTCATTAAAAACTTTTACTACTAAACCAGAGCAGTCGAAACCAGCTGAAGTATTACCGGCATATTTGTAAGGTGCGCCCAAATATTTCTGCGCATCCTTTAAAATTTCCTGAATTTCCGCATTTACCTTGCCGGAAAAATTAGATTTTAAACGTTTTAAACCTGGAGATTGAGGAACACTTTTCGTGGGGACACTGCGTTTGACCACTGCAGGTTTTGAGGTTCCACAAGAAACTACAAACAACATTGCAAGCACTGCAACAAAGGCGTTTTTCATGTTTTCTGAAAAGATTTTCTCAAAAATAATAAAATAATTTTTTGTAACCATTGAGACACCAGTTTTTCAGGCTATACAACGGAAAATTTTACTCTTTATGTGTAATATCTTACCTTTAAACCTTATTTAGAAGCAGAATGACTTTAGCAGAAATCAAAAATTTGTATCATCAAAAGCTAGAAACACGCTATACCGAATCAGAGATCAAACAGCTCTTCATGATTTTTGTCGAAGAAATTTTGAAGATGGATTCCTTGTCACAACGGAAAGCACTAGACAACACCCTGCAGGAAGCAGATGTACAAAAGCTGATCAATTCTTTGAACGAAATTGAAACCGGAAAACCTTATCAGCAAGTTTTAGGTAAAGCTCATTTTTTCGGAATGGAATTTTTCGTTAATGAACACGTTTTGATTCCGCGTCCCGAAACAGAAGAACTTCTAGAAATTGCAATCGCGGAAATCGATAAAGTATTTGCTACAAATTCGTGTAGAGTGCTTGAAATCGGCACCGGAAGCGGAATAATCCCTATTGTTCTAAAAAAGCACTTTTCTGGGGCAGATATCACTTCAATAGATTATTCAGAAGAGGCTCTTACAGTAGCTAAAAGAAACGCTCAACTTCACCAAACTGACATACGTTTTGTTCATGCAGATTATCTTAATTATGAGTTGCAGGAACCTTTCGATGTCATCATCAGCAATCCACCCTATATTGGTCTAAATGAAGTTGACGAAATTAGCTATTCTGTAAAAGATTATGAACCACGTATGGCGTTATTTTCTCCAACTAACAATCCGCTTGTTTTTTACGAAAAAATTGCACAGGATTGCACGAAACTTAATCATAATGGTTTATTGTTTCTCGAAATCAATCAAAAGTTAGGTCCAGAAACCTCTGCGTTATACCAGAATAGGCTTAAAACTGTACATCTGTTAACAGATATTTCAGGAAATAACCGATTTATCTACGGCAAAAAGTGAAAATTATACTTTTTTTAACACTACTTATGCTCCACATAAAAGGTACTCAATAGGAAAATTTAATACCTTTGTACTATTATTGGAAAGATTACTTATCCTATGCACGCGAACACGTAAGGCTGCTCTTCTACCGCGGTGATTTTTAAATTCTATTAAACAATTTTTTGGAAGAATTTCATCACTCAAGATAGTAGTTGAGTTTTTAGCACAATATTGCATTAGAAATTCACAAGATATTCTCAATCTTTTCCAACCGGTTTTTATCATATAATCTACTATTAGAAGAACAGGAATGAATGAATACGCAGAAGAAATTTGGAAACAGGTAGAATTTGATTTTGATTTCACCAATGAATTCAGATTAGAAGTATCCAACCTAGGACGTGTCAGGACTTTTAATAAGCTTTCTGACGGACGATTATTAAAAGGATCTTTAACCGAAGGTTATAAAGTCATTAGACTGAAACTCTTCCGCCACCGTGACGAAAAAGATCAGATAAAATTCGATGAATTAAAAAAAGAAATTTCCGATCTCTATAAAATACGAAGAGACAAAAAGAGAAAATATGAATCTCCAGAAAGTGTGGAACGTACTACGCAACTAATTCAAAAGAAGAAAGCTTCTCTTAGCCGCAGACTTCACACTAATTTGAAGAAACGCACTATTCATCATCATTTTATGGTACATCGACTGGTGGCTACTTATTTTCTACCGCAACCCACGAAGGATCAAATCATTGTCGCGCATTTAGATTACGATAAAACCAATAATGTGGTGAGCAATTTGAAATGGATGACGCAAGAAGAGCATCAAGAACATCAAAATAAAAATCCCAGACTTATAGCTCTTAAGAAATACAGGAAATACACCCAAAAGCCTCGTACGAAAGGGATGAAATTAACGTCCACACAAGTTATTCATATCAAAATGCTACTTCGGAAGAAAAAACCTTCCAAACAAATTGCGAAACAGTTCAACATTTCTGAGATGCAGGTTTGGAGAATTAAAAGCGGTGAAAACTGGGCCAATATCAAGATTCCAGAAAAATCTCAATTAAAATACGAAAAGGAAGACTAATAAGTCTTCCTTTTTAATTTTTGCTTGAAGTTTATTAGCCAATTCTTTTCTTCACAAATACCATATACGCCATATACAGTAATGGCAAAGCCATAATTAAAAGATACATGGCATGCTGAATGGCTCTTTCCGGCTGCAACGCTACTGCATACAATAAACCGAAAAAAGCGCCGCCTAAATGTGCGGCATGGCCAATATTATCATGCGCTTTCGGATTTAACATCATATATACCGAGTATGAGAAATACAATAGTCCAAAAATATATCCCGGAATCGGAATAGGAATAAAGAAAAAGTAAATTCCTAGATCTGGTATCATCGCAATGGATGCAAACAGAATTCCGGAAACTCCACCACTCGCACCTATCGCAGAATACCAGGACTGATGTTTATATAAGTACAGGGAAAATAAGTTGCCAAGTAAGACAGAGCCAAAGTAGACTGCCAAAAAACCAATATCCCCAAAGGCGCGCACGACTATAGGACCAAAGAAATAAAGCGTCAACATATTGAAAAGTAAATGCATCATGTCTCCGTGAAGAAAACCCGCAGATACTAATCTTATATACTCCTTATTCCGCTGGATAGCTCCAACATTGAATTTATACTTCTCAAAAATTTCGCGGTTGTTGAATGCAATAAAACTGATTACCGCCGTCACCGCAATTACTATTAATAAAATCATACTCATCGCTATTTAAAATAAAAGTTTCAGCGGTGCCGAAACTTTTTAAGTTATACAATCTCCGAAGTTAGACTCCGCCCCAGTAATTTCTCATGCATGGGTTTCAAAACTTCCAAACTTCCTGTTTTTACGGTACATTTTCCTTTGTAATGAACAAGGATGGTACATTGTTCCGCTTGTTCTAACGTGTGCCCACAAATTTCAATTAAAGTTTCAATAACGTAATCGAAAGTATTGACATCATCATTCCACAAAACCAATTTATACACTTCATCTTCTTTTTCCAGAAGTGCAATCTCTTCCTCATATTCACGTTTAGGATTGTCGTAATCACGAACAAAACGTGTTGCCATATCATTCATTTTTAATTAAACTTCCGTTAACTCATCAGCCATATCGTTTAGAATGTTGGGCTCATGATAAGTAAGTTCTACTAGGTCTACACTCTTATTCTGCATTTTCAGGATTTTAACCTGATAATCATTCATTTCAAATTCCTGGTTTTCCTCCGGAATATCTTCTAACTGATGCAGTATAAAACCTGCTAAGGAATTATACTCGCCATCCTCAGAAAGAGTAAATGTTTTTGGTAAATATTCGTTGATTTCATCGAGATTCTGTGTTGCCTGAACCCAATAAACATTCTCGCCGATTTTTTCAACAATTTTGTCTTCATCATCCTCTTCATCCTGGATTTCACCAACAAGTTCTTCAAGAATATCTTCAAGAGTAATAATACCTTCTGTACCGCCAAACTCATCGATAACAACCGCTAAATGCTGCTTCTTTTGCTGGAAAACTTTTAAAAGATCGGATATTTTTTTACTTCCTACAACGAAGAAAGCTTCACGCATCAAGTCCGTTAACGTTTCATGGGTAATATCAGATTTACGGCGGATATACTCCCGAATAATTTCTTTGGTGTAGAAAATACCGATGATATTATCAATGGATCCTTTATAGACCGGAATCCTAGAATAGCCGCTATCCATAATTTTTTCGATAATATCTTCAATTGGTGATTCGATGTCAATGGAAGAAATATTCTGACGGGGAACCATAATCTGCTTCGCGGAATGATCTGTAAAGTCGAAAGCGTTTTTTATAATTTCGTAATTCTCCTCTTCAATTTCCCCACTATCTGCAGACTGCTTCACCAACAATTGCAACTCTTCTGTTGAATGAATTTCATGTTCAGAGGCTGGATGAATTTTCATCAGTCTTAAGACACCATTCGACATTTGATTCATCGTCCAGATAAACGGTTTGAAGACCGTGTAAAACACTCTTAGCGGAACGGAAATCACCATCGTTGTTGCTTCTGCTTTTCTAATTGCAATGGACTTCGGAATGAGCTCTCCCATTACGATGTGCATTACAGTAATCAACAAGAAACTTAAAACAAGTGAAACTGTAGTAACTGTAGTTTGATCTATCGCGAAATTGAAATAGTGAAACATATTTTCAATCACGTGATGCATTGCACTTTCACCCACCCAACCGAGAGCAAGAGACGCTAAAGTAATACCTAATTGTGTCGCGGAAAGATATTCATCAAGATGCTTGATGATGTGCTCTGCCTGCTTGGCCATTGAGTTGCCTTCGGCAGCTTTGAGTTGAATTTGAGAGTAACGAACCTTAACGATTGAGAATTCTGCGGCTACGAAAAAACCATTGAGTAATACTAAGAATAAAGCCAGTAAAAGCTTGACGACGTCTGAGTCCATTTAATATTTAAAAATAATTCTGACAAAGATATACAAAAATTTAATAATAAAATGACCCGAAAGTTGAGGTCGAAGATTACCTATAATAAAAAAACACCGTAAAAAACGGTGTTCTGAATATAGTAGATTATATAATTTCCTAAGAATTTTTTAAAGCTTCGGCACCGGAAACAATCTCCAGAATTTCGTTGGTAATAGCTGCCTGACGTGCTTTGTTGTAGAAAATCTTCAGATCATTACGTAGCGCTTCAGCATTATCAGTTGCCTTGTGCATTGCTGTCATACGAGCACCATGCTCAGATGCGATAGAATCTAATACCGCTTTGTAAACCTGAGTTTTAATTGATTTAGGAATTAAAACATTCAGAATTTCTTCTGCATTAGGCTCAAAAAGATAATCAGTATTAATATTACCTTCTTTTTCGGTCATCGCAATCGGCAAAACTTGCTCTGTATGAACTTCTTGAGTTGCGGCATTAATGAATTTGTTGTAGATCACAAATACCTTGTCGAACTGACCCTCACGATAGTCTTTCATCACTTTTTCCATGAAAGCAGAAACTGCTTGGAAACTCATCCCATCGAAAATAGCACTTTGGTTATCATAAACACTTCTGCTTCTTCTAACCGCATCGTATACTTTCTTACCAACTGCAAGAATTTCAACTTCATGAGTTGTATTGCTCAACTGATTGTTTAATTCTTTTATTACAGAAGAGTTAAAAGCTCCAGCCAAACCTTTGTTGGAAGTCACCACGATGTAAAGTGCTTTCTTCACTTCGCGTTCTTGGGTATATGTAGAAACACCTTCAAGCTCAGTAGTCGCACTAACGTTAGCGATGATTTCCTGTAATTTTTCGGAATAAGGTCTCAGCATCACAATTGCATCAGTTGCTTTCTTCAATTTAGCAGCCGATACCATTTTCATTGCGCTGGTAATCTGCATCGTGGATGAGATTGATGTAATTCTGCCTCGTATTTCCTTTAAATTTGCCATTAATTTAAATGGGTTTATTTATTTTAAAGTAGTAAAGAGCCTGAAAGTAAAGCAGTCAGGCTCTATTAGATTTCTTAGTTATATTTAGAAGCCAACTCAGTTGCAGCTTGCTTCAATACTCCGGTGATGCTGTCATCAATCTTTCCAGATTTAATTGCAGCCATTGTATCAGGATGTTTCGATCTTAGGAATTCCACGTACTCTTTTTGGAATTCTTTAACCTTATTGATTGGAACGTTTTTCAACAAGTTTTCAGTACCTGCGTAAATCATAGCAACCTGAGAATCTACAGGAAGTGGTGAGTTTACTGGCTGTTTCAAGATCTCCACGTTTCTCTCACCTTTTGAGATAACTCCTAAAGTAGAAGCATCAAGGTCTGAACCGAATTTAGCAAATGCCTCAAGTTCTTTATACTGAGCTTGGTCTAGCTTTAAAGTACCAGATACTTTCTTCATGGACTTAATCTGAGCGTTACCACCAACACGAGATACAGAGATACCTACGTTAATTGCTGGACGAACCCCAGAGTTGAACAAATCAGACTCCAAGAAAATCTGTCCGTCGGTAATCGAAATTACGTTAGTTGGGATATATGCAGAAACGTCACCTGCTTGAGTTTCAATAATTGGAAGCGCAGTTAAAGATCCACCACCTTTTACGATTGGTCTCAAAGATTCTGGAAGGTCGTTCATTTGAGCTGCGATAGTATCATCAGCGATAACTTTTGCAGAACGCTCTAATAATCTTGAGTGAAGGTAGAATACGTCTCCAGGATAAGCCTCACGTCCCGGTGGTCTTCTCAATAGAAGAGAAAGCTCACGGTAAGCAACGGCCTGCTTAGATAAATCATCATAAATAATTAAAGCTGGTCTACCTGTATCACGGAAATATTCACCGATCGCAGCACCCGCCATTGGCGCGTATACTTGCATTGGTGAAGGATCTGATGCATTAGCTGTTACAACAATAGTGTAAGCCATTGCTCCTTTATCTTCAAGAGTTTTAACGATTTGAGCTACAGTGGAAGCTTTTTGTCCTACTGCAACATAAATACAATAAACTGGTTGACCAGCATCATAAAATTCTCGTTGGTTCAAAATAGTATCGATCGCCACGGTAGTTTTACCAGTTTGGCGGTCACCAATAATTAATTCACGCTGACCACGACCTACAGGAATCATAGAGTCGATTGCAACGATACCTGTTTGAAGAGGCTCAGTTACTGGCTGACGGAAGATTACACCAGGTGCTTTTCTTTCTAATGGCATTTCGTATAAATCTCCAGCGATTGGACCTTTACCGTCGATTGCATTACCAAGAGTGTCTACAACACGACCAAGCATCCCTTCACCTACTTTAATAGACGAAATTCTTTTGGTTCTGTTTACCGTATCACCTTCTTTAACCTGCTTAGACTCACCAAGAAGTGCAACCCCTACGTTGTCTTCAGCGAGATTTAGAACGATTCCTTCAATGCCGCTTTCGAATTTTACCAATTCACCGTACTGAACATTTTCTAAACCGTACACTAAAGCGATCCCATCACTGATGGTCAATACAGTACCTACTTCTTCCACATTAGACTGGGTGTCGAAGTTAGCCAACTGCTGTTTAAGAATTGCAGATACTTCTGCCGGATTTATTTCTGCCATTTTATGGTTGTTTTTGTCTTAATTTAATTGAAATTCTTTTTTAAGTTTGCTCAGTTTAGATCTAACTGAAGCATCAATTTGCTGATCTCCTACTCGAAGGATATAACCACCAACTAAAGAAGGATCAATAACTGTTTTAACATCAGTCTTAGAATTTTGATTGATCAAACTAGTAGACTGAAGAATCTTATTTAGGTTATTTTCAGATAGAGCAGCTGCAGTAGTGATTGTAATACGTTGAACACCATTCATTTCATTTACCTTGTTGATAAACTCCTGAGCAATATTCTGCATTTGGTTTTCTCTCCCTTGTTTAATAATAAGGTTGATTAAATTTTTGGTCACTGGCGAGAAATTCTTAAAAATCTCCTCTGCAATCGCCTGCTTTTTTTTCCCATCAATGATTGGTGAGGCAAAGAAGTTTTGCAATTCTCGCGAACCCTCTATTGTTTTCACGACATCACCCATTTCAGCAAAGACAGCATCTGTATTACCAGACTCTTGCGTGAAACTAAGCAATCCCGCTGCGTATCGTTTTGCTACTTTACTTGTAAGCATTTTTAGTTCAGGTTAGATTTGTTAAGGATATTTTCTACCAAGGCATTTTGTGCACCATCATTGTTGTCAAGCTTTTCCTTAAGGATCGACTCAGCGATGTTAACAGATAAAGTTCCGATTTGATTCTTGATATCTGCCATAGCTGCGGCCTTCTCTGCCTGGATAGACTGACGAGCTTGCTCAATAATTTTGTCACCTTCAGTTTTAGCCAAATCTTTAGCTTCACCAACAATTCTTTCTTTAATCTCACGAGCTTCTTTCAGGATGTTATCACGCTCAATCTTAGCTTCACGAATAATTATTTCGTTTTCTGCTTTAAGGTTTTGAACTTCCTGTTTTGCAAGTTTCGCCTGGTTAAGAGAATCTACAATAGTTACTTCTCTTTCATTTACAGCATCCATTATCGGCTTCCATGCTACTTTTCTTAATATTAAAAGTAAAATGATAAAGATTACCGACTGAATAATGAATAAGCCTGATGAAAAGTCTTCTAATAATCCCATACGAGTTATAATAAAATATTGTTATCTTTTTTAATCTAATTTTCTAAATAAAAGTCACTTGCCGTAACCAACCGTTCCCGGCAAGTGATTTTGAAACTTCTTAGTTTACTGCGAAAAGTGCAGCAAATGCAAGACCTTCTACAAGTGCAGCAGCGATAAGCATTGCAGTTTGCAGTTTACCTGCCTGCTCTGGCTGACGAGCCATACCTTCTAAAGCAGCAGCACCGATTTTACCGATACCAAGACCTGCTCCGATTACTACTAGACCTGCTCCTACTAACTTAGGGATTTCCATAATATATAATTTAAAAAATTAGTTTCGTTTTTATAATCTTAGTGATGTGCTTCCTCGTGGTGATGCTCTTCATTAGCCATTCCGAAGTAAACTGCAGATAGCATGGTAAAGATATACGCTTGTAAGAAAGCAACCAATATTTCAAGTAAATAAAGTACAAATGTTAAGAACGGGAACGCAATACCTGCAATTACGTTTTTAAAAACATAGATCATCGCAATCAAAGACATAATTACAATGTGACCAGCGGTCATGTTCGCAAAGAGACGAATTAAAAGCGCGAACGGCTTAATAAACATCCCGATAATTTCAATCGGCATCATCACAATCTTCATTGGCCAAGGAAGACCCGGCATCCAGAAAATGTGCTGCCAATAGGTTTTGTTTGCTGTAAACTGTGTAATAAGGAAAGTTACAATAGCTAAAGCTGCAGTAATTGCCAAGTTACCCGTAACATTAATACCGAAAGGCAAAAGACCAAGTACGTTCAAGAAAAGAATAAAGAAAAACACCGTCAGCAAGAAGCCCATATATTTTTTATAGTTCGTACCGATGTTCGGCTTCGCAATATCATCTCTAATAAAGATAATGAGCGGTTCGAAAATTTTTCCTGCGCCCGAAGGAACTAAAGAGTTTTTATAACCTCTTGCAATAGATCCGAATAATACTAACATTAAAATCGCTACCAGAATAATAGCAAATGCACTTTTAGTAATCGAAAGGTCTAACATTTTAGCGTTAGTAGCGTGCTTTTGATCATCATAGTTAATCGTTCCCGCAGCATCAGTCTTATAAATTTTTCCGTGATAAAGCTTGTAATGACTTCCCTTGCTCTCTACCACTGTTTCACCATGATGAAAAGCAGAACTCATCATTGCATGGAATCCATTTTCTTTATCATAAAAAATTACCGGAAGCGGAAAACCAATATGCTTTCCTTCTTTGGTAACCATAATATCAAAGCTGTGAGCGTCCTTAACGTGGTGTTGGATAAACTCCTGATTCTCTGCTTTTTCTTTCTCAGCTTCTGTCATCACAGGCGCAACCTGCTCTGTAGCGGGTGTTGCTGTAACTTCTTCATGCTGCTGTGCCTGAGAAAGGGTGAATGTAGATAAAAAACCGACTAAAAGGAGAACTCTTTTAAGCATTACTGTATATCTTTTTTAAAGTTTTGCAAAAATAGGATAAATATTCAGATAACAAAGAGCGTTACTACTGATTTTTTTCATCTTTTTCTGTGGTGCCTTGGTCCTCAATCTGGATCAACTTTACAGCATATAACGTTTCCAGGAGAAGTGAGAGTAAATAAGGTACTGCAAAATGTAATTTATAATTAGGGACAACGCTCAATTCTAATTGATTCATGGCAATAAAAAGCGCCATCATTTTAACCATCACCAATCCCATAAACCCGAAACCAATATATTGAGGAAACATTCTTCGGATGATGGTAAGCACCGTAATAACCAATACAAATAACAAGGTTAGGAAGATATAGTATCTTATAAAAACAACGTCAAAACCTACATTTAGCATTTTCCAAATTCCAAAGTGTGCAAAAAGCATTAGGAAATAAAGACCTATATATAAGATGTTAATGCTTAATTTCATTTCTTCTGTAAATTATTTAACTGTCTAAGTAAGTTGTAAAACGCCAGGCCCATCCCTAAAAATCCAATAGCAATGGTGATTAAATTATTATCCTGACCGTAATAGTCATTAATTTTCTTACCGCCCCAAAAACCAAGTCCCATGGTTGCCAGCATCTGAAAAACGATGGCAGAATATCTCCCGTACTGTCCCAAACCCGACTGATCAATTTTCGGAAATTTTTCCTGTGGGTTTTCCTCCGGAATTTGATCCTGATCTGCCATTTTATTAATTTTCTGCAAAGCTAATGAATATCAAGCAACTTTAAAGTTCAGAATTTTAAATATCAACGAATTTCTGTATTTTTGCGCAACTTAAAACAATAAAGCATGTTCAACAGTTTACAGGATAAATTAGATAAGGCATTACATAATATTTCCGGACGAGGAAAAATCACGGAAATCAACGTAGCGGAAACCGTAAAGGAAATTCGTCGCGCTTTGGTTGATGCCGACGTTAATTATAAAGTTGCAAAGGACTTAACAAAAAGAGTTCAGGACAAAGCTTTAGGCCAAAATGTTCTTACCAGCCTCACTCCTGGGCAATTGATGACCAAAATTGTACATGACGAGTTGGTGGACTTGATGGGTAAAACCAACGAGGGTATTAATCTTTCGGGAAAACCTACCGTTATCTTAATTGCAGGTCTCCAAGGTTCGGGTAAAACAACTTTCTCGGGAAAACTTGCGAATTATTTAAAACAGAAACGTAATAAAAAACCTTTATTGGTAGCCTGCGACGTCTATCGTCCTGCGGCTATTGAGCAGTTAAAAATCCTAGGTACTCAAACCGGTATCCCAGTTTATACTGAAGAAGGCGCGCTTAACCCTTCTTCAATCGCAGAAAATGCTGTAAAATTCGCGAAAGAAAACAACCACGATGTTGTTATTGTCGATACTGCTGGTCGTTTGGCAATCGATGAGCAAATGATGAATGAAATTAAATCTGTTCATTATTTCATTAAACCTCACGAAACGCTTTTTGTCGTAGATTCCATGACCGGGCAAGATGCTGTTAATACTGCAAAGGCGTTCAACGATGCTCTAAATTTTGATGGTGTTGTTTTAACCAAGTTAGATGGTGACACCCGAGGTGGTGCTGCATTAACCATCCGTTCTGTAGTAGAAAAACCAATCAAGTTTATCTCTACCGGTGAAAAAATGGAAGCCTTAGATGTTTTCTATCCTGAAAGAATGGCAGACCGTATCCTTGGGATGGGTGACGTTGTTTCCTTAGTTGAAAGAGCCCAAGAGCAGTTTGACGAAGAAGAAGCAAAAAAACTTCATAAGAAAATTGCCAAAAATGAATTTGGATTTGATGACTTCTTAAAGCAAATCAACCAAATCAAAAAAATGGGTAACATGAAGGATTTAATGGGCATGCTCCCTGGAGTCGGAAAAGCCATTAAAGATGTGGACATTCAGGATGATGCGTTCAAGCATATTGAAGCCATCATCTACTCGATGACTCCTGAAGAAAGAAGACGGCCATCCATTATTAATACGCAAAGAAAAAACCGAATAGCACGTGGTGCCGGAAGAAAAATTGAAGATGTTAATGCTTTAATGAAGCAGTTTGAACAAATGGGTAAGATGATGAAGATGATGCAAGGACCTCAGGGCAAGCAAATGATGGAGATGATGAGCAAAGGAATGCCGAAGATGCCCGGAATGGGAGGAAATCTATTTGGAAGATGAATAAGGATTACTTAATAAATCGAAATTCCGAATCATTTGATTCGGAATTTTTTATTGGTCAAAAGTAAAAACTCCCGACCTGTTGAGATCGAGAGTTTTTTTATAACAAACCTTTTTCTTATTATTTTAAGAATACAGAAATACCAACGCCAACACCTAAGGTATTAACATCGGTTTCCAGGTTGGAATCTTCTGAAAATTTCAGGTTTGCACCAGAATAATTAAGACCTAAATTAAATGCTACGGAAGGGTTAACAAAATATGCAACACCTAATCCTGCGCCGTAAGCCAATCCATCAGCTTTAGCTTCACTATCATCATCTGAGGTTTTGTTAAAACCATAACCAATACCAGCTTCTACATAAGGCTTAATATTGCCAGACGTAGCAAAAAAATAGGTTGCTTGCGGCATTACCACAAAAGTATCAGACTTTACATCGTCATTTTTGCTGTGCGCGTAGTTTAGTCCTAAACCAACAGCTAAATCATTTATAACAAAATAACCTGCACTTGGAGCAAATGTGAATGATGAAGTCTCGTCTTCAGCCACTTCTGTTCCATCAAATTTCACAGATGTGTTCACAGAGTTAAAGCTAATTTCAGATTTACCGGACACCATCCAAGTTCCTTTTTCTGTTTGAGCATTTGCTGCACCGAAAAGTGCAATAGCACCTATTAATAGTACCTTCTTCATAATTTTAAAAAATTTTAGGCGGCAAATATAGAGATGTTTTGCAATGCAGTCATATGATATATATCAGTGTGTAGCGAGTAAACTATTCCTCGCGCTGACGCTGTTCTTCCTTTCCGTAGGCGTTGATAATTTTTCTAACCACCGGATGTCTAACCACATCTTCATCGGTAAGATGCACGAAGCCAATCTCACTAACGTCTTTAAGAATCCGCATTGCTTCTTTAAGTCCAGATTTTTGGCGAAGCGGTAAATCAACTTGACTGGGGTCACCAGTGATGATAAATTTAGCATTCATCCCCATCCTGGTAAGAAACATCTTCATTTGGCTGTGGGTGGTATTCTGCGCTTCATCTAAAATTACAAACGCTTCATCGAGGGTGCGACCACGCATAAAAGCGAGTGGTGCAACCTCTATTACTCTTTTTTCAATAAAACCCTCGAGTTTTTCGTGCGGAATCATATCTCTTAAGGCGTCGTAAAGAGGTTGTAAATAAGGATCTAGTTTTTCCTTAAGATCACCCGGTAAAAATCCTAAACTCTCCCCTGCTTCAACTGCTGGTCTTGTTAAGATAATTCTTTTTACCTCTTTATCACGCAATGCCCTTGCAGCTAAGGCGACGCTGGTATAGGTTTTACCTGTTCCTGCGGGACCAATTGCAAAAACCATGTCTTTCTTTTCAGACTCTTTAACAAGTTTCTTAAGATTGGTTGTTTTAGCTTTTATAATTTTTCCATTAACGCCTTTAACGATAATATCTTGGTCATAAATCAGCTGCTTTTCTGTCTCATCCTTTATATTCAAAATATTCTCAACATCTTTCAAAGTCATACTGTTATTTCTAGAAATATACCCCACAATATCATCCAATTTAGTCTTCAACACATCTAGGGTGTCTGTGTTTCCCTGAGCGAATATAAAATGATCTCTACCTGTTATCTTTAGGGTTGGAAAAGTAGATTTTAACAAGTTAAAATATTGGTTGTTGACTCCGTAGAAAGTTTTAGGATCAATTCCTGTGATTTCGTAATTAAGTTCAAACATTTACTATCTGTTTAAGTGTATTATATTTCCTAAAATTATGTATTATTTTCATATCAAAAGGCTTTCCAATCGCCGAATTAAGGCTAGAAAGTATTTTTTTTACCCTAAATTTGTAACTTTCTAAAAATAATATGGCAATTATCACTTTTACTTCAGATTACGGTTTGGTTGATCACAGAGTTCCTGCGGTGAAAGGGAAGATCTTAAGTCTAAATGAGAGTGCCCAAATTATAGACATTTCCCACGAAATCCAAGCTTACAATTTATTGCAAACCGCTTATATTGTGCGAAATGCGTATTCATTTTTTCCAAAAGGTACAGTACATATCATTTCGGTAGACAGTTTCTTTACAAAGGCTAGAAAATCGATTATCTATGAAGCGGACGGACATTATTTTATTGCTGCTGACAATGGATTGTTAAGTTTAGTTTTTTATGATATCAAGCCCACTGGCGTTTGGGAAATTACCTTTAACAATAGGTTTGATGATGAAGTATCCTTCACCTCTACCGACATCTTTGCACCTGCTGCTGTACATCTTCACAATGGTGGCTTGCCAGAAGTAATCGGAAGAAAACTGGATGAACCAAAACAATTGTCTTTTCCTCGACCGGTTTTTAATGAAAGTAAGAAAATGATCATTGGTGAAATTATGTATATCGATAATTTCGGAAATATGGTTACCAATATCAGTAAGAAATTCTTCGAGAAGAGCAGTGTCGGCTTCGAAAACTTCATCCTGAAATTCCGAAACCTTGCATTGACGAAGATTTATAACCAGTATACTGAATTTGTGTCCGATTGGGACGAAGAAGCACAGTACCACGGAAAATCTGCAGCGGTTTTTAATGATGCCGGCCTTTTAGAATTGACTATCTACAAAGGAAACAGTTCGAATGGTGCTAAAACATTATTTGGCTTAAAAGTCGGCGAATCGATTTTCGTTGAATTCGATTAGAGATAATAATCAAAAATAAAAGCCGGCAATTTCGCCGGCTTTTTATTGCAAATACTCAATATTATCTAATAATTTTCTGAGTGATAGTTTCTGTTTCAGTTGTTACAGTAACCACATATACTCCTTTAGGATAAGCAGAAAGATTGATCTGTACGTTTCCATTTACACGATCAGTTTTCATAATTATTTTACCGCTGGTATCAACCACCGAATAACCTTTAATCTTAGAGTTTGACGTTATGGCAAAAATCCCCTTAGCGGAAGTTTGGGAAACCTTTACCGAAGTCGCAAGTGATACATCTTCTGTATTTAATGTTCCTGCTTCAAAATAGGCTGACCATCCAGAATCTGTTACTCCTGCATCACTAATAAACCTCACAGTAATCGCTCCGGTAGGATGCGTTGATGTAAATGGACCCGGGATCGTATTGCCACTTATCTGCGTACCTCCAGCAAATCGCGGAGAGCCTGTGCTTGGTCCATCGTACACATTCATAAAGTCGTACCCTTGTTCTGTAGAAAAGGCGGTGAAAACCAATTTAAGTTTTTCGCATGTTGTCGGATAGAAAGTTTTTATAAACGTCTGGGCATCTTTATAGTTCCCATTTTCACCACCTGGATCAGTAAATGGAATACCTGCACACCAATCGGCATCAGTAAGCAATATTTGCGTATAACTATAAGCATTTGGTCCACTACAAGAAGTCCCAACATATATCGTATAATAAGTGCCTTCGTCCAACTGGTTAAAATTTAAAACTTTGTTGGTTGTAACTCCACTAGTAACAAGCGTTCCATCCATTTTTTCAACCTTATACTTCCACTCAGTTCCTGTGTTATCTGCAATTGTTGCTGTCGCTGAATTGGAGGTTATATTACTTAAGGTAAGGCCCGTAACCGTTAATGCGCATGATGTAATACAGTTAGTTCCCAAGCATCCTTTAGTATTAACCGTGTTTCTAATTAATGCTCCTGGTTGTTCGCCAAAGCCTAAACTAAAGTTAATACCAACGCCTGGCACAAGATGACAGTAGCTCATAATCGTTCCTCCACCTAAAGGTAACGGCGCGTCGCAATCTTCATCATTTCCAGAAGCAGGTCCACAGCCGTCAATTGCTGTGTTATCACCATTCCACGCACAAGCATGAGTGTGCGGTGAACCGAGATTGTGTCCAATTTCATGTGTCATTGCTTCAATATTCCATGAATAAGTCGGTACATTTTGAAAAGTAAAGTTAACGCCGGAATAAGAGTATTTATAACTTCCACAGAGTGCATTTACCCAAGCGATACTAGTTGTCGCAGGATTCCTCAGCAATTGGGCAATATCTCCATTAAATGAGGTTCTGGTATTTCTAAACTGATTCAGTATTTGAGACGGTGTTCCCGTGTATGGATCTGTTGTTGTCCACACAAAAACCTCACTAAGTGCTACTGTTATTCCGTCATTGGCATAAAGGGTAGCAACATTATTATGCATTGCAGTCACCCAGTTGGTAGTAGTCGCAACATTCTGACCGTTTTGTGTGTATGGACCGTAACCAGCTTCATAATAAATACGAACACAAGTTTCTGTTCTCTTCGCTGTCATCGTCTTTGGATTGTATGATGGTAAAGTCATCCTTTTATTTTCGGGCAGTTCATCAGCAGCACAAGTTATAGGATTTGCACCCTTAAGATTTTTATCGCTGTAGGAAACATAATCCTCAGAATTCTGTACTTTGCCTAAGATGATATTTCCATCTTTTAACGTGGAAGTCACTCCCATGACATCGTTCTCAAAAAAACTGATGGCGACTAATGATTTATTATCCCCTTTAACAATACCGTGGTAATATGCTCCCGGAGTATAATTTGCGACACCTTTGTCCGTGCTTAATTTAAAATCATGCGTAAAAATGTCATTTCTTACTAACGAAACAGTAACTTCTTTCCCCATGTAAGGAAAACTCATTTCTAAAGCCTGAGGTCGTTCAGAATTTACTTTTTGAATCTCTGATTTATTAAGTTTAAGTACAGTAACGCCCTCCGCAGCAGATTTGTATAAATCTTGTTTTGATGCATCGGTGTTAGCAGTAAACAAATTATATTTCACAAACTGTTTATTTGCAGATTGCATTTGTTTTACTTTTTCAGGAATTGGCTTTAATTCCTGCGAAAATCCGAAGGAAAAAACTACCAAACTGAAACCTAATTGTAGAATTTTTTTCATAATTGATAATTGAATATATAATATACAAATCACGTAAAAAATTTTGAATAAATCCATAATAATCTGAGAATTTACAAGCTAAAGTTATCGTACAGCTCTACGAAAATCTATTATCTTTGTCTTATAATTTTTACAGATGCTTTATACCATCCTCAAAGCAGTTCACATCATTTTTATGGTAAGCTATTTCGCCGGGATTTTTTATCTTGTTAGAATATTTGTTTACTACAAGGACACTGATGATTTTGAAGAACAGAAGAAGAATATTCTTCGTGATCAGTATGTTTTTATGGCACGAAGACTCTGGAATATCATCACCGTTCCTGCGGGAGTCATCATGCTAATTAGCGGTCTTTCGCTAATAATCATCAATTCCGGAATATTACAGACTCCCTGGTTTCACCTTAAATTGTTATTTTTGGTAGGTTTGGCCGGCTATCATTACTGGTGTTGGCAAAAGGTTCTTAAAATTAAAAATCTTGCCGGTGGCGCATTGGCGACTCCTAATCTAAAACTTAGACAAGCCAATGAAATTGCGACGTTTATCCTATTTTTAGTCGTCTTTACGGTCATTTTAAAATCGATGGTCATCGAATATTGGTGGCAACTGATTTTTGGCTTTTTACTTATCGTGGTCGCTATTTCGGCAACTGTAAAACTCGTTAATCGAAATAAAGAAAGCAAAAAGCTTTAATGTATATGAAAGCAATTTTTAGAAAAGAACTTTGGAGTTTTTTTGGCAACTGGAGCGCCTGGCTGGTGATTGCCGCCTTTAGTTTAATTGGAAGTCTTTTTCTTTTTTTCTTTGAGAATGATTCTAACATTTTTGATATTGGTACAGCTTCGTTACAAAGTTATTTTGTATTAGTCCCGTGGTTAATGATGTTTATTACTCCAGCCTTAGCCATGAGGAGTTTGGCGGAAGAACAGCAGTCTGGCACCTTATCGTGGCTTTTTTCTCAGCCTATAAAAATTTCTGAAATTATTGTGGGTAAATTTCTCGCAGTCTGGTTGGTAGCGATTCTTTGCCTGCTTCCTTCACTAGTATATCTTTATACCGTGTACGTTTTAGGCGTTCCACAAGGCAATCTTGATATGGGAGCAACTTTGGGAAGTTATTTTGGACTTGTTGTCTTAGCAGCCGCATTCTCTGCCATGGGAATTTTTGCTTCCTCCGTTTCTCAGAATCAGATCATGGCCTATCTGCTGGGCGTTTTTATTTCATTTACCTTGTACTTTGGGATTGAGCAACTTGCAAGCTACAAACTTCTAGGCGGTGCAGATTATGTACTTTCTAACCTGGGCTTCTATCAGCATTTTATTGCTATTACCCGTGGACTGATTGACACTCGTGATTTATTTTACTTTCTTTTTATGATTTTGCTTAGTCTCTATTGGGCTGCCTATTTTGTAGAAAAAAAGAAATAACAATAACCGGAAATGAATAAAAGAAAACTTATATATCTCGTTGTCTTAGCGATTGTTTTTTTAGGAAGTTTAGGCGTGTTCGCCTTCCGTTTGGATTTAACCGAAGAGAAAAGATATACCCTTTCAGAATCCACCCTTAAAATATTAAAATCTGTAGATAAGCCTCTGCAAGTGGATGTTTATCTCGATGGGGATTTCCCGGCAAGCTTCCGGCAACTTCAGAATGAAACCCGTTTTATGCTTGAAGAGTTCAGAAAAGTGAACTCTAAAATCGATTTTAAATTCATCGATCCTATAAAGACTAAGATGTCCCAGGATACATTGGCAGCAATGGGCATGCAACCCTCCATCTTGCCAGATATGAAAGACGGAAGGATTTCAGAAATCGTTATGTTTCCCTACGCTACCCTTCAGTATAATTCGTACGGAACTTCAATACCCTTAATAGTCAATCAAAGTGGAATCGATGCGGCGGAGCAACTGGGAAAATCCATTGAAAACCTCGAGTATAATTTTGCCTCGAATATCAAAGCAATTACTGAAGACCAAAAGAAAAACATAGGAATTCTTATCAATCATGATGAACTCGGACCCACTCATTTTCAGGGATTTATGGATATGGCATTGGAAAATTATAATGCCGGACCTATAATTCCGGAAAATCAGGTTGAACTTTCTTTAGCAGATGTTCCGAAACTCAACCAAATGCACGCTCTGGTCATTGCGAAGCCACGAAAAGCCTTCACGACCAATGAGAAAGTCATTTTAGATCAGTACATCATGAACGGGGGTAAAACCTTATGGATGATTGATGCTGTAAATGCGGAAATGGACACCCTATTTCAGTCAAAAAAAATTATGGCTTATCCTATGGACACCAATCTGGGTGATCTTTTCTTCAGTTACGGAATTCGCTTAAATGCTGGATTGGTGAAAGATCTTCAAAAATCTGCTTTGATAAGAATCGTCTCTGGCGAGATTGCAGGAAATCCTCAATTCAGCAGTTTTCTTTGGCCTTATTTCCCGTTGGGAATTTCTGAAGAGGCAAATCCTATCACCAAGAATATTAATCCCGTAAAATTCGAGTTTCCTACTTCCATTGATACGCTTGGACGAAAAAATATTAAAACCAGAGTATTATTTGAATCGAGCGAACGCACCCACGTAAAACAGGTACCGAATTATGTCGCCTTAGCAGAAATCGTTAGAACCGATTCTTTGAGTGAGTTCGACCGACCGTCAACCCCTAAGATTTTTGCAGTTTCTTTAGAGGGAAAATTTACATCGGCTTACAGCACGCGTAGCGAGAAGAATAATTATCCAGGGTTTAAATCGCAAAGTCCGGAGAACCGCATGATTGTTATTGCGGATGGAGACGTCGGAAGAAACCAAATATTAAAAGGAAATGCGTTGCCATTAGGTGAAGATTTATTGACTAAGCAGAACTATGGAAATGAACAATTTTTGAGAAATGCTCTGGATTATCTCCTGGACGATTCTAATATCATGGAACTTCGTAATCGTAATATCGAAGCCCGACTTTTAGACCGACAGCGAATTGACTACGAAAGAAGCACCTGGCAGTATCTTAACCTGATCTTACCTTTAGTAGTTATTGGCATTGCCGGTGGTGTCTTTTATTGGCTTAGAAAGAAAAAATTCAGTAAATAAAAAAGCTTCCCTCAAGGAAGCTTTCTCTTTATATATCTTTTATAAAATCTTCGTAATCGTAATAAAAACGTTCGAAACCCTCCATTTTTGTTACAAAAAATTCGAAAATTTCCTGCCAGGTGTTTTTATTAAAAATTGAAACATTTTCTTTGGCCACCCAAATACGGGCAATGACTTTCCCATTCTCTAAAGTATAGTATTCATCTTTAAAAAATTCGCCAATTTCTTCCTTTAGCATATCTTCTAGCGACCAAATCTTTTCATAGTACGCATTTCGGAATAATTCATCCTTCATTTCGATGTCTAAGGAAACTTCTGCTTTTTTATTATCGGCACTAAATTTAAATGAGAAATCTTTAATCTTGGTATCATAGAGCAACCATTTTCTGGGAAAACTTTTTCCAAAAGCCGTCCAGAATTCTGTCTTAAGTTGCTGTGCTTCTTGTTTTGAAAACATAGTTGATGAGAATAAGAAACCTTCCAGTTTCAAACTGAAAGGTTAATGTTTATTTGAAATCTGAAATTAAATAACTCCTAAATCCTTGCCAACTTTTTCGAAAGCAGCAATGGCTTTATCAAGATGTTCTTTGGTGTGAGCTGCAGAAAGCTGTACTCTAATTCTTGCTTTTCCTTTCGGAACCACCGGATAAAAGAATCCGATAACGTAAATACCTTCGTCCATTAATTTTTCTGCCATTTTTTGAGCTAAAGGCGCGTCATAAAGCATAACAGGCACAATTGCAGCATCGCCGTCAGGAATATCAAAGCCTTTGGCTTTCATTTCTTTGCGAAAATACTCTGCATTTTCCATCACCTTATCACGAAGAGAAGTGTCTTCTGAAATCATATCGATTACCTTCATCGCAGCACCAACAATACCCGGAGCCAGTGAATTGGAGAATAAGTAAGGTCTGGAGCGCTGTCTAAGCATGTCAATAATTTCTTTCTTTCCGGAAGTAAATCCGCCCAATGCGCCACCCAAAGCTTTCCCTAAAGTGGAAGTTATGATGTCTACTCTACCCATCACTTCGTTGGCTTCGTGGGTGCCACGACCGGTTTTACCAATAAAGCCTGTGGCGTGAGAATCATCGACCATCACCAAAGCGTCATATTTATCGGCTAAGTCGCAAACGCCTTTAAGATCAGCCACAATTCCATCCATCGAAAAAACGCCGTCTGTTACGATGATTTTGAATCTGTGATTTTTTTCTGAAGCTGCTTTTAATTGAGCTTCCAAATCTTCCATATTGTTGTTTTTATAACGGTAGCGCACTGCTTTACACAAACGTACACCGTCTATAATGGAAGCATGATTCAGTTCATCAGAGATAATAGCATCTTTTTCTGTAAACAAAGGCTCGAAAACTCCACCATTGGCATCAAAACACGCCGCATACAAAATGGTATCTTCCATCCCGAGGAAACCGGAGATTTTTTCTTCAAGTTGCTTATGGATATCCTGCGTTCCACATATAAAACGCACCGAAGACATCCCGTAACCATGACTTTCAATCATATCCTGTGAAGCTTTCATTACTTCCGGATGATTGGACAGTCCTAGATAATTATTAGCACAGAAGTTTAACAATTTTTTACCGTTAGCTTCAATTTCTGCGTTTTGTTGGGAAGTGATGATACGCTCTGTCTTATATAGACCTTCATTTTTGATATTTTCTAATTCTCCTTGTAAAGTGGACAGGAAGGTATTTGAAATCATATTTTTTGATTTTTATTCGAATTGCTAATTTATGAAAAAAGCCCTCATTACTGAAGGCTTTGTTATTTATTGTTTGATAAACTTAAGATTCTGTCCTGCCGTTTTTATGAGATAAACCCCTTTAATAAACTGGCTTACATCCACTTTGGCATCTAGTTGATAGGTTTCTTTACGAATAAGTTTACCGTCTGCCGAGAAGATATAAAAAGTTTCTCCGTTCTTCAATCCTTCAATAGTCAGTAAGTCTTTTACTGGATTCGGAAAAATTTTGATCCCATTTTTTTCAGAATTCTTCACACCCAGTAAACTGGTATCTTTTATTACAGTGGAATTTCTTTGAATGATCTGATTCTCATAGTTAAATTGCACACTCGCCACAGGAAAATTAACCGTTTCAACAAAATTTTGATTATTAGAAGTATGGTTCAGAACGAAATACTCTACTTCGCCATTAGTACCATTGACTTTTATAGGAAGCGGCATCTCGAAAAAACTCACAGCTGAGTGGCTTCGGGACTGGCCCACGCGGAAGGTAATTTTATCACTAGCTATTTGGTTCCATCGTATTTGATATGTAGGATATCCTTGCCCGTAAATCCAGTCATTGAAGAACTCAGTGAGGTCTTTACCTGTAGACTGCAATACGGAATTCTTTAAATCTTCAGTTCTTACGTACCCATAAGCCAATCCAGGCCTCGAATGATAATCTTTAATTGCAGCATAAAAGTCAGTTTCTCCCAAAATCCATTTCATCATCCTCACTACATAGCCCGCCTTGGTATAACTGAGTCTGCCACTAAAGATGGCACCTGTGTTCCCCAAATTGGCTTCGGACACGTATACACTACCACCTGCGGAACTGGTAATATAGTTCATTTCTGACGCAAGATAATTCATGAATTCACTATGGCTCATCAGTAATTTTTCGTTTACTAAATGTTCACCAAATGTTGCGAAACCTTCATTTAGCCAAATGTCATTCCATGCGCCACAAGTTACTTTATCCCCAAACCATTGGTGAGCCAGCTCATGGGCAATAATGCCTTTGGTCCAAGAACCCATGGACGACATTGTAGCATGCTCCATACCACCACCCCAACTGAATTGCATGTGTCCATATTTTTCATTTCGATACGGATACTCTCCAAAATACTCTTCAAAAAGTAGCATTGCCGACTTGGTCCATTCTAAATTTGAAACAACAGAAGCATTATTTGCGGTGGACGGATATAAATAATTGAGGAAAGGAAATCCTGTACTTCCTATCGTACTATTAATCTTCGTATAATTAGTAATACCCAACGCAATAAGATATGCAGGAATCGGATAGCTAGTCTGCCAAAACGTTTGCTTGCGAGAATTAGGCAGGATTGTTTCAGAGATTAATCTACCATTGGATCCCACACTATATTGAGAAGGTGTATTGATTATCAGATCAACCTTTTCGATTTTATCATTCAAACTCTGTTTTGTTGGAAACCACTCCTGCGCACCATATGGTTCCGACAAGGTATATAAAGTCGGTACTCCTCCCTGGGTTGATATTGTGAAAGCATCTCCAGCGCTTCCCTCAGTATTGGGTGCTCCGGCATATATAATAGACAAGGAATCTAAGGCTGCTGCAGGCAATGTTTGAGGAAAATCAACTTTAATCTCTTTTGTAGGAAGCTGAGTGAATGATACATTATTACCCCGATATTGAACTTGAGAAACTTGCAATGTGTTAGATAAATCTAAATAAATAGAGGTTATATTTTGATTTGGTATAAAGTGACTGGTCACTTTTCCGCTAACGTAATGTTGAGCCGGATCTAATTGCAACTCGAGCCGCTGATATCTCAAATCATAATTTAAAGTGTTGGGGTTGACATTATAGTCAATCATTTTACTGTACCTATTCAATTCAGATTTAATAAGGCTTTTACGTTCCGCTTCCTCATTAACTTGTGAAAATAGCGCAGTATTTATTATTGAAAATAAGATAATAGAAATATTTTTCATATTGTAAATTTGAAATCTAAAGATAAAAAAACCTTTTAATTCTTCATTAAAAGGTTTTAAATTTTATAATATTTTCAAATCTACAGATTCAAAGCAGGTTTTAGAATCTTCTCCATTCGATTTTTCACCATATCCACTGATCCACCATAGTTGTTAATCAATAAAGAGAATACAAGTGTTTTTCCACTATTAGTATGCATATACCCTGCTAGGGTTTTCACTTTGTTCAAAGTTCCGGTTTTAGCAAAAATTTGTCCATATCCTTCTCCCTGAAACATACTTTTTAAAGTACCTGTTTGCCCAGCTATAGGCAACGAATCAAAATAAGTCTTAAAATATTTTTGTTTCATCAAACTGGTCAGAAACTTTGCTTGTGCGATTGGGGTCACCACATTCCCACGAGATAAACCACTCCCATCCATATAATTAAGACCTTCCGTATCGAAAGAAATCGATCTTAAGTGCTCCATGACAACACTTCTTCCCGACTCCAATGTTTGGTCTCCATTTTTTTGGAATCCAACCATTCTTAATGTAGCTTCAGATAGCGCGTTATCACTCCTCTGATTGATGTAATATACTATATCACCTAAAAGTGGTGATGAGTAATCGGTAATTTTTACCCGAGGCTCAGGATTATTCTCAGCAATTTTTGTTACAACTTTACCACTTACAGGAATTCCTTTTTTAAGCATGGTGGTACGTAAAGTGTTTGCCAAATAAGCTGGTGGATCTGCGACTTTTGTTGTTAAACTTTTTCCTTCGAACTTATCAGCGTAAACCATTTTCCTGATATACGGAGAAATGTAGTAATAATTTTTATTGTCGCTAAACGGATTATTCTTTTTAGCAATTAATTTTTCGTTCTGAGGGTTGATCTCTTCTGTGGAACCAGCTGGCAGATAATAACTCCCATTTTCCAACCACACGATATTTTCCGGTAGAGTTTGGGTTTTGTTAGCCTTAAAAACTGCAGTCTGGATAATAATATCACCACTCACCTTTTTAATCCCCTTCTCATTCATGGCGTAAATAAAATCCGATACTATACTTCCATAGGAAGAAGCTCCCGCTTTATTCGTTCCTAAAGTTGGGTCTCCGCTACCTACAATATAAAGATTGCCATTCAAGACACCATTTTCATCAATTGTCCCGGAATGTTCTAGTTGAGTAATCCACCGAAAGTTCGTTCCTAAAAGATTAATAGCTGTTTCGGTTGTTAAAAGTTTAGTTGTTGAAGCCGCTATAAAAGGAGTTTTTTCGTTATACGAACTAATGACTTTCTTAGTTGACGGATCATACACCACGAAGCCCCAGTCTGCATTTCGCAAAACGGGATCATCCATCATGGCATTAAGATTGATGTCAAAAAGTTCTTTAGCGGAAAGGAGTTTTTCGGGAGCTGCTACTTCTTTTGATATGCTGCTTGAAGGACCAGCGTAAGTTTGGGAATAAGAATTTGAAGTAAAAGTACCTTGTCCCAATGCAAATGCGGAAATCGCAAAGACCGGAGCAAGAAAAATATTCTTTAGTCTAATCATTTAATTTTGTTATTTGATTATCTGTGTTATTTGAAAGATTTTAAATGCAAAGCAATCTTTAAAACGGTCAAAAATATCAAATATTATTGATTATCAGTGCGAAGTCGATATTAAAACGACGTAAAAACTGTTAATAAATGTTAAATGTCGACAAAAATCAGTTTTTTAATACTGCGATAAGCGGTAACTTCTTCAAACTCTTCCAAACTCACTGCTACTAGTTTTTTAAATTCACTGTATCTTTTACCCCTTGGCAATTTGAGCATAATTTGAAACTGATAAAGTAAATTTAATTTTGCAATTGAAGCTTTTTCAGGGCCAAGAATACAGTCTTCAGGGAGATATTTTCTAAGAATTGATCCTAGAAATTGCGAAGCGCGATCCACCTTATCTTCACGACGATGCTTTAATTCAATCAAAATCAATTTTACGAACGGCGGATACAGAAACTTTTTACGTTCTTCTATAAAATACTGATATAACTGAGTTTGGTTAGTCTCCTGAATCAGCTGAAAAACAGGATGCTCTGGCTGGAACGTTTGTATTAAAACCTTTCCTTGCCCAGAAAGCCGACCTGCTCTGCCCGCCACCTGCGTAATTAACTGATAAGCGCGCTCTTCTGCACGAAAATCCTGAACGTAAAGTAAAGAATCGGCCTTCGGAATCACCACTGTTTCAATATGATCAAAATCGAGACCTTTAGATATCATTTGGGTACCGACGATGATATCAGTTTCCCCTCCTTCTATTTTTTCATAGAGTTTTTCATAAGCGAATTTTCTTCGCATACTGTCCACATCCATACGGTCAACCTCTGCATCTGGAAAAATTCGGGATATCTCTTCGTGAATTTGCTCTACACCAACACCGCGCTCGTTAAGTTTGTCTGAATGACATTTTGGACAGGTCTGAGGTTTCCCTGCTTTCTGACCACAATAATGACATTTCATTTCATTGGAAAACTTATGATACGTCATTACTACATCACAGTTAGAGCAATAATTTACATAACCACAGCTTTCACACTCCACGACATTAGCGTAACCACGACGATTATGTAGAACGATACTTTGCTTTTTTTCTTCGAGAAGAGTTTGCAGATGATCAATAACCTTTTTAGAAAAGTTACCTGACATCCTTTTCAAATCTTGCTCTTCCTTGACATTGACTAATTCGTATTCGGGAAGTTTTACATTACCGAATCGCTCATTAATAGACACATACCGAAGTTTGTTTTGTTGAGCTGCATAAAAGGTTTCGACTGAGGGCGTTGCAGATCCAAGAATAACTTTTGCCTGAAAGTAAGAGGCTAAAATTTGTACAGCATCTCGCGCATTAAAATAAGGCGCTACTTCCTTCGGCTTGTAGGCAGAATCGTGCTCTTCATCGATAATCACAAGATCCAAATTTTGAAATGGGAGGAATATAGCAGCACGAGTTCCTATTAATATTCTCAGATCATTATTTCTGATTTTCTTCCAGATCTCTACCCTTTCAAAATCTGTCAGTTTCTGATGATAGTAGCCCAACACTTTACCGTATTTCTTTTCCAGGCGCTTTACAACTTGTTTGGTCAAAGCAATTTCCGGGAGTAGAAAAAGAACATTCCCACCCGCAGAAATTGTTTCCTCAATCTTTTCAAGATAAAGATGTGTTTTTCCAGAAGACGTAACGCCGTGCAACAAAACATTTTTGTCTTCAGCAAAAGCTTGATCTATTTCCGTTTTAGCGATCTTCTGAACCTGGGAGAGATTTTCTAGTTCCTCTACAGGTCCTTCATAACCTTGCAATCGATCCCTCTGTAGCAGGTATTCTTCTAATAAATTCTTTCCAATTAAAGTATTTAGTTGCGATGAAGAAAAACCTCCATCCTCCAGTAGCTGTGACTTTTTAATAGGCTTCTCGGGAAACTCTGTTTGCATTTCGAGTACCGTTAGCAAAAGTTCCTGCTGTTTTGGAGCACGCTTTAACGACAGTAAAGTTTCTGACAGAGATTTTTTAAGTTCATCCAAGTCTCGAATCCGTAAATACGCAACTTCCTTGGCTTTGTATTTTTCTGAAACCTTTTCATCGATCTCAATATATTGAAGATCAATTAAAGATTTGATGGTCTTCATCAGCTCTTTTTTCGGGATAAAGGCCTCGACTTCTGTCACATTAACCATCTGCCGCACTTCCAAAGCTTGAATTAGATACATTTCATGAACATCCAAATTTTCGAAGTCAACGACTGCATTAGGCTTCAGCTTCAAATATGTTTCGCTTTCTAACTTTAATGAGGATGGAAAAGCAAACCGATAAATTTCACCGAGATTGCATAGATAGTAGGTTGACATCCACGACCAGAACTTCAAATGTTTTTCATTGAGAATAGGAAAATCATCTAAAATGCTGATGATTTCTTTCGGCAAAAAACTTTCAGGTTCGTGATTATGAAGTTCGTTTACGATACCTGTATAAACCTTCTTCCCGCCAAATGCAACCAAAACGCGCATACCAATCTGTAATTGAGATTGTAACTCTTCCGGAACTTTATAAGTAAAAGTTCCTTTTAGATTTAGCGGCAAAATGATTTGGGCAAAATTCAAAACTACTGGGTGTGAAAGGCAAATTTACTATAAAATAGGCGCTCGCCGAATACTATACGTATAAAAAAAACGGGCTTAAGCCCGTCCTCTATCTAATCTTTAATATTTGTTTTCCTTTCTTCTCTTGAGTTCTTTGTCTATAAGGCCAAGCTCACGACCTGTCTGGCCGGCAACCGAAGTATTTTCTTGCGCACGGCGTGTTAAATAGGGTACAACATCTTTCACTGGACCGTAGGGTAAATACTTACACACATTATACTTCTCCTCACCCAAATAGTACGTGATGTTATCGCTCATCCCATAAAGTTGCCCAAAATGAATCTGCTTATGATCATTTTCTAAACCTAAAGCCTTCATTTTGTTCATCACTAACTCAGTAGATTTCTCGTTGTGGGTGCCAAAGAATGCTGAAACTCGGTCTAAATTATTAAGGACAAAATCAATCGCAGCATTATAGTTATCATCAGAGGCTTGTTTTGTAGGCTGGATAGGATCTGGATAATTCATTGCTGCGGCACGCTCCCGCTCTTTCTCCATATAAGCTCCGCGAACGAATTTATAACCAAGAAAATAGTTTTTATCCTTGGCACGTTGAAGATCTTCCGCCAAATATTCTAATCGGCCGGTACGATACATTTGCACCGTATTCCAAACTATTGCTTTTTCCTTGTTGAAGCGCTCCATCATTTGGTTGACTAAGTTATCTGTAGCATCCTGCATCCAGGTTTCTTCGGCGTCAATCATAATCACCACATTGCGGTCATACGCCATTTGGCACACTTCTTCATACCGCTTTACTACTCTGGTCCATTCCTCTTTTTCAGACTCCGTTAAGGTGGTATTCTTACCTATTTCTTCATAAATTTCAATTCTACCAAAGCCTGTAGGTTTAAAAACCACAAATGGAATTGCAGGATTTCCTTCTGCAAATTTGATGTTCTGCTTTATCTCTTCACAGGTTTCATCAAATATTTTTTCTTCCGCTTTACCTTCGATTGCATAATCGAAAATACTGCCGACATGACGTTTAAACATCTGTTTCACCACCTTCATACTTTCTTCCCGGGTTTCCCCACCGCAGAATTGTTCAAACAAGGTATTTCTTACGATGCCCGTTACTAATGGAAAGTTATTCTTTACCGTAAAATTTAGAGCCGAAATTCCGAGATTGGTAATCGCGGGTTGTTCAATGGCTTTAAACATCCAGTAAGCCTTGCGCAACTGTGCATCGCTACGGTCTGCAAAAGCTATTTTAGTATTATTGAAGATACTCATTGTAAAATTTTGAATAATCGCAAATTTACTAATACTCAATGAAAGGCAAAACGATTATATAGCTTAATTTTGTGATAAAATTCAGTTTATGATTACTTTTCTGGACCACGATTTCAGCGAATTGAACACCTACTTAGATGAATCAAATTTTTCAAAAATTATTATTCTGGCGGATGAAAACACCCATGAGCATTGCCTTCCGATCCTCGTTGGAAATTTAGAAACTGATATCCCATTTGAAATCATTGAAATTGAAGCTGGTGAAGACCTTAAAACCATCGAAACTGCGACTCAGCTTTGGGAAATTCTGACCGAATTTGAAGTTGACCGAAAAGCCTTACTCATCAATCTCGGCGGCGGCGTTATCACTGATATAGGGGGATTTGTCGCTTCTACTTATAAAAGAGGAATACGATTTATTAACATGCCGACTACCTTACTTGCGATGTGTGACGCATCAATTGGTGGCAAAACAGGGATTGACCATGGTTATTATAAAAATATTGTAGGAACTTTTGTCGAAGCAGAACGAATTTTCGTTTACCCACAATTTCTACAAACACTTCCGTTCATTGAGCTGAGAAGTGGTTTTGCTGAAATGTTGAAACACGGCTTGATTGCCGATGCTACACATTGGGAAGAACTTACACATATTGAAGATTTAACTCCAGATAATATTATTCCACATCTGCAGACCTCTATGAAGATTAAGCTAAATATTGTAGAAAAAGATTTTAAGGAGCAAAATATCAGAAAAAACCTCAATTTCGGACATACTATAGGGCATGCTTATGAAAGTTTATTTCTTCAACGAGGTAATGCATTACCACATGGAGAAGCCATCGCTGCAGGAATGATTATCGAGACTCATCTCGCAAATCTTGAAAATCTCATCAATGACAAAGTTGCTTCGGAAATCGTTGCAGGAATAGACAAGTTTTTTCCTAGAATTTCAATTGAACAGTTCGCGTTAAGTAATGTCATTACTTTAATGATAAATGATAAAAAGAATAATTCCGGAAGAATTAGTTTTTCACTCCTAAACAAGATTGGAGAAGGAATTTTTGACTATCACTTAGACGAACATCATATTGAAAATGCCATTTGGCAATACATTAAAAAGTAAAATTGTCGTATCATTATTGTTGACATAGCAGTTCTAAAAAGACCGAAAAGTTAGCGATATCGAATCTCAAAAAGCTAATTTACAAATACTTACACTTAAAAGCCAATCAAACACCTGTTTAATTTTTAAATGATGATTTAAGTTTTGGCACACGGTTTGCGAATGTCCTAACCGTAAAACAAAAATTTAAAACTCACGGAAGCTATTCCGCAGTTGGCAAGAGAAGGAGTTATAAAATAAGCGCCACTGTAAGAATAGAGTTTCGTAAAAACAATTAAAATTTAAAAATTATGAAAAAGTTATTTTTAGGTGCAGCAATCGCAGTAAGTTCTTTAACATTTGCACAACAATTCGGAATTAAAGGTGGTTTAAACGTTTCTTCAATTTCTGACGAAGGTTTTGAAGATGCCAACTCTAAAGCAGGTTTCTATGCCGGTGTATTTATGAACGCACCAATTGCAGAAAATTTCAGCATTCAGCCTGAGGTAATCTACAACAACTTAGGTGCTAAAAACACTTATGATGCAGGTTCTTTAGGAAATGCAGAAACTAAATTAAACCTAGACTATATTAGCGTACCAGTGATGTTCCAGTATAATGCAACTCCATCATTCTACTTAGAAGCAGGTCCTGAATTCGGTTTCTTAGTTAACGCAAGTTCAGAAACAACTTATGACACACCAGTTGGTGGTGGATCTTCAACTACAGAACTTGATACTGATGACTTCAACGGATTTAACTTCGGTTTAGGTATTGGTGCTGGTTTCAACTTCACGCAAAACTTTGGTCTTAACGCAAGATATGTAGCTGGTTTCAGTGACGTAACTGCAGAAGGTTCTGACCCAAGTGCAGACGCTAATAACAAAAACAACGTATTCCAAGTTGGTTTAACTTACAAATTCTAATCAGACAGAATAAGTAATTATTAATAAGAAAGGTTGAGAAATTTCTCAACCTTTTTTTATTTATTCATCCACATATTCTGGATGAGGTCCTGGTGGAACCGGATATTGCTCGGTAAAGCAACCAAAACAATGGTCCGAACTTCCTAATATTACTTTCAAGTTATCCATACTTAAGAACTCTAAAGTATCAACTCCCAGATAATCTCTCAATTCATCTTTTGACATATTGGCGGAAATTAAATCATCCTTGGTAGGCGTATCAATCCCAAGGTAGCAAGGTGCTATAATCGGTGGCGACACCGACCGGAAATGTATTTCCTTCACTCCGGCATCTTTCATAATTTTCACAAGTCTCTTAGAAGTTGTTCCCCGTACAATAGAATCATCAATAATTACCACTCTTTTTCCTTTAATCTCAGAGATTATCGGATTGAGTTTTAAATTAACAATTCGCTCTCTCATATCTTGAGTCGGGACAATAAAACTTCTACCGATGTATCGGTTTTTAATCAACACGGGACGAAACGGTATCCCCGAAGCTTTAGAAAAACCAATTGCAGCCGGAACTCCCGAATCTGGTACCCCAATAACAATATCAGCATCTACCGGCGACTGTTCCCAAATTTTTTCTCCGGATCTTTCCCGGATTTCATGGACGTTAATGTTTTCCATCACCGAATCTGGACGTGCAAAATAGATATACTCGAATGCACAAATTCTGCGTTCACAGTTTTCTTTCACTAAAAAGGATTTGAGACCTTTCTCATTTTCGCTGGTGTAGACAATTTCTCCCGGTAAAATATCACGAACATATTGCGCACCCACTGCATCGAGAGCAACAGACTCCGAAGCGGTGACGTATGTGTGTTCATCAACTGCACCCAATACCAACGGGCGAATCCCATGAAAATCGCGGAAAGCGAAAAATTTATTCCTCGTCATCCCTACTACCGAATAGGCTCCTTCAATCTTATCCATGGTAGCTTTAATGGCTCCACGTAAACCCAAATCAAGGTTTTTCTGAATCAATCTTAAAATCACCTCAGAATCAGAAGTCGCTTTAAAAACGACTCCTTCAGCCTCAAGCTCTTTTTTAAGCTCTCGTGCATTGGTTAAATTACCGTTGTGTGCAATCGATAAAATGATCTGGTCATATTCATTTTTAGCGAAGAAAGGCTGAAAATTGTATTTCTTCTTATCTCCGGCGGTAGTATATCTGGTGTGCCCAATGGCAGCATTTCCCATAAAAGTTTCGGGTTCGCGAATGTTTTTATAAACATCGAGTACAAGGCCCTCATCTTTAATGTTGACAATTTTGCCCGATTTCATCACAGAAATTCCGCATGCCTCCTGTCCACGGTGCTGTAAAGCGAACAAGCCGAACTGGGAAAGTGAAAAAGTATCGAGACTGGAGTCGGAATATATTCCGAAAATTCCGCATTCTTCTGCTGGTGCATCAAAAACATCTTCAGCTTTCAGTAGGTTTCTACCGTAAGGTCTTTCTTTAAACTGCGCTAAATAGTCTTCTGTATGCTGTTTTAGTTGTTTCATTTTTGTTTCTCCGAAAGAATTTTATTTATTCAAAACTTTTTTGAGACGTTCATAAATTTCCACATACGCTTCAGTTACTTCTCCCAGATCTCTGCGGAAACGGTCTTTATCAAGTTTTTTCATGGTGTCTTTATCCCATAAACGGCAAGTATCCGGTGAAATTTCATCAGCCAAAATAATTTTACCGTCTGAGGTTTTACCTAATTCAATTTTAAAATCAACCAAAATGATATTCATTTTATCAAAAAGATCGATTAGGATTTCGTTGATGTCCGAGGTTAACTCATACATTTCATCTAACTCCTCATATGTTGCTGCACCCAAGAAAACGGCATGATGATCGTTAATAAGCGGATCCCCCAGTTCATCTTTCTTATAACAGATATCAAAAATGGTAACTGGAGACTTAATGCCTTCTTCTACCCCTAATCTTTGAGCCATACTGCCCGCCGAATAATTACGAACTACCATTTCTAAAGGTATGATGCTAACTTTCTTTACCAACTGCTCGCGTTCATTCAGTTGTTTGATGAAATGAGTCGCAATACCTTTTGAATTCAGATATTCGAAAATCAGGGTTGTAATTGCGTTATTCATTTCCCCTTTCAAGTCTACGCTTCCTCTCTTTTGTGCATTAAAGGCTGTTGCATCATCTTTGAAACGTACAATTACCTCGTCGGGGTTATTGGTTTCGAAGACTTGTTTTGCTTTTCCTTCATAAAGCATTGCTCCTTTTTCCATTTTACTTTTTATTATTTATTCAATTTTATACTTGTACCAAAATGGCTGTTAACACCGCTATCCCAAAACTTAAGAGTGTCCCAATCAGTACATATTCGGTTAATTTTCTTTGCTTCGCTTCCGCCAGATCGCTGAATCGGAAAACTGATTTTGCTGCGATCATAAAACCAACGCCTTCCCAGTGATTGACGATGATAAAGACGAAAACCAGCAACCTTTCTAAGATCCCAATATATTTACCAGCATTAATTAGTGATTCGGTTTGAATTTTATTTTGATTTTCTGCAACGGGCGTCCAAACCGAAATGATGGTTTTAATCAGCACGGAAGCAGGAACCGTAAGAAAAACCACTGCGGTAAGCAGCTTGATATTGATTTGGTTAAAAAAGTCCTGAAACTCCCAATATGGATAATACCATTGTGAGAGCGCTACGATTACCAACAAGTGTAGCATTTGATCTGCAAAGAACCACGTTCTTTTAGATTTATGGGTTTGAAATTCTAATTTAGCCCAATCGATAAGGAAGTGGCTTACTCCAATGGCAACGGCAATCCACCACAGATGAATGTTCCAAAGAAAAATCATGGCGAGGGCGATATGGATTAAGACGTGCCAATACAAGAATTTGCTTCTAGCCTTTTTCCGTTCCTTATCAATTACCCATGAGTTGGGCTGAAGAATAAAATCTCCGATTAAATGAGCCAATATAAGGGGAACTAAAATCATTTATAGTTCTGCTATTTTTTTTCTAAAGAAATCGTCTGTTTCTTGTATCAGATCGTAGTTTGCGCGTTTTAAACGCTGACTTACCGACGACTGAGATATTCTTAAATCCTTTGCAAGTTCCTCTTGGGTTAGATTTTTATTCATTAATAATCGATGTACAATTTCTGCGGTTGCCACTGACCAGTTGTCATAATCAATTGATGCCCATTTAAAAAGAATATTAAGGTCTCTATTAACCTTTTCGTTATCCGTGCAGATTGCTAAACTTCGACCTTCACTTTTAATATCATTAAGTAAACGCCCCGAATTAACATACGCAGATCCGTTGGATTCCGTGATTTTTTCTGACAGAAAAACTTCGTTACCAACTCCGATTGCCAATCTAACGTCGAGATTTTCAAATGTTTTAATTAGCGATTTAATCATTAAAGCTCTAGTTAAAACTTCGTTGACCGAACTTTTAACCTGAAACTCGTCGCCCCGATAAATTTCCCAGTTTTCCGGACCTTCCGCCCATGACCCGAACAACTCCTTTAGGTGAGGCATCCAAATAGAGTCTGAATTCTGAGAATTAATAATATCTCCTGTAATTACTGCAATCATATTTCAAATATAAGTAAAATAACTTATAATTAGAGTTTATAAGGCTAAAAGCTTATAGTGTCATAAGGATATTCACTTATATTCATTATTTATAAGGTAAAAGACTTATTTACTTAAAATATTCAACTCCATTTTTAAAGATATTGTGGTACGCAACATGAGGAATATTTTTCATCAAACCTTCGGAATAGCGCTCGGGATGTCCCATACGACCATATATCTTTCCGTTAAGAGAGGTAATTCCTTCAATACCAAATAAGGAATTATTAGGATTCATCGGCATTCCATGTGCGATATTCCCATCAAAATCCACGTATTGCGTAGCAATCTGACCATTTGTATAGAGCTCTTTTAAAACATCTTCCGAAGCTACAAAACGACCTTCGCCATGCGAAAGAGGAATCGTATACACTTCATCTCTCATCCCTTTTAGCCAAGGCGAATCATCGTTGACAACTTTTACATTAACCATCTGGGAAATATGTCGCCCAATAGCATTATACGCCAGCGTTGGTGAATTTTCATCCAAATCCCGAATTTCCCCATAAGCCAACAAACCAGATTTCACTAAAGCCTGAAAACCATTACAAATTCCGAGAATCATCCCATCTCTCTCTAAAAGTTTGTGAACAGCATCTTTCATTTTCTGATTTTTCAACACATTCACGATGAATTTAGCTGAACCATCAGGCTCATCTCCGGCTGAAAATCCACCAGAAAAAACCAGGATTTGCGACTGCTCGATCTCCTGCACCCACGCATCAATGCTTTCGTTAAGGAGTTGGTGATTGATATTTTTTAATGGTAAACTTCTAACTTCAGCTCCTTCTTTTCGGAATGCATTTTGTGTTTCATACTCACAATTGGTTCCTGGAAAAATCGGCGCAAAAACTTTCGGTTGTACTAGAGCGTGCTTAACAATTTTGATTTCTCTTTCTTGAGTGGAATTTAACTCAGCATCAAATTCAACAACAATTTTTTCTTTCTCAACGGTTGGAAACAAATCTTCAAAAAGTGACTTATTTATTTTAAGTAAATTTTCGATCTCAAAGGTTAAATTATTGATTATGATATTTTTATCACTTTTAACTTCACCTATTTCTTGAAGATTATTGTTTTGTAGATCTGTAGTTGATTCAATTATTAAACTTCCAATATTTTTAGAAAGTAACAGTTTTTCATCTATACTGATTGTCGCTCCGAGTTTATTACCAAAACTCATTTTTGCCAAAGCTACGGCAACCCCACCATCCTTAACAGTCTTCACCGAAACAATCTTTTTAGATTTAATATTTTCATGTACAAACTCAAAAATATCTTTCAGTTGATTATAATTTGGAAGACCATTTTCTTGAGATTGATGCTGGAAGTAATACAGTTTATTACCAGCGGATTTAAACTCAGGTGAGATGATATTCTTTTTCTCTCCATGTGCACAAGCAAATGAAATGAGTGTTGGGGGTACATTGATATCTTGATAAGTCCCACTCATAGAATCTTTACCACCAATGGCGGCCAGATCGAAATTCATTTGAGCGTCATAAGCCCCAAGCAAAGAAGCTAATGGTTTTCCCCATTTCTGAGGATCAGAACCTAATTTTTCGAAATATTCCTGAAAGCTTAAGCGGGTATTCTTGTAATTTCCACCCATCGCCACAATCTTGGTAACACTTTCAATCACTGCATTGGCAGCTCCCAGCATTGAATTCTCTGCGGAAAGATCAGCGTCAAATCCCCAGCTTGCCAAAGAAACTGTCTCCACATCCTTGGCATGAAGAATTGGAAGCGTCTGAACACTACCCTCCATTAATGTTTCCTGGTATTTGCCCCCAAAAGGCATCGCGACAGTTGTGCCCCCTACCGAAGCATCAAACATTTCATGAAGTCCTTTTTGAGAAGCTATATTTTTATCTGCTAATAATTTGGTGAAATTTTCTTGGGTAAAAGGAATTTCCTGTGTTGTAATTTCTTTTAGATGGCTGATTTCCGCTGATTGCGACTTCGCACATCCATTGGTATCTAAAAAATCGCGACTGAGGTCGACAATTTTATTTCCTTGCCAATACATTTGCATCCTGCCACTATCGGTAACTTTTGCAATCTGGAAAGCATAAATATTTTCCTTTTCACAGAATTCAATAAATCGATCTTTATCTGCTGCAGAAATAACGACTGCCATTCTTTCTTGAGACTCAGAAATGGCGAGTTCTGTACCATTTAATCCACCATATTTTAATGGCATTACATCTAAATCGATTTCTAAACTATTAGCAATCTCACCAATAGCTACTGAAACTCCTCCAGCACCAAAATCATTAGACTTTTTAATTAGTCGAGTAACCTCGGGATTCCTAAACAAACGCTGAATTTTACGCTCTTCAACAGCATTCCCCTTCTGAACTTCTGTCGATAAAGTGTGTATTGAAGTTTCATCCTGTTCTTTGGATGATCCAGTTGCACCTCCTACGCCATCTCGACCTGTAGCACCACCAAGCACTATAACAATATCGCCGGGCACAGGCTTCTCTCGTCGTACCCAAGATTGTGGAACAGCACCAACAACGAAGCCAACTTCCATTCTTTTAGCTTTGTATCCCTCGTGATATATTTCGCTTACCAACGTGGTAGCAAGACCGATCTGGTTTCCATAAGATGAATACCCATTAGCTGCTTGTTTGGTTATGGTGCGTTGAGGTAGTTTTCCAGCTAAGGTTTGAGAGATAGGTTCTAAAACATCGCCTGCCCCGCTCAGACGCATTGCTTGGTAAACATACGCCCTACCAGATAAAGGATCGCGAATTGCACCGCCTAAGCAGGTTGAAGCACCTCCGAAAGGTTCAATTTCCGTTGGGTGGTTATGTGTTTCGTTTTTGAAAAGCAGATACCACGGTTCTTTCTTGCCATCATATTCTGCTTCAATTTCCACCGTACAGGCATTAATTTCATCAGAAACGACTAGATTGTCAAGATTACCGGTCTTATGAAGATATTTCGCAGCAATTGTACCTAAATCCATTAATGAAACCGCTTTATGCTCTCGACCTAAAAACTTTCTCTTGGACTGATAATCTTCAAAAATTTTTTCTAAAGTGTCTTTGTAAGGACCTTCAAATTTAATATGTGTTAAAGCTGTCTCAAAAGTGGTATGACGGCAATGGTCACTCCAATACGTGTCCAATACTTTCAGTTCAGTTTCCGTTGGATTGCGTTTTTCAGCCTTAAAATATTGCTGAATATGCTCTAAATCGTCCAATCCTAACGCAAAGCCATGATTGTCATAGAAATTTTTAAGTTCTTCTTCTGAAAAGTCGATAAACCCATCATGTGTAATTACAGGCTCAGGCACTTCTTCAGCTGGAATTTCCAATACCTCGAGATTCTTCTCCTTGGATTCTATTTTATTAATGAGCAGATCTTTAATTTTGGGAAGATCTTCAGCAGACACTCCAGTAAACTCCATTAATTTCCCACTTCTAACCTGCGCTATAGAATTTCCTGTTAGAAGTACGATACACTGTTGTGCGGAATCTGCACGCTGGTCATACTGTCCGGGTAAAAATTCGGTTGCAAAATGGACGTCTTTCGCAGGATTGTCATGGTGGAGTACATCAGTAACCGGATCAACAAAAGTGTTATTTACAACCTTTTCAAATTCGTTCTCGTCAAGGCCAAATATGTCGTACACATTATATACCTTCACGTCCTGAATTGCGGAAACGACTTGTTTGATTTCACTAAAAACTTTGGGGCTTTCTACATCAAAAATCCCTCTTTTCTCTACAAAGATTCTTCTGTTCATCTTCTATTATGGAAAGTGCAGACTAAACTGTCACTTCTATTTAAATTAAAAATGCAGCCGAAAAAGCTGCACAAGTTTATACTTTAAGATCTGCATCAAGGCCGATTAAATCTGCATATTTATCTAGGATGGGTTGTGCTTCGTTCTTAATAAACTCCTCTGTTTGTATCGGTGCAAAACCGATGAAGTTTTTAGGGTCGAGCACTTCCATAATTCTGGATTTATCCATCTTTAAAGAACTGTCATTCATAATCCTTTCGATTAGATCATTCTCCTTGCCTTCCATTTTTACTTTTTTGGAAGCTTCCATAGAATGAATCCGGATTGTTTCATGGATTTCCTGACGATCTCCGCCGGCTTTCACTTCTTCCATGATGATGTATTCCGTCGCCATAAAAGGAAGTTCTTCCATGATATGCTTGTTGATACGATTTTCGTATACTACAATCCCATTCATGATGTTGTTCCAAATTAAAAGGATAGCATCCACCGCTAAAAACGCTTGCGGAATGGTCAACCTTTTATTTGCAGAATCATCTAATGTACGTTCAAACCACTGTGTGGCTGCTACCATCGCAGAACTGGAAGAAAGTGACATTACATATTTTGCAAGGGCGCCAATACGCTCTGAACGCATCGGGTTTCTTTTGTATGCCATCGCTGATGACCCAATTTGGTTTTTCTCAAATGGTTCCTCAATTTCCTTTAAATTTTGAAGAAGACGAAGGTCATTCGTGAATTTATGCGCTGACTGTGCAATATTTGAAAGTAACGAAACAACTTTCGCATCTATTTTACGATCATAAGTTTGCCCCGATACGCCAAAGACCTTTTCAAAGCCAAATCTTAAGGACAGTTCTTTGTCGAGGTGTTTAACTTTATCATAATCTCCATTGAAAAGTTCAAGAAAACTGGCGGCAGTTCCGGTGGTACCTTTAACTCCACGGAATCTTAATGTTTCAAGGAAAAACTCTAACTCTTCAAAATCCAAAAGTAATGACTGAAGCCATAGTGTTGCTCTTTTACCAACCGTGGTTAGCTGAGCCGGCTGAAAATGAGTAAAGCCTAAAGTTGGCATATCTTTATACTGCAAAGCAAAATCAGACAGATTTTTAATAACGTTGACCAATTTGCGCTTCAAGATTAAAAGTCCGTCACGAATCTGAATTAAATCGGTATTATCTCCAACAAACGCTGACGTTGCACCAAGATGAATAATTCCTTTTGCAGAAGGAGCTACATCGCCATAAGCATGAACGTGCGCCATAACATCGTGGCGAAATTTCTTTTCGTACTCAGCAGTCTTATCGTAATCAATATTCTCTGCTTGAGCTTTAAGTTCCTGAATTTGTTCGTCGGTAATCTCGAGGCCCAAATCTTTTTCAATTTCTGCCAGAGCAATCCAGAGTCTACGCCATGTGCGGAATTTGTTGTTGTGAGAGAAATTAAAAAGCATTTCCTCACTGGAATAGCGTTCTTCCAATGGGTTTTTGTAGGAATCCATTCTTTCTTTTTACTTTTTTAGATGCACAAATTTACGGAAATTAAAAGAACTTTATTATCACAAAAATTATTTTATGCTATAAATTTAAATTCATAGATAAAACTTTACTTCTTTTGCTAACGCCCTTTAAAATCCTTCATGGTGTCGTAAATTCCAAACACATTTCTCATCACCCAGTCGAATGCTGGCAGCGGCAGCAAACCCTGCGACAGTCTTATAAACCAGTAAGGAAGTGGCATTGCCAACATTTTCTTTTTACACTCAATAAGCTTCTCTCTCCAACGATTTTCTCCGGTTATTAGCACGTTTTTACCTTTGAAATTCATTATGGTATAGTGTCTGTATTTACGCTACTTTTGTTAAAATGTTAAAATAAAAGTAATGAATTTTGAAGAAATATTAAACGGGCAACAAACATTTTTTGAAAGCCAGAAAACGAAAAGTTTAAAATTCAGAAGGCGTTACCTCGAAAAGCTTAGAGACTTAATTTTAGTCAATGAAGATCAATTCTATTCGGCTATTCACGCAGACTTTGGTAAATCAAAATTTGACACTTATACTACTGAAATTTCATTTGTTTTAAAAGACATTGATTACTATTTAAAAAATTTAAAATCTTTAGCAAAGCCTAAAAAGGTCAGTACCAATCTCGCCAATCAGTTTGGGAGCAGTCGTATTTATCCAGAACCTGTAGGTTGTACGCTTGTAATTGGTGCTTGGAATTACCCTTTTCAATTATCTCTTTCGCCAATGATTGCCTCGCTTGCAGCAGGTAACACCTGTATATTAAAGCCAAGTGAGGTCGCAGAAAATACTATGAGATTGATGGGAAAATTAATTAATGAAAACTTCCCACCAGAGTATCTTTACGTGGTGGAAGGTGGGGTTGACGAGATAACTGAAATCCTAAAACTGAAGTTTGATAAAATATTTTTTACAGGAAGTACAAAAGTTGGTCAAATCGTGTATGAAGCTGCAGCGAAGAACCTCACTCCTGTAACTTTAGAACTAGGCGGGAAAAGCCCATGCATTGTTACTGCAAATTCAGACTTTGAGATGGCTGCAAGACGTATTGTCTGGGGAAAATTCATCAATGCAGGTCAAACGTGCGTAGCTCCTGATTATCTTGTTATTGATGAGAAAGTTAAAGACAGTTTTTTAGATGCTTTGAAGGCACAAATTATTAAATTCGATTATCGACCGAATTCGGAGCACTATACCAAAATTATTAACGAGAAAAATTTTGAAAGGCTCATTTCTTACATTGATCCATCTAAAGTTTATTTCGGTGGAAATTACACACAAGAATCCAGATATATTGAACCTACAATCCTGCATCATGTGGATTGGAACGATGCGGTGATGCAAGAGGAAATTTTCGGGCCTGTTCTTCCGGTTATAACTTATTCTAGTTATTCTGAGGTCATCAATAAAATCGCCGGTTTGGATAAGCCACTTGCAGCTTATTTATTTTCAACCGACAGAGATGAAAAAGAACAATTTCTATCTAAAATTTCATTTGGTGGTGGATGCATCAATGATGTAATGATGCACTTAAGCAACGACAACCTGCCTTTTGGCGGTGTGGGTAAATCGGGTATCGGAAATTATCATGGAAAATTTGGGTTTGACACATTTTCTCACCAAAAGGCAGTTTTAGATCGCGCAACGTGGGGTGAACCTAATATTAAGTATCCTCCCTATACCGAAAAGAAACTTTCCTGGGTTAAAAAATTATTATCATAAAAAAATCCCGCCTGAGGCGGGATTTAATTTCTAAGATTTGGAAGTCCACTTTAAAAAGAACTCCTTTACTTTTTCAATACTGTAACCTTTACCTTCTTCTAATACTGCGGAATCTTGGGTGTGAATCATTTTCCCATTTTTGTCTAAAACTACAAAGACCGGATATCCGTATTTCGCACCTGGATTATCATATCTTGCAAATACTTCTTCATTCTTATTTTCAGGGGAGAAGTTAAGGTGATAATAAAGAAAATTTTCATCTACAATTTTCTTCAGTTCTGGAGTTGTTTCAACAAAATTATTGAACCTTAAGCACCATATACACCAGTTTCCGCCAGCTTGAAGGATAATATTCTTGTTTTCTTTCTGCGCCTTTTCCACCAACTCAGCAATCTTTTTGGTTGCATCTTCGTCGGCATTATACGGCTTAGGTAGTTTAGCTCTTTCCTCTGCAGCTTTCTTCTTAGCCAGCGCTACAGAATCCTGATCTGCACTTCCAGGAGTTACGGTTGTTTGTGCAGTTGCAATACCTGCTGCTAAAAGCAATGACATGGAAAATATTCTTATTGTACTGTATTTCATCGAGGTTTTATTAATAGATTGAGATGCAAAATAACGAAATTAAGCATCAACCATCACGTTAATAATTGCTAAATTTGCGGAGTTTATGAATTTTTTATTTCAAATCATCCTGCTTTTTTCACGCTTACCACTCTGGATTCATTATCTGATTTCCGACTATATCTTCATTATGATTTATCATGTTGTAGGTTATCGTAAAAAAGTGGTCAGTGCCAATTTAAAAAATTCGTTTCCAGAGAAATCTGATGAAGAACTTCTCAAAATCAGAAGAAAATTCTACCGGAATTTCTGCGATTATATCGTTGAACTCATCAAATCATTCACCATCTCGTCTTTGGAGCTAAGGGTTCGGGTGCAGCATCTTAATCAGGATGTTTTCCATGAAGCAAAAGCTGAAAACAAAAATATCATCTTTCTTGCCGGACATGTGTTTAACTGGGAATGGTTTACCGCTTTAGCCACCATCCTGCCACAGGAAAAAAGTTTTGCCGTTTACCGACGGGTACAAAGTAAATTCTGGGAAGATAACATCCTTAAAGTCCGCAACCGCTTCGGCAATCAAGCAGTAGAAGCCAAGGAAGTGGTACGGCATATTTTCCGTAATCAAAACGATGGCAATTCTGCTTACATGTTTGTGGCAGACCAAACTCCACATGTTTCGGAAGTTTCCTATGGTCTAAATTTTCTGAACCAGAGAACACCTGCTTTTATTGGATACGATAAGCTTGCAACTCGTATGGATCTTGCATTTATTTATTGTGACATGAAAAAAGTGAAACGGGGATATTATCAAGTAAATTATTATCGTATTTATCCTGATGGAGAAAAATTTGAGGAATTTGAGGTCGTGAATAAGTTTCATCAACGACTTGAAAACACCATTAATAAGAATCCTGATAACTATCTCTGGTCGCACCGTCGATGGAAATATCAACATGCGATTAAAGTAATGAATTCAACTGAAGCATAAATGAGAGTTGCTATTGTAATCTTGAACTGGAACGGAAAAAATTGGCTTGAAAAGTTTTTACCTAACGTTCTTCAGCACTCTCCAGAGACTAGTATATATGTTATTGACAACTGCTCGACAGATGACTCCGTGGCTTTTTTACAATCGCGTTTTCCGTCCGTGGAAATTATTCAAAATAGCCAAAATTTTGGTTTCGCAGGAGGATATAATGAAGGGTTGAAGTTTGTTAAGGAAGAGATTTATTGTTTGCTGAATTCTGATGTAGAGGTCACTCCAAATTGGCTTAACCCGGTTCTTGAACTATTTAAAAGCGATTCTAGCATTGCCGCTGTTCAACCTAAAATACTGGATTATAACCGAAAAAATTATTTTGAATTTGCCGGTGCAGGTGGAGGTTTAATCGACAATTTGGGCTATCCTTATTGCCGTGGACGAATATTTGAAAATATAGAGGAAGATAAAGGCCAATATGATGACGAAACAGAAATATTCTGGGCGTCGGGCTGTTGTTTATTTATCCGATCTGAAGTTTTTTGGGAGCAGAATGGATTTGATGAAAGATTTTTTGCGCATCAAGAAGAAATTGATTTATGTTGGCGAATTAAAAATAACGGCGGAAAAATATTTTACACAGGCAAATCAGCCGTTTATCACGTTGGTGGCGGAACGCTGAGCAAGCAAAGTCCAAGTAAGACCTTTTTAAACATCCGCAATAATTTCTCAATGTTGCTAAAAAATCTACCTTTCCCGCAATTGCTGTTCATTATTTTCATTCGTTTGATTTTAGATGGTGTTGCAGCTTTTTATTTTGGTTTCAAGTTAGGTTTTAAGCATTTCTTAGCGGTTCTTAAAGCACATTTCAGTTTCTATGCCCAAATTCCGGGCACGCTGAAACGCCGCCAAAGCAATCAAATCCGGAATTATTTTCAAACAAAATGGATCATCTTTAAACATTTTCTCGGTTAATATTATACCCTCCAAAACTTTATATTTGTAGATAATTACATCAATGGAATTACTCATCATCATACTACTTGTTTTACTTAACGGTATTTTCTCTATGTCAGAAATGGCATTGGTTTCTTCCCGACGCTTCAAACTTGAAAATGAAAGAAAAAAAGGTAGTGGCGGCGCAAAAAAAGCGCTGGAACTCTCTGAAAATCCCACCAAATTTCTCTCAACAGTACAAATTGGCATCACCTTAATTGGTATTTTATTAGGGGTTTATTCCGGGGAAAATTTAACCAATGATTTCCAAGGTTTTTTAGATAAAATCCCGGCACTTCAGCCTTATTCAAAAAGTCTGGCAACTACGGCTATTGTAATATTCGTCACTTATCTTTCCATTTTACTTGGCGAGTTGCTACCCAAGCGAATTGCGATGACCTATCCGGAAAAAATTATTACAACAGTTTCTAAACCGATGGATATTCTAAGTAAGATAACTTCACCATTTGTTTGGCTACTAACTACTTCTAACAATCTTGTGTTGAAAATTTTCGGAATTAAGAATCATTCGGACAGCACAGTAACTGAAGAAGAAATTAAATCAATCGTCAAAGAAAGTGCTCAGGAAGGTGAAATTGATGCGATAGAACATAGTATTGTAGAGCGCGTTTTTGAGCTGGGCGACCGAAAAGTCAACACGTTGCTTACCCACAGAACAGCAGTTACCTTTTTTAATGTCAACGACAGCTTAGAGACTGTTCTGAATAAAATTAAAGACCAAAAACATGCTGCCTATCCGGTAACTTCTGGCAATAATCTAGACCACATTTTGGGAATCGTTCTCCTAAAAGATTTATTCCCGATTGAAAATCCAGAAAACTTTAACCTTGAAAATTATCTGCGACAGCCTGTTTATTTGAACGAAAATTACTTTGCTTATAAAGTTCTGGAACTTTTTAAAAGAGAGAAAAACCATTACGGGATTGTCATTGATGAGTACGGAAATACGGTCGGAATGATGACGATGGATGACGTTCTGGATGCTTTGGTGGGTGATATGGTGAACGACGATGAGTTTGATTACAGAATTACGCAACGAGATGAAAGCTCATGGCTTGCCGACGGACAAGTACCTATCGTTGAGTTTCTAAAATACTTTGATTTAAGTTACGATTTCGATAACCGGGATAACTATACCACGATTACAGGGTTCTTTCTTAGAGAAACACAAGGTTCCACCGCAGTTGGACAGAAAGTTCTCATTGAAGATCTAGAATTAGAGATTATTGACAAAGACGGGCAAAGAGTTGATAAAATTCTAATCACCAGAAAAGAACAAAACTCCTCTCTACTGGATTTTAACGAATGATCGACTTCTGCGCCATAGATTTTGAAACAGCTACTCATGAACGGAATTCTGCCTGTGAAATGGGGATTTGCGTTGTGGAAAACGGAGTAATTGTCAAAACCCAAACTTGGCTAATAAAACCGCCAAGCTTTCCTTATTTCCACCCAAGAAACATTGACGTACATGGCATCACCCCTGAAGATGTTCATGATGCACCCACTTTTGAGGATATTTGGCATGAAGCCGAAAATTTGATGTACGGAAATCTAATGATTGCTCACAATGCAGCGTTTGACGCCGGCGTCCTCAGAAGCTGTTTGGATTATTATGGGTTCTTCAAACCGAAAATTAACTACTTGTGCAGCATCGCCATCGCCAAAAAATCTTGGAAGAACCTCTCTCGATATGGTTTAAAAAGTTTGGCAGAAGAACATCAAATTTCGTTCAATCATCATCGTGCCGGAGATGATGCTGAAGTTTGTGCGAAAATATCACTGCTGGCATTTGATAAATTAATGGTAACTCGTAACGACGAAGTGCAGGAAGTTTTAAAGAAGAGCATCAAGCATCTTTAAATAAAAAACTGCTTCCAAAAAGAAAGCAGTTAGTAAAAAATTAAAATCAAGCAATTTTCCTTTTAAGGAATTTACGGATTGTTTTCAGTTTCGGATATTTAACATTTTTAGGATAGTACGGGTATTTGTAAAAGAGGAAAACAATGAAGAAAAGGATGGCAGCTATTAACAGCCAACCATAGATTTCTTTAAATGATACCATCATAGCCTGCTTATTAACCACTTGTATTATATTCTCCATTGGTGTTTTTGAGAGTTGATTATTTACCCCGTGAAAGGAAGCCATTATCTTGGTATAATTATTCTTCACCATATGCTCAAATAAATGATCTACGACGGCGCTTCCAATTATACTTCCTACAGCTACTCCCACGAAAGACTGAACGCTTAATGCCTGAAAAAAAATGGTTAAAGGGGATTCTCGTCAATCCGGTCAATAGCACAATCGCTATCACTACATATCCGAAATTTCTTAAGAGTATCGGGAAATATAGCATTTCGAGGGACGTGCCATAATCGATTACAAAATACATCAATATCAAATAACCTATGATTGCAGTAAAGCCAATATAGAAAGTAGTCTTATACGATCTTTTACCTTTTGCAAAAAAATATAAAGTAAATAAGGATGCAGTAATAACACCTATCAAGGTAGTATTAAGGGTGATCATGTTTGCTAGTATAAGTCCAAAACTCGTAAAAATCAGAGAAAATTTGGACATAAATCTCATCTTTAGCCTAAGCATAAACGTGTAGACTAAAGTCATGCCCGCCAACGAGGCATATCCCGCCATCAAAATATCCTCATGCATCAATGCTGTTTCTCCAACCATTTCGTTCATAGTCGCAAGATAAACTCCACCTGAGAACTGAAAGATGATAACAAAAAGTATATAAATCCAAGGTTTGGCTTTCTCCGGAATTACATTATTAATTGCAGGGATAGAAAATGGACCCGAAGGAGCATGATGTGCCATAATAGTTCTTCTGAAATCGTATTAATATTTAACTTCAACTTCTACATTCATCCCGGCTCTCAATTTCCGAAGAAGTTTTGGGTCATTCTCCTTGCTGAACTCGATGCGAACAGGAATTCTTTGTTGTACTTTGACGAAATTACCGGCGGAGTTATCTTGAGGCAAAACTGAAAAACTGGCACCAGTGGCATCGGCAATAGATTCTACGTAACCCTTGAAGACTTTATTTGGCATTGCATCTACTTTCACTTCCACTTCGGCTCCTTCTAAAATTCTTTGCGTTTGTGTTTCCTTGAAATTCGCTACAATCCACTTTTCATGATTGTCTACCACATCAACCAATGTTTGCCCCTGCTGAATAAATTGTCCGATCTGCAGGTTTTTTCTTCCGGCGAAACCATCTGTCGGCGCCGTAATGATAGTATAAGAAAGATTTAATTTTGCTATGTCTAACCTTGTTTTCGCTAATTTAATGTCAGCATCATTTTGTCCGGTCCGGATGTATTGTTCATTTTTAAATAAGGCTGCAGACGTTTTTTGTTTCTGCATAGCCTCATATTTAGCTTTGAGTACTAAATATTTGGTTTTATAGACTTCATATTCCTGCTGTGTAACACTTTCCTTTTGATAAAGTTTGGAGTAACGTTGGTATTCGCTTTCAGCATTGTTGAGCAGCGTTAAAACTTCTGCAATGGCAGCCTCGGTTACTGCAACATTATTATCTGCGGTATTTACTGAAGAGGCAGCAACAGACTTTCCAGCAATAGCATTTTGAAGATTCGCTTCGGCCTGCGCTATACTTATAAGATGTTCAGAATTTTCAATAATCACTAATGTATCATCCTTTTTAACCGGTTGATATTCTTCAAATCGAATTTCTTTAATATAACCCTCAACTCGCGCATTCACCGGAATTATTAATTGTTTTACCTGAGCATTGTCGGTAAACTCTACATTTCCAAGATGGATAAATTTTGATGCTACCCAACTAATACCTGCGGCAACTACTGTGATTAATAGGATATTATAAATTCTCTTTTTCGTTTTATGTTTCATGTCGTCCTGTAAGTTTTATTAAAGTGTTCCGGAGATTTTTTTCAAATGGTAGAAATGATACAGAATATTGATTTTTGCATTTTCTACATCAAGTTGTGCTGCTAACCGCTGGTTATCTGCATCTAACATTTCGGTGAGGAGCACCAAATTGTTTAGATATCGGTTTAACTCGTTGGTCTGCTCTATATTTTTAACGATGACTTCTTCCTGATTGTTTAGTTTTTGAAGTTCGAGATAATTACCCGCCAACAAAAAACGAATATTTTGCTGTTCTTCTTTGAGACTTAACGATGCAAGTTCACTATCAATTTCACTGTTTTCTATTGATTTTTTTAGTGCTGCACCAGTGTACACTAACTGTTTGGCTTCTAATGAAAAATTATTTCCAAAACCTGGAATTGGAATTTGCTGAATGTTTGAAAAACTAATCAGCCCAAGTTTATTAAAATTGGTTTAATTTGAATATAGTTACCATAAAAACTTTTATCATGCAGCAGGTGCTTCACAAGGATAAACATTATAATCTTGAGGATATTGGGACGGAGACCAGTCAGCGAAGAATGGATTTTTCCGCTTTAGAAAAATATTATGAACTCAGCATTTACTTAAAAGCCACGCTGTTTATTTTAGTAGAACAAGGAAAAGCTACGATCGAAATCAACTTCAAGCCATTTGAAGTTAAAAAAAACCAAATTTTACTGCTTTCAGCGGGACATTTTTTTAAGATTATAAATATGGAGGGAGGTATTACCATTCAATCTATGTACGTAACAGAAGAATATATAAAGGAAATGTATTCCTCCGATATGATTTATAAGAAGGCGAAATATGGCGCTAAAATGTTCAAGCAACCGATATTGAACTTAACTATAGAAGAATCTAATCTGCTTAAGAAACGGATGGAATTTGTAGGTAAAGCAGTGGGAAACAGCAAACATTTATTTCACAAAGAAATGATTTTAATATTTTTTTCTTGGATTTAAGCAACATCATAGAAAATAAAACACCAGAATCGCCTACGAAGATCCCTAGAGACAAAATATATTTTCAAAGGTTTTTGACCGTCCTGGCGGAGTCTTACAAAGAAAAAACACCTTGTAAATTTTTATGCTGAGCAACTTAATATCAGTCCACACTATCTGACGCTTATTGTAAAACGCCTTACAGGACAAACGGTTTCAGATTTTATTTTTCAGCTCATTAACAGTGAAGCAAGGCTTTTATTAAAACAGCCGATATACAGCATACAGGAGATTTCTGACCTACTACATTTCAGCGACCAAAGCGCATTTGGAAAATTTTTTAAAAGGAAAAATGGTATATCACCGAAAACTTACCGTTCAGAGTATGCAAAGAACTAATTGCTCAATACTTCCGCAATTAAATTAAATTTCGGTATTTCAATCTCTAAAGAATCTTTGGTGAGTTGATTAACACAGTAGTAATAGCCACTCATACTTCCCACACCTGATCGCAAAACCACGTTTGAAAAGTATTTGAAGGTTTCACCAGGAGCGATTTCCGGAGTTAAACCAATGACACCATCACCCTCTACTTCCGTATAGCCAAAACCCACGTCATAAATAAGCCATTTGCGTTTTAGAAGCAAAATTGGATGCTCACTAAGGTTCTCAATGGTGACATGATACCGAAACACAAAACGGTTTTCGGAGGGAAAACTGTTCTTTATATCGTACTCAGGGTACACCGAAACTTTAATGTCGAAAGTAATGGTAGAGAACATATCAATGTGTTTGTTTGCAGAATACAAAAATCCCGCCTTTTTATAGGCAGGATTTAATAATTTGAATATTAGGGTGTTTTCTTATAGTTCCAACGCTTTGCGCTCATCTCCGCCCATCAAGAATTCTACAGGATTATCAATAGCTTCTTTAACTGCTACAAGGAAACCTACTGACTCCCTACCATCAATAATGCGGTGGTCATAAGACATTGCCAAATACATCATCGGACGAATTACAACCTGACCATCCACTGCTACAGGACGTTGGATAATATTGTGCATTCCTAAAATCGCAGATTGCGGAGGATTGATAATTGGCGTAGATAACATCGAACCAAATACTCCACCATTGGTGATCGTAAACGTACCGCCTGTCATTTCATCAACGCTGATATTTCCTTCACGAACTTTATCCGCTAGTGCTTTAATGTTAGCCTCTACCCCTCTGAAAGTCATATTCTCCGCATTTCTTAATACTGGAACCATTAGACCTTTTGGACCCGAAACGGCGATTGAAATATCACAGAATTCGTAGTTATTTTTAAAGTCTCCGTCGATAGATGCATTTACATCCGGATACATTTGCAATGCTCTGGTAACTGCCTTGGTGAAGAAAGACATAAAGCCAAGTCCAATACCATGTTTTTGAGAAAATTCTTCTTTGTATTGTTTTCTGATTCTGAAGATTTCAGACATGTCAACTTCGTTGAAAGTTGTCAGCATTGCTGTTTCATTTTTAACAGAAACCAATCTCGTCGCCAATTTTCTACGTAACATAGAAAGTTTAGTAGTATTTACCGCACGAGATCCTGCTGTTGAAGATGTAGATCCCATTGCTGGTACTGCAGCAGTTTCGGCATCCTGTTTCATGATTCTTCCATCTTTACCCGATCCTTTAACTTGTGCTGCATCAACTCCTTTTTCATCAAGGATTTTCTTTGCTGCTGGAGAAGGTGTTCCTGTAGCGTACGACGCTGGTTTTTCTTCCTGCTTCTGAACAATTTCAGGTTTTTCAACCACTTTCTCTTCCGCTTTTGGAGCCTCTGCGTTCTCCTGTTTTGGAGCTGCGTCACCTTCAGGTTTTGTAGCAGATCGATCGATTAGACACACTACCTGTCCAACCTGTACTACATCACCCTCTTCTGCTTTTAGCGTAATGATACCGCTTTCTTCTGCCGGAAGTTCAAGAGTTGCCTTGTCAGAATCTACCTCTGCAATAGGTTGATCTTTTTCAACAAAATCGCCGTCCTTCACCAACCAAGATGCGATTTCAACTTCTGTAATCGATTCTCCCGGAGACGGGACTTTCATTTCTAATATTGACATCGGGTTTATATTATTTAAATGTTATTTAATAGTTAATTATGCAGTCACAGGACGTTTTGCAGGTTCATCATTACAGTCAAAAACCTGGTTAAGTACATTGTTTTGGTTTCTTTCGAACATTTTGTGAGAACCAGGAGCAGGAGAACCACTCGCCACCGGAGCAATTACATCGATCCCAGTATGGCGTAGCGTTCTCAAAATATAAGCCCACGCTCCCATATTTTCAGGTTCTTCTTGAACCCAAAGTATTTGCTTTTTAGCACTATATTTCTCAATAATACTGTTAATAGATTCTTTATTCAATGGATAAAGTTGTTCTAATCTTACCAGGGCAATATTATCACAGTTGCGCTCTTCTCTTTTTGCATGAAGTTCGTAATAGATTTTACCTGAGCAAAGTACAACTTTTTCAACCTTTTCTGCTACAGCAAACTCATCATCGATAATTGGCTGGAATGTACCAGTTGCAAAATCTTCCAATGAAGAAACCACCTTAGGATGTCTCAATAAGGATTTAGGCGTCATGACTACCAATGGCTTTCTAAACTTCCATTTTAATTGTCTTCTTAATAAATGAAAATAGTTGGCTGGTGTCGTAATATTCGCAACCGTCATATTTTCATTAGCACAAAGGCCTAAAAATCTTTCTAAACGCGCAGATGAGTGTTCAGCACCCTGACCTTCAAATCCGTGAGGAAGAAGCATTACCAATCCATTCTGGATTTTCCATTTTTCTTCAGCAGCTGATAAATACTGGTCTACAATAATTTGTGCTCCGTTCACAAAGTCTCCAAACTGTGCTTCCCAAATAGTTAAGGTATTGGGAGAGGCCATTGCATAGCCGTAATCGAATCCTAAAACTCCATATTCTGAAAGGTGCGAATTGTAAATATCAAATCTACTCTCAGAAATCTCTTTCAACGGCACATATTCTTCCTCTGTATCTTCGGTTTTAACTACCGCATGACGGTGCGAGAATGTTCCTCTTTCTACATCTTCTCCCGAGATTCTTACGTTGTTTCCTTCTTTTAAAAGCGTAGCATAGGCTAACCATTCACCCAAAGCCCAATCTAACGAATTGGCTTCCACCATTTTCTTACGATTTTCGAAAAGTCGGGTGATCTTATTGATAAATTTTTTATCAGATGGCAGCGTAGACATTTCCAAAGCTAAAGTTTTCAACTGCTCAAGATCGAAACCTGTATTAACCTTCTGCATCATTTCTCCGCGAGGCGCCAAAGTATAATCTTTCCAGTCATCTGCCATGAAGATATCCATGGTATTACGTTCAATTTCTTTGGAAGCATCGAAATCAGCATCAAGAAGTTGCTTGAACTCGCTTTCCATCTTTTTAAGAATCTCGTCCGAAACAATTCCTTCCTTAATGAGTTTCTCTTTATAAATTTCCCGAGGATTAGGGTGTTTAGATATTAACTTGTATAAGTTTGGCTGAGTAAAACGAGGCTCATCACCTTCATTATGTCCATATTTACGGTAACCAAGAAGATCAATGTAGACATCTTTTCCAAATTGCGCACGGAAATCTGCAGCAAACTTCATTGCATAAACTACAGCCTCCACGTCATCCGCATTAACATGCATCACTGGCGATTCGGTAACCTTTGCGATATCCGTACAATAAGTAGAAGAACGAGCATCTAGATAATTTGTGGTAAAGGAAACCTGATTGTTGATGACGATATGCACTGTTCCTCCAGTTTTATATCCGTCTAAAGTCATCATTTGCGCTATCTCGTACACAATACCCTGACCTGCGATCGCACCATCGCCATGAATTACTATCGGAAGCACTTTTTTGTAGTCTTTGTACTTATCATCGACTTTTGCACGGCAAATACCTTCCACTAAAGCAGCTACGGTTTCTAAGTGAGAAGGGTTTGGAGTAAGATTAATTGCTACCTCTTCACCGGCTGCTGTCTTAATTTTCTTTGAAGATCCCAAGTGATATTTAACATCGCCAGAGAATACATCTTCTTCAAATTCTTTTCCTTCAAATTCTGAGAAGATCTGTTTGTATGACTTTCCGAAAATGTTAGTCAATACGTTCAATCTACCACGGTGCGCCATACCAAGTACTACCTCATCGACACCAAGTTGTGAAGAATGACTGATTAATTGGTCAAGCGCTGGAATAAGCGATTCTCCGCCTTCGAGAGAAAATCTTTTTTGACCTACGAATTTGGTGTGTAGATAATTCTCGAATGCTACCGCCTGATTAAGTTTCTGAAGAATTTCAGTCTTTTGTTTTGCCGTTAATTGAGGTTGATTTTCATTAACCTGCAACCATTTTCTAATGTATGCTTTTTCCTCAACGTTATTGATGTGCATATATTCCACACCCACCGATTCACAATAGATTTTCTCCAAGTGGTCGATGATTTCCTGGAGAGTTTTGGCTTCAGGAAGTCCCGTTTCAATTGCGGAATTAAACTTAACGCTTAAATCAGCCTGTGTAAGACCGAAATTTTCTATCGCTAAAGTTGGCTCGTAATTTCTTCTAGCACGTACCGGATTGGTATTGGTAAAAAGGTGACCTCTGTGTCGATAGGCTTCGATAAGATTCAATACCTTGAATTCTCTTTTTATTTCTTCAGGCACTTCTCCGTTTGCAGCAGTCTGATGAGCAGCTTGCACCACTGGCGAAGATTTTACGCCATCTGTTTCAAATTCTTCTCCGTAGTTTTCCAAAGCAAAATCAAATCCCTGGAAAAAGGCTTTCCAGGAAGGCTCCAAACTGTCCGGATATTTTAGATATTGCTGATATAAATCCTCTATTAATTGGGAATGTGCAGCATTCAAAAATGAAAATTTGTCCATTATTTACAGATTAACTGTTGTTTTTTGTTTAAAATACAAATTTAGCAAAAATATATGAGGTAAAGAAGCTCAAAATATTTAAAAATCATCTACTCATCAGCGAAAAACGGGCAGTGAAAGTTTTATTAGCGTTTTGTTTTCATCACTCGGTTCCTCAAGGAAAGTTAGATGCAAATCACCCGTCCTCATACTGTCTTTTTTTGCTTTCGAAATGAGTTGTTGAATTGACTTAATTCTTGATGAAAAAGAACCTTTATGATATATCACATAACTTGTTGACTCGTTTACGGTTCGGAAGCTGAAATTATTATCATAGACCGCAATTCTTTTAGAGAGTGGAAATCCGTAGAAATAAGAAACCTCTTTATCCTTGTAATTGTCGGCATTGGTGATTAAAACTGGTTCTCCATACTCATCTTCTCGTTTAGCTAAATCCATTTTTATGAAATTCAGCGCTTTGTTATGGTTTACAACAATATTTTTAAAGATGCCATCGCGATTGTTGCGTGTTGTAACATTAACGCCAAGTAGCAACTGACCTTCCTTCTTTTCGACCATTAAACTATCGAACTTAATATTCTCCAATTGCTGTTCTTTGAGAACCTTGTTTCCTAAAAGAGCATGAAGCGATTTCATACTTTTATCAACATTTTCTTCGACACTGTCTTCAGAAAAAAGAGTAAATGAGCTTTTATACCAAGCTTGTGGCGGAGTAGTGATCTTCCATATTATCTGCGTCTTCTGACCAAGAGGACGAAATTTAACATCAATTAAAAATGCTTTATCAATCCCACTTCTGTAAAGTTGATATCGTAAAGTTTTATTTAAGTTAGCATAGCGTACGAAAAGTTCACCATTAACTTCATCTTGTTTTTTATCGTGGTATCGCAAAGAACTTCCCTGCCCTTCGTAAGGACTAAAAAAACTGATATTTAAATTGCTGTCGGTGAACAGCGAATTCCATCGTGAAAAATTTTGCAAATTCGAAAATTGAGGATAAACTCGATCTACCGGATACGCGATATCCTTCTCAACGGTGAACGTTTCGCTTTCCTTAACCCAAAATGTCGAAGCGGCATAAAGTGCCAAAATGAGAACAATGGCGAATCCCCCAAATTTTATCCAGCGCATAGTGGCAAAAGTACGAAAACTGACTAAGAAAAAGCAGCGATGATGATCGCTGCTTTCAATAAGCGTTATTTATGGAATAATGGTTCCTGAATGAATTACTGCGTTCTTTTTCACCACTACAATCCCGTCCTTAACAGAGTATGTATCGAAATCTCCATCGGGTATATCTTTACTGCCAAGTATACGCACGTTGTCCCCGATACTACAGTTTTTATCCAGAATAGCACGTTCTATATAGCAATATTTACCGACACCCAGATTTGGGTAGCCATTCTGCTCATTGGTGGAAATTTCTGAAGTGTTTTGATAATAGTCTGCACCCATCATGTAGGTGTTCACCAAAGTACTTCCTTTATCAATACGGCTACGATTGCCAACAATAGAATTCTCAATTTTATCAGCCATTACAACACATCCGTCTCCAAAAATTGCCCGACTTACATAAGATCCTAGGATTTTGGATGGCGGCAACATTCTGGCCCGAGTATATATTGGTGAATGTCCAAAGAGATTAAATTTTGGCAAATCCTGGGTTAATTCCAGATTCGCATCAAAAAACGATTGAATTGTACCTATATCAGTCCAGTATCCATCATACTGGAAACTCATTATTTTGAAAGAACCAATGGCGTTTGGTATCAATTCTCCTCCAAAATCGTCTCCGGGATCGTTATCAAAAATTTTCTTTAGCATATTACGACTAAATACATAAATACCCATTGATGCGAGGTATTCTTTTCCTTCGGAACGACTTTTCTCGGACACTTCAGACTTCCAATCTCCTAAGATATCGTGTGATGGTTTTTCTACGAATGAAGTAATATTCCCTTCGTCGTCAGCTTTCAAAATTCCAAATCCTGGTGCATCATGCGCATTTACCGGAATTGTGGCAATGGTAATATCACTTTCATTGGTACAATGGAAATCGATTAACTCCCGGAAATTCATCTGATACAACTGATCTCCGGAAAGAATAAGGATATAATCATATTCGTACTTGGTAAGATGCTTCATGGATTGGCGAACAGCATCTGCTGTACCTTGATACCACTTATCGTTTTCCACATTTTGCTCCGCAGCTAAAATATCTACAAAACCTTTGCTGAAAATGTCGAAATGATACGAATTCTTTATATGTGAATTTAAGGAGGCCGAATTAAATTGCGTAAGTACTAAAATTCTGTTAAATCCGGAATTTAAACAATTAGAGATTGGAATATCCACCAATCGGTATTTGCCCGCAATAGGAACGGCCGGTTTTGATCGAGAATAAGTTAATGGGAATAATCGTGAGCCACGGCCACCGCCGAGTACAATGGAGATTACACTAGGTTTCATAGTTCTTTTTTAGTGATTTGGAATTGCTTAGGGTAGCCTAACAATATTAGTGAATTCTCTGAAGAAAGCCAAATATCAAAAGTACTAACCTTATGATTACCCTATCAAATACAGCACCGAACTACCGTATTACCGAAACTAAATTTTATATCGCCTCCTAATAAGACAATAATCCCAGTATATTTTTAAGAGAATGGATAATTTTATTGATTATATAACCGAAGAATTTCAACCAACTCCGGTATGGATTTTATTTTCAACTTCTCAAACAACCTGTTTTTATAAGTGCTAATGGTAGAAGTATGAAGATTTAGCTGATTTGAAATTTCTTTCAAAGGAAGTCCTTCGGCAAGTTTGTTGGCGATTTGCAATTCACGGTCTGACAGAGCATCCGCAGGTAAATTCTTGGATGAACCTTGCAACGACTCTAAAAATAGTGCTTCTTTTACCTGTTCGCTTGCATATCTACCGGTTTTAAGCATGGATGTTAATGCAGATTCGATTACTGAAGTAGAACTTTGCTTGCTCAAATAACCTCCGGCTCCCATTTTTAAATATCGTAAACCGTAAAGTTCTTCATCTTGAGATGAGAAAATAAGAATTTTTAAGTGAGGTTTGTGGAATTTAATGTAATCGATTGCCTCCTGAATCGTCCCATTCGGCATATTAACATCCATTATCGCTAGATCGAGTTCTTCATTAAGAATTACCTTATACATCGATTTGTAATCCTCCACTTCAGTAATGACAGCATTTGGAATTACTCGCTGAATGGTCTGAATTAGACCCATCCTGACAATTCCGTGATCATCAGCTACAATTATACGTACATGTTCATTAGACTCCTTCATTCCTTTATTTTTGGTAAAGATAGGGAAACCGTAGTTCCTTGGCCTTCAGAAGATAGAATTTTAATGTTTCCCTGGAGTAAGGATAAGAAATTTCTTACAATTTTTAAACTTAACCCAACTCCTTTTTCACCTGCTGTCCCAGTGAAAATTGGGTTCTCATAACTGAAGATATTTTCGACATATTCTTTAGTCATCCCCGTTCCCGAATCAGCTATGGTAAGTACTATGCTATCGTCGTTTGTTGAAACCTCAAAACTAATATCCTGACCTTCAGTTGAATATTTAATCGCATTATGAACGATTTTGTCTAAAACATATTCCAATAAAATGTGATCAGTAACTAAGAAGATTTCCTTATCTCCCTTAAAGTTAAAACTAAGTTTTTTATCAATAAGTTTTTCTGCAAATTTTTCCTTGACATGAAGGAAAAGATCATCTGCCAAAATTTTTTCCGGTTTGATTTTAAAATCTCCGTATTGTGTCTTTAACCACGCAGTACTGTTCTGCACAGTTTGTAAATTTTTTCGGGCATCACTTTTTACCTGTTGCAAAAGAGTGAGGAACATCTCTTCTGTAATCGTTTTCTGTTCCAATGCCTCAACCAACCAAAGAAAATTACCAAATAACTCTTTTGAATCATGAGAAAGTATAGAAATTAAACCGTTCTTAAACTTTACTTCTTCTTCGAGCTGAGCTATTTTAGATTGTAATGCGTGGATGAGATCTTTCATATACTAAGTTAATCCTAAACAATCTACATTTTACTTATAAAGTGCGGTTAGAATGATTTTACATAATATCCATTTCTTTGCCAAACCATTTTTTAATCATATCCGAAAGGGTTTGTTTCAACAAGGGTTTTGCGAGAAAATCGGACATCCCGGCTTGAAGACATTTTTCTTTTTCTCCAGGTAAGCTACCAGCAGTTAATGCAATAATAGGGATTTCTATATCGGTCTCCAAAGTTCTTATCTGGCGAGTCGCCTCAATACCGTTCAGTTGAGGCATCTGAATATCCATTAAAATGAGGTCCGGATTCTCTTTTTGATATTTTTCAACAGCTTCCACCCCATCTTTCGCTTCAATCATAAACGCTTGTGGATAAAGTTCCTGTAGGTAACTCTTAGTTAACAGTAAATTAATCGCATTATCCTCCGCGATAAGAATTTTAATTTTATTCGTGCTTACCTCAGCAGGAGCTTGTTGTTTCTGCTCTACTTTCTGTCTTTCTGCATTTTTTAAGGTAGCTAAAACCTGGTACATTTGCTTCATCCGAATGGGTTTCACAAGACGGTTTTCTATCTGCAATTCGTCGCAGGCATCTTGTAATATATGATCGTCGGATGAGCTGTATAAGACGATATAAGGTGCTTCTTGAGTGTTTTCCGGGATAATATCTTTCATTTTTCGAATGGTCTCAATGCCATCCATTACCGGCATGTGATAATCCATTATCACGACATCGAATTCCGACTTATCCATCACTAATAGTAAAGCTTTCAGCCCACTATCACATTCAACCACTTCGATATTCTTCCGCTCCAACATTCGTTTTAGAATTTTCCGGTTGTTTTCATTATCGTCTACAACTAAAACTCTTTTAATATCTGCTAAACTCAAATCATACTCTTCTTCCTCCGTATCAAAATCCATATCGAAAAAGAATTCGCTACCCTTGCCCTGTTCACTTTGTACTTGAAGTACACTGCTCGCGAGAGCCAGAATCTGATTAGAAATTGTAAGGCCTAAACCTGTACCTCCGTATTTTTTGGTAATGCTGCCATCTTCTTGAGAAAATGCGTTGAAAATTTCTGCCTGCTTTTCTTCACTGATGCCGATTCCGGTGTCGCGAACTCCAAATCTAATACGCTTTTTACCTTGTCCTAAGTCATCGAGCACTTTTACAAACAAAACTATTTCCCCTTCTTCGGTAAATTTTAAAGCATTGTTTAAGAGGTTTACAAAAACCTGTTTTAGCCGCATTTCGTCCGTCCAAACATACGCTGGTATTTCATCGTCAATATCGATGAGCATTTCTAAATGTTTCTTCGTATTGCTGAAAGAAACAATATTAAAGGCCTCGGAAACGATTTCTTCAATCTCTACTTTATCAAGGTTAAGTTTAACTTTCTGATTTTCCAGTTTTGAAAAATCCAGAATATCGTTGATGATGCTATATAGTGTTGCTCCGGACTGGTTGATAATCTCCAGATACTGTCTTTGTGTTTCATCCAATTCAGTATCTAGCAAAAGTTCGGTAAAGCCTATAATCCCATTTAAAGGAGTCCTGATTTCATGACTCATGTTTGCCACAAACTCTGATTTGATGATATATCCTTTCTCGGCCAATTCTTTAGCAGCAATTAGTTCCTCCTCCATCTTCTTTCTTTCGGTAATATCAACTGCATTAGCCATCACCAAAATATTTCCCGCCACATCTTCATCAATGGAACTCATAAAGTGCCAAAAAGCAATATCTCCATTTTTTTTACGAATGGTCATTTCGCCCGAAGCTTCACCTATAAGATTAATCTGTTTTAAATAAGCCCTTACATTATCATGTCTTTCCGGAATTATAAGATCATAGAGATTAAATTTCATCATCTCCTCTCTGGTAAAACCGGAGGCTTTTAGACCCGCTTGATTCACATCTATGATGTTGCCGTCGGTATCATGAATGCATATTAAACCCTGGATTTTTTCGAAAAGCCCACGATACTTCTCTTCACTTCTTCGTAGTGACTCTTTCTTGATGGTAAACTCTGTTACATCTCTACCTATCACAAAGACTACTCCTGCTTCAAGTTCAGGAATACAAGACCACTCGACAACTATTATATCACCAGACTGCGAGATACATCTGTTCGTAAAGTTAATTAACGGAATTCCTCTTTTTAAGTCTTTTATTGATTGTAAAGTCTCTATTCTATCTTCTGAGTGGACAAATTTTATTAAACTCTTCCCTATTAACTGTTCGTTGTCAAAGCCCAACATCTTGGTAAAAGTGGGATTTAATTTGGCAGTTCTATTATCCAAATAAAAAACACCAATTAAATCATTAGTTGTTTCGAACAATCTGTCGTAATGTTTTAAACGCTGTTCATTTTGTTTAAAAGAATACCAAGAAGATGCCTGTTCAACAATATTGATAAGCATATTTTCCACTGATAGTTCCAGGCTACTCTTTTCGGAATCAAAGAAGTTTAAATTGACTCTTAAACTGCTTTCGTTTGCAGAAATACAGTAGCTTCTGGCAAATGTTATTTGCATATTTTCCGGCAGGTAAATAGCAGACATATTATCTTCCAAATCGCTCAGATTCTTCGGGTATATCTCCCCTGTTGATGGACATGATGAAGCGATTACATAAACATAATTGTCGGCTGTAATGCTCACAGTACAAAGATCCATATCCAGAATCTTAGCAGCGGAAATAACAACTAGATTAAATATACTTCCATATGCATTTTGAAGAATTTGTAATCTCTTTTCGGGAGAATTATCTGTAAATTCTTTATTTTGGTTGAGCTGGACCATTTCGTAATCTGTGTCAATTTCGTTAGATTGCCGTAAAACTGTAGTAAACATTTATTGAGTATGTTGTATTTTCTTTTCCTACTAAGCTTTGCGCACCAGCAGGAGGTATCGTGTATTTTATATTAAGCTGTCGATCCAAGACCGGAGTTCCGTTAGAGAGTATTTTTTGTGGCGTCTTTGACAATGGAGCATCTGCGGAGTTCCCTTCAACACCCACTTGTAAAATATTAGAATTAATACTTGTCTGGAGGCCTGCCTTTTTAAAATAGTTCTCGTCAGACTTTACGTAAAGCTCATAATTTTCATTGTTAGAAAGAAGTATTTGCCCTGGAATGGTTTGCGTTTGCCCATTGGCGTAATGAGCAGCGGTGTTGAAGTTAAAGTTTACATTCTGCCCCGAAGTTGGAATAATAATTTCTGACTTAGGAAGAACTTTTATTTGCACCGACGTATTCTGTATACTGTTTATCGCATTATCAACACTTCTAGCATTAAGATTCAATTCAAAACTATAGGTGCCCGCCTCAAAAAAATGAGTTTTGAAATCTTCTGCCGATAAACTTATTTCAGGGATAACGCTAGTTCTGTTTCCCGCTAAAACGGGACTAACTACTGCAGAAAAATTCTGGTACGTTGCAGATAAGTTTTTCGGAGTTATTACAGCGCTGTTACTTCCCAGTTTAAGTGATGAAATATTTCTTGTACCGCTTACCCCTTTGGAAGAAGTAAACTGAATTGTAGAAGTAGCAGCCTTAGCCCATAAATTAAAATTGATAGTATGTCCTATTTCCAAAGTACCCAAATTACCTAGAATTTTAGTCCCGGTAATACGGTAATCACTAAGAGCAGCAACCTCGATATACTTTGTTAAAGTTGTCGTTTGCCATTTAACCGACGCAGGAATTACTAGAATTGTATTAAACGCACGAGGCGTAAAATTATAGTTCTGACTGATATTCATCGTGTAATTGCCTGCAAGAAACGCGTTAGATGCAAACTGCGTACCAGGAATTTTAAAGGTAAAATTAATATTTCCTGGGTTGAAACCTCCTCCAAAAATGGAGGTTGGAGGTGCAAACCAAAGGACAGGTGTTGTTTTAAAAGACTGGAAATCCGGCAAATATCCCTGAAGTCCCGTGGATGGTAACCTTCCTCCCATACTTTCTAGTTGCCACAGCAACACAGAACCTGGTAAGTAAGAAGTGGAAGCATTATGGGTGAAATTCGGTCCAGAAGTAGAAGTAAAAGTAGGATCAGTGGGAAAAAATCCCAAGATATAATCCCAGTTACTTCTATTGGTGTTCATTACTGTAATTGGCAATGAAGTAAATTCAGTTCTGTTAAAAATATTATTCTCTGGAATGTTGATGTACACATCCTGAGCTTTCACTACTGCTGTACCACAGCACGCTATCAATATTCCAATACAAAAACTCCTGAATGGTTTCATACCTTTAAATTTAAAACTTTTTCACCTTAATCGTAGTGTCTTTCTTCTTATATTCGAAGATTACCACTTCTTTAAAATCTTCTTTTTTAACCTCAATGATCTGACTTGGTTGTGTATAAGTATACCTGTCATTTTCAATATACAGCTCATATTTTCCATCTTTAAGGAAAAACTCGAACTCATTTTTCTGGTTAACTACAGCAGTAGAAACTACTCCTTCTTCACTTCTAGCATAAACTACTGTACCCGTAACATCAGTCTCTACCTCATCATAAGCTTGCCTAATTTCTCGCAGCTTACCACTAACACGAATATTTTTAACCAGGCCGATCTTCTTATTGATGTTTTTGGTTACCATGATAGCGGGATCCATCACTAATCGAGAGCCTGCACTTTCGCTAACTTTTAAATTGTAAACACCTTCTGGTACGTTCTGAAAAACAACCTTTCCGTTTTTATCAGTTAAAGCCACAAAATCGTCAAGTTTTACAATTTCTTTTGCCATAACATTTTCGCCATCATCCAATAAGCCATTATAATTTTTGTCCTCAAAGAATTGGAGGGTTACTTTATGATTACCTATCGCAGTTGCTGTAGCGAAATATTTTTTAATTCCTATCCTGTACTGATAAAAACTGCCACTGCTTGAGTAAGCCCCCCGAGATTCGTAACCTGAAAAGTTAAAATATCCTGTAGTAGACCATGAAGGTGAAAGTTTATACTCCAAATTACCGCTTATGTTGCTGGTTAAGTTTTTATAAAGTTCAGAATAAGAAACTCCGGCGGAAAAAGACCCAATTAAATTTCCATTCAACAGATTGAAATTGTACGAAGCGTAACCATTATAGTTGGCGAAATCACGATCCACATCATAAATGGTGTTTAAATCAAAAACATTGATCGCATTCCATTGTGCCGTTCCGTTTAATGAAAATGACTTATAACGGTAAGACAAAGTCGTCCTCCAACTGTTAAACCAATCTTCCTTACCATCCTGTTTTGAATATGAATACTCTGCGGTCCAGTTTAAGCCGTGCGCTCCAATGGTGGTACTGATATTTGTTTCTAGACGATAAGAAAAGAGTTCTTGAGCGTCATAATAATTGGCCGTTTTTTGATTTTCAATTTTTGGAACAAAGAGAAAATTCCAGTTCTTAGAAGAAAACTGATAACCAACTCCCAAGGCTTCTGTACTGTTGAAATAGTACCGCGTATCCTCACCTGTTAAATAGTTGTCAGAAGAATTCTGATAACTCAAATATTCCGGATTGATTTGTGAGTTTTGATATTGTAAAAATATACGTTGTGAGCCTGAAATTTCACGCCCGATTCGCTGATTTATAAATAGTGAGCCTCGTTTAAGTCCCGCATAACTCTTGGTGGAAAACGAATTCATTGATTGGATATTCCACTTCCCTAGCTTTCCACTGTAATCAATTCCGACTGATGCACCGACATTACTGTCATTATTAACAAGCCCTTTTTCATGACTCAACCCTAATTCTGAGCGTATGTTATGATTTTCTTGAAGGAAAATAGAAGTGGTCGCGTTTGCAATTTGCGTATCTACATTAACGCGTGGATCATGATCGTAAACATATGAGATTTTACCACTAAAAGATTTACCTTTTGTGAAAGTATACTTTGCACCACCCATAGTAGAGCCTTCTCCCTGTAAAAAATAGGTGCTATACAGATTGTAGTTACTGTCCAGTCCCAAAATCTCCAGTTGACTTTTTTCGCCAAACTTTGTCGAAATTTTACCACCTCTACCAAATACCGGATAATCGTAATCAGTACCGTTTACGTTTCCTAACCTTACTATGGTGTTTTTCCGTTCTACTTCAACCCAAGTGTCATAAATATTGTAAAGATCGTCTTCTACATAATAATCAGCTCCAAGATTAACACGCGCGGAAAAATTATCCGACATCCTAAAAGTTTTATTACCTCTTAACTGAAGAAAGTTGAACCCAGAACTGTTTTCGTTATAACCAATTTCAGCAAAGTCACTCCCGTTTGTAGTTCCGCTTCCTCGAGAAACCTGTCTGTTATTGGTCAAAATAAGGAGATGAACAGTATTACTTCCTACAATTTCATTCGTGCTCACATCAGTCGCTGTTGCCTGAATGTTGAACTCAGGAAAGAGAACATTTTGCTTTCTTACTGCAACTCTAATTTCAATGGATTGCTTCTCCAAACCTTCCAAAGTAACTGTTGGCTGTTTTGGCATCATCTCCAAACCGTCAGGTATAGACTGAAGGTCTATTTTAACGGTTCTTTTTGAAAATCCCTGATTTTCTACAGAAAGCAATATGGACGATTCTGGTAAAGCAGGGTTTATGAAATTCTCGTAACTGGCGGTATAAATAGCAACATTCTTATTTTCATCTCGTGCCACAGAAAATGACACATTTTTTTTCGTTGAAATCGTTGCACTACGATAGGATACTTCGAAGACAATCTCGCTAGATTGTAACTTCATGAAATCCAAATTAGCGATCAATTTGAAAGGCAGTTTTTTAGATTCTCCTGCAGCTAGGGTAAAACCATTTGTAGGATAAAGAAGTAAACCCGGATATTTTTCTTTAGGAAGAAGATGATCAACAATAATTTCCTCCTGGTTATTATTCTTAACCACCAAAATATTAGAAAAGGTCGTGCCTCTTTCGACAGCAAGACTATCTTTTTCAAAATAGATATCGACCCCGTTCTTCATTTGCGCAAAGGCGAAAGAAGAGGTTAGAAAAACAAACGTTAAAAATAAAATTGTTCTTCTAAAAGGTAAAATCGACAAACCATTTTTTGGCTTCAAGACGTAATTTAGAATTTAAAGTTTTTTTCACCTACGCGAAGATCATTAGATCCCGCCATTTTGATAATAGCTACACCGAGATAATTTCCCGAAAGATTTTCAGGTAAGCTGAATTGCACTACTTGCTTGGTATCTGGCATCATTGATATTGACGTGGATGGTAATTTTATTTCCGCTCCAGTGTCGGTGTTGGTTAATTCGAACTCAACTGTCGCATCGTTAATTGTATTTCCGTCGTTATGAATACTTACAGCTACTTTTTTGCTTCCGACAGTTTGAGTGTTAACTTCAGATATATTGGTAATATCTAAACTTTTCACATTGTTGCCAGTGGGTGTATAAAAAATATGAAGTCCAACTTCAAACAAAGTAATAATACCGATACCATTTTGAATTTTTGCCTGATCGGCCTGTTGCGGAAGTTGAGTAAAAAACAACATGCTGTTCGTTACTGTAGTCTTAGAGGTATTAGCCGGAATTTGCATCGTCACCTCAATCTCTTTGGTAGTACGAGCCGGAATGGTTACTGAGTTTTCTAGTGTGGAGACCCATGCAGCATTTGAATTTGCAGAAGTTCCAGCGTCAAAGTACACTTTATCTCCGTTTTCTGCTCTTACCCAGTCTTTGTAGTTAATGTTGAAAACATAATCCTTATCCGAGCTATTATGAAGGGTCACAGTTTGGGTCACTTTTTCGCCAGGATTACCCGTAAAAAATAACCTTGTTGGTGACATCGAGATACTCTGAGCAAAAAGTATTGAAGATGAAAGAACAAAGAAGAACGTAAAGAACTGAGTGAATTTGTGCATAATGTTATGTTTAAAATAAAAGATTCCCAAAACTACTGAAATAGTAATTAAAGGAATCTTTTATCTGTAAAGCTCTTTTTTATTTTGCTGTCGCAGTAAAAAGTACTTGTACCGTATAATTACCAGCTGGTTTACCTAAAATATCTGTAGATTGTGATTTTTCTTTAGGAATAATATAATCTAGGTCAAGTGTTTTTTCAGCTCCTAGTGGATTGTCTTTCACCAAAAATTGATTGTTTGTAGATAAAGTAATTCCTTCAGCTTGTACACCAGTCATAGAGCTTGATCTATTAGGTACAATCTTAAGAACACCTACAGGTATTTCACCTCCCTCTGGTCGCTTAAAATTTGCGTCATTAGCTTTAACCTCAACATTGAACTCTTTAGTCGACGTTACTTTTAATCCGCCTGCTCTTGAAATCTTTTGGTCTGTCTTATAGTCCTCTGCTGTTTTATACTCAAAGCTAACTGGGTTATCAACGGAACTGCTTCCTGGAAGAATAGAAATTACATCTGCAAGTTTAATATTTACCGTAGTTGTTGCAGTAGCAGGCGCTACTTGAGCTTGAGCATCATTAGTTCCTAATACGATTGCTCCTAAAGTTAAAGCGAAGATTGTGATTTGTTTTTTCATTGTAGTATTTGTTTAATTTTTTATTTCTTGTTTTGTTGTTATCTTTTAACACTGCAAATGTATAGCGCTCCGAAAAGTTTCTTTGTAGTACAAAATGGAACTTCATGTAGTAAAATAACTACAACACTATTTAAAAATAAAAAACCCTCAACATTTGAGATGTTGAGGGATAAAAGAGATTCTCTGTATAATTTATAGCGCAGTTGCAGTATAGGTTATTTTCTGAGTATAGGTTCCTTTGGGTTTTCCCAGGAGCATAGTGGCGGCTTTTTCTCCTGAGATGGTATACATTATGTCTACAGACTGTTTAGATCCCCGACTGGCATTACCAACCAGTACCTGATCTGTTGTCGATAATGTAATTTCGTTTAGTATTCCATTAGCACTTCCGCCAGGCATTGCTTTCAGTTGTAATACATCGACAGGAATCACATTAGATCCGCTGATAAAATTCGGTCCCTCCGCTTTCACTTTTACATCAAAGTTTTTTGAAGAAATCACCACTAAGCTATTTGGAACTTCGACACTTTTTGATGAATTATAATCGCTGGTGTTCAAATAATTAAAATCAACTGCACCATCAGTAGCGACACTGCCTGCGTCCATCGCAATAACATCGGCCAAATTAATATTAACAGTCGTTGTCACCGGCACAGAAGATTGAGATAAGAGTCTATTAACTCCTAATAGTTGAACTCCCAGAAATATCGTAGCGAAAATAATTTGATTCTTCATAGCCGGAACATTTGATAAACACCATTATGAACTTTATGCCAGCGCTTAAATTATGTGCTTATATCAAAGCTATAAAAATTATATTATATATGCAAATTATTCTATATGATTATATATAATTAATTATAAAGCTTATCTCATTGGTAATTATTTATTAATAAGTGCAATTCTCTTATTTTATCTATTTGAGTTAATGGCATTTATTATGTTTCTCACACTTTATTCTCACTTTCTAAAAAATGATTTGTCTCAGAAGGGTTTACAACCATCATCTTCTTAAAATATAATACATAGATCCTGAAGTGGCAGATTAATTCATAATGCAATAGTCATTGAGAATTATATTTCAGAACTGGAAAGCTAGAAGGAAAATTATATTAAAAAAAACAAAACCCTCAGATCAAAAGATCTAAGGGCTTATTAAAATCGCTTATGCGATCCGGACGGGACTCGAACCCGCGACCTCCGCCGTGACAGGGCGGCATTCTAACCAGCTGAACTACCGGATCAATTTTTTTGAAAAGTAATTGATAAAACTTTATGCGATCCGGACGGGACTCGAACCCGCGACCTCCGCCGTGACAGGGCGGCATTCTAACCAGCTGAACTACCGGATCAATAATTTAAAAGAACTTCTTTCGTTTTGGTGAGTGCAAAAATACAACTTTCTGCCTATCTACAAAATTTTTGGTAAAAAAAAATGCCTTCAAATTAAGAAAGCATTCATTTTCAAGGACTTTATTTTTAGAGGTGTGCAGAAAGTTTTTCGCTGATAACCTCTTTTGAAGCTACTCCTACGATTTTATCTACTACCTGACCGCCTTTAAAGATTAATACTGTTGGGATGTTTCGGATACCATAATCTACAGAAACCTGCTGATTATTGTCAACATCAACTTTACCAACGATTGCTTTTCCGTCAAAATCTTCAGCAATTTCTTCTACAATTGGTCCTAACATTCTGCACGGTCCGCACCATACAGCCCAAAAATCTACCAACACAGGCTTATCAGAGTTTAACACCACTTCTTTAAACGACTGATCTGTTATTTCTAATGCCATTTTATTATTATTTAAATTATTATTTATTGGATACAAAATTACACATTAACTTTTAATTGTGCCCCAAAACTATCTATATGAACTATCTGTATTTTCTATAACAAAAGATTGCGAAATCTCCTTTAGCGCATCGACTAAAATATCGATTTCTGCTTCGGTGGTCATATGACTAAAAGACACCCGTAAAGGAGTACTGTTTTGCATCTCTTCCTCGTCTAGAATCATCATCATTACCATTGAAGGTTTTGACGCTCCAGACGAACAAGCACTTCCCTGTGACACTGCAATACCTTTCATATCCAATTTTAGACCGATCATTGGATCTTTAAACGGCAGTAATAAACTAAGCACCGTATATAAACTTGCCTCTTCACCACTTCTACCATTAAATTTAATCCCCGGAATAGCCTCCGACAAACGATTTACAGCGTATTTCTTTAAGTTTTTCATATGGGTACTGTAAGCTTCCATATTTTTCAGAGAAAGCTCTAAGGCTTTTCCTAAACCTACGATTCCGCAAACATTTTCTGTTCCGGCGCGTAATGATCTTTCTTGAGGACCTCCTGTGATAATTCCTTTCAATCCTGAAGATTTTCTGATGAATGCAAAACCGCTTCCTTTTGGACCGTGAAACTTATGCGCACTACACGACGCAAAGTCAACTTGGATATCTGAAAAATCAAGTTCCACATGTGCCATTGTCTGAACCGTGTCTGAATGGAAAAGCGCTCCATTCTCCTTGCAGATTTCAGCCACCTTCTTGATATCCAGAATATTACCTATTTCATTATTGGCATGCATTAAACTTACAAGGGTTTTCTTGTCAGAATTTTTAAGCTGCTTCTCCAGATCTGTTAAACTCAAATCTCCTTTATTATCCGGACGCAAATAAACCACTTCGATTCCTTTGCGCTTCTTCATATCCATCACGGTTTCGGCCACACATTTATGCTCCATAGGCGACGTGATAATTCGCTGTACGCCTAAATGGTTAATGCATGACTTAATAATCATGTTATTCGACTCGGTACCACACGAGGTAAATACAATCTCTGCGGGCGTTACCTTAAGAAAATCTGCGACTTCTCTCCTTACGGTTTCAATCAAAATCTTTGCTTCTTGACCAAAGCTGTGTGTTGAGGAAGGATTACCAAAATTTACTTTCAGTACCTGCACCATTGAATCGATAACTTCTTCCGCAAGTGGTGTTGTTGCAGCATTATCCAGGTATATTTTATTCATTTCAAAAAAAATTAATGCGAATGGTAAATTTAATGAAAAAATTCAAAATGGCTTTCATGTGCCCATTCCAGCATCTCTCGATCACCGTTGGAATCACCAAAAGCTATTATTTTATCAAAATTATTTCGGTCTATACTATTTTCTATTCTGCAAAGTTTTTCAGCACCGTTACAATTTTTACCGATAAAATTTCCGGTAAAAGTTTCATTCTGAAATTCTCCTTGGGTGGCTAGTACATTAAACTTCCAAAAATCTGCAAACGGTTTAACCCATAAATCTAAAGAAGCCGAAACAATGTATATTTCTGTATTTGCTCTATCAATATTGTCAATAAATTCTTGTGCGTTCTTGCGAACAATTTTCTCATGAAACTGCGTAAAAAAATCATTTGCCTTGGACTCGATCTTACTTCGTTTTTCGTCTTTCAAAATGGAGGAAATAAAACTCTTTTTAACCTTTTCAGCGTCTGATAATCCCAATTTCAAAAGTATAAATAAAGGTGTATGCAGTATAAATTGCGTGTAAAATTTCTTGGAATTATAAAATTTCAAAAAAAGAAACATCGTATCATATCGCGTCAGCGTACCATCGAAATCGAAAAGATATAACTTCTTCATTTTAGAGTTTTAATTTTTTAAAGATAAACTCAGGAATTAACGTGATAATGAGCATAATTATTCTCCATATTGGTAATACGTAGACTACGTTTCGACGGTGTTGAAAGGCTTTATAAATTGTATCTGCAGCTTGTTGGGGACTGGCAGTGAGTACGGGATTCAGCGGCAAACCTTCGGTCATTTTAGTATCCATAAACCCGGGTTTTACAGTCATGACGTGAACATTTTTTGCATACAAATAATTTCGTAGACCACTTAAATAAGCCGTCAAGCCTGCTTTGGCACTTCCGTAAATAAAGTTGCTTTGTCTCCCGCGGTCACCGGCAACAGACGATAACACAATCATGGAACCTGAGCGTTGTCGCTCCATCTTTTCCGCAAAATAATTGAGCAGGGGAACTAGCTTCGTGTAATTAATGTGGAGAATTTTTTCAGTGTTTTTTGCATGGTATAAACCTTCTGCACTTCCTTCTCCCAAATATCCTGTCGCACAAAACAGAATTTCACTTTCCACGTGTGAAAGTTGGTTATAATCGATCTCCTTTAAGATGTCTACTTCAATGATTTCTGTTCTCTGGAGATATTTCACGTCGATGTGTCTGGCAAATTTTTCTGCATTCGCTCTGTTAGAAGTCAGTAAAAATACAGTCTGATATTTTTCACCAGCCTGCAAAACCCGCTCTACGACAGCTTGGGCAACTTCTGAATTAGCTCCTAATACAATCATAAAGTTTATTTTTTACTGCTAACAATTCTTTTGTGCTGAAGCGATACAAATTTGGGATTTTGTACATGCTGTAAATAATCTGTAAGGCTCGATTTACTCATGCTGTCTTTTGTTAAGTAAATTCGGCCTCCAAATTCCTCAACAATGTCGTCTAATTTTTGAATCAGTGACGAAAGTTTATCATCTACTTTAAAATCTAGCGCCAACGTATACCCTTCTATTGGGAAAGAGTTATAAGCTTCGGGATTATTAGGACCAAACAGTTTTAACACCGCAAGAAATGATCCCTTTCCGCTCTCAGAAATCGTCTGAAGAATTTTTTTCATCCCTTCTTTTCCTTTAGCCTTTGGTAAGACTAATTGGTACTGTATAAAGCCTTTTTTTCCGTAGATTTTATTCCAGTTATTAACCCGATCTAAAGGATAGAAAAACGCTTCATAACTTACTACTTCACTCTTTGTTTTTTGAGTTTGTTTGCTATAATAGAGGAAGTTAAAAAACTTTACTGTAAGGCTGTTTAAAAAGAAACCAGGAAAGTAAAACGGAACTGTAGGCAAAAAACGTTTCCTAATTCGTAATGGGATTGATGCATATTTAGCGGGTAATTCCTGCGGCAAAGCATGTTCACCACGCATTAAAATACTACGGCCAAGATTTTTGCCTTTCTGCAGACAGTCAATCCATGCTACATTATATGTCCAACCCTCGCTTTCTTCAAATAAGTGGAAGATTTCATCCAAATGGTCTGCTTTGATTCTTTCTTGACGAACATAAGCAGAACCAATATTCTTCAGTTTAATTTTCGCATCGAGAATAATCCCGGTAAGACCCATCCCGCCAATGGTCGACCAGAACTTTTCAGAGTTTTCTGTGCGTGAACATTTGATTACTTCAGCATTTTCATTCAATAAGGAAAACTCTAAAACGCTTTCTGAAAAACATCCCTCGGAATGATGATTTTTACCATGAACAGCGGAGGCGATAGCACCTCCAACGGTAATAAATTTCGTTCCGGGAGTTACTGATAGAAAATAGCCTTGAGGAATTATAACTTCGAGTATTTCCGAAAGTAACATACCGGATTCACACTCCAAAATTCCATTCAACCGGTCAAAGCTGATAAATTTATTTAGCCGTTTGGTCGAAAAAATATGTTCTCCAAGAGCGGCGTCGCCATAACACCGACCGTTTCCTCTAGCAATGACCTCACTTCTAGTCCGTACAAAATCCTGAATTTTCTCGAGAGAATCTTCTGACTTAATTTCTTTTTCAACTACAGGAAAGTTACCCCAGTTTGAAACTTTTTGAACGAAGTTTGGTCTCATTTCTTAAAATAGATTTGAAGTAAGAATGCCACTAGCCAAAGTACCAAAGTAACTTGAATGTATCGGTCTTTGTAAATAATCTTTGTTGGAGATTCGGTTTTGTTATAAACCAAAGTCTGCTGTAGATAGCGCAGAAAGGCAAAAACCACAAAGATAACGGTATAAAAAACTCTGGAATGGAACTTCTGCTGAACTTCTGGGGACAGGGTAAACATTAAATAACAAACAATTGCCAAAGTACAGCTAATTGACAGGGCAATATCTGCAAACTGAACATTGTAACCATCTAAGGCACGACGTGTTTTCCCTGAAATCTGCGCATTTATTAACTCTCCTCTTCTTTTACCGATGGCTAAAACCAATGCTAAAACAAAAGTTAACAAAATTGCCCATTGCGAAATATAGATTCCTGTAGCGTAACCACCTGCTAAAACACGAAGTACAAAACCTATCGCAATGATACAGACATCAATGATAGCCACATGTTTCAACTTTAGAGTGTAGGCAATATTCATTAAAAAATAAAAAGCAATTACCCCGGAAAAACGAAGAAAATCTCTTTCAAAAATTTGCTGTCCGGTAAAAATAAAGGCGACGCAGGCCAAAATCAAAAGAACAAAAATAGATTTAGCAACCGCCTTTGATATTGCACCACTCGCAAGAGGACGATTTTTCTTGTCTGGATGCTTACGGTCAGATTCAATATCCGAGTAATCATTAATGATATAAATACTGCTCGCAGCAAGCGAGAACACCATAAATGCAAATATGCTCTTGCTTAAAAGGTCTAGATTGGTAATATTTCCTGAGAAGAACAGGGGCGCGAAAACAAATAAATTCTTCACCCATTGTTCCACGCGAAGAAGTTTTAAATATTTCGTCATTCGTGAAAAAAATCAGTAACAAAACTAATGATTTTATAAATAAAAAAGCCCGCTAATGCGGGACTTTAATATAATGAAAAGATTTGGTCTTAGTTATTGTTTTGTGCGTCTTCAATCATCTCTTCGTTTGCAGTAATTGCAAATTCTACACGACGGTTTTCTGCTCTTCCAGCATCGGTTTCGTTACTTGCTACTGGTTCTTTTTCACCCATACCCATTGTAATCATTCTCGAAGAAGCAACGCCTTGTGAAATGAGATAAGATCTTACAGCAGCCGCACGGCGTTCCGAAAGTGACAAGTTATATGCATCAGTTCCCCTAGAGTCGGTATGACCGTAAATATTGATGTTGGTATCCATATTATTTTTAAGAACGGTCGCCAACTTATCAAGGTTGGCTTTTGCCGCAGAGGTTAACTCTGAAGAGTCGAATCCGAAGTTGACCATATTTTCAGACATGGTTACACGGATACCTTCTCCTACACGTTCTACTTCGGCACCTGGCAGTGTATCTTTGATTTCTTTGGCTTGCTTATCCATATTACGGCCGATAACATTTCCTGCTACACCACCAACGATACCCCCAAGTACCGCACCAGCGGGAGCATTTTTACCTTTACCGAGGTTGTTACCAAGAATACCTCCTAAGACTGCCCCCGCTGAAGCACCTATTACCGTACCTTTTTGTTGATTGTTTGCATTTTGTACCGTTTCGCAACTGGTTAATAAAAGACCTGCTGATAAACCTAAAGCTGCGATATTTGTTTTATTAAAAAGTTTCATATTTCAAATTTTAATTATTTCTGAACTCCTGTACGAACAAAATTATAAACGATTCGTACATTTTCTCCGCCTGACGGAATATTTTGCTCCAATGCGAAGCTATCGGCTGTTTGACTGATCAAATTAAGAGCGTAGCCTTCAGTAACTGATTTTGCTTTCGATCCCTCCAGAAGTTTTTTAAATTTAAAAGTGCTACCATTTACAACTTCAAATTTGATTGGCTGAATAACACTAGGGCAAGCACCACCACCATTTAAGGTATAAGAGCCACTCCAATTGTTAGGAATTAATCTCCAATGGCTACCAACGAAGCACTGAGCATCTGCGCCTTCATCAAATGGCTTTACACTATAATTCTTATTGTAATCTACACTTGATATTTCCCAATCTCCTTTCAGCTGTAGAAACTCGGCTCGATTGGCCTGAGCAGTTTTAGCGGTGCTACAGGAAACGGTAAGGGCTGTTCCTAAAATCCCCGCAAGTAATAAATTTTTCATAGCAATAAAATTATTTGATTGGTTATAACAAAAAACCGTGCCACTTCCCACCATTTAAGACAAAAAAGCCTGCAATATGCAGGCTTTCTGTTATTTAAAAATAAGAGGATTTATTTGTTAACTTTTTTTACTCCAGATTTTGCCGGAGACTTTTTGGCAGCATTGTTTGCTTTATAAAAATTAGTAAAAGCATATTCGGCTGCTTTTCTTACATCGATAACTCCACCTGCTCTTGAAATTAAATCAAAACGGTTATTGGTATTCGAAGAAACCATTGCATTTACAGATGATTTATTCGAAGTATTTACCAACGATTCGATAATCTGCGCAGGTGTTAAATTCGGCATATAAGCCCAAAGTACAGATGCTGCTCCTGCAACAACCGGTGCAGCCATCGATGTTCCCTGTAAATATTCATATTTACCGTCCGGAACGGTAGAATAAATTTTTTCGCCTGGAGCGAAAACATCTACCATTTTCTGGTTATAGTTAGAGAATCCTGCTCTCAAAAATTCATTATCATTAGTCGAAGCACCTACAACAATCATATTATTGACAAAAGGTGCCGGATCTGATACTGTTTTAAAGTTTGTTGGGTAATAAACATTTTCCGCAATGTTCTCATTTTCATTACCTGCTGCTTTTACTAATAGTACGCCCTTGTCTTCTGCATACTTAAAAGCTTCCCATACTACATTTTTCCCGGGAGAAACCGGCTTTCCAAAACTCATATTTAAAATTTTGGCTCCATTATCAACTGCGTACCGGATCGCATTAGCAACGTCTTTATCTCTTTCGTCACCGTTCGGAACCGTACGAACTGACATAATTTTAGCCGTTTTATATCCCACTCCATATTGTACTTCTGTACCTTGGGGAGCTCCTGCGATAATCCCTGCCACGTGAGTTCCGTGCTGTGCATCCGGGCCTTCGTAATTGTTATTACCATAAGAACGCTCGGAATAATCTTCATAATTATCACCTACAATCTCGGCACGAGGATCGAAATCTAAATTATATTGTTTGTTCGCTTGAGGACCGTAGTAATCAATCGCTTCTTTCATTTGGTCTTCCAGAAACTTCTTCACTTCTTCCGGAGATTTTCCTTTTACAGAAGGATCCGTCGCCAATCTCCCTAAGACCGAAGCGGCCATTGCCTGAGTCTGATTAGTAGGTTTAATCGTTGCAACCAATTCAGTTGTTAAGGGCTGACCATTAAGCAGCTCAACCATCGCCGGTATCATCTGTTGGATTCGATTGTAAGTTTCATATCCCTGCTTTGCCTCCATACTTTTCTTTGTATAGATTTCTTTGGACTTCATATACATCTGGAACTCCTCGGGCATTTTGGCTTGATTGGCTTTGTTCTCAGTAGAATTTGGACCTTCGAAGACATTCTGGTATTTCTTCACCACACGGGTTACTTCCATATTGTCAACATCAATATCACCATTTTTCCCACCGATAAAATTCCAACCGTGGATATCATCTACATATCCATTTTTGTCATCATCTTTTCCATTGTTCGGAACTTCATTCGGATTCTTCCAAAGATTTTTCACCAAACCCGGATGATCTACTTCTACCCCACTATCTAAAACTCCTACAACAACCGGCTTTGCCTTTAAACCTTTAGATTCTAAAAATTTATAAGCATTTTCTGTATTTACACCATAGGTATTGGCTGCAGAAAAATCTTTATGATACCAAGTCATCAAATCTTTATCCTGCATAGGATCTAGCACCACAGTATCATTTTGAGCAAAAGCAGTAGTTCCTGTTAAAAAGTAAGCTGCGACAATTAGTTTCTTCATATTAAATTTTGTTTATGTCAATATTCTTAAGATAAGTAAGGCTTTCCGGGCCTTTGTTACAAAGAAGATCGATGATGGAAAGATCTTCCTCGAAACCAAATTTATCTGAAAACGTCTGATAATATTCTTCCCAACCATACTTTTTAGGTTGTTTAGCAGAGAATTTTTCTCGATAATTTTCTTCGGCAGGTTCTCTGAAATACTCTGTACTTAACTCAAATTCTTTGTCCGTTTTTAAGATTTTCTGAAGCACTTTGACAGCATTCAGATTATATTCGATTAAAGAATTGGTCGAAAAGTTAAATATGCTTTGAAGTTGATCTTCATAAAATTCGAAATATGGAGAACTTTGGTAAGCTGTTTTAATGGACTTCCAGTGTAATTTTTGCCAGTTTTCACGGTGAGAAATCTCTATGTCTTTGATCGCCCGTTTCCCATTATGACTGATTGGAATAATTAACGATAATCTCCCGTTTGCACCGTAAATTGTTGATCGATTACGATAAGTTTGCTTGGGGAAATTCTCATACTGTTCCAGAACTATTTCTTCACTCTGAATAAAAACGGCAAACCAGGAAACTGGTGGAAGGTAAAATATAGGTAGTAAAACTCTCATCTGTATATTTAAGAAAATCCCCCTCCGATGGAGAGGGACTGTGTTATGAATTTAATCTTGTTTTTCTTTCTTTCTGAATAATTTCGCGAAATAATCCCAACCGAAGAACAATACCAGAATTAAAACTGCAACCCACCAATAAGAGGTTTTATGTGCCTCCCCAGTGTTGGTAGCTTTAAACATACGATCCCAGCGGAAAGTTTTACTTTCTGGCTGATAAGTTGAACCGTTATCTGCGAAAAGTCCTTCAACGCTCATCCACGTGAACATTGGGCTTCCTACAATATTTTCTTCAGGCACAAATCCGAAGAAACGAGCATCCAAAGAAGCGTCCCGGTTGTCCCCAATCATCATATAGTAATCTTGTTTGATGGTATATTGATTAGTTTCCTGACCGTTGATCAAAATTTTACCATTTTGAGTTTCAAGTTTATTACCTTCATAATCTCCAATAATCCATTGAAATTGAGGTAAATTTTCTGGAGTAAGAGTTACAACATCTCCTTTTTTAGGAACTCTGATAGGTCCGTACCAATCCTGATTCCACTTTTTGTTGATAGGAAAGATCGATTGAGCGGTATCGAGATTTTTCGTGTAAGCATCTCTTGCTGCATTAACTTTATAAGAAATCGCAGCAGAATCCTTTGGCCAAATATGCTCTTTTAATTCGATTACTTGAGGTAGTTCGCGAATTTCTTTAGCCGTTTGATCTGTAAGCCCCTGGAAATCATATAAAAATCCGTTCTGGGTCTGAACTTCCTGAACAGGTAAGAAACCATACTGTCTGTAAAGCGCGGGAATATCGAGTTGACTTCCAGTTAAGGCTATATACTTGTGCTGTTTTTGCTGGTCTCCCAATGTAACTTCTGGTTTACCGTTAACGAAAAGACGACCACCTCTCATTTCAATCAGGTCACCTGCAACAGCAACACAACGCTTAACATAAGGATCTTGACGATCAGTAGCTACATGTACCGAATCTTGCGGATAATTGAAGACTACGATATCATTCTTTTCCGGTTTGCTGAACTGAAAAATTCTTTCGTAAGGGAGCTTGATGGCTTCCACATAAGATTTCGGGTCATCTTTAGGATTTCCTTTTTCGCCAGTATCCATAATGGTTCCTTGCAAGAAGGGAATCGCTACGGGACGCATTGGCATCCTAAATCCGTAAGTCCATTTATTAACAAACAAAAAATCTCCGACCATTAACGTACGCTCCATAGAGCCGGTGGGAATACCGAAAGGTTGTGCTACAAAAACATGAACGATGGTTGCAAAAACCACTGCAAAGGTGATTGAGCCAAGGAATGATTCTTTTTTCTTTTCGTTTTTTTCTTCTTCAGTTAAATAAAGTTCGCCTTCAGTCTCAACCTCTGTGTCTTTGGAATAGTTTACAAATGCCATATACAGGAATGGCAAAATTACTGTAAGCAATTTCTGAGTGAATGAGGTTTTCCCGAAGTGTTTCATTAAAAAAAGATGGAATACCGTCATCATAATGGGACCTACAATAGGCAAGTAAGCCATGATAACCCACCACTTTGGATGTTTTGTCTCTTTCTGAATAATGAAATAATTATAAAATGGCACAAACGCGAAAAGCGGATTATAGCCCATTTTCTTGAACAACTTCCAAGTAGAAACTCCCATCAAAACCGAGAGAATTAAAACATAGATCGTATAGGTGATAAAATAATTCATATTGATTTAATCATAGTTTGCAGATTAACTGCTTCATTAGTTTCTGTAAGATGACATTTGTTACAAAGTTCTCATTATGAGAACAAGACATCTTTCATGGTGAATATTCCTTTTTTACCTTGTATCCATTCGGCGGCGACAACAGCACCAAGTGCGAAACCATTTCGGTTAAAAGCAGTGTGCTTTATCTCAATTTCATCCACTTCACTACGATAAAAAACACTGTGTGTACCCGGAACTTCATTTTCTCTCACCGCAAAAATCCCAAGTTGGTTGCCTTCCGTTTCTTCGAGTTTCCAAGCGTCAAACTTTTCGTTATTTTTTAGTACGCCTTCTGCTAGTGAAATCGCTGTACCGCTTGGAGCATCCAATTTATGGATGTGATGAATTTCTTCCAGTTGAACATTATATTCCGAAAAATTCTTCATCATTGCGGCTAGTTTTTCATTCAGTTCAAAAAATAAATTCACTCCCAAACTGAAATTGGAGCCATACATGAACGCGCTATCATTCGCCAATGCAATCTGCTCAATCTCTGGTTTCTGAGTAAGCCAGCCGGTTGTCCCACAGATTACAGGTATTTTGTTCTCAAGACAGGTTTTTATATTGTTAAATGCAACTTCAGGATTAGAAAATTCAATCACCACATCAGGATTGCTTAAATTTTCAAAAGTTGGTGATTCGTTAAGACGGGCAACCACTTCATGACCACGTTTTGTCGCGATTTCATCAATGATTTTTCCCATCTTTCCGTAACCAACCAAAGCAATTCTCATATATATTACTTATTAATTAGAAATTATAACTTAAACTCAAACCTGCTTTCGAGTTCTGACTTTCAAACTCATTAAAGATTACGGCAGGCTGTAGGGCAAGATCCGGATCTTTCCGACCTTCGTAAAGATGTGCATCTACCACCGCATCTACTATATTGAGCAGATAAACCAGTCCGGTAACAGCTATTGCATAATCTCGCTGACGTTTCGCCCGATCTTGGGTTCGGCCTAAAGCTTCAGCAGTAATCCCCGGGATGTCAGAGAATTCGTGAGTTTGTCCGTTCAACTGTGCAATAAATGCATCGCGATAACGGTTATACTGTTTTTGGTTCCAAAGGGTTATGCCGACCCCAGTACCAATTCCGCCCCAAACAATAGGGATTTTCCAATATTTTTTATTGTAAAATTGACCTAAACCCGGTAACACAGCGGAATACAAGCCTGCTTTCGTAGGATTATATGTTGTAATCGCAGGTTTTGCGTTTGCTTCTTCAATGTCAGCATAAACTTCAATTTCAGAGCGTGGCGTAGAAGCAGAAATTGAATCAGTCGGATAATTTTCAACCCGAATGGTATCTTTTGGAACAACCTGCGCCGTTAAAAAAGCAGAGAAAAAAAGCAGAAACGCTGTTAGTTTACCCATTATCTAAAATGTGAAAGGATATTTTCAAGTTCGTCTTCATTCTTAAAATCTAAGACAATTTTCCCCTTTTTGCCATTGGCTGAAGCTTTAATCTCTACTTTTGAATTTAAGATATCAGACAGACTTTTCTCGGCTCTCTTAAAATGATTCGGAATTGGTGATTTTGTTCTCTTTTCATTCTGTGAGGGATTTTTCATCCTTGAAGCTTCTTCTTCCGCTTGGCGAACACTTAGTTTGTGCGCAACAATTTTTTGGAAAAGTTCCTTTTGCTTTTGAGGATCTTCCTGGCTGAGAATCGCTCTACCATGACCGGCAGAAATCTCGCCGCTTCGGATGGCATCTTGAACTTCAGGCGATAGTCTCAATAATCTGATAGAATTGGTAATTGAGCTTCTTTCTTTACCGACGCGCTGACTCAAATTTTCTTGAGTCATACCGATTTCTTCCAACAAACGCTGATATGTTAAGGCAATTTCGATGGCATCAAGGTCTTCACGCTGGATATTCTCTACCAACGCCATCTCTAAAAGTTCCTGATCGTTAACCAAACGAATATAAGCCGGAACAGTTTCTAAACCTGCAATTTTGCTGGCACGATAACGTCTCTCACCAGAGATAATTTCAAACTTATCACCATCTTTTCGTAAAGTGATTGGCTGAATAATTCCCAAAGTCTTAATAGACTCGGCAAGTTCCGCCAGTGCTTTTTCGTCAAAATAGGTTCTGGGTTGAGAGGGATTCGGATAGATATCTTCAATTGAAACCTCAACAATATTACCTACAAATTTATCTGCGCCTTCGTCTGTCGCTGAGTTGACAGCAGCTTTAGATTCGGCGCTTAAAATAGCTCCTAATCCGCGACCCATGGCTCTTTTTTTATCTCTCATACTCCTTTTCTAACTTTTAACTAAGTTTTCGTTTTTTAGCAACACTTCTTCTGCCAACTGAAGATATTGTATTGCGCCTTTGCTCTCGGCATCATAATTCAGAATACTTTCTCCAAAACTTGGAGCTTCGCTTAATCTTACATTTCGGCTGATTACAGTTTCAAAAACCATTTCAGGGAAATGAGAATTCACTTCTTCAACCACCTGATTTGACAATCTTAATCTTGAATCATACATGGTAAGTAATAATCCTTCGATATCTAAATCTTTATTATGAATTTTTTGGACGTTTTTAATGGTATTGAGAAGCTTTCCTAATCCTTCCAAAGCAAAATATTCGCACTGTATCGGAATAATCACAGAATCAGCAGCAGTTAATGCATTAATAGTAATCAAGCCTAAACTCGGTGCGCAGTCGATAATTATATAATCGTAATCGTCTCGAAGTTCAGCTAAAGCTTCTTTAAGCATGTATTCGCGCTTCTCACGATCTACCAATTCAATCTCAGCAGCTACAAGATCGATATGAGAAGGAATAATATCGAGGTTCGGAGAGGTCGTTTTCTGGACGCACTTAATGGCTTCGGTGGTGCGTTCCAAAAGATTATAAGTAGAAAGTGTAGCTTCATCAACCCCCAACCCGGAAGTTGCATTTGCCTGTGGATCAGCATCAATGATAAGAATTTTCTTCTCCAAAACTCCCAACGCCGCTGCAAGGTTTACTGCTGTTGTTGTTTTACCTACCCCACCTTTCTGATTGGCGATGCCAATAATTTTAGCCATTCTTTAAATTTTAAAAATCAAAAATACACTTTTTATTCATTTTCAAATCTTCTTAAAAAATACTCTTGGACTTAAAACCTTTATTCTGAAAGCATTAACTATAAAAAAAATTATCCACAAAACTAAATAATCTGTGGATAATGCTGGGTATGAAATGAAATGTATGTTACTCAAACTGCATAGAAATTGGGAAAGTAAAATAACTTCTTACATATTCGCCATCAAGTTTGGCCGGCGTCCACTTCCCTTTAATTTTTTTAATCGTTTTTTCTGCTTCGGCATTAAAAGATGAATTAACACCGTTTGCTTTTACCGAACTTATCGTACCATCTTTTTCAACGATGAAAGTCACAGTAGTTTTAAGTAATTCTCCTTGACCCTCAAAATCATGCGTATTAAAACCCTGAACAACACGGTTACGGAAAGCATCAATACCGCCGGAAAATTTCGCCTCGACATCTACGTTTTTAGCCGGCGAGTTATCAACTGGTTTAGTCGCTGGCTGCGGGACAATTGAAGTCCCAGAGGTATTGATTACTGGCGGACTATAGGTGGTGGACGGCGGAATACCAACGATATTGTCGTGCCCAATATTAGATTTATCAATCTGGTTAACCGATGGTGGTGGAGTTTCTTTAACTGCATCGCGAACCGGTGTTGGAATCTCAATCTTCACCGTCGATTGCTCAATTTTAACTTGTTGCTGTGGCTGTGGTTTTATGGGTTCTACCGGCGGAATTTCATCAACAGGTTTTAATTCGTATCCTGAATGATCATTAATAATAACAACTTTATCTGTTGAAAAAGAATTGATGATTAAAGGAGATATAGCAAGTCCTGCGAACAGTGCAATCCCCATAAATAATGACTTCTGTAAAATTAGACTTTCACTATTTCTAAGTTCGTAAGCACCGTAGGCTTTATTTCTGTTTTCAAATAAAATTTCATTGAAACGGTTTTCTGTGTTTGATGTAAAGACACTCATGACTGTAAAATTTTCGAGTTAGACATTTGCTTTTTGCTTTCTTAACAATATAAAGGTAACTTTAAATTTATAACAAATTAAATGCCTAATTCTTGCAATATTTTAAAGTAAATTATCTATTACATACAAATTAGATATTATAAAGTAAATAGAGAAAAAAAGAAAGCTGTCAATTGACAGCTTTCTAAATTTAGAATAATTCTTTCCGAATAATATTTTGACTTCTTTCAGGACCAACTGAAACCAGATAAACGTTAATTCCTAAGTACTGCTCAATAAACTCAATGTATTTCTTGGCATTTTCAGGAAGTTCATCATAACTTCTTGCGTTGGTAATAACTTCATCCCAACCTTCTAATTCCTCGTAAATAGGTTCGTAATCGTAGAGTTTAGTTGTTGAGGAGGTGAAGTAATCTATAATTTTACCGTCTTCTGTTTTATACTTGGTGGCAATTTTTATCGGTGAGATACCACTTAACACATCCAGTTTGGTAATAACCAAATTATTGATACCGTTAATCATGGTTGCATGCTTCAAAGAAACCAAATCTAACCAACCGGTTCTACGTGGACGTCCTGTTGTGGCTCCAAATTCAAAACCGATTTTTCTGATTTTCTCCCCAAGTTCATTATCAAGTTCTGTTGGGAACGGCCCTTCGCCTACTCTCGTTGTGTACGCTTTGGCAACTCCAATTAAATTTTGAAGGCTTGTCGGTGGCACCCCTGCACCAGAGCAGACACCGCCCGTTGTTGGTGAAGAAGAGGTTACAAACGGATACGTTCCGAAATCCACATCCAACATTGCTGCTTGTGCACCTTCAAAAAGAATGTTTTTGCCGTCACGGATTGCCTCGTTAAGTTCGCTTTCTGTATCAACAATGCGGTGTTTCAGTTTTTCTCCAAGTTCTAAATATTCATTATAAACTTCCTCAAATTCTAAAGTTGGTTTATCGAAATATTTCTCGAATAATGAATTTTTTATTTTAAGATTCTTTCGGATTTTATCGGCTAAAATTTCAGGATTCAACAAGTCAACCATACGAATACCGACTCTTGCAATTTTATCTTCGTAGCAAGGACCAATCCCTTTCTTTGTAGTTCCGATGTGCGTGCCACCTGCTTCTTCCTCGCGATAAGTATCAAGCAAAATATGATAAGGCATGATGACATGAGCACGACGACTGATGAACACGTGATCGGTCTTTAGCCCTTTTTCTTCAATCTGGCCGATTTCCTTCAGAAAAGCGTTAGGATTCACCACAACGCCATTAGCAATTACACACTTACCACGGCACTGAAGAACTCCTGAGGGCAAAAGATGAAGAACAAATTTTTCGTCTCCAACATAAACGGTGTGTCCTGCATTGTCGCCGCCCTGAAAACGCACTACATAATCAGATTTAGACGAAAGAACGTCGGTAATCTTCCCTTTACCTTCATCCCCATACTGCAGACCTACAACTACATAAGTTGACATATTTTTACTTTTTTAGATTTATGCAAAAGTAGATTTTCTGCCCTAGACCGACAACGAAAAACCAAAATATATGCCTCGCATTTCACTAACATCTAATGGAATGCTAGAAAGCAATGGACATATTCCTCAAAAAACCTTAAATTTGCGCTTTGCTAAATATTATGGAATCCATTCAAATACACGACAAAACTTTTATCCCTTACCTGCGCGATGCTGAAATCCAGGAAATCGTAAAAGAAACCGCCCTTAAAATCTATGAAGATTATAAAGATGAAACCCCAATTTTTGTGGGTGTTCTCAACGGGGTAATTATGTTCTTTTCAGATTTGCTTAAACACTATCCGGGTAAATGTGAAGTTGCCTTTATCCAGATGAGCTCCTATGCCGGGACACAGTCTACAGGAATCGTTTATCAAAAAATGGAACTTACCAAAGACATCAAAGATCGCCATATTATTTTAGTGGAAGATATTGTTGATACTGGGAATACCGTTGAAAGCTTATTTAAATATTTCACTGAAACCCAAAGACCAAAATCCGTAAAATTGGCCTCTTTCCTATTAAAACCAGATGTTTATAAGAAAGATTTCAAATTGGATTATATCGGAAAAGAAATTCCGAATAAATTTGTACTGGGCTACGGACTTGATTATGATGAGCTTGGTCGTAACTTAAAAGACCTTTACCAGTTAGAAGAAGGCCGAATCAACAAATAATAATCAGGGTTAACCTGTTTTCTTCAAAAAATCTAATAAAAAATAATGATAAACATTGTTCTCTTTGGTCCTCCGGGAAGCGGTAAAGGCACTCAGGCACAACATTTAATTGAGAAGTTTAATCTCAAGCAAATTTCCACAGGCGATCTTTTTCGCTACAATATGAAAAATGGTACTGAACTTGGAAATCTTGCTAAATCATATATTGACAAAGGTGAATTGGTTCCGGATCAAGTGACTACCGATATGCTGATTGACGAGGTTAAAAAACCAACCGACACCAACGGATTCATCTTCGACGGATATCCCAGAACAGCCAACCAAACTGAAGCTTTGGAAAACATTGTAAAGGAAGTGCTGAATGATGAAATTTCGATTTGTCTTTCTTTAGTTGTAGATGATGCGGTTCTTGTTGAAAGACTTTTGAAACGAGGGGAAACAAGTGGAAGAACAGACGATTCTAACGAAGAAATCATCCGAAACAGAATCACGGAATACTATACCAAAACCGCAGAAGTTGCGGAACTTTACAAAAAGCAAGCCAAATATGTTGAAGTAAACGGGATTGGTGATATTGAAGAAATCTCTGCGAAACTTTTCGCAGAAGTAGAAAAATTAGGTAAATAACTGCAATAAGAGCAGGAAAGAATAGATAACATGTCGAATTTCGTAGATTACGTAAAAATCCACTGTAAAAGTGGTCACGGTGGCGCAGGATCTGCACACCTTCGCCGTGAAAAATACATTCCGAAAGGTGGTCCAGATGGAGGCGACGGCGGACGTGGAGGCCACGTAATTATGAAAGGAAACGCTCACGAGTGGACTTTACTACCATTACGATATACTCGCCACATTAAAGCTGAGCGCGGAGAAAATGGTGGAAAAAGCCAATTGACCGGTGCTTACGGTGCTGATGTTTATATTGAAGTTCCGATAGGTACCATTGCCCGAAATGAAGAAGGCGAAGTCATTGGTGAAATCATGGAGGATGGCCAGGAAATCATTCTTATGCATGGTGGAAAAGGCGGTCTTGGTAACGAGCATTTCAAATCGGCAACTAACCAAACCCCTCGTTACGCACAACCTGGTCTGCCCGGAGAAGAAGGTTATGTGACCTTTGAGTTAAAACTATTGGCTGATGTAGGTCTTGTTGGCTTCCCAAATGCTGGAAAGTCTACCCTGCTCGCGGCCGTATCTGCAGCAAAACCCAAAATAGCAGATTACGCATTCACCACTTTAACTCCAAACCTTGGGATTGTGGACTACCGTAATTACAAATCATTTGTAATGGCTGATATCCCCGGAATTATTGAGGGAGCAGCTGAAGGAAAAGGTTTAGGACATCGTTTTTTACGACACATTGAAAGAAACTCGATTCTTCTATTCTTAATTCCGGCGGATGCTGAAGATTATTATCAGGAATTTAAAATTCTTGAGAATGAGCTTAAAGAGTTTAATCCGGAACTACTCGATAAAGATTATATCATAACAGTTTCAAAAGCAGATATGTTGGATGACGAACTTAAAAAGGAAATCTCCGCTAAGTTTCCAGAGCATAGACAGCCGATTTTCTTTTCATCCATTACTCAGGAGGGGTTGATGGAATTAAAAGATGCCATATGGAAAAAACTCCACGGATAAACATAAAAGCCCCCAACCAGGGTCTTTTTTTTTGGTACAATAGTTGAGCAAGTGTTCTAAAAAATTTCATGAGAACGATTCTTGCCTTAATTTTAGCCATACTGCTCACCTCTTGTACGGCACAAAACACATCTAACTATTCCAAAATTGAATATGAGGCTGGACCGTGTTTCGGTTTTTGTCCTATCTTCACCATTACTATTAATCCAGACCGCTCGGCAATGATTGACGCACAACATCATACTTTTACGCAAGGACCTGGACGTGGAGGTATTGATCCAAATTCTAAAGAGGGGAAATTTACCGCTACAATAAAGGAAGATGATTATAAGATGTTGATTAACAAACTCGATTCATTGAATCTTAAGTCTCTTAAGAATTACTATGGCAACAAAAATGTAACCGATCTTCCAACTTCACACCTAAGAATCACCTATGAAAACGGAGATCAGGTACAGATTGAAGATTATGGAAAAGCAGGAACCGAAGATTTACGCAGTTTATATGAATACATTGAAAACTTAAGGAAGACACAAAAGTGGACTAAAATAGAGGATTAACCAAACTATCATTTAGATTAACTATATTTGCACCATCAATTCCTTCCTCGCGGGAGGATTTTTTATGCACGGTGTCATTCTTCTTGATCGCAATCTAATCCAGATTTTCTTCATTTCCGTGCATGGACATAAAAGAATGACAATGTTCATTTTTATTAATTTAATTCATTTCATTTGAAATTTACCGACTTAAAACTTATTGATCCTATCGCGAAAGCGCTTCAGGAAGAGGGCTACGAACAGCCGACACCTATTCAGCAAAAAGCAATTCCTAATATTTTAGAAGGGCGCGATCTCTTAGGAACCGCACAGACCGGAACTGGTAAAACCGCGGCGTTTGCCATCCCAATATTGCAAAATTTAACGCAAAAGAATGTTCGCAATAATCAGATCAAAGCCCTGATTCTAACGCCAACCCGAGAACTAGCTATACAAATTGACGAGAGTTTCAAAGCGTATGGTCGTCATTTAAAACTCCGTAATTTGGTGATCTTTGGAGGCGTAAAACAAGGCGCACAAGAACAGGCTTTAAAAAGAGGAGTTGATATTCTTGTGGCAACACCAGGGAGATTGTTAGATTTTATCTCGCAAGGTTTAATCTCCTTGAAAACACTTGACATCTTCGTACTCGATGAGGCTGATCGCATGTTGGATATGGGCTTCGTGCATGATGTTAAGAGAATTATCAAATTACTTCCATCAAAACGTCAAACACTGTTTTTCTCCGCGACTTTTCCTGATGAAATCAGTAAACTGGCAAACTCTATGTTGACCAATCCTGTGAAAGTGGAAGTTGCACCAGTTTCCTCCACTGCAGACACCATTAAGCAGAAGGTTTATTTTGTTGCGAAAGAGAACAAACTCGATCTATTGACTCATATTCTTAAAAATGGCATCTCCGATTCGGTTTTAGTTTTTTCACGTACCAAACACGGGGCAGACAAAATTGCTCGTAAACTTCAGTCGCAAAAGATATCTGCAGAAGCCATTCATGGCAACAAATCTCAAAACCAACGTCAGAATGCACTTAACAATTTCAAATCAGGCAAAACCCGAATTCTGGTTGCCACCGACATTGCAGCACGTGGAATTGATATTGACGAGTTGAAATATGTAGTGAATTATGAACTTTCTGACGTTTCTGAAACTTATGTGCACAGAATCGGAAGGACTGGTCGAGCAGGGGCTGATGGAAGTTCGATTTCGTTTGTTGATGGACTGGATCTTATCAATCTTAAAAACACCGAAAAACTGATCGGAAAGAAAATTCCTGTTGAAAAGGATCATCCCTTCCATACAGATGATTTGGTTGTGGAGAAAAGAGACTCGAATAATAAGCCATTCACTCCAAGACCTAAACCTCAGACTAAAGAAAATATCGGCTATAAAAAGCCTAAAAACAAAAGCAACTTTTCAAGAAAGAAATAAATGAAAAAAGCCACTATCAAGTGGCTTTTTCTATTTAGCATTAAATATCCTTTCGGCATTTTGGGTAGTAATCTGTTCAATTTCGGAAAAATCGACGCCGTAAATATCAACCAATTTGCCAGCCACCAAATCCAGATAAGCACTTTCATTTCTCTTACCACGGTACGGAACTGGAGCCAGATAAGGTGAATCTGTTTCGAGTACGATATGTTCCAATGAAATCTCTTTTAAAAACTGATCAATTTTTCCATTTTTAAAAGTGACTACTCCGCCAATTCCTAGAAGAAAACCTAGTTCAATCGCATGCTTTGCCTGATCAAGATTTCCGCTAAAACAATGAAAAATTCCCCGGAGTTTTGGATGTTTTTTTCTTTCTAAAACTTCGAAAACTTCCTCGAAACTTTCGCGGGTATGAATAACAATCGGCAAATCTCTTTCTATCGCCCAATCAATCTGCTTTTCAAAAGCTTTAATCTGAATATCAAGAGTTGTTTTATCCCAATAAAGATCAATACCGATTTCGCCAATTGCCGGAAATTTTCTTTCATTGAGGTAATTTTCAACGATGGCAAGTTCCTTTTCCCAAGATTTAGGTTTAACATAGCATGGATGTAATCCTATCATGGAAAAAATGTTTTCGGGATATTCAGCTTCCAAAGCCAACATCTTCTCGTGACTTTCAGAGTCAATTGCCGGAAGATAAAACTTCGTAATGCCTTTCTTTATGGCGCGCCGAATCATCTCATCGCGGTCGGCATCAAATTCCTCAACATATAAATGGGTGTGGGTATCAATCATATCAGAGAGCGTTCGTAAATATTTTATGTTTTACTTTGGCCTGTTGAATTTCAATTTTACTTTTAAGATTATCACGGAATTCTAAATATTTGGGATTGCTTTCATCGGAAGAACGATGATGTAATGCCTGCAAAATCTTGAAATTTTCTTCAACAAAATCCATGGTTTTTTCAGTAAAATAAGCACTTCCGAACTTTTCCCAGATATACTGAACGGCTTGTTTAGTGGGGTGAATTAAATCTTCTTTATAAAAGCGATAATCCCGTAGGTCATCCATCATCAATTCGTAAACCGGAAGATAATGAGTATTATCGAACTTCGGTAAAACTTCATGTAAAGCGGTAAGCAATTTTGCTTTACTGTGGTTATTCTCTACAACACCGTCTTTGGTATGCCGAACCGGTGAGACCGTAAAAAGAATCTGTACCTCATCTCTGCAAATATCCTTCAATAAAGAAATAGTTTTCGCTATCGAATCTGTGATTTCAGAGTGAGAAAGAAGTCTTTTTTCAAAGAATTTCCCCGGAATTTTATGGCAATTGGCAACCAGTTTATTTTTCGGTAAAAAATTATAAATGTAAGAGGTGCCATAAGTGATGATAATCCACTTGCTTTCCTGTAAAAACCGATTCCCACACTCAATTTCGAAATTAATTTTCTCCAAAGTTAGGTGTGGAAAGCGGGAAGTAAAACTGCTGTGATGATCCAGCGATATAACCTCGTCGTTATATTTTATTAAATCCTCTTCCTCATAAAACGCCGAGTCATGCAATCTTTTAATGGCTGCATGGATTGAATACGGATTAAAGACCGTCCCAAAAGGATTATCTAGTGTCTGAAGCTGAGCATTTGCCAACAGTAATGATATTTCTGAGGCAAAACATGAACCGATGGTAAAAATGTGGTCATCGATTTCAATTTTTTTCTCAGAATCTGGAATTTGAACTTCAGTGCGAAATTTCATGGCGATCCGTTTTAGCTTTCTCTTCGTAGAAGGTAGTTCGCTAACTCTATAAATGGTTTTTTCTTCTCGTCCGGAACGTTAATTTGATTTAGATAACCTTGTGCAATTTCATTGTACTTCTGAATAAGTAAAAGCGTTTTCTCATCAACTTTTGTTCTTCGGAATATCTTCTCAACGCTGTATACTTTATCTACATTATCGGTTTTTTTGGCATACCAATAATCAAGTTCTTTTTTCTCTTCCTCAGTTCCATGTTCCTTTGCTAAGAGATAAAGAACTGTTTTTTTATTTTCATAAATATCACCTGCATGTTTTTTCCCGAACTGTTCCTGATCTCCAAAAACATCAAGATAATCATCCATAATCTGGAAGGCAATCCCTACATTTTTACCGAAGTTAAAGATGGCTTTAGCTTCTTTAAAATTAGCGCCAGCAATTAAGGCTCCTATTTCAAATGAAGAAGCGCTCAAAACTCCGGTTTTATAGGTGATCATTCGGATATAATCGTTGAAAGTGACTTCCTGTTGAGTTTCAAAATTGATATCGTACTGCTGTCCTTCGCAAAGCAAAAGTCCGGTATGCGTAAACACGCGGATGCAAGCTTTGAAAAGTTCCGGCTCCAGGTCTTCAAAGAATTTATATGATTTCATTAGAAGCGCATCCCCCGATAGAATACCCGCATTAAGACCGTGTATGGTATGAATTGTTGGCTTGTTACGTCTCAAAGGCGCTTCGTCCATAATATCATCATGTATCAAGGTAAAATTGTGGAAAAACTCAATTGCCAAAGCTGGCTTAATTGCTTTCTTAAGATCTCCCCCAAAAAGATCGCTTGCCATTAACACCATAATTGGCCTTAACCTTTTACCTCCATGAGAAATAATATAATTCATAGGTTCATAAAGCTCCTTAGGCTTATCCTTGAAAGTATATTTCTCTATGGCTTTTGATACGATATCCTGATATTCTTCTAAAAACTGCATATGATTTTGTTTCTCGCAAAAATAGCGATTTTAAAAGATTATTGTAGGGTTAAAATATAAAAAAAGCCACCCGAAGGTGGCTGTATAAAAGTGTTGAAATTCACTAAATAGCGTTTACTAAAAGGTAAGTAATACCAGCAACGATTGCAGAAATAGGAATTGTTAATATCCAAGCCCAAAGCAAACTAACGGTTATACCCCATCTCACCGCTGAAACTCTTTTTGTTAAACCAACCCCAATAATAGCTCCGGTAATCGTATGCGTTGTAGAAACCGGAATACCAAGGTGATCGGTGATGAATAGAGTTAACGCACCTGCAGATTCTGCACTCACTCCTTCAAGGGGTGTTACTTTGGTAATTTTTGTACCCATGGTTTTAACGATTTTCCAACCTCCACTCATGGTTCCTAAACCAATAGCAAGGAAGGAAACAAAAGGTACCCACATATAATCTTTGGTAAAGTAGGAGAATCGGTCAGCAGAGTCCATCACTGCGTAAACATCGGTCCCGCCAATCATCGATACATGATAATAAATTACCGCTGCACCAATAATACCCATTACTTTCTGCGCGTCATTAAGACCATGCCCTAAACTAAACAACGCTGAAGAGGCTAACTGCCATTTTTTAAAATGCTGATCTGCTTTTCTTGGGTTTGAGTTCTTAGCAAAATAAACAATAAGTAATGTAATGATGATAGAAACTAGCATCCCAATAAACGGAGCCATGAAGATGAATAAGAAAATCGGGATAACCTTCTCATATTTCACAACGTTTTGGGTCATGACTTCGGTAACTGCTAGTTTAAGCTGTTCCCAAAGAGAATAATCCGGATGCGCTGCAACAACTTGTTGATAATCCACCACAAAAGCGTGCATTAAAGCTGCTCCTAAAAATCCTCCGATAAGAGTGTGCGAAGATGAAGACGGGATCCCAAACCACCACGTTAAGAGATTCCAAAAAATTGCGGCAATAAGACCGGAGAATATCACCTCCAGATTAATAAAATCTTCATTTACCGTTTTGGCAATAGTATTTCCGATTTTAAATTCGCCGATAATATACATGGCAACAAAGAATGCTGCAAAATTCCATACTGCTGCCCAAAGAACCGCCTGAAATGGTGACAAAACCTTGGTCGATACAATAGTAGCAATAGAGTTAGCCGCATCATGAAACCCGTTGATATAATCAAATATAAGTGCAAGCACTATAATGACTATTAATAAGATTGGTAATTCCATTCTAAGTTTTTAGGGTTAGCAATTAGGCGTACTTAATAACGATACTATCCATTGTATTGGCTACATCTTCTGCCTTATCGGTTACAATCTCCAAATATTCCAGAACAGATTTTACTTTAATGATATTGATTGCATCATTGGTCTCGAATAACTTTACAGTTGCCTGACTTAGGACATCGTCTGCAATGTTCTCGAAAGAATTAATTTTGATACAAGATTCTTTCACAGCTTTTCCGTTTTTGAAATCCTTCAAATTCTCCATCGCTGACTGAATCTCCAAACAACATTTGTGGATTAGTAGGGTAAACTCGGTGTAAGCCGGATCAAGCGGAGCTTTGTATAGGTAGATATATTTAGCAGAAGCATACATATAATCCGCAATATCATCTAGCCCACTAGCCAAGTGACTGATGTCCTCACGATCAAACGGAGTGATGAAGTTTTCTCCTAACTGAACAAAAATTTCATGTGTAAGATCATCCAATTTATGCTCATAATCACTCATGTTGGTAAGCATCGTATCATCATTGATATCAAAATCCAACAGCCCCTCGTGAAACTCTTTAGACATTGAAGTAAGCGTTTCTGCTACTTTCTCGAACAATACAAAGAACACTTTGTCTTTGGGTTGGAAGGCTTTAAAAATATTACCGATTCCCATATTTTTTTGATTTAAATTTTGTCGTGCAAATTTCCGAAAAAGGTCTCAAAGATTTCACCTTTAATATTAATTTTTATTAACATTGAGAGAAAATTTAATTTCTAAAAAACAAAATCAGCCCTCTATCAAAGGGCTGATTCATATTAATTTTAAGGAGATTTATCCTGCAATTTCTGCACGCATCTCTTTTCCTTTAAATTTCTGACTTTGGATTCCTCTTAGGACTTCATCTTTAAAAGATTTCTCTACTTCGAAGAACGAAAACTTCTCTAAAATCTCAATGTCACCAATATCAGGACGTTTTTTAGATTTTGAAGTTGACTTGTTAATGATTTCTAACATATCAATTTTCTTCAAGTGATCTTTTTTACCAAGGTTGAAGAAAAACCTCACCATGTCTGTATTATTTCGTCTTGGCTTACGGTCTCTAGAGTTTCTTCCGTCACGGTCAAAATCTCGACGGTCTCCTCTGTCATTACGATCTCTATCTTTGTTTCTAGAACGTTCTCGTCGGCTCTCACCTCGGTCATCTGCACTGAACTTTTGCTCGGCCATATCGTTCTTATCCTTGTAATACAAAGCTAAATCGCGAAGTTGCAACTGTAATAATTGATGAACAAGTTCTTCTTTAGTAAACGCTGATAAATCTGGAATTAAAGAATCATCAAAGGTGAAAAGATCTTCGTGTTCTGTTAACAATTTTTCAAAAACGCCACCAACTTGTGCTTTTATAATGGCATCACCTGTTGGAACTTGTTTCTCTTGAATATCAATTTTCGTTGTAGAACGAATCTGCTTCAATTTTCTTTGTTCGTCCGGCTTTATTAAAGCCATCGAAATCCCATCCCTACCTGCTCTACCTGTTCTACCACTACGGTGAACAAAGACTTCAGGATCATCAGGTAAAGCAAAATGGATAACGTGCGTTAAAGAATTAACGTCCAAACCTCTCGCTGCAACATCCGTTGCCACCAAAATATCGATATTTTTCAGTCTGAATTTCTTCATCACTGTATCACGTTGCGCCTGAGAAAGATCTCCGTGCAAAGCATCTGCTGCGTAGCCGTTTTGCATCAAGAAATCCGCAACTTCCTGAGTTTCCATACGCGTACGGCAGAAAATGATAGAATATTGGTTCGGGTTGGCATCAATAAGTCGCTTTAATGCTTCTTTTTTGTTACGGTAACCCACCACATAATATTCGTGTTTGATGTTTTTCTTTACCTCATTGATAGAACCTACCGAAATACGGTGTGGAGAGGTAAGATAGTTTTTAGAAATTCTTTCAACTTCCTTGTTCATCGTTGCAGAGAACAAATAGGTTTGCTTCGTTTCTGGCGTTTCGCTCAAAATAGTTTCTAAATCATCTTTAAAACCCATTGAAAGCATTTCGTCCGCCTCATCAAGTACCAACCACTGAATTTCAGAGAAATCGAGTGCTTTTCTGTTAATTAGGTCGATTACCCGTCCCGGAGTACCCACAATAATCTGCGGTTTTTCTCTTAAAGAACGGATTTGATCCATAATACTGCTACCTCCATAAACCGCAGTGGTTTTAAGGTTAGGCATGTACTTGGAGTAGTTTTTAATGTCTTTTGTAATCTGCAGACATAGTTCTCTTGTCGGACAAAGCACCAATAGTTGGATTTTGCGACTACCATCGTCAATCATATCCAAAATCGGAAGCGAAAAAGCTGCTGTTTTGCCCGTCCCAGTCTGCGCAAGTGCGATTAAATCGCGAATATCTGTAGAGATAAATGGAATGGTCTGTTTTTGGATTTCTGTGGGACTTACGAAGCCCAGTTCGCCAATTGCCTTTAAAATTTCAGGACTTAAATTGGTTTCCGTAAATAAATTCATTAAGTATTTTAAAAATATCGTGCAAAGATACGCATTTTAGAATTGATAAAAAAACCAATGTTTCATTAAACTTTTGTTAAACCTCACCTGGAAGGTTAACATGATTAATTTCCATATATTTAACTTGTTAAAGTAAATTTTTTCTCTTCCATGATACATCCAAAAACTTTTAGTTTTCTAAGAAATCTTGCCCGAAACAATAACCGAGATTGGTTTAACCAAAATAAATCCGACTACGAACGCGCAAAAAAAAATGTAGTAGAATTTACTGAAGAACTTATTAACAAATCCTCAGAATTCGATTCTGAAATGATAAAAATAGATTCGACAAAGGCCTTGTTCAGGATTTATCGAGACACTCGATTTTCTTTAGATAAGACTCCTTATAAAACCAACTTTGGGATTGGTTTGGGATTTAAAAACTCAAAGGCGGGCTCCGGATATTATTTGCATCTCCAACCCGGAAAATCATTTGTAGCTGGCGGCGTATATCATCCGGAAAGTTCTGTTCTTAAAAAAATTCGTCAAGAAATTTCGAGCAATAAAGATGAATTTATCAAGATTATTGAACATGATGATTTCCGAAACAACTTTCGAGGCCTTAGTGTAGAGAATAAATTGCAACGTGTGCCCACAGGATTTGAAAAAGACAATCCTATGGCAGAATTTCTCAAACTAAAAAACTTTAACGTGAGTCACCCAATTTCAGACGAAATTTTGATGAGTAACGAAGCTGTTGTAGAAGTTGCTAGAATTTTCAAAAGCATTAAACCTCTGAATGATTTTCTCGAGTTGCCCTTCGATTAATATTTTTCTAGCAGAACGATCGAACACTGGGAGTTAACTGAAACTTTTCCGTTGGTGACTTTCATTGTTTGACCTGAATACGCATCCCGGATTTTGGTACCGTCGGCCCAGAAACCTTTCAGATCAACTTCTTTTACGCCAGATTTTAAATCAAGACCAACTACTACCCGATCATTTTTGAACACGCGACTAAACCAATACGGACTGTCTGAAATGATCTGATGGGTACCAGCGCCTACCGCAGGGTGATTGGCCCGGAACTGACCTAATTTTTGGTAATGTTGAAGAAGTTTTTGGGTTGCAAAGTTATACTGAATATCGCTCCAGTTCATGTTGCTTCTCAATGTTGCATCGCCGGAGGCGCCCTCAATAGTTAAGTCACGAGCAGTTTCATCTCCGTAATATATTTGAGAAATACCGGGAGAAAGCAAAAGTTTGGTCGCGGCTTCATACGTTTTCTTTCGGTCTTTATCGAATGGTGAACCATCGTCGTGAGAAGTAAGATAATTCATCACCGTTTTGCCATTTAAGTCAGCATTAAGAGTCTTTGAATAGGAGGAAAACAGTTCTTCATAAGATTTAGTAGCGTCGCCCTTAAAATCAAAATTGATAAGAGATTTGAATCCGTTCTGGTAATAATTCACCTTTCGGTCTCCAAAATCATAGTTCTGTTTCTGAGAAATACCGTAGCCATAAACTTCTCCTACCATAAAGAATAACTCATCGTCTAAAACTTTGGATGGATTATTAACCTTGTAAATATCGAAAGCTTCCTGACAAACTTTCTGAAAATCTTTCCAAACATCTTCATTCGTGTGCTTCACCGTATCTACCCGATAGCCATCAATTCCTAATTCAGCGACATAATCTGCTAACCATTTCATGATATAATATTTTGGCGCTCGAGGATAGCCCGTACGTGCGAAAAACTCATTTAAGGATTGAATTTCTTTTTCATATCGTCCTTCTTTTTTCCATTTTTCGATCAGCATCGGAGGTAATTCAGCAGGCGTATTACTTTCGGTCAAGATATCCGGAAGATTTGCAACCAATGTACAAGCGGTGGTATTTTGGTAATTATCGTAGGTACATTGTGGGGAGGTCCGAACCCAACTGTTAGGAAAAACGGGATCAATTGGCGTCACCGGCCCAGTGTGATTGATAACTGCATCTAAGACAACCCGAATCCCTTTTGCATGAGCCTTTTCTACAAGCTCTTTTAAGTCTTGTTTCGTACCGAAATTTGGATCAAGTGCGGTCCAGTCTTTTGCCCAATATCCATGAAAACCGTAAGTATTCCCTGTTCCTTCGTTGGTCGCACCATGTATTTGTTCTACTATTGGGGTCATCCAAATGGCATTTACTCCCAAATCGTTAAAATAATTATCATCAATTTTCTGAATAATTCCCCGTAAATCGCCACCTTCGAAACCTCTCAAAACAGCAGTTTTTTCGGTTCTATTAAAGTTCACATCGTTACTTTTATCGCCATTGGCAAAACGGTCGGTCAATAGAAAATACACATTCGCACCTTCCCATGTAAAATCTGGTTTCGCGGTATTTTGAAATGTGGAACAAGAATATAACGAAGCGATAGCAGCAGCTAAAAGGAATTTTTTCATAGTAATTTTTTGAAGTTTAAATATACATCTAATAAGATTGAAATAAGATTTTATAGAATGATATATATTCGGTTTTTAACATTATTTTAACATATTTTTCTATATTTGCTCCAACTTGAAGAAATTTACTTCTTATTATCTAAACTACAGTTTTGAAGAAACTTAAAATCCATAAAAACCACCATTCATGAGCGTTGTTGCAAGACAAGGATTTAAGTATTCTATCATCGGTTATCTCGGGTTTTTACTCGGGACCTTCTCAGCCATATTTGTGTTTCCGCACGATATGGAGTTTTATGGTAAGCTACGTTATATCCTTCCGACCGCGGAGATGCTTTTACCTATTGTGGTATTCGGGATTTCATTTTCGAATGTAAAATTCTTCACCAAAAGTCATGCTGACGGAAAACATCAAAACTTTTTATCGCTTTCACTAGTCGGGATCTTAATTAATTTTTTAATTTTTACCCTCGGTTATTTTGCTGTCAATGCCCTCTTCCCATCTCTTCAAAAAACAGAAATGTGGGAAATGAAGCGGTTAATACTTCCGCTGATTCTTGTCTTAGCATTTAGTACGGTTTTTAATAAATATTTGTCCAATTACAAGCGTATCGCAATCCCGAATATTTTTGAAAATTTATTGCCAAAAATTGCTAACCTCGGAGCTTTCTGTCTTTTCTTTTTCATTGGGTTTCCTGAGAAAGCAGCCTATGCTTTTTTTGTAGGAATGTTTGTGGTAGGACTTTTCGGATACATTTACTATACCAATAAACTTGAGAAGTTAAAACCTGATTTTTCAATAGAGTATCTTAAGAAAGACGGTTTGTGGAGGGATGTTTTAAGCTATAGCTTCTACGGATTTTTGGGAAATATCGGAAATTTCATTGCGGTACGAATCGACAGTGTAATGATTGGCGAATTTCTGGGCTTCGAACCTAATGGAGTTTATAATACACTGTACTCTATCATTTCCCTCATCACCGTGCCTGCAATGGGCTTATACAGTATTTCTGCTCCGATGATTAACAAACATTTAGCGGCAAATGAATTCGAAGAACTCGACCTGATGCATAAAAAATCATCACTGGTCTTGTTTTTTTTAGGTTTGGTCTTGCTTTCTTGTGTGTTGGTGGGCTTTCCTTACCTTACGCATTTTATTAAGAATGGCGAACTTTTGAGACAATCCGAACCTGTTGTTTGGGTGTTAGGATTCGCGATGTTATTTGACTTAGCAACCGGATTTAATGGTCACATAATCTCATTATCCAAATATTACCGTTTTAATATCGTGGTGATGCTTTTTTTAGCGATAACAACGGTTACCTTAAATCTCTATTTTTTAAGAAATACCAATCTAGAACTGTTAGGAGTGGCCATCGCGACTGCTATTTCGCTAACTTTATTTAATATTGCAAAGATTACATTCAATTACATTAAATTCGGAGTTTTCCCTTTGAGTATCGAAATGATTTACGCCTTAATTATCGGCACTCTCGGGATTACTCTTGCTATTCTACTACCGAATTTCGAAAACAGTTTAGTAAACCTTATCTACAAACCCGGTTTTGTTTTATTACTTTTTTTAGTGGGGAATTACTTTTTGAATATCTTTCCATTAGGCGATTATCTTAACAAAAACTTTTTGAAAAGTCTTTTTAAATTTTAAATCAGTTTCAAGAGGGTGTTTTCAAGTTTCTGCAATACCTCATCTTTATTAAATTGTTGAAAGCTGATATTTTCCAGATCCAAGATTTCTAAAGCTTGTTCTTCCAAATTTTCTTCCTCCGCATAGATAAAAGGATATTTTGCTGGATAACTTTTAGGGAAAATCGCCGGTTTGCCATATTTAATAGCGTCGCCGATATTCCCGCTCATTTTCGTCTGCCCGTAGATTTCGGGGTGGCTGAAAAACTCAGTTTCTTCTTGAACAGGACACCATAAAAGATCTGCGCTTCGCATCCATTGATCAAAATCTTTTTGAGAAACCTTTTCTTCAAAATAAACAAGCTCTATATTGTGGATGTTTTTTTTCTCAAAGTCTTTCAGCCAAAGTAATTCTTGACCTGTGGCTTTCCCTAAAAAGACGATTTTATAAGTACCTTCAAATTTGGAAATTTTATTCAGAATATGACGGTAATTTCGTCGCTTTTGGTCCACCGTACCAGGAACTACTATCGTGACAATCGGACTTTTTGCCTGAGATTCATGTTCTTGAACAAAAAATACTGGAAGAAATTTATATTCGGATTTAGCCAGGTTTTGATCTAAAACCAATAGATGTTTTGCGCTATGAAAAACTTTGGCCGCAGACAATAATCCTTCTTTCATCAACAACTTTAATCGATAAATAACATCTTGCTTTAGGACACTAGAAACTAAGTTAGGAAGTGCTATTTTGGTAAAATTGAGATTATGGACTATAATCGCAGTATTGAAATGTTTTGTGATTTCTAAATACAAATCGAAATTACGATGTACGGTTCCGATAATGACAAGATCATATTTCTTTAGTCTGAGCTGACTGAGTAATAGATACGGACTGGTTATAGTAACTTTTGCAGAAGATTTAGCGAGGAATCTTTCGATTTTCGAACTGAAAAAATAATCAACTTCGAATCTTTCAGACCCTTGCATCAAAGTCATAAAATTCGCAGCTATTTCAGCGTGAGTATCTAATTCAAAAAAGGCAATCCGCATCAATTATTAATATACTTTTTTACCCGAAGAGTAGGTCTCAAGAACCTTAGTTTCCAAAATCTTACTTTCTTCCACTTTCATTAAATCCTGATTTAGAATGACAAAATCTGCAGATTTACCAACTTCTAAACTACCTAATTCATTCTCCTGGAATGCTGCCTTGGCAGCCCAAATCGTCATTCCACGCAGAGCTTGTTCACGAGTAAGAGCATTTTCTTTCTGAAAGCCATTGGCAGGATAATTTTTAGTATCTTTTCTCGCGACCGCAGCAAAAAATGTTTTTATGGGATTAATTTCCTCAACCGGAAAATCTGTTCCCAACGGAAGCCAACCATTTTGCTTTAATAATTCTGAGTAGGCATAAGAATTTTTCAAACGGTCCTTTCCTAAACGTTCTCCTGCCCAATACATATCCGAAGTTGCGTGCGTGGGTTGAACGGACGGAATGACATTATATTTTCCGAACAAATCAAAATCTTCCTTCTGAACGATCTGAGCATGTTCAATTCTCCATCTTCGATTATTTTGGATTCCTAAAACGTCACCATATATCTTCAGAATAGTTCTGTTGGCGGAATCTCCAATGGCGTGGGTGCACATTTGAAGATCGCTCGCTTTCAATCTTTTCGCAAGGCTCTCGAAATGCTGTTTTTCGCTGAGCAGAAAACCTTTCCAATCTTTTTTATCAGAATAATCGTGGATTAAGCAAGCACCGCGCGAACCTAAAGCTCCGTCTGAATATACTTTATACCCACCGAATGTAATATTTCCGTTGGTGAACCTTCCTTTCGTGATCCACTCATCATACGATTTCGGATTATCCTCAAGCAAGGCAAAAATTTTCATATCCAGTTTATTCTGCGCTTGCGCTTTCTCCAAAAGACGGAATGTATGAGTGGTAATTCCACAATCATGCAGCGAGGTTAGGCCGTAAGCAAAACATTCCTTTTGCAAATCACCATAATACTGAATAGCCAACTCGTCACTGATTTCCGGAATATGCTTTTCCACCAATAACATGGCATTATCGATTAAAATGCCGGTTAACTTGCCGTCTTTAACTTCGATTTCTCCTCCAGTTACTTTTGTATTTATGGTAATTTTAGCAATATCAAGGGCCTTTTGGTTTGCGATGGCGGCATGTCCGTCTACTCTTTTCAAATACACCGGACGATCAGGGAATAGCTCATCTAAACGTTTTTTAGTAGGAAATTCTTTAATTGGCCAGTCGTTTTGATCCCAACTCCTTCCATAAAGCCATTCCATTGGAGCTGTTTTGGAGTACGCTTTCATTTTATCAAGAATTTCATCCCAAGATTTAGTTCCCCAAAGTTCACATTTCCATCGGTCCGTCGCATATCCCGTAAAATGACAGTGAGCATCGATGAAACCAGGATAAACTGTTTTTCCTTGAAGGTTTTGGATTTTATCAGAATGATATTCTTTCAACACCTGCGCCGCCTTGCCTACCGCGACTATTTTACCATTTAAAATAGCCATCGACTCTGCTACCTCAAATTTCTGATTGACAGTATAAATCTTTGCATTAGTGATAATGAGATCCGCCTTTTTCTGTGCGAGCAAAAACGCTGTACAAAAATTGAGGAGTAAAAAGAATTTTTTCATAATTAGTGTTTTTTGAACATCTGTTGCCATCGCAACCTCCGTACGTATTTTATTTCTTCTGGAGACAAAAGTCGCGGTTTATTTTGATTTAGAAATGATTTTATTGTAATAATAAACTCGGAAATAGATTTGTTTTTAAAAGCAGATTTTCCCGAAGAAACCATTGCTAACGGCAAATTTAATCCGATATTGTAAAAATATTCCCCGAGTTTTTGGGCTTTCTGAGATTTGTACTTGTAGGCGGTGGGACGAAGGTGCTTTACCCAAAGACTTTTTATGGTGATAACTTCCCAACCATACTTTTGTGTCAGCATCACATCAATGTTATCCCAACCTAATATGGGACGCAAACCCTGCATGTCCTCAAAACAAGTTTTTCTGTATGATTTTATCGGTCCTCGGACATGGTTTTTGGAAGAGATATTTTCAAACTCCCAGTCTTCATTTTTATCTTCGAAATCGTAAGGCAAGTCCTTGACTACACTATTCTTTTTGATCTTTACAATACCTGAGACCATCCCAGCTTGCGTATTCTTTTCGTAAACTTCATTAATAAGCATAAGATAGTCTTCCGGAAAAATAATATCTGCATCAAACTTACAGATGACATCAAAATCATCAATAGCAACTGATTCTAAACCTTTATTAAAAGTATGGACAACTTTAGCTCCGGGTTGATGCTCAGATTCCGGTAGGTTGAGAAGTTTGAAACGATAATTCTGCAGAATAAATTTCTCTACAATACTTTTCGTTTGATCGGTAGAACCATCATTTACGACAATGACTGTGAAATCCCTGTAAGTCTGGTTTTGAAGTGATTCCAGACAAAGAAGTATATTTTCTTCTTCATCGTGAGCTGGTATGATAATCAGAAAACGCATCAATGACCAATCAATGAGCTTGCAACCAATTATCTCCTACCCCAACTTCTACTAAGAGCGGGACTTTAGTTTTGAATGCCGATTCCATCTCAGTTTTTATCAAGTTTTTGGCGATTTCCACTTCCTCTACTGGAGCTTCGAACAAGAGTTCGTCATGAACCTGAAGCAACATTTTCGTTTGCAGATTTTGCTCGGATAATTTTTGATCAATTTTAATCATTGCTAATTTAATTACATCCGCTGCACTCCCCTGAATCGGTGCGTTGACCGCGTTTCTTTCAGCATGAGCTTTAACGACAAAATTCCCAGAGTTGATATCTTTTAAGTGACGTTTCCGTTTTAAAATGGTTTCGACATATCCCATATCCTGGGCTTTTTTCACTTGCTCCGACATGTATTTTTTTAGTCTTGGATAGGTTTCAAAATATGCTTCAATCATTTGTTTAGCCTCCGTTCTGGAAAGTCCGGTTTGCTCTGCGAGAGCAAAGGCTCCTTGCCCATAAATGATTCCGAAATTAACGGTTTTTGCCTGGCTACGCTGCGTTTTCGTAACTTCTTCTATAGGAATATTAAATAGTTTTGAAGCGGTTGACGCATGAATATCCTCTCCGTTTCGGAAAGCTTCAATCATCGTCTCTTCGTTTGAAATCTCCGCAATTAAACGAAGTTCAATCTGAGAATAATCCGCGGATATAATCTTCTTACCATCGGCTGCCACAAATGCTCCGCGAATTTGCTGACCTCGTAACGTCCTGATTGGAATATTTTGAAGATTCGGGTTAACAGACGCCAGTCTACCTGTAGCAGCAGTTGTCTGCGAAAAATTGGTGTGTACCCGATGCGTATCCTTATCAATCTGTGTTGGTAACGCATCAACATAGGTGGACTTTAATTTCTGATAGGTCCGGTACTCCAAAATGTGGTTGATAATCTCGTGTTTAGAAGCGAGTTTCTGCAGAATATCTTCAGAAGTAGCATACTGTCCTGTTTTGGTCTTTTTCGCCTTAGGGTCGAGTTGCAATTTTTCGAAAAGAATCTCACCCAACTGTCGAGGTGAATTCACGTTAAATTCTTCGCCAGAAAGCTCAAAAATCTTTTGCTCAAGGCTACGAAGATCATTTTCTAAATCTTGACTTTCTTGTGCGAGCCATTCTTGATCTAGAGACACCCCTTCTAACTCCATTTTTGCCAGAACTTTCATTAATGGCATCTCTACTTCATAGAATAAATGCTGAAGGTTTTCTTTCACCAACTGAGGAGCAAATAGTTCGTAAAGCTGCCATGTTATATCTGCATCTTCCGCAGCATACGTGGTTTGATCTTTAATTGAAAGTTCCTGGAAAGTAAGTTGATTTTTACCTTTCTTTCCAATGAGTGATTCTAGAGTAACCGGTTTGTAATTAAGGTAAACTTCCGAAAGATAATCCATCATATGTCGTCCATCGGGATTCAACAGATAATGTGCAATCATCGTATCGAAAAGCACTCCTTGAACAGTTATATCGTAATGTTGAAGAACTTTAAAATCGAATTTTAAGTTATGAGCAATTTTTATAACAGTCTCGTCTTCGAAAAAACGGCGGAAAATATCCAACGTCGCTTTAGTTTCATCAGCAGAACCATTCAACGGAACGTAGTAAGCTAAACCTTTACGGTAAGAGAAACTAATCCCAACGAGTTCCGTTTCCATCTCATTTTGGGTTGTAGTTTCCGTATCGAAAGCTACGGCTTTTTTATTTTTTAGATTGGAGGCTAAGATTCTAATTGCTTTTTCGCCTTCAACATGCTGATAAAAACAATCATGATCTTCCAATGTAGATTTGGTTTGAGTAGCATGATCAAGCTCTTCAAAATTTGCAAATAAGTCTAGTTGCAGTGCTGGTTTGGACGTTGCTGTAGCCTCGGATATAGCATTTGTTAACGGACTTTCGTTTGCAGGAGCAAAAGCTCGATATAGATTTTCGAATAATCGTCGGAATTCTAATTCATCAAATACTTTTTTCACCCCTTCAAAATCGGGAGTTTCAAGATCGTACTGTTCCTGATGAAATTCAATTGGCGCATCACAGATAATGGTGGCTAATTTTTTTGAAAGAATCCCACGCTCTGCACTTGCTTCTACTTTTTCTCTAAGTTTACCTTTAATTTCGTGCGTATTGGCTAAAAGATTTTCGATACTACCATATTCCTTGAGGAATTTTTTAGCCGTTTTCTCCCCCACACCGTCAAGCCCTGGAATATTATCGACTGAATCGCCCATCATCGCGAGGAAATCTATCACTTGTTTTGGATCCTCAATTTCATACTTTTCCTTAACTTCTTCAACGCCTAAAATGGTAAATTCAGCCCCCTTCAATCCGGGTTTATAAATTTTTATTTTATCGGTAACCAGTTGAGCAAAATCTTTATCAGGAGTTACCATAAAAGTCGTATAACCTTCTTTTTCTGCCTTGCAAGCAATGGTCCCAATAACATCATCGGCCTCATAACCTTCAACCCCCAAAATAGGAACGTGCATTGCTTGTAAAATACGATGGATGTATGGAATTGCTAAAGTAATCGCTTCTGGTGTTTCGCTGCGATTAGCTTTGTAATCTGAAAAATCAACAGTACGTACACTTGCTTGTCCTACATCGAATACTACCGCGAGATGCGTTGGTTTTTCGCGTCGAATTAATTCGATTAACGAATTGGTAAAACCAAAAATGGCAGAAGTATCTTTTCCGTCACTGGTAATTCTAGGACTGCGTATTAAAGCATAATAACCACGAAAAATCATGGCATACGCATCGATTAGGAATAATCTTTTATCGTTGTTTTCAGACATAGAACAAAGATAATATTTTAGTTGTTAAAAAGTTTCAGAACCTTGTACATAAAAAAGCCGCCTTCGGTTGAGGGCGGCTTTAAAGTAATATTAAAAATAATTATTTTTTGATGATTTTTTGAGAAACAGTTTGTCCGTTAACCTCAGCTGTAATTATATACATTCCTTTAGATAAAGAAGATACGTCCAGTGAAGTTCCGTCAGCTACAGCAGCAGTTTTAACAACTTGACCATTAGCATTAACGATATTTACGTTAGCTTTTGCTCCAAAAACAACAGTGTTATTCACAATTGTGTTCTTTACCAATGTAACTTTAGTACCATTTACATTAGAAACAGACAGCATGTTTCTAGGACTTGGATTACCTGCGGTAAAATCAGCTGCATTGTTATTAGTATCGATACCGTTAGTTCTTGAAACAGAAGTTGAGTTACTCATTACCGGAGCTGCGCCACTTCCTTCATAAAGGTTAGCACTACCCACCCCAACGAAATCAAGAACATTTGAATCACCAGGTCCAGTTACTTGATCAGCATTGCTTGCCAAAACAATTTTTAGATTTGTCCCTGACATAGCAAATCCAGGTACATTGTTGATAGTTCCATTGTAATTAATAGGTGCTGGAGCAACATAATCTGGAACCAAATCAACTGATCCTCCTGCTCCCGCTCCTTCCTGAATTAAAAAAGTTTGTCCCGGTGCTAAAGTAATTGCTGGCAAAATATGATACTGATTGAAAGTACCACCAGATGATGCATACTGCAAAGTAGCACCCGTAAGTGTATAGGTTGCAGTACCATTATTGATTAACTCTACAAAGTCATTTTTTAGAGTTGCTCCACTGTTACCGCCTCCGCCATAAACTTCATTAATTACGATCTGAGCATTCATCATAAAAGCGGCAGATACGCCCAAAATTGTAAAGATTTTTTTCATTTTTTATAAAATTATATTTCCTGTAAAAGTATTAAAATTTGAACTTTTATAAAAGTTTACAGTAAAGTTTAACAATTATTTAAACTATTTCTTGATAATCTTCTGCGAGACCGGAGTGCCATTAACAGAACCTGTTACTATATAAACTCCTTTTGCCAATGAACTTACATCTTCGATAGAGTTATTATCTGCCACTATTGTTTTTACAATCTGACCATTGGCATTCATAACTTGTAAATCACCTTTCACATTAAAAAGAATATGATCCGTAACAATTGTATTTTTCACCAATTTAATCCTATTCTTAGAAATATTATCGACAGCCATCGTAGGCATTTCGTAAACTATATCAATTGATGAAATATAAGAAGCAGAACCTCCTCTTTTAATAGCAAAATAGGTATGATTTGTTCCCTGCAGATCTGTCGCTGTCCACCCTGTAGAAGATGCTCCACCTACCTGTGTGCCTGCAACCGTATAATTAGCAGCAGTTGAATTCACAAGTCTTTCAGTGCTTCCACCATATAAAGATGAAACTTGAGTATTTCCAACATAATTAAGTGTTATGCTCACTAATCTTCCCGGCAATGGTGTCGTGTTGTAAATAACACCGTTGTTAGCCTGAGCCTGAATAACTGTTCCTGCAGGAGTACCAGCCGGTGTATTATTGCCGTTAGCTGTAATGGCTTTACCACCAAAAGCAATATTGTCGGTCTGCCAAACTCTTTCAGCACCACCATTGTAGGCTGACGTACCCAATACCGCCGTACCACCAATGTTTGCTACATTTATAACTGTAGTCTGGGTAGTTTGAGCGTTAAAACTTGCTGTAATAACTACAGCTGCAAATAAAGAATAGAATTTTTTCATGTAATAAATAATTTGTTAAAATTTATTCTTCAAAAATACGACCAAAAACCTAATATATTATTGATAGATATCAAATTACCGTTAAATTTGTTTGATAATAATTTTCAAACTGTTATTTCGTTATTATTGCTGCAAACTAAGCCTCCACTTTTTGAAGGGTAATCACTTTATACTTGTCTGCTTTTTAATAGTTTCTCAATTTTCAGGGGCACAAATATTCACCTGGAAAAATCCTAACATTGAAGATTCTGTTAAACTTAGTAAAGACTCGATTGTCGCGAATAAAATTAATTCTGAACTTTTCTCAAAAGATACCACTGATTTTGTAAGAACTCCCGACCGCATTATCATCGATGAAGGGATTATTGTGAATAATAACAGATCTAGAATTCTGGGTGACCTTAATTCTAAAGGAGCCATCGTAAGGGGAATAACTTTTGGCAACAATCAGGGCCAGAGCGTCCAGAGCACTATGGATCTTCAAATTACCGGAAGACTTTCTAATGATGTTTCTATTCTAGCCTCGATTTCAGATCATAATTTACCCATTCAGGCCGATGGTTATACTCAAACTTTAGAAGAATTTGACAAGATTTTCATACAACTCAATATAAAAGACCGTTCGATTCTTCATGCCGGTCATCTGGATTTGCAGGACAACGAAACGTATTTTGGAAGATATCAGCGACGCAGTATGGGACTTCAATATCAAACTATTTTTGGTACGAACGACAAAACGTTTCTGGATGTCTCTGGCGGCGTGGCCCGAAGCGAATTTCATCGAATCCGTTTTCAAGGCGTAGAAGGAAACCAAGGACCCTATCGACTTACTGGGAAAAATGGGGAACAATTCATAACGATTATTTCAGGTTCAGAACAGGTTTTTATTGATGGAATCCTTATGAAACGCGGAGAAAACCTAGACTACATCATCAACTATAATACCGGGGAAATTACCTTCACGAGTTTCAGACCTATTTTTAGTCAGAACTTTATCACCATTTCGTATAATTACACCAACAGAAACTACACGCGCTTTCTTTTAACCGGAAACTTAAAGCACGTAAGAGAAAAATCACGTTTTGGATTTAGTTGGTTTTCTGAAAATGACAACAAAAACGCGCCGTTATCCCTCAATTTAAGCAAAGAAGATCAAGAAATCTTAGCACAGGCAGGGAATAATCCGGATTTGCTTTACGCGCCAAGCGGGACAATAAGTGAGTACGATGTCAACAAAATTCTTTACAGAAAAATATCCGGTGCGACCGGGGATTATTACGAATTTTCAACGGATTCAGAAGAAACCCTATATCAAGTAGCGTTTACATATTTTGGTCCTAATTCTGGCGATTATCAACTCAAACAGACAAGTAATAACGGGCGAATTTTCGAGTTTGTCGGGGCAGGAATGGGTGAATATCGAGCGGTAAGGAAACTTCCGGCACCACAAAAAACACAGGTTTTTTCTGCGAGTACAGAATTTGACATTAAAAACGGTCTCATTGGCGCTGATGCATCGCTCAGTAATTTTGACATGAATCTCTTTTCATCGAAAGACGCCAATGAAAATACCGGATATGCAGGGCGAATTTATGGACAAAAAACCTTTATAAAGAATAATTGGACAGGCACGCCTAAATTTGAATATCAGCATATCAATTCCCGGTTCTACATCTTAGATCGTATTAATGATGTGGAATTTTCCAGAGATTTCAATCTAGTACAAGAATTTAATAATATAACTCAGAATCGGTTTATTTTTAGTTTCAATAATTTATGGAAAAATCGTTCTTTCCTGAATTACAGAGTTAATTATCTTGACGAACAAAACAATTATACCGGAATAAAAAATGACCTAGATTTCGGATGGTTGAGAGGAAAATTCAACACGTATGGAAAACTCTCTTACCTCGATACAAAAGCAGTTTTTCAAGACACAGAGTTTATTAGGGGTACAGCCACTACTGAATATTCCACACCGAAAGGCAGTTGGGCAATCGGCACAGCATTAGAGCATAATCTTAAAAAGTTTAATGGAACTCAGCTACTAGATGTTACCAGTTTCAACTGGAAAGAAGTATTTATTCAGAAAAAAATTGCAGACTCACTAAGAACTCAACTAATGGCAAAAGTTTATTTCCGCGATAACGATTCTGTCCGAAACAATTCTTTGCAGAACATGAATCGCATCCTTGGTGTTATGGCAGAAAGTCAGTTGATAAAGAATGAAAAGACAACATTGAACGCGATGCTTCATTATCGAAAGTTCTTTTACCAGAAGCAAGATTTATCAACCGATTTCAATCAGGATTTTGTGGTTGGAAATATTTTATACAACCAACAACTTTTTAGAAATGGGATGCGTCTGCAGGCTTTTTATGAGCTCGGTAACGGACAGGAAGCCCAAAGGGAATTTCAGTACATCAAGGTTACAGACGGACAAGGCGTGTATAAATGGACCGACTACAACGGCGATGGCGTACAGCAACTTGACGAGTTTGAAATTGCAGAATATGTAGATTTAGCACAGTATATTAGGATCTATACTAATACCGTAAATTATTTGCCGTCGAATAAAAACAAACTTCAACTGGCACTCTTTGTCAATCCGTCAGTCGTATTTAACTCTGAAAATCGATTTTTAAAACGTTGGAATTTTAATATTTCACTAAACTCGCAAAATTCGTATATAAAAGGAGATCAAGTTTTGGTTTTGAATCCGTTCGAAAAAAACTACAATCAAATTCTTAAGAATCAAAACATTTTAGCCTCTGCGCAATTCAACCCTACTGATAAATCTGGCTGGAATGGCAATTATCGCTTCATCTCTAATGATAATTTGGTGAACGCCAATTTCAGTAATGAAGAACGATCGCAGCAATCTCACTTTTTAAATGTAGGATATTGGTTCAATAAGGATTTTAGAATTGATTGGGAAAACGCTGTGCACCAAATTGAAAATTCGTCTCAGATGTTCAATTCTAGAGATTATGTTCTGAATAATTGGGAAACCAAGCCGAAAGCTACATATAAACTCACCAATACTTTACAAGCCGAACTTTCATCTGCGCTACGACATAAAAACAGAATTGACGGAGAAGAACAACTGAAGACTTTCGATCTCACCGGAAGTTTGCAGTGGGATCGTAAAAAAACCTCCATCCGAGGGAATTTTTCCTTTATCAACAACGATTTTAACGGAAATAATTTCTCCATCGTCGGAAACCAAATGTTAGACGGACTAAAGAAAGGGAAAAACCAAGTTTGGTCACTGTATATACAGCAGGCTCTCAATTCGTTCATCCAATTAAATGTAAATTATGAAGGTCGTAATTCTGAGGAGCGTACTATTCACATAGGTTCTATGCAAGTAAGAGCAAGTTTCTAGAATAAATTTAATCTTCGTAAATAACGTATTTAGCACGAATTCGCTGAAAATCTTCAAGATCTTGCTTCCACGAATTTCGAATTTCCTCTTCTGATTTGCCAGCAATTATTTGCTTTCGAAGTTCATCTGTACCTGCTAATTTGTCAAAAAACAAATTTTTTAAGAAGAAGTTCTGCTGAGGATTTTTGTAATTTTTGTAAGCTTTTAATAACCAAGAGATATTAAGTCTTCTCAAATCTTCCGAGTAATCCGACAAATCTTCGCCGTAGCATAATTTGCCATTTAAAAATGGGTCTTTAGCACCATAGTTAGGCTTTGGAGTAAACCTGAAAGGTAAATTCTTAGTCCATGGACTTCCATAAATCTGAAAAGGCAGATTTGTCCCTCTACCTACGGAAACTTGGGTACCTTCAAAAAAACATAAGCTTGGGTAGAGATTAATTGATTGATCATTAGGGAGATTCGGTGAAGGTTTTTCAGACACACCATAACGCATTTTCTTATGGTAGTTTTGCATTGGGATTAAGGTGTATTTCGCCTGAATGCCATCTTTCAGCCACTTTTCCCCGTTCACCATATTTCCATATTCGCCAATCGTCAAGCCATAAACCACTGGAACGGGATGCATCCCAACAAAGCTTGTCCACTGATTTTTTAATACAGGTCCATCAATGTAACCATCGTGCGGATTTGGACGATCGAGGACGATAACTTCGATATTATTTTCAGCTGCGGCTTCCATCACATAAGTTAATGTTGAAATATAAGTATAAAAGCGCACGCCGACATCCTGGATATCAAACAGAATAAGGTCCACCCCTTTTAACTGTTCAGGTTTCGGCTTTTTATTGTTACCATACAATGATACGATTGGTATCCCAGTCTTCGTATCTATCCCATTCTTTACATGTTCACCAGCATCAGCGTCACCACGGAAGCCGTGCTCCGGGGCAAAAATAGATTGGATTTTAACATTGTTTTGGAGTAAAAAATCTACCAAAAATGTTCTGTCTTGTAATAATCCGGTTTGGTTGGTTACCACAGAAACCGTTTTATCTTTTAACAAAGGCAAATAAATTTCTGGGCGATCAGCACCTGCTTTAAAGCATTGTTGATCAATATTTTGAGAAAGTGCAAGTTGGCAAAAACCAAAATAAATTAGCACAATCAACAGTAAATCTTTAATTTTGCAGATTAAATTCACTGGCTTGAAGTTTCCGTTATATTTTTCCAAAAAGATAGCTTTTTCCAAAGATAACAAAAATAATCTCTCAAGGATTATTGTCTTTATTGGTCGGCTTTCGGTAGCACTTGGAGTCATCGTTTCTTTGATTACCGTTTCTACGGGTTTGGGATCTAAAAGAGCAATTAAAGAGCGAATGGCGGATTTTTCTGGTCATATTACGATTCGTTCAAAACAGTCCAACAATTCTTATAATTCTTCCATTTTACATAAGGAGAGTATTCAACTGCAAGAAATTAAAGATCTTGAAGATGTTGCAAGTACACAAAGTTATGTGTCAGTCAGCGGAATTATGCGGAATGAACACAATTTTGCTGGAATTATTTTCAAAGGTGTGGGACAGGATTTCGATCGTGCCCGTTTCGAAAAATTTATGGTTGCGGGTGAGGTGCCGAAATTTGAGGAAGTAGGTTTTAACAGCGGTATTTGCATTTCTGAAAAAATCGCAAAAGATTTACATCTTGGTTTAAAGGACAGTATTGTGACCGTTTTCTCCAAGGAGAATCAAAGCCCGATCTACCGAAAATTTGAGGTTACGGGAATTTACAAGACGGATATTAAAATGATTGATGACCTTTTTGTAATAGGAGGCATTAATCACGCTCGAAAAATCCAGAATATGGAGAAAGATGAAGTGGGCGGCATTGACGTTTTTCTTGAGAACATTAATAATATCGATCTTGACGCACCTTTTATCGATAAATTGGCAGGCTATCAAAATTATACGGTGAAAGCGACTGATGAATATCCACAGATTATGGATTTCATAGCGATTTTCGACACGAACATTATTCTTATTATCACCATTATGTTGATCGTAGTCATCATCAATATTGTGATGGTACTACTGATTCTCATAATTGAAAGAACCAATTCCATCGGGATGCTGAAAACCTTAGGAGCCACCAATAGCCAAATACAAACCATATTTATCAACTACACTTTATTAATTATGGTGCCTGGCCTGATCTTTGGAAATTTAATCGGTCTCGGATTCCTCTTAATTCAGAAATATTTTGGAATCATCCAACTGAATCCTGAAAATTATTACCTCAGTGTTGTTCCCGTAGACCTTAATATTTTGCACATTATAAGCATTTCATTGGGCATTCTTTTAGTTGCCGGAATATCGTTGATTTTGCCAAGCTATTTAATTAGTAAAATTTCACCAGTCAAATCCATTAAATACACTTAAAAAACCTCTATATACACGTTATGAATTATTCTAACAATATACTTGAAACCATCGGAAACACTCCTCTTGTGAAACTCAACAAAGTTTTAGGAGAAGACTTTCCAGCGTTGGTTTTAGCAAAAGTAGAAACCTTCAACCCAGGTAATTCCGTTAAAGACCGAATGGCCGTTAAAATGATTGAAGATGCCGAGAAAGATGGGCGTCTAAAGCCAGGTGGAACAATCATCGAAGGGACGTCAGGAAATACAGGTATGGGACTCGCTTTAGCAGCAATTGTAAAGGGTTACAAATGCATCTTCGTGACCAACTCTAAACAATCGAAAGAAAAATGCGACATCCTTCGTGCTGTAGGTGCTGAAGTAATTGTCTGCCCAACCGATGTGAAACCGACTGACCCAAGATCTTACTATTCGGTTTCAAAAAGATTAGCCACAGAAACTGAAAATGGCTGGTATGTTAATCAATACGACAATCTTTCAAACCGTGCAGCACACTACGAACAAACCGCACCGGAAATCTGGGAACAAACGGAAGGCAAACTAACCCATTTCGTGGCCGGAGCCGGAACAGGTGGAACCGTTACCGGTTGTGGAAAATTCTTTAAAGAACGCAACGAAAATATCAAGATCATCGGAGTTGATACCTACGGATCAATCTTAAAAGAATACCACGAAACCGGCGAATTACATTACGATCACGCTTACTCATACATCACTGAAGGTATTGGGGAAGATATTATTCCGGAGAACTACGATATGTCGCTTATTGACCATTTTGAAAAGGTAACCGATAAAGATGGTGCAATTTATGCCCGAAAACTGGCAAAAGAGGAAGGAATTTTCTGTGGATATTCTGCGGGCAGTGCAATTTCTGCGCTTGTACAAATGAAAGATCAGTTTACCAAAGATGATGTTATTGTAGTCCTGCTTCATGACCATGGATCACGCTATGTAGGTAAGATTTACAACGACGAATGGATGCAGGAAATGGGATGGTTATAAAATAAAGAGCGAAATTAATTTTCGCTCTTTATTTTGATATCAATTGATTAAGAATTTTCACCAGTTCGCCCGTCAAATGCTTTCGGGAAAACCTTTCAAGCTCTGGATTCCCAGTTGGTTTTTTGTGGGAAGTCCAGTTTTCAAATTGTGCTAAGAGATACTCTTTAAGCTTAGCCTGATCTTGATAAGAAAAATGCTTTCCGGATTTCGTTTCATCTAAAATCTTCTCCACATCACCGTTTTCTGGGCCAAAAGACAGAATTTGATTTCCGCTTGCTAAATATTCAAAAATTTTTCCCGGAATTATTCCTTTGGATTCTACATTTGGAAAGTTGGTTACCAAAAGCAAATCCGAACTTTGCATTGCTTCATTAGCTTCCTGATGAGAGAGATATCCTAAATTTTCAACATGCTTTTTAAGGCTGGAATCATATATTTTCGCAAGAATTTTATCATCTACCCGACCGGCAAATTTCAATTTAAAATTCTGTTTAAATATTTCATTTTCAGCAATAATCTCGTTTAAAACTTCCCATAATAAGTCAGGATTTCGGAGCTGCTCCAAAACACCAATGTAACTTATGGTAAACTTCTCAGTTATGGTTGAATTTAATTTTATTTCACCATCGAAACCATTGGTGATACAAAAAGCATTTGCTCCCTTTCGTCTGAAGTTTTCAGCATCTGTATAACTGGTAGCCAGAGTGACATCAGCATTTTCGAAAACTTCCTTTTCAAGTTTTTGATGTTTTTGGTCTGAATTTTTAGTTAATTTCAGATGTTTATAATAGGAAATCTCCGTCCAAGGATCACGAAAATCTGCCACCCATTTAAGATCAGGAAATTTTTCTTTTAATCTTAAACCGATGAGATGAAGTGAATGTGGAGGTCCCGTGGTTACCAGAACCTCAAACTTTTTTTCAGCGAATAATTTCTCAATCTTTTTAACTGATGGTTTCACCCATAAAACACGAGCGTCCGGAATGAAAAAATTACCCCGAACCCAAATAGAAAGTTTTGATTTCCAACTTTGGTTTTCAGCAACATCGAACTGGCCCGCTTTAAATTTTTTATTAGATTTCCCAAAAAACTCAGCAATCTGATAAGGTTCCCAGATTTTGGTTTTTATAACTTCCAAATCGGGGGACACTTCTTTCCGAAGAGTTTCGTCAACAATGGGATAACTTGGATTCTCAGGAATAAAAACGGTCGGTTTCCAACCCAATTGAGGCAGGTATTTTACAAATTTAAGCCATCGTTGTACTCCAGGACCTCCAGCGGGTGGCCAATAGTAGCTGACTATTAAAACTCTTTGCTCTCCGTTCATTTTACGATGTTGCTACCTTTCTATGTTTCGAATTTCGGTAGATATAAAAAATCCCAATAGCGCCAAGCATAAGAAACACCACAAAACACGTCAGTGAAATCCATTTGCCTGTTTCTATAACCTGTGGTGCAAAAACCATCTTCAAATTATGCGCGCCCGCCGGTACATGAACTGCACGCAACAAATAATTGGCTTTAATATAAGGTACTTCTTTACCGTCTATATAGACTTTCCAGCCTTTTGGATAATAAATCTCGGAAAAAACTGCCAACTGCGGCGTCGAAGATTTCGACTGAAACTCTAACTCATTAGCTTGATATTTGGTCAGATTAATAACCGCCGTAGAATCTGAGGCTAGATTTTTACCATTAAAATAAGACTTATCGTCAACTGAAACTACTGCCGTAGTTTTGGTATCGACTTCGCCAATTTGTGCAAGTTCTTCATTGGGTGTACTTACAAACTTAACATTAGACACGAACCATGCATTTCCGTTATTCTGAGGATTCATCACGGCCTCCGGATTCTCTGGCGAACCAAAAATCATGTATTTGGTGTTCAGCATATTCAAAATTCGTGGGACTTTTACTGTATCCATTCGACTGAAATACGCATTAATAAGATCATCATAACGACGAAGTTTTACCGCGTGATAACCACCGACAGAAGATTTAAAGTAAGAAGTGTTGGTCTCATTAAATGTTCCTAAAACCTGGTTATAGATGCGATAATGCGTTTGATCTTTGTCCGCAATGGTTTCTAAAGTTTTATTTACTGCAGCATTCTGCAAAAGTGTTTGTAAATTCTGGTTATCACCAACTTTCTGCATCAGCAAATCCGAATTTTCAGTTTGGAAAGGATTTTCAGTAAACGTTTTATCAATGAAGTTTTCGCTGTTAAGATATCTTTTGTTGACGCTCCACAAATCAAAAAGGCTTACTAAACCGATAATCACCAACGCAACATTTTGACTGATTTTATTCTTCAGTCCAAGATATAAAACGCCGGCAGTAATGGCAACATAGACAAAGGCTTTAATGGCGTCAATACGGAACATGTTGAAACGCTCTTCCACAAGGAAATCTAAAATATACGGCGGCAGATACGTATTTTCATTATCGGTATAGAAACCTAAAATACCTTTGCCGAACAAGAGAAGAATCAACGTTAATCCCAGAACTCCAGCTGAAACATAAGTTAAAATTTTCTTTTTATAATCTTCTTCTATTATACCGAGCTGATCTTCAGAATTTTCTTTCGTTTTAAAGAAATAGTAAAGCCCAACAATAGCAATCAATGGGAAAAGCAATTCCACCACAACCAGTATAGAACTTGGCGCACGGAATTTATTGTAGAACGGAACCAATTCAATAAATAAATCAGAAAGAATAATAAAATTACTGCCCCAAGCAAGCATTAGGGTTAAAATAGACGCAGCTAATATCCAATAACGGAATTTCTTCGGCGCAAAGAAAAATCCGAGCAAAGCTAGAAAGCAAACAACAGCTCCCTGATATGCGGGCCCCGAGGTTCCCGGTTGGTCTCCCCAATAAGTTAAAGAACCAAAACCTTGAGAAATACGGTCCATTTCGTCTTGAGAACTTACATTGGTTTGCACCAATTCCTGAATGCGTGCCATCGCTTGTTCTGAACCTTTTTCATTACTCGCTCCACCCATTAATCTTGGAATAAAAAGATTGAGGGTTTCGAGTTTACCATAACTCCACATCAGCATACTTTCTTTATCCATCCCGGATTTTCCGGCAGTATGCGAATCCGTATTTAATATTTGTTTTCCGCGTACGGTTTCAGAAACATATTCGGCGTTAGCCATCAAACGCTGGGCGTTCATCCCTATTCCGAGAACGAAAGCCAACGCCACTACTCCCGTTGAGATTCCTAAATGCTTCCACTCAATTTTTCCTTGTACAGCTCGAATTAATTCAGACATGAATAAGAAAGCAAGCGCAATAAACAAATAGTAAGTCATCTGCGGGTGATTTGCAGCGATTTGCAGTCCCATGAACAAAGCGGTGATGATAAAACCTACTATATATTTTTTACGGATATATACCAAAAGGATTCCGGCTAAAAGCGGAGCAAAATAGGCAACAGTGTGAATTTTACCATTGTGACCGGCAGCTAATGCAATATAAAAATAGGTTGACAAACCAAAGAAAGTTGCTCCTAGTAAAGCATACTTCCAATTACGTACGGCAACTAAACCCAATAGAAAAAATCCTGAAAAAAGCAGAAAAATATAATTCGCAGGTTTCGGTAAAAAATTCAGGACATTATCAATCTGTTTAACAAAATCTCCGCGAAATTGCGCTCCCATCTGATACGTTGGCATGCCACCAAACATGGAATCACTCCAGTAGGTTTCTTCTCCATGCTGCGCGCGGTAATCCAAAAGTTCTTTCGCGCCACCTTTATATTGAACAATGTCGTGCTGATAAAGTTGCTTGCCCGTAAGAACCGGGTGTGCATACAAAATCGCCAATATGATGAAGCCCACAAGGCATCCTGCCAGGATGATTAATTTTTTATTTTTTGCCATGGTAGTATACTAAAATACCCTTTAAAATTTTAGAAAATTAAAAAGGGTATGTTTTTTATGAGTTGTCTTTTTTGTCTTTCACTTCTTCATAATCTACGGTTTCGGCATCCCAGTTTAATTTGGAATCGAGACCTTTATTTCTTTTCTGCTTTGGTTCTACAGGATTCTGAGGTTTCGGAAAACGGTAAAACGCGGTAAAAAAAAGTCTTTTTAGAATATTCCAGAGGAAGAAGATAATAATTACCGTAAGGATTATTTCTAAAACGTATTTCATGTTTTGTAAGAATTAAAAAAAATTAAGGATTAACAACCACTGTAGATTTCGACTCGCTCTTCATGCTCTGAGATTGTTTGCCATCGGAAAGTGTTTCGGTTTGAGCCGTATTCACTGCAATATTTTGGTTTTTGATCCAACCTGTATTTTGGTCTAAAGTTACCGTACCGCTTTGAGAAAGTTCAGATGAAATGGTTCTCGTGATTCCCTCTTGGGTTTTCTTATCCGATTTTTTTGGGATGCCACCTGTTACGCCGATGGTTGCAAGACCGTTATTAACATTCTTCAACACATAAGTTGTCGTTAATTTGATCTTTCCATCCGGAGTTGCATTTTCAGTTTTACTCCATTTTTCGCCAATTTTAACACCTTTTGCCGGAATTAGGAGCAAGTTTTTACTAAATTGATCTTTTAGAACATTCTGATTAAAACTTTGTTTAAAACTTTCAGCAAATGCTTTTTTCTGTTCTGCATCTTTTAACGCACTTCCAACTGAAGCAGTTACTTTGTTGTAAATCGGCTCAAAACCTGAAATAGAAATAACCTCACCGGATTCTTTCATTTTAAGCGAAAGTTTGTTACCGACCAGCGCTTTATTAACTTTCCACATCATCTTCAACTGCTCTTCTTTTGGCTCTGCCATTTTCGTATCAATAACGACAGATTTACCGTTAGCAGATTGCGAATTCTTCTTGCTCACTAGGTTAATCGTGATATCATAGATGCCATTTTCAAATTTATTAACCGTAAATGTCATCACATCAGTACTTTCAGAAGTACCACTTTGAGATTTACCATCCGGAGCCGTCATGGTCTGAACATCTTTTTGATAAGTAGTTAGAGGATAGGTCTCTCCTACTTTCAACTTAAATGACTGTGTGAAAACCCCCATGGAGTCTTTAATGGCAGGAGAATTTCCTGCTGCTTGAGCTATGGCTGCAGAATCTTCTGCTGGAACTTCAACGGTGATGGTTTTACCAGTTTCCGGATCTACTTTTGTAACAGTTTTTGTTTCTTTATTACAAGACACTAGGGCTATTGAAAGCAGCGCGATGGCTGTAAGTTTCTTCATCTATAAATTCTTAAATTATTCTCCCTACTGAATTCTCAGTAAGCAAGGCAAATTTAAGTTAATTATTTTTGATGACTCTAGCGCAGGTGATAAAATTACCTCACACATCAATTTTTAAGTGGACAAGCGTCAAACTATTTTTCAGCAAGTGCCTTTAATTTAGAGAGTCCTGCACCGTATGACTTTTCCATCTGCCCATCCATAAAAGGCTTCATTAAGTTCATCGGATAATCCAATTCGCAATCCATACTCCAAACTACTTTAGTATCATTTCCTTGGGGAATAAGCAAAAGATCAGAAGTTGCATCACTCTCAAAAGGTTCTTGAAAAAGCATTTGGGTGGATTGTTTATGGTTAGGAACCAATGCAGTTACAATATGGCAACCTTTACCTGCATCATCATTACCTTCCCAGCAGTACTGATCTCCGACATTACCCGACTTACCACTATAAACCACTTTCACATTAGGATCAAGATCCATAAAAGGATTCCATTCATTGAAAGATTTCATGGAGTTCATGTATTGCCAAACCTTGTCAGGAGATGCCTTGATCACTGTACTCGTCTCAAAATGATACTGCTTTCCGATGAGGAACATTGCAGCCACTAACACAACGATGATTGCTAAGAAAATACGGATAAAAGTTTTCATGGTAGTTTATTTGCTAACAAATATAAAATTAAAAAATGAGTAATTTTACTGTTCGAAACACTAAAAAGTCGACTATATAAAATGCAAAATCCATTACTAAAAGATTTTAAAACAAAACATAACACCGCGCCTTTCAATGAGATAAAAGAAGAGCATTATCTTCCGGCATTTCGAGAACTTATAAAAACCTCGGAGAAAGAGATTGACGATATCGTAAATGATCCCGATGAACCCAATTTTAGCAACACAATTGAAGCTTTGGCTTACTCTGGAGAAAAATTAGACGTTGTTTCCAGCATATTTTTCAACATAAACAGTGCCGAAACCAATGACGAAATCCAAAAAATTGCACAAGAAGTTTCTCCGTTACTCACGGAGTTTTCAGCAATAATTTCTCAGAATGAAAAATTGTTCGCCAGAATTAAAAACGTTTACGATAATCAAGACCTAAGCGCCCTTAACGAAGAACAGCAAATGCTCCTTAAAGAAACATACAAAGGTTTTGTACGCAGTGGTGCGCTTTTAAATGAGAACGACAAAGCCAGATTTAAGGAAATCAGTATTGAACTTTCAAAGAAATCGTTACAATTCGGACAAAACGTTTTGGCTGAGACCAATAACTATTTCAAACATATTACCAATGAAGATGATTTAAATGGCATCCCTGCGGCTATCCTTCAACAGTATCTCGATGAGGCTCAGGAACGCGAATTGGAAGGTTTCGTAATTACGCTTCAGTATCCGAGCTATATTCCGTTGATGACCTACGCTGAAAACAGAGAATTGAGAAAAGAGCTGGCTTTGGCGAATGGCAAAAAGTCTTTCCAAAATAATGAATTTGACAACCAGAATCTTATTAAAGAAATAATTGGTTTGAAAAAAGAAAAAGCGCAGTTATTAGGCTATAAAAATTATGCAGATTTTGTCTTGGAAGAACGTATGGCAAAATCTCCCGACACCGTAACTTCTTTTTTAAATGAATTACTTGAAAAAGCTACTCCTTACGCTGAAAAAGAAATTGATGAACTGAAAACTTTGGCTAAATCTGACGGTATTGAGAACATGCAAAGCTATGATCATGCTTATTATGCCGAAAAGCTCAGAAAAGCTAAATATGATATTGATGATGAAGAACTTCGGCCCTACTTTCAGCTGGAAAAAGTTCAGGATGCAGTTTTTGCCTTAGCAGAAAAACTATTCGGTTTAAAGTTCGAAGAAACCGATGAAATTCAGAAATATCATGACGAAGTCAGCACATATGAAATCACTGAAAACGGCGAATTTAAAGCGGTTTTTTATGTTGATTATTTTCCTAGAAAAGGCAAGAGAGCTGGCGCGTGGATGACCAGCTACCAAAACCAATACAAGAAAAACGGTGTAAACCATAGACCTCATATTTCTGTGGTATGTAATTTCACGAAGCCTACCAAGGATACCCCAAGTTTGCTGACTTTTCAAGAGGTAACCACGCTTTTCCATGAATTTGGGCACGCGCTTCATGGCGTTTTGGCAGACACTACTTATCCTAATCTTTCGGGCACGTCGGTTAAATGGGATTTTGTGGAATTACCTTCACAATTCTTAGAAAATTTCTGTTATGAGCCAGAATTTTTGAAAACCTTTGCTAAACATTATCAAACCGGAGAAGTTTTGCCAGATGACAAAATTCAGAAGATATCAGATTCTAAAAACTTTATGGAAGGTTACCAAACTTTAAGACAACTTGGTTTCGGGCTATTGGATATGGCATATCATACAAATCCGGATAAAGTTGCCGACATTAAAACTTTTGAGGTTGAAGAAACAAAAGCTACCAATCTTTACCCTGCAAATCCAGAAACGGTGATGAGCACCAGTTTTTCCCACATTTTCCAAGGTGGATATTCAGCGGGATATTATTCCTACAAATGGGCAGAAGTTTTAGATGCCGATGCCTTCCAGTACTTCAAGGAAAATGGCATATTCAATCCAGAAATTGCCAAAAGCTATAAGAAATTACTTTCGTCTGGCGGCACAAAAGACCCGATGGAATTATATAAGGAGTTCCGGGGAAGCGAACCTAAAGTTGAAAGTCTGCTGAAACGGGCATTCGGATAAAATAAAAATCTGCTTTTATAAGCAGATTTTTTTTTATTTAAGCATTCTATTTCTTGATCTTGCAAGAATCGGGATTGAAATTACTCCCATGACCAACATAATCACCAACTGCATTGTATGCGAAATGAAAGCGTAAGAAAGTCCTACTTCTCCGCCTTCCCCAGGGTTTTGGCCAGTTGAAAGAAACAACGCCATAATTCCCAGTTTTAGGGCAAAATGAAAAGCACCGATACCACCAGACGCGGGAACCATCATGCCTAATGTTCCTACGACAATGATAAAAAATCCGTCGGCGAAACTGAAATTTGAAGTTTCGGGTAAAGCAAAACAAACCAGATATGCAGCAAAATAATAACTGATCCAAATTCCTAACGTAAGAAGAATGAATTTTACTTTCTGTTTCAGTTTAAAAATAGACATTAAACCGTGAAAAATTCCTTTTCCGAAGTTTAACACTTTCTGGTAAACAGCAAATTTTTCAAGTTTCTTTCTTAGCAAATAGAAGATCACAGCAAATATAAGGACACCACCTATAATATAGTACAACGTCGAACCCGATTCTTCAGTCGTATTTCTATCCTGTTCTTGCGTCACATACTGATAAAAAGAGATAATTGCATCATACTTGAAAACAAGTGTGAGGGCTAAGAATCCCATCATACAGATTAGATCAACGACGCGTTCTAAAATAATCGTTCCAAAAGATTTATCCACCGGTACTTTTTCTACTCCAAAAAGAGCGGTTGACCGGGCTACTTCCCCACTTCGTGGAATGGTAAGATTCATTAAATACCCGAAAGAAATCGTCCAGAATGCATTGGAGGTTGAGATTTGGTAACCTAATGGCTCTAATAAGAGATTCCATCGTGCTGCGCGAAACCAGTAGGCTAAAATCCCGAAAACTGTTGCTGCAAACACCCAAAAATAATTTGCTTTAGCAAAATATCCGGCTATTTTACTGAATTCGATTCCCTTAACCGCAAACCACATGAATAAGGCGGCTACTGCTAAAGAGATTATGATGGTTATGAATGTCTTAAGCGGACTTTTCTTAGTATTTTCTTCCAAACTCGAAAAGTTTAAATTAAGTTAGGCGATTGGTTTTCTCATCGGGGAAGATAATTTTCGGCTGAAAATCTTTGGCTTCTTCGGGAGTCATTTGAGCGTAGGCAATGATAATGATGATATCGTCTTTCTGGACACGGCGTGCTGCCGGCCCATTCAAACAGATTTCGCCAGATTTTCTTTTTCCTTTAATTGCGTAGGTATCGAAACGTTCACCGTTGTTGACATTCACAATGTAAACTCGTTCTCCGACAACAATTCCGGAAGCTTCTAACAAATCTTCGTCGATGGTGATGCTTCCTATATAATTAAGATCAGACTCCGTAACTCTTACACGGTGGATCTTGGATTTAAAAACTTCAATTAGCATGGCGCAAATTTAGATATTTATATTCAGAACCGCTTTAAAAAGTTCTCTTTGCATCACCGATGAGTACAATTCTTAAAATCTATTTTACATTATTCGCAATTGGTTAACCAATTTTTGCTAATAAAACAAACAAGCACCGACAAACGTTTTGCGAAATATTCAATAATCGCGAACCCCCATTTTTCGTGCCAAATTAAAATTAAGAAGTTTTCGTTAAATCTATGAATTCAATCACTTTTATTTTAAAGATGCGTATTTAATTTGCGCAATTTGAAAATTGTTTTATATTTGCTTTAATAACAAAACTAACCCTAATACTATTATTATGAACAAGTCTGAATTAATCGACGCTATGGCAAATGATGCCGGCATTACTAAAGTAGCTGCTAAAGCGGCATTGGAATCTTTTATCTCTAACGTTAGCGCAACTTTATCTAAGAAAGATGGTAAAGTATCTTTAGTAGGCTTCGGTACGTTTTCTGTAGCTGAGAGAGCTGCAAGACAAGGTATTAATCCTGCTACTAAAAAACCAATTAAAATTGCTGCTAAAACTGTTGCTAAATTTAAGGCAGGTGCAGATTTAGCTGACGCTGTAATGGGTGGTAAGAAAAAATAAGCTACTCTACCGAGAAAAGTAAGACCTCACCGCTTGGTGAGGTTTTTTTATGGCGCGAGGCGCGAAATCTTCCAGTCAAAATTAGGCTGTAGTTCATAAAGTATACGATCGTGCAGGCGATTGGGGCGTCCCTGCCAAAATTCGATCTCATAAGGTTTTGCTATATAACCACCCCAATGTGCAGGACGAGGGACTTCCTTATTGTTAAATTCGGCTTCTAGCTCTGTTAGTCTTTTTTCTAAAAATTCTCTGCTGGGAATTACTTCACTTTGTGGCGAGACTACCGCACCAAGCTGGCTTCCTTGCGGCCGAGAGCTAAAATATCCATTACTTAAATTTTCTGCAATTTTACTCAGTTTCGCTTTTATAATAACTTGTCTTTCCAGTTGAGGCCAGAAAAAATGAAGACACGCTTCGGGATGTTCTGAAAGGGCTTTACCTTTTCGACTGTTATAGTTGGTGTAAAATATAAAGCCTTCCCACGTATATTCCTTTAGTAAAACCATCCTTGTTCTCGGACAGCCATCAGATTCTAACGTGGATACAGACATTGCATTAGCCTCCGAAATATTGGGATTTTCCAGTGCTTCTAAAAACCAGTTCCGAAACTGCTCCATTGGGTTCATTTTTATTTCGGATTCTAAGAGTTCTGCTTTATTGTAATTTTTACGGTGGTCGTGCAACTTTTCCATTATTTTTTTTACTTTTGATTGAGGTTCATCCACAAACCTCCACTACAGATGAAGAATTCTTACAAAGGTAAAATATTAATTTCCACTCCCGATATCTCTGGTGACATCTTTTCTCGTTCCGTAGTTTTGATTGTTAATCATAATGAAGAGGGTGCTTTTGGTTTAATTCTGAACAAGAAAAACCACCAAATGAGCAATCGCTTGCTTAAGATTTTCGGTTTCGCTGTAGATGTGTATGAAGGTGGCCCTGTCGCGAACGATAAGATCTTCTTTATTGGAAAAGGCGAAAAAATCACAGAAGAGTACTCGGAGATTAACGAGGAATTTTATGTGACGGAAGATATTGAAAATGTTGTTGCAGCAATCATTGAACAGCGCATTTCAGTGTCCGATGTTAAAGTATTTTCAGGCTATTCCGGGTGGGCTCCACATCAATTAGAGCAAGAACTTCGGCGTAAAATGTGGACCGTAGTCGATTTCTATAAAATGGATTACACTTCACCCAACGATCTTGGACTTTGGAAAAATATTATGCAAAATCTTGGGGGTGAATTTCTTTTATGGGCCAACGCACCGGATGATGTTTCCATGAACTAAGCTTCTCGGAATGATGTGCGCCACTGCGTCACCATCTCTAAAAACCTTGTAGCAGAAAAACTTTTATTCCTAATCTGCGAAACACTGTAAACCCCTTTTTGATCAGAAACTAACAATATTTCCTCGGCTTTCTGAGACTCAAAGGCTACCATCTCTGCTTCTTGTATTTCAGCTAAGCTGTTTTTATGGATGAAGGTTACAAAGTTTTCCATTAAAGGAGAAATATAGGCTCCTTCGTTCTGTTTCGGAATTTTAATGGTATTGCCTTCTAAAAACAACAAGTTTCCGGAAATTGCTCTTGCAATTCTTTTGTTAGGATTTAGTAAGATTACCTCATCCAGATCATTTTCTTTCGCGTAAATCTCCGCGTAAATGTTTTCCGGAGAATGAACTCTAATATTACTTAGCAAATTGGTATTAACATTGATTTCTTTCAACAAATCAAGATGCATAGTCCCAGCAATCTGAAGGACATCTTTTCCGGGTTTTACTGCTATAAAATAGAATATATCAGCTTTTTGAAGCGGCACTGAGTTATCATTATTGCGGTATACATGGAAATCAACGATAGCATCATCAACCTGATTTTCTGTAATTTTCTCTGAAATGACATTCTGAATAAACTCCAAGGTATAAGCCAGAGGAATATTCATCCGCATTTTACGCATAGAGGCCATGAGGAAAAAGTAGCATTCCTCCGCCATAATGAGTTTTCCTGAATTCAAAAAGAAGTTTACCGTAACCGCATCACCCATTAAAAATGCACCGTTAGCGATTTGTAAATCTTCTGCGTTGTAAAAATGAAGTTCTGACATATTTAAAATTCTTATAAAAAAATAATGAACGAATAATCGTTCATCAAATTTATTATTGGCTAAGTTTCATTAAGAAGCTCCGAGTTTTATCTTAAGATTCTCTATAAGATTTTCCCAATATAATTGATTTTCCTCTTCGTCTCCGGGATCACAAAAATCGGTAATATTCAGCGATAGATCTTCCGTGATATCATCAATAACAATGGTCATTTCGAAGAAATTTTTTGTTCCCTCATCTTCTTCCCAACGAAAACGCACAAAACTTTCCGGCTTATAACGGATCAACGTTGCCTTTTCTTCAGGACCTCCATTCCAGCTGAAATAAAAATCGTCACCTTTCTCCACCACGTCATCAGCAAACCACTCAGAAAGTCCTTCTGCACTTGCCATATATTCATACAAAATCTCCGACTGACAGTGCATTGGAAATTCGTATTGCACCTTCGTTTTCGCCATATTGGTCCCTAATTTTATTGTGCCGCAATATATAAATTAATTTTCTATTTCAGCAATAAATTAAGTAAAAAATACAGTTTGCAAAAACACAATAAAAGGCCTCATTTATTAATAATTAACGACCTTTATTTCAGCAAATTAACCAACTCTTTATCTTTACGATTATATGATACAAAATGCTTTATTTGGATGAATTTTTAAGGATAATTTTCCTCCTGTAAAACCTCCAAAATAATGCTGCATCCTTCCCTAATTTCGTCCAAACTGATTGTTAAAGGAGGGGAGATGCGGAGATACTCATTTCGGTAAAGTTGCCAGAATAACACCAAACCTTTTTCCATACATTTTGCTGCTACCCGCCACGTGATTTCCGGCGAACCCAAATTAGCTGCCAACATTAATCCACGACCATTGATATTTTTTATCATTGGATGAACAAGAAGTTCACGGAACAGTTTTTCCTTTTCTTGAACTTCATCCATTAATCCGCTTTCTATAACTTCTGTTAACGTAGCGTAAGACGCCGCTGCAATAAGTGGGTTACCGCCAAAGGTGGTTATATGACCTAATTTCGGAGAGTGTGAAAGAGAGTTCATAATTTCTTTTGAACTCATAAAAGCACCTACCGGAACACCTCCGCCCATACCTTTTCCCATCACCAAAATGTCCGGAACAATTCCATAATGCTCGAAAGAAAATAACTTACCGGTACGGCCAAAACCGGGTTGTATTTCATCCAAAATCAATAAAGCTCCAACCTCTTCACAACGCGCTTTTAGTTTTCTTAAGTAATCTTCATTGGGCAATAAAAATCCTGCCGCACCTTGAATAGTTTCTAGAATAACGCCTGCAGTTTTTTCAGTAATCTGTGATAAATCTTCTTCGTTATTGAACTCAATAAAACTAATCATTGGAAGAAGCGGGCGAAATTCGCGCTTGTGATATTCATTGCCTGAGACCGATAAGGCGCCGTGTGTATTGCCGTGATAGCTATTTTTAAATGAAATGATTTCTTCCCTGCCGGTATATCTTTTGGCAAGTTTTAGACTGCCGTCGATGGCTTCGGCTCCGGAATTCACCAGATAGGTAACCTCTAAAGGTTCTGGTGTTGCTTCTGCCAGAAGTTTGCACAGTTTCACCGGCATTTCCTGTGCGTATTCGCCATACACCATGACATGCAGATATTTTTCTGCCTGTGTTTTTATAGCTTCCACAATTTTTGGATGCGAGTGTCCCAAAGTATTCGCTGAAACGCCCGCCACAAAATCAAGATATTTACGGCCGTCTTTACCGTAGATGTAACTTCCAGACGCTTTCTCTACTTCAAAACCAGCTGCAAACGGTGTGGTCTGTGCTTGATAGGTGAAAAAATCTTCTTTCATAATTGTTTAGATTTATGTTGCGCCCCGACCTGAGTGGAGTTCTTTCTGCGAGGAGGAACGACGAGCAGAAAAGCGGGAACGGAGGGCGGATTAAGGCGCCCAAATCATTATTTCCTCACCCTTTTTGGTTTCTTCGCTTCTTCCGCTGCTTTAGCATCCCGAATAGCTTTCTGAGCCTGTTCATACTGGGTATCTGCAGATTCGTAAACGACATCATCGTAATCGGGTGTGTCTACAAAAATGTCGGTCCACTTTCGCAATCGGTCTCTTGTGTTCCAATTAAAATCCGGGAAAAAACGTTTTTCCCGAGAAATTTGGCTCATCGGGTAAATATCGGTGTTGGCACCAATGTTACATGAAATGATCTGAACTTTATCTTCGTCAAATTCAGCTTCTATAGTTCCGCATGTTGAAAGTGCCACGCCAATACGCTCCACCTCCTTTGTCTTCTCATTTTGGTCATCCGCATAAGTAATTGCCTGTGCATTACCAATTACTTTAGCCAATTTTATTTTGTTATCATTGTAATAAACGGTCATGAGTTTTCCCTTGATTTGGTTGAACTCATCTTTCATATTGAGAGAATCGGCTTTGCTGATGGCGAAAGCGTTGCCTACAACTTTTAGAGAGTCTATAAACTCGTTCTCGGTATCAAAATAGGCTTCAATTTTATCTCCTGTGACTTGTTTTTCCCCACTCCAAGCAATTGGTTTCCCAAAAAGGTGCATGATCCCGTCAGTTTCATTAAAACTTAATGAATCTGCGCGAAGTTGAATATTAGATTTGAACATCCTAGCGCTACGATAAGCACGCAAAAAGCTTTTCTTGATCGTCGGATCGGCATCGCTCACACGTTGATAGGCTAAAATCCGGTTAGCGGAAAAATACATCGAGTCTTTTTCAAGAATTTTTACGGCATAAGGTCGCTCAGTCATCATCGCAGAGTCCTTTTTCTCATATATTTCACCGTAACCACCTTTTAAATATCGGTTTTCTTCTGGATCGCGAAGGGTTACGTTGCCACGAGCTGTCCCAAAACCGGTGATTTGGTTAAAATACATATCGTCTCCGGTAAGCGTTTTGCCATTATAGTTGATGCGGGAGTTTTTCTTCAAATAAACTTCCTTGGAGTTCATGTTGTATGAACCACGTTCGGTGTAAATTAAATTCGACGGATTTTGTTTATTGGTGATGGTGGTTGGACCAAAGAAATCGGCTGTGTTGGTATTTTGATTTTGCTTAATGTTGGTTCCTTCCACAATATAGTCGGGATTGTCGATTTTTACATTTCCCGTAAAATCAATCATTCTTGTTGATAAATCGTAGGTTGCAGAACGCGTGTACATGACATTATTCGCATCGGAAATTGTTCCACCTGTATTGAAGTAGGCAACATTAGCAATGCGATCATAATATAGGGTCTCGGTCTTAATGGTTTGTCGCGGATCGGTAAGTACTACATTTTTTCGCGCTATGCCTTTCTGAGTATTACCATCATACTCCATTTCGCCTGCGGTAATTACAGAACCGTCAGCGTTCTGTAATTTGACATTACCAATGGCTTCTACAAAGTTATCTTTCTCGTAAAAAATAACTTCATTGGCATAAAGCACCGAGCCTTGTTGCTCAAACTGTACATTTCCTCTAAAGAAGGGATTGCCGTTGTATCTTTCGGGTGTTTTCTGAAAGAAATCTGCATGAACCAACTTAACTTTTTCTCCTTTTGGAGCACCTTTTTGCTGATTAAAGAAAGGATCTTTAACCAAAGGATCTGTGGGTTGCGTGTTAATTTGACCGAAAATATGCACGCTATAGAACAGCAGAAATACTAAGAATTTATTCATTAATCCTTTTTGGTGCCGTAGAAATATAATGAGTGAGAATCGATATTAACGCCGAATGCATTTTCAATGGATTCTTTAATACCCTGAATTCGCGGATCGCAAAACTCAATGATTTCTTCAATCTCCTTATCTGAGCCTGTTTTGTAAATCACTAAATGATCGTGTTGCTTATCAAAATAAGATTTTTCGTAAGAAGAAGTTGAAAGTGTTTTCTCCCCAAACTGGTGCTTACGGATAAGGCCAGCATCAAGGAAAATCTCAATCGTGTTATAAATGGTGGCCTTTGAAACGTGATACTTTTTCTGCATCATCAACAGATATAAATCATCCACATTGAAATGGTGATCCATCATATAAATCTCCTCTAGAATCGTGTAACGTTCCGGCGTATTTCTAAAACCTTTTTCTAATAAATATTGCCTTAGAACCTCTTTTATGGTGATTAAATTAAGGTCTTTTTGTGTCGCTTCCATATTCTGCAAATTTATTCATTTTATTCCAAACCGAAAGCAAATGTAATTTATCGCATACCGCTCCTAAAAGTAAAATGATTCTCTAGCTTAGGAATGAAAATGTCTGAAAGCCACCTGTTCAATTTTTTTGGTATCAAGTTGCGGATCCAGTAACGGCGCAGATTCCACGACAACATTGTGAGGAGAAACGCCCCAAGCTTTGAAATCGTCACTCCCTATATATTTCACAAAATTGTAAATATTCAGGGTGATTTTTTCTTTAACCGTTAATAAAGTATCGTTAATATAGGTGTTATCAATGATAACATATTTCAAATCCGGTGGGATGTTGTAAGAACGTAACGAAGGATGGCTACTTCGAGCCGGAATACTTCCCTCTTCCATCATATCTTTTAAAACCTGATCAAAATAATCGTTGATACGCCGGTCGATTTTAAATCCAAGCAAAAAGTTGATTCTATAGATGGTACCCGGCATTATTTCATCAATAGTGTACTGGAATGTATAAGGATCCTCTTGGTTAACGATATTCAATATGAAATAATGGTCAGCTCGTTTCGGTTGCTTACGCAGGATCGAATAAATAATTTTCGACTCAATCTCATCATCTTTCTTTGCACGACTTAGAAAGGCCAGATTGGTAGAGTATTTGGGTATGGTCTCATCCAATTTCAGTTCTTTAATAATCGGGACATATTTTTCCAGTTTCACAAATTTGATGAACTTGGCTTTTATTTGTCTTCCATTATACCAGGCATACATGCATACGGCTATGAAACCTCCCAAAACTATGGTCAACCAACCACCTTCGAAGAATTTAATGACGTTCGCATAGAAGAAACCGAGTTCAATTATTAGATAAAGCACTATAAAGGCGATGGCAAAACCTTTAAATACTTGAGTTCTTTTCAACCAGAAGAAAAGCAAAGTGGTGGTCATTAGCATCGTAATCGTAATGGTCAACCCATAGGCTGCTTCCATATGCTCTGATTTCTGGAAATAAATAACAACGATAAAACATAAAACCATTAATCCCCAATTGATCTTCGGAATATACATCTGGCCTTTGATACCCGAAGGATAATCAATTTGCTGATTTGGCCAAAATGAGATCGACATCGCTTCTGAAAACATGGTAAAGGAACCAGTGATAACGGACTGGCTTGCAATAATTGCGGCAGCAGTAGCCAAAATAACGCCTGGCAAAATTGCCCACGCGGGCATAATGCCGAACATAGGGTTGATTCCTTGTGCTACTAAATGATGGTTGTCTAATAACCACGCTCCCTGTCCCAAGTAGTTTAGGATAAGCATCACTTTAACAAACACCCAACTTACACGAATATTTTTTTTCCCACAATGTCCTAAATCCGAATATAACGCTTCAGCACCCGTAGTACATAGAAATACAGCACCCATAATAATTATGGCACTCGGAGAATGAGTAATTAAATTATAGGCATAGTAAGGGTTAAAGGATTTCAAAATTTCTACATGATCGAAAATATGCAATGACCCAAAAATACCCAACGTTAAAAACCAAATAACCATTACAGGTCCAAAAAGTTTCCCGATGGAAGCTGTACCGAACTGCTGAACAATAAATACGATGGATAAAATAATTAGCGTAATCCCAACTACCGGTGTATTCGGACTATAAATTTGGAGACCTTCTACCGCTGACATGACAGTAAGTGAAGGAGTAATAACGCTGTCAGCAACCAAGGTCGCTGCTCCGACAATCGCAATTAGGTAAAGCCATTTTTTCTTTAATCTTTTTACAAGAGAGTATAAAGAAAGGATACCACCCTCCCCTTTATTGTCGGCACGAAGCGCTATCACGACATATTTAATGGTCGTTTGTAAAGTTAGCGTCCAAATAATACAAGACAACGCTCCTTCTATATATTCATCAAAAGGCATTACACTGCTTTCTCTCCGGGCATTCACAATGGCTTTCATCACATAAAGAGGTGATGTACCAATGTCACCGAAAACAATTCCGAGGGAAACCAACACTCCTATTGCCGTAAGTTTCTTTGTATCAAAGTGACTGCCTTCTGCTGCGTTTGACATTTAAGCTGAATTTAATGCGCAAATTTATATTAAATGGTATTGATCTGTCTATTTTATTTCAAAAATCTTAAAAGAAAACATAAAAAAACTCCCAATTTTGGGAGTTTTTATATTTTAAGCCTTAATGTAAAGTGCTTTTTTAATTTCTTCTTTAACCTTTTCCAGTTTTGGGAACCATTCCGCGAAAAGAGCTGCCGAATAAGGTGCCGGAGCATCAGGAGTAGTAATTCTTTTTACTGGAGCATCGAGGTAATCGAATGCTTTTTGCTGAACCATATAAGTGATTTCTGTCGCAATAGAACCTAAAGGCCAAGCTTCTTCTAGAATAACCAAACGGTTTGTTTTCTTTACAGAATCAATAATTGTTTGATAATCAATTGGGCGAACCGTACGAAGATCGATCACTTCTACGGAAATACCTTCTTTCTCCATATCCTCTGCAGCTTGCATTGCTAGCTTCATGATTTTTCCGAAAGAAACCAAAGTAACATCTTTACCTTCTTTTTTGATATCAGCTTTACCTATTGGGATATAATATTCTTCTTCAGGAATTTCCATTTTATCACCATACATCTGCTCCGACTCCATGAAAATTACCGGGTCATTATCCTGAATTGCACTTTTTAATAATCCTTTCGCATCATAAGGGTTTGAAGGAACAACAACTTTTAATCCCGGAGTGTTTGCAAACCAGTTTTCCAAAGCTTGGGAGTGCGTCGCTCCCAACTGACCTGCAGAAGCAGTTGGACCACGGAAAACAATTGGGCAATTCCACTGTCCACCGCTCATCTGGCGGATTTTTGCAGCGTTATTAATGATTTGATCAATACCAACTAACGAGAAATTAAAAGTCATATATTCAACAATCGGGCGGTTACCATTCATCGCGGATCCTACTGCAATGCCAGTAAAACCTAACTCAGCGATTGGTGTATCGATTACTCTTTTCGGCCCGAATTCGTCAAGCATTCCTTTAGATGCTTTATAAGCTCCATTGTATTCTGCAACCTCCTCACCCATCAGGTAAACCGACTCATCTTTGCGCATTTCTTCGCTCATTGCCTGTGCAATTACTTCGCGAAATGTATATTCTTTCATATATATTGAAAAATTAGAGTACAAAAGTAAGCATTTTTAAACAGAAGCCACAAAAAAAACACCCCTGTAAAAGAGTGTTTAACGATTGATTGATTTTTTGATTATCCTACCTTATGCCAGGTCTGAGTTTTTACAGCGATCCCCATAATGATAGCTTTTACTTTAAGTAAATTACCTTCACGAACCACTTCTGTTTTGTACGTTTTACCATCTTTAGGGTTTGTAATGGTACCGTCAACAAATTCATTTCCGTCTTTTGCAAGTCCGCGGATGATCTCTAAACCGATTAAAGGCTTGTTTTTACGATCATCTTTACATTTTACGCAATTGTTGTTTTCTGGCTTAATAAGCAACTGCGTAATTTTACCGTAATATTTACCGTCACTTTTTTTGAAGATTTCAACAATTGACTTTGGTTTTCCTGTTTCGTCGTCGATGGTTTTCCATTTTCCCTCAATCTGGGCATAAGAGAATGTCGCGAATAACATGGCAGCAAATGCGAAGATTATTTTTTTCATTGATAAAATTGTTTAATTTTTATTTTGATAAATGTAATCAAAAAAAGTTAAACGCAAAACGATTTAATATGCAAATCATTGCTTTAATGGGAAACAGATGCGTTTTAAAAATTTAAACACTAGTTTAGTTTCTTGTTGATAATCCGATCCATATAATCCTGATACCAAGCTTTCGCCTTCATTTGGCCAAATACAATTTCAGGGCTATTTATCTTACCTATTAAATTATTCTGTAAACCCAAATCTTCTTTTTTATATAAACCCGTAAAGTTATTTCCATCGAACAAATGGATGTAATCGCCAATAATAAATTGCTCTAAACCAGAGGAATTTACTACAAGATAATCTTCCTTGTTATCAGAAACCAAGCTTCGTCCCCAACTTCTAATTTTCTTGCTATACCCCATCAAATCTGCAAGTGTAGGATAAATATCCATCTGTTGGGTTGGCTCAGTAATTTTACCTTTCAAGTTATATTTCGCATTGGGAGAATAAAAAAGTATCGGCACAGCAAAACGGTTCATGGCCTTTTCGTATTCGGGATATCCCACTTGGTTGGTATGGTCGGCTACCATGACAAAAATGGTGTTTTGAAACCACGGCATTTTCTTAGCAGTTTCAAAAAAGCGCTTCAAGGCATAATCAGTGTAGCCCACTGGAGCATGAATTTCTAAGGTTCCCTTAGGAAATTTTCCGGCATACTTTTCAGGAACTTTAAAAGGATGATGCGATGAAACTGAAAACATCGTCGCCATAAACGGATTGGATTTTCCATTCAATGTTTGAGCAAAATACTGGAAGAACGGTTCATCCCAAATTCCCCACATCCCATCAAAATCAGCGTCATTATTATATTCTGTTTTTCCATAGTAATGCTGGAAACCCAGAATATTTCCGAAGCCTAAAAATCCCATTGAACCATTTGGTGCACCATGGAAAAAGGAGGTATCATATTCCATCTCATTCGACACAGAAACGATAGACTGAATTTTTTGATTAGAATAAGGTGAACCGGTGAATGCATCCTTCAATGCGGGAATACCTGCTAGAATCGAACTCATCCCATGTATAGATTGTCTCCCATTCGCATAAGCATTGGTAGCAATTAAACTGTGTTGAGCCAAACTGTCTATAAATGGAGTATAAGAAGTAAAATTTTTAATCTTCGTATCTTGATTAAAAGCACCCGAATATTCTTTGCCAAAGCTTTCCAGTATAAAAATGACAATGTTGGGTTGTGGATTTGGGACTTCTCTTGTATATAACTTATAAGGTTTAATGTGCTCTTGAATAAATTGATCATCCACAAAATCTACTTCCCTAAAACTGTTACTGCCTAAAGTTCTGAAAAATGAGAAAACACTATTCAACACTACATTTGCCTGCAACGGATTTTTCACATGACGGTTGGCATCTACCATATTAATAGGCCGTGTGGAATGTCTAAAATCTCCCCGGATACCACCAACAACCAATGTTGCCACTACACAAAGTGTAACAACTGAGGAGACAAAATACTTCCAATCCGGTCTATTGATAACAGGTTCAACCTTTAACTTCTTGTAAAGATAAACCCAAAATGACATCAGCGTAATGTACCAGAGAATAACAAATGGATGCTCCAACAGCGATATCCAAAAAACCTGAAGAATATTATCCTCGTTCTGCGCAACACTCATTGCGGCCATGGTTAAACGCGCTTGAGAAAATTTGTAATAGATGAAATCACCGAAATTTAAAGCATAGGCAATCCCGTTGGTTGCAAAATAAACCCAGAAGAGTACTTTCTGATAAACTATTTTAGTATTGATCACCAAAGGCAGCAAACTTAAAAGTATAAACAGTGAATTAACATAGAGAATCGCGGTGGTATCGAAAGCAACACCGTGAAAACAGATGCTTAAATACTCCCCAAGGGAATCAATTTTGATGAGATTCCGGTTGAAAAACCAAAACAGCAAACGGGCTATCTGATAAAAGAAATAGGCAAGAAATATTCGGTAAAAAAGCAGGAGTGTTTCCTGAAGTCGTAGGTCTTTCATTTTCATACAAACGTGGCGCAAATTTACATTAAATTCACTTTCTAACTATTCATACTCCATAACACCCTATTTTAAGAAAAACCTTACTTTTGTCTAGCTAATAAAACAATATTACTTCCGGTATGGAATTTATTAAAAACAACCTTGCGAATGCTTTTACCCTCGCTAATTTATTTTCAGGAAGCGTAGGTGCTATACAACTCTTAGCCGGAAACTATCAAATCACTGCACTTTGCATCATTATCTCTTTAATCCTCGATTTCTTTGATGGTTTTATCGCTCGAGCAATGAAATCAAACTCCAATCTTGGGGAGCAATTGGACTCTCTTGCGGATATGGTGAGTTTTGGTTTATTACCTGGATTGGTCATGTTTACTGCGTTGGAACCGTTTGGTAACCATCTGCTGGGCATACAGTTTCCATTCGAGATTAAATATATCGGGATCTTTATTGCGCTTTTTTCTTGTCTCAGACTTGCAATTTTCAATTTGGATGAAGAACAGACTTATTATTTCAAAGGACTCAACACTCCCTCGAACACTATACTGATCTTCGGACTATTTTACGCTTTTCGTGAAAGGGGAGATTTCGCCTATCTTTTCGAGAATGAACTGTTGCTCGTTCTTCTTACCGTCTTATCGTCATGGCTATTAATATCACCGATTAAAATGATTGCCATGAAATTTAAATCAAACAAACTTTCAGACAATTACCCGAAAATCGTTCTCGCGATTGGGGCTTTACTCATCTTGACTATTTTTGGCATTACAGGGATCCCATTAGCCATTATTTATTACATGCTGGTTTCCCTTGCCTTTCAAAAAAGCTTAAAATAAGCGCACAATATAATTTTAAATGAACCTAAAACTTTATAAACCTCTTTGCACCTTTGACCTTGAAACTACAGGAACAAATGTGGCTAAAGACCGAATTGTTGAAATCAGCATTCTGAAAGTATATCCTGACGCCTCTCGCGAAAGCCGTACATGGCGCGTTAATCCCGAGATGTATATCCCGAAAGAATCGACCGCGGTACATGGCATCAGCGATGAAGATGTTAAGGACGCACCAAAATTTAAAGAAATTGCATCTAAAGTGATGGAAATGATCACGGGGAGTGATCTGGCTGGGTTTAACAGCAATCGTTTTGACGTTCCGCTTCTCGCTGAAGAACTGTTAAGGGCGGGCGTAGATTTCGATTTAAGTAAATTTAAACTCGTCGATGCACAAACCATTTTCCATAAAATGGAACCACGAAATCTAACGGCAGCTTACCGGTTTTACTGTAAGAAAGATTTGGTCGACGCGCATTCTGCCGAAGCAGATGTTTTGGCAACCTTTGAAGTTTTAGATGCGCAAGTAGGACATTACGAAGATTTACCCAATGAGATTGCAGCCCTCAGCGAGTTTTCATTTCACCATAAATTCGCAGATTTGGCAGGCTTCATTGCTTTCGATGCAGATGGAAAGGAAATATTTACCTTCGGTAAGTACAAAGGACAGCGTGTGAAAGACGTTTTCCAGAAAGACTTGGGATATTACGGTTGGATCCAGAATGCAGATTTTCCTCTCTATACCAAAAAGGTTTTAACAGGCATTCAACTCAAAAGCAGATTTTAAAAGTATGTTATGAAGATTATTTGTATTGGCAGAAATTACGCCGCACATGCTGAAGAACTTGGAAATGAAGTTCCTGAAAACCCAGTGATTTTCATGAAACCGGATACCGCAGTGTTGAAGAAAGGGTCAGATTTTTATATCCCTGAGTTTTCACAAGATGTCCATTACGAACTAGAGGTTGTGTTGAAGATTTCAAAAGGCGGAAAGTATATTCAACCTGGAAATGCGCATAATTACTACAATGAAATCGGTTTGGGAATAGACTTTACCGCTAGAGATTTACAAAGTAAACTGAAAGCTAAAGGCTTACCGTGGGAACTCGCGAAAGGTTTTGATGGTTCGGCAGTCGTTTCTGAATTTTTTCCCAAAGACCAGTTTAATTTGAAAAGTTTAAACTTCTCGCTTCAGAAAAATCAGCAACTGGTCCAGACGGGTAACACCCGAATGATGATTTTCTCACCGGACGATATTATTTCATTCGTTTCACAATATTTCACTTTGCGTGTAGGAGATTTAGTTTTCACCGGGACTCCCGAAGGTGTGGGCAAGGTGGAAGAGAATGATATTTTGGAAGCTTTTCTGGAAAATGATAAAGTTCTGGATTTAAGAATTCAGTAAACGATTAATTTCAAAAGATTTTTCGTAATTTTAGAAGACAAAACCTGAAGTTATGATCAATATTGTATTACCCGTAGATTTTGGAGATTCTACCGAAAAATTAATTTCGAGTGCCGTACGCTTTGCCAAAGAAGTGAATGGCCGTATTTGCCTTATACATGTTGCTCCTGCAGATATTGGTTTTGCTATTGGTGATATGGGCTTCCAGTATTTTCCGGAAGTGGAGCAAAACGAAATCAAAGAAGAGCTTGTACGACTTAACAGTATTGAACAGCGAATCTTAAGCGAAAACATTGAATGTGAACATTTGCTTAAACAAGGGGTTGCGGGAGATATTATATTAGAATATGCGAAAGAAAAAAATGCAGGTTACATTGTGATGGGCTCGCATGGACGCAGCGGAATCTACGATGTTTTTGTCGGCAGTTTAACCAAAGAATTGACGCGTCGGGCTACCATTCCCGTACTGGTAATTCCGATACATGACTAAATAATCATCACCATTCGAAAATACAAATCCCGGAATTTCTGACGGAATTCCGGGATTTACATAAAAATTAGACGGATCAATTATTTAGTCTTCTTTTCTGTGGATTTTCGGATCATAGTAAGGAAATTTCCCTTCAGTTGGGGAGTAATATTCTTTATCCTTATCTCCTCCTAATGGAGAAACTAAAACCCAGCACCAATAGGTAAATAATGCAGAAGCTACCAAGAACAAAATCCAGTTGATAATATTTCCTGCTGCATCAAAAAAACCAAAAGACCACTTGAATGCATCGCTTAAGAAGAGAAAGAAAGATGTCATATTTCCTTTTTTAAATTAACTTTGCACAAAAATAATAAAAATGTTCCGATTACTTTCAAAAGAAAGCAATATTTTTTCCATCCCGGTGTATATTGGAGTCCTTCTTTTAATTGTGGTCGCATTCAATTTTTTGGATTTCAACAGCTTAGGATTATTTTCTGCGACGATAACGTTTGCCGGCGTAGCATTGGGGTACTTTTGTTTTAACGCCATCGGACTGAATTATCAAACTCATCTGCCGCTATTTTTATACACCGCTCTCATTTTTGCACTATACCCCGGAAATTTAGATATCGGGATTGCGGTTTCGCTGTTTACAAATGCTATTATACTGCTTCTCGTTACCAATACCGACATGTCTGTAAGAAAAGAATCTTATGTATTGGTAGGATCACTTTTAGCAGTTAATTTCATATTTCTGCCTACAACATGGCCGATGGCACTCTTTGTAATTTTCCACATTATCGGAACTTCAGATCGCGTAGGTTTACACATTTTTCGTCTTTGCTTCGGAATTTTTATTATTGCGCTTTCCTATTTCGGAGTTGCATATTACCTGGGGATGAATTCATGGGATGAAGCTTACTTCCCGTTTTCAAAATTCACTCCTTCCAAAAATTTTGAAAATTTAATGTTACTTATCCCCGCCGCTTTAATGCTCATCTATGCAGTTTGGGATCATTTCCGACATTACAATATGAAAAGTCCTACCAGTAAATTCAAATACACTTTTTTACTGGTATTTTCCCTTTCACAACTTATTACCATTATTTTATACATGGGCAACAATTACGAATATCTTATTCTACTAGCCTTTCCTAGCGCAATCATCCTTAGCCGGATGTTAAGGTTTCTACACAAAAGCTGGCTTCAGGAATTGATGTTTTGGCTGCTCATATTTTCTACGGTTGGTTTTAAACTGACTAATTTTTAGACCTTATTTAATGACAGAATGATTCAAATTGAAGAAAAACTAATCTCCGAAGAAATATTTTCTGAAGAGTTTGTATGTAATTTAACCCGATGTAAGGGGGCTTGTTGTGTTGCAGGAGATGTTGGTGCGCCTCTTGAGAAATACGAAACCGATATTTTAGACAAAATTTTTGATAAAGTTAAACCGTACTTACGACCAGAAGGAGTTGCTGCTTTAGAAGAACAAGGAACATGGACGATCGACCCTAGTGATGGCGATTATGTAACCCCAATGGTGAATGGCGAAGAGTGCGCTTATGTCATCTTCGACGAAAAAGGCATCACGAAATGTGGAATCGAAAAGGCTTATGAAGATGGGGCGATTGATTGGCATAAACCGATCTCTTGCCACCTCTATCCTATACGAGTTACGGAATACTCAAGTTTTACTGCTTTAAACTATCACGAATGGGAAATTTGTAGTCCTGCATGTGAATTGGGAAAAGAATTGAAAGTTCCGGTTTATAAGTTTTTAAAAGCTCCATTAATAAGAAAGTACGGAGAAGAATTCTACGAAACGCTATGCGAAGCAGCGGACGAGTGGCAACGGGAATTTAATTCTTAAAAAAGAAGTATCTTTAAAATAAAAAATGTCTGAGCATTTTGAGTTTTTGGATATTTACAAAGCGATTATTTCTCTCGTTGCCGGTCTAATTCTGGGTTTTGAACGAGAGATGAAGGACAAATCCGCAGGATTAAAAACCATCACTATCATTTGTCTGGGTTCCACGCTATTCTCCATTATTTCCTACAAACTCGCAGGTGACGGTGATCCCACCAGGATTGCCTCCTATATCGTGAGCGGAATTGGTTTTCTAGGAGCCGGAGTTATCTTTAAATCTGGCTTTAATGTGTATGGACTGACTACTGCCGGAATTATTTGGATTGCTGCAGCAATTGGGATGGCGATCGGTTTTGGGGAAATTTATATGGCGTTCGCTTTTTTAGTAGCCGCATTGGTTGTCATTAACATGGCAGGTTTCATCACAAGGAGATTTCTTCCACAGCATGTTAATAAGGTTTTGAAAATTCAACTGCATGAAAATGATTATGCTGAGAAGCCTAAAATTATCACTGAAATCAAAAATCTTACTCTTCTACTAAGTGAACTTGCAGTTGAGAAGAAAAATGAAGAGATCGATATTACACTCGAACTACGCATAAAAAATAAGGATGTAGAAAAGCTAGAAAACTATTTGATTACCAACTCAAAATTAAAATGTTTCAGCTACTAATACCGTAAAAAAAAGAAGCCGCCGCATCTCTGATGCGGCGGCTTCTTTATTGCCTTAATAAGCTTATTTTTTAATCTCCTCTAAAAACTCATCGTGAGAGATTTTAGATTCTTTCTTTGTCGCTTTTTCTAGGATAACGTCTTTTAATTTGGCCATACCAACTTCAGAAGAAATTTGTCTAACCTGCTCTTGGTCTTTCAACATCTCTACTGCATACTTCTGGATCTCTTCATCAGAAAGATGGTGAATTCCGTAGATTGCCAATTGGTTTCTTACCAACTGCTCTGCTTGTGCAAGTACATCAGCATAATCTAACTTAATTTCGTTATCGTTCATTAATTTTCCTTCGATAATCTGGAATTTCAATTGCTGCTTTTCAGATTCAAGGATTTGCTTCGCTTGGTTTTCGTCTTTAACGTTTTCGTTACTGAACATTAACCATTTGATAAGGAATTCTTCAGGAAGTTTAACTTCTTCTTTCTCGTTAATTTGCTCTAAAACTTTATTTACGAAATAAACATCAGCATTTTGTTGGAAATACTCATCAAGTTCAGTTTTCACTTTTTCCTTAAGTTCTTCCTCAGATTTGATGTTTCCTTCACCATAAACTTTATCGAATAGCTCTTGGTTAAGTTCAGCTAAGTTTAAGCCATAGAAATCTTTAACTTTAACTTCAATCTGATCGTGGTGTAGATGTTCAGTCTCTTCTTTTCCAAATCCTAGTTCAGAAGCTAAGGTTTCGTTTTTCTGAAGATCTTCTTTAGAAACTTTCACCGACTCATCCATTTTCAAGCCTTTTACTAAGTCAAAAGCCTCTTTCTTATCGATGTTTACAACGATATTTTTTGGTGGATGGTTATGCTGTGCTTCTGCATCTTCCTCTACAACTTGGCTAACTTCTAATGCGATATGTGAATCATCAGCGATTGCATCTTGCGGAACTTGCTTTGCGAAACGCTTTTGCATGTTCTCGATACTTTGCATGATTTCTTTTTCAGAAGCTTCTACTTTGTAGTGAGGTGCTTCATATTTAGAAAGATCGATGGTGAATTCTGGCTCGTAACCCACTTCGAAAGCTACCGAAAGTTGCTCTGCATTTAGGTTAAGATCATCAACCGGCTGTGGAACTGGCTGTCCTACCAAACGAAGATTTTTTTCGTTGATATAACCGTTAAGTGCTTCCGAAACCTGCTTGTTAATTTCTTCGAACGCAATCCCTGCTTCATATTGTTTTCGTACCATGCTTAATGGCACTTTTCCTTTTCTGAATCCCGGAACTTGTGCATTCTTTGCATAGTTGATTAGTTGTTTTTCAACTTTTTCCTTATAATCCGATTTATCCAAGGTAACTGTAAGTAAAGCGCTTACTTCGTCGTGGTTGGTCGCTGTAACGTTCATTGTTATATATTGAAATTTTAGTTCGCAAAAATATGAATTTTTTTGCAATAATAGATTGTTTTCAAAGGTAAATAAAAAACGGGAAGACTCATTTTCCTGAGTTCTTCCCGCTGAAAATCAAAGTGGTTAATGATTAATTGATCTTGATAATCATATTAACATCGGTTTCTCCGCCTGTAGTGCGACCTTGTTGATTAGTTGCCGACGGATAATTTTGCTCTACTGTACTTGGTAAATGAACCAGTTTAATACTTGCATTGGCTAAGGAAGCCGAACTGTTAACTAACCATTCAGTCTTAAGTCCTAGTTTATTACCGTCAGTACGAACCTCATCGTCAGTACTTCTCACAACATCGATATTGGTACCCGAAAATTCGTAGGTTATAAAATGCTCATCTTTTTCTTCAACAATTTCGTCATTCACACTGTGATAATGATCGTCGTGCTTTACCTGGAAATCTAAAGAAACCACATAAGTTTCTCCTTCTAAAAGATACAGACTCACATCCGGAGTACCACCAATATAGTTTACAGTTTGGACGTCCTGAGCGTTATTTTTATTAACTGCGGTTAAAACTACTTTCTCGATTTCTTCATGCTCATGAATATCTTCAGGAATATCATTAGAGTCACGACAACCGGTTAAAAGAATAAACACGAAAATAAACGATAAAAGGCTTGCTAATTTTTTCATTTTTAAAAAATATTTTTAAGATTTTAATTAAAATTTGTATTGAATTGTTGCGACAATATTTCTGCCAGGCTCCGGCATGAAATATCGCATACGGTTTAGATACTCCCGATACTCAGTATTGAAAATGTTATTTAGCCGTAAATTAAGATTAAGGTTTTTAAGGACGTCGAGTCCTGCGCCAATATGGAAAATGCTATAACCGGCAGGTGGCGTACTGTAATCGAGTTCTCGGCTGACAAACACTCCGTTTTCAATAAAATCAACGGTTTGATTACGAATTGGAAAACGTTTCTGTCTTGCAACCGATTCATTTTCCAGACGGACATAGAAGCCAGAGTTTTTCTTTGGCTTCCACTCCAAAGTATTTCTCCAATTGGTTGGCATCATCAAAATAAGTGCTTCGTCATTCGATAAATCTTGTCCCTGAAGTGCACTGAAAGAAGAAGTCCATGTAATTTGATCAGTGATATTTAACTTCAAATCTGCATCAATCCCAAGGATATTAGCTTCAATTTGCTGATAAGTCCATACCGCAAAAACACCTCGGTTGGTATTCTTTATTCCTGTAGGAATTTGATTTATGTATGAATCTGAATACATAAAATAGGGATTAACTTCTAGGGCAAGGCCATTTAAAACATCCAGATTTGCAAGAGCATTGAAGTTAAAACTGTAAACCGTTTCTTTCTTAATTCGTAAATCTCCCTCTTCCATAATGGCTGCGGAATGATGCAGACCATCAGCGAAAAGTTCTGCCGCATTCGGCGCACGATCTGTTCTGGAAGCGTTGAATTTAACATTGAAAGATTTACTAAATGCATGATTTAATCCGAGATTCGCCGAGAAATTATGATAGTCCAAAACCGGACGGGTCAAAACTCTACTGCCGCTTTCCCGAACAAAAAAATCAGAAAATTCGTCTTCATAATTCGTCCAAGCCGAACTGTCATAGTATTTATAGGCATCAAAACGGTTAAAATCATAGCGTAGCGCAGCTTCAAACTCTGTTTTAGGAGTTAACGAGCGTTTATACACTGAAAAGATTCCGGCATCATAACGGTAATAATCAGGTATCAAACGCCGAGCTTCAGTGGACGGATCAGGAAAATTATCCTGAATTCTTCCTGAAATACCACTTTCCAAACTCCACTTTTCACGTTCAAGAAGATGAACGAAGTTCGCTTCATGAGTTACTAACTGTAAATCCATTGAAGGTTTCTCTTCCAAATCCCCTTTTCTGATATCAAACTCTTGTCTTTCATTAACCTGGAAACTATACAGAAAAGAAAACTTACCCAAATTAGCAAATCGGTGATAGGCTGAAATTTTCGCAATATGATGACCCACCTCTTGGCGGGGACTACCAATTTCATAGGTGAAATCATCTAAAAAATAGGGCTGTCCAAAATTGATGGCCTGATAAAAATCTTGAGGTCCCCCTAAATGAGCTCCTTTGAAAATCCCAAACGTCTGCTGAATTCCGCTGTAGCTGAACTCAATACCTTTTAGGAAACTTCTTTTTCCTGTAGAAAGATTAAATGAGCCTATTTCGGCACCCGTATTTTGCAAAGTATGTTTCGGGACATGCTGATCACCAAGTTTGCGGTAACTTCCGCCAGCTTTTACGAACCATTGGTTTTCCCACGTCTTCACTGCCTCTGCTGAGACTTCGCCACCCCGACCATTCCATATTCCGGATAATTTTATCCTTCCAAATAAAGAATCTTTTTTGGGTAATTCGTTGGCTTCTAAAAGAACTACTCCACCTGAAACTTCATTTCCATACTTCAAAGCGGAAGCTCCTTTCACGACGTCAACATGTCCAAAACTATTGACATCAACATTCGGAGCGTGCTCAACACCCCACTCCTGCTCGGCCATCTTCACGCCGTTATTCAGAATCGAGATTCGAGTTCCATACAAACCGTGGATGACTGGTTTAACAATATTATTCCCGGTTTTCAATCCGGTCACCCCGGAGATATTTTTAAGTAGATTACCTAAATTTTCGGAAGAGCTTTTAAGCATTTCTTTCTGATCCAAAACTTGCATGGTTACAGAACCGGAAATTTTTTGCGTTCCGTGGAGATTAACCTCCTCGATTTCACCCCGATGATGTTCAAGATTAATCGTTAATGATAAATTTTGATCTACCACTACCATATCTTCGAACACTTCACACGCAGGATGACTTGCGACCAATTTATAACGGCCTTTTTTTACTTCAGGAAATGAGAATCTTCCTTCTGAGTTGGAGAAAGTTTCCAAATCTCCTAGTGTTACGCGCGCATTTTTTAGAAGTGTTTTGTCATGAAAATCTAAGACAGTACCACTAACGCCAAAGGTTTGTTGGCCATAGGTAAATGTCATCCCCAATAGGAAAAACATTATTTTAAGAATTGAATTCATTCTTACAAACAGATTGCGCAGACTTCACTTTAATTAAGGAAGCTGCAAATTATACATCGATTAAATTGTTAGTTTAAAGGTTGTATGAAGGCGGTCCGCGAAGATAATGTTGATAAGGTTTTTGAAAGGAGTAATCAGTTACAGCAAATTCCTGAACTTCTGAAACTGCTTCCAACTGATAAAATGATAAAGAAAGTCCATCCGGCAGAACCGAATTCCCACTCCAAGCAAAGTGACACCATATACACGACGCGGAATGCGAAAACTCTTTAGCTTCCGAAAAGATTGTTTCGGACTGAATATTTTTAAATCCAAGCGAAACTGAAGAGGTGTGTTGGTGAAAACTTTGAGCGAATAATGCAACGAAAAGGTAAACTCCTAAGAAAAGAGTTGAGAAAAGCTTTTTATTGTCATTATGCCTAAACATTCCGCGAAAATAATGAATTTTTCTCAACCTATGAAACAATACTCCGATATTTAAACAAGAATTAAAACAGCATCTTAACCGCACAAAACACAGTTTAATTAAGGGACTTTTTGTAAATTTGTAGGGAAAATTAATAGTATGAAAGAAAGTGCTGTGAATAAAATTGCGGTTTTCACTTCTGGCGGAGATGCACCGGGGATGAATGCTGCTTTGCGTGCTGTGGTGCGTACTGCAAGTCATTATAACATTGCCTGCTATGGAGTTCGTGAGGGTTATAATGGGCTTATCAATGACGACTTCACCAGAATGGGTCCAAGATCTGTAAAAAACATTATTACAGAAGGCGGTACCATCTTGAAATCGGCAAGATCAGAAGAATTTAAAACAAAGCAAGGCCGTCAAAAGGCTTTCGACAACTGTCAAAAACACGGCATAGACGCTTTAGTCTGCATTGGAGGAGATGGCACCTTTACTGGAGCTAAGATTTTCAATGAAGAATTTGGCATCAAAGTAATTGGGGTACCTGGTACTATCGACAATGATATTTTTGGGACAGACAATACCATTGGATATGATACAGCACTTAACACGGCAATGGAGGCGATTGATAAAATCCGGGACACTGCAACTTCTCACAACAGAGTTTTCTTCGTGGAAGTAATGGGTAGAGATGCTGGATTTATTGCGCTTAATAGTGGTTTAGCAACCGGAGCCTTAGACATTCTTATTCCAGAACGTAAGGATAGCATTGAAGACCTTTTCGCTACTTTTGAAAGAGCTGAAAAAGCAGGAAAATCTTCGAGCATTGTTGTAGTTGCAGAAGGCGAAAAACTCGGCAGCATCTACGATCTCGCTAAAGCTACTAAAGCAGGTTTCCCGGATTATGACATCCGAGTAGCTGTGCTTGGACATATGCAGCGCGGAGGATCACCAAGTTGTGCTGACCGTGTACTCGCCAGCCAATTAGGATATGCTGCAGTGGTTGGATTAATGGAAGGAAGAACAAATGTGATGGCCGGTCTAAAATCTAACCAAGTCGTTTTTACTCCAATCGAAGAAGCTATTAAAAAGCATAATGAGATCGATGCAAACCTTCTGAAAATCTCAGAAATACTGGCAATCTAAAAGAATTAAATATTTAAATTAATCATTAATAAACTGAATAATATGTCAACAATTAAAGTAGGAATTAACGGATTCGGTAGAATCGGACGTCTGGTATTCCGGGCGATGACTGAGAGATCTAACATCGAAGTTGTAGGAATCAATGACCTGATTAATGCTGAATACATGGCTTACATGTTAAAGTATGATTCCGTACACGGACAGTTTCCGGGAGAGGTTTCTGTTGAAGGAAATGACCTTATCGTTAACGGAAAAAAAATCCGCGTAACTGCAGAAAAAGACCCTAACAACCTTAAATGGAATGAAGTAGGTGCTGAATATATCGTCGAATCAACTGGTCTTTTCTTATCAAAAGAAGCTGCTCAGGCACACATCAATGCGGGGGCAAAAAAAGTAGTACTTTCTGCACCATCAAAAGATGATACTCCTATGTTTGTTATGGGTGTTAACCATATGGATCTTACAGATGATATCACGATCTTCTCGAATGCTTCTTGTACCACTAACTGTTTAGCTCCATTGGCTAAAGTTATTCATGACAACTTCGGTATCGTAGAGGGTCTGATGACTACTGTACACGCAACAACTGCAACCCAAAAAACTGTCGATGGTCCTTCCATGAAAGACTGGAGAGGCGGACGTTCTGCATTGAACAATATCATTCCATCTTCTACAGGAGCTGCAAAAGCTGTTGGAAAAGTAATCCCTGCATTGAACGGCAAATTAACAGGTATGTCATTCCGTGTACCGACTGCCGATGTATCTGTAGTAGATTTAACAGTGCGTCTTGAAAAAGAAACTTCTTATGAGGAAATCTGCGCAGCAATGAAAGCAGCTTCTGAAGGCGAATTAAAGGGAATTCTTGGTTACACTGAAGATGCTGTAGTTTCTCAAGATTTCGTAGGAGAAAAAAGAACTTCTGTATTTGATAAAGATGCAGGTATTATGCTATCACCAACTTTCGTTAAACTTGTATCTTGGTATGATAACGAGATGGGATACTCTAATAAATTAGCTGATCTTTTGGTACACTCTGCAAGCTTGTAGTTGTCGTTCTACATATCAGTATAAAATGCAAAACCTTCCAACTCGGAAGGTTTTTCATCATTTGGTTTAGAAGTATGGAGAAATCCCCATGGTTATTAGTTATGCAAATATTCTAAAATAATTTGTACAAAACCATCCCCCTATTGCGGTATATTTCATAGAAATAATTAATTTTAATTAAGTATTTCTCAAAACACAGCCAAAGATGAAGAAAAACGACCACCTTTTATTGCCGGTGTGGCAAAAAGAATCAGAAGTATTCTGCTTTGAAGATCACACCCTGGCCGCTCCTTCACTAGAGCGAATTTTCGCCGATTTTTTTGCACTTGGAAAATATTACTATTATGTATTTAACCTTGCGAAAAGCACCATCAGTAAGCCCCATGAAAACATTTTGGAAATGCATGGCCTCAACAGCTACCCTACCCAACTCAAACAAATTATCGATTTAATACACCCTGATGATCTTGCATTTGTTGTAGAGGCAGAAGAAAAATCTTATGAAAAAGTAAAATCCTTAAGGCACGTAAACCTTCTAAACCTCAAAACCAGCTATTGTTTCCGGATGATAACCGGTTCCGGGGATTACGAGTTGTTTCATCACCAAGCCATTCATACTCAACAAAGTGAGGATGGACGATTGCTTCAAGCAGTTAACATTCATACAAATATTCAACATTTAACCACTATCAATCCTTATAATGTTGTCATCAGTGGAATCAATGGTGTAAAAGATTTTTATCAAATTCCGCTTTATCAGGAAGTCAAATATACTCCAAAGATCAAACTTACCAACCGCGAGAAACAGGTTTTGGGTTATATCGTTAGTGGGCTTTCCGGCACCGAAATCTCATCTCTACTTCATCTTTCTGAACACACAGTTCGCTCACACCGTAAAAACATCCTTGAAAAAATAGGCGCTCGAAACTCCAAGGAATTGGTAAGAATGGCTTTAGAGCAAGGAATTTTATAACCTATGCTAGTCATTATAAAAAGTAAAATGGCACAATGTATGCGGATTTAGGCAACAAAAGTTGATCTAATGAAGCTAGCAAAACCAACATTCTATAATTCGCCCCATTTTAAACATTTTTGGGAGCAAGGAAACGGCAAGGAAGTTCTCGATTGGGCAAATCTATCTGTAGATATCACTGAGTTTAACCAGTACGCTCATCTTTATTATCAATACGATAAGCTCGCAGATACCGTTGTGAAAGAGACATATCTTAAGTTACCCTATAAAGAAGCAAGCGCAATTATTCATCTTGCGGCAAGCGGTATAATTTCTGAAAATGATGATTTACCTTCATCACTCAAAGCGTTATTTCTTGAAATGCAAACCGTGCCCGAATGGTTCGATCAAAATCTGGCAAATATTGGTGCGAGGTTTTGTATGAGAAGTGGTACCAATGCTTTAATAATCCTAAGAGATTTTTCGTTAATGGGAGGTTATGATTATGCCTACCTCAACAAACCTTTAATCTTTACCGGAATTCTTAAAAAAGGAGCGGTGAAAAGACTTAAAGACACGTTAGAATTCTGGATTGGAGTTACACGAGAGAATGCTTTAAAAGTTAATTCAGAAGCCTATCAGTTGATCGTGCGGACTCGTTTGATGCATTCTTACGCGCGTTTGAAAATTAAATCAGAAAGCTTGGACTGGAATTATGAAAACTGGGGTGAGCCCATCAATTTTTGGGATATGATTGCCACTTACACTGGTTTCAGTTTAGTACTAATGCAAGGTTTACATAAACTCGGAATTCAGATTTCTCATGAAGAAGAAAAAGGTGTTTTTCATTTATGGAAATATATCGGTTACCTTCTTGGCATACCCGAAGAGTATCTGCCCGAAAATCGGCAAGAAGCGGTTAAACAACTTTACTTGTGGAGTATGGTTCAGGATAAAGGCGATGAGAATTCAGCCGAACTTGCAAAAGCTTTGTTAGATGAAAACTTAGAAAATACCATCTACAAATATCCGTTCCAACGAAAACTGCTTCTTAAACTTCACCAAAGCATGAACTGGTATTTGCTAGACAAAGAAATTAACGAACGACTACAAATTCCGGAAGCTCATTTCACCTCCTTTTTTCCCAAAGTTATTATTGGCGCAAATAAACTGGCACAGAAAGTCTTTAACTTAAACAATCCCAAAAAGTATAACAAGTTGGTGAAGATTGGACACCGCGATCAGATGAATGTGCTCAAAGATTACATTAAACACACCCCTAAAGATTTCAGATATTAAAAAAGGCCCGCTACTTGCGGGCCTTTTGTTTTGTTGTTGTTTGAATATTACTTAACTAACATTTTGGTTACGGCAGTACCAGATTCGGATTTTAACTGAAGTAGATACATTCCTGCTTTCAAACCACTTATAGATATCGCTTCATCCCCTTGATCTTTAGAAAGCTTGACAGTTTTCACCAAAGAACCGCTCAAATCGTAGATAGCTACTGTGCCGTTCTTAGCGTTGGTATATCTGATATTTGCCACTCCAGAGGTTACAGGATTCTGAGTAAGTTTAAGAGAAACCGCATCCTTCACAACTGCTGCGCCGTCGGTATTCAGTGCAGCGGCAGCATTTCCATAGATACGGAAACCGCCTGGCTCAATGGAAATCGGTGCTGTAGTGCTGTTAACTGTGACAGTGCTGTTATCCATTAAGTTCACCCAATTACCAGTGTACGGGAAGTTCGGAACAATATTTTTTGTGGTGAGATCAAAGTTTGCCAAAATAACAACATTCTTTAAATCAGCTGCTGCGTTGTCTTTCCAAATAAATATTCTTGGTGTTAAATTTCCAGATTCAACAGTGAAAGTTTTAGTATCAAAAACCTCATTCGCTAATCTTAATTCTAGGATTTTAGCCCAAGTGTCAAAAACAGATTTTCTTGCTGCATTGGTGTCGTAACCTAAACCAAAAGCTGTTGGCTTAGGACTTAATTTACAATCACCCGCCATCGCGTCGGACTCTGTATTTACGGTAACGCCATCTTCGCAAGTATAAATACTTTTATCGAAACCTAACTCGGCAAACTGCCAAATCATTTTAGGACCGGGAACGGTTAAAAATACTGCACCATACGCTTTCTGGCGCTGTAAAGCATTATTAAGATCTCGCGTATTATGTTCTGCACTCGATGCACCAAAAGTAATATTTTTATACATGATTCTTTCTTCGTCATGGCTTTCTCCATAACTTAAAGCGCGTCTTTCAGAGAAACCGTGAGCTTCGAAATCTACCCGACTAAAATTACTTGAAGCAGCAAATCCCATGGTATTTTGATTGTAAGGATTGGTTTGTTTATCCCACATCATAATTCCTTTTCCTTCGGCAACTTTATAATTTGCCCATTGCGCTTCTTCAGAATCTGTTCCTAAGTGTTCGAAAATGATATATGAAGTTGGATCATGGCTCCATTGGTTATCAGCGTAACCTCTCAAAACATTTACACGATCTTGCTGATAGCTATTCGTACAGCTATCATCTCCGGCGGTACAGTTTTGGGTGAAACCCTTTGTAAGATCCCAACGGAAACCATCTACTTTATATTCTTTAATCCAATGTTCAATTACTCGGTTTACGTAATACTTAGTCTCTGCTTTGGAGTGATTGAAGTCGTTAAATACATTATAAGAATGCTTTGGCGTCTGATTAAAGAACGGATTGTCCGCTGCAGGATCTCCGAAGCCATCACCATCCGGATCAATCATCCACATTCTCTCAAGCGGATTTCTACCAGTTGCATGGTTTAAGGCGATATCGAGAATAATTGCGATGCCGTTTTGGTGGCACAAATCAATAAATTCCTTAAACTTTTCCGGAGTTCCGTACGCCTTGTCCAAAGCATAATGGAAAGACGTGTTATAGCCCCAAGAGTTGTTTCCTTCAAACTCCATCACCGGCATTAATTCGATCGCATTAATCTTAAGCGACTTAAAGTAGTCAATCTTATCTATCAACGACTGCCAAGTTCTTTGAGTTGTAAAATCGCGAACTAAAAGTTCATAAACGATTAAATTTTCTTTTTTAGGTTTATTAAAATTGGTAACTACCCATGGATATTGAGGTTTAGCGGTCTGAATTACCGAAACTTCAAAATTTTGCCCCGCTGGATAAACTGGTAAATTTGGATATACCTGTGCATTTTGGTTGATGTAAGGATCGTCATATGGAGACAAAACCAATTCAGAATATGGATCTGCTACTTTAATTCCATCTGCGGTACGATACTGGAAAGTGTAAACCTGTTGCGGTGTAAGACCACTAATTTCAATCCAATAAAGATTAGGATTAGCCGTGTCTCTCTTCATCAGATAATTACCACTAACCGTCCAGTTATTAAAACTTCCGATTACGTGTACATACGCTTTCCCAGGTGCGAAAAGAGCTAGGCCAACTTTAGTAGGATCGGCAGGATCATAATTAATCCCCTGTCTCATATAGGATGGGATAGCAGCAGTCTCTACCGGCAATGCTACAGAAACACTAAATGTTTTAGAAACAGTAGAATTGTCTGCCGGATTGGTTGCTATAACTTCCATTGTTGCGTCATGAGTTACTGTATAGGCATAACTCAAAGTGGTGGAAACTGCAGTTGAAGTATAAACTACGTTACCGTTTGCCTTGATCTGATAATTAGCAGCAATTGAGGAATTTCCTGTGATGTTAATTACAGAGCCTGCATTGGCAACGTTGGTACTTCCGGGTAGAGGGTTGGTAAGGTTAAACTGAAACTTTCCAACATTGACCAGAATATCCTGTGATTGTACATTTCCGGTTTGTGTCTTAACTAAAAAACCAATTCTTGTTAAAGGATTTGCACGGTTGCCGTAAAAAGACTTTACGGTATTCATAGTGAAAGTGTAAGTTCCCGTAGTACCTGAACTTGAAACATGAGTTAATTTGTTTGCAGCATTTGATGAACCCCAAGTTCCATTCGTGGGGCTGTCTGCATTAACGTTGTTGGTATCAAAAGACCAAGCCCAAAGGTATAACGCCTTTGAAGTTGAAACTCCGAATGCAGCTTCATTAACGGTAAAGGTAATCGTGATCGATTCTGTTTCATTAAAAGTCGGCGGATTGACCGAATACGTAACAACCTGCTGTGCGAGCGCAAAAAAAGGCATCAAAACAGCCAGCATTAGCGAATAAAAATATTTCATCTGGATTTTATTTAATATGGTAAAAATAATAAAAATACCCAGCTTTGAAAGTTTTATTTAGATGACATTGGTAATGCCGACCTGCTAATTCGTATAATTAATCATTTTGCTTTTACTACTGATAATGGAAGAATTCTCGATCACGAAATTTTTGCCTGCCAACAATTCGGTTAAAAGAGTTCGCATTTGCTCGGCAGCAACTTCCGGTAAGTGAGATTTTTTGGCAGCTTCCATGACTTGCTTCTTACCATTTTGCTGAACTTTAGCTAAGTCTTCTTTGCTAAATAGATTGAAAAACTGCTCTTCGATATTGTAATATTTATAATCAGTTTCCACGGAAAGAATTTCGGGTGAAGGAAAATTTAAAAGTCTAACGGTGTGGTTTATCTCATCAACTTCCCATTTAAATTTCTCAAAATCATATCCGACCAAAACTTTAGCCTGAACGATGACCAAAGCTTTCTTCTTCGAAGGAATGAAATTAAAAATCCTGGAAGTTTCTTCATAATTGTATATTTCATTGAAATGACCTTCTGCCGAGACAATTTTAAAAACCTTACGCATGCTTTCTGCGATCGTATGAGAGTTTTCTTTGATGGTCGGTGCTGAAGTACCGGATTTCCGCATGACCAGCAACGCTATAATTCCACCCAAGATTAAACCCAAAACCAACATTAAGAGCGTCATTAATGATTCGACAGAATTATTTTGAATCATCTTATACACGAAAAATCCAGCAACCAGAAGTAAAAGAATAACGAGAAAAACAACCGCAACTTTAATATTTTTTGAATTCATCCTAAAGATTTAATTCGAACTACATCAAATACGGTGCAAATGCAATAAAAAGAGATAATTAGCCAGAATATTTCGGAGGCAGAATGAGCTCTTCCCACTTACCTTTTAGTTCCAACTTTTTAAAATAGTAGTTACGCGCCATCGACCGCAACATTAAGTCTTTATCGACAAGATTCCAAAAGCTTTCGCCGTGTACTTTTTTAGGCTTTCGAATCTCATGAAAAATGGTTGTCCAGTTATCAGGATTATGGTCGAATTCGATGATTCCACAATGTTCTGGAATTTGGCTGTGCTCAATCATTCCCATCGGCAAAAGAAAACTGAACTGGTTGCAGAGATAGTCACCGCAGGAAATTTTATCGTGTTTCAAAAATTTCTCTTTTGTTTTCGCGTTTTGGTAGTGCTTTTTGAAATCATTCTTAAAATCGCTTTTTGAAAGCTTAATTTCAAATTCGTGGCTACAACCACCTTCGTCGATGACCAAAATATCCGCTTCCCAATCCGAATGAAAATGATTGGTCAATACCAGATCTTTGTCGAAATCGCAAAACTGGTTAATGAAATTATAAGTAAGTTCTTCTACTTTAATCATAACAATTTAAGAAACAAGCAGACTACAACCGCGGATGTCAGAGTGATCGATACGACCCAAAACCTCAACTTTCCCTGCAAAACTTTTACCTAAATCTTGAGTTGCTATAAAACTACAACTATGTTTGTTCGCCAAATCGATAATATTGATGGCTCCGGTTCTACCATCTTCCATGTAGGAAAAGGGATCCTCCGTATTCCGAATCAGTATTTTCATCCAAGATGGCGCCTCATAAATATTTTTACCTAACGAATAAGCCTGGGAAAGCAGTTCTGTCATTGAATATTCGGAAAAAATTTTGGTGGTCCCAAAACCGCTCTGAAGGGTTGACAGAAGTTCATCTTTTGTAATCTCTACTTTTCTACCCTTCATTCCGCCCGTCTCAATGACCGTAAAATGACCAGAGGGTACAATTTTTAAGTCGGTTCGCTGTATAAAATCCAGAAAATCTAATAAGGCAAATGAAACTCCGAAAAGCAGTACTTTCTTGTTTTGAACTGCCAAATCGTTAATAATTTTAAGAAGTTCGTCATGATTGTAGAGATAATATCCATTTTCTGGCTGACTGGATTTTTTCATCAGAAAATCGACCATATAAATCAGAGATGAATTCTGCTTCTCCAGATAACTAGGTAGAAGACCGAGAAAAACAAAATCTTCCGGAGCACCGATAAATTGATTGAAACTGTGATAAATACTGTCTTGGTACAGTTTTTCATCTGCAATCCAATGTTTCGAAAGATTCATTTGAGTTGTACCAGAACTCTGAAAATAAAGATCAGTTATTGAATTTTTATCTAAAACCTTATGATTTTTAAACATTTGGATCGGCAGAAACGGAATCTTCTCCACTTCATCTATATCAGAAGGATTCATGTTGAGATAATCTACAAACCTGCGGTAGACTTCAATATTTTGATATTGATAATGAAATGTTTCCAAAGCTACTTGCCGGAAATCTTCATTGCTCCTAATATCAAAAATGTTGTTCATAAAATTACGGCTGAAAAGATTTTAGTTCGAAAGAATAACCATCGAATACCCCATAAGTGAAATAGCTGATCCAGTCGCCTAAATTAACATATTTCGCCTCTTTTTCTAACTCTAAGACCATCGGGAGGTGACGGTGACCATAAACGAAAAAAGAAATATCCTCAGTCTTAAGTTTCTCTTTGGAATAGATAATCAAAAACTCTTTATCCTCCCCCAAAAACTCTTTATCTTCTTCACCGGAAATCATTTTATTTTTGGTAGAAAAATAGATGGCTATCTTCATAGCAATATCAGGATGTAACCAGCGGAAAGCCCATTGCGCCAAAGGATTGGTGAATAATTTCTTCATACGTTTGTAACCTTTGTCACCCGGGCCCAAGCCGTCTCCATGGGCCAAAAGAAATTTCTCTCCATTTATTGCGAAATACTTTTTATCGAAGTAAACAGTAGCGCCAATTTCTTCTTCAAAATAATTTTTCATCCATAAGTCGTGGTTACCGACAAACATGTATATCTCGATTCCGGAATCTTTAAGTTCTGCTAACTTCCCTAAAACTCTCACATATCCTTTCGGAATAACGTGATGCCATTCGTGCCAAAAATCAAACAGATCGCCCATCAAGAACAACACCTGAATGTCTTTCTTAATCTCATCAAGCCAACGAATAAATTTTTCTTCCCGAATCTTACTTTGCTTCACATCGGGAGCACCAAAATGCTGGTCCGACGCAAAGTAGACTTTTTTATCAGGCTGAAGTTGGATATGTTGCATCAAAATAAAATAGGATTAACTTCAGAATTAAGCATTTTCTTCAGAGAACCATTCTCCGTAAGAATTTTCGGTTTCGTGAAGTTTTAAGTAGGCCAATTCAACATCGTCTGGAAGTTTATTTTTTATCCGACTGGCGATTTCATAAAGCATATTTTCGCAGGTCGGTTGAAAATCGCAAAAGATAACTTTGTGCCCTTTATCCTCCAATTCCTGACCTAAACTTTTATGCGGCGATGTACCATTCACCAAAACGGCGTGATCCCAAGGCTCAATGATCTCAGATTTTACGATTTTCTTGATATCCCCAAAATCTACCACCATTCCGTTTTTAGGATGATCTAAATTGTTGATAGGTTTCCCTTTAACAGTAACAAAAAGTTTATAGGAATGTCCGTGCATATTTTTGCATTTACCATCGTAATTGTAAAGCACATGCGCAGTCTCAAACGTGAAAATCTTGGTGATCCTTATCATTTTGCAAAGATAACGAAACTTGAATGATTTTTGAAGAACTCCAAAAATGAAAAACCACGAAGAAAAAATTCTCCGTGGTAACAAAATATAACCAATGAAATTTAATGGAACTGTGCTGTTTCTGTAGAATCCTTCATCGCAGTTACGGAAGAATTTCCTGCCGTAATGGTGGTTTGAAGGGCATCGAAGTAAGAAGTTCCTACAAAAGTTTGGTGTTTTACCGCGCGGAAACCTTCTTTTTGAAGTGCAAATTCTCTTTCCTGAAGTTCGCTGTAACCTGCCATTCCGCGTTTTTTGTAAGCTAAAGCCAACTCAAACATCGAAGTGTTCAACGCATGGAATCCTGCTAAAGTAATAAATTGGAACTTGTAACCCATTTTTGCCAATTCTTCTCGGAAAGTTTCCATTTCAGGAACTGTTAGTTTTGCTGCCCAGTTAAATGACGGAGAACAGTTGTACGCTAGCATTTTTCCAGGATATTTTGCATGAATTCCTTCCGCAAATTTTCTCGCATAATCCAAATCCGGATTGCTTGTTTCCATCCAGATTAAATCTGCATAAGGTGCGTAAGAAAGTCCTCTTGCAATACCTTGCTCTACTCCATTTTTCACTCGGTAAAAACCTTCAGAAGTTCTCTCACCTGTAATAAATTCGTGATCGCGCTCATCAATGTCTGAGGTTAAAAGATCCGCAGCATCAGCATCAGTCCGGGCGATCAGCAACGTTGGAACTCCACAAACGTCCGCTGCCAAACGCGCTGCAATCAATTTGTTTACCGCTTCCTGCGTTGGCACCAAAACTTTTCCACCCAAGTGACCGCATTTCTTTGCGGAAGAAAGTTGATCTTCGAAGTGTACGCCGGCAGCACCTGCTTCAATCATTTGTTTCATTAATTCGTAAGCGTTTAGGTTGCCACCAAAACCAGCTTCTGCATCTGCAACGATCGGAACCAAATAATTTTTTCTGTTTACTTCATCAACACCGTTTACGGACTGGATTTGGTCTGCACGTAAAAGCGCATTATTAATTTTCTTAACGACACTCGGTACTGAGTTCGCCGGATATAAACTTTGGTCAGGATACATTTCTCCACTTAAGTTTGCATCTGCAGCCACTTGCCAACCGGAAAGATAAATAGCCTCTAAACCCGCATCCACTTCCTGAACAGCTTGGTTTCCTGTAAGCGCACCCAATCCGGCTACGAAATCCTGGTTATTCAATTTTTCCCATAAAGTGTTTGCCATTAACTGGGCGATGGTATAATCAATTTTATAACTCCCGCGAAGTCGTAAAACTTCTTCTGCAGAATAAGGTCTTTCAACACCTTTCCACCGCGGATTTTCTAGCCAATCTTTTTCAATCTGTGCAACGTCTGTTTGATTTTTCATAATATTTAAATTTTATTGATTAATGGTGAGTTTTAAATGTGTTTGTAGGTTTCTAAGGTTAAGAATTCTACGAAGTGCTCATTCAGGATTAAATCACTGAAAATCTCTGCAGCGAGGGGGAATTTCCCGTTTTCGAATCGCTCTTCTCCAACATATTCTTTAATTTTCTGAAGTTCTTCTTCCTGCCATTGAAGCACAAGACCTGGCAGCAACAATCTGCCGTCATCCAGCTTAACATCGTTTTTAAGCCACTGCCACAATTGTGATCTCGAGATTTCTGCAGTAGCTGCATCCTCCATCAGGTTGTAAATTGCTGCAGCACCAACACCCATTAGCCAGGATTCGATGTAAAGGATGCCGACATTAATATTTTTGCGCACTCCCTCTTCGGTCACTTTTCCTTCAGGAACTTCAAGCAGATTTCTTTCGGTAATGTGATAGTCTTCAAACTTCTTATCAATCTGATTAGCCTCAGGCATATGCTCGTCGAAGATTTCTTTGGCTACAGAAACCAAACCTGGATGCGCCACCCAAGTTCCATCATGGCCGTTTTTCACTTCACGTTCTTTATCAGCTCTTACCTTTTCATAGGCTTTACGATTTTCTTCTTCATTGTTTTTGACAGGAATATGGGCCGCCATCCCTCCAATCGCATGAACATTTCTTCGATGACATACCTGAATCACACTTTTTGAATACGCTGCCATAAAAGGTGAAGTCATGGTTACTTGATCGCGGTCTGGAACGGTAAATTCAGGGAGATTTCGGAATTTTTTAATGTAAGAAAAAATATAATCCCAACGGCCGCAGTTTAATCCGGCGCTATGCTCGCGAAGTTCATAAAGAATTTCGTTCAGTTGAAAAGAGGCTGTAATGGTTTCTACTAAAACAGTCGCTTTAATCGTCCCTTTCGGAATCCCTAAATATTCTTGAGCGAAAACAAAAACTTCATTCCACCAACGGGCTTCACGATAATGTTCGAGTTTCGGTAGATAGAAATACGGTCCGCTACCTTTTTCAATGAGGTTTTTAGCATTTCTGAAAAAATAGATTCCAAAATCGATAAGAGATCCTGAGGTTTGCTCACCATCAATCACAATATGTTTTTCCTCCAAATGCAGTCCGCGCGGACGAACCAATAACACAGCAGTCTCTTCATTTAGACGGTATTGCTTTCCGTTGTTTTTAAAATCAATGGTTCCATTAACAGCGTCCGTTAAGTTGATCTGGCCATTCATGCAGTTTTCCCAAGTTGGCGAGTTACTGTCTTCAAAATCCGCCATAAAAGTCGAAGCACCCGAATTCAATGCATTGATAATCATTTTACGGTCCACTGGTCCGGTAATTTCCACACGACGATCGAGCAAATCTTTAGGTAGCGGAGCACAAACCCAGTCGCCGGTTCTTATTTTTTCGGTATCCGGAAAATAAGTAGGCATTCTATGGTGATCAAAATCGACTTGCTTAATACTTCGTGCAATAAGCAATCTTTTCCTCGCAGGGTTGAAGTTTAAATGCAGCTGCAGCAAGAACTCTTGAAGTTCCGCCGTAAAAATCTCAGAATACTTATTCTGAGGGGTAATTGTTAATCTTTCAGCGTTTTCCATATGGCATATTTTACTTTGGTGAAACAAATCTAAAAAAAATATTTTCACTTTCAGCGAACGTTCGCTATTTTTTTTGAGAACAATTATGTAAGAAATATGGATTTTTAGTTAGCTTTGCAACTGGGCTGCATTACAACGCCCCATTTCAAAGAATTTCTATGCACACGATACAGGAAGGCGGACTGATTAAAATTATATTAGGATTGAAGATAAAACAGTTGCGCCAGAAGAAAAATCTGTCGTTGCAGGATGTTGCGACTTTAACAGGAATTTCTAAATCGTATTTAAATGAAATAGAAAACGGCAAGAAATATCCCAAGCACGACAAAATCATCCCTATTGCAGCCGCTTTAGGATGTACTTATAACGATTTGGTTTCTACCAAACTCGATAACAGTCTCGCGCCGGTGTTAGAGTTGGTGCAATCGGATTTTTTTAAAGAAGCTCCCTTAGAACTTTTCGGCATCAATAAAAATAATTTGATTGGCATCATCAGTGATGCACCAAAAAAAGTAACCGCTTTTGTCAATACCCTTATCGAAATTTCTAATAATTATAACCTCAGCAAAGAGAATTTTTATTTCGCTGTGTTAAGAAGTTTTCAGGAATTATATAACAATTATTTCCCGGAAATTGAAGAAAAAGCAGCAAGTTACGTGGAAGAATTTGGCCTAAATAAAAACCCAAAATCTGCGGCTTTGGAAATTCTACTAAAGGAAGATTTTGGTTATGATATAAAGACGATTGATTTTAAAACGTACCAAGCGGGCGGAAAATTACGGTCGGTATTTATCCCGGAGAAAAAATTTCTTCTTTTAAATTCTCTACTCAACGAAAACCAGAAGACCTTTATTTATGCTAAAGAAATTGGTTTCGAAATATTAAGATTGAACCCTCGTCCGTACACGTACTCATGGCTTGATTTTAAAAGTTTCGATGAACTTCTTCATAATTATTACGCTTCTTATTTTGCAGGATGCTTACTTGTTCCTCGCGAAACTTTGACCGAAAATCTTAAAATATTCTTCAGCGAACCGACTTGGAATCCCTCAGATTTTGATCAGTTGATGGCAGATTTTACCGATTCTCCGGAAACATTTTATTATCGTCTCACGAATATTTTACCTCAGGATTTTGGGATAAAAGACTTATTTTATCTGTGTTTTACAAAGAAAAAGCATTCGGAGGAAGTTAAGATTCTGAAAGAATTACATTTAAATCAGCAACAAGCTCCGCATGCAAATGCTACCAATGAACATTATTGCAGACGGTGGATTGCCGTAAAAAATCTTTATAATCTCACCGAAAATCAAACGCTCACCGCTGCTCAATTTTCTCATTATAAAGATAGCGGGTTAACTTATTTAGTGATTTCTACTTCACAAAAAAATCCTTTTTCTGATGGAACTAACCGCAGCTACTGTTTGGGAATATTGATGAACAGCAACTTGGTGAAGAAAATAAATTTCTTAAAAAGTGGAACAATTCCGGAGATAAATGTCGGAGTAACGTGCGAATCTTGCAGCATTTTGGACTGCGAAGTTCGGCAAGCACCACCGGTTCGACTGGAAAAGGAAAATTTCAACAAGAACATGGCAATTTCTATCCAAGCCATTAGAAATGACGCATTAGAAAATAAGTTGTAATTTGACTTTTTCAAATCGCTGATGTTATTTCGAGATTTATTTTTCCCAAACCGCTGTCTGGAATGTAACCGAATTATTGCGGGACAGGAACTGATTTGCCCTATCTGCTATGGTGAAGTAAACTTCCGCCCATATGGCTTTGAGGAGAAAAATCCACTTTTAGAAAGATGCAGATTGCTTTTCCCTTGTGAAAACGCGTTCGGTTTGATGCAGTTTGAAGAAGAAAGTCTTAGCCGCAAAATTGTGCATCAACTGAAATATGGAAATCGCGAAAGAGTTGGAAAAGTTTTAGCAGAATGGACTGCAGACCGAATATTCTTCGAATCTGAAAAACCTGATTTATTGGTGACTATTCCGCTTCATCCCAAAAAACAAAAGGCGCGCGGTTACAATCAACTTCATTTATTTGCCAATACTTTATCAGAGAAATTTGGAATACCCTGCGAACATTCTTTATTAAAAAGAAACACTCATAAAAGTGCACAGGCACAAAAAGACCGCATGCACCGCAGTGAGGTTGACCAACTATTTTCCATTACAAAGTCAATTTCCGACCAACATGTGTTACTTCTGGATGATGTCTTCACTACCGGAAATACTATGAGTGCGGCAGCATGGGAAATATTAAAATCAGGCAACAACAAGGTTTCTGTTCTTGTTATGGCAGTTGATTAACGCTGAAGTTTTTCACCGTAGCTTAAATCTCCTGCATCACCTAATCCTGGCGTGATGTAACCTTTTGAAGTCAGTTTTTCATCGATAACTCCCACCCAAAGTGTAGCATCCGGATATTCTTTTTCAATAGTTTCAACACCTTGTTGTGAAGCAATGGCCGCAACAATGTGAAGTTGAGAAGGTTTACCGTGGTTTAAAAGATCTTTAATCGCTTCAATTAAACTTGCACCCGTTGCCAACATAGGATCAGCTACGATTAATGGTCTGCCATCTACATTCGGACACGTTAAATAATCCTGTTTAATAGAAAAATAATCGTTCGCATCATGCTTACGGTAAGCAGCAACAAATCCACAGTCTGCTTTATCGAAATAGTTCAAAATCCCCTGAAACAAAGGAACGCCGGCACGAAGAATAGTGGTTATTACGGGTTGTATGGCTATCTCTTTTACTTTAATTTTATCTAATGGCGTTGTAATTTCCAGTTCCTTCACGTCCAAACCTTTGCTGATTTCGAACGCTGCAATCTCGCCAATACGCTCCATATTACGGCGGAATTTCATGCGGTCGTTTTGCACTTCAACATTTCGAAGTTCATTAATCCAAGTATTGACAAGGGAAAACTGGTCTGATAAAACAATTGCCATAATAGTATTTTCGGTAAATTTCGGAAAAATAAATTTGAAAAAAAGAGCCTTCCGGAAAAATCTGGAAGGCTTTGTTTTTATTTCTGACGGAAATACACTTCGATTGGAACTCCGGTAAACCCGAAATGCTTGCGAAGTTGATTTTCTGTAAATCTTTTGTAAGGTTCTTTCACATATTGTGGCAAGTTGCAGAAGAAAACAAACTGCGGACTTGGCGTTGGCAACTGTACGCAATATTTAATCTTCACATACTTACCTTTGGTAGCCGGCGGTGGTGTATTTTCAAAAACCGGAAGCATTACTTCGTTCAATTTCGAAGTTTTAATTTTCTTCGCACGGTTTTCGTAAACTTCCATAGCGATCTCAACAGCCTTTAAGATACGCTGTTTTGTAAGCGCGGAAATAAATAAAATTGGAATATCTGTGAACTGACCGATTCTTTCTTTAATTCTATTTTCGAAATCTCTGGTTGAGTTGGTGCTTTTATCTTCCACCAAATCCCACTTGTTAACGAGAATTACGATTCCTTTTCTGTTCTTTTGAGCCAGACCGAAGATATTCATATCCTGAGATTCCCAACCTAAAGTTGCATCTACCATGATGATTACCACATCAGAATACTCAATAGAGCGGATTGAACGCATCACAGAGTAAAACTCCAGATCTTCTTTCACCTTAGCTTTACGACGCATTCCCGCAGTATCGACCAAAACAAACTCATGACCAAATTTGTTATATAAAGTCTGGATAGAATCTCGCGTTGTACCTGCAACATCAGTTACGATATTACGTTCAACATCCAAAAGGGCGTTGGTTAGTGTAGATTTCCCTACGTTTGGTCTTCCGGCAATGGTAATTTTTGGTAGACCTTCAAATGGATCTTTATATTCTATCGTCGGGAAATCCCTTACCACATCATCTAGCAATTCCCCTGTCCCGGAACCTGTAGCTGATGATAAAGTGTAATATTTCTCAATCCCAAGTTGATAAAATTCGGTCGCTGCAATTTCTTCGGTAGCAGAATCTACTTTGTTGACCGCGATGTAAACCGGCTTGTTTGAACGGCGAAGCATCTCATAGATCTCGTGATCGGTATCGGTAAGGCCTTCTTCAACATTCAACATGAAAATAATGGAAGTGGCTTCATCAATAGCCAACTGAACTTGTTTTGAAATTTCTTCCTGGAAAACGTCTTCAGTATTCACCTCGTAACCTCCGGTATCGATAACGGTAAAATCTACACCATTCCAGTCAGATTTTCCGTAATGACGGTCTCTTGTAACACCTGCGGTAGAATCTACGATAGCTTCTCTACGCTCTAATAAACGGTTAAAAAGGGTGGACTTTCCAACGTTCGGGCGTCCTACGATAGCAACAATATTGCTCATAAATTTTGTTTAATAATAAGATTATTAATGGGTTACTTCAACTCTTGAAGCCCAAAAATTTTCGCAAAGATAAGGTTTTAAAATTTGGTGATCTTCTTTTATTGCATGGACATAAAAAAACTGATCTTTCGGATCAGTTTTAATCTTTTAAACTCTTTCGATTTCCGCACCTAAAGCGCGAAGTCTTCCGTCGATATTTTCATAACCTCGGTCGATTTGTTCGATATTATGAATTACAGAGTTGCCTTCCGCGGAAAGTGCTGCAATTAAAAGTGCATTACCAGCCCTAATATCCGGCGAAACCATCGTAGTACCGCGTAAAGGAGACTCATGATTGAGCCCAACCACCGTTGCACGGTGTGGATCACAAAGAATGATCTGTGCGCCCATGTCAATTAATTTATCCACGAAAAACAATCTTGATTCAAACATTTTTTGGTGAATCAGTACGGTACCTTTCGCTTGTGTAGCAACCACTAAGATGATGGACAACAAGTCAGGCGTGAATCCAGGCCACGGCGCATCCGAAACAGTGAGGATAGAACCATCGATAAACTTTTGAATTGAATAAGAATCCTGAGAGGGAATGTAAATATCATCTCCACGCTGCTCCAACTGAATACCTAACTTTCTAAAAGTATTCGGGATGACACCCAATTCGTTCCAGTTCACATTTTTAATGGTAATCTCTGATTTGGTCATCGCGGCAAGACCGATCCATGAACCAATTTCAACCATATCAGGTAGCATGGTGTGCTCAGTCCCGCTTAGCTTCTCTACCCCTTCAATCACAAGAAGGTTAGAACCGATACCGGAGATATTAGCACCCATTCGGTTCAGCATTTTACAAAGCTGTTGTAGATAAGGCTCACAAGCGGCGTTGTAGATACTCGTTTTTCCTTTGGCTAAAACGGCAGCCATCACGATGTTTGCCGTCCCGGTCACAGACGCCTCTTCCAACAGAATGAATTTTCCATTCAGTTCAGTTGCCTTCAGTGCGTAAAGATTATTAGTATCGTCGTATTTGAAATCTGCGCCCAATTCTACAAAACCCTGAAAATGGGTATCTAATCTTCTTCGGCCGATTTTATCACCTCCCGGAGTTGGCATATAAGCTTCACCGAAACGCGCCAACATTGGTCCCAATAACATTATGGAACCACGAAGTTTTGAACCATCTTCCTTAAATTCATCTGATTTTACATATCCGAAATTAACTTCATCTGCTTTAAAAGTATAATCACCATGTCCGTTCTTGGTAATTTTCACCCCGAAATCTCCCAAAATTTCGATTAGTCTGTTAACATCGTGGATGTCCGGGATATTTTTAATTCTTATTTCATCATCGGTAAGGAGCACGGCGCAAAGTATTTGTAATGCTTCATTTTTTGCACCTTGAGGCGTAATTTCCCCCTGCAGTTTTTTTCCTCCTTTTATCTTAAATGTTCCGCTCATGCCCTACTTCCTGTTTTTGTTTTGATGAAAATTTCTTCTTTTGTTTTGGTTGTTTTGATTTTGTCCGCCTTTACCGTTGTTTTTATTATTCCGGTTATTTGCGTAGTATATTTTGCTCTTTTCGAGAGAATCTAAGCCCGTAAGATCCAAACGGTTTTCCGAAAGATCTTTTAAATGTCTAAAAATTACCTCATCTTGTACATGCTCCTTGTTATAAACATTGTACGACTTCTTCATATTATTCGCGATCACTTGAATTAAGGCATCCTTTTCTTCGCCTGGCTCCAGTTCTATAGCTTTTTCAATTAATTGAAGAATACTTTTACCATAAAACTTGAAGTCGCCCTGCAGTTTAGGATACTCCATCTTTTTGGGTTTTTCATTCATTTCTTCAGCTGTGGGGAATGGATAAGGTGAATCAACATCCAAATCATATCCTGACAAAATAAACAGATGATCCCAAAGTTTGTGCTTATAGTTTTCTTCGTCGCGAAGCTGCGGATTGCGCTGCCCCATAAAATCAACAATCGCTACAGCCATTTCGCTACGCTCTTCTTTGGTAGGAAGTTCTTTACAACGGGTAACCAATTGTTGTATGATACGGCCATATTCTGGCATATGAAGTTGTGGCTGTGAGGTATTATATTCCATGAGTGCAAATATAGGAATTAGTTTGAGGTTTTAAATCGAAGAAAAGCGTTGTATTAAATGGAGAAATTCTTACTCTACAAAGCGTTTCCGCTCTACAGGTGTGGGCAAAAAACACTTTTGAGACGCGAGTTTCTGTCGATTTTTGGAAATTTTGTCGTAGAAAAAATTGCTCATAGACTCTGGTAAAAATTTCAGATAGCTTAAGAGACGGTATTTACCTCCTAAAACTTTTGCAATAGCAAAAACTGCCTGCGATTTCGTGTAGTAAAACCCTCCAGGTTTCCAAAGGTACACTGTATCAAAGTCGGTTGTCTGAAGATTTCTCTCGCGAAGGAAATTCTGACCAAATTCCGATTGCAAGGCTGCAAACATAAACTTTTCCTGATGGTCATTTTCTAAAATCCACTGTACCCAATGGTTGCAGAAACCGCAGTCTCCGTCGTAAAAAACGTAGTATTTTGTTTGATCAATATTCATCTTATTGTTCCGGTGGTAAATCATTCAAGAGCCTTAGTTCTTTTTCAATTTGCTGAAAATACTGTACCAACTCTGTTCTTTGTTGGTGTGTCAAATCTGCTTCCGGATGCCCCAGAACGTACGAATCCAGCGGCATTTCCTTATTTTGAACCATCTCTGCAGATTCAGCAAGCTTGTGCGCCTGTCTTTTTGGCAAATAGGTTGCGAAGGTAGAAAAGTTCAAATGTTTTCGGCCTTCTTCAATGTGGTCTTTTAAAAACCAGCCAAAAGGTTGAACGTTCGCATACCAGGGATAGACAGTTTCATTACTGTGGCAATCATAACAACTCGCTTTTAACGTAGCAGCAATATTTTCAGGCGTCTTCTTGATTCTAATAAAATCCATACCCGGATCAACAGGTTGGTTTACTTTATCAATAGGAAAAAACTGGATGAATAGAAACGAAGCAAATAAAACAATCAATACTTTTTTCATAATTAAATATTCTAGAAGAGGAAATTTACAATTATATTTTTAATTAAAATATCACACCAACTTAATAGATATTATGAATTGCTTTAGCTTTTTCAATTGATGAAAAGTTCATACATTTGCACACTTAAAATTTAAACAAATAACATATGTCATTAGTAGGAAAAAAATTCCCAAATATTGCGATTGATGCGATGAGTGAAATGGGTGATGATTTGAAAATCAACATCTTTGAAGAGGCTACATCAAACCAACAAAAAGTTCTTTTATTTTGGTATCCAAAAGATTTTACTTTCGTTTGCCCAACAGAGCTTCATGCTTTCCAAGATGCTTTGGGAGAATTTGAAAAAAGAAACACAAAAGTAATCGGTGCTTCTTGCGATACCAATGAAGTACATTTTGCATGGTTAAACACTTCTAAAGATAATGGCGGAATTGAAGGCGTAACTTACCCAATTCTTGCAGATACTCACCGTCAATTAGCTAACATGTTAGGAATTGTTGATCAAGAGTTTGAATATGATGAAGAAGGAAACGAGATTTTCTCTGGTTCTAATGTAACTTACCGTGCAACTTACCTTATTGACGAGACCGGAAAGATCTTCCACGAGTCTGTAAACGATATGCCATTAGGTAGAAACGTAAAAGAATACATCAGATTAATTGATGCTTACACCCACGTACAAAAGCACGGAGAAGTTTGCCCGGCAAACTGGGAAGAAGGTAAAGATGCAATGCAGGCGAACAGAAAATCTACTGCAGAATATTTAGCTTCTCAGAACTAAGATCGTTTATTAATCACCAAAAAATAAAAATCAATGTATACAGAGTTAACAGAAGACACGCTACAGCAATTAGTAGCCGATAACGAAAAAGTTGTTGTGCAGTACGGTGCTACATGGTGCGGTAATTGCCGAATTATGAAGCCGAAATTTAAAAAGTTAGCTTCAGAAAACGACTCAATCCCTTTCCTTTACGTGGATGCGGAGAAACTCCCTGAAAGCAGAAAACTTGCGAAGGTAGACAACTTGCCAACTTTTGCGATTTTTAAAAATGGTGAATTGGTAAACCAAGTACAAACCAACCAAGCAGAGAGTCTTATTAATCTATTTAACGAATTAAATTAATGAAACTACCTATCATCCGACAGTTTTACCAGACCCAGAGTCCGGAAAAACTAGAAGCAACCCTAGAAGTGCTGGAAGCTTTTTGCGAGTTTCGTGGTGCAACAGACGAAGATCTAAATGTAGCTGGAGAATTAATTACCAACATTTGTGGCGCTCTTGAGGTACACAACAGTGTACAAAGTGGCGTTGCAGAGCGTGATGCATTGAATGGATTTGCACAAAAGGTTTTAGGATCTATTGACAAATAACATCTGTCTAGCAGATTTAAAAATAAATGAGCGGGAAAGTTTTCCCGCTCATTTTAATTTTTAGATTAACGTCTGCCGTCTTTTTTTCCTTTTTTGAATTTTTCTTTTTTATAATCGTAACGATCATCAAATCGTTTATCACTCTTTTTTGAAGGATATCTTTGGGTCACCTTCTTGTTATTTTGTCCCCTTGCATAATCTCGCGCATTACCACCATAAATCTTCTTAGCTTGTCCTGGCGGAATTCTTCGGGAGTTTGATGTGTAAACATTTCTCCCGTCTCTGCTAATGACGCCGGGTCTACCATAGACATCACTTCTTCTTACAATTCGGCCATTTTGATAGATGTTACCGTTTCGGTCTCTATAAATTTCTCCTTGTCGGTATACATTGCCATCATTACTTCTATAAACTCCGTTATTTGGATAACGTGTGTTAGAATTTGGATATCGAGTATTAGGGTAATTATTTCCGTAAATATCACTGGCCGTACCACATGAGCTCAGCGCAAAGGCTAAACCAAATGCAGCTGCTATTTTGAATAGATTTTTCATTTGTAAAATATTATAATTAAAACTTTATGTTCAATCATAATGCCAAAAATGAGAAATTATTGTGCAAGACATTAGCCAAAATATGTTAATATATTTCTGTGCTGCGCCTTTCCAGTAGGATGATATCACGCCAAATGCCATTCATCTTACCAATTTTTTCACGGTAACCAACCTCTCTAAAACCATACTTTTTATGAAGAGCAATGCTACTTTGATTCTCTGGAAAAATACCCGCCTGTAACATCCAAATTCCCTGATTTTCACTACAATTAATGAGCTCTTTTAATAATATAGACCCTAAACCTTTACCATGAATTTTATTGCTTAAATAAATACTTACTTCAGCAACTCCACGAAAGCAATCTCGTGGACTTACCGCTTGCAAAGCGGCCCATCCACACACCTCATCCTCTAGCACTAGAGATAGCCGGCAATTGTGCAGATATTTTAAGTCCCAAGCTTCCCAAGTTGGCGCATCTTTATCGAAAGTAGCATTGCCTCCATCAATTCCTTCCTGGAAAATGGAGAGAATTGCAGCACCATCTTTCGGCTCGACAGGTCTAATTAGATAATTCATGAGATATTTCAGTGTTATGCTTCAAGTTCTTTCTTAAGAAATCGGGCAGTGAGACTTTTTCTGGATTTTGCTACTTCCTCAGGTGTTCCTTTAGCGACAATTTCACCACCTTTATTTCCACCTTCCATACCCACATCAATGATATAATCTGCGAGTTTAATCACATCTAGATTATGCTCGATGATGACGAATGAATTTCCTAAATCCACCAGTTTGTTGATGGCTTCCATTAACACTTTCACGTCTTCAAAATGCAACCCTGTTGTTGGTTCATCAAGAATGTACAGCGTATTACCGGTTTGTCTTTTGGAGAGCTCTGTGGCTAACTTTATCCGCTGCGCTTCTCCTCCGGATAAAGTAGTCGATTGTTGACCCAACGTTATATACCCTAAACCAACGTCATGTAAAGTTTTTACTTTCGCATAGATTTTTGGCAATGGTTGAAAGAACTCAACGGCCTCATCAATGGTCATTTCCAAAACATCAGATATTGATTTTCCTTTATAACGAACTTCAAGCGTTTCTCTGTTAAAGCGTTTTCCGTTACAGGTTTCGCAATGCACATAAACATCGGGTAAAAAGTTCATTTCAATTACTTTTAAACCGCCACCCTGACAAGTTTCGCATCTTCCGCCCTTGACATTGAATGAGAATCTTCCTGCTTTATAACCGCGAATTTTAGACTCAGGAAGTTCCGCAAACAGATTTCTGATATCCGTAAACATTCCGGTATAAGTTGCGGGATTTGAACGTGGGGTTCGCCCAATAGGAGCTTGATCGACATCTACAATTTTATCGATATTCTCAATTCCTTCAAACTTTTTATATGGTAAAGGTTCTTGCAACGCTCTGTAAAAATGTTTATTCAGAATCGGATAAAGGGTACCGTTAATCAGTGAGGATTTTCCACTTCCCGAAATACCGGTTACTACCACCAATTTTCCAAGCGGGATTTCTACATTTACATTTTTCAAGTTGTTTCCACTCGCACCTTTCAAGACCAGCGATTTACCATTACCCTCTCTTCGCTGAACAGGAATTTCAATTTTGCGCTTCCCTGTCATATAATCAGCGGTAAGGGTATTAGCTTTCAATAAGTCTTGAGGTTTGCCCTGCCATAGAATTTCACCTCCAAATTTTCCCGCACGTGGACCAATATCAAGTACCTCATCCGCCTCCAAAATCATATCTTTATCGTGCTCCACCACTAAAACCGAATTACCGATGTCACGTAGATTTTTCAGAGAATTAATCAGTCGTTCATTATCTCTTTGATGCAAGCCAATTGAGGGCTCGTCCAAGATATAAAGTACATTAACCAGCTGCGAACCGATTTGTGTTGCCAACCGAATACGCTGAGACTCTCCCCCAGATAGTGTCCGCGAACTTCGGCTGAGACTTAAATAATCTAAACCAACGTCCAACAGAAACTGAAGCCTGGTTTTGATTTCTTTAAGGATTTCGTGTGCAATTACTCTGTTTTTTTCACTAAATTTATCCTCAACTTCATTTAACCATTCCATAAACTCTGAAAGCGAAAGTGCATTTACTTCAGCGATGTTCTTGCCATCGATCTTAAAACTTAAGCTTCCGGCTTGCAAACGGGTGCCCTTACATTCTGGACATGTTTCTTCGGTTGTAAAATGTCTTTCTAATAATGTAGCATCATAACTTTCTTTATCCTCAATAATTTCGCTGATAATAGAAACTAAACCGTCGAAATTGACTTTGATTTTTTTCGTGATACCCGCATACTTAAGATCTTTATTGAATTCTTTATGACAACCATTGTAGATATAGTCCATCGCTTCTTCCGGAATATCTTTCATTGGAGTGGATAGATTGAGTCCGAAAATTTCGAGGATGTTTTTAATTTGTCCTAAAATCCATTTATTCGACTTTATGTCTTCCAAAGGAAGTAAAGCGCCTTGGTTAATCGATAGCTTTGGGTTTTCAACAAAATAAGAAGTATTGACCTTCTGAACAATGCCTAACCCTTTACAATATGGACAACTCCCTTTGGGCGAATTGAATGAAAAGGTGTTTGGTTCTGGCAACGCAAGAGACTGACCAGATTCCGAGTCCATTAAATTTTTGGAAAAATATTCGATGTCTGTACTTCCCAAAACCTGAATACCTATGGTGCCCTCGCCCATCTGCATGGCAGTTCTCAATGATTTTTCCATGCGGTTTTCGGAAGCATTTTCTCCGATAATCCATCGATCTACCACAATATCAATATCGTGGTTTTTATATCGATCGAGTTTCAAGTCATTTTCAATATCTATAAGTTCTCCATCAATTCTTGCCTGTGCATATCCTTTCTTAGACATCTGTACAAACAACTCATGATAATGTCCTTTTCTCGATCTCACCACGGGTGCCATCAGCATTACTTTCTGGTCGCGATAATTTTCTTTGATGACTTCAATAATCTGCTCTTCTGTATAACTTACGAGTTTTTTACCGCTAGTTTGGGAATAAGCATCTGATACTCTTGCATATAAAAGCCTGAGAAAATCATAAAGTTCGGTCACCGTTCCCACAGTTGATCGGGGATTTTTGTTGGTGGTTTTTTGCTCGATGGCAATGACAGGAGAAAGTCCGTCAATTTTATCAACATCCGGACGCTCCAAACCGCCTAAAAACTGCCGTGCGTAGGCAGAAAAAGTTTCAATATACCTTCTTTGGCCTTCTGCAAAAATCGTATCAAAAGCCAAGGAAGATTTTCCGCTCCCTGAAAGTCCGGTAATCACTACCAATTCATTGCGCGGAATTTTTACGGATATGTTTTTAAGGTTATGTTCGCGTGCGCCATAAACCTCTATATATTCTTTTGTATTTTCCATTAGATAGTTCCCGAATTTGTGATTTAGGAATCTGCAAAAATACGGAATTTTTATGGGTTCGAAACCTTTCCTTTCCTCTAGACTTCTTCAATATCCTGCTGAAAACGAAGACTTTTATCCGCCTAAATGCTAATTAACCTAGATCAAGAGTCTAAGGGTGCGACATTTGTATCTTTGAAAAAAACACAACAATGAAAGTAGATATTTGGAGCGATATCCGTTGTCCGTTCTGTTATGTAGGAAAGAAAAAGTTTGAAAAAGCGCTTTCGCAGTTTCCTAATGCTGATAAAATTGAGGTGCAATGGCACAGTTTTCAGCTGGATCCGTCATTAAAAACTCAGGTCGATCTTAATTCGTATGAATATTTCTCTAAAATTAAAGGGGTAACAGTGGAAGAGGCCAGATCGATGTTTCAACACGCAGCTAACGCAGGTAAAGAAGTTGATATTGAGTTTAATTTTGCAAACTCCAAGGTTGCCAATTCTTATCGTGGACATCTTCTCCTACAACTCGGCAATCAAAAGAATGTAGCTAATGAATTGGAAGAATTGCTTTTTAAAGCACAGTTTGTTGAAAGTAAAAACATCGATGACCTTGAAGTACTAAAAGAGATAGGTGCCCAGGTTGGATTATCACCAGAGGATGTAGAAGTTGCAATGAGTTCTGATGAATTTGCACACGGTGTTTCACAGGATGGTTTAATGGCAAGACAACTTGGTATAAACTCTGTACCGTTTTTTGTTTTTAACAACCGTTATGCGATTTCTGGCGCTCAGCAACCTGAACTTTTCCTTCAAATTTTGACTAAATCTTGGAGCGAGTATGATTCTTCCAATCAAATTCAAATCACTAAGGAAGGAGGTAGCTGCGACACCGACGGAAACTGTAATTAAAAAATGAAATGAGCCGAGGTTTTGTAAAAGAAGAAGATCAGGAAGAGGTCCCTCTGGTGCCCCCGAGAGCCGATTTGCCGGACAATACCGATAATTTGGTTACCTTGAACGGTTATGAGGAATTACTTTTGGAAAAAGAAGAGCTATTAAAAGAGCTACACTCTTTAGACCCTTCAAATGAAAAAGAATACCGCATCCATTCCAATTATCTCAATGCTAAATTGAGTCTGTTGCACGAGCGCATCAATTCTGCAAAAATTATCGATCCGAAAAAACTGCCCGAAAATCAGGTTAATTTTGGTTCGGTGGTGACGGTATATAACGAGAAACTTAAGCAGGAACAAACCTTCCAGATTGTCGGCGTTGATGAAGCTAAAATTACAAAGGGAAAAATCTCGTTCACTACCCCATTAGCCAAAGTTTTACTTCAACGAAAGCCTGGAGAACAGGCAACCTTAAAAATCGGGAGTAATGAAACTACATTTAAAATTATAAAAATTACAAACTGATTTCTTAACCTATATCAATGTCGGCGGTATATCCTAGCCCTAAATTTGCATCATTAAAATTAATCAACAAATATTATTCATTATGAAAAAATTCTTAACTCTACTCAGCGTTTTCTTATTTTCAATCGCCACATTTGCGCAATTAACATTAAAAAATGATCCTGCGCACTCAAGAATTCAGTTTTCAGTAATTCACTTAGGAATTAACGACATCACCGGAAATTTAGAGAATGCCAGTTTAACCATTAACGCCGATGAGAAAAGCTTTGTGAATTCAAAACTTGCCTTCACTGCAGATTTGAACACCATTAACACCCACATCGAAGCCCGCGACAACCACTTAAAAAGTGCAGATTTCTTTGATGTAGCGAAATATCCAACACTGTCATTTGTAAGTACTTCTTTAAAGAAAACCCGTAATAATTACTATATGCTGAAAGGCAATCTTACAATGCATGGCGTAACCAAACCAGTGACTTTAACTTTAGTATACAGAGGATCTACCGTTAATGCCATGAACAAAAAAACTACTTATGGATATCAAGTTTTAGGAACTTTGAAAAGATCTGATTTCAAGGTTGGTCCTAACTTCCCTGAAGCGATGATCAGCGACTTGGTAAGAATTAAAGGAGATTTTGAACTTACTGCAGAATAAAAAGAAATAACCAACACAAAATATTAAAAGAGGAATTCAATTATGGATTCCTTTTTTTTATTTTAATGCATGAAACCGCTTCATGACAGTAGGTTTAAAAGTGTATTTCGCTGTTTTAGTTTCTTTAGCGTTTAAATCTAATTCGTACCAAGGTGAAATCTCTCGATTATTAGGATTGATCAGAATATGAACATCTTGCGCCGGCATATAACTTTCAGCAAGTAAAAAAAGTCTTTTTCCCTGAGGGTTACGAGCCAATCCAACGACAATCACCGAATGGCCTGGACTTCCCGGCTTAATGAGGAAATCTCCGGGTTGAACGTCTTCAATATTGCTAATCTGAAATGATTCTTGATCTAGGGAAATCGTTCCGGCATATCTGAAAATAATATTTAGATAATCCCGAAATGCTAAATAATCTTCTTTGAATTCACCTGTTTCAGCAAACTTTACACTTTTATTATGCTGCACCGTACGAATTCCTTTTTTATAATCCATCCAGGAGTAGTATTGCCCGCTAGTAAACTGAAAACCAACTTCATCAGCTCTTTTTTTAGACCATAAATACTCCGCATACAATCGCATCCAAGCATCAGCACATTGCTGCAAATCGTAATTTCCGACATCAATTTTTAAAACTGCAATGTGTTTGGCTTGATTTTCTATGGGGACTGCACGGAAATCGCGTACTGGGAAACCGGGAGGATACAAGGGGAAATTAACCAGGTATTCATCAAAACTACCAGAAGCTGGCTTCACCCATGTGTAACCTAATGGAGGCTGAAATCGAGTATTAACTTTATCCTTGGAACGATCCCATTGTAAAAGCTCAGTTGTTTCATTAACCTGCCCCACTGCTGGTTGCATAGTGATGAACAATAACGAAATTACCAATAGTGCGATTTTCACAAAACGAATTTTACCAAAAATAACCATAATTTTCAAATAACCGACCGATAGGTCTTTATAGAAAAAACATCATTATATTTGCTTTTATCGAATGAAAAGACTGCTTTGGGGATTTATGTTGTTTACTAATTTTGCTGTTGTATCTGCACAGCAAGATAGCATTTTTATACATGCAAAAGTAACCGAAAACAGTTCTGTTATCGCTGTTTCGCAGAAGATATCTTACACCAATAGAACGGAAAGTCCCCTTGATCAGATTAAACTTCTTAACTGGGTTTCCGCTTATCGCAGACAATCCTCGGAATTGGCTTTCAGAAAACTTGAAGACCGAAAAACGGATCTTTACTTTGCAAAAAAAGAAGAATTAGGGAAACTTCAACAGCTAGAAGTAAGTTCAGGTGCAGACAAATTTTTTAGTTTTAATTTAGATGATGAGAATATTTTCATCCCTCTAGGTAAGCCGTTAAATCCCGGAGAGAGCACTACCCTAATGTTGCACTACACCATGCAACTTCCTGCACAGAAGTTTACCAGTTATGGCGTGGAACCTTCTTCGTGGGCGTTAAAATATTTCTTTCTCATACCAGACAGTTTCGAAACTTCTGAGCAAAAAAAGCGCTTTTATCTAGATATAGAAGAAAACCAAAGTCCAGGAAACTATTGGAAAGTAAATTTTGAAGTTCCGACCAACTATTTTACCCAAAGTAATCTTAAAAGCACGACACCACATCATTTTGAAGGAACGTTAAGCCGTGATCCGGAATTTCTCATTAACCCAACAGAAAATTCGGTAATCCAAACCTCTGCACATGGTAAAAATATCCTAGTGGAATTTGGATATGAGTTGACACAATTTGAAAAGACCAATCTGCCGGCACTTCTTCCGAAGCAATTAGAATTCATCCATGAGAAAACCGGGTATTTGCCTGAAAAGATCTTTATCTCGCAGAAGTTTAAAAAAGCTGAAAGCTTTATTGGGATCGATGATATAGACTTTTGGAAATTCCATTTTCAGTTGTTTACAGATTTCGAAAAAGATGATTTGACCTACTTCAGTATTATCTCCAAAAACGTTGTAAAACAAGCCGCCTTAACCGATAAAAACACGAGTCATTGGATAACGAATGGATTAAAAACTCATCTTGAAATCCAATATCTGGATCGTTATTATCCGGAACGAAAACTTCTGGGAGATCTCCCGGAAAATGCAAAAATTTTTGGGGTGAAGCCATTGAAAATATTTCATGCTTCGAAACTTCGACTAGGAGAGCGTTATGGTTTAGCTTATCAGTACATGCTCACCCAAAACCTCGATCAACCCATTGCAGATCCTTATCAAAATCTCAACAACTTCAATACAACGGCGATTAGCCACTTTGAAACCGGCACTGTATTCTCTTTCATAGCAGAAAAAATGGGTCAGGAAAATTTTGACCTGTTTCTTAAAAATTACCTCGCAAAAAATCAGGGTAAAATTATTGATCAACAGGATTTTATTGACCAATTAATTTTAGCCTCCAATTACTCTGCTGCATTTCTCGAAGAGTTTATTAAGCATAAAAATAGAGTAAATTTTAAACTAAAACGTTATTATAAATCTCCTGATGATCTCCAACTGAAAATTTCTAAAAATACGGAACTAGAAATTCCATTTAAAGTTGAAACAGAAAGTCAAGATTTTACTAGAGAAGAATTTTGGTTTGATACCAATGAGGACACCAGCAACCGTTTGTACAGAACTCCTCCGACAGAAGCCGACAAAATTGTTTTAAACAGTGATTACAGTTTTCCTGAAACTAATTTCCGGGACAATTATCTTTATACCAAAGGGCTTTTTGCGAATACCAAAAAGATTCGGTTAAAACTTTTTAATGACATCCCAAATCCGGAATATAACGAGATTTATGTAAATCCAAGAATCAACTTTAACGCATATGATAAAGTTTTGGTAGGATTAAATGTTAGGAATACTTCATTTTTCGCGCGAAAATTCTCTTACTCTGTAACACCGTATTTTAGTTCAGGAACAGGAAAGTTGACAGGTTCCGGCGCGGTTTCTTATTCTATTCAGCCGGCTGAAAGCTTTTATCGGTCGCTGGATTTCGGTTTTTCCGCCTCTCACTTTCATTATGATTATGATTTAACTTACCAGAAGTTTTCCACCTTCGCGAACATCAACTTTTCTAAAAATCCGAGAAGTGCAATTGGTCGAAGTTTAGGCTTTTCTTACAACTATTATGAGAAAGATTTAAACCCTCTTTTAGATCCGGAAACCGAATACGGCAAATACAATTTATGGAGTGTTGGGTATAGTTACTCGGACCGAAGGGTCATCCATGAGAAATATTTTGGCGCTAATTTTCAATGGATGGAAGACTTCCAAAAGATCATGGCCGAAGCATCTTACCGTTGGGAATATGCTAAAGACAAGAAGATTTTCTTCCGTTTTTTTGGCGGTTATTTCCTTTCCAACAAGACCAAAAATAATTTATTTGATTATGGGATTTCCAGAGTCAGCAACTACGCTTTCTCGTACGGTCTTCTGGGGCAAAGTGCAACATCAGGACTGCTTTCGCAACAGGTTATTTTGGCGGAAGGAGGCTTCAAATCTTATGTTGGTGATACTGCAAACCAATGGATCACTTCAGTAAACATCGATTCTCATGTTTGGAAGTGGTTTAATATTTATGCGGATGCCGGCGTTTATAAAAGCAAACACCAGAAAGCACAATTCATTTGGGATTCAGGCATAAAACTGAAGGTAATTCCTGATTTTTTAGAAGTATATTTCCCGATCCAGAGTTCTCTTGGATTCGAACCGTCTTTTGATGATTATGCGCAACGAATCCGTTTTACCCTCATGCTTAATTTCTCGGCAATTACCGATTACTTCCGTAGAGGATGGTTCTAATTCAGGAAGTGGCTGAATTCTTATAGATGATTTTCTTAGACAGCGTCGCAAAAAATCCACCTAAGAGAAAGCCCATCGACGCCCCCATTAGGATATCCATCGGGAAATGAACACCTAAATAAATTCGGCTGTAAGAAACCATTCCGGCCCAAAAAAACAATAATATTGGCAGATATCGGTGCTTGTGTTTCAGCAGTAAACTCATTAAAGTTGCAATAAAAAAAGTATTGGAAGCGTGGCTGGAATAAAAGCCAAACTGTCCTCCACACTTGACCTCTCTCATCAAGTTATCGAGTGAGGGATCATGACACGGCCTTAATCGCCCGATCCCGGTCTTGAATATCCCGGCGAGCTGATCGGAAATTGTTACTCCTAGAGCAATAAAAAGGAGTATATAAAGTACATATTTAATCTTATAAGTCTTTGCTAACAAGTAAAGAAAAATGACGTACAGTGGCACCCAAATCCATGTTTCAGAAAGCAATATCCAGAACTGATCGAAAGGCGCACTGCCTAAATTATTAAGTAAGAGAAAAGTTTCGCGGTCGAGTTGAATAAAGTCTTGCATACTAACGGCTAACAGGTCCTACATAATCATCGTTATCTGCGAGATTCACCTTGGGTTCTTCAGCTTTGAGAGCAGCCTCTTTCTTAGTCTCCGCGAGAGGATTATAGTCCTGAGCAGCCTGCTTTACTTTGTCGATCTCCCTTTTAATTTCGGACACCGGATTGTCGGTTTCCTTTAGGATTTCTGTCTTCACATCTTCCATCGCACCGCGCATTTTTCGAACTCCCTGCCCCAGATCACGTGCAATCTGCGGAAGTTTATCCGGACCGAACAATACCACAATCGCTACCGCTATTAAAAGCATTTCGCCAATACTCAATTCCATTCTGTAAAATTACAAAAGTTATTTATATACTTAGTGATGTCTTTTCTTGTTGAATACTCTATAAACGATTACTGTACTTGCTGACATCAATAAAAACCCTAGAAAAAAGGGCGCGCCAGGAAACAAAAACGGTGCTGAATCATGTGTGAAATAATAGAAAGTATTGGTCATTAGAGGTGGGCCAACAATTGCGGTAAGACTCACTAAACTAGCCAAAGCACCCTGAAGTTCGCCCTGCTCGCTCTTTGGAACTTCTACTGAAATAACAGACTGAAGTGCAGGCCCTGCAATGCCTCCCAAACCATACGGAATTAGAAATGCAAACATCATCCAGCTTTGAGTTGCAAATGCGAATAAAAGCATCCCAACGGAATATAGGGTTAGACCATAAAAAATGCTCTTCTCATTACCAATTTTAGGCTGTATAAAGCGAATCAGATAACCTTGAACCAAAGCTGCCATAAACCCAGAAATACCTAAGGATACTCCAACTAAAGTTTCACTCCAGTTAAATTTATACATTGTATAGAAAGTCCAGTTGGTCTGTACGGCATGACCTGCGATATAAACAAAAATTAACGCTGCTATAAGCCCGAGAATCTGAGGATACTTTTTGAGCTGTAACAGTGATCCAACGGGATTTGCTCTTCGCCAGTTGAATGGTCTCCGGTTTTCCTTTTCCAAACTTTCGGGAAGTATAAACCAACCATAGAGGAAATTAATCAAGCATAATATAGAAGCTGCATAAAAAGGAACCCTCGCTCCATAATTACCAAGGACTCCTCCAATTACTGGTCCTATAATAAAGCCCAAACCAAAAGCTGCACCTATCATACCGAAGTTTTTAGCGCGATCTTCATCATTGGAGATATCAGCAATATAGGCGCTGGCAGTCGTTATACTCGCGCCGGTAACTCCGGAGAATAATCTTCCGACAAAAAGCCAAAAAATGGTAGGTGCCAAAGCTTGAATTAAAAAATTTAGGGAAAAACCAAGCAGCGAAAATAAGATGACCGGACGTCTTCCATATTTGTCACTTAATCCACCTAAAACAGATGCAAATATGAACTGCATCCCTGCGTAAGCAAAACTCAGCCAACCTCCATACTGCGACGCTATACTAAGATCGGGATTTTGGATAAGCTCCTGAATTAATTTCGGAACTACCGGAATTACAATTCCCCACCCCGTAATGTCGATGAGGAGGGTTATAAATATAAAGCCGATAGCGGCTGATTTTTCTTTCTTTTTCATTCAGAGTGCAAAGATAGTTTTTGTTCAGAATTCCGGACATTATTCCAAAAAAAATGTCCCTCGATGATGAAGGACATTTTTACTTATTTCAGTTTAAACTGTTTCAGATTCTGGTTTAGGTTTTCCTGCTAACGCTTTAGCAGAACCATCAACTCCTTTCTTTTTCAAGAGGTCGTAAGAAACTGCTGATGCGATAAACCAAGTTGAATAGGTACCAAATCCAACCCCAATCAATAAGGCGAACATAAATCCTCTAAGGTTTTCCCCTCCGAAAATAAAGATTGCCAAGATGACCAAGAAGGTCATAAACGCTGTATTAAACGTTCTACCTAAAGTACTTGAAATGGAATCGTTGAATAATCCTTCCAATGTAAGAGCTTTCTTCTCTGATAAATACTCACGAATACGATCAAAGATAATTACGGTATCGTTGATAGAGTAACCAAGTACTGTCAATATTGCTGCGATAAAATCTTGGTTGATTTCCATGTTGAACGGCATTACGTTCTTCAATAAAGAGTAAGCTCCAAGAATTACAATAGCATCGTGAACCAATGAAGCGATTGCACCCGTTGAGAACTGCCATCTCTTAAATCTCACTAAGATATAAAGGAAGATACCCGCAAGAGCAATTAACATTGAGATAGCTCCACCAGTTTTAATATCATCCGCAACAGTAGGACCTACCTTTACAGAACTTACAATTCCGTAATTATTAGCACCTGAATCTTTAAATCCGCTGATTTTAGCATCTGCAGGCAAATAAGGTTTTAAACCAGTAAATAATTTATTCTCCACGTCAAGATCAGCTTCAAGACTCTCTTCATCAACTCTATAATCTGTTGTAACTTTAAGTTGATTGCTGCTTCCGTAGGTTTTCACGTCAACTGCATTTTGCTGACCTTCTTTGTTTACAAATTGCTTCTCCAAACTTTCAGCTGCTTCATCAGCTACCACAGGATTCGCAAATCTCACGACATAACTTCTTCCACCTTTAAAATCTACACCATATTTAAATCCTGAGGTAAGGATTGAGGCAAGACATATTAAAGTGACAATCCCTGAGAATGCATAAGCGATTTTTCTTTTTCCAATAAAGTTAACCCAAGTATTTCTGAAGATATTCTTAGAGAACTTCGTCCAAACTGAAAGAGATTTACCTTTTTCAAGTCTGCTGAAAATCAACACTCTTGTTAAAAGTACACAAGTAAACATCGAAAGGATAATACCAATACCCAATGTTACTGCAAAACCTTGAATTGGCCCCGTTCCGAACACGTAAAGTACGATCGCAGTTAGCAATGAAGTGATGTTACCGTCAATAATCGCAGAAAGCGAGAATTTGAAACCTTCGTTATATGCCTCACGAATGTTTTTACCTGCAAAAAGTTCTTCTTTGGTTCGTTCGTAAACAATAACGTTCGCATCAATAGACATTGCCATGGATAGCACGATACCCGCAATACCAGGAAGCGTTAAGGTTGCATCCACAGAATCCATAATACCCATTAGGTAGAATAGGTTAATAGAGATTGCAATGATTGCATAAACCCCTGCTCCACCGTAGTAGAACAGCATGTATAAAATAATGATTACAAATGCAATAATAAATGAGTATAAACCTGCCTGCACAGATTCAGCTCCTAATGATGGGCCTACAACCTCAGCCTGAACGATTTTCGCTCCTGCAGGAAGTTTACCAGCCCCAAGAACATTCACAAGATCCTGAGCCTCCTCTTGAGAGAAACTTCCAGAAATCTGAGTACGACCGTTCGGAATTTCGTTTACTACGTTTGGCGCAGTATAAACTACATTATCCAAAGTTACAGCAACTGGCTTATTAACATTTTTCCCGGTTAAAGTTTTCCAGTCTTTAGAACCTTTGGAGTCCATTTGCATATCAACTACGATTCTCCCAAGATCATCATAATTTACACGCGCAGACTCTACCGCACCATCTACCGGCGCTTTTTGGTTGATGTTACCTCGGATAGCATAAAGAACCAGGTTGTTCTCATCACCAGCTTCTGGCTTATATCCCCACATAAATTGCGAATATTTAAGATTTTGAGGTCTTAAGTTTTTCGCGATGTCACTGTTAAGGATTTTATTGATGGTAGCAGTATCAGAAAGTTTGATGTTTCCGATTCCGTTAGATCTTAAGGTATTTAGTTGTAAAAGTCCAACCAGATTTGTATTTGCCGGAACTCCGATAGAGTCTGCTTTTGCAGCAATTACACTGTTTAGTTGCTCTAAGTAGGGAAGTACTTCCGGTGCTTGCTGAACTTCCCAAAACTGAAGTTTTGCAGAAGTTTGAAGCATTTTCTTCACACGGTCAATATCCTTTACACCAGGCATTTCCACAGAAATTCTCCCGGTACGAGGTACTCGCTGAACGTTTGGCTGGGTTACGCCCATTTTATCAATCCTAGTACGGATTACTTCATAGGCGGTTCCTGTAGAAAGTTCAATACGGTTTTCAATGATATTTTTTACCTGCTCGTCCGGAGTATTAAATTTAATTTCCGAAAGATTTGTGTTTCCGAAAATTTCCGGATCGGCTAGTTTAAGGTTAGTTCCTTTCTCCTTATTTACAATATCGAATTGCGTAAAGAAGTCCTTAATATAAGTGTTGGTAGAATTTTTCTGTTGTTCATCCGTTCTGTTCAATGCCTCGATAAGAACCGGATTTGTAGAATAATTGGTTAGGTTATTAACCAAATCTCTTTGGTTAATTTCCAAAAGAACGTTGATCCCTCCTTTAAGGTCAAGACCAAGTTTCATCTCTTTCTCTTTAGACTTGGCATAATAAAGTTTGGTGAAACCAAGATTCAGGGTATCGTTTGAAAGTCTAGCTAGTTCTTTCTGGTATTTTTGCGGGTCATTCCCAGCGAGTTCTGTGGCCTGCTTTTCAATTTTGCTGGCATACCAGGTTGGGAGCAACTCATTTAGGCAGATAAGTCCTAAGATGATCGCAACCAGCGTAATAAGTCCTTTTCCTTGCATTGTTCGTAGTTTACAACATTAAAATTATAGTCGGCAAATATAATGATTTTCACTACAATTAAGAATTTTTAACAAAATAATTTGGAACCTGCGAACATCGACTCAAACGGACGTTTTTTTTCAGAATAATCTAATTAGTAACCAATATTGAAGCTAAATTTCACGAATAAAAAACTCTCAATCTAAGAGTTCAGCTGTTTCAACCATGTTTTAATAATCTCCGGGTTAACATCATTAACCGACTTTAATTTTATGTGTCGCATGTCCTTACCAGTCCCTTCGAGAAGATCAATGTGATTCTGAATTTTATTAAATTTAAAAATGCCAAAGGTGAAGTATGCCTTTCCGGTTTTGAAATATGCCAAGTCATATTCAGAAGAGAAACCAGTCTTCCCCACTTGAAATTAATTTTCAGATCAGGAATTTCTTCTCTCATAAGATCTAATAACATTTCCATGATTAAACGCTGAGCTTCTGGTGCGTTGGCAATATAATCTGCAACCTCCTTTTCCATAACAATTTATTTATTGCAAGATAACTACTAAAGCGAACATAAAAAAGTCCTGCAAATGCAAGACTTCTATAATTATATTAGTTCTATGTCTTAATCTTTTGAATTAGAAATTTTAAAGCTCCCGTTGACCACAATGCCCACAGAATTAGTACCGGCTGAAAGAATAATCGCCCGAATCTTTTTTCATCCGTGTCTAAACCAAAGCCGTCAATACCATTGGTATACTGAGAAATATTCCCGGGGAAAACCAGTACAAAGAAAATGGCTAACACCATTCCTACCTGCACTTTATACTTCCAAAGGAAAATCATAGCCAATCCTAAAGCAATTTCTACCATGCCTGAAGACAAAACCACAAAATCCATAAAGGCAGGATCTTCCGGTAGCCAACGCGGTACTTGCGCCTTAAATTCTTCTCTTTGAAAAGTTAAATGACCGATGCCTGCAAAAGTCATAAACAGACCTAAGATAACTCGTGCAATGTTTTGAAAAGCAGAAGTTTTGGTTTCCATATAGTTAGGTGTTTTAATTTGATTCAATCTTCCCAAGGCACTAACTAAACACTTGCCAAACTTACTTTATCAACTTAGAACTATTGTTAATTGCACAATAATTTGTCTTCTTATAGGAACTACGATTTTGAGTCAACAAATCTCTTGGCAGATTCGGATGCACAAATTAAGCCTGCCGCCATCATTATTACATCTTTTATCACCAAACGTCCTGCTCCGGATAAATAAGGAAAGCCATACTGAGGCGTTGGGAAGTCACCTCCAAGATTAGGCACATAAACTTCCGGGGTTGTGATGAGAAAAGAAAGTGTTACTAGCGACATGATGAAGGTTAATAAACCCCCAATGAGACCCATTTTAGCTGACCAAATACCTAGAAATGTTAAGATACCGATAATTACAATCACAGTTCCTAGACCATAGGAAAAAACATAGGTCCCATTCTGCTGATGCCACTCCACATTTTTAAGAACAGTTTTTCCTTCTGGATTCCTGTACTGTTGATATTCGGGAGCATCATTGTTATAAAAAAAGACATTAACGGACTGTTTGCGACAAACGGCACAATACCATCAGCTTCATATTGGAAGGCTTTTAGGCCACCAATCCATACCATCACAATAAGGATTGCTACCCTTGCACCATTGATAAAAAAAGTTTGACTGTTTGCTAACAGGTGTATAATTCTGTCCACTATTACTACATTTTATAGTTCTACTAAGTTCCTTACTATGCCACGGAACTGACACGGTACAAAAATTAATAAAATCAAATAAGGTACTACGGAGAGCAGCACACAAAAAAGCCGTCTCCAGAGAGACAGCTTTCAAAAAAAATTAGCTTTAGTTTGGCAGTAGTAATCATCTGCAATTCATGCTTTTTAAAAATCGCAGATGATCTAACGGCTATTCTGCAGCTATTATGAGGATTTGTGTTTTTATAAAATTATATACGCAGAAAGTCCTTGCTTTCTTGGTTTAGATCATCAAACCATTAAGGAGTTACAGTACAAAACTGTTTAAAACATCACTATAAACCCTGTCGGTCGCAGTGCCAACCCCTGCTATTCTAAATTGATATTGCTTGCCGCTTTGTAAACCGGTTAACAATAAATTGCACTGCGTGTGAACGTTAACATTCCAATTTTCATCATTTGTGTTTCTGAATTCGTATTGATAACTTTTTGCACCGCGAATCGCTTTACAACTTACTTTTATCATCCCTACGTTATCGGGTTTTATAGTAAAGTTTTTCGGCTTTTCTAAGATGCCGACAGGGGAAGGTGTTTTATTTAAGGAAAACCCAGAACTAGCGAGTAATGCAACGTTCCCGTCACCCGTAAGCTGTACATAAAGTGCCAGTTTATCCAATTGTGCAATAAGGATATGTCTTTTAGCATCACGATCCATTCGTTCTTTAGTACTGCCTTCTTTCGCTTTAATAATGGCAGTACCAAAAGCACTGATAGCAGCTGTAAGGTCTTCAAGGGAGGGTACGGGATTCGGGAAGCCTGCATTCTCGTTTAAACTGTCTGCGATAAGTTCCGCTTTCTGTACGAGGTCAGAATCGTTGTACTTACCAAAGGCAGTCAAGATCTTTGTTTTGGGCATAAAGTTTAAGTTTGATGGTTAAGTTTTGGTAAAAGTAAAATGCTTATGTCGAAATGCCGAATGATCATCCGTCACACTTGTGTCACAGTTTTAAAAACCCTTTACTAATGCGCTATAACAAGGCATATAACTTTCAGAAGGTGATCGTAAAGAATCAGTCAAAGTGGTAAAATAAAAGTTTTACAAGTTACTAAATCAGGGATCTCACTTCCTCTTGAGAGAAACACTCTGGCTCCTAAAAAACGGCAACGTTATAAAACCTTAGTTCCATTTAGGTCTCCTTAAAACGTGAATGTGAATAGCAAACTTTCCGTACAGATGTAATTATAATCCCTATGAAGATTCAGATGATCCGTACGGATGAATGGGTTTTACATACAGATATAAACAGTTTCTGTACGGAGGGTTATTTAAATCTGTCGGAATCTTACACTTCTCTTATCGGATGACGAATTATTCCGTACAGATAAGGCACTAATCTATACGGATAAAAGCATTATGTGTACGGATTTTTATTAAAGCATTACGGGTATAAGGACAAACTGATCGAATGGAGTCCATAATTAATTGTAAAACTTTAATTCCTCTTCGTCATCTGAAAGAAAGATGACCTTTTCCATTAAACAACTGTGTAGAAATTGAAAAATGCTATAGTAAGAAAGAATACATCGTTAACAATGCCAATTAAATATTTAGCTATTTTCGATGTCTTTCACCAGTTGTGCAGCACTTAACTCCTCTTCTACATTAATTTTCTTGCGAAGTCGATACCAAGTGGTACGGACAGCTGAGGATGAGATGCCTTGGGCGGAAGCAATCTGTTTAGAATCCATATTAAGTTTAGTGAGCATCAACAAACGCAATTCCGCAGGGGTAACGGCCGGTATACGATTTTTCACTTTCAGCATAAATTTCGGATAGATCGTACTGAAGTGTTTGGAGAACGTTCGCCAGTCGTCCTCCGTTAAGATTGTTCTTTGTCGGAGAAGTTCCAGTGACTCGGCATTTACCTCCACTTCCTTGATTTGGCTAATGGAATCTAAGATCTTCTGGTTTTCTGCAATACGCTGAGCGAAAGATTTCAACTCATTTTCGGCCATTGACAGCTTTTCTTTTGCCAGTTTTATCTCTTCCTCTTTTTTACGTTCTCTCTTTTTATACTGGCGCTGTACAATGGTATATACAAGTATACTTAGCAGTATGCCGATGATGCTTACTACTATAAAGCGAAGGTTGGTGTTCCGTCTAAGTTTTTCCCGATCCTGCTTCTCCTGTTCCAACTTATGGAGGTTTTCTTTCTGCTGTGCACGCAGCAGTACCATCGCATCATACTCCATCTCATTGTTTTGATGCGCCTGAAGAAGCGAGTCTTTATATTTAGCCACCATTTCGAACTTACCAATCATGGTATAGTAATCACTAAAGACACGGTACAATTCAAAGAGTCTTTGATTTTGCTGAGACCTTGTAACATATATTCGGGCCATATCAAGATGCTGTTTAGCACGTGGAAAATCCGACTGTTTAATATAAATTTCGGATAGATTGGTCGCAGCATTAGCTGCAACTCCAAAGTCTTTATGTCGAACTGCGTTCTCCATATCCTCCGTTAATAGAGGAAGTGCTTCTGCATAACGCCCACTCTTCACGAGTATACTACCAATATTACCTTTTGTGATGGTATAGCGAATGTCATCCTTTTCTAGATAAGGATTATCAAGTGCCTGGTTGTAAAAATACATCGCTGAATCGATCTTGTTGATCTTTTCATAGTAGAGGCCGAGATTATTGCGAGCTGACCAGAAGGAATACCAGTTATATCGATCTACTTCGTCGGGTTCAACATCCCGTAAAATTTTAATGGCTGTAGTAATATCTCGGAAATTATAAAAAGCATTTGCAATATTGTGATAATACTTTGCTTTGTTCGGGAAGGTATAGGAAGAAACTTCATCAAGTAGTTCTCTGGCTTTAAGGAAATAACGGAAGCCTCGCTCGTAATTTTTCTTTACATTAAAAAAATAGTAGCCAAGGAGATGATACACCCTAATCTGGATTTGATTAACGCGTTTCTTTTCTGCTTTCTCTGCGATTTGCTCCATCGCTTCTACTGCCTCATCTTCATTAAATCTCTCTGCACTTAGGATATAAAAGGCCAAATAGTACTCCCCTTCCAACTGAAGTTCTTGGTCTTTATACTTTTTTCCTAAAGCAATAATATCATCGGCCACAAGTTGAGCAGCTTCTTTCGTAGGATGCAGTTTAGACACCTCCAACAAAGAATCTAATACCATGTACTTTTCGCGGTAGGGTTTACTAACAACTTCTTGATATTGAGAAAAAAGTTGAACAGTAATGAAAATAAATAGCAGAGATAAAAATTTTATCATGAGCACAAAATGCGTGGGAATATTGACAAAAATATATTTTCCGGGCACATCGACAAAATATCTGTTCGTAAACATTGATTTTCAGGGTGATAAACTTGAAAGTTGGGTTAATTCACCCTCCAATATGCTGCTATTCATCCCAATTCACCAATGCTGAAAGGGAAATTGTATTAAACGCTTATTAGATTACGAGGGAGTACGGAGTATTTTTTCCATTTTCTTTCCCTTAGCAAGCTCGTCGACCAATTTATCGAGGTATCGCACCTGCCGTGTAAGCGAATTATCTATTTCCTCAATACGATAACCGCAAATGACGCCAGTAATTAGAGTAGCATTGGGATTAATCTGCGCTTGAGAGAAGAAATCTTGGAAAGTAACTTTCTTATCAACCAAATCTTGAATCTGTTCTTCATCGAAACCGGTAAGCCACTGGATGACCTGGTGCAACTCTTCCTTGGTCCTACCCTTCTTCTCTACTTTCGTTATATAATGAGGATAGACCGACGCAAAAGTCATGGTTGCAATTCGGTCATTGTGCTCGGGAGTTACCTTCATGATGATCAGTTTTAGACTGTTAATTTACGGAATTAGTTTCTGAAAGCAAATACTGGTTTCGATCTCAACGTAAGGTTCATAACGCGGGATTTCTACATAACCAAGTTTACGATAAAGCCCGAGAGCTTCGGTCATCTGTTGACCAGTTTCTAGAATACATTTGTTATAACCAAGGTCGGCTGCCCATGTCTCAAGTTCGTTCAAGATGACGATGGAAATTTTTTTGCCGCGATGCTCTTTCCGGACGAACATGCGTTTGATCTCAACGGTGCCTTCACTATAGTGCTTCAACGCACCACAACCTACAGCCTCCGAATCTTCGTAAGCAATGACGACATTTCTAATGTAATCAATCTTATTGTGCTGCATAAAAAAATCATTGGCGTCACCATTTTTTATGGCTAGATCCTGATCGAGTTCGGACACGAGTTTCACAAAGTCTGGGTTGTTAGAATCTGTGCGAAGAATAGTACTCATACATGTTGTGATTAAGAGGTTATTTCTAGAAAAAAATAACAGATCGTGGTTTCTTTTGTTATCAGCTGAAGTGAAATTACAAAAAACCATCAAATGGTACAGCTCTTAAAAACGAACCAGGATGATTACCGTTGTAGACCAAATCTCAATACTATGATAAAAAAAGAAAGTTGACTTGGTGCTCAATCGTCACTAAGGTTACAAGTTAACGAACGTCATAATGTTAAGCTGATTACGGGAGGTTACCGGTGAACTTTGGTTCATTACTCCTATTTCGGTTCGCACATTTTTCGAGAACCGGTAGCCGACTCCACCATATACCCTATTACGATCAAAATATTGGTCTTCCGGTTTAACGAAAATCTCGTTATACAAGGATAGGTACACGGTGCCATCCTGCATCTCTTTGGTGTTTAAGGCGATATTCGCCGAGAGGAAATATCGGAGACGAAGTTGGAAATCTTCTTCCAGAAAGCGCTGTTCAAAACGATACCGATGCTGCAAAGAAACCCTGTTGAACTGCTGACGAGTTACAAACTGCTGATAAATTCGGTGTTCGTTGGAACTAGTCTTATCATCGGTCCCTGAAACATAAGGCTCGCTGTAGATAAATGCATAACCTAGGTGGAGATTGTTATTGTTCTCGGTAAGATTATAACCAAGTCCGGTTCTTAGAAGTAACTGTTCGGTATCACCTATGAAATTATAGTTACGATACTGTATTTCGTGATGCCAGTTGAGACGGTTATTGATTTTTTTGTCTCCGAAATAGATCAACCAGTTACCCAGATCGCTATTTTGCGCAAATAATCCGAAAGGTATAAACAGTACAAACAATAATAACTTCTTCATGCAATCCAAAATTTAATTAACTTCAGCATTTATCGTGCTTTCAGCTGTTCATTAAAGTCAAAAATAGAAAAAATTATTGAGAAAATCCTGCTCTTTGGGCGGTAAAATATGCATGTTGTAACGTTCTCAGAAGGGTGTTTGTACAGAAGTTGATTAGGCCCAACTCTTTATCCGCTCCCAAATATACTACTGAATTAAGATTATTCTTTTTCCTCAGCAAAAGAAAAGCCCATTTCTTCTATTTTGTCTTTATCACTGATGCTTTGCAACGATTTCACTTTTTCTCGATCCGCCAACTTATTAAATTGTTTACGTGAAATCTCCTTCTCCTTGTAAATAAATATTGTTTTATCATTATAACTACTAAACCTTCGGCTCGCGGAAATACTGGCATCGGTGTAATCTACAATCTCTTGATCCTTCTCTAAGGAGTAGGTATTCTTCTTCATGTTACATGAACTCAACAGAACGGTTAGTATTAATAGCAATGATTTGTTGACTATACCATTTATGGTTGGTTTATAAACCCAACCTCTTCGAAGGTCTAGCAGAATGGCAGTTTTGATGTTTTTCATTTATCGTTTATTTTAGCGTAAATGTCCAGGCTTATAAATTTCCCGTTTTTAATCTCACAATCTCTCATTGTACCTTCATGCTGAAAGTTAAGTTTGTTCATTGCGTTTTTGCATTTCTTATTATTAGTTTCAACAAATCCTTCAATTCTGTGAAGACCTAAATCATTGAAACCATAGCTGCAAATGATAGGCATTGCTTCTGTCATTATACCTTGTCCCCAAAAATCGGTTAAAAGCCAGAACCCTATTTCTGCTTTCTTATGTTCTTTGCTTAAACTGTTAAGTCCACCTGCGCCATAAAAGGTTTTATTGTCTATGGAACACACGGCCCACCAAATCCCTGTTCCCTGCCGAAATAGGTCTTCAAAAAATTGCATCTGCACTTTAGTGTCTTCGAGAGTTTTATAACTAACCCCATAATATTTTATAATTTCTGGGTCTGAAAGTCCCTTATACACGTTCGCTAGGTCACTGTCAACAAATTGCCTGAGCAAAAGTCTTTCTGATCTTAGGATTGGGAAGCCTGAATCTGCCATCTCACTTTTTTTGTTCGTTATCAGACTGTCTAAATTAGTAAAAATACCCTATGAAAAGCAGGATAAAATAAAGTGAATGAAGTACTAACCTTCTGACAGTCTTTCGCTGTAATTGTGTTGAGAGCATCTAAATATTCTTAAGAAATGGGAATTAATTTTACCTTATCATTTTTAAAGGTAATCATCTTTTGCCCACAATGTTTTTATGAAATTTAAAGCATTTTTATGGCTAATATTTTCAGAAATGACAGAACCATATTCACTTGCAATGTAATGGTTAATATCATTGTATGATAATGCATTTTTGAACTCATCGAAGAAAAAAGGATATCTGGATTGGTCTGGATGGGCTTTATCAAAAAAGAAATCTGCTCCATAGCATAATGCCGAATTTCCTCCCAAAGTCAATATATGGTCAATATCTTGATATAATTTTTTAGAATCTAGAGGGTCAATATAATCTTTGATAAAATTTAAACCAATTAATCCTTTTCTATTTATTATTTCTGAAATCAATTCATCCGGTAAGTTTCTCTTATTATCAAACACTTTTCTACTATTAGAATGGCTTGATAAAATAGAAATTTTATAATTTCTGCTGTCAATATAATTCAAAATATCATACGCAAGTTGATCGCTGGTATGGGCAAGATCTATGGCAATATTTTTATCAGCTAAATAATCAATCAGTATTTTACCATCATCTTTCAAACCGATATTTGTATTATTTCCACCACCAAATCTATTCTCGGAATGATGGGTTAATCCTATATACAGAATATTAGATGTATGTTTTACAATTGATTCTAAATTCTTAATAGTACTATCTAACAAGTCAGTTTCTTCACATAAACAAGAGGCATTTTCAATTGCTCCAATTATTCCCAGTTTATTACTCTGTAAATTATTAATCGACATATGGTTTACCTGGTAAATACTGTCGTTCTTCAACAGATTATTGTAATATTCTACTTGTTTAAAAGCAGTTTTGACACTTCCTGGAGATGTAGCGGAATATATTGCCATGATTTGTATAGCAACATCACCCTTTAACAAATAAGGTACTGAACACCCTAAATCATTTTCTGAATTCAAATTAGGATAAAGAAAATAAGTTAAAAGGTCACAATGTAAATCCATATTTGTGTTTTTCATAACTGTATTGAAGGCGAAAGTTCAGTTAAGACCAACCGGATAGATGCTTTTATACCGAAACTACGTTAATTAAAAATGGCGAATTGAAAAGCAGCGGCGGCGAAATATTACAGAATTTTCAATTCGGACTTCAACCCCGCCTTTTGCAAATACGATGTTGGCTGTAGTGGAATTTAATCTTTTCCTAATACATAAATATCGTAGACAATCAGATCACCAAGATTTTTTTCGTCTTCCTTTGTCCACTTGGTGCAATCTGGTTTATCGTAAACACATCTTTCTCCTAATAAATCCCAGTTTTGGTTAAATGTTACTGCTATTCTCGTTGGTTTTTCTGGTAACTCCCCTTTTGCATTTTTATATGTTTCCTGATCTACAAATAATATACTTAACCTATTTATTTGTTTTAGATTTTTATTTGGAACAGCTATGACTGATTTAATGGGTAGATCTATTCTTTCCAAGAGAAAACTCAAACGCTTGCCTATAAATTCTTTCTTATTTAATTCAAGTTTTTTTGCATCTGAAGCCGTTTTCATTGTTAACGTTTGAGCGCAAGAAGTATTTGCAATAAATGATAATCCGATTAATAATGTTTTAAAAATATTTCCCATAAGATTTTTTTTTAAGGACATGTGGTTTGAGTATAGTTGTTACTCCCGTTAATTATGTTTTCTGTGACATTAATTTTTTTAAAATTTCCAGCACTGTCACTTTTTATTAATGTTATTCCAGCTTTATATTTATCTAAAATGTATGAGAGGGCCATTGCTTTATCTCCATTATATATAGTAAAAACATCGGACGATTCGTAGAAGAGTTTATTTGGAAAATTTGGAGAGACGTTTGGTAATGCTTGGTACGGAGGATAGTTTTGTAAGAAGTTGTTCATCGCATTAGTATCTGTAACGACCAAGGCATACGTAGTGCCATCCTGTGTAATCACATACCGCGTATTGTATTCAGAAAATTGATTTCTAATATTCATTAATGAATAAACATCTCCAGGGGAAGGAGGGTTATTGTTTGGATGATTGTGTATATCACCAATCGGATTAGAAAAACTACTTGTTAAATTTCCGATTGATGATGTACCTCCTGTTTGTACCTCTATCGCTTGTATTGTGCCATTAACATTCCCTAAATACGTTGGCTGTAGTGGTATTTAATCTCTCCCTAAAACATAAATATCATAAATTATTAAATCACCAAGATTTTTTGCATCTTCTTTCGTCCATTCTACACATTTTGAATTTGATGTCATGCATCTTTCTCCAAACATTTCCCAGTTTTGATTAAATACAATTGTTAATTGTGTGGGCCTGTCTTTTATTTCCTTAGTGCTAGTTTTTTTATATTCATAATTAGTTACATATCTAAATGTAATTCTGTTAACCTCATTTGCGTTTTTATTCGGGAAAGTTTTTATAGATTTAACTTCCACATCCATTTTTGACACAAGGTAACTCAAAGGTTTGCCAACAAATTCTTTTTTGTTAATTTCTATGTTTCTAGCATCAGCAACACTTTTCATCGTGGTTTGCGCGCATGAATAATTAAAAATTAAAAGAGATATTAATGCTAAGGTTTTAATTAAATTTTTCATTGTTATATATTTCAATTAGGGCATAGTGAATAATTATAATTTGTTGTCCCGTCAGAATTTTGACTTGTTGTAATATTTACTGCTCGGAAATTACCTGCTCCATCCATTTTAGTAAGGGTAATTCCAGAAGTGTATTTGTTTAGAATATAAGCTATAGCACCAGACTCTGAAAAACCTAGTGCTAAATCTGTCCATTCTTCAAAAAGGCTCGGTGGAAAATCTACAAAATTTCCGCCGTTTGGATTTAACGTGATAGAAGGCGGATAGCTTTGTAAAAAAGTATTCATGGCATTATGATCTGTAACGACCAAGGCATACGTAGTACCATCCTGTATAATTACATACCGCGTATTGTATTCAGAAAATTGATTTCTAATATTCATTAATGAATAAACATCTCCAGGGGAAGGAGGGTTATTGTTTGGATGATTGTGTATATCACCAATCGGATTAGAAAAACTACTAGTCAAATTTATCGATGATGTACCGCCCGTTTGTACTCCTGTCGCTTGTATGGTGCCATTAACATTCCCCAAAACCACTCCGTTTTCTAAACCGTTATTCACTCCAACTATAGCAGCTTCGGCATTGGTGTAGGCAGTTGATTTTGAATTTTCAGTTGCGGTGGAGGATGGTCCTTCGGCTAGTGTGCACGGATCGTCAGCGCCAACATATGGATCTGGGTAATTACCGCCTCCGCCATCTTCGCCATGTTCAGGTTGGCATTCTATATATATGGGACACCCGCCTCCTGGCGAACCTTCATTCCCGGGCAAACCACCAGAATAGCCGCCTCCACCTCCATGGTTTATAATTATAACTTCATCAATTTCACAAGCGGGAGAACCAGGAAAGCCACATCTTTCGCTGGTTGCCACAACATAAACGTTTCCATACTTTACCAAATTTAGATTGAAACAAATCTACGTTATGCAAAAACAAAGACGAATCTCTATTTAAAGTAATATAATACACTTCAGTTTGAATTTCTGTCAATAGTCCCGCAACTAAATCGATAACTCTTCCATCTTTAATCTTCGGGAATAAAACCCACAAATCGCCATTTTTATCATAAATAGTCTTAGAATGCAATCTGAATTCGATATAGGCATCAGAACTTTTTGAGATGAAACGTTGTTTTTTCAGTTTGTTAAAATTTACATCATTTGTCGTATTTACTAAGCCTGTAATATTGGTTCTGTTAACTGCATCATATCGTTGGGCTAAATAAGCAAAATGCTTCAGCGTAATTTAAGTCAGCATTTCTAGCAAAAATACTGTTACGGGAGAAGACTGAGAATTTTTTAGAATTCTCTACATTATGCTCTAAAGAGTCTATAGAATCAATCTCCGTACGGCATGAGAGAGTGATTAGAAGAATTCCCAAGGAAATTAAAAAGTAGATTTTTCTCATATATCTAGATTATTATAACATTATATATATGCAGTATGTTTTAACACCATTACAGCCAACGTTAAGGTGCTTTGCGAAGTGGCGGATTTTCAGCACAAATGTTAATTAAAATTCCGAATGTTGAACCTTGCACTAAACTGTCATAGAAGCACTGAACCCGCCATTTTGCAAAGCCGATGTTAGCACTTCGCCCTTTTTTTCTGTCGTGTTGTTGTTTGTCCATTTTGTACTGTCTTGGTGCGTTGGCTTGGTGGTTCTTTTACATTTTTTAGCGTTGGTCTTTGCGTTGGAAAAAAATACAAATGTGCCACCAAATGCGTTGGCTTACGTGTCTTTAAATAATATTCCGTCAGTTAATATTTTTGTTATGTCTGTTGGTTTAATGTTAGTCAAGTCTGATTTGAATTTAACCTCTGAAACTCTTACAGGAATATTAATTCTTTCAACTTTTGAAATGTCTTGATGTCTGTAAAACCTTAATGATTTTTTAGCTAAATCATAATCATATTTAATTTTTGTCGTCTGTTCAAAGGTGTTCCCAAGAGTTTTTGAAACAATTCTAAAAATCTTTTCTTTCAATTCCATTTCTACAATTCGCTTGTCTATTTTGTCTAACAAGTCGAGTATATTCAGACCATTTGAAACTTGTTTAGTAAAAACTGAAGCAATAATAACTTGGCAGTCAATTGTCGGATTTAATTGTTCAGCGGTAAAAATGTGAACCCTTTCTAAATTACTGCTGCTTTTTACTTCTATTTTTTCGCTATCTGCATTAAAGTCAAATTTTTCTTCTGGAATGTTGTGCCAATAATTAATTAATGTTTCGGGTTTTTTGCTTTGTTCAATAAGAATAAGTTCTGCCCAAAGTCCTTGAATTGTTTTGGTTGGCGTTTCTGTTAATGACCTAAAAATCTCAACGAAATTTTTAAATGTTTCAAAAACTTCTTTTTGAGTTGGCTTTTTTGAAAGTGAATTTAAAAGTGATTGAGCAATTCCAAGGAAATAGTTTTGCAATGTTTCTTCATTGCTTTTAAATATGATTACAGAGTAATTGTCAATTTTAGATCTTCCATTTTCTGAAACTTTACACTCAAGATTATGTGTAAGTTCAATATATTTTAGCTTGATGTTTTTTTGAGATAAATGGGTTTTGTCAAACTTTGAAGAAATTAATATTACTGGAAATCCAAGATAGTTCATGCCAATTTTGGCAAATGGAAAATCACTCAATGCGTTAGCATTGAATAATTTTGGATTTTCCGTTTGCGGAATTTCTATTTCTAAAAAAGCATCTAGCAAACTCATATATTGTCGGGTTGTCTAATGATGTCTTTGCCTATTGTTTCAGGTATCCAAATGGCAAGACTTACCAAATCAGTATAAACTACATTTCCATTTTCATCTAAAATTGGATTGCCACTTACATCAGTAAGATTTAATCTGTGAATTTGGATTGTAACTTTGTCTTGATTTTTAATATTTCTGTCTCCAATGTAAACTTCGCCTTTTCTTAATCTACCGTTTGATGTTGGTTGTTCCCCTTGAAAAAGTTGCTGAATATTATCGTTTTGGTTTAATCTACGTTGTCTTGTAGTCTGGACAATTGCATTATTCTCAATTCTTGAACTCATCAAATAAACCAAACAAGTTTCGTTTGGATTTTCTTGTAAATATGAATTTAATAAACCCCTTAAACTTGAATACGTTTGACTATCTGTTTCTCTTGTGAATTTTAATCTATTTAAAAGTTGCTTCAAACTTACTTCAAGCGGTAATTCTGCTTCTAAATGTTTTTGTAAATCGGTTCGTTCTATATGACCTTGATTAGTTGCAAAACTTGTAATGTGATTATTTGCAAATTCAGCAACAACACTCTTATTGAATGGTATTAAATTTTCTGTGTCGTGAGGTGCTCCAACAATAAACCATTCTTGACCAAAGTAATCTCTATCAATGTCATTGAATAAAATATTTGGTCTTGTAAGTCTTAACATTTGGTCTAAAACAGCTTCTCTGTCCCATTCGTTCAAGTGTTTATTGTTTACATCAAATTCTTCTAGACGCTGTCTAACATCTTCCTCGTGTTCTATGATTGCTCTAAATGCTTCAATGTTTGGGTTGTCCAACCAAACACGGCAAAAACCTAAATACGAACCTTTGTAACCAAAAAATCTTGCTCTTTGTAAAGTTGTATCAACTTGTCCTGTAGCTAATGGTCTTGGCATATATGAAACAGTCAAGCCTTCAACGGTAAATCCTCTGTCCATTGCTTGACCACCAACTAAAATGTGAGAATAAAAATCACTCCAACGAATTTCAGGTGTTCTTCCACGACTTGCATTTATTTCCATAATTCTTGTGTTCTTTATGGAATGTAAAAGCCTCGTATTTGTTAGTTCTTCAAAAGTTGGTAAATCAGAAACAGTTAAATTCAAATCATCATAAGCCTCTTTAAATTCTCTCAATAGTTCGTTTCTTTCTTCTTCGTCAGCTGGCGAATTGCTTTGCAATAATGTTTTCCAACTTTCACAAACATTTCTAATCCAAGTAAAAAATATATTTTGTGAATTGGTTAATCGTGATGGGTGAACCATCATAGAACGATTGCGTTGGTCTCGTTTCATCTCACCTGCCACAACACCCAAGAAAAATATTTTTAACGCAAAAAGTAAACTTTCTGGTGGTTCGTGAACGGGATTGTGATTTGATGGAATTTCTAAATCAGGAATACGTCTAACAAGGTTTGGATTTTGTACAAAAAAAGCATTACCACCTGTATATCCGCTTCCTGGCGTTAATAATTTTATGAAGTTTGGCGAAAGTCTATCCATAATGTTTATGAATAGATTGGCTTGTGGTGTTGCAGTATATTGTAAAAATGTGTGATGAGGAAATACACTTCTTAATTCATAAATTCTTCTGTAAATTGTTGAAACTTCTCCCTCATTTACAGCTTCTCCAGCATTTGCGTTGGCTCTAGCTCTTGTATTTAAACTTGCTTGGTCGCTTTCATCATCTATAATCAGAGTTGGCACACCATTGAGGTTTAAGTCCGTAAAAAGATTGGTTAGATTTCTTAACCGACTGCCGTTTTTCATTACAGTAATCAACAAAGTTGAGCAATTTTCTCTCGGAAAAGTTGGGTCTGCCCATTGCTCCAATTTCATTTCAATGGTATCTCTATCTTCTTGTGTTCCTGCATTTTTGATGATTGTCCATTTACGGTCAAATCTTGTATCAACACGTAAGTCTTTTTTCATTCTTTCATAGGACTGTTCGGAAAGTGGAATTGAAGTTCCTGCAATGATTATAACAATTTGATATTGGTTGTCGTTGGCTAAAGCTGCAACAGAAGTAAAAGAAAGTGTTTTACCGCTTTGAACATATCCGATAACCAAACCAGTTTCTACATTTTGTTGTTCAGTGGGATTGCCACACATTTCCAAAATCTTAAAAGTTTCATCAATAACACGGTCGCCAGTTGCGTTAATATTTCCTGTGCTATCTGTAAAACCTTTGTGTTTTAGTAACCCTTCAATTTCTTCCCCTTGATAGGGTTGCCATTTTGAATTGTTTGGATTTGTATTTCCTGTGATTTCTATTATTTCTGCCATAACTAACTTTGAGAGATTTTTGTAATTAGTTGATTGAAATTTCTACGAATTTCTCCTTGGGTTTTTGCACCGCTTTCTTTCGCTATAATTTCTGCCAATCCCATTGCTGCTGCCATTTTCAGGATTGGTTCAATTTTTCCATTTTCAGTTCCTGCATACTCAACCATAAAAGGATGAGTTAGGGAAAGTCTAATACCAATTTGTTTGACATTAGGTTCTGTTGATGGTTCTTTTATTAAATGCGGACCAACTTCGAGTAAGTCATTTAATGAAGTGTCATAAGAAAGTTCAATTGATATAAGCCAATTGATCTTATTGAAATTTACTTTAAATGATTTGTAAATTCTTTTTTCGGTTTTTGGCAATTCAACTTCAACATCACTTTCAACTATGGGATTTTCAAATGTCTCTTTTATTGCTTCTGATGCTTTCTGTTCAAAGTCAGATACTGTATGACTTAAAGCTTTGATACCTGAATTTCTATAATCAGTATCATTTGCTCTTGCCCTAAATTTTTCAGCTTGTGTTAGTAATGGGAAATTATCGTGCGAAAGCTCATCCTTTAAACATTGTAAAAACACATCAAGATTTTCATCCCATTGTATTCCTTTCTTTGTGAATGAAACATCAAAACCTTCTAAATGAAGTTCTCCGAAAACTCTTTGGTAACGATAGCTATTCGGTGCACCAAAAATAAATTCAGGTCTAAATCCATTATCAAAACTTCCTTCAATTACTCTACCTCTTCTAAAAAGTGCAAAACCCGCTTCTGCCGTTGAGCCTGTTTCTCTAATTCCAACAAAACCCTTTACGGATAAACCATCTTCCAATCCAAAATTAATTTCTCTTTTCCATTTTATTTTTTCTCCGTTTGGGTCATCATATTTTGGTGCAATGAGAATGTTTGGTTCTGCAAACTGTAATTCAGTGTTATCAACAATTAATTTTAAAATGCCTTTGCGAAGAAATTCTCTATAAATGCTTGCTAAATGAGATTTTACTTTTCCAAGTCCTTTTCGTCTTGGCATCTTGTTTACATTTAGCAATTCAATAATCGTGTAGTGATGATTTTTATCTGTTGTTTTTGATGTGAATTCTAATTCTTCAAGTTTATCCTCAAAGATTTTATTCATATCAAATTTCACGGTTTTCTCTTCTGTTTCATTTAATGCCTTTGTCCTTACAGTCCAGTAGTCAGAGAACCAACAAGAAGCAGATTTCATTCCCATTCCAAACTCAGAAAGACCAGAGGTATCTGCTGGAATTTCCGCAGCTCTAAAAGCACGACTGTAGTTTGCTTGTTCTATTCCTCCTGCATTATCACGAATTGTAATTTTGTTTTCGGGGTCGTTAATCTCGATTATAACTTCTAATTGAAAATCGTCTCCGTGAAGTTGTTTTAATGCCTTTTCATTATTCAAATAACTTGCAATTGCATTGTCAACAAATTCCGCCAATGCAAACCAAGTTTCATATTCTAAAAACTTTAGAACAGAAAGCATAGAAACGTTTGGTCTTATATTTATTTTGTTCTCGCTCATACTGTTAAAGATTGTGTTACTTTATTCCCATTCAACTTTTTTGCCTTTGCTTGTGGCAAATCGTTTGGGTCAATTATTAATTGCTTTGCAATTAATTCAACAATATGAGAATTTACTGCGTTGCCTAATGCTTTGAAAGCTGCATTATCATTTTCAGGTAATTTTATTCCTGATAAAGATTGTAGTTTTAAACCTTCTTTTCTTGTAATATATCTTTTCTCCCAACCAATGATTGGAATTTGTGTATTTGTACAAACCAATGAAGGAAAAAAATCTGCCTTTTTTATTCGTATTCCCGATGCTCGGAATTGTAAAATGTAGTCCGTTATTTTTCGTTTGTTGTCGCCAACATTCCATTCTAACTTTTGCCAACTTTGAGAAGGTAATTCAGAAATACGTTTTACAACATCTTCAACATAGCTTTTGTTTTCCTTGTAAAATTGCCTGTTGTATTTTATGTACCGTTGTTTCCAGCCAGGAAATTTTGTTTCAACTCTTGCGTAGCTTGGAAGGTTTGCCAATTGTTCTTCTTTAGTCATTCCTTTTAAACTTATTCCAAAATTTCCTTTGTATTTTGAAAGTTCATTAGCCGAAAGTAAATGAGGAAATTCATCTTCAAAAGGATAAGTCGCTCTAAACTCCATTCCCCAGATAGGAAAGCCAGGAAGTTTTACCTCTTTTGGAATATTTGAAATAAATTCTTGCCAAAGTTTTATGCAGTCTTGATTGGCTTTAGGTAGTTTTTTTGCGTCAGATGGTTCTACTTCAATGAATTTATGAATATCAATTTTATTAGTTTTTCTTTTGTCAACTTCATCAAAACTAAAATGGTCTAAACCAATTCTTGAACCAACAATAAAAATTCGCTTTCTGTGTTGTGGAATACCAAAGTCTTGCGGTGAGTAAATATTATGGTTAACCTTGTAGCCAATTCTATCTAATTCACTTTGCATAAATTCCCAAGTCGCTTCATTGTCGTGTTTGGCAATAAAAGGAACATTCTCAAGTATGAAAAAAGTAGGTTTTCTAAATTCAAGAATTTTTACAATTTCGTCAAACAAAGTTCCTCTGTCGTCCTCTCGTCCAAGTTGTTTGCCTGCTTTTGAGAATGGTTGACAAGGAAAACCACCGCACAAAATGTCGTGTTCAGGTATCGTTTCAATTTCCTTGTCAACTATTTTTTTTATGTCTCCGTGTACTTCAATGCCCCAGTTTTTCGTGTAAACTTCTCGCAAAATAGGGTCGAGTTCACTAACAAAAACACATTCGTGTCCGAGTTTATGAAGAGCTTTATGAAAACCGCCAAGTCCTGCGAATAAGTCTATAAATTTCATTAATTATTTTTCTAATTTAAAACCGTCAAAGTTACAATTTACGTTTTGGTTAATGTCAAAAGTTGCCGTTAAGTTGTCCATTGACCGCTGGTGGGGCGGTGGGTGGGCTTAGATGCGGTTGGACAAAATTAAATGTGCTGCAAAAGCGTTGGCTTGTGTGTCGGCTTGCAGCTCTTTTAATTTTACGAAGGGTTGGCATTTTTTCTGTCATTTGTCTGTTCGTTTGTTGTCGGTCGTGTCGGTCTTTTAGGGTGCGTGCTAACGAAAAAGTATTTGCGAAGTGCGGGCTGGATTTAACTGAAAGTTCAATTCAGACAGAGCGAAGCAAAATGCTTTTTCAGATTGTTAAATTACAAATAAAATCAAGATGAAAAGCATTTTTGCGGTTAAATGATTGATGCTTTTCAACTTTGATTTAAACCCCGCATTTTGCAAATACACTGTTAGCTGTAGTTTTTATTAATCATTTAAAAATGTATTTATTTTTTTTAAGTTTTGAACATCTTTATTTAAGTAAGTTAATCTTATTTGAATTTTATTTTTGTTTAATAAGAGAAAAAAAATCACTTGAAGCCTTTCATAAAAAGTTTCTCTGAATTTTTTCAAATTTTCATTTGTTTTCAAAAATATAAAAATTGCAGAATTGTTATTACTTTCAAAATATTCTGTTTTTAGAATATCTTTTTGTTCTACAAAGTATTTTCCATTTCTATAAATTGTTCCATTTTTCTTTGATAATTCCAATTTTCCTGAAATTAACATTGGTAGTAAATCAATTATTAAAAATGTAACAGCTAAATTTATTATAAAACTGAATGCAAATAAAAGATTAGGTTTTTGATAAAATAGAACTCCAATCCAATTATATCTTCTACTTCCAGAAGGATATTCAGATGTTAAATCTTTTACATTAAGCATTATATATCCAAAGCCTAATAAAAAGATTAGTGCAATGAGTATGTATTTTGATAATTTTAATCTATCTAGTTTAAAAGTTAAATGATTCACTTTTTGGAAGTTGGTTTGTATAAAATTACAGCTAACGGGCCGCGTATTGGCGATAGTGGTGGATTAGAAAGCCAAAACTTTCAATTATGCACTAAGCTAAGCAACAGCCTTTTATTATTTTCTAAATTTAAGAAAAAAGTCAATATAATTGGCTTTTTGCGGAATAGAAAGCCGAAACTTCAATTTATCACTTAACCCGCCATTGCGCCAAACCCTTGTTAGCGGTAGTGTTTTTAATGTGACCAGTTTTCAAGTTTCCCATTTTCTTCTTGCCATATATGAATATAAATATCTTCAGATATTGGTTTTCCCTTGTCTTTTATAATATCAAACTTTAAAGATTTTAAACTATTAAATATTTTTTCAATACAGAAATTATACTCATCTTTTTCATAAAATTCTTCAATTTCTTCATCGGAATATACCATTCTTACTTTTGAAATATTTCCTTTTTCATCTATTGTAACTAAATATTTTGTACCGCAATCAAAATCATTTGAGTTTTTCCAATTAATCTTTTTAAGTTTTTTAAATAAGAAGTCTGAAACTTTATTCTTATCTCGTCTGTCTATTTTCTTCGGATCATCAATATAGTTATTAACATCTTGATTATTAGTTACAAACCCTTTTGAAATACTAATTACTTTTTCTTTCTCAAATATTTTGTAAAATACTCCGTCCCATCTTAAAATTTTATCTGTCAAAGGAAAATTAATATCTCCTTCAAACCAATCAATAAAAACTTTTCCGTTTTTAAATCTCTCTTTAAAAATAGCTTTCATCTTTTCAATTGATTGAGTTTTGTCAATTTTGCCATTTCTTAATTCTCCGCAATTAATTATTTCAACGAGATTTAGACTATCATTTTCGATTTTATAAATTGCTTGATATCCTCTCCAACAGTTAAAAGAAGAACCATTTCGAAAACTTAATCCAAATAACTTGTCTGTTTCTGATGTTTCTTGACTTTGCAAATGTTTTTCAAGGATTAAATTATAAGTTGGAATAGTATCATTTTTATAAATAATGTAATCAGGCATTTGCGGGCTTGCTAAAAGTCCGAGTGGTAACATTAATAATAAAAATTTTAAAAATGTAATTCTTCTCACTTTTGTCTATTTTTAGGTCGAGTTTGGTTAACATTACCGCTAACGTTTTGGCGCTTGGCGAAGGCGGGGGTTTTTAGCACAAAAGTTCAACAGAATTACTAATCTTGAACCTTGCACAAAAACTCAACCGAAGAACTTAAG